>JBMYJM010000008.1:0-149054 GCA_049594415.1 Verrucomicrobiales bacterium | reverse complement strand
GCAGAAGAGGCTCCGGCCGCAGAAGAAGCTGCTGCAGAAGAGGCTCCTGCTGCTGAAGAAGCTCCGGCAGAAGAGGAAAAGTCCGAAAAGCTCAAGAAAGCCGAGGCTATTCTCCGCGCCTCCACCCCGGCACCTGCCCGCGGCGAGGAACTCGACGACGCATTTGAAAAAGTCGTCCACATCAACCGCTGCGCCAAGGTGGTCAAAGGTGGTCGTCGCTTCAGCTTCTCCGCTCTCGTTGTGAGTGGAGACCGCGAAGGACAGGTTGGTTTCGGCTTTGGCAAGGCTCAGGAAGTTTCCGAATGCATCAAGAAAGCCAGCGAAGCTTCCAAACGCCAAATGGTTAAAGTTAACATCACTGAGAATACCATTCCTCACCCTGTTGTTGGTGAGCACGGTGGTGGTCGCGTTCTCCTTCGCCCGGCTTCGCCAGGAACGGGCCTTATCGCTGGCGGTGGTGTCCGTGCTGTCGTTGAGGCTGCTGGTATCAAAGACGTCCTGGCTAAGTCTATGGGCTCTAACAACCACGCTAATGTGGTCAAGGCGACGCTCAATGCTCTTGAGCAGCTTCGCACCAAAGAAGAAATTTACTCACTGCGCGGAAAGCGCCTCGCTGAGAAGAAGGCTCTCTAAGCTGCTTCCCGGCTCATATTGAAAGGACTGAAGAGAAATGAAACTTCACGATTTGCAACCTACCGAGGGATCCAAACATCGCCGCCGCCGTGTCGGTCGTGGTGAAAGCTCGGGTCTTGGTAAGACTAGTGGTAAAGGCCACAAGGGTCAGAAATCCCGCTCGGGCGCTTCGATTCGCCCCGGCTTTGAAGGTGGTCAGATGCCCCTCGCCCGACGCCTCCCCAAAAAGGGTTTCAACAACGCTCAGTTCAAGACGCAATTCGCGATCGTGAATGTGAGCCAGCTCGAGGCGAAATTTGCTGACGGCGACACGGTTAACGAAGAATCCCTCCGTGCCTGCGGACTGGTGAAAGGTATCTACGACGCCATTAAGGTCCTCGGTATGGGAGACCTTACCAAGAAGCTCACGGTGGATGTGGACAAATTGTCCGGTGCCGCCAAGGAGAAGATCGAAAAAGCCGGTGGTTCGGTCGCCGAGTGAGATCAACCACCCACCTCTTACCCTGTTGAATCGCTGACCTAACCCTGCTGTTATGTCAGCGTCTTCCATGTAAAGCCCCAACGCACCGCTTCAGCGAATGATTTCCGCTTTTGTAAACAGTTTTAAGATCCCGGAGCTCCGAGCCCGTATCCTGTTCACCATCCTCGTGGTTGTGATCGTGCGCCTTGGAGCCGTTGTCACCCTCCCGGGTGTGGATGCCGGCGTTCTCACCGAATGGTATAATCAAGTCCAGGAGCAATCCAGCGATGACAAAGGTCTAACTTCTGTGCTGGCGCTGATGAACGTGTTCAGTGGAGGTGGTCTCCAGAACTCAGCACTCTTCGCGCTTGGCATCATGCCTTACATCAGTGCGTCGATCATGATCCAGCTCCTTACTGCTGTGGTTCCTGCTCTGGGTAAGCTGGCCCGCGAAGATGGTGGTCGCCAGAAAATCAGCATGTACACTCGTGTTCTCACGATTGTGCTCTGTTTGTTTCAGGGTTACATGCTGGCTCAATCGCTTGTGACACCTGAAGCGAATCCATTCCTTCGCGATATCGCGAGTAATTCGACTTCGGAACTGGTTCCGAACGGGGGGATGGCCTTTGTGCTTCAGACTGTGGTGATCATCACGGCGGGCACGGCGTTCCTCATGTGGCTGGGTGACCAGATCACAGAGCGTGGGATCGGTAACGGCGTGTCTATCATCATTACGGTGAACATCATTTATGCTCTACCCGGTGCGCTTTACCAGGTTTACAACACCTATGTGGCTTCTGCGACTGACGATCCGCTGAAGTCTTTCCAGTTGGTGGCGCTCCTTGCTTTTCTTTTCTTCGTGGTGGCAGCTGTGATTGCGATCACCCAGGCCCAGCGACGGGTCCCGATCAACTACGCCAAGCAGGTGCGCGGTGGTAAAATGTATGGAGGGCAGAGTCAGCACATGCCGCTGAAGGTTAACTATGCCGGCGTGATGCCCATCATTTTCGCTCAGGCCATTTTGATGTTTCCTTCCCAGATCCTTGGTTGGGCTTTCCCGAACAGTGACTGGGCCCAAAACCTGGCACTCACCCTCGGTGGTGGTGGCAGCGGATGGGTTTACTATACCCTGACCGGTCTCATGATTTTCTTCTTTAGCTACTTCTGGGTCGCGACCATGTTCCAGCCCAATCAAATTGCTGACGATCTTAAGAAGAACGGTGGATACATTCCCGGTGTTCGACCGGGTAAGGCCACGGCTGAGTTCCTTGATAAGACGATGAGCCGTCTCACCTTTGCCGGTGCAATTTTCCTCACTGTCATCGCCGTACTACCTCCCATTCTGACTGCCATCATGGGTGTGCCGCCTCTGGCTGCGCAGTTCTTCGGTGGAACAGGTCTTCTCATCATGGTCGGCGTTCTGCTCGACATCATGCGCCAGGTGGAAACCCATCTAATCCAGCGCCACTACGACGGTTTCCTCCGCAAGGGGCGAATCCGTGGCCGTTTCGACCGCCCCGGTGGTCAGGGTGCTGCTGCCGGTGGCAACCAGATTCTCTGGCTACTCGTGATCGCCGCTGTGCTGATCATCGGCGGCATCGTTTACTTCCAGATTTCCCGCGGTTAATCCGCTAACGGTGAGTCATGGCCAAGCGTAAATCCAGAATTCAGCTTCGAAGTGGAGCAGAGTTGGATGGATTACGGGAGGCTGGCTCGATTGCCGCTGACATTCTTCGTCAGTGCTCTGAGATGGTTCGTCCGGGAATTACCACCGGCGAGATCGACGCGGCAGCTGATCAGTTTGTGAAAGAACACGGCTGCGTCAGTGCTTTTCTTGGCTACCGTGGTTTCCCTGGCAATATCTGCATTTCCATGAACGAAGAGGTGGTGCACGGAATTGGCGGTGACCGCGTCATGAACGAAGGTGATATCGTGAAGATCGACGTTGGTATTGAAACGCCTGACGGTTGGATCGGCGACAACGCCAAAACCATCCCGGTTGGCAAGATCAGCGACGACGTCGAAAAGTTGCTCATCGAGACAGAGCAGTCACTATACGAGGCGATTTCTCATGCGAGGGAAGGGGAGCCTCTTTCTGCACTTTGCGCCTCCGTTGAAGAACACGTCGCTCAATTTGATTTTACGGTGGTGAAGCAGTTTGTCGGTCATGGTGTTGGTCGAAAGCTCCACGAAGAACCGCAGGTCCCGAATTACTGGGATGCCGACGAAATGCGGATGCGACGCTTCGCCAATCCGCGACTTAAGCCCGGCATGGTTCTCGCGATCGAGCCAATGGTTAACTTAGGCACTGATGGGGTTCTCATCCTCGACGATGACTGGACCGTGATCACTGAAGATCACGAAATGTCCTCCCATTTTGAGCACACCGTATTGGTTACGGACGGGGAGCCCGAAATCCTTACTCCGAGGGCCCGAACCTATGAATTCAGTGCTGCCGGAGCCGTAAGCGCAGCGTAATACCAAAAATTCTAAAAAAACTGTCCCAAATTTGGTCCAAACCCTGAATCACCTGTTGCGAGAAGTCAAATCTGTGATACATACTCCGTCCTCGCGCCAAATCCCAGCGTTGAGGTCCAGGTAGGGGATTACGACCGGCACGCAAACCTGATCGCAACGACCTCCATATAAACGACCGACATCCGATTGTTCCATGAAAGTAAGGCCATCCGTTAAAAGACTTTGCAGCGACTGCCGCATTATTAAGCGTCAGGGGATCCTTCGCGTAATCTGCAAAAACCCCCGTCACAAGCAGCGTCAGGGCTAATTTGGAACGAACCGTAACACCGAACAAATTTTTGATATGGCACGTCTACTTGGAGTTGAAATCCCTAATGAGAAGCGAGTGGAAGCTTCTCTGCCCTACATTTACGGAATCGGCAGAGTGACTGCCACGAAGATTTTGGAAGAGGCTGGTGTTGATAAGAACATTCGTACTGGTGAACTCACCGATGAACAACTCGGCCGCATCGCGAACGCGATCACTGGCGGTGGCATCATGATTGAGGGTGACCTTCGTCGTGAGATCCAGGGCCATATGAAGCGCATCACTTCCATCAACTGCTACCGTGGCTATCGCCACCGTCGCGGTCTCCCTGTGCGCGGACAGCGCACGTCCACTAATGCACGCACCCGTAAGGGTAAGCGGAAGACTGTGGGTGTGGTTCGCTAATTTCTGGTGGGTGGAGTAACTTTAAAGTTTAAGAACGATGGCTGAAGAAGAAAAATCTGAAGAGGTGGCAGACGAGGTCGTTGAGGCGGCTGCCGAAGAGACGGCACCTGAAACCGCTGCTCCCGAAGCTGCAGCTGACCCGGCTGGGGCTCCTGTTGAGGAAGAGGCGGCTCCTGCTGAAGAGAAGAAGAGCGAAAAGCCTCGAACAGCCGAGGACATCTTCCTTGAGCTCGAAGGTGCTGAAGGTGCCGAGGCGCCTAAGGTTCTCAAAGCGAAGGGTAGTAAGAATGTCCAGGCTGGCGTGGTTCACGTTTCTGCTTCTTTCAACAACACCATCGTCTCCGTCAGTGATGCCAGCGGTAACGTAATTGGCTGGTCCAGTTCTGGTAAGATGGGCTTTCGTGGGTCTCGCAAAAGCACCGCCTACGCTGCCCAGCTCGTTTCCCAAGACGCTTGCCGCCAGGCTATGTCCCACGGTCTCAAGCAGGCGGAAGTCCGTGTGAAGGGTCCTGGTGCCGGTCGCGAATCTGCGGTTCGTGCCGTTCAGGGACTCGGCATCGAAGTGACTCGAATCAAGGATGTGACTCCCGTTCCTCATAACGGCTGCCGTCCCAAGAAAGCCCGCCGCGTTTAATTGCGCGCCAGCATTTAACCTCGAATTTCCTACAAAGAGATGGCAAGACATACAGGTCCAACTGACAAAATCAGCCGCCGCTTTGGTGTGGCTCTTTTCGGCCCCTCCAAGGCTCTGGAACGCCGCCCTTATCCTCCCGGCCAGCACGGTGCCCGTGGGGCCCGCCGCAAGAAGAGTGACTACAGCGTCGCTCTTGCGGAGAAGCAAAAGCTTCGTTTCCAGTATGGAGTGATGGAGAAGCAATTCCGTCGCTACTTTGCCGAAGCTCAGCGTCGTCGCGGTATTACCGGTGACATCCTTGTTCAGCTTCTTGAGACCCGTCTCGACAATGTCTGCTACCGCCTTGGTCTTGGCAACACTCGTCGTGCTGCCCGCCAGTTTGTGGGACATGGTCACGTTAAGGTAAATGGCCGGCGCGTAGATATTCCTTCTTACTGTGTGAAGCCTGGTGATGTGATCGCTGTTGCAGAAAACACTCGCTCCCAGCAGCTGGGTATGCGCTCCGCTGACGCTACTGCTGCCCGTCCGGTGATGGATTGGCTCACTTTTGATAAGGATAACCTCTCCGGCACGGTGGATCGCCTCCCCGAAGCCGACGAAATCGACACCATGGTCAACGTCCAACTGGTGGTCGAGCTTTATTCACGTTAAGTAACATCCTCAAGCTTTCGAAAATGTGGCATTCGGTTACCTTTGATGGCCGTTTGTCACATTTTTGTTATACAGGACAGTTGGATTTACTACCTCACTGAATCATAGGTAGCCGGCTGATCCGGACATGAATACATCCTACTTCCAATAGCACCATGAAATCCTTGACTCGTTGCCTTCTTGGCATCGCTCTGGCGGCATTCTTTGCTCCTGCGAATGTTTCGGCGCAAATTGAAGAACAGGCCAGACAGATTCTAGAAAAGAATAAGTCTGCGCTCGTCGTTGTGACGGTTCAGAGCACCCTCGAAGCCGGAACTACCGGCGATCCTCTTCCTCCCCGTGAGCAGCAGCGACGAACCCTTGGTGTCACGATTGGAGAGGATGGCCTCATCATCGTATCCAATTCCGCCATCGATGCGAGCGTAGGTCTCGAGGGACAACAAGCGAAGCGGGAGGAAGAGGTAGTAACCATCCAAACGGCGAAGTCTGTCTTTACCGAAGTTGAAATCAGCTACGGTGACACCACGCTGCTCCACGGGAAAGTTATCCGTCAGGACGAGGAGGCCGACGTGGCATTTATCATGCCTGATAAGGCTGAAGCCGAGACTCTCGGAAAGACTTTCGACTTTATCGATCTTTCCGAATTTGCGGCGACCGCTCAGGCCGCAGATCAGGTCATCGGCCTGTCCCGCGCTTCCGGTGTTTACGGTTACATGCCGATCATGACTATCGGTCGCATCAGTGGCGTGTTTAAAACTGATCGCACCTACTTCGTAACGGAGGCAGGTACTGCCCAGGGAATCCCAGTTTTTACCATGGATGGAAACCCGGTCGGGGTCACCGTCGTTCGTATCATTGATGGAAAACCTTCCGGAGTGCTTGGCACTCTCTCCGCCGGTTCGATCCAGATCATGGCGAACCTGGCGAGGGAAGCCGGTGAATAAAGCTGACAGAACACTTGTTTAACCGGGCCGGCACTCCTCCATTGGGGTGACCGGCCTTTTTTGTGATAAGATAGAATAAAAATTGATATGATGGCAGAGACTGCGTACGAAAAATTGTCGGCGAAAAGCCGTGAAGTCCAGCTGGTGGGAGATGCTCAGGCTCTCCTTGGCTGGGACCAGGAGGTGCTGCTTCCCAAGAAAGCAATCGCGTATCGTGGAGAGCAAATGGCCTGGTTCAGTGGTTGGGCACACGAGCAGTTTGTTGCTCCTGAAGTTGGCGATTGGATCGCTGAAGCGGAATCGTCGTGCGAAGGAGAACAGGAAACTGCCAACCTTCGTGAATGGCGTCACAGTTATGACCGTGCCACCTGCCTGCCGAAAGCGCTGGTTGAAGAGTTTGCCCAGGCCAAAGTGATGGCTCAGGCATCCTGGGCAGAGGCACGCGAAAAATCGGAGTTTGAAGTCTTTGCTCCATCCCTGACCAGGCTGATCCATCTTTGTCGCGAGCAGGCGGAGCTTTGGGGTTACGATGATGTGCTTTACGATGCGCTGATTGATCGGTTCGAACGGGGGACCTCCAGTCGCCGCCTTTCGGGGACGCTGGGCGATCTGCGCGACAAGCTTGTTCCGATTGTTGAAGGGGCGACCGCAAAATCCGGGCAAGCACTTCCTTGGGAAGGGCGTGACTTTCCCGTGGAGCAGCAAAAAGCTTTCAATGAAGAGGTGGCTCGATCGATCGGGTTTGATTTCGATGCCGGGCGAATTGATACGGCAGTGCATCCGTTCTGTTCTGGAATGGCGCCTTTCGACACTCGCCTGACGACTCGCTACGATGAAACAGATTTTCGGAGTTCTCTCTTCGGCGTTCTGCACGAAGTCGGTCACGGTCTCTATGAGCAAGGGCTCAATCCTGAGCACCGGGGGCAGCCCATTGGCAGTGCCGTGTCGTTGGGAATTCATGAATCACAGTCCCGGCTGTGGGAGAATCATGTCGGGCGTAGTCGCGGCTTCTGGGAAAAGTGGCTTCCCCGGGCAGCGGAGTATTTCCCGACCTTAAGAGGTGTTTCTGTAGATGAAATGTATGCGGCGGTGAATCAGGCCGCCTTGAGCTATATTCGGGTTGAAGCTGATGAGGTGACTTACGATCTGCACATCCTTCTGCGATTTGAAATCGAGAAAGCTATTTTCGCTGATGAACTGGCGGTCGCGGATATTCCCGCGGCGTGGAACGAGCGCTTTGAGCAGTATTTCGGTCTGCCTGTTGATGATGATTCCAGCGGATGCCTGCAGGACATTCACTGGAGTATGGGGATCTTTGGATATTTCCCCACCTACAGTCTCGGCAATATCAACGCCGCCCACCTGGCCCGGGCGGCCCTGGACCAGAACCCTGAGATTGCCGGGCAGATGGATAACGCTGACTATTCAGGCCTGTTGGAGTGGATGCGCGTAAAAGTTCATGCCAGGGGAAGCGTATTACTTCCGGACGATCTGATTGTTGAAGCGACCGGTTCTGCCGCCAATTCAGAGGCACTTGTGAACCACCTCAAGTCCCGCTATATCAGGAGTTGATGACCGATTGCCGGCGTAAAAATATTTCTTCCAATGAAAGCGTCGCGCAAAACTCAGATCATGTATACTTATACGCGGCGGGAAAGCACCATAATTGAGTGCTTTTCGACGACTGTTTGATTTGATACCGTTTTAACGAAACTCGCTTCCAGTTCATGGATATTTCCAACACCGCACCGATCCAACCGCTGAATCAAAAGGCACGGATTGAGCCGGCGACTCTTGAGGATCTCCCGAGGTTGATCGACCTGACGATGGACCTCTTTGAAATGGAGGAGGACTTTGACCCTGATCGCCAGAAGCAGGAACGTGGTTTGCGCGCCATCCTTGAACAGCCCAGCCGTGGTCGGATTTTTGTGGTGCGCACTGACTACGAGATCATTGGGATGGTTAATGTTCTCTTTACTATCAGTACGGTGATGGGTGGTTTTGTGATTAATCTCGAGGATGTGATTATCCACCCCGATTTCCGTCGATGTGGTTATGGATCCCAGCTGATGACTTACGTTATCGATTTCGCCAAGCGCAAAGATTTTATGAGGATCACGTTGCTTACTGATAAGGTGAGCGATGAAAGTCAGAAGTTCTTCGAAGGTCTTGGATTCAGCCATTCGCATATGATCCCGATGCGTCTCAACCTTGGCGAGTAGCTCCGGCAGACCCTTTGCTGCGAATGATCGACAGCCATCTTCATCTGCAGGATCCGGTTCTGCTGGAGAATATAGATGTGGTTCTCCCTGAGATTCGATCTGCGGGTGTCGCCAGACTGGTGGTAAACGGTACTCGTCCGAATGACTGGAAGGCAGTAGGAGATCTCGCCTCGACGCATCAAGAAGTGATCGCGTTTTACGGCCTTCATCCCTGGTATGTGAACGAATGTCAGGATGGTTGGGAAAATTTATTGCGGGGGCGACTTAAGAGTGACGTCACCGCCGGGGTTGGTGAAATCGGTCTCGATAAATGGATGCGGGATCACGATATGGCACGACAGAAGATGGCTTTTGCGAGTCAGCTTGAAATAGCTCAGGAATTTCAGCGGCCAACTGTGATTCACTGTCTGAAGGCATGGGGTGCGCTGAAAGATTGCCTCGATAAGTCTCCTTTTACAGGGCGGTTTCTCCTTCACTCATATTCCGGGCCCGCAGAGATGATTGAATACTTTGTGCAACGGGGTGCCTGGTTTTCGATCTCCGGTTACTTTTTCCGCGAAGACAAAGCGGCAAAGCTCGCTGTATTTGAATTGGTTCCGGAAGACAGAATCCTTCTCGAGACTGATGCCCCGGACATGCACCCGCCGGAAAATCTTATCGCTACTCCGTTGAGCCGCCCGGGTAGACGGAAACCTGCAAACCACCCTGCTAATATTTCAGTTGTCTACAAAGCCTATTCGGAGTGGGCGGGTATCAGTCGGCAGGAAACCCGGGACCGGATGAAGCGGAATTTTGCTTTCTGGTATTCTGGCCGAGATAATCAGGAAAGCACCTGAGCGATTGTCTTGGAGAGGTCCTGTATCGAAAACGGCTTTGCCAGTAGAGCGGGAAAGCCGGCTTTGCTGATCGCCTCGTTGGGGCCATCATCAAAGTAGCCGCTCGTCGCGATGACGAGAACTTCGGGATCCGCTTTTTTCAATTCCTGATAGACCTCAATTCCGTTGAGCCCACCTGGTAACGTCATATCGAGAAGAACCACATCGATCGGTTCTGCAGAATCAAGATGCTGGCGATAAGTGTAGACTGCTTCTTCGCCGTTGGTGGCGGATAAGCATTCATGGCCGAGGTGCTCAAGTACCCCCTGAGTTGATTTGAGAACCGGAGCCTGATCTTCTACGATAAGGACCCGACAAGTCTTAGGGACAAGCACCGAAGTGTTGCGGTTTTTTTGCCCAGTTTCGGGATCAACATGGCTTCCACCGATTCGGTTTTCGGGAATATCGGCCGACTTAGGGGATCCTGTTGCCTGTTGGTATGAAGGGAGAAAAACGAGGAACTCTGTTCCAACGCCAACTTTGGAAGCGGCGCGTATAGATCCCTGATGGGCTTCGACGATGGCGCGGCAGGAAGCGAGCCCAAATCCGCTGCCATCGGTCTTGGTCGAAAAGTTCTTTTCGAAAATCCTCGGCAGCACATCCGGCGGGATTCCGCAGCCGCGATCACGAACGGAGACCACAGTATAGGACCCGGGGGACACTCGGTAAGGATTACCGGCTAGAAGGTCAGCGTTGCCGACGGTTAAGTGGAGGACACCGCCATTCGGCATGGACTGGCAGGCGTTGATCACAAGATTGTGAAACACTTGATAGATACGATTGGGGTCACCTTCGACGAGGCGCAGCTCCGGATCCACGTTGACCAGGCAACTGACGCGTGAGCCGGCCGTGCACAAGCTTGAGACACGGCTGATTTGGTCCGCAACATTGAAAACCGTTGAACTGAGATGGTCGCCTTGGGTAAAAGCCAACATCTGTCGCGCGAGCATTTCGGCATCGTCCAGAGCATGGTTTGCATCATCGAGACAAGTGCTGAGGCGGGAATTGGTCCCGGAGAGGGACTGAGCTATCTCGACGTTGGACTTGATCGTTTGGAGAGCATTCTTAAAATCGTGAGCCACTCCTCCAGCTGCCATAGCGAGAGACTCGGACCGGGTTTCCTGCAGATCATCTTCAAGATCCTGATCGGGCGTGGAAATTGGCACTGGAGCCGGTCTCGCCGTGGGGGCATCCATGGGCGGCTGGACTTCTTTGGGAATGGAAGCGGGAGCGACGGCAGGCGAACCGGGTTCCGGAGTGTCGTGGATTGGTCTGAAAGTCAGGGTAAAGAGACGTGTCTGACCATTCACCTTTTGTGTTGGGCGAATCGTCCAGTGCATCGTATCTCGTGAACCGCCATTGCGAAAGAGGACACGATCCATCCAACAGAAACCAGTGCGTCCGGCAATGATGGGTAGCTTCTCGATCAAGTTACGGAGATCAGAACGGTCATAAACAAGGCCTAAGGGAGAACCAACAAGCGAGCTTTCTTCGTAGCCGGTTTCCTCTACGGCCTTTTCATTGGCGAATACAATCTTAGGGCCAAGCGGGGTCGAAGCGAACGACTCGATTACGAGTATAGAGACGTCAGACTCCTTCGACTGACGGGCCTCCGTCGTCGGGGATGGTTGTGCGGTCCCGGCGAGACTCATTGTGCTGTGAGGTCGAGTGATGCTGGATGGAGATCGAAGCGGGAAGACCTCCAGAATATCTATTTAGGATATATAAACTATTTAAGAAAGCTAAAATATTAATTTTTGCCGTCAGGACACAAAAAACCCGGGAGTTGCCTCCCGGGTTTTCGTGGTGGGGATTTGGAAGTGTTTCCGATTAAGAGAAAAACGGCATAATCGGATGGTGCTCGGTGACAATCTCGTCGGTCTCAGGGTCGCGAGTGTGACCGGCAACGAGGAAGGGACGACCGGAAGGCGCGTAAACCACCTTGTTGAGGTCCATACCGAGAGCATGAGCAATCGTGGCGTTGAATTGACCGGCAGTGACCGGATTTTCTTCAACAGACATCCCGAGTTTGTCAGACTTACCATAGACTTGGCCGCCCTGAATGCCGCCTCCAGCAAAGAGGGTGGAGAAACAGCGAGGGAAGTGGTCACGACCACCATTGGCATTGATCTTAGGTGTTCGTCCGAATTCGGTACCCAGCACAATAAGTGTCTTTTCAAACATTCCCTCGGCCTTGAGGTCGTCGATCAGAGCGCTAAGAGCTTTGTCGAGTTCTCCAGCACGCTGAGGAATTGCCTGCCAAAGATTGTTGTGCATGTCCCAGCCGCCTCCGCGGACCTCAACAAAACGAATGCCTGAAGAAACAAGGCGCTTGGCCAGAAGTGCTCCCTTACCAATTCGGCCACTTCCGTAGTTTTGAAGCTTCTTCTGCACATCGGGTTCCTTGCTCAGGTCAAAGGTTTCGAGGTCGTCGCTCTGCATCAGTTTGAGCGTTTCGTCGTAAAACTGAGAGTAAGCAGCAACTTCATCGTTCTTGAATTTGCGCTGGAAGGACTCGTCGAAAGTATTCATCAGGTCGATGCGCTTATCGAAAAGGTCTTCGTCGACGCCCTTAGCGGGGCGCGAATTTTGAACGCCTTTGTCAGGGTCGCCAATGGGCAGTGGGGCGAGAGCAGGGCCGAAGAAACCAGCGCCGGGGCCACCACCACCACCGCCGATGAGAACGGAGTCTGGCAGAGTTTCGTGCTTTTTACCGAGAAGAGTCTGCGCCCAGGGGCCCATCGTTGGGTGAACAATCGTGGCACGCGGTCCGTAACTGGTGTGCATCCAGTAGGAACCGCCACGGTGGTCACCGGTCTTTTGGGTCATGGAGCGAACCAGGGCAACATCCTTGAAGCGCTTCGCAATTCCGGGCATAAACTCGGAAACCTGAATACCGGCAACACCAGTGTCGATCCCTTTGGTGGCCCCGCCGGTTTCAGTGCCCGGCTTGGGGTCGAAGGTATCGATGTGGGTCATTCCGCCGGACATGTAAAAGAAGATACAGTGTTCGGCTTTTCCTCCGCCAGCCGCCTGCACGGCCTGCATGCCATTTGCGAGCGGAATGACGCTGACGCCAAGGGCAGTCTTGGCGGTGCGAGCCACGAACTGTCGGCGGCTCAGTTGATCCAGGTTTTTCAGTTGATCTTTCATGTGGATTAATTGGTTAAGAGTAAATTTTAAGGTGGTTTGTTATTGGATGAACATGAACTCGCGGGTATTGACAAGCGCCCAGATGACGTTGCCGATGGCCTTGGCTTCGACTTCCATCTTCTGCTTGTCACTCATGCCGCTGGCAGTGCGGGCGCGCATGCCGGAATTGGCTGCAGACTTTTCGTTAGATTCAGGGTATCGGGTCAAAACGCTGAGGAAGATTTTGTCGACCTTGTCGCCCTTGGAACCACGCCCATTGGCGATCTCTTTGATGAGGTAGGCATCCGGGTTGGTCAGCACGCTGTTGGTAATCTTTCCGTTGAGCAGTGCCATCACTTGGGGTGAGGAACCGTCATCGAACTGGTTTTCGATGAGCTGCTTGTCGGACTGGCCGAACATGCGAAGAAAGTGACCTGGCTGCTGCGGTTGGCGCATTTCCGAAGCACGGAACATGGCCTCACCACCGACATTGTCATCACGGGAGACATACTGTCCGTCGTACTTGGTCAGGCGACCGATTTCGCCCCACTTCGATTTGTAGGCAAGGATCTCGTCAGCGGTCTTGAACGCAGTTGTGTCGGTGTGCATCCACTCTTTGTACTTCTGAGCGCCCTGGCGGGTAACACCTTCGGGATTCGCTGTCGTCAGGGTGACGAGGGAGTCCCAGAGTTGCTCAGCAGTCATGCGGCGAAGCACAGGGCCGGGAAAGTGGTAAGTGCCTTTGTCCATCTGAGCGAGAGAGGGAGACATGGTCTCAGCTTCGCGCTGGTAGGTCTGGGTGTTGTAGAGCACGCGGAAGAAGTCCTTTGTGCTGTAGTTGAGGTCCTTCATCATTTCCTCGAGGAAGGTGAGGAGCTCGTAGTTCTGTGCTTGGCCGTCGAGGTGGCCGGGAATGTTGTAGACCGGCTCAATCTGGCCGATACCGAAAGCGATCTTCCAGAAGCGGTTCACCGTGTTGATGGTGAACCGGGGATTGTTTGGAGAAACGATCCACTCAGCGAAAGCGTGGCGTGGTGACTCGAACTCGGAGACGTCCATGATGTCACCGAAATAGGCAGCGGGAGCGACCTTCATGTTGGGTTCACCGTCGTCATACTTGTAATCGTGGGGCAGCTGAACTGCGTTGGAACCGTCGTCGTGCACCTGGATGTTGGTGGTGCCCATCCATCCGCTCAGGTTGCGGTCGGTGGTTTCGTTTTCGCGAAGCTTACCGGCAGCCTTCAGAATCTTGCCCATGCGCTCCTGCTCGGCGCGGGAGTTGCTTCCCATGGACATCATCATCATGGAATTGTTGTTTCCGCGCATGCGGGTCTCGGTCTCACCCATGAACGAAGCCATCTTGAAGAAATCCATCTGGTAAACTTCTTCGAAGGGGTGGTCGTGGCACTGGGCGCAGGTGATCTCCGTGCCCATGAAAATAGTGAAGGTGTTAGAAAGGTTGCACAGGCGCATGCCGGAGTCTGCCAGCAGATAACCGGTAGCCGGGTTGTCTGCGATGTGACCGGAAGCAGTGAGAAGCTCGCGGGCCATTTCATTGAACGGCTTGTCTTCGCGAACACTGGCTTTGATGTATTCGATGTAGGGGTCGACCTTGAGGTCGCCGTTACCCATCATGAAAACGCCCTCACGGATGCGGAAAAGGTCGGAATAATAGTTATACATTCGCATCGCGAATGCTTCGGAGTCGAGCAGGTCGTCGATGAGAGCAGCGCGCTTGGTCGGGCTTCGATCGGTGAGAAATTTCTCAGCTTCGTCGAAGGTCGGAATCCGGCCGGCGAGGTCGAGGTAGATGCGGCGGAGGAATTGCTCATCGCTGGTGCGCTCGTTAGGGATGCACATCTGCATCTCGCGCTCGATCTCTTCCTTACGCTTGAGTTTCTCGGCGTTTGAGAGATAAGCGTTCTGGGGCAGGGCTGCGAGCTCCTCGCGAAGTTCGTAGTAGCTCTCCTTCATCTTGTTGACCACGAGTTGGTCGATGGCGGCGGCCAGAGCCGCGGGATCCGTGGGGAGGTTACTCTTCACAAAGATACGGTCTTCTTCGCTCAGCTTGGCGACCGGGTAGTCAATCAGGCTGCCGTTTTCGAGCTTCAGTTTGACCAGGGCAGTTGAACCGGTGCCTTCGCTACCGGCAAATTCAGCCTGCAGAGTCTTGCCGTCCGCTGACGTCCAGGTCCGCATCTCAGCACGGGCCGTGGTCACCGAAAGCATCGCAATCCCAGCAAGCAGGGAGGCTAGTTTTTTCATGGTTCGAGGATTATTCATGGTGGTAGTTAAAGCGGAGTTTTTAAGAGCGGTGAGGGTGGTTTGGAATTTTGTCTGCAGCGCAATCAGGCAGATAAGGGTTGATTGATGGGGGCTACGGTTAGATGTAAACGGTTACTTACTGAGTTCCTGAATCACAAATGTTGGGACGGCCTCGCGGAAGATGAATAGTTCGTCGACCCAGCCTTCAAAAGTGCTGGCGCTGGCACTTTTGCCCAGCTGGAATTGACCAACCCGGCCGGATTCAATCGAACTTTTGTGGGAGTCGCTGATTGTTTCGAGGTGGCCGTCGATAAAGAGATGCACGTGTGAGCTGAGATCAGCATTATCGCCACCTATGAAACGGCAGGCGATATGGTGCCAGTTTCCATCAGCGATGTCCGTGCTGCCGACGATGTAGCCGCCGCCGTGGTCCACGCGGATCGCTCCACGGGTTGGGCTGGTGAAATCGCGATCGCTCGAGAAAGTCCACCCAAGCTCCTCTCGACCGTATTGAATCAGCACTTCGCTGCCGTCAGGACCGATGCGAGGTGGGATTTTGACCCAGAAGGTGATGGTGAAGGCTTCATCGAGACGGAATTCGCGAGTGAGCGGCACGTCGAGAGAATCACCATGATTGAAGAACAGCCCGCTACCGGAGCGTCCCGGTGCCCGTCGCGGAGAACTGCCCATTTCACCGGCAGCAATCAACGCTGCGTCGAAAGCATTGTCCTTACCGGAGTCCTCGATCATTCCGCCGTTGGAGTCATCAAAGGTATACTTGAGAGAGGGACTTGGTGTCGCGGTTTCTCCGATCGTAAGAAGAAAAGATTCGCCACGATAGGGGATGGTGGCGAGTTCGCTGCGGGTGCGATTGTCGGCGCGCAGGGCGATGCCTTCACGGACGAGGGTGGTGACAGCGTTTCCACGAGTCCGACTGGCTTCCACTTCACCTTCCATAACGTGGAGTTCTGAGTCACCGTTCTTCGCCACGGAAATGCCGAAGCGCGTGCCGATATCGACTGCATTCATGCGGGGGGTATTCACAGTGAAACCCGTTGCCGGCTTCGGGACATTCGCGGACAAGCTCCCTTCCTTGAGGAAAAGGCGATTGTTAGACTCGATGCTGAGGATGGCTGGACCTTCGATTGTCGCGGTAGCTCCGGAGTTGAAGGCAATCTTCGCCTGACCTGATTCGATTTCGATAAGCCCCGGGGCCAACCATCCATCTTTGCGAATCTTCTCACCGGTGGTGTCAGACCATTTGAGATTTTCCGACATTTCAACGCGGGCCACAAAACCGGGTGCCGCGGTCCCGGATCTGCTGCGCCCATTGCGCCCGGCGCTGCCAAACATGATAGACTGCAGGAAGAACATCAGGGCGATGGAAGCAGCCGCAGAGATGATGCCCGCCTTGACCAAGTCGGGCCAGCGAAGCGGAATGATACCTTCGCGTTCCTCAACGATCTCAGTCAGGACAGACTTGGCAAAACTCTGGTTTCCAGCTCCCTCAGAACGCAGACGAGCCATGACGGATTCCTCGAAACTGATACCCTTCTCCTCGGCTCCTTCGCTCATCATCGTTTCGAGGGCCGCGTGGATCCTGAGTTGATGCAGGTAGCTTTCGCGAAGCTCCCGGTCGTTGCGAAGTACTTGCTCAATCTGCTCGCGAGCGTGCTCGTCGAGTTCTCCAGCGATGTAGGCTTCTATGTGTTCGGAGTCCAAAATTCTAACTTAAAAGGTGTTCATTGAGGCACTGAGCTTCTGCTCGATACAGGTGCGCAGGGCGGTGCGGACGCGACAAAGAGTGGTGCGGACCCACGCTTCGCTCTGTTGAAAGGCTCCGGCGATTTCGCGGGATGATTCAGAAAGCTTGTATTTGTGTTCCAACAGGGAGCGCTGGTTGTCTGGCAATTTTCGGAGACATTCCTCCAAGTAGATCACCATGGGTGATTCAGGGGACATATCACCCTTCCCGGCCTGTTCCAAGAGATAGTGCTCCATGAATTTTTCCCGGTTGTTGGAGAGGCGCTTGTGACGAAGGGTTTCCTTGCGCACCAGGTTGTAGGCGATCGCCCGGATCCACTTGCCAAAATCAGTGCCGGCCTCGAAATCCAGGATGTGGCGGTGAGCAAAAACAAAAGTTTCGTGAGCGATTTCGTCGATCAAGTGTGGGATCGGGAGTTTCATCGCGATGAACGCACGAAGTCGGGAACTGTGATTGTTCAGCAGTTCTTCGTAGGCGCTGAGTTCACCGGCCTGGATGCGGGTGACAAGCTCAGTTTCTGTTTCGTGGTCTAACACGGCGAAAGTTGGTTTTAAAGTGGTTTACAAGGTATATCGAATTGGCTTTTCGATGTGACAGATTGTTTTGCAGAAAATCCCTCGATTGCGCTATTAGTGGGGAGCCCGAAAAGCTGTGGGCCACCGGAATGTGTTGGATTGCTGAGACCTAAGGTGGGGGGCTACACTGGGGTGGCCGAACTTCTTTTCCGCGTTGTTACGTGGCAACCATTTCTATAGTGTAGAGAGAGATTAAATCGAACCAAAGATTGCGTGATTGGCCCGCAAGATGAAAGCCCCATCACTCATCAATACAACAGTGTCATTGGGTATCCTTGTGCTTTTATCCATTCGTTCGCCGTCTCCGTCTCAAGCGGATGATAGAGGGGATTTCCCACTGATATCCGACGACATTGAGGTTTCACTTTTTGCCCGCGATCCGATGGTGCGTAATCCTTGTGCGATCACTTTCGATTCCAAGGGACGGCTTTGTGTTGGCATGGGCCCGCAATACCGAGCACCCTCACCCGATTCGCCGCCCGATTCTGTGTGGATTGTGACAGACGAAGACGGCGACGGGGTTGCCGAAACCCGAAAAGAGTTCGCCGTCGGATTCAACTCAATTCAGGGGCTGGCCTGGAAGGGGGATTGGCTCTGGATCGCCAACGCGCCGGAATTAACGCGTGTGCGCGACACGAATGGAGATGACGTTGCTGACGAATACATTCGCGTCTACACCGATCTTGGGAATCTTGAGCATGGCCTGCATGGCCTTCACTTCGGCCCGGACGGGAAACTCTACATGTCAAAGGGGAACTCGAAGGGGCTCACCATCTTACCGGATCGTCTCGCGCCGGCGCCCTTCCGTGATCTTTGGGGAATTACCGTGCCACCGGGCACTCCGGAACCGGAGCCGGTCTCCTTTACTCCAGCAAGTTACCGCAAAAACTATCAGGATCCACGCGACGATTGGGGCGTCACTGGCGGTATACTTCGCTGTGATGATGATGGTTCCAATCTTGAAGTCGTCTCCCGTGGTTACCGCAATCCGTGGGACATGGCTTTCGATGATCGGTTTGACTGGCTTGGTTCTGATAACGACCAGACCATGGGGGATAAACTGTTCGCGCCATTCTATGGGGCTCACTTCGGTTGGGGACATTCTTGGAGCTACGACTGGAAAGGCGACAATCACCTGCCTACCGCTCCCTCCAGTGGCCCCTTGTATGAAGGCTCCGGTGCCGGGGTGATCCATTGCCGCGTCCCGGGATACCCGGAAAAATACCAGGATATCTTTCTCTTCAGCGACTGGCTGAATCGTGAAGTTGTGATCTACCGAACGAGGTGGGACGGGGCTTGGCGAAAGGCTGACCGCGAGAATCTTGAAATCCTGGCTCATGCTGGCGGAGGACGCAGCATGAGTCAAAGTAGCGGTCGCGCCTTTGATCCGGTCGATATTGAGATGGGACCTGACGGAGCCATCTGGATCACCAGTTGGGGCCGGCAGTATGGTGCTCACTATGAGAACGACCAGTTGGCAAACGAGGGGAGGGTCTATCGTTTTTGGCCTAAAGGGTTTTTGCCTTCGCTCGCGAAACGGAATCCGGCCATCCTTTCCCAGTGGACGATTGATGAATTAATCACTGATCTTGGCAGTCATGTTCCTGCATGGAGGACCAATGCTCAGGAGGAACTGATCAGGCGGGGAAAAGAGGCCATTCCATCCTTGCTCGCTGTTCTGAAGGACGATCAAACTACTACCGCTCTTGAGACCTGGGCGGTATGGACCATCGGCCGGATCAACGCAGAGAAGTCTTGGCATACTGGCAACCGCAACCAGAAGGTCCAGTCACTGCGACTCCAGGCTTACCACAACGCGACTGCGCCGGTTACTGTCGAATCTCTCAGCGACCCAGAACCGCGGATCCGGCTTGAAGCTGTGCTGACCCTGCGTCAGAACGTGGGGTCAGAGTATGCCGAAGAGCTCGTGGCACTGGCTGCAAGGGAAACTGACCGGATTGTTTACTACGCGACCTGGGGGGCGTTAATAGATCTTCTCTCCATCGGTGAACGCAAAGACCTTCTGGTCGACGAACGTCCGGCGGTCCGGCTTGCTGCTTTTCTTGGCCTGCTCGAAGAGGACGCCCTCAAAGATGAGGAGATCGAGCCTTTCACGAAGGATGCTCACCCTCCGCTTGCAGAACTCGCCGCCAAGCGTCTCGGAGGAAAGCACGAGTTTCTGCATAAAGGTCGCCCGCTCACAGCGACGGGCCAACTCCCTAATTCGGAGCCGCAGGTCATTCCGTTCGAGGATGTGCACGCCAATACAGGACGCCCCTACCTCGCTGCGGTGCTTCAGCCTGGAACTCCTTACTACACCGATCGTGATTATCACATGACTAAGGTTCCGCCAGAGCTTGAGGGGCTGACCTTTCTCCAAACCGCCTGTGGCGACGCTGATGCCACCAGCGGAATCACGGTCAATCTGACCCTGAAATACCCATCGACGGTCTATTTCATCGACGACGCTCGCGCTGCAAACCTGCCTACCTGGGCCCGCGGAAAATGGAAACTGACACCTCTGACCATTGAAGGAACTGACCCCAAGTTGATGAGAGTCTATCAGGCTGACCTGCCTGCGGGGCCCCTCACGCTCGGAACGAGTCGAGATGGTATTGACGTTGGAAAGGGAAATTACATCGTAGCCGTCCGTCCGAAACTGATCGCGCCAGACGGGACTCTGGCAACAGAGGAGTCTATCCTTCCTCTTCTCAGGGCCGCCGATCCGCAGCGAGGTCGCGACCTTTTCTTCAGCGCCCAGGGAGCGAATTGTGCCTCCTGTCACCAGGTTGATGGTGTCGGGAAGAACCACGCACCTGATCTCACTGAGATCGCTTCAAGAGCCGACGCCAAAACCCTGATCGATTCGATCATCAATCCGAGTAATGACATCGTGGAGGGCTTCTCGGCTCAGGCGATCGCAACGAAAGATGGGGCCGCCTACTCAGGGATCATTCTCGAGGAGACCGGGCGTGCCCTCACCTTGGCGCTGATGGGGGGAGCCACCGTCGAAATTCAGCGTCGCGATATTGCGAGTCGGGAAGGGCTGCCCGTTTCAGCAATGCCAGCCGGTTTTGGGGCGATGATGACCAGTCAGCAACTCGCCGACCTGGTGGCGTATCTTCAGACCTTGGAGCGAACCGAGCCGGTCCCGGTCGCCGATGGTGAATTTGAGTTTCTTGAGGAAGGCGGCGAGTTGCGTCTCCATCTCGATGGGGAGGAAATTGCAACATACTTGCTGGAGCATGACGAGCTCACACGGCGGGCCTTTGTCAATGTCAGGACGCCTTCCGGTATTCAGGTGACGCGAAATTTTCCGCCTCGTAAGCCGGAGGATATTGACCCCGGATATAGGAGAGAAGCTGGCATCATTCACCCGGTGCTCCACGCCGGCTTGTGGATGAGTTTCGGGTGGATCGATGGCAACGACTATTGGCGACTGACTTCAAAGGTGAAGCACGAAGGGTTTTTTGGTGAACCCGTTGGCAGGCGAGGGGAGGCCAGTTTCGAAACGAGAGATCGTTACCTCAGTGCTGATGGAAATGAGACGGTTTGTATTCAGGAAACCCATTATCACTTTCGTCACGTGAATGAGGGAATCCTCCTGGAGTGGGATGCTAAATTCTACAACGATGATCGGGATTTCGTTTTCGGGGACCAGGAAGAAAGCGGCCTGGCGATTCGAATCGCGAGCCCGCTCCGCGTCCAAGGTGGCAATGGCCAGATTGTGAACAATCGCGGAGAGGAAAATGGTGCCGGCACCTGGGGAAAGGAATTTGAGTGGATCAACTATTCGGGTGAGATCGATGGCAAATTGGTCGGGCTATTGGTTGTGCCTCATCCTGACAATCCGAGAACATCGTGGTCGCACAGTCGCGACTACGGGGCACTGGTATCCAATCCTTTCCCAAAACAACCGAAGGAACGTCGCGAGCCCTATGTGACGACGACAGTGAAGAAGGGCGAGCGCTTTCGGCTGCGCTACTCCGTGTTGATTCACGAAGTGGACGCGAGTGATTTTGATCCCGGTGCTTTGGTGGGCCGTCTCCGTGAAGCAGGTCTGTGATGGAAAGTCTCGGAATCGTCGACAGCATCGTCATCATTGGCTACCTCCTGCTGGTCACCTGGCTGGTGAAATGGGACGGACGCCTCATACGCCCAAGGTTCATGCCGGTGCCGGTCGTGACCATCACGTCGATGGCTATTCGATCTTTTTCGCGGGGGGCGGATTTCGCGGAGGGATGGACTATGGAGCAACGGATGAATTCGGTAACTCCGTCGTCGAGAACGCGGTCGATATTCATGATGTTCACGCCACTATTCTTCACCAGATGGGAATCGACCATGAAACCCTGACATTCCGTTATGGCGGTCGTGATCGTCGATTGACCGACGTGCATGGTCGGGTAATGAAGGACTGGTTGCTTTGAGGTTCACGCGGATGATTACGACAAAGCTGAAATGGCTGGTGGCGCTCATCATCGCGCTGCCCGGTATCGATGGTGAAGGCCAGGAGTTGCCTTCCTTCCAGGTTCCCGGACGTGAACGGGAAATGGCGCTGCTCGAGAAACTCCTGGAGCGGCATCACAGTCCGAAGATCACCTGTACCTTGTGGGATGACTGGTTGCCCATGTCGGTGCTGTGGCCCGCAGTGGGACCGGATGGAAGTGAGAGTGCTGCGCCGTTGCGCGACTTTTACCGGCATTCCCTCAGTGCCCGCCATATCGATTCGGCGGGTTACGTGAACATGAATCAACATCGCGGTCTCGCGCACCCGGGTGGTTGGCCGTTTCCGACCTGGCATCAGAGCGGGGGAATTGGATGGCATTTTACTCATGCGGACGATCCTTATTCGATCCAACTCAAGGTGCCGTTGGCGCCCTTGGAGGGGATGAAGCAGACGGGAGTGAAAGATGCCCGAATCGATCCCGCGCAGGGCTTGGTGTTTTCGACTGACGGGGGAGAAACGACGCTGTCGCATGTCCATCCGTTCCAGGTCAATACGTTGATCTCACCTTTCATTACCGTGGAGTGGAGCGGCGTGCCGCCGTCTTCCAATCCCCGGATTGAGTTCACGACGGAAGCGTTCCCGGAGTTTGATGAGAGCCGTTCCGTTCCAGTGCCTCTTGAAGACGCCCGGCCAGGTCTTGGCCTGATGTTCTCGATGGTACCGATGTTCACCCATCCCGAGTGGAAAGATCATTTTACCGGACTGCGTTTGCGTTGGGAAAATGCAGAGCCGCAAGAGGTGGTGGTCAGGTCGGTTCATACGGCGGTTGATTCCCGTCATCCCATCACCAACTCACTTTTTGTGATGGGATGTGCCGACTTCTTCCGATGGACGGGCGAGGTGGAATTCCTGAAGCAGAACATTGATCGAATTCGGAAGGTGGTTGCCTACGCCCGGTCCGAATTTGCCTTCGAAGAAAATGGATGTGTGCTGGTTCGCTGGGTGGGGCACGACGGTCGGAGAGGATTTGAGCCGGGGCCAACCGGGCAAAAGAAATTGAACTTTGGTCATGGCGTGGGAAACAACTACTACGACCTGGTTCCGTTTGGTCATCGTGACTGCTATGCGAGTATCCTTCTCTACGCCGCGCTGAAAGATGCCGTCGAGTTGGAACGGGCGATCGAGGCAAACCCTGCCTGGGAAATTGCCACTCCGGGAGAGGGTTATGCATCGGCTGCGGAGCTCGAAAGCCTGGCCGGGAATCTCAAGGAACAGGCTTCGGCCATGTTCTGGAACGAGGGGAATGGTCGCTTCTACGGTTGCTTTGATGCGGACGGTGTTGCCTATGACTACGGCTTCACGTTTCTAAACCTCGAGGCGATCTATTACGGTTTCGCTTCCGATGAGCAGGCTCGCTCTATCCTGGATTGGCTCGACGGGAAACGAATTGTCGAGGGGGATACTTCGATTGGTGATGATATTTATCACTGGAGATTTGCGCCGCGCGCGACGACTCGCCGCAACGTGGAATGGTATGGCTGGGTCTGGCATGGACCGGAAACGATTCCCTGGGGAGGCCAGATCCAGGATGGCGGAGCGGTGTTGGGTTTTTCCTATCACGACCTCATGTCGCGGCTTCGGATGAACGGTCCGGATGATGCGTGGCAGCGGCTTCAAGTGATCATCGACTGGTTCGAAGAAGTGGAGGCGGAGGGTGGCTACCGCGCCTACTACGCTAAGCCGAATCGGGGATCACTCCAGGGTGGAGGCACTCCCGGAGGGCTGGGAATGGATCACGAGTTTTTTGAATCTGTGCTCGTGCCACAAGTGATGCTCTATGGGTTTCTTGGATTTAAGCCGACAGCCGATGGAGTGATTTTGAATCCTCGATTGCCAAAGAGGTGGGCGGAATTGTCGGTTTCCCGAATTCACTATCATGACCATATCTTTGATCTGAAAGTTACTCCTGATGAAGTGGTGATTCACTTCCGGCAGCGTGCCGCAACGGATCCGGTGATTCGACTGCCTGAAGGTGATACACGAGAAGTTCGCTTCGAGGAGCCGGGATTCACGTTTCCTCCGGCGCCTCGCATTGAGACCGATGCCGCGGGATTACAACGGGCAAAGGAACGCGTCGCCAGTGGGCAGGAACCTTTCGCGACCTATTGGCGCCTGGCTGTGGCCGAGGCAGAAGCGGCTCTGTCGCTGGAGCCTCAACCGATCGACACTGATGATGCGCTTGCGTTTCATGGAGCGGCGCAAACCGAGGGGATCGCGGCCCGCCTGCTGGCTTATCGCTGGCGACTTGAGGACCATGATCTGTCTGGAGAGAAGGCAGTTGCCCTGCTGGACGCCTGGGCATCAGCGAATCCGCTTCCGGGCACTCAGCTGAATCCTGAAATACGTTTTCCCAATGCGGGGATGGATGTGGCGAGGGGAATGCTGCCTTTCATCGCTGCCTATGACCTGCTCGATGGGCATCCTTCACTCACTGATGAGAAGCGCTCGCGAATTGAAGCATGGTTCCGTGGTCTTGTTCCGGTGATTAAGGAAGGAATCCAACGTTGGGAAACGAACGACGATTTCGGGGGCCAGAAGTTTCAGAATCACCACGTCTCCCACGTCCTGGGATTGGCGCTTCTCGGCTCCGCCTTGCGGGACAGGGAACTGATCCAGTTCGCGCTGGATTCTCCGGAGAATCCAAAGGATTTTCGCGAGTTGCTTGATGGCTTGATTCTCATGCCGGGTGACACGCCTCATGGTGGGCTGCGAGGCAAGCCACTGCATCCTGGAGAGATCCAGGACCGGGTCCGAACCAATCATGGAGCGGGACTCACCTATTGCCACCTGTCTATGACCCTGTTGCTCTATGCTGCTGAGGTGCTGAGCCGGGCAACCGGAGAAGACTGGGTCAATGCCCAGGCTCCGGGAGGCGAAACCCTGCGACTGTCAGCGACCTTCTACAGTGACTTCTTCCGACTGCGGAATGCGCGAATCAACGGCGACTATTATTTCAGGGATCACGCAGCCGTTCAGAACAACCAGCCTTTCCTCGGTATCTTCGAAGTCGCGCTGGGACACTGGCCCGACGTCCCTTACCTGAAGGCGGCGGTGCGCTCCATGAACCGGGCTCACACTCCGCGGAGCTGGCTGAACTACTACGGGCTGCCCCTTCTGACTCACGGGGTTGATCAGCCGTGACCGGATTCAAGGATTTCGCGGAACGACACCGATGAAGTTCCGGACTCGTTTGAAAGGCTCGACGTTGATGGTTTCTGCCGCGCTGCCGCGATCCACGTAAAAGCCACTGCTGGTGCCGCCGTCGAGATTGAGGGCGCGGTGAATCTTTCGCCCCGGAGAAAAGTTGGGATCGGCGAGGATTTCGCCGAGCTCGGCGAGCGTGAAGGAGTCGCTTAAGCCAATCGCGAACATCTTGCCTCCGTTGTGCAGCACAAAGGTGCGTCGGCGCGCGTTTTCGGGAGACAGGCCTTTAACCGTCATGCCCTGGTCGACCAGGAATGGCCCGGTCTGAACAAGGTCGGTCGGCTTGTATTTGCTGGCGCTGTATTCGGCTCGTCGGAGGACGTAAGGATTGCGGTTTCCGCTGGAGAGCAGCACGCCACTGAGCAAGCCGCCGGATCCGAAGGTGCCAACGGATTGTCCCTCGGCGATCATAAGGCCGGAGGGAGCGAAGCCCTCAAGAAAGAATCCCCCATTGCTGCCAGCAAGGCAGTCGTGGGCTTTCATCGCGGCAGCCAGCGACGTGTAGTTCGTGCCACTCCCGCCACCGTTGTCGATCACCTTGAAGGTGTAATCGGTATTGCTGAACCAGACGAGGTCAATCCGCCGACTGGAAAAGAGACCTGAAGCGCCTGGCCGGCTGATGACCTTGCGTTCAACAATGAGCGGGGGATCCGCGCTCTGAACAGGTGACTGGTCTTCGATCTTCCATTGCGCCAGCACCGGTATGGGCATCAGTGACGCGAGCAGGAGCCAGAAGAGGAATTTCATAGAAGAGCCCACTTACTTGGTGGCGATGGCCATCAAGGTCTGAAAGTGGGGCGATTCTGTCTCGCGATCAACCACGGAAATCTCGATTTGCTCGAAACCGGCCTCCTTGAGAAACCGGGTGATATCGAGTTCTGAGAATCCCAACCAGATGTCTGCGTAGAGTTCGCGGGCATCCTCAAACTGGTGCTTGAGCAGGTCGAGGATGACAATGCGGCCGCCCGGCTTCACGATGCGGTGGGCTTCTCGGATGGCCTTAGCGGGTTTTTCGGCGTGGTGGAGCGCCTGGCTGAAGAAGACGAGATCGACGGAATTGTCGTCAATGGGTGGTGCTTCAATTTCGCCGAGACGGTATTCGAGATTCTTGAATCCGTTATCTTTGGCCACCTCAGATCCATAGGCGACCATTTTTTCCGAGTTGTCGACGGCAATGACCTTTTCGGCCCGCTGGGCGAGAAGCTGGGAAAAAGTGCCTTCTCCGGCTCCAAGATCAGCGATCACCATGGGCGGCATGAGCTTGAGAAGAGTCTCTGCGAGCGCTTTCCAGGAGCGGCCCGGGACGTATGTTTTGCCAAACTTTCCAGCGAGAGAGTCGAAATAGGCGCGCGCGGCGTCTCGACGCTTATTCAGCGCCAGTTCCAAAGCCGCCATGTCGTCGGGAATTTCTTCAATATCGGCGGCAGCAAGGTCCAGCGTTTGAAGTAAACGGGAATCCAATTCTGCCCGCTCATCTCCAAAGCCGTAGATGATGTGTTTCCCGGATCGCCGATCGGAAACCAGCTTGGCCTGTTTTAACCCGGAAAGATGGGTCGAAATGCGGGATTGACCCATTCCCAGTATTTCCTGCAGCTCCAGTACGGAAAGGTTTTCGCGCCGAAGAAGTTGCAGAATGCGCACTCGGGTCGGATCGGTGATGAGCTTCAGCGTTTTGAGCGTTGACGCCATAGATTTTATGACTAATGTATCAACCCATCAAGATTTGTAAATACGACATGGCGCAATCATACATTTTCTCGTCCGAGTCAGTCACCGAGGGACATCCCGATAAGGTGTGTGACACCATTTCCGACTCTATCGTCGACGCCTGCTTTGAGCAGGATCCTGGCTCACGCGTGGCCTGCGAAACCATGGTAAAAGACAACATCGTGGCCCTCGGCGGCGAAATTACCACCAAGGCGGAATTCGATTACCAGAGCGTGGTCAAAGCTGCCATCGAAGACATCGGTTACGTGAACGACGATTGTAAGTTCAACGCCAACAACTTCTTCTTCCTCAACGCGCTTGGTAAGCAGTCTCCTGACATTGCTCAGGGGGTGGACGCGGCCGGCGCCGATGACAAGGAAACCGAAGAGCAGGGTGCCGGTGATCAGGGCATTATGTTCGGTTACGCGGTGAAGGAGACTCCCGAGCTCATGCCAGCTCCGATCGCCTACTCTCACAAGCTTGGTCGCGCTGTGACTGAACTCCGCAAGAGCGGCAAGCACACCTGGCTTCGTCCCGACAACAAAACTCAGGTCTCGATTGAGTATGTCGACGGCAAGCCGAACCGCATCACCGCCGTGGTGGTTTCTGTTCAGCACGCTGCTGACATCACCACCCAGGAAATTCGCGATATTCTCAAGAAGGAGCTTGTCGAAGCTGAGCTTCCCGCTGAATTGCTCAACGAAGACACCGAGTATCACATCAACCCGACCGGCCTTTTCATTATTGGCGGTCCTGAAGGTGACTGTGGTCTGACCGGTCGTAAGATCATCGTCGACACCTACGGTGGTATGGGACGTCACGGTGGTGGTGCTTTCTCCGGAAAGGACCCCAGTAAGGTCGATCGCTCTGCTGCTTACATGGCTCGCTACGTCGCCAAGAACGTCGTGGCTGCTGGCCTCGCCGATCGTTGCGAACTCCAACTCGCCTACGCGATTGGTTATCCTGATCCGGTTTCTGTTCACGTTGATACCTTTGGCACCAACCAGGTTGACGAAGCCAAGATCGTGAGCGGTGTTCAGGAAGTTTTCTCGTTCAAGCCGGCCGATTTTATCAGTCAACTGAATCTGCTTCGCCCGATCTATCGTAAAACCACCAATTACGGACACTTCGGTCGCGAAGATGACCTCGACGCCCTCACCTGGGAGAAGACTGACAAAGTCGACGATCTCAAGAGTGCGTGCTCCTAACTCCTGACAAACTGCTATTTTAGAAAGACACACCTATGAGCGCTACCCTTGAAATCAGTCCTTCGACTGGAATTACAGAAGAATACAAAGTGGCCGACATGAGTTTGGCAGACTTCGGTCGCAAAGAAATCGAAGTGGCCCAGGAAGAAATGCCTGGCCTCATGGCGACTCGCGCCAAGTATGCAGCGGACAAGCCTCTCGACGGCGTTCGCGTGATGGGATCTCTTCACATGACGATTCAGACGGCCGTTCTGATCGAGACCCTCGTCGAACTTGGAGCTGATGTACGCTGGTGCTCCTGCAACATCTTCTCTACTCAAGACCACGCTGCCGCTGCGATCGCTGCTGCTGGTGTACCGGTCTTCGCCTGGAAAGGTGAGACTCTCGAAGAATACTGGGATTGCACCGAAGCTGCCCTGACCTGGCCTGATGGCTCCGGTCCCCAGCTCATCGTTGACGACGGCGGCGACGCCACACTCCTCATTCACAAGGGTGCCGAGCTTGAAGAAGGCGACACTTCCTTCATCGATTCTCCTTCCGACAGCGAAGAAGAGGAAGTCATCAAGAACCTCCTTCGTCGCATCAACGCCTCCCATGGTGATAAGTTCACCAACTACCTCAAAGACTGGAAGGGCGTTTCCGAGGAAACCACGACCGGTGTTCATCGCCTTTACCAGATGGCCGAAGCCGAGAAGCTTCGCGTCCCTGCGATCAACGTGAACGACTCTGTGACCAAGTCCAAGTTCGATAACCTCTACGGTTGCCGCGAGTCACTCGTCGACGGCATCAAACGTGCTACCGACGTGATGATCGCCGGTAAAGTCGCTGTGGTTTGTGGTTACGGTGACGTCGGTAAGGGCTGCGCCCAGACGCTTCGTGGTTTCGGCGCTCAGGTCATCGTGACCGAGATCGACCCGATCTGTGCCCTCCAGGCGGCCATGGAAGGATTTCGCGTGCTGCCGATCGAAGACGCTCTTGAGACTGCCGACATCTACGTCACCACGACCGGTAACAAGGACATCATTCGTCTCGAGCACATGCTCGCGATGAAGGATCAGGCCATCGTTTGTAACATCGGTCACTTCGACAATGAGATCCAGATCGCCAAGCTCAACGAGCACGAAGGTGTCGAGCTGGTGAACATCAAGCCTCAGGTCGATCGTTACACGCTTCCGAGCGGTAATCAGATTTTTGTTCTCGCTGAAGGCCGTCTCGTCAACCTCGGTTGCGCCACGGGCCACCCCAGCTTCGTGATGTCCAACAGCTTCACCAACCAGACGCTCGCTCAGATCGATCTCTGGAAGAACAAGGACAACTACGCAGTTGGCGTTTATGTCCTGCCCAAGAAGCTCGACGAAGAGGTGGCTCGACTTCACCTCGACAAGATTGGCGCTAAGCTTACGGAGCTTACCACTGATCAGGCCGACTACATCGGCGTGCCCCAGGATGGCCCTTACAAGCCTGAGCACTATCGCTACTAAGCGAGACTCAAAGTCTTCAAATGCTCCACAAAAAGCTGGCGGGGAACCGCTGGCTTTTTTGTTTTTGGTGTGGCTGATTGACTCCAGCTGGGAACTCAGAAAAACAACCGCAGCGATTGGCGAATCGGAAAGACGACGCTGAGTGGGGGAGTCAGCACCCCAATGAGCGAGCCGATAGTCCTCTTTATGTTTTGAGGATATCGCTGAAGCGACGAGGACTTTTCAGCAAAATGTAAATTCTCAATCTTCGCTTTCCAGCGGTATGATTCGCTTGAGCACCATCTTGTTCTCAAAGTTGAAGAGCTTCTCCAGGGGGATGTCGGAGACGACTTTGCCAGCGTCTTCGATGATCACCGTGGTGGTATGCCTTCCTTTCTCTACTTTACCCTCCATTTGGTCGGTTTCGACGAGGTTGGCGAATATT
Organism: Verrucomicrobiales bacterium; assembly: GCA_049594415.1. Lineage (GTDB taxonomy): Bacteria > Verrucomicrobiota > Verrucomicrobiia > Verrucomicrobiales > DEV007 > Arctic95D-9. The sequence continues at coordinate 119,174 of JBMYJM010000008.1, read as the reverse complement.
TCGACCTGAGGGGCAAAGGCATGCATCTCATTGTTCTCTGCCTGGCGTACCGCAGCAAGAGCAAAGCCATCATCATCATCATCATCGTCGGGTGATTCAACTGTGAGGATGGTAATGCCTTTCACTTGCAGAGCTTGAAACCTGGACTGCGAGATCTCAAATTGATCCTCTTTCCACTCCAGAAAAGCGAAGTGTCCTGTGCCTCCTTCATCGAATTCGATTTGAATGACTCCATCTTCTGCCTGCCAGGCTCCGGTCAGTTCATCCTGAAGAAGATCTGTCGTTGCATCAGTGATGTGATTCGTGGTTAGCACCGCGTCACAACTCGTGAGAAAGATGGCGATTGTGATGAGGGGAAGAAGAGTCAGAGGCTTCATAGTTATTCGGTAATGAATCATTAGCATGTAATCGAATTTCCAAGGAGTCGCATTGATTAAAAAGATGGACGCATTGATCTGAATGATGTCCCCTCGGAAAAGAAAAAGAGCTGCTGGTTCAGACCATCAGGCTCTGGCGGCAGAGCATCGCGTAGACGCCGTCTTTTGACTGGAGCTCGTCGTGGGTGCCGACCTCGACAACTTCACCGCCGTCGAGCACGTAGATCCTGTCGGCGTTACGGATCGTTGAAAGTCGGTGCGCGATAACAAAGCTGGTGCGTTTGGCCATGAGTTTCTCCAATGCTTCCTGGATCAGCTTCTCAGTTTCGGTATCAACGCTGGCAGTGGCCTCGTCGAGGAGAAGGATGGGAGGATTTTTAAGAATGACACGAGCGATGGCGATGCGTTGTTTCTCTCCTACGGAAAGTTTTACTCCACGTTCCCCGACCTTGGTGTCGAGACCTTCAGGGAGAGCTTTGACAAACTTCTCGGCGTTGGCTGCGTGAAGGACTTCCCACATATCCTCTTCCTTGGCGTCTTCCCTGGCGAGTTGGAGATTCTCGCGGACACTGCAATTAAAGAGGAAGCTTTCCTGGGTCACGTATCCCATGGCGTCGCGAAGGGAGCTCTTTTTTGCTTTGGCGATATCCTGGCCATCGATGCTGATGACTCCGGCCCCGGTTTCATAGAACCGTGTCAGGAGGTTGATGATGGTTGATTTTCCGGCGCCGGTGTGACCAACGAGGGCGATCATCTCTCCAGGTTCAGCCTTGAGGTTGACGCCTTGCAGCGTGGCGATGCTCTCGCCATAGGAAAAACTGACGTCGTCAAATGTAACGCGGCCTTCGGTGGGCTGTTTCAAATCGACGCCGACATCGACATCGGGTTCTTCTTCTGCGTCGATGATTTCGAACACACGTTCTCCGGCAGCGCGACCGGCCTGAATGATTTGGTTAAGATTGTTGAGTCGGGACACCGGCTCGTAAAAAAGGCTTAGGGCGACGAGGAATGCGACGAAAATTCCAGTGTTCTCTTCGAGGGTGGACTGATTCGGGCTTTGCATGACCCAGTAAGCTCCAAACGTTATAACGAGGGCATAGCCGAGGTTTCGGAAAAACTCCATGCTCGGGTTGTAGGCGGCCCAGGCTTTCATGAGCTGGAGTGTGGCGCGGCGCACCGCGTTGCTGGATTCGTTAAAACTCTCGAGTTCAGACTCTTCACGGGTGAAGGCTTTGATCTGCTGGATGCCATCAATGTTGTCATGCAGCAGGGAGTTCATCGAACTGGTGGCTTTACGAACTTTGCGATGACGCTCGGGAGCGAAGCGCGTGTAGGCCCAGGCACCAAATATGAGGAACGGCATCGGGATCATGGCGATACCGGCCAATTGAGGATCCTTTATAAAAAGATAGGCCCCAACCACCAGCACTTGGAGCAGTGCCACTACGCCCTGCTCAATGCCGTCGATGAGAACGCGCTCCACCGCCATGACGTCCTCGGTGACACGAGTCATGATGTCGCCGGTGCGCTTGTTGTCGAACCAGCGCATTGGGAGGCGCTGAATTTTTCGATACAAATCAGACCGGATGTCAAAGATCACCTTCTGCTCAAACGTATTATTTAGGATGATGCGAAGTGCATTGAACAGGTTGGTCGCAAGGAAAGTTCCCACGGCGATAAGGGCGAGGGGAAGGAGCTGGTCGAAGTCGCGCTGGGGAATGACCTCACCTGTGATGGTCTTGGTTACCTCAGGAAACACGATGACCAGAACCGTCATGAGCACAGCGCAGGTCAGCTGCGAAATCGCAAGCGTCGGATATCGCTTCAGGTAGGTGACGACTCGAAAAACAGTGCTCATTCAAGCTTTGTGACTCAATGGATTGGGAAAATGAAAGTTTAAGACCATATTCCCGTATCCTCTAGGATTTGTCTCTTCACCATGCCTCGCAAAAGGAAGCTCTCCATCTTTTTCTGGCTGATTTCACTTTTTGTGATTCTCGGCATCGTGGGAGTTTTGGGTTGTAATCTCTGGGTCGTTAAGTCTGCCGAGGGGCGGGTCTACCGCCAAGTTTCGGGCGTTCTTGGAGCTGAAGAAGCACCCGGAGAGAAATGGCCGGTGGGGATGGTGCTTGGGACGTCAAAGAAAGTCGATGCTAATACGCCGAATCCGTATTTCGAGAATCGTCTTGAGGCGGCTTCCGAGCTTTTGAGATCGGGAGCTGTGGAGAAGCTGCTCGTCAGTGGCCACCGCGATTCCAAATACTACGACGAAACGCGTGATATGATTATTCGCCTTATCGAGCTGGGTGTGCCCGAAGACAAGATTGTGTCTGATGATCGCGGTGCTCGAACGTTAGATTCCGTCTATCGGGCGAAGGTGGCTTATGGCTTTTCGAATCTTGTGATAGTGACGGATGACTTCCACGTCAGCAGGGCCCTGTTCATCGCGGACCGTTTCGGAATCAACGCCGTCGCCCTCGAGAGTGAAAGGGTGAACACGTCGTATTCGCGCGGAGTGCGAACACGCGAACTCCTGGCACGGGTCAAAGCGGTGTTTGACCTCTATTGGCTCGAACTCAGTGGGATGGAAGAGGAATTGGCGGGACTCGAAGCTCGCGCACCGAAGTCCTAGCGGAGGCCTGAAGCGTTCAAGTCGGCGACGACGGACTCGAGGCCCTCAACGTCGGCAAAGCTCAAGGCTTTGGCGGAGCGATCAATACGGCGCATGAGGCCGGTGAGGACACGGCCGGGACCAAGCTCGATGAAAAGTGTTTCGCCTTCTCCGATGAAATGCTGAACGCAGTCAGTCCAGCGAACGGATCCGCTGACCTGGGCTTCGAGCGTGCGCTTGATCTCGTCGCTTTCACTGACGAGACGGCCTTCCACGTTGCAGGTGACCGGGAGGGACGGAGTGTTGAGTTCTGTTTGCGCGAGGACTTCGGCCAGTTTCTCCTGGGCCGGCATCATGAGGCGGGAATGATAGGCTCCGGCCACGTCGAGCTCCTTGGCGATCTTGATACCGTGATCCCTGGCTTCCGCGACGGCTTTGGCGATGCCCTCTTTCGAGCCGGAAACGACGATCTGGCCGGGAGCGTTGAAATTGGCGACGTCGATATCGCAGGCGGCGGCGAGTTTCCTCACTTGCTCATCTTCTCCACCAATCATGGCAGCCATGGAACCCTCAGTCGCACAAGTGGCTTCTTCCATGAAGGAACCGCGCTGGGCGACGAGATCAAGGCCGGTGGCGAAATCGAAAGAGCCAGCGGCGGCATGAGCGGTAAATTCTCCGAGTGAAAGACCGGCGACACCGGCAATTTCGAGATCAGGGACTTCCTGCTTAAGGAGTTCAAGACAGGCGAGGCCGTGCACGTAGAGGGCAGGCTGGCAGATGGAGGTGCGGGTAAGCTCGTCGGCTGGACCGTCGAACATTTTCTCCGTCAGCGCAAAACCAAGCTGGTCGTCAGCCTTCGCGAAAAGCTCGCGAGCGACGTCGTATTTTTCTGCCAAATCGCGGCCCATGCCCACGGTCTGGGCGCCCTGACCGGCAAAGAGTAGAACAGCTTTTTTCCCCATAACAACAGGGGCCTATTCTGTCCTCAATCCCCGTCAGTGCAACGGGTTTTTCTTTTCCTTCCGTGCCACCGGAAAAGTGGCTCAGTTCAGCATCACCGGGCCTTTGGCATTGATTTTGTCAGCCCCGGTCGCAGCACCGGGGAATTCGCGGTGAGGATTGCGCTTTCCTGCGACCGTGCCGCGGTCGGGGGTGGGATTCTCCGGGACGGTGTCCCCGGTCTCTTTTGACCACTGATCGAGGACTTTCTGCATCTTCGCGATCTGTTCAGCGTATTCCGGGTTTTCAGCCAGGTTGGTCAGTTGATCTGGATCGTCCCCGACATGGTAGAGTTCCCGAGCGGGCCGCGGATTCATGAAGATGTCGAGCTGGTTGGCGTTGAGTTTCCCTTCCTCATGTTTCTCCCAAAGTTCAGCTCCGGACGGAAAGGTGGGATCGGCTTCAACACACATGGCCTGTCGATCAGGGAAGCTGTTCTTGATGTAGAGGAAATCGCCGAAACGAACCATGCGCATATGAGCCTGGTAGACGTGCCAGTTGTGCTCAGCGAAGGCGACTTCACGGGTGACGGCTTCGGGATCGTTGAGGATCTTCGCAAAGCTGACCCCTTGCATGCGATCGTCGGCTTCGACTCCGGCAAGCTCGAGGATTGTGGGGCCGACGTCGATGGAGCTGATAATCGACTCGGTCACACCGACGGAGACTTTACCGGGGCAGGCGATAAGGAAGGGGGATTTGATACCGCTGTCGTAGAGGCGGGTTTTGCATCGGGGAAAGGGGCGACCATTGTCAGTTATGTAGATGACATAGGTGTTGTCTTCAATGCCCTGGCGTTTTAGCTCTTCGATGAGCTTCCCCATGAAGGTGTCGGTCCGGCTGACCTCGTGGTAGTAGTCGGCCAGGTCGTCGCGAGTTGCGGCGCCGTCGTAAAGGTAGGGGGGAACTTCGATTTCTGCGGGGTCGTAGGTGGCATTTTTGTCATCAATCGCCCAGCCACGATGTGCATCAGAGGAACCGAACCAGGCAAAGAACGGCTTGTCCCGCGGACGATTGGCCAGAAGATCGACCCAGTCTTCGGATTTGCTGGGTCCCTTTCCTTTAGAGATAGATTCGAAAGTCTCGACGAGGGGGGCAATATGATTCTTGCCGGAGAGCACGGTGTAGTATCCGGCATCGCGAAGCAGCTTCGGAAAGCGGACTTGATCGTCAGGAAGGGAGGTGTGCAGCTCAGGCGCGCCGGTGTTGTGAGGATAGCGGCTGCTGATAATAGAGCATCGTGACGGGCTGCAACTGCTGATGGTGAGATAGGCCTGGTTAAAGCGCATACCCCGTTCTGCAAGAGCATCGAGATGAGGTGTCTCCACAAAAGCGTTGCCGTAGCAACCGAGGTCCTCGGCGCTGATGTCGTCAGTAATAAAGAAAACGAAGTTAGGGCGATCGTCGGCGTTCGCTACGGAAACAAGCAAAGAAATAATAGCGAAAAGAAATCGGGAGAGTTTCATCATGAGAGTCAGGAACTATGACATGAGCGATGTATTTATCGCAATGGCTCGATTCGGCGCGATCGGGCTCAGATCTGTATCGGCAAAACTGCCGAAAGAGTTGATTAATGAATTCTCAATCGGTCGGATAGATTTCCTGCTGTTAGCGGGACTTTAAGTTGGCGGGTGACTCTATTGTATTGTTAGATAGCAATATGCTGAACTGGATCTGGATGGGGATGGTTGTCGTCGGCGTCGTTGTCGCGGCGTTGCTCGATCAACTAACCGGATCTAACGGAATCGTCGAAGGCATGTTCGATATGATCAAGGTCGGTGTGGTCAAGATCGTGATCCCGCTCAGTGCTGTGATGATGCTTTGGCTAGGCATTATGAGGCTAGCGGAAAAGTCGGGCATGATTCAGGCTGTTTCCCGCTTTGTCCGCCCGGTCATGAAACGGCTCTTTCCCGAGGTGCCAGAGGACCACCCGGCCATGAGTGCCATGGTCATGAATATGGCCGCGAACATGCTCGGGCTGGGGAACGCAGCAACCCCGCTGGGTCTTAAGGCGATGCAGCATCTCGATGAGTTGAATCCCAATAAGGGGACGGCGACCAACTCGATGTGCACCTTTCTCGCGATTAATACGAGTTCGGTGACGTTGATTCCAGCGACAGCGATCGGTTTGCTGGCCGCGCAGGGAATCGCAGAGCCCTATGCCATTGTCGGTACTACGATCGGAGCGACTCTTTGTTCGACTATTGTCGCCATCATTGCGGTGAAGACCTTCGAGAGGATGCCGGTTTTCCGTCGGGAAACGGCCGCTCCATTGGTGGCTAAAGAGGAGGCAGTTGAATATGAGGAGAAACCGAAAGGGGTCTCAGCGTTTGGAAAAGTGATTCTCTGGCTCGTTGGTCTACTCTTCGCAGGGATCATTTTCCTTGAGATGTATCCTGATAAACGAATCGCTCTTCAGGAGGCTTTGGGACTTCGCGAGATTGCGATTCAGCTTGATGATGAGGGAGCCAGCCTTAATGAGAGCGAGCCGGAGAAAGACAAGCCGATTTGGCAGCGAGCTGTGTCGGCTATTTCAGTTGCTGCGATTCCTTTCGTTCTCGTTTTCTTTATCGTCTTTGCCGCTCTGAAAAAAATTCCGGTTTATGAGGAGTTTGTTGAAGGAGCTAAGGAGGGATGGAATGTCGCTGTGCGTATCATGCCGTTCATTGTCGCAATGTTGGCAGCGCTGGCGATGCTGCGGAACTCCGGTGCGCTGTTCCTGTTCCAGAACCTGCTCAAGCCTGTCCTCGATTTCATCCATTTCCCTCCGGAACTCGTCCCCATGGCCCTGATGCGACCGCTCAGTGGCAGTGGTAGCCAGGGAGTGCTGGTGGAAATTCTGACGAATGAAGGTTTGTCAGAAACAATTAAATACACAGCCGCGACTATGTTTGGTTCCACCGAAACAACCTTTTACGTACTGGCAGTTTACTTTGGTTCTGTGGCGGTTCGCAAAACGCGCCATGCTCTCGCCGCCGGGTTGACCGCAGACCTTGCCGGAGTGATCGCTGCGGTGGTGATTTGCAAAGCCATGTTCGGTTGAGCCAGTTGCGCTGGTGAACCTGAATGAATCGTGCGACACTTGCGCCGATTCGCCGTCTCTTCTCCTGAATTTCTTTCGTCTTCTGGCTGATCTGTGTTCAATTGGGGACGATGATGGATGCCGAAAAGGGGCATGTGCGCCTACCCCTGCCAACCCCGGAGGAAATCTCGAAACTCCCTGCTGACGGAGGCGAGGAGTTCAACCGACTGATTTTCGAAAAGAGCCCCTACCTGTTGCAGCATGTGCGCAACCCGGTGGACTGGTGGCCGTGGGGTGATAGTGCTTTCGAAAAGGCGCGCAAGGAGGATAAACCGGTCCTGCTAAGTATTGGTTACGCCACCTGCCACTGGTGTCACGTCATGGAGCACGAGTCTTTCGAAGACGAGGAAGTGGCGGCCCTGATTAATGAACACTTTATCCCGGTGAAGGTGGATCGTGAAGAGCGCCCTGACATCGATGAGGTCTACATGCAGATCACCCAGGGAATCACCGGCAGTAGCGGCTGGCCTATGACGCTGGCGCTGACGCCTGACCGTCACGCCTTTTTTGCCGGTACTTACTTCCCGAAAGAATCTGTGGCCGGCCGGCCGGGGATCAAGCGGATCGTAACAGAGCTCGGTAAGGCGTGGCGGGAGCGACGCGAGGAAGTCATCGAATCTTCATTAAGTGTGTCGGCACAGGTCACTCAGATGATGGGAGCTTCGCCCGGAGGGGATCTGGATGAAGGGATCTTTGATGTGGCTTTTGCCCAGTTTTCATCACGTTACGACCCGGAGAAAGGTGGTTTTGCGAGGGCCCCCAAGTTTCCCGTGCCGCCCAATCTGTTTTTCCTCCTGCGGTTTCATCAGCGTAGTGGCAATGACCAGGCCCTCGAAATGGTTGAGAAAACCCTGACTGAAATGCGACGCGGCGGAATCTACGATCACGTCGGGTTTGGTATTCACCGCTACGCGACCGATGCCGACTGGCTCTTGCCGCACTTCGAGAAGATGCTTTACGACCAGGCGCTTGCCACGGTGGTGAATCTTGAGGCCTACCAGGTGACTGGTAAGGAACGCTACGCGAGGACGGCTCGTGAGATCCTGACCTACGTGCAGCGCGACCTGACCAGCCCGGAAGGCGGGTTTTACTCAGCCGAAGACGCCGACAGCGAGGGCGAGGAGGGGAAGTTCTACGTCTGGAGTAATGCGGAGGTCAAAGAGGTCCTCGGCGAAGAAGACGGGGAGTTTTACATCGAGACCTTTAATTTTGAAGAGAAGGGGAATTTCCTCGAAGAGGCTACCCGGGTGAAAACGGGAACGAATATTCCACACCTGAAGGAAGAGCTACTCGATGAAAACCGCGAACGGGTGGAAGCGCTGAGACAGAAGCTGTTCGAGCACCGTGAGAAGCGCATTCATCCCCAGAAGGACGATAAGATCCTCACGGATTGGAACGGTCTCATGATTGCCGCGTTTGCGAGGGCAGCTCAGGCGCTCGATGATGAAGGTTACGCCGAAGCGGCGAGTCGGGCGGCCGACTTTGTGTTGGAGGTGCTCACGACGGAGGAAGGACGATTGCTCAAGCGTTATCGCGAGGGGGAAGCCGGGCTGACCGCTCATCTTGAAGACTACGTTTTCATGATCTGGGGGTTGCTGGATGTCTACGAAACTACCTTTGATCTTAGGTATCTCGAGAAGGCGATCCAATTCCAGGCGGTCGTCGACGAGCAATTCTGGGACGAGACTGAAGGCGGCTACTTCACGGTCGCGGATGACGCAGAGCAGATGATTGTTCGGGCGAAGAAGCTCTATGGCGGATCCATCCCCAGTGGAAACTCAGTGGCGATCGGGAATCTGGTTCGTTTGCATCGGATGACGGGCCAGCCTCATTTTGCGACTCGTGGCGATGAATTGATTCGGGCCTTTTCCACCGAACTGGAGCAGAACTCGATGGTTTATCCGCTGGCACTCACTTTTCTCGATTTTCACCTCGGGCCGTCCCACGAGATTGTCATTAGCGGTGGTGACAGCGATGAAATGATCGGAGCTATCCGTAAGCCTTTTCTGCCTAACAAGGTCATTCTCCGTCGCACTGAGGAAAGTGCCGAGGCGTTAGCGAAACTGGCTCCGTTCACTGAAAATCAGGGCAGCCGTGATGGAAAAGCCACCGCTTACGTCTGCCAGAGTTTTGCCTGCCAGTTGCCCACTACCGAGGTGGCGAAGATGATGGAGGGCCTGAAGCCCAGAAAAAAAGAGGCAGCCGATCAGTAACGCTTTCGGCGATCTCCCCGACCACCACCACCACCTTTGCCGCCGCGATGCTCACGGCGATCCTGGCGATCCTGGCGATCCTGGCGATCCTGGCGACGTCCACCGCCACGGCGGTCATCGTCGCGAGGGTGATGACCTTTGCCTCCACGATGATCCCGTCGATCACCGCGATCGTTTGAGCGAAAGTTGCCGCTGCCGCCGCCCTGTCCGGGGCCACGATCAAAATCGAGCTTGAAGCTCTTTCCGCGCAGCTTTGCTTGCCGGCTTTGATCGATTGCCTGCTGGGCGATTTCTTCTTTCACTTCCACGAATGAAAAATTCGGCATGAGCTTGATGTGACCCACGCTGCCTCGTTCGAGGTGGCATTCGTTGTGGAGCATCCCGACAATGTCGCCGGGATTAATGCGATCCCGTTTTCCGAGACTGAGGAAGAGCTTCACCATTCCCTCTTCGGGGCCACGATCTTGGTGCTCGCGATACTCGCGCTTCTGAGGGCGTTCCCGGTTAGGGTCAAAGTCAGGACCATCATGATTCGGTTTCCGGTCTCCCCGCTTGCGTTGGGCACCGGGGCGGTCTTCGGCGATCTCCTCGCCTTCACGGGCGGTCATTTCTTTGACCATCTCCATGAGAGCGCCGGCGATGTCATCCCAATCGTGCCCCAGTTCTTTGAGAGGAGCGAGAGCTTGAATTGTGGCTTCGTCGGTTTCCTCCAGAAGGCGCTCGGCAACGGACTCGAGCAACTGATCGGCCAGGTGAGTGTTCACCATTTCCTGGGTAGGAATTTCAGCTTTGGGAATTTGCTGGCGGGTAAAGCGTTCGATCGTCTTGATTCGATAGGCGTCACGGCCGTAAATGAAGGAGACCGCTTTGCCCTCGCGCCCGGCACGACCGGTCCGCCCGATTCGGTGGACGTAGTCTTCAGGGTCCTGCGGGAGCTCGTAGTTGATGACGAGGTCGATGTCGTCAATATCGATGCCCCGGGCGGCGACATCGGTTGCGACGAGAATTTCGACAGTGCCTTCACGAAATAGACGGAGGACGCGTTCGCGCATATTCTGCACAATGTCGCCGTGGAGCCGGTCGGCGGAATAGCCGCGGGCGAGGAGTGACTCGGTGCAATCGTCGACGGATCGCTTGGTGTTGCAGAATATGATGGCGAGTTTGGGTTGCTCGAGATCAACAATCCGGGAGACCAGCTCAATGCGGGACCGCTGACGAACCTGGAAACAAACCTGTTCGATGGATTCGACGGTGAGCGACTTACGTTCGATCTCGATGGTTTCCGGATGGTTTCCGAAGCCGGCGATGAGTCGCTCGACGGCCGGGTTCATTGTTGCCGAGAAGAAGAGCGTCTGATGATCCTCCGGCAGAGCGCGAAGAATGTCCTCCATGTCGTCCACGAAACCCATGTCGAGCATACGGTCGGCTTCGTCGAGCACGGCTGTTTTGACGCAGGAAAGGTCGAGAGCGCCTCGTTTGACCACATCTATGAGACGGCCGGGAGTACCCACAACAACCTGAACCCCGTGGCGGAGCGCCCGGATCTGGCGGTCGATGGGGGCGCCCCCATAGATGGCCGTGGCATGTAGGCCATGCAGCTTTTTGCCGAGTCGCTGTAGTTCGCCGCAGACCTGCACCGCGAGCTCGCGGGTGGGACAGACGACAAGCATCTGCGGGTCCGCGCTGCCGGTATCGATTTGAGCGAGCGAGGCGAGGCCAAAAGCTGCGGTCTTACCGGACCCGGTCTCGGAGAGTCCAACGAGATCCTTGCCCTCCAGGGCCGGGGGAATCGCTGCTGCCTGAATGGCGGAGGGCGCTTCAAAGCCAAGTTCCTCGACGGCTTCGACGAGGGGTTGGGGCAGACCTAGTTCTGAGAACTTTTTATCAATCACGGGCACAGGTGGTGAAAGTGGGCACCTGTTCTCTGCGAAATTGGAAGGAGACCGGGTGGACGCAGAAGCTACGCCCGATTCCGGAAAGCGAAAGGGATTCTTATTCGGAGGGCCTTAGCTCTGCTCCAGTCGCTTCAGCTCGGCATCGAGACGGTTGGTCGGGAGAGCAGCACTTGGAGTGCGACCGATACCGGGCCTTCGTCGGCCTTTGAGCAGGCTCGCCATCTCTTTGCGGAGGACTCCGAGATCGAAGGGCTTGGTCATGAACTGGTCAGCTCCGGCCGAGACTGCCTGTCGGCGCATCTCTTCATCCGCATTACCGGAAGCGGCAATAATCGGAACTCCGGAGAGGGGTGCTTCGAGGCAGCGAATCTGTTCGATCAATGTGATACCGTCCATGACGGGCATTTCGATGTCCGTCACGATTAGGTCGGGACGGAGAAGCTCCTTTCGCATGGTAGTCAGAGCTTCGATACCGTTGGTTGCCTCGTGGATAACGTAGCCGGCTGCCTTGAGGAACTTCCCGAGGAGAATGCGGTTTTGCAGCAGGTCATCAATTACCAGAACCGTGTAGCAGTTGGCCGGAGGCAACACGGGTGGAATTGAGTGATGTGGATGAGGGGTCATTCTCTATTTCATCGTAACTTACCAAGTCATTAAGAAACACAAGTCTTTAATATATGTGTATTACTTTGACGATTATTGTTCAAAACAATTCTTCAAAGAAATTATGATAATCCAGAAATCCTGAGTTCTTTTTTGGACAAAAGATTGATAATCAACCAGTTGAGACTGACCTCAAATCGCGGGAATTCAGTGAAAAAAGTTCTGAGATTCTTCAGAACAGTGAAAACCCGGCGTTTTTTCAACTCGGATGGGCAACGAGGATATTCCTAGAAATTCGGCAATCCGGCAGGACGCTGGGAAAGGCGACGAAACTCTTGCTGCTCGTAGGGCGTGGTGGCCTCGGCTTCGGTCATGCCTCCAACCACCGCCACGTTGCCGTAGGCATTGACATCGAGGCGCGGGCGATCGGTGCCCTTTTCGTAATAGGTGGCCTGCTGGACCGGGTCTCCATCGATATTGATGACAGTATATCGATACATTTGCGGACCCGACATATGGAGTATGTGGAGTTGGTTCTTGGTATCGATTGCATGGGTTGGGGGACGCAGTGACATGTAATCTCCGATGGGGTAGGTGGCGTGCACCACGCCTGAGTCGCTGTCTCGCATCCGGAAATAGAGCGCCTTACTTCGGGCTCCATGGTAGAAGGTCATCAGGGAATACTCCCGGTATTGGCCGGCATTGGCGTGGCCTTCAGGTACGCCGACAATCTGGCTCCACATGGGTTGACCGTCGGTGACCTGAATGGTGAGATTTTGGGAATTGAAGACGCGATTGATCTGGGGAAAAGACACGCTTGCCTTTACCCGGTAAGTACCTGTAGCTGACATCGGGTAATAGCGGTTGATCGTCACATCGTGTTCGTAAGTCTGCCCGGCAGACAGAACGATAGGTCGCTCGTTGAGAGCGCGGCGAACCGGGCTGATGAGGTGACCTCGACCGTTGGTGACAGTGAAGTCCAGCCAACTCATGCCGTTTGAATCACCAAAGATAAGATCGCGACCGGAACGGTTCACGATCGTAAGCTTTCCGGTTATGGGCTCGTGGGCGACATAAAGCGGGCGATCCATCTTGAGCGAAATCTGGATCTGTGCCTGGGCTTCAAGGCCGGACAGCAGGAGAATGGCAAGAAGGAGAAGAGTCCGAAGATGTTTCATGTCTCTGGCCGGATGAATCCGAAAAGAACGTAAGTGTCCGGGATCGAAGGTCTGAAATCAATTCGAAACTCCCCGGATCACCCAGAATGGGAAAGTGATATCTTATGGAGATTTTAATATTAATCAAAAATAAGATTTTAGTTTTTATTTGTTTACTTCATAATTCATCAAAATTCGTGTTTTTATGATTTTACGATGAAAGCGAGTGGGCGAGTGGTGATCGTAGCGATCTTCCTAGTGGGATTCTTCCTCACTGGGCTGATCGGAACTTCAACGGCCATGACATTCATCTGGCCGGCCTATCTGCTCTTGGGGTTGGCGAGTCTTTTGTCCATCGGGGGACTGTTCAAAGAAGTTTCCTTCAAAATGCCGGTGGCGACGACTGTCTCGATATTTGCACTGATCGCCTACCTGTTGATTCGCGCTGCCGATTCCCCGGTCGCCTACTTCGCTCGTGAAGACGCTGCCCTGATAGTTTCCGGTTTCATGGTCTACGCCGGGTTCCTGATGCTATGTTTAAATGGGCAGCTTCGCCGTGGTCTCATCCTGACAATTACCGGTCTGGTCGTGATAAATATGCTCATGGCGCTGGCACAGAAGGTGATCAGTCCGAGTATCTGGATTATTCCCGGCTACGAGCGCAGTCATACTGGCGTAGGGGGTCTCTTCAATCAGCCTGATCATTTTGCCAGCTTCATTGCGTCGACAACTCCGCTCTGGTTTGCTTTTGCCGCCTTTGGCCGTCACGAGGATAGTAAGCGCCTCGCCTGGCTTACCCTCGGTATCTTGTCTGTCGGCGTGGTCCTTTTCTCCGGGAGCACAATCGGGCAACTTGCGCTCGGTGTGGGCATGATTGCCCTATTCTCTCTTTGTCTAACAGTATTGTGGAACCGTTTTAAGCCCGAGGTCCGCCGCAGAGGTCTGGTAGGTCTCGTTTTGGCTACCGTTGTCGGCGCCGGCGCCCTATTGTTAGCCTCCGGTCAGATCTCGGAGGGACTGAGTGCTGGGCTGTCTGCCCGCGGCGGTGAATCCAGCCTGTCTCCCGGCTGGGATGCCAGCATCAAGCAGGCGGCAGAATCGCCCTGGCTGGGAACCGGCAGTCGCAGTTCTTACACCTATGGGCTTGCGTTTCGTTCCGAGACCCTCGAAAGCAAAACCGGCGAACCGGAGTTCGCGCACAATGAGTTGTTTCAAGTGTTAGCCGACTATGGAATTATCGGGCTGGCTCTCATACTCGCCTTGGTGATTATCCATTTCCAAAACGGCATGACCTTCGTCAAGGCCTACTCCAAAGCGAAGCCGCCTTTGGGTGGACTACTTCCGAGATCACATCATCTTGCCCTGGCGATCGGAGCGATGGCTTCTGTGGCGTCGTTGAGCAGTCTCGCCCTTTCCAATTCTACGCTTCACCTGCCCGCCTTCGTCATGTTGGGTGCGGTGCTACTTGCTGTGATGGCGTTGCCAGATCCGATGTCGGCAGTGTTGGACACGAAGAAAGCATCCACACTGCCCGGCGGCAGTCTTGTGTTTGCGACTCGTGCGATCGCCTTTGGATGTGGCGTGGCGATAGTAGGGATAGGTGCTCTTTTTGCTCGTGCGGAATATCACTACGAAATGGCCCGAGTCGCGTTCGAGCTCGATAGCCAGGACTTCAAGCCTTTCCGCCATCTCCAGACCGCGAGGGCGCTGGACCCCGTGAACCCCTTCGCCTATAGCCTCAGTGCTCATGCGCAGGTGGCCGGGATCACATCGCAAATGTCACCGCTTGAGCGGCGCCAAGCTCTCGAGAAAGCTGAATTTTATTTTAGCGAAGCCCGGCGCCTCTGCCCTCAAGATGTTTTTGTTGCGGTGGGGCATGCCGCTGTTCTTGATGAACTCGGTGATCGCGCCCTCGCCCGCGAGCGTCTGAAGGATGCCCGTATTGAGCGCCGCACTCTAGCCGGTGAAGCTGAGGAAGAGCAAGTAGTCGAAGGCGCGGCAGAAGAAACAGATCCTTCGTCAAGAAAGTTCGACCGGCCGATGCCGGTTGAAGGGAATATTCCGGCTCCTCCAATCAGGGAGGATTCTACTGCGAGCGATTCGCCGTGATCACCACCTGTTCGCCCTCAGCCGGAGCGATAACACGTTTGCCGATTTGCTGCTCGGAAACGGCGTCCTTGAGGCGCTGCATTGGCTCTTCAGGGTGTTCATTGCTGATTGGGAAGGTGGCATGATGCATCGGAATCATGCGGTCAGCCTGCAGGTCGATAAAAGCTTTGACCGCTTCCTCGGGATTCATGTGAACCTCGCGCCCGCTTGGACAGTCATAGGCTCCAATGGGAAGCAGGGCGGTGTCGATATTGTGTCGTTGCCCGATCTCGGTGAACCCGTCGAAGTAAGCCGAGTCGCCGGAGTGGTAGACCGTGTGGCCGGCAGTGTCGATGACGTAGCCGCCGAAACCCTTGCGGGTGTCGTGGATGTAGCGGGCGCCCCAGTGATGGGCCGGGGTAAAATGAATCTTGCTGCCGCGAAATCCCATTTGGTCCCAGTCTCCCATTTCTTCAATGCGGTCGATATTGAGCTTTTTGAGAACCTTGGCGACCCCCTGCGGAACGATGACCGTCTGGGACCCGTCGACGATGCGTTTGAGTGTCATGCGGCAAAGGTGATCGAAATGAGCATGGGTAATCAGTACCAAGTCGATCGGCGGCAAATGTTCAATCTCTATGCCCGGATCACGATGACGTTTCAAAGGGCCCATCCACTTCGCCCAGACAGGATCGATGAGGGTATTGAAGTTGGGCGTGCGCACCAGGAAACTGGCGTGGCCGATCCATATTACTTCGACCTGGCCGGGGAAAAGGGTCTTAAAAACGGGCGGGTTATCAGGCCCTGTAGCCGCCCGCTTTTTGATCATCGAAGGGAACAGGCTGTTACTCAAGTATTGGTAATTCCGCCGAGCCCAGCCCTTTTCAGGAACAATACCAACCCGGCGACCGTCCGTGGTGTATCGGGAGAGAATGGACTTAGATCCATTTTCGGGGGTAATGATATGGGAGGAACTCTCCGGCATAGGGAAGGGGGAGTGACTTGTTTTAAAACTAATCAAAGCCGAATCACCACGCAACGACATTCAAATGACATTTCCGGGTACCGTGTTTTGGTGACATGCCACAGCTATGGATATTTCGACAATTGAACGACGGACAAGGGAGGTGATTCCTGAGTGGCGCGATGCCGTTCTGGAGCTTTCTGTGATCGAAAAAGGCGGCTCCGGACGGGGATTTGTCCGCATCAGTGAGCCGGCGAGTGGACGCGGTGTGGTCGTGGTTAGTTACAATCGGGACCGCCCCGATAACGAGCGGTTCGCCCCGGTGACGGCGTTTCTCAACCGCCACAGCATCCCTGCTCCGCAGCTGATCGACTGGGATCAAGCGGGTGATACAGTCTGGGTCGAAGACCTCGGTTCGTTGGACCTGGGGCACTTGGAAAATGAGGATTGGGAAACGGTTCGTCGTCCCGCTTATGAGGAGACTCTGCGAACGGTAATGCGATTACACACCATTGCGGAAGGGTCACCGCCACCGGATCTGCCTGAATTAGAGCCGTCTTTCGATGATTCGCTCTACCAGTGGGAGCAGGATTATTTCATCGAGCAGTATGTGGCCCGTTTTCACTCGCAAGCGGCAGCCAAGGATCTGAAGAGCGACCGTTCGCTCCTTGAGTTGAAGGAGGAACTCTGTTCCCTGCCGCGCGCCCTCGTTCATCGCGATTTCCAGAGTACGAATGTGATGGTGGTTGGTGAGCGAACCATTCTTATCGATTACCAGGGGCTTCGGTGGGGAGTGCCGGAGTATGATCTTGGTTCTCTTCTCTACGATCCCTACATTGAGTTTTCCCGCGAAGAACGCTGGACGCTGGCCGATTTCTATTTCGACCTGAAAGTGGCCGGCGGCAGTTCGCAAACCCGTGAAGAGTTTGAGCGGCAGTTTGTCCGGGCAACGACGCAAAGACTGATGCAGGCAATGGGTGCCTATGGGTTTCTTGGGGAAGTGAAGGGGAAGAAAGAGTTTCTCGATCACATTCCGGCCGGTCGCGAGCGACTGGTCCATTTGTCGCAATGTGAGGGCGGCCTTGCCGTCCTGGGGGATCTGCTCAGTTGATCAGAGCTCCTCGACGTGTCCGAGCACTTCGAGGAACGGGACTTCACCCAGCAGGCCGAAGTCGTCATGGCGATGCAGCTTGGCGCGGGTGGTTGCCGGGCTGGACAGCCCGCATAGAAAACGGGCCAGTTGCCGGGGCTGGCGGAGAGCGATATGTGCCTCTTCATGGATCCGGCGGATGGCCTCGGCATCTTCCAGCGAAATTGAACCTCGCCGGGCGGCAGGAAGATCGCCGCCCTCGTGTCGGCCGGTGCAAACGTTGCAGTGGCCGCACGGTTCGACTTCTTCTCCGAAGTAGCTGACCAATTGTTGCGGTAGACAGCGGGCGGTTTCGCAGAGTTCGATCACCTGATGCAATCGATCGACTTCGCCCGACTCCCGCGATTCGAATCGATCCACTAATGTGGCGGTCAGGGAGGCAATGTCGCGCTCGCCTTCTGGAGCAAGTTGATAGGCATGGCGGAGGCCGGAAGGTTTGGTAATCGCATCTCCCATCTCGGCCAGGTAGCGAATGGCACGTTGAATACGGTCTTCGTCCTCGCCGATTTTGAATGCTGACTTTGCCACATCGATAGTGTACCAGAGCCGCCCCCTCTCGCCTGATTCGAGCAGCCGCTTGAGAAAGGCCCGGCGTTCCGGGGTGTGCCCGGAAAGGACTTGGTCGAGATCGCGAAGGAGTTGGATTCGATAGCCGCCGTAGAATGGTCCTTTGGGAAGTATAACACCATCGAGTTCGAGATAGGTCAGCGCGGTGGAAACTACCGACGGGCGAATATCACGCGACTGAGATAGCTCATAACGTGAGACGGAAAAGTCTTCCCCCTGTAGTAGAACATGCTCGACGAGGGATTTGATCGCCGTGGGTGATGGCGTGTCGCCGTAGATGAAATTTTCGAGGACGGTGAGGTCGTCGGAGCAGGCGAAAATTTCACAGGTGGCTGTTTCCCCGTCCCGCCCGGCGCGACCTGACTCCTGGACATAGTTCTCGAGCGACTTGGGAAGGTTGTAGTGATAGACGTGGCGGATATCAGCTTTGTCGACACCCATGCCGAAAGCGATGGTTGCAACGACAATGTTGATTTCATTGTCCATGAACTTTTCCTGCACTTCGGCACGATGATCATCTCTCATTCCGGCGTGGTAGGCGCGTGCATCCAGCCCGGCTTGGTTGAGAGTGCCGGCGACCCTTTCGGCGGTTTGCTGGAGAGTAACGTAAATGACCGAAGGACCGGGTGGGTGTTCTTTGATCCGTTCGATCAGTTTTTCGTCCCGTTCTGATTCAGAACAGGGATGCACTTCAAAGGTGAGGTTGGGGCGGCTGAAACCCGTCTGGATATGATCCGTTTCAGCGATTGAGAAGCGTTCCCGGATCTGCTCAGCCACTTTCGGCGTGGCCGTGGCAGTCAGGGCAAGGATTCGGGGGATCTTGAGATCCTTGGCGAGAGCGGCGAGCTTGAGGTAGTCAGGGCGAAAGTTGTGACCCCATTCTGAGATGCAGTGCGCTTCGTCTACCGCCATCATTTCGATTGGAGTGCGGCGAAGACGGCGCAGGAACCCTTCGTTTGCGAGCCGCTCGGGGGCGACGTAGAGCAGCTTGAGTGACCCGTCCTCCATGGCGTCGTAGATCCGGTTGATCTCGGACGGTTCCAGCGTGGAATCGAGGCGGGCGGCTTCGATCTCCTTCGATTGCAGCGTTTCGACTTGGTCTTTCATCAGGGCGATGAGAGGAGAAACGACAAGCGTAAGACCATCGAAAAGCAGGGCGGGGAGCTGGTAGCAAAGGCTTTTGCCTCCGCCTGTGGGGAAGAGGGCCAGGGCATTGCGGCCCCCGAGGAGGACATCAATGACAGCTTCCTGCCCGGGGCGGAATTCGCCGTGTCCGAACCAGCGTTCAAGAATCTCGGTTTTGGAGGTAGTTGCCATTTCTAAAAGTAAGCACGACAGGCCGTGCCCCCCCCCTTTACCTATATACTTGATGGGGTTTTCATTCCACCTTAAGCTCCGAGGCGATGAGAATCCTCCCCTCTACCCCCATCCTCGCAGCCCTGCTGTTAGTGACTCTCACGCCTTCCCTTCATGCGGAAGTCCGTGGCTGGACCAACAGCAATGGCAAGACGATTCAGGCGGAACTGGTCGATGTAACCGAAGGAAAAGCGGTCCTGAACATGAACGGTCAGAATTTCCCGGTTCCGATAGCCACTCTCTCTACGGTTGACCAGGAATTTATCAAAGAATGGCAGAAGAGCGCTCCCGTCGACACTGCGAAGCCGGCCATTACCGAGGGAAACTGGGACAGTCCCTGGCCGAAGGTTGTATCGGTTGATGTGACCCAGGACATTGAAGTGCTGAAGGAAGATGAGTCCACTGGCGAATACATCTACGCCAGCGAGCACTATGAGTTTATTTGCGACGTGAAACTCAACACTTCGGTGGTGAAGAAGTTTTCCCGACTCTTTGAAGCGACCAACCAGTTCTGCCGTGAACTCCCTCTCGGTATGACGAAGCCTTTCCGGGAGGAACGTCACAAGATTCATCTCTTCGAGTCCAAGCAGTCCTACATTGACAAGGGAGGGCCTCCCGGTTCGGCCGGTGTCTACATCAGTCGCGGTGGCGAGGGTGATATTCTCGTCCCTCTGACCAGTCTCGGGGTGAAGAAGGTGGGCAGCAGTTTCAGCGTCGACTACGACAAGGAGAATACGACCCTATCTCACGAGATTGCTCACCAAATTACCGACTATGAATATTACGCCCCCGGTTCGCGCGGCTGGTTTACCGAGGGAATGGCCGAATACATTGCGCAGAGCGGATACCGGTCCGGGAAGTTCAACGTGAACGATCTTTCCAAACTCAAGGAATATGTGACTGCCTATGGTGAAGGGAACACAGGCGGCCGGGCTCTTGGAGAAGAGATCGACGCTCCCAATCTCGAGGATTTCTTCACTCAGAGTTATGGACAGTTTACCGAAAACGGGAACTTCAACTACGGGCTCGCTGCTCTCGTGGTTTATTACTACTTCCACATGGATGGGAACAAGGATGCCACCAACATTAAGGCTTTCCTCAAAGGGTTGAAGGAAGGCAAGGCAGCTCCAGAGATGTTTGAGCCCCTTCTTGCCGGTCGCACCTGGGACCAGATGGAGGAGGATATTACCAAGGGCTGGCGCGCCCGAGGTATTAGAATTAACTTCAGATAATACTGTGGTGACCTGACATGAATAAGTTATTGGGCTAACTACTTCGCTTCATCCTGACACATCACTCTATGAGCAACGAAAAATGTCGATGGGGAATTCTTGGTACGGCCGGGATTGCCCGGAAAAACTGGCAGGCAATTCGCAACAGTGGAAACGGTCAGCTGGTTGCCGTGGGCAGCCGGACCGTGGAGCGGGCCCGGGAATACATCGCCGAAAATCAGTCCCAGATTCCGCATGATCCGCCGCCGCGTCCCATTGCGGACTACGAGGCAATGATCGCGTCCGAAGACATTGATGCCCTTTATATTCCGTTGCCGACCGGTGTGAGAAAAGATTACGTGCTCAAGGCTGCGGCAGCCGGTAAACATGTCCTTTGTGAGAAGCCATGCGGGGCGAGTGCGGCCGAGGTAAAGGAAATGATCGATGCCTGTTCTGCGGCAGGGGTTCAGTTCATGGACGGCGTCATGTTTATGCACAGCGATCGGATGCCGGCTCTCCGAAAAGAGTTGGATACCGGCGAGGCTATCGGGGAGTTGAAACGCATTGTGACTCAGTTCAGTTTCCGGGCTCCGGATGATTTCTTTGAGGGGAACATCCGGGTGAACTCGGCACTCGAACCGCTTGGCAGTCTCGGCGATCTTGGGTGGTATTGTATCCGCATCATGCTGTGGACTCTAAATTACGAGATGCCGGTATCACTTACCGCAAGCATGATTCGTCAGTCTGAACCCGGCGATGGATCTGATCCGGTGCCGATCAGCCTTTCGGCTGAACTGGTGTTTCCGGGGGGAGTGACGGGCAGCTTTTACTGCAGTTTCGAAACGGAGCATCAGCAGTGGGTTAATATCAGTGGATCAAAGGGACATATAGCGATCCCGGATTTTGTGCTGCCGTATCACGGACCCGAGGTTGGCTTTGATGTGGAACAGGCTTTCTTCGATGTGGACCTCTGCACGTTTCATATGGAGCGTCACACCCGACGGGTTGCGGTGAGGGAGTATTCGGACTCCCATGCTACCTCGCAGGAAACGAAGTTGTTCCGCAAGTTTGGTGGCCTCGTTCTCGGTGGAACACCGGATCCGCACTGGCCTGAGATTTCGTTAAAGACTCAGCAGGTCATGGATGCCTGTCTCGAATCGGCCCGGAACGACGGTCAGCGTATCCTCTTTTAAGTGATGGCTGAAGGAATTTTGCGCGGCATTTTCGGAGTGGCATTGCTGCTCGGGATCTGCGTGTTGCTTAGTAATCAACGCAAAGCGATCAACTGGCGCCTCGTTATCGGGGGGGTTGGTCTTCAGATTATCCTGGCAGTTCTCATCCTTGCGACGCCATTCGGTAATCTCGTCGGCTGGATATCCGGAGGCTTCGTAAAGCTGCTTGGCTTCAGTGATGAAGGGGCGGAGTTTATGTTCGGTGAACTTATTGATGCGAGCCGATACGGATTTGCCTTCAAGGTGTTGCCGACCATCCTGTTTGTCGCAGCCCTGACATCGCTCCTCTACTACCTCGGCGTGCTGCAGTGGGTGGTGTATGGCTTTGCCTGGGTGATGAAGCGACTGATGCGTTTGTCAGGAGCGGAAAGCCTTGCAACGGCAGCCAATATCTTCGTGGGTCAGACCGAGGCGCCCCTTGTGGTTCGTCCATACGTGCCAAAGATGACGAAGTCTGAACTGATGGCACTGATGACAGGTGGAATGGCAACAATCGCCGGCAGTGTTTTTGGTCTCTACGTGGTGACCTTGGGAGGGGATGATCCTGAGTTGAAGGTGGCGGTGGCTCGTCAACTGCTGACTGCATCCATGATGAATGCCCCGGCCGCTCTCCTTGTCGCGAAGATCCTCGTGCCTGAGTGCGAGAAGTTTAACGAGGACTTAATGATCCCCCGAGAAAAGGCGGGCCGGAATGCACTCGATGCCCTCGCGCGTGGAACGACTGAGGGTTTGAAACTGGCTCTCAATGTCGCGGCCATGCTGATCGTGTTTGTCGCGGTGATTGCCCTGTTCAACGCGGCCTTCAGCTGGTTTGGCTCTCTAGGTGCCACGGATGAGAGGGAAGGCGTCATTGATGCGCTCGTCGTGACTCTGAGCCGGGGAGCCTTCGAAGGGCTTTCGCTCGAGGCTCTGCTCGGATTTATCTTCGCTCCGCTGGCTGCGGCGATTGGGGCTGACTGGTCGGATGTTTTGCACCTCGGGCAGTTGCTGGGAACGAAGATGGTGGCGAATGAGTTTGTTGCCTACCTCCAACTTGGCGAAATCCAGACGGCAGGCACCCTGAATCCGAAGTCTGTTTTTCTCGCCACCTTTGCGCTGTGCGGCTTTGCAAATTTTTCATCGATTGGTATTCAAATCGGTGGTATCGGGGCACTTGCCCCGGAACGACGTAGTGACCTTGCGGCGCTGGGCTTTAAAGCCATGATTGGCGGAACGATTGCCAGTTTGCTGACCGCGAGTGTGGCGGGAATGTTTTTTGGATTGAGTTAAATTGATGAACAAAAGACTCGTCCAGAAAGCTCGCAAGGTGGCGGTCGATTGTTTCTCGATGAACATCGACGGGATCCACGGGCTCAAGCACTGGGACCGGGTCCATGAAAACGGCGTCTATCTTGCGCAGCACAGCGGCGGTGATTTGCTGGTAGTGCAACTCTTTGCCTATCTCCACGACAGCTGCAGGCAGTCGGATGGATGGGATCCTCAGCACGGGGAGCGGGCGACGGCTTTTGCACGTGCGCTCGCGGAGGACTGGTTGGCCCTCGAAGAGGATCAATTGGAGCTGCTCACTTTTGCCTGCGAGTTTCACGAGAAGGGACGGGTGAGTGATGATCCGACTGTGGGCGCGTGCTGGGACTCGGATCGTCTCGATCTTGGGCGGGTCGGAATTATACCCAAGGCCAGGCTGCTTTCGACAGAACGGGCCAAGCGACCCACAGTGATTGACTGGGGCTGGCAACGGAGTCGGGGAAAAGAAGTGTCATTAAAAGAAAAGTGATTCGATTGCGGTCGCTATTGGTTACTGTTTCAGGAAACCTTCACAGCAAAAGAGATGATGAAGTTTGCTGTGAGCCGCGCTTACCTGAAAAATGCCTGCGATCAGCGTCAGTGGGACTTGCTGGATAGATTGCTGGGGCGCGTGATGCAAAAGCAGATCAAAGGGGTGCAGGTTCTCCTCGATCGGGGGGCAATCGAAGAGTCTGATCGTGATCAGGCGATCAATCGAAAAGGCAAAGTCAGGGGCTGGACGGGTTTCGCCTGGCCCGTTGACGAAGACTAACTCGAGAAAAGGTAGCTGAGTCCGATGAGGAAAATTAGTGCAAAGACAAAACGCTTCAGCAGCATTTGGGGTAGTCGGTCCAGGGTTAGCTTACCGAGCCAGACCGCGAAGATAGCCGTGGGCACTGTCCAGGCTACGAGAATGAGAAGGTCAGCGGTGACTTCCCCGGTGCCTAGCATTAACAGGTTTCGCGTGAGGCCTCCAGCGAGGAAAGCGGTTTGCAAGATGGCAACGACTTCGACCTTGGTCCAGTCACGGGAGTAGGTGTAAACCACGATGGGTGGCCCGCCGACATTAAAGGCACCGGCGAGGATACCGCCGAGCATTCCCATAAGGCCTCCAGCTTTTTCAGGGATGTGGAGTTTGGCCATGCGGCCCTGCAAGAACTCGGCCGCTGCGATTACCATGAGCGTGGCTCCGAGCAACTGGATTACCAGTTGACCGTCGAGAGTGCGGAGTACGAAGTAACCGATGGGGATTCCAAGGGCGATGCCAACGCAAAGTGGGAGGGCCCGGCGAAAGGAAAGGCCGGCCCGGTTGGCGAAAATAATGAAGGAGTTTACCACGAGGCTGGCGAGTGACACATAGGCGATGGCTTCGGTCACAGGAAGAATGATAGGCACCAGCGCCATGCAGACCAGAGCGAGACCGAAGCCGGTTGCAGACTGGAGGTAGGCAGCTGCAAAAAGGATGGCCGCCACGTAGAAAATAGAGAGGTCCACAGCGGGTCAGGGGGTCGAGGTTTCCTGTTCTACCTGAAGAGATTTGGCCGGCAGCGGCTCGCCGACCGGCGCTGAAGAGAGGTGGTCGTTGGCCCGGTTGCGCCATTCTTCAATGGAGACTTCTGCCGGAAACCGTCCCAATTCGGTGAGATAGTAACCGCTGCCAACCTCAAGGGAAGGGTAGCCTCGGATTTCAAAATGGAGGTGCGCAAGGTAGCGGCCATTGGCGTTGCCCATCGTTCCGAGCTGCTCCCCGCGCCGAACGCTGAAATCCACTGGCACATGAATGCTGTCGAGGTGACTGTAGAGCGTCTGAATGAGTTTCCCGTTGGGGCGCTCATGAAGCAATATGACGACGTTTCCCCAACCGTCGGAAGCCCAGCCGGCATAGATCACAAGCCCGTCTGAGACAGCGTAAACCGGATCTCCCAGATCCGAATTCCTACCTCCGATGCCATTGAGGTCGTCGCCGAGGTGATTGTTCTCCATGAAGGATTGCGCATTGTAGCTTAGTGCGGCAAGGCGGCTGCCCACAGGGAAATCGAAAGTTGCGGCAGTAGGTGTCTTCACCATTTCAATGGGAGAGAATGTGGCAAAAGCCGGATCAAAAATAGCTTCCGGGCCCGGTTGGAGTAGTCCGATCCGGGCCGGGTTGGCGCCCAGGTCGACGAGCTTGGAGGTATTGCTCCGGGTCTTAATGAAGATGCCCATGATGAGAAGAAGCGCAGCCACCAAAATAGCAATCGGCAGGACGTAGCGATGCCAGTCCCGGAAATGTTGCTTAAAATCGAAGTAAATAGGTTTTTCCAAAGTCCCCCTGAATAGACGATAATGGATGGAATTTGGCAACGGCGCAGGTCTGAAATTGGGCTAGGGTATTTCTTGATGGCTTCACAAGAATCACAGTTGCGTCGTTTCAGGCTGGACCTCGCCTATGATGGACGCCCTTTCGCAGGCTGGCAAAGCCAGGTGGGGGGGAATACAATTCAGGATAGGTTGCTGGCTGAACTCAGGGCAGTGTGTCCGGAGATCGCGACCGTGCAAGGTTCGGGGAGGACGGATGCTGGGGTTGGTGCTTCGGGTCAAGTTGCCCACTTTGATGTGCCGGCCGGGTGGCGGATGAACGGTGGCGAATGGCAGCGAGCGCTGAACTCAAAGTTGCCCCCTACGATTCGGGTGATTCGTTGCCTTGGAGTGTCGAACGAGTTTCACGCCCGGTTCGCGGCGGAGGGAAAACTCTACCGATATGACATTGCAACGGATGAAGTTCTATCACCGTTGTTGCATGGTCTGGCGTGGCACCGTCGCGGACTGGAAGATACCGATGCCCTCGCTGAAGTTCTCGGCCTGTATGTGGGCAGCCACGACTTCCGAGCTTTTTCTGCCAATCGTAATGATGGAAAGGATGAAGAGCGCGACACCGTCCGAAATATCACCCTTGCAGAGATCGATTCCGATGTGGATGGCACCCCTGGACGTCTGCGTCTCCGGTTTCGGGGGAATGGATTTCTTTATAAGATGGTCAGGTTTCTTGTGGGGACAGCCGTTTACAATCTAGAAGGCAAGATTTCGAATGAGGAGATGACGCTACTCTTGCAAGGTTGCGAGCTGGATAAAAAAGCACCATTTTGCGCCCCCCCTGATGGCTTGAGTCTCGAGCAGGTCTACTACCCTAAGAAGTTTGAGTGATTATGAGGGGCCTGTTGTTGCCGCCATGGGAATGTTTTTTAAGAGATCCGGTATTGCCGAGAACCGAATCGAGAATTCCGGCCGCTGGCCGGTGCGGTTGACGCATTTCTATCTGGTCGACGATTACGAATTTCCAGCGACAAATTTCCCTGAGATCTTTTTTATTCAGGAGGGTAACCTGCTTCACGAAACCGAAGTGGGAGCCCAGGCGGTTCGTGAGGGCAGTGTGATGATGGTAAACCCTGGCGTCCGCCACACGATCAGGCAGCCTGAAAAAGTGGTGCTGACACGACTTCGTTACCTGCCCGAGTGGCTCTCTCAGGAATACGAAATCATCGTGAATTCGCCGAATTTGTTTTCTCTCTTTTTTGATCAGTCGTGGTTTCGTTACTCGCGCGAAGAACACTTCCAGGTGTTCTCCACCAAGGGGGAAGGGAATACCCGCGTCCGTGCTGAGCTCGATTTTCTATGGGAGTTGCTTCGCAATAAAAGGGCTCTCGAACCGATCACCCGTGTCTCTGTCCTCAAGTTGATGATGCTTCTAGCCGATGAGCACCAAAGGTTCTGGCGGGGTATTTCGAAGATCGAGATTCGCCCCGAGGTGAAATATGCACTCGATCGGATCGAAACGACGATTCGCCGGGCGGCTCCATTTGAAGCGGCCAAGATGGCGCGTGGCGGCTTTGAAAGGCGGGCTATTGATGACGCCTTCTACGAAACCATCGGCATGAATCTGGAGGAGTATGCCCGGCGCCGACGTGTTTTTCATGCCGCCTGCCGGCTCATCATGTCCGATGAGGAGCCGAGAAATATCTCAAAGGAGCTTGGCTACCCTGCGATCGCTGATTTCCGAGAAGAGTTTGAGTTGGTCTTTGATATTGAGCCCGCCGTTTACCGTGAAAAGTTCCGAACCGGGCCGGTTAAAGAGATTTTGGAGGCCTAAGAAGTGGCTTGAACATCGGGTCAGCTCCATGTTTCTTGCCGATCTTCTGATCGGAGTATCCACTCGCAAGCCCATCCAGGCCCATGAAATCACCTGCCGAACAACTCGAAATCCTCACCCGTGGGGTGACCAATATTCTCAGTGAAAAGGAATTACTGAAGAAGCTGGAACGCGGTGAGCCGCTGCGTGCCAAGCTGGGAGTGGACCCGACGTCCCCGGACCTTCATCTCGGGCACAGTGTTGTGCTGGAAAAACTGCGGCAGTTCCAGGAGCTGGGTCACCAGGCTGTGCTGATCATTGGAGACTTTACCGCGCAGATCGGTGACCCGACCGGCCGCTCGAAGACCCGACCACCGCTTTCTCGTGATGACATTCTTGCGAACGCCAAAACTTATCAGGAGCAGGCATTCCGCATTCTCGACAAAGATAAGACTGAAATCGTTTTCAACGGTGAGTGGTTTAACAAGATGAGCTTCTCGGATGTGATTCAGCTGAATGCGCGGGTGACCATGCAGCAGATGCTCCAGCGTGAGGATTTTAAGAATCGAATTGCCAATGACCAGGAAGTGCGACTGCATGAGATCCAATACCCAATTGTTCAGGGCTGGGACTCTGTCGAGGTGAAGGCTGATGTCGAACTCGGCGGAACAGACCAGCTTTTCAACATCCTCGTGGGTCGTGATATGCAGAAGAACGAAGGCATGGAACCCCAGGTTGTAATGTGTCTGCCGATTCTGGAAGGTCTCGATGGTGTTCAGAAAATGAGCAAGAGCCTGGATAACTACGTCGGCATCACAGAGCCAGCTGGCGAGATGTTTGGCAAGATCATGAGTATCTCGGATGACCTGATGGGCCGCTATTCAATTCTTCTAATCGGGGAGGAGATTCCTGCTGACGCGCATCCTCTCGAAGCCAAGAAGGCACTCGCGGGCAAGATCGTGACCCGTTATCACTCGACGCAAGCTGCTGAACAGGCTCTCGCCAACTGGAACAACCGTGGCAACCTAGAAGAAGTCGAGCTTCCGTCCTTCGAACCTCCGGCTGATCGCAAGGATCTGCTGGGGATTGTTCAAGCGGCTTTTACCTCCCTCGAGGAGCCGAAGTCTGGCGGCGATGTCAGGCGTCTCATCCAACAGGGTAGCATCCAATTGGACGGTGAGAAGCTGATGGATCCCAAGGGTGAGCCTGTGCTTGGGTCAGGAAAAGTGCTCAAGCTGAACAAGAAGCGCAGCGTCCGGATTAGCTGAGGGCTACGGCTCCGGAGTCATCGGAGTCAAGCTTTTCAGGGAAATTCATTTCCTACTTTTGCGTTGCTTCGTGGGGGCGTTTTTCGTCCACTTGACGTCAAGAAGTGCGGGCCAATCCCTGTCGCAAAGAGTGGCAGAATCGAAGATTCGATTCGCCGGGGGGGAGCTCGCCTCGTGGAAGGTAAAAGGGAAATGAATCGGCTACTGAGAGCATTCCCACGTGTCATGGGGATCGTGAACCTGAACGATGACTCGTTCTCAGGGGACGGCACGCTCGACGTAAAAGAAGCCTTGCATCAGGCAATCTGCCAGGTTCTCGATGGCGCTGATATCATCGATATCGGCGCGGAAAGTGCCCGGACCAACCGTGATGCTATCAGTATCGGTGAGGAAGTGGATCGTCTCCTTCCTTTCATTGATTCCTTCTCCCTCGCAATCGAAGAACTGCAGCCGCGCGACGGTGCCCAGATCTGGCCTCCCAAACTTTCGGTAAACACCTGGCGGCCCGGGGTAGTGGCCGAGGTCCTGAAGACGGGGAAGGTGGACATTATTAATGATATCGGCGGTATGGTGGAAGACAGCAATGCCCGCCTCTGTTTTGAATACAAAGTGGCGTTGTTGATCATGCACACCGTTGGGCTTCCGAAGGAACCTCACTTTGATCAGCATTACACGGATGTCTGGGGTGAGTTGGAGCAGTTTTTCGATGATCGGATTTCTCGAGCTCGCCGGGCAGGTTTGAGCGATGATCAGATCATCATTGATCCGGGTATCGACTTTGCCAAGCAGAAGGCGGACAACCTGACGATCTTCAATGAGCTTGAACGATTGAGCTGCTATGACCTTCCCATTCTACTCCCAATTTCACGCAAGACGATCATTGGAGATGTGCTTGGTATCAAGGCGCCTGCCGAGCGTGACGCTGGCACCATCGCCTGTCTAGTTCGGGGAATGGCGGCGCACGCGGATGTTTTTCGCGTGCACAATGTCAAAGCCGCTGCTGATTGTGTTCGAGTGATGGCAGCTATTCAGGGTGATGTTTCGCAGTAGGTAGCCATCGGAAGTGGGGTAGTTTTCAAAAGGTTTGTAATTTGTTGCTGGCCCCGGCCCGTCCTGTCGGTAGAGTTCGTTTCATGCAGATCAAGGTTGGAAATGACATTATAGATATCAAACCACCCTCCTCTGGAGGAAAAGGGGGGGTGATCATCATCCTTGTGATCGTGTTGGCGATCGCAGCATTCACTTCCATCTATTCGATTGGAACGGAAGAGGAAGGTGTGGTCTTGCGCTTCGGGAAGATAGTCAAGACAGTTAACTCGGGATTGCACCTGAAACTGCCGTTTGGAATTGATCGGGTTTATCCGGTCCCGGTGACCCGGGTGATGAAACAGGAATTTGGTTTCGGGACGAAGGGCGCTACCTATCAGAGCCAGATGTCTTCTGATTGGGAGATGCAACTCGAAAAAGATATGGTGACCGGGGACCTTAACTCAGCACTGGTTGAATGGGTGATTCAGTTCAAACTGAGCGAGCCGGAGAAGTATCTTTTTAATGTTCGTGACGCCGATGAAACACTTCGCGATGCCAGTGAATCTGTCATGAGGGCCGTGGTAGGAGATCGCACGGTTGATGAAGTGATCACGGTCGGCCGCGCTGAGATTGCTGAGGAATGCAAAAGTAAACTTAAGGAACTGGTCGAACTGTATGATATGGGTATCAGCATTGACCAGGTGCAATTGATCACCGTCAACCCACCAAAGCCGGTGCAGGCTTCGTTTAATGAGGTGAACCAGGCGCAGCAGGAGCGGGAGAATTCCATAAATATTGCCCTCGGAGAGCAGAATCGAGAGATTCCGAAAGCAGGAGGAGAAGCTGAAAAGACGATCAGTGAGGCGGAAGGTTACGCGATGCAGCGGATCAATGAAGCCGAAGGTGATGCTGCCAAATTTAATGCCCTGTTCTCGGAGTACTTGAAAGCGCCGGAAGTGACTCGTCGCCGCATCTATCTTGAAACTATGCAGGACGTGATGCCTAACCTTGGAAAAAAAGTTATCGTAGATGAGTCAGCTAATCAGGTTCTGCCATTTCTCCCACTCAATTCACCTGCCGCTAAATAAGACCAACAGCGATATCATATGAAAAAAATTGCTATTCGAATTTTTGTGTCTCTAGCGGCGCTGGTGGGCTTGCTGGTTGCTACGGGGGCGATCTACACCGTCCACGAGACCGAGCAGGTGGTGATTACCCAGTTTGGTAAACCAGTTGGCGATCCGATCATGACGCCGGGACTGAAGTTCAAGGTTCCCTTCATTCAGAAAGTAAACGTCTTCGAGAAGCGAATTCTCGCCTGGGATGGTGAGGCGATTGAAATGACGACGAGGGACAAGACTTACATCATCGTAGATACCTATGCGCGTTGGGCGATTGAGGATCCCTTGCTGTATTTCCTATCCGTCCAGAATGAGCGAAGGGCCCAGTCCCGTCTCAAGGATATTCTCGGTTCTGCGACCTTGGATGCCATTGCCTCTCATGAGCTGGCCGAGGTGGTGCGTTCCACCAAGGACAGGCAGCCTACCGTTGAAGAGGAAATGGCAGAGGTGGATGAGGCAGGATCGGTGGGAGCCTTGATTCCTATTCGACGAGGTCGTGAGGCTCTTGAGAGTGACGTCTTCAAAGCATCCGAGCCGGTCCTGGAAGAATATGGGATCAAGCTCTACGACTTTCGATTCAAGCGGATTAACTACAACACGGTGGTTCAGGAGCGGATCCATGAACGCATGATATCCGAGCGAAAGCAGATTGCTGAAAGGTTTCGTTCGGAAGGTAATGGAGAAGCGGCGAAGATTTTGGGCAACATGGAGCGCGACCTTCGTGAGATCGAATCGGAAGCCTACAAGAAAGTTCAGACTCTAAAGGGGGAAGCAGATGCGAAAGCGACCGAGATCTATGCGGCCGCCTACAACCAGTCGCCAGAGTCGGTTGAGTTTTATCAATTCGTTCGCACGATGGAATTGTATGGTGAGATGCTGGGTGGTGACAGCACTGTGGTTCTCTCGACCGAGAGCGATTTGTTCAAGTATCTCAAGGAGGTGGAAACCTTGGAAAAGCCGAACAGTTCCGAGGGATCCGGCACTGAAAAGCGTTCCCGAGCAGAGTGAGATTGGTTTATCTTGTCGCCCCCTTTTGCGGCGGCACTACTGTCTCTCCTCGGTGCCTGAAGTAACTGCGAGTTCTTTTTCAAGGAGACCGGCGGCGATGCGGAAGTTTGAGGCGGGTCTTTACTCAAACAGGCTCATCAGCTCGGCTTCACTGAGATGGGCGTCCCCGGCTTCACCGGAACCGGCGAGAAGTGACTCCATTATTTCCCGCTTTTTGTTCTGCAGGGAGAGAATCTTTTCCTCCACTGTGTTGCGGGTGATTAGCTTGTAACTCGTCACGACATTCTCCTGACCGATCCGATGCGCCCGGTCCGTGGCCTGTGCCTCGATAGCCGGGTTCCACCAGGGATCAACATGAATCACAGTATCGGCCCCGGTAAGGTTGAGGCCGACACCGCCTGCTTTGAGGCTGATTAGGAAAACGGGGATCTCGTTTTCCTGGAAGCGGTTAACCACTTCACCTCGGTTCTTGGTCTGGCCGTCCAGGTAACAGAATTCGACCTGCTTTGCTGCGAGTTGGGGAACTAACAGCTGCAGCATTTCAACAAATTGGCTGAAGACAAGGACGCGGTGCCCGCCTTCGACGGCTTCATCAAGCAGTTCGTAAAGAACGTCAGCTTTGATCGACGCGTCATCGTCGGTGATGTCCGGCAGACCAAGGAGACGCAGGTCACAGCAGGTCTGGCGAAGTCGCAGGAGGGCGGTGAGAGCAAGCATTCGCTGGCGTCCGCCTTCGGCGTCGAGGATGGACTGTTTGCTTTCGCGCAGCAGCTTTTCGTAGACCTCCTGCTGGCTCGATTTGAGATCGCAGTAGACCACCTGCTCGATTTTGTCGGGCAGGTCCCTGGCGACTTCGGTTTTGAGTCGACGCAGGATAACAGGTCGCAGGCGGCGGTGGAGTCTTTCCTTCACGCCTGATGGTGGCTGAGCTGCTGAGAGAGGCTTCTCGAAGCGTTCCGCGAAGTCGTTGCGATTACCGAGATAACCGGGCAGGGCAAACTGGGCGATGGACCAGAGATCACGAACCGAATTTTCAACGGGAGTGCCGGTCAGGGCGAAGCGGTGCGTCCCGTTGAGGCGATGGGCTGCCTTGCTGACTTGAGCCTCCGGATTCTTGATGTGCTGGGCTTCGTCGAGGATGACAATATCGAATTCACGTTCACGATACCAGGCCTCATCCCGTCGCAGCAACGCGTAGCTGGTGACAAGGATATCCGCGTCCCCGTGTTCGGTTAGGGTCTGTTCCCGGTTGGGGCCTTCAATGGCGACTGTTTTCAGCTCGGGAACGAACTTCGCTGCTTCCGCGACCCAGTTGTAGACCAGCGAAGAAGGGCATATGACGAGGGCGGATCCTCCCACGGAATAAATGAATGACAGGGTTTGCAGGGTTTTGCCGAGGCCCATGTCATCAGCAAGGATACCGCCCATCCCACGTGAGGCGAGTTCCTGCATCCATTCGACCCCTTCGCGCTGATAAGGGCGTAGAGTGCCATTGAGGAAATCGGAGAGGTCATAAAACTCAATCGCCTCTTCGGTGGTCTGCCACGGAACGGCTCCGCTGGTTTTGAGGCTCCAGTCGCTCGCAGTTTCCTTGAGGTAACCGGCCTGCAATTGATCGATACGATAGGTGCCGGCCTGGAGTTGTTGCGGATCGCAGTCGGTCAGAATATCGCCGAAGCTTTCGGCGAGTTTGGTATTGAGGACAGCCGTTTTGCCGTTGGCCAGCTTCTTCCCGTTCTGCCCCATCTGGAGCAGTCGTTCGATTTCCTGGCGCGGAATGGTGTCGCCGGAGGCTGTGCCGAAACCGACATCCATCGCGAACCAGTCTTCGCCGCCGCTGCGGAAGTCGAGGGAGCTTTCGATTGGTTCGATTTGTGTGAGCGCATGCTCAAAGCGCTCGCCGGTTGTGGTTTGCCATCGGGCTTGAAACGCGGGATAGCCGTGGGCGAGGAACTGGAGGATCACGTTTTTGTCTTTGAGAACAAAGCGGCCTTCGTTTCCGCGGCGAACGAAGCCGGCGGATTCCAGTTCTTCGATGGCAGCGTTTTCTGCCCGGGTGTTGGCAAGGATCAGTGTCCCTTCGGATTCGCGAACGGCAGGCCGGGCCTCCGACGCCGGAAGGGCTGTGTCCTCGTAGATGAAGGAAAGATCGGCATCGAGGTGGTTCAGTGAACCTTCGACACTGAGTTGCACCGAAAGCTTGGGGCGCTGAACCTCAACGTCACTGAGATCGAAGTTCTGTTGCAGGGCAGCAAAGTCGTCGACGAACGACTCCGGATCCAGGGTGATACCGGCAATGAGGGCGCTCCGGAGTCGCGAGGGAAGACCGGGGGCGACGGGTTGGATCAGGTCCGATTCGCTGAGGACCCAGGCTCCGGTGCCGGTCACGAGGGGGATAACATTGCCCGGCCAGTTGGGTCGAAATCGCAGTCCTGAGACATGCTCAAGGGCTGGTCGCCAGGGGAGGTGCGAAATTCGGAAGGCGCGGTTCTTGCCGAGAGTGACGCCACTGTGTCCGGGGATCGATGATAGCAGTCTCGAAAAGTCGTCTGATGAAAGGACCGCCATGCCCGGAACAGTCTCCGGGGATATGCGCTGAAGCGCGCGGTAGAGGGCTGCGTCTCCGGCGTCGAGAAAGAGGACGGTGTCAGCGGCGACCGTATTGAGCAGTTTGCGATCCTCATCGAGTGATACTTCAACGCCGACGGTGATGCGGTTTTTGTCCCAGGCGGGAGCCAGGTTGGGGGCAATGACAAGGTGCAGAGTCGCAGGGATGGCTCCTTCGTTGCTTGTTTCAGCGAATTTTGGCCAGTCAGAGCTGAGGACAGGCCGGGCCGGTTTTGCCGGTTCGGCTTCCCTCGGGTATCCGTCGGAAGAAACCGCTGCGGTGGTCGGTTCCAGCATCTCCAGCCCAACGGCGAGCCCATGCGCGCAGATGATGCCGTCACGCCGGGCGCGAAAGCAGTGGCAGTGATTTTCGACGTCGGTGCGCGACCGTATCTCCATTCGCACCTTCAACGTTTTTCCGTCTTTGACGATGCCTTCGAGGACACCATTGCGAAACGAGGCGTTGGTGACCTTGCCGGCCGAATGAAGCGAGCGGGCCTGCTTCATTTCTTTCCATCCTCCAATGTCGGAAAGGAATTTTCGGCTGAGTTCGATGGGTTCGGACATGAAGACTCAGCAGTAGGGGAAAATGGGCAGGGATGCAAAAGCAGATTCCGCGACTTGTGAATTTGCGGCTTCGTGTCAGAATAACCGCCCACTCAATATGCCGGGGTGGTGAAATTGGTAGACACGCTTGACTTAGGATCAAGTGCCTTACGGTGTGCAGGTTCGAGTCCTGTCCCCGGTATTTCTCAGCCGAAGGCTGACCTTCCTTTTCTTTATTCTTTTCTTTTTCTAAAGAGAACGCGTCCCCTGAAAGATCTTCGCAGTGAACGAAGCATTTGGTCTGCCGCAGAAAACGGAAAGACATTACGAAAAAGAGGGCGAAATAAACTCCGCCCTCTTTCCCTGTGCTCTTTCCGGAGGAGAGAGAACTAACTAAGAAAATTTTCTACACGTCGCCGTTTCTTTCGCGCCGTCAGATTCATGCTCGGTCAGCATTTGTCGGTTTAGCGAAGAACTTGTCGCATGCAAATGACACTATGGATGGTGCGATAGGACCATTACAAAGGGGTAGACAGATTATAATCGGCGCCAGTGACGTCTCGACAAATCCGGAGCGTGGGGGTTGATTCGACGGAGAACGCCTGTTGATTGCTTTCTCGTTCATGCATTTGCGTTCCCTTAATCTCAACCACTTCCGCTGCTTCGAGTCTCTGCGGATTAAGTTGCCGGCAGGGATCAGTATTTTTCACGGCAACAACGCCCAGGGCAAAACTTCCATTCTTGAAGGTGCCTGCACCTTATTGCGACTGCAGAGTCCACGGACTTCGACCATCGCGGATTGTGTCCGCTTTTCCGAACAGGCTTTTGCCGTCGGCGGGCAGCTTGATGGAGGCGATCCAGTTGAGCTTCGGGTGCAGTACAAAGCTTCCGGACGCCGACTCCTTGTTGATGGAGAAAATCAGAAGCGTAGCAGCGATTACCTTCGTCACAGCACACTTGTCGTCTGGATGGCTAATGATGATCTGGCCCTGGTCCGGGGAGGGGGAGACGGTCGGCGTCGCTATCTCGATTTCATGGCGGCACAGCTCTTTCCTGCCTACCGCCCCGCGCAGAAAGCCTATGAGAAAGCGGTTCGCTCGCGGAATTATCTTCTCAAGCGTGATGCCTCGCCCAAGTGGTCGGAGATCGATGCCTACACCCAGGTGCTTTCTGAGCAGGGATACGTCGTGACGCAGTGCCGTCGTGAATTGATTGATGCGTTACAGCCCCAGGCATCCCGTGCCCAGAGTGAAATTGGAGGGGGGGGCGAGGAGCTGAAATTAACTTATCAATCTGCGTCCGGTGAATCAGATGATCTCGCTGCCGAACTGCTTTCCCGGCGGGAAGAAGAGTTCCGCCGACGCCAGACCGTGGCCGGTCCGCACCGGGATGATCTCATTCTCGAACTCAACGGAATGCCGGTGGCGAAATTTGCGAGTGAAGGCCAACAGCGCACGGTGGCGCTGGCATTGAAGTTGGGGCAGACCCATCTATTCCTCGAATCGCGGGACGATGCTCCCGTGATGTTGATCGACGATGTCTTCGGCGAACTCGATCCCGATCGTCGTAATGCCTTGATGGCGGCATGGCCGGAAGGCTCACAGAAATTGATCACGACGACCCACCTGGACTGGCTCGACGAGCGGTTTGATCACGCTCACCGATTCGAGGTGCATCAGGCTTCGGTGGCGGATGATGCGACGTAAACCCGCTCGACCCGGCTGGTGATACCGGTGAGGATCTCCCAGGGAATGGTTCCGGCCCGGGTGGCCAGTTCCTTGGCCGTGATGCTTTCGTCACCCTGCTCACCGATGAGGGTGGCGACATCGCCACAGGCAACCGGTTCGTCGAGATGGGAAATGTCGACCACAATCTGATCCATCGTCACGCGTCCCAGCAACGGACATCGTGTTCCGGCAATGAGGACATGAGTTTCTTCGCCGGTCAGGTAGCGGGTGTAGCCGTCCCCGTAGCCGACTCCGAGAGTCGCGACCGTCATCGGTTTGTCTGAAATGAAGGTGCGACCGTAGCTAATGCTGGTGCCTGTGGGGATATTGCGGACCAGCGTGATGCGCGTTTTCAAGCTCATGACCGGGCGCAGCGGCGCGTGGTCCTCCAGGGGAGAAATCCCGTAGAGAGCGATGCCCGGTCTAGCCAGAGTAGCGAAACTCAGGTTTCGCTGAAAACCAAGCAGTCCAGCACTGTTGGCGATGTGTAAATGGCAGGCATTTTCCGGGGCAAGAGCCTGGATGATACTGGAGAATGAAGCGATTTGTGCTCGGGTAAAATCGGGATCGTCGTCGGCAGACGGGAAATGAGTCTCGAGTCCTTCGAGTTCGCAGTTGGGATGATCTTTAATTGTGGCAACCAGTTCCCCAAAGTGGTCGGGCAGAGAGCCCATACGCCCCATCCCGGTATCGGCGACGGCGTGGAGACGGGCCTGGGTGCCGAGTCGCGCAGCGGCTTCGCCGAAGGCGGTTACTTCTTCAATAGACGAAACCGAAGCGGAGAGTCCCGATTCGATAATAGGATTGATCTCGGCCGGGGTCGGCGGGCTGAGGATCAATATCGAGGGAGACTGGCTCCCGGCAGCCTTGAGTGCGCGTTTCGCCTCCTGGTAGTTGGCGACACCGAACCAGTCGACGTGTCCCATCAGACAGGAAACCACATGCTCCAGACCATGGCCATAAGCATCAGCTTTGACGATAGCCATAATGCCACAGCGGTCACCTACTTCCTTTCTCAGAAAGTCCGCGTTGTGGCGAAGGTTACTTAGGTCGATTTCGGCCCAGCAGCGGAGCTGAGAGGTATCCGGATTCGTCGGCGATGCCATATGGATGAGGCTACGCTATGACTCGCTCAAGTCTTTCTGGATTTGTTCGAAATCGCCCTCTTCACAGCAGCGAACAAAACCTTCGCAATAGGCCTTGAGACGATCCCAGACAACACGGATCTCGGCAGACTCATCGGGCGTGATAGTGTTGTCTTTGGCTGCCCGAGACACAACATCCAGCAAGCCAGCAAACTGCTGCACGATCGTATGGGTCGCTGGAACGACTTCGTAACCTTCCTCGCACGCGCTTTTGGGGTTGCGCACGTAATAACCGCCGGATTGCTGGCAGAGCCACTCACAGATACCGGGATCACGAGTCAAAGCCATCAGTGCCGCAATCCGGTCGAGAGGGTTGCGGCTGCCGGATCCGGTATCGGTATTTGGCTGAGCCCACTTGTAAACGAGGGAGAGCGAAACTCCCAGCTCAGAGGCAATCTCTTTTGGGCTGGTGTTAGGGCTATCGAATGCCTCCTTGAGTACTTCGTGCGATTCCATGCACTGTTATACTGGCCGATTCCTTGAAGCATTACAAGTGGCGAAGTCATCCCGGAGGCTACAAACGCGTGACTCGCCAAAAGTCGCTAAACAGGTA
The DNA here is from genome assembly GCA_049594415.1 of Verrucomicrobiales bacterium. GTDB lineage: Bacteria > Verrucomicrobiota > Verrucomicrobiia > Verrucomicrobiales > DEV007 > Arctic95D-9. Next base: position 81,279 of record JBMYJM010000008.1, on the reverse strand, counting down.
TGAGCTGTCTTTTTTATGACGGCTTCAATGCGGGAATTTTTAGAAGCCCGGCGCGGAACAGCTGACGGTTAAAAAAGCGGCGAAGAAAACACCGGTAAAGAGAGTGTCGCCGAAGAAGATGGGAGCGATATCTTATTCGGAGAAGGAAGGTTATCCGCCGGGAGGGCGGGTAAAGGGAGCCGCTGCATTGCGGGCCTCATGTTCCAGTTCAGCTTCCCAGTAGCCATCGCGAATGCACTGGGTGAGATACTCACGAAGATAGGGTTCGATGCCGCCCAGGTGTTCGAACTGGGCCACGTGGGTAAGTTCGTGGACGAGAAGGGAAGGATTGGTGGCCCGGGCGGCCTCAAGGTAAATACCATAGCTCACAGCCATACCATTGGGGCCCTCCGAAAGCACTCCGAAGAGATTACCGAGGATCTCAGAGAACCAGGAGCCAGGCATGGGAACATGAGGGACGGGAAGGATTCGCACCATGTCAGGACGTTTTACCCCAACCTCGGTAGCCCACATGGTTTCCCACTCGCTGAGAGGGCGTCCGTCGCGGAGGATGATCTCTTCCTGTTTCTCGACCCAGCGCGAAAAATACGGGAGCAGCGTCTTGATTGTGAAATCGATTTTCAGCTTCGTGAGCCGGGGGAGCGGTGCCTCTGCCATCCTGACTGCCGGTTCGACTGGGACATGAACCATCGGGCGCCGGTTGCGCTGAAGATTCATTCGGGCAGTAGCGTGAGAATTCATCAAGAGGGAGGGAGGCTGACTGGTGCAATATACATACCCGATGCCTGCCGTTTCCACCAGTCGCCAGTTTGTTTTCGTTCCGCGATTGTGGTGAATTCATAGAGAAAGAGTCGGGCCCGGATGTATTTCGGGGGCTGATCCGGGAAGGGGTTGTGCCGTATCAACGGTGCAATACTGTCATCGCCGTTGAGCAACTTGAGGACAAGCGCTTTTAACCAGCCTGCGTTTCGGCTCTGGGGAGAGAACTGGCGCTCGAGGGCTGCGAACCAAAATTGCCAGGTGATGCGAGGCTGATGAGGGGCGACAAACTTGGGGCGGGCGTTGAGTTCGTCGACCTTCCACCCGAAGTCGTAGGCCTGCCAGTTGAACCCGTTGCGGCTTCCCTCGAAAATGATCTCGGGACGATCGGTGGTCATGGTGCGAAACAACCCATATCCGGAGGCGAGGTGGAAAGGAGAGGTTGAGGCACGAAGCTGGTCAAGCCAGGCAGGAGTGAGATCTTTTTTCAGGATCGGCAGAGGTGCCCGGTGCAGATCGCCGATGATGATCTGGAGATTGAGCAGCAACATAAGCAGGAAAACCGGCGCGGTGCAGGAGAGCTGGATGATGATTCGGCGGCGCGAAGGTCGATCCTTTTTCTCCGGTTTCCCAAGCTTGAGCCATTGGCGGTGCCGATTGGGCCAGCAGCGATCGTGAACAAGGGGCAGGCAGAGCACGATGGTGAGCCAGTTGAAGTAGGTGTAGTTGCCTGTGGCGAGAATTAGCAGCATGAGCCCGGCGAATCCGATCGCTGCTGTAAGCCGTCCCAAACGTCCCAGGATGATGAAGAAGGGGAGCACCAGTTCGACAAAATACATGGGCCAGATTGAGGCCTTCTGGATTCCTTCGGGTAGTTGATGGGCCCACCAGGCTGTCCAGGTTGGGATGGGCTGGGTCATGTAGTGGTAGGTCATCGCCGAGTGCTCTGGCCACCATTCGGGGTAGTCAGGGGTGGCCCAGGCGAGCTTCACCCAGCCCGAGAAGAACATCAGTTTGCCCACGATAATCCAGGCCCAGACGAGGGCAATGCGGTTAACGAGGTTGAGTGGTCGTGGATTCCGGAAGGGAGAATGCCATCTCCAGTCGGCGAGAAAGCAGGCCATGAATCCAACTTCGAGCAGGAGAATATCCCACTGAAAACTCATGAACACTCCACCGGTGTTGAGCAGTGAGAGGTATATGATCCAAAGCCCGGCAAGTGCCGGTCCGGTGAGGCGTCCCAGGATCACGGGAACGGCAAGAGCCACACCAAGTCCACAGGCGAAGTGGAGCGCGAGATTAGAAGCGCCGATCCACCAGAAAATATTGGGAATAGCAAAGAAGGGGCTCTGGCCGGTTTCGGAAAGACGCGAATCGACGAGTTCGAGGAATTTTTCTGCGGGAATGAGCCCACTTTCTCCCACCAGTATGATGGCCTGAGTCCACCAAGAGATAATGGCGACAAGGTAAATCAGCCCGAGCCCGCGGATAAAAAGCGACCGCCCGATGCGGTGCTGATCGGTGTCAAAGCCAAGCAGGGTCTGAATTGTGGGTATTTTCACCTCGGGGAATTGAACCGAAGTTTATAGCGGGAGTCAGGCTTTGCTGAAACCTCAAAAGTGGATTAAGATATTTCAGGAGCGTGATTTTCGCTTCCCTTCTGCTGATGTCCTCAAGCTATGACTGGCACCCGGCCGCAAACAGTAAGTCGGTGTTCAAGGTAGAAACCCGCAACATCGGTTGGTGGGTCCTGCTCGCCATCTTCATTTCTGTGGTCGTGCACATCGTCCTCTATGTGATGCTTGGTCATATCCAGCGAAAAGAAAGAGCCTTCGAAAGGGAGCAGGTTGTCTTTCGTATGAAGAAAGAACAACTCACAATCGACCAGGACAAGCTCAATGAGTTGCTCGATGAACCGTTCATCCCGGAAGACAAGCCGATTGAGCCGGAAAAACTAAGCCACCTCGACATGGTCGACAAATCGCTCGATGAGTTCGACCTGATGGAGAAGATGAAGGATGAGCCGATTCGTCTCGCTCCGATTGAAACGCCGAAGATGTTTTCCAGTGAGGCGCCGAAGGTGCCAAAGAAGCCGGGCGAAGTCCTAAATATGGCGGCTGGCATCGATACTTCGGCTACGGAAATTCTTACGAAGGATCTCGCTGAGATGCGCAACAAGCTGATCGATTCGACGGCAACTGTGTCTAACAATCAACCCATTCTTGAGTTGAGCTCGACTGATGACCTCTCCGAGACTGTGGATACCGACGAATTTTTTCAGAGCGCTGCGGCCAAAGCTTTTGGTAATGATGCCGATGTTTTTATAGAGGGCTACTCCAGCCTCGATGATCTTGTGTCGCGAACTGGCGGATTGCCTCCCGGCGAAGAAAAGATCGCTCTGCCAACGGATATTCTTTTTGAATACAACGAATTTGAGCTGATGGAGTCTGCTCACCTTAGCATGATGAAACTGGCCTTCGTGGTGCAGACGAATCCGAACGCGACCTTTATCATCGAGGGTCACACTGACAGTTTCGGCGGAGAAGACTATAACCGGGACCTTTCTCTCAAACGCGCTCAGGCCGTTCGAAACTGGCTCGTAGGTAAGTTACGAATTAACGACGCCAACATCCAGGTGGTTGGATTGGGCAAGGATCGTCCTATTGTTTCGACCGAGGGCGACAAGGATGCCCAGGCCCTGAACCGGCGGGTGGAAATCGTGGTGAGATCACAATAGGAGCCCGAGACTTCGGGATCAGAGATTAGTTGATTTCCTTGGCTGGAGCGGGTTGGTTCGTGGCGTGGTAAAGTCTCGAAGAGCCAAGTTCCTGTTTGGCTGCGAACGTTCTGGACGCCGAAGAATTTTTAGAGTTATGAGTGAACCCTCTCAAGTTAAGGACTTAACCATGTTAGGTAACAGCGAGAACCGTCTCCCGGGAACACCGGAAGAGGCGACTCTCGAGGTGTTTCCAAATCGCAATCTGGAACGCAATTACTGGATCGAGCTGGACTATCCAGAATTCAGTTCGGTTTGCCCGGTGACGGGGCAGCCGGACACAGCGCATCTCAATATTCGCTATGTCCCCGGCGAAAAATGCATTGAGACCAAGTCTCTGAAATACTATCTCGCATCCTACCGCAACACGCCCTCATTCAATGAGGATATCGTGAATCGTGTCCTCGATGATTTGTCTGGTGCCTGCTCGCCGCGACGGATGATTGTGAGCGGGAAGTTCTCTCCCCGTGGCGGTATCCAACTGACAGCGACGGCGGCGTTTCCAGACCAGGGACCTGACGACGAGATTTGATGAAAGTCGTTGTGCTGGTCAGCGGTGGGATGGATTCCGTGACCGCACTGTATCACGCTGCCAGTGAGCATGAAGTGGTGGCAGGACTGAGCTTCGACTACGGGTCTAAGCACAACCATAAGGAACTACCGCTGGCAGCATGGCACTGTGAGCAACTGGGAGTGCCTCACCAGATCGTGCCGTTGAGTTTCATGGATGATCTCTTCGAAAGTGACCTCCTCAAAAGCGGAGGTGATATTCCGGAGGGGCATTACGAGGCCGAGAACATGAAGCAGACTGTGGTTCCGTTTCGCAACGGGATTATGATGGCGATCGCGGCCGGCTTTGCCGAAAGCATCGAAGCCGGCGGGCTGGTGATTGCTGCGCATTCCGGTGATCACGCGATTTACCCGGATTGCCGGGAGGACTTCATGAAGCCGATGGCCGAAGCCATCACCGCCGGGACCTACGCGGATGTGCAGGTGCTGCGCCCCTTCATTGATCAGCGAAAAGAGGATATTGTCTCAAGAGGTTCAGAGTTGGGAATCGATTTCAGTCAGACCTGGTCGTGTTACAAGGGTGGGGAATTACATTGCGGAAAGTGTGGCACTTGCGTTGAACGCAAGGAAGCGTTTGAGATCGCGGGAGTGGAGGATCCAACGGTTTATTTGGAGTAACTGGCTCCTGAAATAGAGGGACATGCAACTGAGGGATTGAGAGGATCCTATTGGTGATGGCCGGCGTCCTGATGGCAGCTTTATCCGCAGTTTTCATAGGGGTATTGCAGGGCGATTGAAATTTTGATCGTGAAATATCTTTTCGTATTTCTTAACTTTCGCTATGGTTTCCGGAGTGCTCCACACGAGAGCCGTGTTGAGTGCGGTTTTTCCGCCATGCTGTTTGTCTTCTCAGATCCTTCGGCAGAGATCCAAGGAAACGAGTATTGGGGTGATCCGGGGTTGATCCGGATCAAGATAAATCAGTCGCTCTTAGCTTTGGTCGCGTTTCGGACTCGGGAGCTGGGTAGAAACTATTTTAATCCGGAAGGTCTTGAGACCACCTGTGGGCTCATTGATGATGTCGATCTCGCTGAAGGAGTTCGCGAAACCTTGATCGGTGAACCGGTCCTGGAGTTTCAAGATGAGTTCATGATGGCCGAGATTCGTCGCCTCGGAGGAGGGTTTCCGTTCTGTGAGTTTGTCACTGAATACGGGATGGGGCTTGGCTCCGAGATTTAGACTGCGATTCAACCGAGTTATATCACCTTCGTGGGCTCGGTAGTTGCCCTCTATTTGCTTGATTCCCACCGTGTAAACTCATTAAAAAATCACCATGAGTGAGCAGGATCCAACCAATCCTAAGAAAGAAGATTCGCCCGAAGACGAAACCCCACCACCCATGGAGTCGGAGGAGATCTCTTCCGGCGAAGACGAGACGCCGGCCGACGACGGAGCGCCTGAGTCCGCGGATGCTCCTGAGTCGGGAGACACGGTAGAAGTAGCGCCCGAGTCGGCTGCCAGATCTTCCAACGTTCTGGAGAGGGGAACTCTTTCGGCTACAGACGAGAAAACGATGGGAATGCTGGTTCACCTTCTCGGCGGAATTACCTATATTCTCGGGCCGCTTTTGATCTGGTTGATCAAGAAAGACGAGAGCCCCTTTGTCCAAGATCAGGGCAAGGAAGCGATAAATTTCCAGATTACCGTGATCATCGCTTTGGCGGTCGCTTCGGTGACCGGGTTAATTCCCTTTATCGGAGGGTGCGTGGCCCCGCTTCTCTGGCCCGTTATCGTCGTCGGGAATCTGATTTTAGCGATTCTTGGTGGACTTGAGGCCAACAAGGGTATCATCTATCGCTACCCGTTTTGCTTGCGACTGATCACCTGATCAGTGAGGCTGACGGGTAGTGATATCGGGTGTCCCGATGAGGGGTGCCCGGTCCAACCTGCCTTCCAAATTCGCACCCGTCTCCTTTCTCAACCATGTTCGTCAAGGAGGGCCTGCTGGCCCTGAACCCGCCTCAACGTGCTGCTGCTGAGCAAATCTATGGCCCCGTCCTGATTCTTGCAGGAGCCGGGACCGGCAAGACTCGTGTTGTGACGACGCGAATTGCCCACATGCTCTACAACGAGATCCCGGGCGGGCAGATTCTCGCAGTGACATTCACGAATAAGGCGGCTAACGAGATGCGTGACCGCGTCGGCGATATGGTGGAAAAGGGCATGGCCGAGGACGTGACGGTTTCTACCTTTCACAGTTTGTGCGTTCGCATCCTGCGAAGCTGTATTGAACGCCTTGGCTACAAGAAGTCTTTCTCAATCTACACACAAAGTGACCAGATTGGGCTGCTCAAACGCATCATCGTGCGCAAAATCGGCAAAGACGAGAGCATGGACGCCAAGATGGCAAACATGCTGATCAGCCAGGCTAAGAATATGGGGCGACCGGTCAGCGACAATGAGGACTCGGTCATTAGTGAAATCTACCGGACCTATCAGGCGGAACTGAAGCAACTCAACGCGGTCGACTTTGATGACTTACTTATCCTTGCAGTGAGGGGGCTGGAGGAAAATCCGGATATTCAGCGCGCATGGCAGCGGAAGTTTCGCTTCATCATGGTGGATGAATTTCAGGATACAAATCACCTCCAAATGGATCTCCTGCGCCTCCTCGTTGGGCCGGAGCAGAATATCTGCGTGGTGGGTGACGATGACCAGAGTATCTATGGCTGGCGAGGGGCGGAGATTTCCAACATCCTCGACTTTGAGCGTTTTTTTAAAAACCCCAAGATCGTCAAGCTTGAGGAAAATTATCGCTCCACCAACCGTATCCTTCGCCTCGCAAACGGGGTCATTCGCCACAACATCGATCGCCGTGAGAAGACGTTATGGAGCAGCCTGGGGGAAGGTGAAAAAATTCGTCTCGTCGCAATGCCTGACGCTGAAACCGAAGCGGAATGGGTTATCGGTGAAATCCTTGAATGCCATCGTATTAACCGGCATCGCTACGAAGACATTGCCATCCTGTTTCGCATGAACTCGCAATCGCGCCTGATGGAGGAAGCGCTGCGGGAAGCGGAGATTCCCTACAAGCTGATTGGCGGGCAATCATTCTTCGAACGTCGAGAAATTAAGGACGTGTTGGCTTATTTGTATCTTTTCCTCAATCACGACGACGATGTCAGCCTCCTGAGGGTTATCGCCACTCCGGCGCGGGGGATCGGGCAGGGGACTATTGCCCTTGCGACCCAGTTCAGCATTGATCACAAGATGAGTGTTTGGGAAACGCTCAATGATTTTCAATTCCTTTCCACGCTGACTTCGCGGGCTCAAAACGCGATCGTGAATTTCACTGACTTCATCAACAAGTATGCTGATGTGGCTAATACCGATTCGGCCAATTACGCGGCGATGACGGAGGAATTGCTCAAGGAGATCAACTACGACGAGTTCCTCAAGAAAAACTGCAAGTCACAGGAGGAGGTTGATAACCGCCGCCGCAACGTCTCGGAGTTGATCGAGAGTATCCACACCCACGTATCCAAGTCCAAGCGGGGGTTGCGTGGATTTCTCGATAGTGTGGCGCTGATGCAGGACAAGGAAGATGATGAAGAAGGCGGGCAGGGCGTGTCCCTCATAACGATGCATGCGTCAAAAGGACTCGAGTTCCCGGTTTGTTTTATGATCGGGCTCGAGGACGGAATCATGCCGCACTCAAGGTCGGTGGATGAGGGTAACCGTGACGAGGAACGCCGCCTCTTTTATGTTGCTATTACCCGGGCAAAGCAGGATTTGACAATTTCCTGGTGTCACAGTCGTCGACGTTATGGCGACAAGCTGCCTTGTCAGCCGAGCTCCTTTTTTAAGGAACTCGATGAGAAGGAGATTATCGAGACCGATCATGAGACGATCGAAGCGACTCCGGCGAATGACGATTTTGCCTCGGATTATTTCGAGCAGATGAAAGAAATGCTGTCGTCGTAGGGATTTGCATTTGTCGAGACCCTGTTCAACTTTTCTGACGTGTCCGAGGTGAATTACAAGCGGGGTAACGAAACCCTGATCAAGGTGCTCGATGGAGCATCCAACAAACTGCGTTCGCTGCTGGAGAAGCAGGGGCGGTTGGATCATGGAGCTTTGCGCGTCGCTGTGATTGGTGGCGGTTGTTCCGGGCTTCAGTATAAAATGGATCTCGTCGATGGTCCGGCGAACCGCGACATCATGGTCGAGTCCAACGAGGTGCGCGTGGTGATTGACCCGAAGAGTGCCCTGTTTGTGACCGGATCCGAGCTCGATTTTAGCGACGATCTGCAACAGGGCGGCTTCAAGGTGACGAACCCGAATGCTGTGGTGACTTGTTCCTGCGGCGAGAGTTTTGCGGCCTAGGCGCTGCCTTGAAGCTTAAATCTTTAAAGCTGCATCCCAAAGCGTTTCAGGACGACAGCGGTGAGGAAAAACAGCGCCATCGTGATGAGGCAGCAGAGTCCGAGGTTGGCCCAGAACGGCAGTCCCTTTCTCAGGAGCCACGGAAAGATGAGAAACATCGGCAGGCTGGGGAGAACGAACCAGAATACGCCGGTCGAGTGCGCTGCCAGTTTTTCGACCTGTTCCTCGGGATTATCTTTCAAGCTGAACCAAATCCAGGCGAAAGTAATCAGGCTTACGAGCGGCAGCGCAGCAATCATGCTGCCCAGCAAGGGACGGCTGCGGGTGATGACGATCTCATTGACGAGATAGATCAGCCCGGCGGAAATAATCAGTTTAACAACGGTCAGCATGGCAGGGTATTATGGCTACCAGTTGCGGAGTTGTCATGGGTTATTCAAACTCGATTGGGCGGGGCGGGGGAAGCGCGACCCGGTTTTCGGGGACTTCCACTTCCGGGGTGGCGATGATCGCCGGGCGAGCCACAGGAATTCCGGTGCCGTCTACAGGCATGGCTCGAATGGCACCGCCTTCGGCCCCGGCGTCTGCTTCCGGTTTCTCTTTCTCAGGTTCAACTGCGATACGGGCACGGATAACCGGTGAGATGGATTTATAAGGATCCTCCGTTCCAATGATGGTCGGCCCGATCGGGAGAACCGGCTCTGCACTGGCAGCCACCACAATCTGTGGGCGGATGAGTCCGTCGCTGGTGCGCTGTGGCTCTGTCAGGTTGCGTCGCTTTCCGCCGTGGAGGACACAAACTGTCTCGATGCTGGTGCCGGGACGGAGAAACTCGATGTAGGTCGTGCGAACCTGCGAGGTGATGCCGTTTGCTTTGGTCACCAGTTCGTAGCAGCGATCCGAGGCCAGTTGTCCGGACTTGAGGCAGATCTCGACCTGCTCCGCATCTGCCGGCGGCAGGAAAGGTCTTGGCTCAAACTCCTTGGCTGCTTCATTCATCACCTTTGTCCAGACGGGGAGCACAGTATCAGAACTAAAGGCTCCGGGGTAGATCGTGCTGGTAGAGTCAAAGCCGGCCCAGACAACGCAGGTGACCTCTGAGGTATAGCCGACAAACCAGTTGTCAGTGAAGTCGTATTCGGTCCCTGTCTTGCCGGCGACCGGAAACTCGTCGAGGCCATATTCGTCCCGTGCCTTCTTCGCTGTGCCATAGGCAAAGGAGTCGTTGAGGGTGCTATTAATCTGGTAGGCGGTGTAGCGGTCGATCACCTGGCCTTCCCTCATCGAAACCTGTGGGGTGTAGATCGGGTTGCCGGTTGAGTCCTTGATGTTGGAGATGATGAAAGACTTCTCTGCAAGGCGTCCATTGTTCGGGAAGATCGTGTAGGCGAGGCAAAGCTCGTCGAGCGAACTGGGGTTCCGTCCGAGAAAAGTGGCGTTGAACTTCTGTAGATCACCTTCAAAGCGCATACCGGCTTTGCTGGCGAGATTAACGACCTTAGCGTTGCCGACTTTCTGACCGAGGCGCACAGTCGCCGAGTTCTTGGAATTGGCGAGGGCCCGACGGGCTGTGATGCGGTTTTCGTAGGTGTTCTCGAAAGACTCTGGCCCCCATTCACCAAGGATTCCAGTGGTGCCCCCAATCATGACTTTACGGGCATCCATGGGGGTGTCGTCGATGAGAGTGCCGGGGAAGTAGCCGCCTTCAAATGCGCTGGCGTAGACGAAAGGCTTGAAAGCAGTACCGGTGGGACGTCGACCCTGGGTAGTTCGGTCAAACATGGAGTCGTTGAAATCGCGGCCACCGACGGAAGCGATAATGGCTCCGGTGCGATTATCAAGCATGAGTAGAGCGCCCTGAAGGTAGGTCGGAGCCGGGAAAGTCTGGTCGGGTGTGGCTGACTCTCGGAAAGCCGCTTTCTTCGCTTTGTATTCGGCTCGGGTAGGATGATCAAACTTGGGGTTCTGCTCGATTTTTTCGAGCTGGACTTTGAGTTGTGATTCAGCCAGGTCCTGGATCTTCGAATCGATCGTGGTGTGGATGTGGAAGCCGCCCTTGGAAACCGCTTCGAAGCCGAGCAGGTCGATCACCTCCTGGCGGACTTTCTCGTAAACATAGGCAGATTTACCGGTGATGTTTCCCTTTGGAATGGTCATCACCTCCGATTTGATGGCCCGGTCACGAGTGTTGTCGTCAATGTAGCCCTCGGCCGCCATTCGTGTGAGAACGTGGTTTCTCCAACGCTTCGAGGTTTCGGGAAAAGAGCGCGGAGATCGGTGATAGGGGTTTGGAACGGTCGCAGCAAGAGTCGCTCCTTCGATCGGAGTGAGGCGGGAAGGCTCTTTGCCGAAATAACCTTCCGCTGCTGAGGCGATACCGTAGTAACCACCGCCAAAGTAAATGCGATTGAGATAAAATTCGAGGATCTCCTGCTTGCTGAACTCCTGCTCGATCCGTTGAGCCAGGAACATCTCTGTCACCTTACGACTTATCGTTCGGTCTTTGAGTTCGAATGTCTGCCGAGCCAGCTGCTGGGTAATGGTGGACGCCCCCTGGTTCAAACCTTTGGAGCGAACCCCGTAATAAACTGCTCGGGTCACACCGATTATGTCGACACCCTTGTGTTCGTAGAAGCGGCTGTCCTCCGACGCGAGGAGCGCATTGATGAAATTGTTTGAGACCTGATCCAACGTTACGGGCCGTCGGTTCTGCACGAAGATCCTCCCCAGCTCGAGTCCATTGCGATCGAAAATTCGGCTGGCAACCTCGACATTTTTCAGATCGTTGAGGTCGAATGACTGCGCCAGTTCGTAGCGGGGTTTGGCGTAAAAGAAAGCTCCGATTCCACCAATGATGGCAACGATAAAAAAGAGAACGAAAAAGAAGCCGAAAAACTTCGCCCAGAAGATGAACCTCCGCACGCGCCTGGTCCGGTACTTCGGCCGATCATCAACTGGAGCGAGAGGAACCGGAGTTTCGTTCGGCTTGTCGCCGTTTCCTATGGTTTCAAAGTCGTCTGACACGGAAGATTTTTGTCAAAAGGGTGAGTGGCAGCTAGGATATAACCGCATGTGTGAGGACACGCCGCCAGAGCCCAGCTTCCAAGATACCCGTCTTTTAAAGCAAGTCTTTCAAAGAATTCAGGAAAATCTGACGAAATCCATCCCGTTTTCGGAGTACATGGAGATGGCTTTATATGAGCCGGAGCTGGGCTACTACGCCTCTCCGGAGGCCCGTTCCATTGGGCGGCGGGGTGATTTCTACACTAGTGTGTCGGTGGGCGATACCTTCGGGTTCCTCCTGGGCCAGCGGCTCATATCGGAGTGGGAGGCTTCATTTGGTAAAACGGACCCATTCGTGGTGGTGGAGCAGGGAGCTCATGATGGACAATTGGCCTGCGATATCCTCGACGGCCTGAGAATAGCCGGATCACCGCTTTTCGAGGCGATCGAATACCGAATCGTGGATCCGCGCGAAGAGACTCGGCGATGGCTCGCAGAGCGTTTTGAATCGGAAGGCTTGGCTGGAAAAGTTCAATTGGTCGCTTCCTTGGAGCAGGCCCGGGCGGAGCAGGGAATATTCCTGTCCAATGAGCTTCAGGATGCTTTTCCAGTGCGTCGGATTCGTTTTGAGAATGGAGAATGGAAAGAATGGCAGGTTGGAATTGAGGGTGAAGAACTGAGCTGGGTCCTGCGGGCATTGCCGGGTGAACTCGAACCTTACGTTGCTGCCATTGGCTCGGGAATTAAGGAGGGTTACACGACGGAAGTCTGTCCGGCCGCTTTAGCCTGGATGTCGAGGGCGGCCAGGCTTTTTGAGAAGGGGCTCTGGTGGGTGATCGATTACGGGTATGGATCGGACGATTACTACGCCCCTCACCGGACGGACGGAACGCTTCGCTGCTATCGCAATCATCGCGCGACGGAGAATCCTTTCGAGGCTCCGGGAGATCTTGATATCACGGCGCATGTGAACTTCACTGATCTCCGCAAAGCGGCGGAAGCGGCCGGATTGAAGGAACGGCTATTTACGGATCAGCACCACTTTCTCATTGAGGCGGCAAAACCGTGGTTGCTCTCGATGGAAGGAAAGCCTCCCGGTCCGGAAGTTGCTCGTCGGATGCGACAGTTTCAAACCCTGACACACCCGTCTATCATGGGGCAGCAGTTCAAGGTAGCGGAATATAGTTGCGGGATTTGAACGATGTTCAGGAATCACCGGAGGTTTCGATCTTTTCCAAGATGGAGGGGATCAGTTCCGGGTCGTTCTTGAGGCCTTCAAAGTAGGACGGGTAGACCGGCTCCCATCCTGTGGCCTTGAGTGCGGCGCAGCTGACGATCTTGCTGGTAAGCCCGCGAGGGCCGGCCTTGGCGGGAGCTTCGGGTGGCAGGGGGAGTTCAAGCCCATCGGCAAGCCCTTCGTAGCACTGGCGTTGCGTCATGATAGTGCCGTCAACGACATTGAAAATTCGTCTGGCGTAAGCTGAGGCGCCGCCAGTAAGGAGGTGGAGAATCGCTCCTACAATATCTTCGCGATGTATCTGGTTGATATAACGTGGCGGCCAGTCGGGTTCGACCGTGGCGGTATCTTCGAGAATGCGTTGCAGATAGATCGAACGACCGGGGCCATAGATGCCGGCAAGGCGCAGGACAATACCGCCGGTTTCGAGAGCGATAGTTTCGGCCTCGAGAAGCAATTGGCCTGTGTCGCGATTGGGCTTGGTTTCCGACTCTTCGGTAACGGTGGATCCGTCGTCCTGACCGTAGACCCCGGTGCTGCTGGTGAAAAGGATAGGAACGCCGGGGAAAGCAGCCTTCAGGTTTTTCATGCCCTCGACGTAAACAGCGCGATAGGCGTCGACGCCACCGCCGCGTCCTGAAGCGGCGCAGTGGACGATAAATGCGGGAGCCGGGTTCAATTCTTTGGCAACCGTGGCGACTGCTTCAGCGTTGCTGATATCAACGCTCACAACCGGGTAGTCAGTTTTGCTGCCGGACCCGCGACGATTAAGTGCGGTGACGGGAGCCTCTTCTTCGTGCAGGGCCTGGGCGAGAGCAGTACCCACATAGCCGTGGCCTGCGATGAGCACGGAGGGAAGATTCATGAGTGGTAGAGTTCGAAAACCCGCGACTGGCCGCAGGCCCACTGGCGGAATTCGGAACAGTTTTCGGAAGGTTGATAAGCGCTGCCTCCAGCCCAGGGAGAGAAAGCAGGAAGGATCCAGCGGGAATGATGGGGCAGGCTTTCCATCGCCAGCGTGGGAAGACGCAGCGAGGTGCCGGTGCCGTCAGAAAAGTGAATTGATGGATGACGGTGCCCGGCGATTTCCACCAGCCCGGATTCGTCTTGAGATTCTTCCTCGAAATAGTATTCGTGGCCGTGGTGGAAGAAAAAAGAACCCGACCGGAAGAAGGGAACGAGGTCAAAGTGGCGGTGAATGCGACCGCGATCGTGATTGCCTTCGATCAGGACCACGTCAGGTCCGAGTGCAGCCACACGGGATAGCCAGGAGAGGGCTTCGTCGGGGGCGGCAGCGCTATCGACAATATCTCCGGTGAGAATCAGGGTTTTCGGCGCGAGATCGCGGACGAGCTCTTCGAGTCGCGCCTCGATGGATTGCATGCCCCAGAGCGGCCAGAGGCCGCCAGCAGCCCGGCGGCTGACTTCGTAACCAAAGTGAATGTCGGAAACGGCGAGCCAACCTTCATTGACATGGAACAGGCCAAGCCGGCCGTCGAGAAAGACGTCAGGGGCGACTTCAGCCCGGCCCGAAGCCGGTTCCGCGAGAGGCGGAACTTCGGTTGATTTTTCGGCGGGGTCGATCATCCTTGCGTGCTGATTCTAATTATAATCTGAGCTAGTCTTATGTCAGAGCAAAACGAGCCCACGCAAGATGAAGATCTTGGAGAACTCCTGAAAGTGCGTCGAGAGAAACTCGAAAAACTTCGCGAGCAGGGAATTGATCCATTCGGCAAGGGATACGAAACTACCCACGCTCCGGGTGAACTTCGTGAAAATTTCGAAGAGGAAAAGTCCGTTCGCGTCGCCGGCCGGATCACCGCCCTGCGCGATATGGGAAAGAGTAACTTTCTCGATATCTCCGACATCAATGGTCGGATCCAGGTTTTCGTAAACCAAAAAGCTATCGGCGAAGAAAACTGGGGCGCCTACAAGCAGCTCGATATTGGTGACTGGATTGGTGTGGAAGGCGAAACTTTCACCACCAAGGTCGGCGAGCCTTCAGTCAAAGCTCTCAATGTGACCGTGCTTTCCAAGTCCCTGCGCCCCATGCCTGACAAGTGGCACGGCGTGGTCGACCCGCAGATCAAGTATCGCCAGCGTTACCTGGACCTCATCGCGAACGAGCGTTCCCGCGAGGTGTTCAAGAAGCGCTGCGCCATGGTGGCTGAAATTCGTCGCTACCTCGGTGACAAGGGTTTCCTCGAAGTGGAGACGCCGATGCTCCAGGATGTGCCCGGCGGAGCCGCTGCCCAGCCCTTCGAGACGCGTCACAATGCGTTGAGCATGGACATGTATTTACGCATTGCGCCTGAGCTTTACCTGAAGCGCCTCCTTGTCGGTGGCTTTGACAAGGTGTTTGAGCTGAATCGAAGTTTTCGAAACGAAGGCATCAGCCGACGCCATAATCCCGAGTTCACCATGCTGGAAGCCTACTGGGCCTACGCTGATTTCGAGCAGATGGCTGACATGGTCGAAGACCTCATCTGCACGCTTGCCGAAAAATACTGCGGCGGACTCCAGATTGAGCACAAGGATGCCGAAGGTAACGTGACCAAGACCATTAACCTGAGCCGTCCCTGGCGCCGTGCTCCCTACAAGGAGCTTGTCGCAGACGCTGCCGGAGCGGACTGGTGGGACCTTGATGCGGCCGGACGCCGCGCCCGCTGCGAAGAACTGGGCGTGGAGATTTCTCCCGAGATGGAGGACTACGAAGTTTCCCAGCAGGTATTCGAGAAGCTGGTCGAGGAGAAGTCGATCGATCCGATCTTCGTGACCCACGTTTCGAAGGAACTCGTTCCGCTGGCCAAGGCCAACACGAGCGATGACTCTGTCGTCGACGTCTACGAACTGATCATCAACGGGGCAGAGATTTCCCCCGGTTACTCCGAGCTCAACGACCCTGATGTTCAGCGCACGCGACTCGAAGAGCAGGCCGGTGAAGAGATTCAGAAGATCGACGAAGACTTCCTGCTTGCGCTTGAGTATGGCATGCCTCCGGCAGGTGGCATCGGAATCGGCATCGACCGCCTCATGATGATGCTGACCGGCGCTGACACGATTCGGGATGTGGTTCTCTTCCCTCAATTGAAGCGGAAAGAGTAATTTGCGAAGGTGCCGAGCTTAACTGTAGTGCTAGTTAAACCAGCGGAGCCGTCCGAACAAAGGGCGGAATCGGGCAGCCGATCGCATCTGCAATGGCCCGAATCAGTTCGGCCTCGCTTGAGGAAACTCCGCCGTCCATGAGGACACTGCGAGTGCAGGCCTCGATGAGTTGCCGTTTCACCATCGGGCTGGAATATTCGAATTGCTCGAGCGAAGCCTCAATCGCCTCCAGACCGCACTCTTCAGCGGATTTGTGGGTGACGCTGAATCCGGTGGCCTCCTTTAGCGCTACAGCGGCAGCCTGAAAGGCCGTATCAGCCTGTTCCGGCTTATTCGGATGACCAAGGGCCGCGAGAGTGGAAAGTAGGACGCCAGCATCATCGGTGAGGCGGCGAAAGGAATTGTATTTGATCCGTGGCGGGCGCCGGCGGCCAAAGGAAGTATCGAGGTGGCGCGTCACCACCTGGAGCAAGGCAAACTCAAACAAATCGACCTGCCGGTCACTGGCGACGAGGTCGTGGGTTAGCTTGCGGAAGCGATCGTATTCGCCTGCGGAGAGGTGGCGCAGGGAGGGGATGGTGAGATCGATAAGGCTCAGCTTGAGGGTGGAATGAATCTCCACCACTTCGTTTGCAAGCTCGCTGATGATATCGACGCTTTGCTGATCGAAAGAATTTCTCAAAAGCTTCAGTTCAGCCGTGCGAGTTTTTTGATCCCTGGCCAGCAGCAGGGAAAACACGATGGCCTGCGCCCCGGTAGAGTTGCGGCAGAGGTTCTGCCATCGTTCCGGAATCGCAGCATGGACGGTATTGCCCAGGTCCACTTGCTCCGGGTGAAGAGAGCGGAAACTCTCGAGGGCTTCCGCTTCAGTAAGCCGGGTTGTCGAACCGGTATCCTGGCTGAAGCCACTGACGGCTTCAGCCTTCGGTCTCCGTGAATCGGAATCAACGATGGGTGGTGGGTCGACGCTATCGTATTTGCCCTCCCAGTGCGGCAGCAGGCGTTTAATTCGCTCATTGAGCGGCGGGTGGGTAGCGAGCAGTTTAGAGCTCAGTGCGTTGCTGAAGAACAGGTGACTCGCGTCCTTTGCCATGGGATGGGCAATCGTTGAGGCCTCGGTGAGTCCGCCGATCTTTTTGAGGGCGCCGGCAAGGCCGTCAGGGTTCCGGGTGAACTGAACGGCGGAGGCATCTGCGAGAAATTCCCGTTGCCGTGAGATAGAGGCCTTGATGAGACGTGCAAAAAAGCTGCCGATAAAACCAATCAGCATGAGCCCGAGGCCGGCGATCAGCATGACGATTCCGATGTTGCTTCCCCCCCGGCGGGAAGAGTGGCTTGTGTAGAAGGTGCTGCGCATGAGGACCTCGCCCATAAGTGCGAGAAAGAGGATGCCAAAGAGCATGCCCATGAGGCGAATGTTGAGCCGCATGTCCCCATTCAGGATGTGGGAGAACTCGTGAGCGATGACGCCCTGCAATTCGTCCCGGGAGAGTTGTGTCATGCATCCACGTGTCACACCGATGGCAGCATCGCTGGCAGTGCTGCCTGCCGCGAAAGCATTGATGGAAGACTCGCGGTCCATCACGTAAACGGCGGGGACGGGAACACCCGAGGCAATCGCCATTTCTTCAATCACGTTGAGCAATCGCCGTTCGTGAAAGTCCGTCGTATTAGCGTCGATTTCGCGACCACCCAGCTCCCTTGCCACGGCTCCGCCGCCTCCGGAAAGCTGCAGTGATTTGAAGGTTGAAGCGAGGAAAACGACGAGGCAGGTAACCCCTGCTGTGGCGGCAAGAACTCCGGGCCGTATGAAATTTCCGCCTTCGTTCTCCCCGGTGAAAATCAGGATACCGATAACGAGAGTGTAGGTGGCACCGATGATGCCCAGTAGGGCGAGGATAAAATAGAAAATGAGCAGGCCGGTTTTCCGGCGGGCCTGCTCCTGATGTTCGAAGAAATCCATTCAGGGGAGGTTGCTCCCGGTATCGCAGTAGCGCCGCTTCTCTTTTGCTTAGAATTCGACTTTGACGGCCTCACGCTCGGAGTCGTCGGATACCTCAAACATGGTTGCGGGAACAAAATTGAAGATGTTAGCGACGATATTGGATGGGAACATCTCCAGCTTGTTGTTGAAGTGCATCACTGCGTCGTTGTAGGCCTGTCGGGCGAAGGCAACTTTAGATTCGGTGGAAGTCAGTTCCTCCTGCAATTGAAGCATGTTTTCGTTGCTGCGCAGGTCTGGGTAAGCTTCTGAGAGGGCAAAGAGGCGGCCAAGAACTCCGCCCAGTCCAGACTCCGCGTTGGAGAGCTCTGACATGGCTGCAGCGCTGCCCGGGTCGGCGACGGCATGTTCACGCGCAGTGGTGGCTGCGTTGCGGGCCTGAATGACGGCTTCGAGCGTCTCCCGCTCGTGCTTCATATAGCCCTTAGCTGTCTCAACGAGATTAGGGATGAGATCGTAGCGGCGCTTCAATTGAACATCGATCTGAGCAAACGCGTTTTTGTAGCGGTTCCGGTGGCTGACGAGACTGTTGTAGATCCCGATGGCAATGAGGACAGGAACGAGAACGATCCCGAGAATAACGAGGACAAGAAACAGGTTGGTAAACATAACAGTGAAGATTTGGTGAAATCGATTCGGCGCTCAGCCAGGTGAAAGGATGAGGCCAACGAACAGTCAAATCGATTATAAATCGAATCCATTTTTGGAAGGATGTAAAATTTCTGCCGCGAAAAGAAGGGGCTCGCCCACGAGAGAGCTTGTTTTATTAGAATTTTCTGATAATTTATAAAACTTAGACAAGTTTCTCACCGCTATGTCCGGATTACTCCTTTCCCTTTCTCTGGTTGGAAGCATTCAATCGGCGTTGAATCAACCGGTCTTTCCGGGAAAGTTCGTTATGTGGCTGCTATTTATGCTTTCGATAGTCAGTTGGGTCATGATTATTTCGAAAGGGCTTAATCTGCGCAGGACCCGCAGAAGAGACCTTTGGTTCGGTAAAAAGTTCAGGGCTTCCCGAGCTACCCTGGAAGTTTTTGAGGATGGTTTGGAAATCGATGAATCAGGCCACTGTGAAATATACGTTTCAGGGGCTGAGGAGACAGTCTTTCAATTGCTCGGATTCCGGGAGCGGCGTGAAGGTCTCGTTGAATTGGTGAGAGAGGCCGCGCCACTGAATGAAACGCAGTCCCGTTGCCTCCGCTACGCTTTTCGTAACGGTTTTCGTGAGGCGCAGATTCGGTTGGATAAAGGTATGATGGGGTTTCGCTTTATTGGCGTCGCTTCCATTCTATTGGGGTTGATTGGATTTGTCTGGACCTTGATGTCTGGAATGGACGGGGCACGTGGGGCAAGTGAGGTTTTGCCGATCCTGGGCAGTTCGCTTGGATTTCTCATGGTAGCACTAACGGTTGCGACACCTGCGATTTTAGCCCGGAGTGCGTTTGCTATGATTATTCGAGGTCGAAAGCAGGAGTTGAGGCGCTTTCATGACGGCCTGGTTAAACTCTTCGAAGCAAAATTCTGCTCGTGTTCGGCGGATGCAGAAGAGAGTTCCTATGATGAAGGGGGCCATCACAGCGATGAAGATGAGTCTTCACGGACGGTTGGAAAGAAGCAATATCACTCCATCCGTGAGCGACTGCTGAGTGGGCCTTCCAAACCTTTGGACCTGGATGAAATCCAGATCAACCCGATTGCCCGACAGGCTGGTGCCCGCGCCCGTTAGTTGATTACTCACCTATGAAAGTTACATTTCAGACGGTTGTTCTTCTGGTCTTTGTCACGCTTATCCATGTAGTAGTACTTAGCTCCATGGCTCCGCTGGAGAGATCCGCGATGGATTTTCTTGCTAAGATCAATGCTGAGGAACTGGCGGACAGCGCCACACCCAAGATCCCGGAAATCGAAACTGCGCCCAGAGGTCCGAAGATCCCTAAGACGATTCCCGGTTTTCCGGGGCAGGAAATGGAAACAGTTCAAGTATTGCCTCTCCAAGACCTGAGAGGAGCCGAATTCGTCGAAGCCCCCCGAACAACATCAGTGCAGCTGTCGCCACCGCGTGAAGCGTTGGCAGAATCTCAGGCTCATCCCGTTAGAGTTGAAGAGGCTGGAATGGCCGATTTAATTCAGCCGGAGACAGAAGAAGCCGTGGCAAAAAAGGCCGAAACGAGTGCCTCGCCTCCCAAACCTGCTGCCAATGATCGCGGTGTTCGCGAGATTCGTCCGCTGGGTTAATTCTGAAACTTTTTGACACCACCGTCGAAATTGTCTCCTTCCTTTGATTGCCCGTCGTGTATCGGCAGACTAGACTCGTCGTTATCTGTGCTATGAACGTGCCTAACCAGCTCACGGTCGCCCGACTGATCCTTACTTTTGTCTTTGTGGCGCTGTTGTCTCTCGAAGGGGTCCCTTTTGCGAAGACGGGTGCATTGCTTGTCTTTTCCTTGGCTGCCATCACGGATTTCCTGGACGGTTATCTGGCGCGGAAAAACAACCTGGTCACCAATTTTGGCAAGTTGATGGACCCGCTTGCTGACAAGGTATTGATGTGTGCCGGCTTTGTTCTGTTGACTCGCCTTGAGCTGATCCCTGCCTGGATGGTGGTGGTGATTCTGGCGCGTGAATTCATGGTCACCGGTCTTCGACTGCTCGCTTCTGCCGAAGGGGTGGTTCTCGCCGCGGAAAACCTCGGCAAGTACAAGACGACTATTCAGATTGTGACGATCATCTACTTTCTCCTCTATCTCGCTTCTGAAGAAGCCTGGTTCCGGTTTCTTCACCCTATGTTCGATGCTTTCTACTTTGGCCCGGAATACTTCGGAATGGTCCTGAACTGGGGTAGTCTGGTGCTGACGCTATGGTCCGGCGTCAGCTACGTGCTGAAGAATCGAAAGCTGCTCTCGGATATGTGAAGCAGCACAAAAAAGGCCGGAGCAATTTGCCCCGGCCTTTTTCGAAATGGGGTTGTCAGCCTGAGCGGCTGGCCAGCTTATCAGCCTTTAACTGAACTGACGGGTTCGACCGGATCTTTGTCACCTTCGTCGATGTCTTCCGCTTTAAAGGAGAGATACTTCTCTTTCTTCTTGTGGGATACCTTGACAAGTTGGCCCGGGGAGATGTCGCCTCGAAGGAGATGCTCAGCGAGCGGGTCTTCGATGTGGCGCTCCACAGTCCGGCGCATGGGACGGGCCCCGTAATTTGGGTCGTAGCCTTCCTCGATGAGGAAGTCCTTGGCTTTCTTATCGAGCTTAAGGAGGATGTTCTTTTCAGCTAGCCGCTTAAGCACGGTGTCAATTTCGAGATCCACGATCTTGGTAAGGTCCTCTTTCTCAAGGACGTGGAACACGATTTTTTCGTCGAGACGGTTGAGGAATTCCGGTTTAAACGCTTCCTTGGCGCGGTCTAGAATCTTCTCGCGCATGTTGTCGTAGTCTCCGTCTTCACCTTGTCCCATGGAACCAAACCCTACGGTGATCTGGCGCTTAATGACATCGGCACCAACGTTGGAAGTCAGGATGATAATCGTGTTCCGGAAATCGATCTTGCGACCGAGACTGTCAGTGATCATGCCTTCCTCGAGGATTTGGAGGAGCAGATTCATCACGTCGGGATGAGCCTTCTCAATCTCGTCGAAGAGAACGACGGAGTAGGGGCGGCGGCGCACCGCTTCGGAGAGTTGACCACCTTCTTCGTATCCCACATAGCCGGGAGGCGAACCGATCAACCGGCTACTGGTAAATTTCTCCATGTATTCGGACATGTCGATCTGGATGAGGGCATCAGGATCACCAAACATGAACTCAGCGAGGTTGCGGGCGAGATAGGTTTTACCCACACCGGTAGGTCCGAGGAAAACAAAGGAGCCAATCGGACGACGCGGATCTTTAAGATCGGCGCGGCTGCGACGAAGGGCTTTGGAGATAGCGGTAACAGCTTCGTCCTGCCCGATGACACGGCCTTTGAGCTCATCTTCCATCTTGAGGAGCTTCTCGGCTTCTTTCTCCTCCATGCGCTGAAGTGGAACGCCGGTCCACTTGGCTACGACGGACATGATGTCATCTTCGTTGACCTCAACAACCTTTTCTTCGTTGCCGGCACGCCATTCTTCGAGGATGTCTTCCATTTCCTGGCGCTTGTTCTTCTCTTTGTCGCGGAGAGCGGCAGCGTTTTCGAAGTCCTGGTCTTTAATCGCCGCCTCTTTCTCAACGACAATTTCCTCGATTTCAGTCTCGAGGTCTTTGATCTCCGGTGGGCGGGTCATGGAAGTGATGCGGGCGCGGGCACCGGCTTCGTCGAGAATATCAATCGCTTTATCAGGAAGAAAACGGCCGGTGAGATAGCGGGCGGAAAGACGCACGCAAGCCTCAATAGCTTCGTTGGTGTAGTCAGCCTTATGGTGTGACTCATACTTGGAACGGAGTCCCTGAAGAATGAGAATCGCGTCTTCGACGCTGGGCTCTTCCACTTTCACTTGCTGAAAGCGTCGCTCGAGTGCGGCGTCTTTCTCAATGAACTTGCGATACTCGTTCATGGTTGTAGCCCCAATGCATTGGAGCTCACCCCGGCTTAAGGCGGGCTTGATGATGTTAGACGCGTCCATGGCGCCTTCGGCAGAACCGGCGCCGACGATGGTGTGGAGCTCGTCGATGAAAAGAATCACGTTCTTGGCTCGTTTGATCTCGTCCATGACCGCTTTGATGCGTTCTTCGAACTGGCCGCGGTACTTGGTGCCGGCGACCATAAGAGCGAGGTCGAGAGTTACCACCTTTTTCTCACGAAGCAGCTCCGGCACATTGCCTCCGGCGATTTCCTGGGCGAGGCCCTCGGCAATCGCGGTTTTACCGACACCGGCTTCGCCAATTAGAACCGGATTGTTCTTGGTGCGGCGGCAGAGAATCTGAATGACGCGCTCAATCTCCTGGCTGCGTCCGATCACAGGATCGAGTTCGGCATCCTGAGCGAGCTCGGTGAGATCGCGACCGAATGCCTTGAGCGCAGGTGTTTTCCCTTCCTTGCGGCCGCCGCCCATTTCTTCGAATTCACCTTCGTCGTCTTCGAGGTTATTGCCGGCGAAGTTGGGATCGAGTTCGCGAAGGATTTCGTTCCGGGTGCGCTCGATGTCGACATCGAGGTTCTTAAGCACACGGGCAGCGACGCCGTCGCCTTCGCGAAGCAGACCAAGGAGGATGTGCTCCGTTCCCACATAACTGTGGTTGAGCGCCTTGGCTTCCTTACCGGCGAGCGCCAGAACTTTCTTCACGCGGGGAGTGTAGGGGATATTCCCAACCATTTTGGTTTCGGGTCCGTTGCCTACCTGTTTCTCAACTTCGAGACGAACCGTCTCCAGATCGAGGTTCATCTTTTGCAGGACATTTACCGCAACGCCTTGTCCCAACTTAATGAGGCCGAGCAGGAGGTGCTCAGTCCCGACATAATTGTGGTTGAAGCGATCGGCCTCTTTGCGGGCTAGGGCGAGGACCTGTTGTGCTCTCGGGGTAAAGTTATTCATCGTCTTCGATCTCCCTGTCGTTGAGTATAGTGCTAAAATCAGGGGGCGTCAGCCGATTTAAGCTGGTCCTGATGATATCGGCACGCAAAATATCACGTTCTTCAGGGGTTAAATTACGTTTGGCGGAAATTTGTAGATGGGCTGGCTGAATTTCGGTCAGCAGGATGTTGATGGTTTCTCTCTCTTCCTCGGGAACGAATCTGAGGTCGCACCCCAGACGAATCATGGAGAGATAGTTGAGGGCTTCTTTTGAGGTGATGATGTGCGCGTGCTTGAGCACAGCGTAGGCGCGACCAATCTGATCCTGCATCATAGTAGGACGATCTTCGAGGATTTTCATCCGGGCATTCTTCTCATTTTCAATGAGTTGAGTGATAACCCGATTGAGGTGTTCGATGATTTCCTGCTCGTCGGTGCCGAGCGTGTTTTGGTTCGAAATCTGGAAAAGATTGGCGAGCGCTTCGGTGCCCTCTCCATAAAGCCCGCGGACAGCCAAGCCGATTTTATTGGCTCCCTGGATGGTCTGGTTGATTTGTTCGCTGAGGACTAGACCAGGCAGATGGAGCATGGCTGAAGACCGCATTCCGGTGCCGAGGTTGGTCGGACAGGCGGTCAGGTAACCATATTGATGATCAAAGGCATAGGGCAGATCGGCTTCAAGGGTCGAGTCGATCTGATCGAGGGAACGATAGGCGGCGAGAAGCTGCAAGCCGGGGCGAATCGCCTGCATCCGGAGGTGGTCTTCCTCGTTGATCATGACGCTGATGGTCTGCTTCCGATTCATCACCGTGCCGCAACCAATACCCTTGGCGGCATGCTCGCGACTGATGAGATGCCGTTCGACGAGGACTTGCTTCTGGATAGCGGAAAGCTTAGTCATTTCCTCCGAGAATGAATCTTTCATCTCGGCAATGGATTCGAGCGGGAGGCGAATCTCCTCCATAACGGTGAGACGGTCCTCCTTGCGGGCCCAGCCGGGAAAGGGATGGCCGGTGAGATTGCGAGCCAGACGCACGCGGCTGGTAATCACGATATCACTCTCCGGACCGGGGGTCCTCATCCATTCAGCTGGGTTTTTCAGGAGGGTGGAAAATCGCATCGACACAATTACAGCCTTTCACTTTAGCAGCACTTGAAGTGCCAGCTTGATCATAAATGATTCAGGAATCTCCAATTTGGGCTTCCAGTTGGGAGATGGCGTCGCGGAGGCGGGCCGCCTCTTCGTAGTCCTCATCTTCCACTGATTTAGACAGAGCTTTCTTCAGTTCGCTCAATTTATTGAGCGGACTGGGTTCGGTTTCTTCAGCCGGAGCGGGAGTTGAATCTGATTCAGAAATGTCCTGAATATCTTGGCGCCCCTGCAGGTCAGGGAGATCAGGAAGGTCCGGTAGATCGGGAAAAGAGGCGGGTGTTTTGCCAACGTGCTGGGTGTGTTTGTGCATCGCTTCGAGAAGCCCGTCGAGCCCCTCATCAAATACGTGGTAGCAGTCGGCGCAGCCAAAACGGCCGGTTTTCTTAAAATCAGACTGCGTGAAACCGCAGCTGGGGCAGGAGGGTTCTTCGGTGTCCAGGTTGGCAACTTCAGTCTGGGATTGCTCTCCCATTCCCTCGAGCATATCAGCCAACGCAAAACCTGTCGGATCGGTCACTCCCTTTTCGTCTGCGCATTTCTTGCACAGATTCACTTTCTGGAGCTTCCCATCCGCCACCTGAGAGAAAAACACGGTGGCTTTCTCGGTCTGGCAAAGGTCGCATTTCATGTAGGCAGGAGAGACAGTGATCGGTCGAAGCAAAACCGACTCTAGTCGTCACAAGAGCATACGATAGCAAAGGCGATTAGTAAATCGGCGTGCCGGTAGTTTCTACGAGATTTCGGTAACCCTCGATGAGCCGCTTAGTCACCGGGCCGGGTTTGCCTTCACCAATTTTGCGCTGGTCGTATTGTGCCACGGGAACCACCTCAGCCGCTGTTCCGGTAAGAAACAGTTCATCTGCGGTGTACATGTCGTAACGGCTCATCTGAATCTCGCGGAGTTCGTATCCCGCTTTGATTGCCAGATCGATGACCACCCGGCGGGTGATTCCGTTAAGGGAACCAGAAGCCACAGTCGGCGTGTAGATAATGCCGTCTTTCACCACAAAGATGTTGTCTCCGGTGCACTCGGCTACATAGCCCTCAGTGTTGAGCATGACGCCTTCTTCGGCGCCAGCGGCTAGGGCTTCGACTTTGGCCATGACATTGCTGAGGTAATTCAGCGACTTCACCGAGGGGGAGAGGGAGTCATGCGTAGGGCGCCGGGTTGCGCAGGTCGCGAGAATAAGGCCCTGCTCGTATTTTTCCTTGGGGTAGAGAGAGATGGTCGAGGCAATCACGATGATGGACGCTTTCTCGCACCGGTAAGGGCTCAGACCAAGACCGCCGGTTCCGCGGGTGATCACAAGGCGGACATAGCCGTCATGGAGGTCGTTTTGCCGGATCGTTTCCAAGACCATGGCGCAAACTTCTTCGTGGGTCGCCGGAATCTCCATGTGAATAGCCTTGGCGGAGTCGAACAGGCGGGAAATGTGCTCTTCGAGGCAGGTAACGCGGTCGTTGTAGAAACGAATGCCTTCGAAGACGCCGTCACCGTAGAGCAGGCCGTGGTCGAATACGGAGATCTTTGCGTTGCCTTCGTCGAAGAATTGGCCGTCGATGTAGACTTGGAGAGGTTTGTCGCTCATAGGGAGGATAAAACAGGGACGGAAACTAGCCAGAACCCCAGGGGAAAGCAAGCGATTCGCTCGCTTTGGCGCGACCCTTAATTTATCCGAAGAATCGCTGCACTTTGTGCATTCCGCGCATGAAAGCCTCGACGTCAGCTTCGTTGTTGTAAAACGCGAAGGAGGCGCGGGCGGTTGCCGGAACTTCGTAGTAGTCCATCAGCGGTTGGGCGCAGTGGTGACCCACCCGAATAGCAATGCTCTCGGTGTCGAGGATCGTGCCGATGTCCTGGGGGTGGGCAACGTCATAAAGGAACGAAATGATGGACGCTTTGCCCGGGGATTCACCGAAGATGCGGATACCGCCCAGTGATTTGAGTTCTTCGGCGGTTTTCTCTGCGAGAGAATGCTCGTGCGCTTTGGCCTCCTCCCAGTCAATTTCGGCCATGTAGCGGAAAGCTTCAGCCAGTCCGAGGGTGGCTGAAATGTTCGGGGTGCCGGCTTCGAAGCGTTCGGGGACCTCGCGAAAGGTGGTTCCGGATACCTGCACGCGGTCGATCATGTCACCACCACTCTGGTAGGGCGAGAAAGCGTTGAGGAGATCGCGCGGTCCGGTGAGGACACCGATTCCGTCGGGTCCGAACACTTTGTGACCGGAGAAAACGTAGAAATCGCTGCCCACCTCGCTGAGATCGACCGGACCATGAGGAAGGGCCTGGGCACCGTCGACCAGAGTCAAGACCCCGCGTTCGCGGGCGAAGGCGGTCATTTCGGCAACAGGATTAATAGAACCGAGCACGTTGGAGACATGGGTGAAAGAGGCGACACGTGTGCGACTGTTGAAAGCAGCCTTCCAGGCTTCCACGTCCAGTTCGCCATCTTTGGTCAAACCGACGAAGTGGAGTTTGATATTTTTCCTCTCGGCAACGACTTGCCAGGGCACAAAGTTGGCGTGGTGCTCCATGATAGTGAGCACAATTTCGTCTCCCTCGGAAAGGTGGTCCGAGAGGCCATGGGTAACGAGGTTGATGCCTTCGGTGGCGCCGCGAACAAAGATGAGTTCGTGAGAACTCGGCAGGCCTAGTGCTGCTTTGATTTGGGTCCGCGAATTTTCGTAGGCCTCGGTGGCTTCGCGGCTCAGGTAATGGATTCCGCGGTGGATGTTTGCATTGTCCTCGGCGTAGAATTTTTGCATCGACTCTATGACGCAAGATGGCTTTTGAGCCGTGGCGCCGTTGTCGAGATAGGTGAGCGGTTTCCCATCGATCTCTCGTGAAAGGATCGGGAAATCGGCCCGGATTTGGTCGATGTCGAAGGAGGGCATTGAAAGACTATACGACGCAAAGTGGCGAGAATTGACCTTCTTGCAAGATTGGGTTGTTGAAACGAGCCGTCATGTCGTTGAGGCCCGGGGATGGAACTTTTTTGACACGGGGGGCCAGTACAGTTATCGGAAAGATGCGAGTTGTCGCTGCTTTTCGGTATGTCAGTAAAAATCATCAGCATTTGCGGCCGATCCGATACCGGGGTCAGTCGACCTTTTTTCGGAGAAGGGGATGATGGCCATGCCTATTTCATCAAGCGTGACAACATCTCGCGCGATCAGTTGGTGGTCGAGTATGTCATCAGCCGTCTCGCCGAAGAATGCGGGCTGCCGGTCGCTCCGGTCCAGCTCGTCGAGATACCATCGGAATTGACGCGATATGCCATCGTCGAACGTCCCGAGGAGTTTTGCCCCGGTATGGCCTTTGGCTCCCAGCGAATTCCCTTTGCCGACGAATTGCGGACGTCCCACCTTCGTCAAATTGAAGATGAGGTGAAAGCTCGCGTCCTGCTATTTGACTGGTGGGTCGGAAATTCCGATCGCCAGCTCACGATTCTCGGCGGCGACTCCAACGTGTTGTGGGATCCGACCCTGCAGTCGATTCACCTGGTGGACCATGACCGTTGCCTCGATCCTGAATTCGACGAGACGGAGTTCAAGAGGGAGCATGTCTTCCGCGATGTGCGGCCCTACATTGAGAAGTCGGTCTTCGAAAAATGGCGCACCAAATTTGAATCGACCATCTACAACCTGGGGCAGATATGGGATGAGCTGCCCGAAGAATGGCTCGAAGACGACTCTGGAATTGCCCGCACTTCTATCACCCGTCAGGAGATCGAAGCTCAATTAATGAAACCTGAAATTCCCGCCGACGGAATTCTTCCTGGCTGATTTTTATTATGAACCTCGTCGTCAACTACGCCGCTATCGGATTCCGCCCATACTGGGAGACGGGCGAGTTCATCAACGTGGGAGTGATAGCCGTCGAAGCCAAGAGCCGATACCTCGCCTACAAGCTCATTTCACCCCAGCGTACCAAGCGAATCACGGCGTGTTTCCCGGAACTCGATCTTGCGATTTTCAGGAATGGTATTCGACGGTTAGACAGCGAGCTTTCGGCCCTCGCAATCGAAACCAATCTATGGGCTGACGATGCAAAGCAGGCCGGAAAGAATCACCCGGAGCAGGGAGATCTCTTTATACAGGAGGGGGATATCGACCTCTTCAAGAAGTTGACGATGCCGCATGCTTCACCGTTTTATTATGCGTCGCGCGGGACTCGCCTGACGAACAACGCAGAGGAATGCCTTGAGGAGCTTTACCGTCGCTATGTCGAACACTGGAATCTCACCCCGGTGGATCACGAGGAGAAGAAGTTGACCCGGGACCTCAAGCGACTGCTTCACTCTCACCGTTTGGACCGCCTTTACAGGGAGGCCCCCTGGGTAGGCACGGAGGCTTATCACGTGGGCATTCCGCTCGCTTTCACCTTGAAAGGCGATGACATACCCCGAAAAGCGATTAAGCCGCTCAACCTTTCACGTCCGACTCCGACCCGGATTTACACGCATGGCGACGAGTGGATGGCCAAGGTGCGTCGTCTCAAGCGGGTGAAGTGCCTGCCGAAAGAATTTCTTTTCGCGGTGAAGATGCCCGAGGAAAAAGATTCGCAGCGGGCGGCTGATGAAATCTGCGGTGGTCTGCGTCAACTTGGAGTCGAGGTTGTTGACGTCAGGGATGAGGAGGCAATCCTCGAATTCGCCAAGATTGAGGAAGAGTCCGATTTTGAGCTGAAGAACTAAAGCGGTTTCCGCTCTACGACTTCCAGTTCGAGGCGCGCAGTGCGCTGCATGCGGATGAATTCGCGAGTGGTCTTCTTTTTGTCGTTGGCCCCGTATTCGACCTCCATTTCGACATCCATGGGTTCGACATAAAGCCGGGCTACGCGGAAGACCGGCTCGATACGACTGCGAATAAAACAATGCAGTGGCACATCAGTGTGGCTGGCATTCCAGAGGATCTGCGAGGGAGGGAAGTCTTCAACCTGGCCGAGAGTGTGAAAAATCTCGCGAACGCGGGATCGGCCGTGTTTTTTTGCCAGTTTGCGGGCGCTGGAGAAATTACGGAGGCGCTCAAGGTAGGAGGTCTTCGGATTTTTCCGGGCTTCCTCCATTTCATCAATTAAATCTCGGGCGTGCAGCGCGAGGCAGGCGTGCAGTTCTTCGCGGCTGATATCGCCGCGTTCGAACTGGCGGAACAGTTGGGGAGGAGTTGGAACATTACCGAAATTCACGGGGCTAAAGATGGACTTTCCATAGGGATAAAATCAAGAGGATACCCAACTAACCGTTAATCATGACAGCCAACAGGGTTGACTGGGGCACGTAACCCTGTTGATTCGGGGTAGATGAGTAACGAACCATCGGACTCAAAAGGTTTCGAAACACGCGCGATTCATTCGGGGCGTGATTTCGTTGGCGATACCGGGACGGTGACCCCACCGGTCTGGCTCACGTCTACATTCGAATACGGTAACCCGAACGGGTTCGACTACACGCGCTCGGGTAATCCCAATTTTCGCCTGCTTGACCGGACCATCGCCAGTCTCGAAGGCGCGGCGCACGCGACCAGCTTCGGCAGTGGTGTTTCGGCGATCACGGCGATTGTTTCAACTCTCAAGAGTGGAGATGTGATTCTTGCCGAGGAAAATATCTACGGCTGCACCTTCCGGCTCTTTGCCCAGGTATTTGCCAAGTTTGGTGTGGAAGTCCGCTACGTGGACTTCACGGATCCTTCTTCCCTGGAAAGAGTCGCGGGTCATGCCCCGGCTGTGGTATGGATCGAAAGCCCGACCAATCCGAACCTCAAGATCATCGATATCGCGGCCGTGGCCGATGCAGCCCATGCTGCCGGCGCTGCGCTGGTGGTCGACAACACTTTTGCGAGCAGTTATCTGCAGCGCCCGATTGAACTGGGCGCGGACCTGTCGCTCATTTCGCTGACCAAATACACCAACGGTCACTCGGACGCGCTGGTTGGATCAGTCTGCACCAATTCCGATGAGTGGCAGGAAAAAATGATCTTCGCCCAGAAGGCGCTGGGTCTTCAGCCATCTCCGATGGACTGCTGGCTGACACTGCGAGGTGCCAAGACCGAGGCGATCCGCATGGAGCGTCATTGCAGCAACGCGCTGACCTTTGCAACTTTCCTCGAAGATAAGACCAATGCTGTGATGGTGCGGTATCCGTTCCTAGCGTCGCACCCTCAGCATGAACTGGCGAAGCGCCAGATGGCGGGAGGCTCCGGGATCGTGACAGTCGACTTTGGGCGTTCTCTCGAAGACACCATGAAGGTGGTAGAGAACCTGACGCTTTTCCCGAAGGCAGAAAGTCTCGGGGGGATTGAATCGCTGGTATGTCATCCGGCTTCGATGACTCACGCGGCAGTTCCCAAGGAGACTCGGGAAGCGGTAGGTATCACCGATTCACTCGTTCGATTCTCCATTGGAATCGAGACCGTTGAAGATCTCATTGAGGATGTGCGCGAGGCGCTGCAAGCGTAGGGTTCGTTTTTGACCGATGTCAGTTAGAGATCCATTCACCGAGCCTTTCTGCGAGGCCGAAGACCTGGGCCGCGCGATTCCGGAAAGCGATCACGCAGTTTCCATGTGCCTGCCCCGCTGGGAGCACGTCATTGGCTATGAGGAGGGCGACGAGGAAATTGTCGACGCCTTCGAATGTGGTTACCCGCGGTTTGTTCCCCATCCATTCGTGGCAGAATTGTTCCTCGCGGCTCAGAAGGAGTTCGCCAAGAAAAATGAAGTGGCAATGGTCTTTCCTTCACTGGCTGCCGCTTGGCGTTGCGCCGATTACGTGAAGCGACGCTGCGGGGCATCGTCCCGGCTTGAGTCGTATGGATGGGAAAACCTGACTGCCGTCCTGTTTGAGGAGGAAGCCTTTGAGGCCGCTTGGAAATACTGGCAGCACAGCGGAGAAATTGTAAGCAGTCGTCTTGCCGAAGCGGCTCTTTCTGATGCTCCCCTTCAGCCTGAGGTCGAAGCAGCAGGGGAGGAAGCATTGAAACGGCTGCGGCAACGCATCGCATGCCTTTATGATCAGGTCAGCCCTGAGGATGTCTTTCTTTTTTCTTCGGGAATGGCCGCCATTGCAGCAGTTCACCGGATCTTAGTGGAAGAGAAGCCGGACCAGCCAAGCATCCAGATTGAATTTCCTTATCTCGACTCGCTCAAGGTCCAGCAGCAGTTTGCCGGTGCAGGTGCCGTGGATTTTTCTGTGACCGAAACCGGAGGCGTGGCTGAGGTGGCGCAGTGGTTTGAAGATGGAAAGGGGGCGACCGCTGTTTTCACTGAGCTGCCGAGTAATCCCTTGCTGCGCACGGCTGACCTTGAGGGAGTGGCCCCGATTCTGCGAGAGAATGGAGTGCCGCTGGTGGTGGACGACACCGTTGCGACGGCGATCAATACTGATGCCTTTCGCTTTGCCGACGTCGTGACGACGAGTTTGACGAAAATGTTTTCCGGGGCGGGAGATGTGGCTGCGGGGGCGGTGGTGATCAAGCCGGGCACGCCAGTCTACGATCTGTTAAAAGAGCGCCTCCCATCCGGGGAGTCTGCCAGCCCCCATTTCGTGACAGATGCAATCGTTCTGGAGGTGAACTCCCGCCACTTCCGAGAGCGGGTGGAGGCCACCAATGAAAACGCGGCCGAACTCGTCGAATGGTTGCGTCAGCGCCCTGAGATCGAGCGTCTCTGGCATCCTTCCACGGCATGTCGGGAGTTTTATGACCAAGTTCGCCGCCCGGACGGGGGCTATGGAGCCCTGATTTCATTTGTTCTCAAAGGTGGGGAAGCAGCAGCGCAAGCTTTCTATGATGCGCTTGAAGTTTCGAAAGGACCAAGCCTTGGAACAGATTTCAGCCTCGCTTGTCCCTACACGCTGCTGGCTCACTACGGAGAACTGGACTGGGCTGAAGAGCGGGGCGCAACCCGAAACCTACTCCGGATCTGGGTGGGGCTGGAGGAACCGGATGACCTTAAAGTGCGCTTTGAGGAGGCTTTGGAGGCTGTGAGGGATACTATTAGAGAAACCTGAATATTTTTTAAGTTACTTGCCTGCATGGTCATTGGAAATCCAGGTTTCGTTCATTCTCAGGTTGTGGTCGTGCCTTCGGCCAGCTCCACAGGAATTTCGACTAATAATTATGGTGATTAATGAACTTTTTAGTCTCAGATGAGTTTTGCGCCCAAGAGTCAGAAGATGTGAATTAAATCGGCTTTATCTTTTTCCGACATTTTCCCGAATTGGGCCGAAGGTCTTGCAATCCCGGGCCTGAGGTATTCCTTTTCCGGCGCATTATCCGATAATGAGACTTTTTGATACTATGACCCGCGAGTTGCGGGAGCTTTCACCCTTAGACGGCGAAACATTTCGATTTTATTGCTGTGGCCCGACGGTTTACGGACCTGCCCATATTGGAAACTTTCGCACCTTTGTGCTCCAGGATGTTTTTCGCAGAACGCTCGAATTGTCTGGATTGAAGGCGTATCACGTTCGCAACCTGACCGACGTGGATGATAAGACGATCCGTGATTCCCGGGCGGCGGGGAAGACACTAACCGAGTTCACCGACTACTGGCGGGATCGTTTCCACGAAGACTGTGAAGCACTCAACAATTTGCCGCCGCATCTCGAGCCAAGTGCGGTGGAGCACATCCCTCACCAGATCAAGATGATCGAGGAACTGGTGGGGAAGGGGCACGCCTACAGCAGTGAGGACGGTTCCGTGTATTACAAGGTTTCGAGCTTCGATCACTATGGGCGTCTCTCCCGTCTTGATCAGCGCGAGCTTCGTGATGGCGCGTCTGGTGCCGTGACTGACGACGAATACGAGAAGGACAGCGTGGCTGATTTTGCCCTTTGGAAAGGCCGTCGCGACGAAGATGGTGACAACTATTGGGAAAGTCCCTGGGGACAGGGTCGCCCGGGCTGGCACCTGGAGTGTTCAGCGATGTGTCGCGAATACCTTGGTGATACTTTCGATCTTCACTCCGGTGGGGTCGACCTCGTTTTTCCTCATCACGAAAATGAGATCGCCCAGAGCGAAGCCTGCACCGGTTGCAAGATGGCGGAGCACTGGTTCCACCTGACGCACCTGCTCGTCGATGGTGGTAAGATGTCCAAGAGCGCAGGAAACTTTTATACCCTGACTCAATTGGGCGAGGCGGGATTCTCGCCGGCGGAACTCCGCTACGTACTAATTTCTGCGCACTACCGTCAGCCTTTGAACTTCGTTGCTAAGGATAAGGATGGTAACGAAAATTTCCCGGCACTCGCCGGCGCGAAGCAGGCGCTTCAACGTCTCGCCAAGTTCGAACAATCACTTGTCGAACAGGCCGGGGCAGCTGGTGCCCGTGGCTTTGAGGCAGCGCTGGAGGTTGAAAATCTCGGCTCCTTTGCTGACTCGTTGGAGGCCCTCAAAGAAGATCTCAACACTCCCGATGCGCTCGGGCGCGTTTTCACGGCAATCAAAGAACTCAAGGCCGCTGATTTAACTCCTGAACAGGCTACTGTCGAATTGGCAGGATTCCGTGTCGTAATGGAAGCGCTTGGAGTGGAGTTACCGCAGGAAGAAGCCGGTTATGCAGATGTTCCCGCTGAAATCACCGAAATGGCTCAAGCCCGCTGGAAGGCCAAGCAGTCCAAGGACTGGGGTGAGGCAGATCGGCTTCGAGATGAAATCGCAGCCACTGGCTGGGAAGTGAAAGATACCAAGGAAGGATTTGAGATATGTCCCAAAAGCTGAACCTCCCCATTCGCCCCCGACGCAATCGCAAGAATGCCGCTGCGCGCGGTTTGTCTCGCGAGACGGTCCTGACTCCGCAGGACCTGATTTATCCTCTCTTCATTCACGAGGATCAATCCGACGATGCTATCGAATCAATGCCGGGCTGCCACCGATGGAGTCTTGCCGGACTGGTCAAAGAAGTGGGTGAAGCATACGCCGCTGGTGTCAGGGCGGTGGTTTTCTTTCCCAAGATTGAAGAGGACCTTAAGACTTCAGAAGGTAAGGAGTGTTTCAATCCGGACGGCCTCGTGCCTCGTGCCATCCAGGCGGTGAAAGAGGTTTACCCGGATGTGGTTGTCATCACCGATGTGGCGCTGGATCCCTACAATTCGGACGGGCATGACGGCATCGTGGTTGAAGGGGATGATGGTGAACTTAAAATTCTTAACGACGAAACGGTTGAGGTTCTTTGCCGCCAGGCATTGTGTCATGCTGAAGCCGGCGCTGATATTGTATCGCCGAGCGATATGATGGACGGACGAGTCGGCGCGATTCGTGCCGCGCTCGATCGCTCCGGCCATGAGGATGTTTCCATTCTCAGTTACACAGCGAAGTATGCTTCCGCTTATTATGGACCCTTCCGTGGTGCTCTTGATTCCGCGCCGAAAGCCGGTGACAAAAAGACCTACCAGATGGACCCGGCCAACAGTCGGGAGGCTCTTCGTGAGGCTGACCTCGACGTGGCCGAAGGGGCGGACATGCTGATGGTGAAACCGGCTGGTCCCTACCTCGATATTGTGCGACTCATTCGTGACGCGGTGGATGTTCCGGTAGCTGCTTACCAGGTCAGCGGTGAATACCTCATGATCAAGTCCGCTGCCAAAGATGGCTGGGTGGACGAGGAGAAGGTGGTGATGGAATCACTGCTTGGTATCAAGCGTGCGGGTGCGGATATGATCTTGACCTACTTTGCGAAGGATGTGGCTCGCCAATTGGCTCGCGGAAAGACCTCGTAATAGAAATGCTGTTCTGACGCGAACAGGGCATTGGAGCGACTTGATCTGATCGGATTTTTCCCTTTGTAAAAGAGGTCCATGCCCACCTCGAATCATCCGCTTCTTGCGCCCTTGCGAAATGGCTGGTTTGTGGGCGCCTGCGTTTTCTTTGGGGCGGCCATTCACGGGTGGGCTGTGGAGCATCTCGACGCTGTTCGAATCGAAAGCGAGAACGCCCCCAAGATTGACGGGGATCTTTCGGATGATGTTTGGGCGACTGCTGCCTTGATCCCAAATCTCACCCAGATGTATCCGGTGGAGCAGACGGCTCCTTCGGAAAACACGGAGATTCGCCTCTGCTTCGATGAGCGAAATCTCTTCGTATCGTTTCGTTGTTTCGATCGGTCACCGGACGAGGTCAACGCATCGATCATGCAGCGCGATCAAAGTGTTGGCGCAGACGACTATGTGTTCATTCTGCTGGATCCCTATCAAACCGGTCGTGACGGCTACTACTTTCGCCTGAATGCCAATGGAGCTAAAGGCGATGGGCGCATCACGAGTTTTCTTTCCCGGCCAAATATGAACTGGGATGCGATTTGGGACGGCGCCGGAAGAAAAACAAAAGAAGGGTGGGCAGTTGAATTCGCGATACCGTTTCGCAGTGTCTCTTTCGATCCGAATTCGTCCACCTGGGCGGTGAACTTCGGGCGCTGGTTGCCCCGCGCCCAGGAGCGGAATCGTTGGTCCGGGGCTTATCGAAATCGAAATTCTCATAAGTTGGAAGACGCCGGCAGTCTCAGCGGATTGTCCGATCTTGAGAGCGGTGTGGGAGTGGACTTGAAGCCCTACGTTTTGGGGCGCCATCAAAGTGGTAGCCGGGGTGACGGATACGATTATGACTACGGGGCCGACCTGTTTTGGCAGATCACGCCGAACCTCACGGCGACGTTGACCTGGAACACTGATTTTGCCGAGGCTGAGGTGGATGACAGGGTCGTCAACTTGACCCGTTTTCCGCTATCCTTTCCTGAGAAGCGTGACTTCTTCCTGGAAGGGCAGGAGTATTTCGAATTTGGTCCGGCCAGCAGCAGCCTGACACCCTTCTACTCACGAACCATCGGCCTGTCTCAGGCCCGGAGAAAAGTTGATATTCTCGCTGGTGGCAAAGTGACGGGGCGAATCGGTAAGCTCGGCGTCGGTGTGCTTGGTAGTTACCTCAACAACACGCCGTTGTTGGAAGAGGACCAGGTCGGAGTGGTGAGGGTGACTCACGATGTCGGTGAAGAATCCCGCGTGGGCACGTTTTTCAGTTACGGGGATCCAAGGACGAACAGAGATAATGCCGTAGTTGGTGTCGACTTTGATTTCAAAAACAGTCAACTGGGTGAGGGTCATGATCAAATCAATGTGAAGCTCTACGAATTGATGAGCCGGAACGATAACGGGATTCACGCTCATGCGTTCGGAGCCTGGCTGAATGCCCCCAATGAACCGTTCAGCTATCGGGCCAGCTTACGTCAGATCGACGAACTTTTTGAACCGGCTCAGGGATTTGTCAGGCGCCCCGGGACGCGACGTGCCACTGGTGGAGTGCAGTATGAGTTCTATCCGGATGAAATTCCCTGGCTGAGGGAATACTCCCTAGAAACTTCAGCCTTAATTATCACCGACCTCGAAAATCAGACTGAGAGTGCTGAATGGGTGCCTTTAGAGTTTGCGGTGGACTTTGAATCCGGGGATGAATTTGTCATTTTTCCGGAGTGGAATCGAGAGGTTCTGGATAGGCCCTTTGATATCACCGACAACGTCACCATTCCTGCGGGCAGTTATGACTTTGGTCGGTTGGTTGCCGAAATTGAGACCAGTAGCCATCGTCCGGTGAGTTTGGAATTGGCTGGGCGGGTTGGGGAGTTTTACGATGGTTACCGCCACGGTTTGAGTTCCGAACTGGAATGGCGGCCGTCAGCCTACTGGGGAATGGATGCCGAAGTGGAATGGGATTTGGTGGATCTGCCTTATGGCGAATTTGATGTGGTCGTCGGGCAGGTCGGATTTCGGGTGACGCCCAACCCGAAGCTGTCGTGGAATACCTTGATCCAGTGGGATTCCATGTCCAACAACGTGGGGCTTAACAGTCGCCTTCGCTACATCGTAAAGCCCGGTAGTGACATCTATCTCGTGTTCAACCAGGGGTATCTGTACACCTTGGAGCGTGACTTTGTAGAGCAGGGCACCGAAGCCGCCGCTAAGGTCGGGTGGACGTTTCGCTTTTGAGCGAAAGGGGCAAAAGCCTCGACATCGCGGTAATGCAGCATGCCTGCGCGGGATTCGCTGGCTCAGAGGGAAAAGGCTTCGCCGATATTTGATTGACGCAGTGACGGGGTGCCTCCAGGGAGGAGTTGTGACGGGATGTGCCGTGTGGCGTTCGGAAGCCCGAGCGCGACAAATAGGCGGACCAGAATGGAAGAGGTGTTAGTCGGCGAGATTGGGGGCAAGCCATTTTTCGGCTTCTTCGATCGACATCTTCTTGCGGTTGGCGTAGCCCTCGAGTTGGTCGCGCTCGATCTTGCCGACATTGAAGTAGCGGGCTTCTTCGTTGAAGAAGTAGAGACCACTGACCGATGACGGAGGGAACATCGCGTAGCTGGTGGTCAGTTGCATGTTGACCTTATTCTCGACGTCGAGGAGATCCCAGAGAATCGCTTTTTCGGTGTGGTCAGGGCAGGCGGGGTAGCCGGCGGCCGGCCGAATACCTCGGTAGCGTTCTTTGATCAGGTCTTCGACGGCAAGGTTCTCCTCCTTACCGAACCCCATGAAGTCGCGGACGCGTCGGTGAATCAGTTCCGCCAGACCTTCAGCGAAGCGGTCTGCCAGCGCCTGGATCATGATTCCAGTGTAGTCGTCGCCCTTGTCCTTAAACGTGGCCGCGTATTCCTCGACCTCGTTACCTGCAGTCACGGCAAAGGCACCCAAGTGATCGCTCAAACCGCTCCCCTTCGGGGCGACAAAATCAGCGAGGCTCTGGAAAGGGGTCCCTTCCTTGATCTTCTCTTTCTGCTGACGCATGAAATGGAAGGTTGTGAGATGGTCAGTTTTGGCTTCATCAGAGAAGAGCTCGATGTCTTCTCCGGTGGAATGAGCGGGAAAAATTCCCCAGGTGGCGCGGCAGTGAAGGCGCTCGTTTTCAACGAGGTCCTCGAGGATGCGCTGGGCGTCATCGTAGAGTTTCCGGGCTTCTTCTCCGTGGACCTCGTGATCAAAAATCTTGGGGAACACGCCGCGAAGTTCCCAGGCGTGAAAGAAGGGCGACCAGTCAAAGACATCGACGATATCCGGCAGATTGACGCTTTCTTCGAGGTATTGGCCGATGCCTTCGGGAATGGCGATGTCAGACTTGCTCCAGTCGATCTGGTAGTTGTGCTGTTTGGCCTTTTCGAACGGCACGTAACTGGCCGTAGAACCTTTGCCGGCGTAGGTGTCGCGTTCCTTCTGTTCGCGCTCGCGATGCTTCTTAACAAAGTCTTCGCGCAGGTTTTCAGAAAGCAGGGAGTTGCAGACGCCGACGACGAGTGAAGCATCGCCCACGTGGACGATAGGCTCGCTGTAGTGCTCGCTGATCTTGATCGCGGTGTGGGCACGTGAGGTGGTTGCTCCTCCGAGGAGAATTGGGATCTTGTAACCTTTCTTCTCGAACTCCTTGGCGTTGTGGATCATTTCGTCGAGAGACGGCGTGATGAGTCCGCTCATGCCGACAATGTCGGCCCCGTGTTCTACGGCGGCTTCCATGATCTTGTCACAATCGACCATGACGCCGAGGTCAATGACCTTATAGCCGTTGCAGCCGAGAACCACGCCGACGATGTTTTTGCCAATGTCGTGCACGTCGCCTTTAACGGTGGCGATGACAAAGGTGGGAGCATTGGTATCATCTTCGTCACCCTTTTCTGCAAGCATGAAGGGCTCGAGGTAGGCGACAGCCTTTTTCATGACACGGGCGCTTTTCACCACCTGGGGGAGGAACATCTTGCCCGCGCCGAAAAGCTCGCCGACCACGCCCATGCCGTCC
The DNA here is from genome assembly GCA_049594415.1 of Verrucomicrobiales bacterium. GTDB lineage: Bacteria > Verrucomicrobiota > Verrucomicrobiia > Verrucomicrobiales > DEV007 > Arctic95D-9. Next base: position 42,100 of record JBMYJM010000008.1, on the reverse strand, counting down.
ATGAGAGGGCCTTCGATGACGTTGAGTGGTTTGCCAAGTTGCTGACGCGCTTCCTCGGTGTCTTCTTCGATGAAGTCCGTGATGCCCTTAATGAGAGCATGGGTGATGCGCTCGCCGATTGACCCCTCACGCCAGCTGAGGTCGGGACCGGATTTCTTGTCCTTGGACGTAGCGCCCTTACTTTTGAGTTCTTCGGCGTAGTCAATCAGAGCCTCGGTCGCTCCTTCGTGTTTGTTGAGGAGCACGTCCTCAACCAGCTTGAGAAGCTTGGGTTCGACTTCATCGTAAACCTCGAGCATGCCGGGGTTCACGATGCCCATATCCATGCCCGCTTTTCCGGCGTGATAGAGAAAGGCGGCGTGCATCGCTTCGCGAACCACGTTATTGCCCCGGAAGGAAAATGAAATGTTGGAGACCCCGCCACTGACTTTCGCGCCGGGAAGATTCTCTTTGATCCATCGGGTCGCCTCGATGAAGTCGACAGCATAGTTGTTATGCTCATCCATTCCAGTTGCGACGGTCAGGATGTTAGGATCAAAAATGATGTCCTCCGGATTGAAGCCCACTTCGTCAACGAGGATGCGGTAAGCGCGCTCGCAGATGTGAATCTTCTTCTCGTAGTTGTCCGCCTGGCCTTCTTCATCAAAAGCCATGACCACGACGGCAGCACCGTACTTCATGATCTTGCGGGCGTATTCCTTGAAGCTGTCCTCGCCTTCCTTGAGGGAAATGGAGTTCACAATACCCTTGCCCTGAAGGCACTGGAGGCCGGCTTCGATGATCTCCCACTTGGAGGAGTCGACCATGATAGGCACAGCGGCGACGTCTGGCTCGGAAGCGAGCAGGTTGAGGAAGCGCGTCATGGTGGGGACGCCTTCGATCATCCCCTCGTCCATGCAGATGTCGATGACGGGGGCTCCGTTTTCGACCTGCTGTCGGGCGATAGCGACGGCGTCTTCCAACTGGCCGGATTTGACCATCTTGAGGAAGCGCGGAGAACCAGCCACATTAGTTCGCTCACCGACCATGAGGAAGTTCTTGTCTTTCGTGTGGTTGTAGGTTTCGGATCCGCTGAGGCGCATCGCGTTCGGCAGTCCCGGAACCTCACGGGGGGCGAAGCGTTCCGCGACCTTGGAGATAGCGGCAATATGATCGGGTGTGTTTCCGCAGCATCCGCCAATCAGATTAACGAGACCGTTCTTCGCGAAGCTAGCCAGGTAATCCTCCATGTCTTTGGGTTTGAGGTCGAAGCCGGTTGGTGCGAGAGGGTTGGGAAGGCCGGCGTTCGGATAAACTGAAACGTGAGTTTCGGCTACCTTGGAAAGCTCGGCGAGGTGCGGTTCGATCAGATCGGGTCCGAGGGAGCAGTTAAGGCCAACAGCTAGAGGATTAACGTGAGCAACAGCGTTCCACATTGCCTCGACTTTCTGGGCGGAAATCATCGTTTCGCCTCCACGTCCAACCGCGGCGGAAACGATGATGGGCAGTTCGATACCATCCTCGTCGTAAACTTCGCGGAGAGCCACGAGTGCTGCTTTGGCATTCAGCGAATCGAAGATGGTTTCCACCATCATGATGTCGGTGCCGCCGGCAGCGAGGGCCCGAATCTGGTGTTTGTAAGCGTCGCGGACCTGGTCAAACGTCACCACCCGGAAGCCGGGGTCCTCAGCGTCGGGTGAGTTGGTCAGGGAAACTGTCATCGGCCCGATCGCACCGGCGACATAGCGTTTGCGTCCAGTGTCGGAGCCAATGTTGTCGCACCACTGGCGGGCCAGCTTGGCAGACTCGTAGTTGATCTCCCAGGCGAGATCCTGGAGGAACTCGTTGTCGCAAACTTCCCGGGCAAAGAATTCAGGGTCCTTTCTGCCGAGGCCCTTCTCACGAGGATCTTCCACGAAAAACTCCGACTGAGCCAGGGTGGTTCCGGAGAAGGTATTGGTTTCAATGATGTCCGACCCGGCCTCGAGGAAACGCTTGTGAATATCGCCGATGACCTTGGGTTGGGTCAGGGACAGAATGTCACCGTTATTGAGCAGATCCTTCTCATTTTTGACGAACCGCTCACCACGGGCATCCGACTCTTCGAGGCCATAGCCGCGAATCGTCGTTCCCATGGCGCCGTCGAGCATGAGAATGCGCTTGCTGAGTTCAGAGCGAAGTTCTGTGGTGAGGTCGGTGGGCATAATACTTGATGAAACAGCCATAAACCTAGCAGTCAACGGGGTTGAATGGTAGGCCAGACATAGGTTAACGTTCTTTCCAAGGGGTTGGGATCACTTGATACACTCGATTGGGTTGGTTGACCCGCCGAGGTAAATGCGGGCTCCGACGAATGCCCCTAAACCGGGAGCTTCGTAGCCGTCTGAGTAGTCGTATTGCTCATCGAACGCATTTTCGATGCGCCCGTAGAGTTCCCAATTGTCGCTCAATTCAAAATTTCCGAAGATCCGGGCAATTGTGTAGCCGCCAAGATCGATTTGGTCAGGAAACGCACCACGATCGTCTCGATCATAGGCACCGTTGATTTCGGCACCGATCTGCCACCGATCTGCCGAGTATACGGCCCCTGCGGCTACGGTATGACGAGGGCGACGAATTAGTCGATTTCCGGCAGTGTCAGCGAACAGGTAGGTGCCATTCACGACGTTGGCATCGAGGTAAGTGTAGTTGGTGTAGAGTTCAAGATTGTCATTGGCGAAGACACGGAATTCGGCTTCGAAACCGCTCGATTCTGTATCGACCTGTCCGGCTCCGAAAGTGAGGGGATCGTTGTCGACCAGATTATCGATATCGTTGTTGAAATAGGTAAGGCTAATTTCGCCGTTTTTATTACAGATGCTTTGAGAAACGCCGAATTCATAGGTGAAACTCTCTTCGGGCACGAGATCGGAAGGGGTGGCCAAGGTGCCAGTGAAAATCAAGTCCTGACCGTTCGGTGCCTTATATCCGGTTCCCACCTTTCCAAAAATTGTGGTTCCGGTCTGCTTGGCAAGATAGCTCAACTGGGCTGTGTAGGTGCCTTTGCTTTCGTAGGAGCTGTGGCCATCATACCGGCCCGAGGTGAGAAGATGAAAGTTTGCAGGAAGAGCAATGTCCGCCTGGGCGAAAATGCTGGTAAAAGCATACTCAAATTCGGCGGCGGGGAGAGACGTTGTTAATAGCGGAATCCTTTCGAAGCGATATTGGTAATATCCTCCACCTGCGGTGAGAGTCACATCGCTGGTAGGACGATAGTTGAACTGTGTCTCCCACTCGTGCCCTTCCTGTTCAAGCCGGCTGTCGATATTACCAAAGAATCCTGGGGATTCCAGATCAGAGAGACCGTTCACCGTGTAGCTGTAGAAGGTCGAAAAGTCCCAGTCATCGCGAATGATTGAGACTCGGGGTGAAAAGAGGCCTGATTGGTTTGTGTTGGTTTGACCGGCGGGAAAAGAAAGTCTTGGAACGCCGGCGACTGAACGTTGTCCGGGGACCTCGAGAAAGGCACTCTGGATCGAGCCGAGAACATCAAGGTAAATCCCGTCGCTTAACTCGTAAGCGAAATTTCCTCGTAGAGTCTTATTGTCGTAATCGGAACTGGCGACGCGATCATTGCTTGTATCCACAAAGCTGGCGTCAAGAGAGACTCCGAGTCTTCCCTCGCGGATGGCCACTTTTCCGCCGGTTCGGAAAGTATCGAAAGAGCCACTCTCGAAATAGCTGGAAACAGCATTTGATTCGATGAAGCGGGCATCCGTAGTGCGAAGATCAATGGCGCCGGCGATAGCGTCGGAGCCGTAAAGCGAGCTTGCTGGACCCCGGGAGAATTGAAGTGACTCCAGGTTAGACACATCGAGAAATTCCACCTGATAGAGACCTGCAAGACCTCGCGGAAGCCGTCTTCCGTTGAGCAACACAACCGTGTGATCACTCTCCATACCTCGCACAAAGACCGAGGTTTGACCGCCCTCGCCACCGAGGGTAGTGACACCAACGCCGGCGGACTGGCGCAAAACCGATGCGATATCGTCGCGCTGGTAGGTTCGGACTTCGGCGCCCGAGATTGTATCGACGGATGGTAATAAGTAGCTCCCATCCTCGTTAGGCTCTGTCGTCTTGGTGGCAACGGATGGAGTTACTTCCTGCTGGATTTGCTCCTCGCGGATGATGACAGATCTCGCTCCGGTAATTGTGGTGATGTCGAGGGTGACAGTGTCATCCACAATGGTGCTGAAGACTCCATCCTGAGCCACTGCGGCGGCAGCTGAGAATAGGAAGGCTGCGATTGAGAAGAATTCACGCATCAACAAATCAAGATTTATAGATGCGTAAGTAAGCCTCTCTGGTAAAATTCGCAAAAAGTTTTTTCTGAAATTGATCGCGAAGTGCTCGGACGGGTCTCCTTTTGAGACAACTGTTATGACAAAAGTGGATCTTGCGTCCCGAGAACAATCCGGTATCTTCCAACAAGCATCAGGAGTGGCTTGGAGAAATCCGGGCCCGGCAACCTGGTTTGGAGAAGCCAAGGTGCCTTGGATGCTGTGACAGAGAAAAGTTGCAGTGACCGATGTGCGAATGTCTGACATTCGAACAGAACTTCTCCGGGGAGGACGACCTCCTTGATCCTGATGCGGTAACTGAACATCACAGAAACTGCATCATGACTTATCTAGATCTACTGAACGAATCCGGGGGAGCTGCCTCCGTGACTTCCTCCGGAAAACTGGCAACGCGTTCGAATCCGGAAAACCTGAATCACCATCTCTGGAACAACCGGGGAACATGGTGGGCGCATTTCACGGTTCACCGTGATGACTACACCGCTGAGCGGGTTCGGGTGTCCCTGCGGACACGCGATGTCGAAGAAGCCCGTCGCCGGCGCGACGAGGTGCTCAATTCTATCGCAAACTGATTGAACGATGAGTGCCCGTGTTCCCCGAGCTGTCGTGGACAGCGCGGAAGTGGCTGCTGTGCCTGAAAACTTCGAACAATGGCCGGCGACGATGCGCCGGCGATTCGAAGCCCATGTCCTGAACGGAAAAGAAGGCGATCGAAGGATCAGTTCGACGGATCGAGTTCCGATCGTTCTGCGGCCACCCGCTGCAAGGCTTCGCTGACCAGGTTCAGCTTCTGAATACCGATGGAAGTGTCCCGGTTGGACAGGCTCAGGTAATCATCGATCGCTTCGAGCGCATCTTCGGCTGCCGCCTGGTAGCGGCGGAGTTCGAGCGGCAGATTCTGTCTGACTTCGGACAGCTCGCGTTCGGTCTGGCTGAAGCGCTGTCGCAGATCATTCAGGTCCGGATCGGAACCCCGAAGAGCAAAGTAGGGTGCCATGAGATCGCCGATTTTTTCGTTTACGTCGGAAGTGGGGGCATTGGTATTGGCATCCGGGGAACTTTTCCCGAACTCCAGCATGGCCCAGGCGGAAAGGTGAAAAGGCGCGTCGGCGAGAATGGCTTCGAGGCGTTCCTGCACCTTGGCATTCCTGGCGAGGTCGACCAGCGCCATGCGTTCGGAAATGGCTTTAATCTCCGCAAAAGATTCGCTGGCTTCGATCCAGGCATCGGGCGTCGGAGCAGTCATTTTGCTGATGGCCGCAGAGCGGGTCGTGTAGATCATGAGTTCGGGTTCAAAGAGAACGCTCAGGTCTTGGGTCTCGTAGAGATGAGCCATGAGATCAGTTCTCACGTCGGCGGGGATGAGCAGGTAGGGCTGATTCAGGGCCTTGGCGGCGATCAGGTATTCTTCCAATTTTCCGTCAATGCGTGGTTTTCCTTCGGAAGAATTGGAGCCGCCAGCCAGGATGATGTCCTGATTGATTTCACCGTCTGCGAGGGCGGCCTTTAAGAGAGCGATGACGGGCGTGCGAACCGAAATATTGCAGACCCGCCATGGACCGGGCGGTTCCTGCTCGCTCTCGAAGGTGAGTTCCCCAATCGTACCGTCCGTCCACTCGAGCTCGGTTTTCGTGAGAACAGAGCGCGGCATCTCAATGCCTTCGAGACTGGGCCCGTCTGGCGTCGCGAAGACTGGGAGAGGCGGGACGGTTTTGGGGCTGGACCCTTCTGGCAGTAGCAGGAGTTCTTTTTCCGCCAGAGTGACTGCCTGTCGAATGTTGATGGTCAGAGATCCGGCCATCGCCGTGTTGGCAACGGAGCGGACATTGCGAATCGTTTGAATGGTGCGACTAATTGGCTCGAAATCGCTCAAGTCAGCCGGAGAAGGTTCTGCGCCGGGGCGGTTGGTCAGATCGGGGCGCATGCCTCTTATGCCCTTGGCTCCTTTGGGGCGATTCGGGCCGTCAGAGGGGACTGTCCTGGGCGTGAGCGATGGTATCGTCGAGGAATTTGTTCCGGTGCTTAGCGCGGTGTGGGGAAGTTTCAGGAGTTCCATCGCTTCTCTTCTCAGAGACTCGCTACGTGAGGTGCTGGGGTTTTCGATCGCGTCGAGCGACACGAAATTCTGCCAGGGGAGGGGGTGCCCTTTCGTGGCAGCGGCATATTCCCTGAGGCGCTCTGCAGGAGGATCAGGATGAAGTGCGAGGGAGATCTCCATGAGATAACCTGAAAGCTTTTTCTCCTCCGGTTCGACCGGATCAGAGCGAAGCTGTGACGCCGTGGACCAGAGCGTTTCGGATACTCCGCTGAGACTTTCGAAGTAATCGGTCGTGGGTGGCGTTTCTCCGCTCATGAGAGCCTGATGAGCCTGCCTGGAGTTGAAGTGCAGGGGCTCGAGACAAAGGGCAATCGCGAGAGCTTTTTCGCGGATGTCGTCATCAACCTTTGGTTGGGTCGGAAAATTGCAGGCCACAGCAGCAAGTGCTTCAAGGAGACTTTCCCGATCGCTAGTTTCGAGAAACACTCCGTCGCGCTGAAACGCGATATAATCGAAATTCGGCGCTTCGTAACTGTAGACCGGTCCTGACACGAGGAAAAGCGCAGCGAGACAGCCCGTGAAGATGCGGAGGAAGGCAGGAGCTGGGTAATTCATACAGTTTTTGGCGGCCAAATCCTATCATGAGCTCACGGAACTGTCTATGTTACCGTGGCGCTCTGGTTTGTTGATGGAAGCCGAAATCGTTAAAACCATGACGTTCTATGATACCGACTGTGGTGGTGTGGTTTCGAACTTTCCGTGACGGACGGGGCTGGTAAAACGAGATTGATAGGCAAAGCTCAACAGCACGTTGTGCAGTTGTAAATGCCGTCCGGAAGGCCCCGCAGAATCCCCGAGGAATGGGTGGCTCGGGTAACCTAGCGCGACATTTTTTACACTTGCTTTCCGCAACAGATTAATCACAATGTAAATACACGCTGTTCACAGGCTTATGAGTGCAGTCGAGACCGAAGAATCAGGAGGAGTCCAGTTTTCTATCCTCAAAAGGGGGGCGCGAGACCCGGAAGGGCCGTTTTCCGACGGGGATCTCCTTTCGATGATGAACGACGGGACGCTTTCGGTAGCCGACCTTGTTTATTACGAGGGAATGGGCGAGTGGAGGCCGATTGGCGAGGTATTTGAAGTGCACGAGCAGATCAGCCACTTCGTTGACGATGGCCAGGACACGGAAAAGGTAGCGCTGGCTTTCCGCGAAGTCGGCAACGTAGTCGGTAACTCGGAGGACATTTATTACGTGGCAGTCCAGGCGAAGGCCGGTCTGTTGAGTAAGACCATGCAGTGCGTGATCATCACGGATAAGCACGTCTTCATCATGCGCGAGAAGCGGGTCGGTTTCGAGCTTGTGGCGCATTTGTGGAAGGACATCACCAACACCTTGATGCGCGACGAGGGTAAAGGGCTCGGAACGTATTCCATTCTGCTTGGGGCTGAGAAGCGCATTGATGTGCTTCACCTGCCGCTTAAGCAGGTCCAGCGCCTCTTCCAGCTTTCCCAAGAAATGAAGCAGGATAACCCGAATTAACGGGCCGTTTCAATTTTCAGTGGCCGAGATACTTTGCCATAGATCGGAGCATCGCCGCGGCAAGGTCCGGCGATGTGTTTATGACTCGGTGGAGTTCTCCGTGAGGAATACAGAAAGTTAAGCAGTCATCGGCAGTTTGAACGGTGGCGGTCGCCGGAGTCAGGGAAACTGCGCTGATTTCCCCGAAGACTTCGCCGGAGGTGTCGATGGTTCTGACAATCTGTTCATTTACGAGGACCTCGAGCGTTCCGGAAAGCAGCATCCAGATGGATTCCCCGGTTGCTCCCTGATGGAGCAGTGCGGTCCCGGCTTCGATAGATCGAATCTCTCCGGAATCGACCAGGTTATCAATAGCATCGGCCGGAGCGGCACCGAAGGCTTCGTTCTTCTTGAGTAAAGTGATCAGTTGATCGCGCTCCATGAAAGGGGATGCGGAGTAGTGTAAGACTGTTGTATAGCACTTCCAGGATCAGAAGTTCAAGTGGTGATAGCTACGAATCAAGTCGTCATTGAAGGTCGCGAATTGCGTGAAAAGGGATACTTTGCCACCCTCTTTTTTCAGTCCCATGTTGAATGACCCAGCCAAGGAATCTGAAGCGGAAGCCATCGAGGTCCGCTGCTACTTTGTCCGTGAACGCAACGCATTGCTGGTGCGTGGCGAGTTTTCGCCGATTTACACGGACTATTACCTGCATCTCATGCAGCACCAGATCCGCTACGAAGAGGATCAAGATCTCCTATTGAAGGATTCGATGGCGGCGCTGGTTCTGCACCTGGCGACCCGGCCCTGGAACGAAGCAGTGGCCTGGACCCTGAGTTGGCAGGACCCGCCGATGAATCTTTTTGTGACGGGAAGCAACCGCCAGGGAAATATTACTGGGCGCATCTACACTGAAGATATCGCCAAGCGTGATAACAACATGTTCTTTGCTCAGATCACTGCCGATGGAGAGCCTTCCCGTCAAAGTATGGTTGAAGTCACCGACCCGAATATTTATCGGATCGGTGAAGAGTATTACCAGCAAAGCGAGCAGCGACGCGGACGATACTTTCACTATTCTGAGGAGGATGTCGTGCTGGTGACAGCCCAGCCGGATTGCGACCTCGAGTGGCTTGAAAGTCTTGATGGCGAAAAGATTCGCGATCTCGACCAATACGAGGAGCTGAGTCTACTCGAGAAGCGGACCTACCGCTTCGATTGCGGTTGCAGCCAGGAGAAAATCTTCCCCGTGATCGCCAACATGAGCGAGGGTTCGATCGACTCGATCTTCGGTGACAACGAAGTTATCCCCGCGGGCTGCCCGCGTTGTGGCGCCAAATATGTGATCACTCGCGAAGCTCTTGAGGCCTTCAAAAAGAATCAGCAGGATGAAAAAAGCGAACAAGAAACCTGATCCAAAGCGTCGCGAGCAGGAGTTGGCCTGGGTTGGGGATACGATTCTCGATTTGTATGCCCGGACCTGGATCCTGGAGAATAACGGAACCGTGTGTGGCGAAATGTTGCGCAGCATGACCTCCAACCAGTTTCTTGCCTGCTTCGGCAATCCAACCTCGGTGGAGGCTCGCATTGGTAAACTCTACCGGGAAGAGGGTATGGACGCTGCTTTCGCATGGATCGAAGCCGAGCTGATGCCTCTCTTCGAAAAACAACGAAAGAACCGGCATTAAGTCCAGTATTATCAAGGAAACTCAGTGATTTACAGTCAGTCAGAGCGCCCGTATCATACTGCCGCCTAACACCGGCTGACCTGTTAGTAATATTGATAATATGAATCGCGACACAGACTGTGCCGGAAGTTCGGCGCGAGGTTTTTTTCTCATGTTGGCCAACCTCGCGGTAGGTTTCTTTTTCACTTCCTGTGAGACCACTTCGACGGGATCTGGTGGATCTTCCGGCAAGCTTCCGCCTGCAGCATACAGCGGTGCCTCGGTGCAGGCGCGAAATGCTCAAATCGCCCAGGAGCCTCCCGGTGACTACTACATCGGCCGCCGCTGGTGGGTCGATGGCACCCGCTTCTGGGGATACCTCAGGAAACCTGGACAGCCGTGGACGGATTCCAAGCTGGTCATTATGAATGAGAGATCCTCCCGCCAACCAGACCGCGTCCCTGAGGAAGGTGTCGGTCAAGTTCATGGCTACGATCACAACTTCGAATACCGCATCTGGGGAAGTTACACCGGGCAAACCGTATACGATCCGAACTCAAACTTTATGATTCCTGAGTTTCGAATCACCCGTCATGAACTGATTACGGAGCGCCCGGGTTTCCTTTTTTATCCGGGAGAATCCTACAACCCTCGCAAACTTCCACCGAAGCATCCGCCGCTACAGTATTAAATACAGCGGCGGATCATTGGAAGAAGAGGGCAAATCGCACGACTTTCGGGCGTGCCCAATCACTGAATTGTATCCTGTTGTGAGCGAGATTTTTGTCCTTGTAGTCGAAGATGAGCCGACCATCGCGGAGACTATTCTCTACGCGCTTGAGACTGAAGGCTACCGGGTTACCCATGCCGAGACAGGGGGTGTTGCGCTGGAGATTTTTGCGGATGATCAGCCTGCGTTTGTGATCCTCGATGTGGGGCTTCCGGATACAACAGGTTTTGAAGTTTGTCGCGAGATCAGGAAGAGTTCAGACGTGCCGATTCTCTTTCTTACCGCGCGTGACGGTGAGATAGATCGGGTAGTCGGGTTGGAAATCGGAGCGGATGACTACGTGGTAAAACCTTTCAGCCCGAGGGAACTGACGGCGCGAGTGAATGCGATCCTGCGGCGCAATAAACGCGGGATTGATTCCGGTTCGAGTGAGGCCGAAGACGGCGAGATTTCCGCGGGAAGATTTACCCTCTACCTCGATCGCTTTCAGGGAAGCCTCGATGGTGTCAAGCTAGACCTGTCACGATATGAGTTCGGTATGTTGAAAGTCTTTCTCGAGCATCCCGGGCGCGTGTATTCGAGGGATCAGTTGATGGAGTTGGTCTGGGACGAACCGGAGGCGGCTCTCGACCGGACGGTCGACGCCCACATCAAGACACTACGCAAAAAACTGCGCGCTGTTGACGCGGATTTTGATCCAATTAAGACCCATCGCGGGCTGGGCTACGCCCTGCAGTTGACGGAGTCATGAGAATCACGCTTCTCATCGTAGCGGGGTTTGTCGTTTTCGCTGGAGGCGGTTTTCTCTGGCTGATGAAGAGTATCAGCAGTGATGTGGAGCGACAGTATTCGCAGGCGTCAGAAGAACCGCTGGTGGATTTTGCCCATCTCTTTGCGAGTTTGTTAGAGCAGGATGTGAAGGAAGGAAGAATTGATGCTACCAGTTTTCGGGAAGGATTTAGGAATGCCTACCGTCGCGAATTTCTTGCCAGGATCTATCAGCTGGAAAAGCGGCAGATCTATACCGGGATTTATGTCACGGACGGGGATGGAGTTGTCATTTTTGATTCGGAGAACGGGCTCCGGGAAGGGGAGGATTATTCGGAATATAATGATGTCTATCTCGCTCGGCAGGGGAAATACGGGGTAAGGGCTACGCGGGCCAATCCGGATGATTCTGAATCCACAGTGTTTTACATTGCGGCGCCGGTCTATCACGATGAGGAGATGATCGGTACTCTGACTGTCTCGCGCCCTGAGACGGCGATGGTGCCCTTTGCGCAGGAGTCACGACGTTCTATCATCCGCTCGGGTTGGATTACTGCTGTGGTGGTGTTCGTTCTCGTGACCTTCTGGGCTTACCTCGTCCTTTATCCGATACGCCATCTCACCCTTGATGCTCAGCGCATCGCTCAGGGAAAGCAGGACCGGGTCGAAGAACGGGGTTTGGCAGAATTGCATACCCTCAGTCTCGCGCTGGAGAACATGCGTCGCGAGCTGGAGGGAAAACATTACGTCGAGAACTACGTGCAAGCACTGACTCACGAGTTGAAGAGCCCGCTTGCTGCGATTCGTGGAGCCGCGGAATTGATCGACGAATCGATGCCTGAAGAGAAGCGTCGCAAGTTTCTCGACAATATCCTCGTCGAAACAACGCGCAGTGAGGACATGGTGCGTCGTCTCGTCCAACTCGCAGTTGTGGAAGGGCAGCAGGAACTTGAAAGGAAGGAGGCGGTGGATCTCGGGGCGCTGGTAAGCGAGGAAATTTCCGGTCTCGCCTCGATCATCGAAAACCGTTCCCTCGAAATTCGCGAGCAGGGCCTGTCAGGCGGCAAGGTGATCCACGGAGAACCGCTGATGCTTCGCATCGCGGTTCGGAATTTACTTAGTAACGCGTTTGATTTTTCCCCGGAAGGCGGCGTCGTTGAAATTACCCTCGCGTCCGGCGATCACATTGAACTTTGCGTGCGAGATCACGGAGTGGGCCTGCCGGATTATGCCGTGGATCGTGTCTTCGAGCGATTCTACTCCCTCAAGAACGAAGCGACGGGGCGCAAGGGGTCCGGAATCGGATTGAGTTTCGTCAAGGCCACCATGGATCTGCACGGTGGCGGGGCTTCTCTCCGCGACGGAGAGTGGGGAGGCGCCGTTGCGACACTGGTCTTCCCATCATAAAAAAGCAGGCAGGTCGAACGAGCCGACCTGCCTGCTGCAAAGATTGGAGGCGCTCGAATATATCAGGCTTTGTAGGCCGAGATCGAAGCGATCTCGTAGGCCTGGGTAGTGCCTTCAGCCGAGGTGAATTCGACCTGATCGCCAACGGCTTTGTCGAGGATCTCGGCGCCACGGTCAGAGAGGTAGGCTAAGATGCCTTTGTCCGGGTCGGAATCCCACGCACCGAGAACGGTGTAGGTGAGGGACTCGCCGCCGTTGGTGGACTCGAGGTTGACCACGGTTCCGATGGAAACTTTGGAAGTGTCGGAATTCGAGAAGTCGGTAGGCTGAGCGAGCTTGAGATCGCGCTCCCAGTCTCCTTGGCGCTTCATCAGAACGCGCTGGTATTCCTTGGCAGATTTATATTCGAAGTTCTCACGAAGGTCGCCGTAAGAGCGGGCAATCTTGATATCCTCGCGGTTCTGCGGGATTTCCTCCTTAACCAGCTTGTCGTAAGCTTCCTTGCGCTTGGCGAGGCTCTCTTCAGAAACGATGAGCACGTCGTCTTCCTTCTTGTCGCCTCCGCTGAGAAGGTCTTGGACCTCGGGATGCAGCTTAATAACGCGGGCGACAAGCGACTTGCGGGTTAGCTCGTCGAAGGAAGCTGAGTTGATGAGACGGCTGGAGAAGTTGCGGATGATGTTGATGTTTGCGCCTTCGATCAGGTCGGGAATGAGTTCGCGATCATCAGCGACCAGGTCGCGAAGACGGTTGGCAGCCCGGACAGCACCTTCTTCATTGAGTTGATCGGCCTCCAGGGAACTCATCACGGAAAGGCTGAGGCTCGGACTGAAAATAGATTCGGCAAGGCCTTTGCGCTCGCGGCAGATCCAGGCGAGGCCGTCGGAAGAGAGCGTGCGCTGCTGCAGGCTGTTTTCCATGTAAGAAATGAGCTGCTTCTTTTTCTCGGAAGCATTGAGAACGCTGGCCATCTCGGCAATGGAACGGAGGTTGCAGTCAGGAACGAGGCCGAGCATCTTGTCGGTCCACTCCTCTTCGCCGAAGGCTTCGGGAAAACTCTTGAGGATCTGGCGCAGGCGGGTGAGGGAGAGCTCTTCGAACAGCTCGGCAAGACCTTCTTCGTTCCCGGCAAGAATTTCCGCGACCGTGATCTGGCCCTCGGGAGCTTCATAACCCTTGAGCTTGCTCTGGAGTTCCTCGCGAATGAGGATGAGCTCAACGGCAGGAACGAACTGAATCTTCACCCCTTTTCGGGCGATTTCGCTGATTTCGCTGACGAGGGCTTCAAGTTTGTCCTGGTTGTCCTTGAAAGCGCCAATGTCCTTAATTATGGCTTCGACGGCCTTTACCTTGGCGCGCAGGTCGCGGGCGTTGTTGAAATCCTGAACAAGTCCTTCGGAGGGATCAAAATCCTCTCCACGAAGCTCGAGAGGGTCCGTCCGCTTCGCTGGCACGACAAACTGGACGTCGTCGCGGAGCTTCTTTTTGGTGCTTTCCCACCACCCCTTGTATTTGCCCTCGGGGACGACTTTGCCCTTCACCAGCTCCTCGAGCTGATCGAGGTAAAGTTTGTCGCCACTGCTGCTGAGAGCCAGCTTGACGAGGGCCACTGAGTCGTCGGTGGCAAGGTTCTGGAGCTCTTCGGGTGAGGAAAGACGCTTCCCGAGGAAAGAGTCCTCCGCAATCGGGGTCAGGGACATGCCGGCGAACTTCATGCCCATCTCGTGGCCGGGCTTATCCTCGAAGTCGACGACCACTTTGACGTTGAGACGGTCCCACTCCGCAATTTTTCCGGCTCCCCAGCTCTTGTGCTGGCAGAACGTAGCGGGTGGGAGGAGGTCGAGTTGCTCCGCTGTGGCGGGCTCAATCTTGCCTCTGGAGACTAGCTTTTCGAGATCGGGATGCATTGACGCTCAACATAGGAAGAAGATGCCACGAGCCAAGGGAAAATTTTTTTTTTTGGTTGCCTTTACCTTTTCCCCTGCCTACGCTCCGAGCCAATATGAAGAAATTTATCGCTGTCTTGATGCTCATGTCGGTCGGATCCCTGCTGGTCGCCGATATCCACGAGCCGCCGAAGGCGAAATACACGAAGAACCGCAAGTGGTCTCGAGGTTGGTCAAATATTTTCTACAGCTGGACTGAGGTTCCAGCGACGATGATCCGTTACGGTGAACGCCGCACGGTGCAGTCCAATGAGATCTGGACTGCCGGGTTCTGGCACGGTCTTCAGCGCTCTGGAGCCCGCCTTAAGTATGGGGTGTACGAAGTGGTGAATTTCCAGCGTCCGATTTACAAAGACTCCTACCGCCCCTCGATGGAGAGCATCGATTACTTACCATGGGGTGGATACGAGGAATTTCCTCCCCAGATCGGCTTTTTGAGTACAACTGGCTACACTCGAGGGCGCAGCTGGTAAATCCAGCAGCAGCAACTTTTGAAAAGGGCCGTCCAGTGGACGGCCTTTTTTGTGTCCGGCCGAGCTTTCGCCAGCTTTCAGGGAATGATGAGCCTGCCTCAGGCGTAGGTTTGAATAAATTTGGCGTAGAATTCGACCCCGTCTTCGAGATCTTCGATGGCTAGGAATTCGTCCTTGGTGTGAGCTTGGGCGATCGTACCGGGTCCTACAGCAACGGCGGCGAGGCCTTTTTCGCCGAGTCGACCGGCATCACAGAACCATGGGGCCGTAGTCAGTTCCGATCCGATGGATTGCAGTCGCTGGATCCCGTCTGTTTCCGGCGGGGTGAGCAGGGGAACCGAGTTTCCGATGACCTTCACCTCCACTTCCTCTGTTGCGCCGTTTTCTGCAAGGAAGTCCCGGACCAGCTTGAGGCCGCCTCCGGCCTGGTGCAGGGCAGGGGTTTCCCGGAAATCGAGGATCGCGTGGCAGGAGGCCGGAACGATGTTGGGACTGGTGCCGCCGCTGAGGGATCCCAGGCTGACAGTTGGGTTGCCGAGAGTGTCGTCGTGAAATTCCGGTAACTTGGCCTCCAAAGCCGGAATCAGAGCCTCCAGAACAGGCATCATTTTCCGGATGGCGTTTTCTCCCCGTTCCGGGGTCGAACCATGACAGGAATGCCCTGCCGTGCTCAACTCGAGCCAGACGCAGCCCTTGCTGGCATAGACGGTCTTTAGTTCGGTTGGTTCGCCTACGACGGCGAATTCGTAGTCTTCGGCGTGGTGTTTGGCGAAATGCTTGGAACCGGGCTGACCGGCTTCTTCTCCCATCAGGCCGACGAACGAAATGGCGGCGTTGTAGTTCGGGATCTCATCTTTTAGCTGGTAGAGGGCCCAGAGCATGCCGGCCATGGTGCCTTTGGTATCGGAAGCACCACGTCCCCAGACTTTTCCGTCACGAATTTCGCCTCCGAAAGGATCGATAGTCATTCCTTTGACGCTCACTGTGTCGGTATGAGGAGCGAAGAGAAGGCCGGGTTTCCCCTTCCTCCCGCGAAAATGGCCGATGACGTTGGGGCGCCCCGGAAGGACTTCCTCAAAAACCACGTCGGCACCGCACGCTTCGAGGAACGTCCCGACCCATACGGCGCAGGCCTTTTCGCCCGTTGCACCCTGGCCATTGGCCCCATCGGGATTGACGCTGGGAATCTGAATTAGGCTCTGGAGAAGAGAGGCCGGGGAGTTGGGGAAAGTCATCAGCTACAGGATGGACACGTTTGATTTTGAAATCCAGTCCGACAATTTGAGAAAATCACGGAAACGAGAGAGACATTTGATTAAGCTGTTGACACATGCGTCGCTAGCTGGCTTTAATAATAGACTAGACTTTTAAAAAAGTTTATTTTTATGAGTGACACTGAACCTCAAAAGCCAACGGCAAGCACGTCGACCGTGCCTTTGAAAAAGGAGACCGTCCGCATCAGTCTCCGAGCTCCCGTTGATGATTCCGGTCCTGTGGCTCCTAAGGGATCTACAGCGCCGATTTCTGCTGACAGTCCCTCGACGGCGCCCGTGGCTCCGCCTCCTGGTGGTGGAGCGCCGTCGCCTCCCCAAGCACCTTCTGCACCGGCTCCGCCGGCGGCTGCTCCGACGCCGCCTCCAGCAGCTCCAGCAGCTCCAGTTGGTGCCAAGACCATTCCCTTGGCCAAAGCACCCGATCCTCTCGGCCCGACCAAGCCTGTCCCAACCGCTGGAGCCCCTGCTACTGCTGGTGCCCCCGGTGCCGCGACTCCGGTAGGTGCCAAGACCATTCCCTTGGCCAAGGCCCCTGTTTCGGGTGGTCCTGGCCCGGTAGGTAAAGCGACTGTGCCGCTACAGCAGCCTGGCGGTGCCAAGCCGCTGCCTCAGGCAACGGTGAAGATGGGGCAGACTCAGCCAATGGCTCAGAATGCACCTACCTCGCAAATTTCCCAGAAGCCCAACATTCAGTCCACTGCCGCGGAAGTAGAGGATGAATGGGACGAAGAATACGAAGAATCCGGACTCATGCCTTTTGCTATCATTGTATTGATCCTGGCACTCGTCGTTCTCGGCATCGAATTGATGACGAAGATGGGTGTGGGTGGCTGATATTTTCAGCTACTAATAATCTTGATCCTCATCTTTCTGGGCGCTCGCGTTCGAGAGGTGAGGATTTTACGTGTGGTGAATTCTCGACTCCTTGTTGGCTCTTGAAGGCGGTTGGGGCGAATTCCTGCTTGCTCCGCCCTTGAATCTGGCGGAGTTATGTCACGTTGGAAATAGCCTTCAGAACGCCGGAAAAGTCGGCGCCGCAATTCTTAAAATACTTATCCTCCCATGGCCCACGAATCTATTGTAAACCTCACCAATGACAACTACGCCAGCGAAGCCGAAGGCGCCTCCGTTCCGGTGGTGATCGACTTTTGGTCCGAGCACTGTGGACCGTGCAAAATGCTCTCTCCCGTTCTCGACGAAGTCGCCGCAGAAATTGGTGACGCCGCTAAGGTCACCAAGGTCGACGTTATGGCCGAGCGCGAGCTTGCTATGAAGTTTGGTATCCGCGCTGTCCCGACCCTCATTTTCATGAAGGACGGCGAAGTGAAGGAAACGAAGACCGGAATCATGATGAAGGATGCCATTATTGAGAAGCTGAATTCTCTGTGATCCCTTTTGGGTCTGTCCCAGGATGAGTTCTAGATCGGGAATCCAATCCTGTCCGAATGGCCTCAGTCATTCCGGATGGATAATGCTGGTTTCATTGTTGCTCATCACTCTCGCTTATCGCCTTTTTGCCTCGCACTACGATTTCCTCGGGAACACCACGCCACTCATGGCGATCGCCTTTGGTGGTGCACTGCTGATGGGTAGTCGCTTTTGGTTTGTGCCGGTGTTTCTACTCGTCGTCAGTGATTTTATCCTTGGATTCTGGCACGGTGAGGGTGGCATCGGCGGATATACCCTGATGTCGATAACTATTTATTTCATCGTCGGCTATATCGGTGGTCGCGCCGGAAAGCGCGAGAAGATCTGGCCAATGATGTGGTTTGGCACGCTCAGCTGCAGCGTATTGTTTTATGTCTTCGCCAACACCTACAGCTGGATGATGTGGCCCGGTTATGAGAAATCTTTCACCGGTTGGTGGCAGAGTCAGACGACTGGGGTGCCCGGCATCAATCCTCCTGCCTGGATGTTCTTGCGCAATGCGCTGATAGCCGACTCGATTTGGTGTGCGCTGGCTGGGTTGCTGTTTTTTGTTGAGAAGCGTTTCAGCAAAGCTTCCGAAGCCCTCGTGGCGAAAAGTGCCTGATTTCGCAGAGATTCATTTTCTGCTGACGTGATTTTTCGTTGTCCCGGTCTTTACGAGTCGTGTGGGATAGCTCTACCGTTTCGGCATGTCCGAAAATGTCCATCCGTTCCTCCAGAAAGATTTCCAGATCCGCTGGTCCGCGCTCATCCCCGGCGCCATTGAAGCTGATATCAAGAAGGCTCTCGAAGATGCCAATGACCGAATCGAGGCGCTCTGCGAAGACTTTGATCTTGAAGAGCTGACTTTCGAAAACACTCTCATCGCGCTGGAAGAAGCCACCGAAGACCTGTCCATGGCGTGGGGACTGGTTGGGCATCTCGACTCTGTTCGTAACAGCGATGAGCTTCGCGACGCACAGAATGCGATGCTACCTGAAGTAACGCAATTCTTCTCGCGCATCCCGCTGAACGATAGACTCTGGAAACGTATCAAGGCATACGCCGAAAGTGATGAAGCAAAAGCGCTTGAGGGTGTGAAGCTTCGGCTGCTTGATGAGACCGTGAAAGACTTTGTCCGCAGTGGTGCGGATCTCCCGGCTGACAAGAAGTCGCGGCTTGAGGAGGTTGAGGCGGGTCTCGCCAAGGTGACTCAGAAGTTTTCCGAGAACGTGCTCGATTCCACCAACGAGTGGGAACTCATCATTGAAGATACAAAACGTCTCGCAGGTTTGCCGGCTACCGCTGTCTCAGTGCTCCAATCGGAAGCGGCGGCTAAGAACCTCGGAAGTGAAGATGAGCCGGTCTACCGCATCACTTTGAAGGCTCCGGTCTATTTTCCGGTTCTCGAATATGCCGATGATGTCGACCTGAGAAGAGAGGTCTGGGAGGGGAGTATTACAGTGGGTCGGGGTGGCGACTTCGACAATACCAAGTTGATCGCAAAAATTCTCAAGCTGCGGCAGGAGAAGGCCGAGATCTTGGGTAAAGCCAATTTCGCCGACCAGGTGCTGGAGGAGCGCATGGCCAAGAACGGGGCGACAGCTCTCGGTTTCCTGGAAGATCTTGCTGGAAGGACACAGCCGTTTTTCCAGAGAGAGATTGAAGAACTGAAGGCATTTCGCGAGGAACAGGATTCGTCGTGGGACGGGGTTTTTGAGCCTTGGGATGTCGCCTATTGGGCTGAGAAGCTGCGCAAAGATCGATACGATTTCGATGAGGAGGAGGTGCGTCCCTACTTCGCGATCGACAACGTGATTGAGGGTATGTTCCGCCTCTGTGAGAAGGTCTTTGGATTTAAGATTGTGGAATGTGATTCCGCTTTTACCGAGCTGGGTGGGCAACCCGAAGGGGATGCCGTCGAAGTTTGGCATCCAGAGGTGAAGTTCTACGAACTTTGCGATGAAACCAGTGGTGAACTGTTGGGTTCGTTTTACGCCGATTGGCATCCACGTGTGGATAAGCGTGGGGGTGCGTGGATGAATTACTTCAAAACCGGCACACCTCCGACCGATAAGGAGCCGCGCACGCCGCATCTCGGATTGATCTGCGGAAACCTGACTCCTTCATCTGCTGACAAACCGGCCCTGCTGACTCATCGGGAGGTCGAGACCGTCTTTCACGAATTCGGTCACCTGTTGCATCACCTCATGGGCGAGGTGGCGATCAAGTCACTCAATGGAATTCATGTGGTTTGGGATTTTGTCGAACTGCCGTCTCAAATCATGGAGAACTTCTGCTGGTCACGCGTCAGCCTCGACTTTTTTGCCAAGCACTACCAAACCGGTGAGCCGATTCCGGAAGAACTCTTCCAGAAAATGCTCGGGGCCCGCAACTTCCAGTCTGCTATGGTTCAGATGCGCCAGCTCGCTTTCGGCAAGATGGACCTGGAACTTCACATCAATCACCATGGGATCGGAACCGAAGGCAATCTCGACTCTGTGGTTCGCGAGATTCTGAAAGGTTATCTCATGCCGCTGGCAACTGAGCCACCCACTATGGCGCGGCGCTTCACCCATCTCTTCGCAAGTGCGACCGGCTATGCGGCAGGTTACTACTCATACAAGTGGGCCGAAGTCCTTGATGCCGATGCATTCACTCGATTTGCAGATGCTGGAGTGATCAGTCCTGAAGTGGGGCGTGAGTTCCGTACCAAGATTCTCAGCCAGGGTGGCAGCCGTGATGCGGGCGAATTGTTCCGTGACTTCATGGGCCGTGATCCTGATTTGAACTCGTTGCTTGAGCGCAGCGGATTGGTCGCGGAGTGAGCTTGCCTTCGAGTGAAGTCGTTGTCCGTCAATTTGGGATGAAGATATTTATTCGCGTTTTAGCTGGCTCGATGTCAGCGGTTGCTGGCATAGACCAACAGAAGGGACCCCCGGGGCCTTATCGTGACTCAGTTTCTGCGGCAGCCAATCAGGTCAATCTCGGTTCTCGAGAGCCGCGGCGACGAATCCTTGGAAAAGCGGGTGAGCCGCGGTTGGCTTGCTCTGGAACTCGGGGTGGAACTGCACCGCGATAAAGAAGGGGTGACCGGGGATCTCAACGATTTCCCCGAGAGTACCGTCGGGCGAGGTGCCAACGAGATGGAGGCCCGCATCCTCAAGCTGGCTGCGGTAGTTTTGATTGAACTCGTAGCGATGGCGGTGACGCTCGTTGATCGTGGTGTCTCCGTAGAGCTCTGCTGAGCGACTGTTCTCAGTGAGCTTGGTCTCCCAGGTGCCGAGCCTCATGCTGGCTCCCATGTTCGTCACCTCTTTCTGCTCTTCGAGCAGGCAAATGACAGGATGAGGTGTGGTCGGATCGAACTCGGTGCTGTGAGCATTCTCGAGGCCACAGGCGTGGCGGGCAAACTCGATCGTGGCGATCTGCATCCCGAGGCAGATGCCGAAGTAGGGAATGTTGTTTTCGCGAGCCCACTTAGCGGCGGTAATTTTACCTTCGATACCTCGGTCTCCAAATCCACCCGGAATAAGAATGGCGGAAACGTCTTTGAGATACTTCTCGGTGCCCTCGGCTTCGATATCTCCAGAATCGATCCGGATGATGTCAACCTTGGCATCGTTGGCGGCACCGGCATGGGTGAGGGATTCGTAGATGGACTTGTAGGCGTCCTGCAGATCGATGTACTTGCCCACCACCCCGATTTTCACGGTGTGGGTCGGGTTAACGATCCGGTCGACCATGTTGCGCCACTCAATCAATTCGGGCTCGTTAGTTGCCAGTCCGAGGCGCTCGCAGATAATGCTGTCGAGTTTTTGGTCGTGAAGCTTTAGCGGGGCTTCGTAAATCGTACCGTGAATATCGACGAAGGGGACAACCGCTTCCGGCTTGATGTTGCAGAACATCGAGAGCTTGCGCTTGATCTCGTTGTCGATGGGGTGCTCGGCGCGACAGATGATAACATCGGGAGCAATACCAATTTCTCGAAGCTTGGCGACGCTTTGCTGAGTCGGCTTCGTTTTGAGTTCTTCTGCTGCCTTGATATAGGGAATTAAGGTGGCGTGCATGAAGGCGACGTTTTCGTGGCCGACCTCGTCTTTGAACTGACGGAGAGCTTCGAGGAAAGGAAGGCCTTCGATGTCACCGGTGGTTCCGCCGATCTCGGTGATAATGATATCTGCATCGGTCTGACTGGTGACGTCATAGATGCGCTGCTTGATCTCGTCGGTGACGTGAGGAATGACCTGAACGGTGGCCCCGAGATAGTCGCCCTTGCGTTCTTTCTTGATGACGTTCTCGTAGACCTGTCCGCTGGTCAGGTTGTTGAGCTGAGATAGGCGGCCACTGGTGAAGCGCTCATAGTGACCAAGATCGAGGTCGGTCTCGGCTCCGTCGTCGAGAACGTAGACTTCGCCGTGCTGAAAAGGGCTCATGGTGCCCGGGTCGACGTTGAGATAGGGGTCAAACTTCTGCATCAGCACCTTGAGTCCCCGGCGTTCCAGAAGGGTGCCGAGTGCAGCTGCTGCGAGACCTTTTCCGAGGGAGCTGACGACCCCTCCTGTGACGAAGATATACTTCATGAAGACAGTTGTTGGTGGAGTATGGCAGCCTGCTCCGGTGTGTCAACGCCGGGCGAGGTATCGTCGCTCAAAACGACTCGAATTCGGGCGCCATTTTCGAGTGCGCGGAGTTGTTCGAGGCTTTCGGTTTGCTCAAGGAGCGATGGCGGCCACGAAACAAATTCGAAAAGGAAGTCGCGGCGGAATCCGTAGATTCCCTGGTGACGATAGTAGTTCAGGCCTTTGGGCTTGTTCCGGGGGCAGGGGATACAGCTGCGAGAGAAATAGAGGGCATCACCTTTCGTATCGATGGTGACCTTAACCACGTTGGGATCATCAATCATGGGATCGTCGGCCGCCAGCGGGTTGGCTGCCGTGATCATCGGCAGTTCGGGTTGGTCGGCAAGGTCGCCGGCGAGCTGATCAATGAGGTCAGGATTGATGAGCGGCTCATCACCCTGGATGTTGATGATGTGAGTCGCATTGGGGAAAGCCTCAGCGACTTCTGCGGTGCGATCGGTTCCACTCGGGTGGTCTTCCCGGGTCATGGTGGCATGTCCGCCGAATTCCGTAACAGCCGCGGCAATGCGTTCGTCATCCGTAGCGACGGTGATGCTGTCGAGGCGTTCGCACTTGACGCACTGTTCCCAGACATGCTGAACAAGCGGCTTTCCGGCGATGGGGTGGAGCGGCTTCCCGGGGAACCGGGTAGAACCCCAGCGGGCGGGAATGACTGCAAGGACTTGTGGGCTTTGGTTCGACATCGACAAGGTTCACGAAGTCGCGCTTTGGAGATTTATCAAGGGAATCCCGCGAGAGAATCCGATTGAATTTCATGCTGAACCGGTGGACGGGTGCGTAAATTCTAAATCAATTGTTGCCGTGGAAATTGCCTGCCTCGATCTTGAAGGAGTCTTGATTCCTGAAATATGGATCAACTTTGCCCAAAAAACCGGTATCGACGAGCTGCTCGCGACGACCCGTGATATCCCGGATTATGACGTGCTGATGCAGCAGCGTCTGGACATCCTTAAGCAGCATGGTCTGAAGATCGAGGACATTAAGGAAGTGATCGACAGTCTCGGGCCGCTTGAAGGCGCCAAGGATTTTCTCGACTGGCTGAAGTCGGAATTTCAGGTGGTGATCTTGTCTGACACTTTTTACGAGTTCGCCGGTCCCCTGATGCGCCAGCTGGGTTTTCCAACCCTGTTCTGCCACAAGTTGGGGATCGCGGATGACGGCAGCGTGGAAGCCTATCACCTTCGCATGCCCGATCAGAAGCGTGAAGCGGTAAAGCGGTTTCACGAATTGAAGTTCCATGTGATCGCTGCCGGCGATTCTTACAATGACACGACGATGCTGAGCGAGGCGGACCGCGGTATTCTCTTCTGCCCACCGCAGAATGTGATCGATGAGTTCCCGCAGTTTCCAGTGGCGACCGACTACGAGCAGCTCAAAGCTGAGTTCATCGCGGCACGCGCCGCTATTCGCGGAGAGTAATTACTCGGAATATTCCGCCCACGAACTGGAAGTCTCCCAGAGTTTTACCGAAACCACCTTTACGGTATCGCGGAGGGAGAAATCTCCCGTTGGTTTTTGTCTGTAGTCTTGGAGGGCTTGTTTGAGGTGGACGTAAATCTCGCGGGCAATGACCTCCGTAGTCGGGTCTTGTGAATCGTAGCCGATGACGCGGTCACCATAGCGCTCTTTGAAGATTCCGTAGGCGGGGTCGTCGGTATTCATGCACATGGCGTGGTCAAACCGGTCGAGGAATTCGCCGAGGATGAGCTTGAGCACCTTGAAGTCACAGACCATCTCCCGCTCGTCGAGTTCAGTGGCTTCCAGAACGCATTCAACACGGCGCGTGTGTCCGTGCGGGAACTGACACTTACCGGGGTGCTTGCTCAGCATGTGCCCATTCTCGATCTCAAAGATTCTGCAAATGCGATAAGGCATGATTTTTCTTCGTCCCCTGAAGGGGCGCGAATGTCCGCGGTTACGGGGTAAAACGCAAGTGCTTCGGTGGCAAATATTGCTGTCTATTCCCGCGAAATGAAAAACCCACGTGGCTTGGGCTTTCGCAGGGGTAGGTGAGAGACTTATGGAGACAGATCATCATCTCGCATATCCCAGTATTCGAAGGCGAATCTCCTGTTGAGATGGAATCCAATCCGGATCGATTCGTTGCAAAGATCCAGCGGTCTATCGGTGTGGGGGGAGCGCTGTTGGTTGACTGATCCGATCAGCGGCGGGCCCGGAAGTAATTGACCAAGCCGGCTGTGATCCCGTCGGCATACTCCTGGTAAATGTTTTTCCGGTAGACGCCGTTGAACTCGCGCAGCCCGTTATATTCGCCAGCCTGAACGCGGGCGTGCACTTCGCGGTGGTTCATACAGTAGGGTTCAAAGAAGACGACCGGGCACATGAAAACCCGGTTGGCGAGCAGGTTGCGGGCCCAGAGGATATCGTTGTCATTGATCGACATGCCATTAGTCCCGTCGTAGGAGAAGGAGGGAAGGCGGGTCTCCGACTTCATGGGACGGGTAATCGCCTCGGACAGCTCGACCTCTTGATAATAGACCCGCTGCAGGATGCGCAGAAGCATTTCAAAGCGAGTATCGTCCTCCTGGATTTCGCCGCGGCTGTAACAGCCATTGATGAGCAGGTGCAGGTGGTTGGGGCTTTGGAAGGAAGGGCGCCGCATATTCATCGGGCTGGCATTGAAATGGAGGCAGAGCGCGAGATCAGGTTGAAACTCGTCGTTGAGCAGGTCGCTGCGGGCCCGAATCTCACTAGAAATAGCGAACATGGCCTTGGCGGTGCTGGCGATGGCGCCGGATGACGGTACCTTGTTCCGGCTGATCAGGTAGGCTCTCGCTTCCTCTTCCAGTGAGTCGACTCTATCCGTGGTGACGGGGTAGTTGCCATCGCGGGTAAGGAGAACGACAGCGCCGAGAAGCGACAGATCACGCCTCAGGATATTGGCCACGGCGAGCACCATTTCCCCTTCACGAACCTCAATAGTATCCCGCCCAATAGTAAAATGGCGGTCGTCCCAGGTGACCCACTTTCCGCCGATATGACCCGGGTCGATCGCGATGCAGACTCCTTCCAGCGGGCGGGTAGAGTTGGGCGGTAGATCGTCCATTTCCGTCGGCTTTCGCCAGAAACGTTTGGGGGTGGGGGAGATTAGGCTCTCGGTTTGAAAGCGCAGATCATACCATCCTGCCGGCGGGTGGTTAGACTGTTTCAGGATGAGTGCGCGGTCTCGATCAATCCGAATCAGGTCGCGATATTCTTCCTCACCATTCCTGGCGTAGCAGTGATTGAGCAGGTAGGTGAACTCTTCGCGTGTGATTGTGTATTGGTAGTCGTCCAGGGCTGACCAGTCTGGAATGCGTCCGAGGCGGGCGATGTATGGGTTGGGGGCCTCAACTTCAGCGGTGAGTGAGGAATCGAAAGCGGCGGTCAGTCCAAGGAGAATAGCAGCGAACAGAGGCGGCCCGCAACGCGGATGCCGGTCTTGTTGGGGTAAAATCTGGCAGGATCCCTTCAAGTCGCTCGATTTTTTGGTTTCGCCCGGGCGAAAACCCGTTCAAATAAATGAAGCATGCTGAGGATTTTATTTCTAGGAGATATCGTGGGAGAACCCGGTAGAAAGGCGGTGATTTCGCGCCTTAAGGCCATCAGAGGGGAGGAGAACGTCGATTTCATCATCGCAAACGGTGAAAACGCGGCGGCAGGGCGAGGGATTACGCCGAAAATCGCGATTGATCTGATGAGAGCAGGGGTCGCTGTCATCACCTCGGGGGATCATATCTGGGATCAACAGGAAATCGTGGAATTCATGGAAATAGAACCCCGTATGCTCCGCCCCATCAACTATCCGGAGGGCACCGTGGGATTTGGTTCTATCGTCCTGGAGACATCAAAGGGGAAAGTCGGGGTGATTAATGCCCAAGGGCGCAGTTTCATGCAGCCACCGCTGGAGAATCCTTTTCTTGCGGTGGAAGCTGAGGCTCGTCGAATTCGGGAAGAAGAGGGCACGAAGGTGATTTTTCTCGATTTTCACGCCGAAACCACCAGCGAAAAGATCGCCATGGGGCGTTCAGTGGACGGTTTGGTGTCTGCTGTGGTGGGGACGCACACCCATGTGCAGACTGCGGATGAGCAGATTTTCCCGGCCGGAACTGCCTTTTTATGTGATGCGGGCATGTGTGGGCCACTCGAATCCGTGCTGGGGCGGGAAGTGGAGCCGATCATTGAACGCTTCAAAACCTCGACTCCACGCAGGTTCCCTGTGGCTAAGGGGAGCGTGGGAATTCGCGGGGTTGTGGTCGATGTCGATGAAACCACCGGGAAAGCGCTCGAAATTCGTCGATTTTCGGAGGATTTCAGGCGCGAAGAAGCCTGATTCTATCGGAGTTTTGGGGGTTTGAGGCGGTTTTTCGAGAATCGGGGCAAATTATTTGTAGGAAACCGTAATAATTTTTTGACAGATGCGGCTTGGAGAGTAGTTTTCGCGGCTAATTTTGCCGGATTGGTCTCAAATTCCCAAGCTCCGTCCCCAAAAGGGTCAGGTTGCTAGGAATTTTTTGCTTTTGCGGCAAACCTTGGCTACCTGAGTTGCGGGATCGAAAGTCCTTTAGGCTTTGGGTGCTGAAAGGCTCTTGTAGCTCAGGGGTAGAGCACTTCCTTGGTAAGGAAGAGGTCACGGGTTCAAATCCCGTCAAGAGCTCCATCCGGGTAGCAGGAAACAAAAAAATAAAATCAACGAGACGAACACGCAGAGCGAATCATAGCGGTAGCTTACAAATTCTGTCGCTGGGTGGTCAACCTTTGAGACAAAAAACAACAAAACAACCAAACGACAATGGCTAAAGAATCATTCGAACGTAACAAGCCGCACGTGAACGTGGGTACGATTGGTCACGTTGACCACGGCAAAACCACGCTGACTGCTGCTATCACCACCACTCTTGCTGATAAGGGATTCGCTGAAAAGCGTGCCTACGACGAAATCGACGGTGCACCCGAAGAGCGCGAGCGTGGTATCACAATTTCTACAGCACACGTCGAGTATGAGACCGAAAATCGTCACTACGCTCACGTTGACTGCCCCGGGCACGCTGACTATGTGAAAAATATGATCACCGGTGCTGCCCAGATGGACGGCGCTATCCTGGTTTGTTCCGCTGCTGACGGCCCCATGCCTCAGACTCGTGAGCACATTCTTCTGGCCCGTCAGGTTGGTGTTCCGGCGATTGTGGTTTTCCTGAACAAGGTTGACCAGGTTGATGACGAAGAGCTTCTCGACCTCGTTGAGATGGAAGTTCGTGAGCTTCTCAGTTCCTACGAGTTCCCTGGTGATGACATCCCGATCGTCCGTGGTTCTGCTCTCAAGGCTCTCGAGGGCGACGCTGGCCATCAAGAGAACATCATGAAGCTCATGGAAGCTGTTGATGAATACATCCCGCTTCCCGAGCGTCCTGTTGACCAGGACTTCCTGATGCCGATCGAGGATGTGTTCTCCATTGAAGGTCGTGGTACTGTTGCTACCGGTCGTGTTGAGCGCGGTATCATCAAGAAGATGGAAGAGGTTGAAATCGTGGGTATCCGCGACACTCAGAAGACTACTGTCACCGACATTGAAATGTTCCGTAAGCTCCTCGACGAAGGTCAGGCTGGCGACAACGTTGGTATCCTAGTTCGTGGTCTTAAGAAAGATGAGATCGAGCGTGGGCAGGTGATTGCCAAGCCCGGCACCATCACTCCTCACAAGAAATTTACTGCAGAAGTTTACGTCCTCAGTAAGGACGAAGGTGGCCGTCACACGCCTTTCTTTAACAACTACCGTCCTCAGTTTTACTTCCGTACAACTGACGTGACTGGTTCCGTCACTCTCCCTGACGGTGTTGAAATGGTGATGCCCGGCGATAACGTTTCCATTACGGTCGAGCTTATCACTCCGATTGCTATGGAGAAGACCATCCGTTTCGCTATCCGCGAAGGCGGACGCACCGTTGGTGCCGGCCGTGTTGCCGACATCCTCGACTAATAATACGTTGGTTTTTAATCCTTCTCCGGGCCGGAAGCGGCCCGGATGTTGGAACCAAAATTTAGGGGAGGGGACCCGAGTTGATCGGCTCCCCTCTTTCCGCCAGTAAGTGGAAAATATTTTCAAGAGGGTAGTAGCTCAATTGGTAGAGTAGCGGTCTCCAAAACCGTTGGTTCCGAGTTCGAGTCTCGGCTGCCCTGCCACTTCCCTCCGGAACACGAAAGATTCAGATGAAGTTGGGAAAATACATTGGTGAAGTTCGCACTGAGCTGAAGAAGGCAACCTGGCCTTGGGATCCCAAGGAGAAGGGCCTCAAGAAATACAAGCAACTCATTGACTCCACCATTGTTGTGTTGATTGCCATGGTGCTTCTCGGTGCCTACGTCGCCACGATTGATTTCGCGATGCGCGAATTCATGATTTTCCTGACTACCGGATTTTAGTCCGCTGTTTTTTGCTGACCCACTTTTAATCGATTTTTCTGATGCCGACCATCCCTGCACCTAACGACCAGTGGTACGTGGTTCACGTTCTCTCCGGACAGGAGTTGAAAGTGCGCGACAGTATCGAGCGCCGTATTGAAGCGGAGGAAATGAGTGACCTCATCTACGAGGTGCTCGTCCCGCAAGAGCGAGTGTCCGAGGTCAAGGCAGGTCAAAAGCGTGAGGCGAATCGTAAATTCTTCCCGGGCTATATCATTATCAACATGCACTTGTTGCATGAGGATAACACCCTGGTCGACCGCACCTGGTATTTCATTCAAGAGACCGACGGTGTTATTAACTTTGCCGGCACGAAGAATCATCCGATGCCGATGCCCAGCCAAGAAGTTGAGGGCATGCTTGCGCAGATTAAAGAGCGCGAGGGCAGTATTAAGCCCGCTGTGGCGTATGAAGTGGGTGATACGGTGGTGGTGTCCGATGGTCCTTTCCAGGGTCAGACGGGTATTATTGCTGAGGTGAACGAAGATAAGGGGGAACTCATGGTTTCTGTGAATATCTTCGGACGTGAAACTCTGGTGCCTCTTGAATACTGGCAGGTAGAGATTGGATAATTTGAGAAGATGCTTGGTCCCGCTGCGGCGGGATAACTAATACACGATTTAAACAAAGCAGAACGATGGCTAAGGAAGTAGTACAACAGTTGAAATTGCAGATCCAGGCAGGTCAGGCGAATCCGTCTCCTCCCGTTGGTCCGGCGCTCGGTCAGGCCGGTGTCAATATCATGGAATTCTGTAAAGCATTTAACGCTGAAACTCAGCAGAGCGCCGGAGACCTTCTCCCGGTTGTGATCAGTGTCTATCAGGACAAGAGTTTCACCTTCGTATGCAAGAAACCGCCGGCAGCCGTGCTCCTGAAGAAGGCGGCCAATATTGCCTCTGGTTCCGGTGAGCCTCACAAGGTTAAGGTGGGCACGCTCTCCAAGGCAAAACTCATTGAAGTTGCCAAGCAGAAGATGGACGACCTCAACACTGACGACGAAGAGATGGCTTGCCGTATCCTTGCTGGCACCGCCCGCCAGATGGGCCTTGAGATCGTAGATTAAATTTTTGGATAGTAATCCTTAACGCAGGAGGGCTGCTTCAGCCCGTTTGCACTGCACCCTGAAACATGGCTAAAAAAAGAAGTAAAAGATACCAGAAAGCCGCCGAATTGGTGGACTCAGAAAAGGTCTACTCGATCGAGGATGCTGTTTCTCTTGTGAAGCAGTTCCCTTCCCCAAAATTCGATCAGACCGTCACCCTTACATTCCGCATGGGGGTTGATCCCCGCCAGTCGGATCAAATGGTTCGCGGATCCTGCCCCCTGCCTAATGGAAGCGGTAAGGACGTGAAAGTACTTGTTTTTGCCGAAGGCGAGGCAGCAACTGAAGCTAAGAATGCCGGTGCTGAGCACGTCGGTTATGAGACTCTGCTCAAAGAGGTGCAGGGCGGCATGATGGACTTTGATGCGGTTATTGCGACTCCGGCTGCGATGTCTGAGGTTCGTAAGCTTGGCAGGCAGCTCGGCCCCCGCGGTCTCATGCCCAATCCGAAGACTGGGACGGTGACTGATGACACGGCTGCGGCAGTGAAGGCTGTCAAAGCCGGTAAGATTGATTTCAAGCTCGATAAGAATGGCAACATTTCCGTTCCGATCGGTAAAGCCTCGTTCGAAGAGGGGGCTCTTGTTGAGAATGGCCGCGCTGTCATTGATGCGATTTCAAGTGCTCGCCCGGCTTCGGCAAAAGGCGTGTTTCTCGTGAATGGCGCTATGACCGCAACCATGAGCCCCGGCGTAACAATCGATGTCTCTTCCTGGGGTTGATCGCAATAACCTGAATAAACAACATTTCACCCAGATATACCGATGAAAGAAGTCAAACAGGTCATTATCGATCAGATCCTCGACCAAATTAACGCATCTCCTTTCCTTCTTGTTACCGATTATGGTGGCATGACGGTTCCTCAGTTTGAAGCTCTTCGAAAGGAGCTCAAAGCAAGTGGCGCCAAGTTCCAAGTCGCCAAGAATTCTTTTGTAAAACGCGCTGCGAATTCGGCTGAGTACCCCGACGGTCTCGGAGAATTCCTCAGTGGTCAAACTGCAGTCGTGACCGGTGAGTCCGACGTCTGTGCTGCTGCTAAGGTGCTTAAGACTTTTAACAAAGAGAATGGCGTTCCGGCCACCCGTGGGGGTGTTTTGGACGGCGAGCTTCTTGATGAAGGTGAGATTAAGGCTCTTGCGGATCTTCCTGCCAAGGAAGTTCTCTACGCCCAGCTACTTGGTGTTCTCAGTCAGCCTGCGACCCAACTCGCAACTGTGCTCGACCAGCCTGGTGCTTCTCTTGCTCGTGTTCTTCAGGCAAAAGCCGACAAAGGAGAGTAATTCAACATTTAGAACAATTTTGGTGTCACAAGTGAGGCACCGAAAACCAAAAAAACAAAACCGGGTTCCTTGCCGAGTGCTGAGCGCAGCACCTTAATTTTCGGAACGCTTTCCGAGTCGGCGACACCCAACCAAAAAAATGGCAGATACAGACGCAATTGTAGAACAGTTGAGCGGACTTACCGTCCTCGAGGTTGCTGACCTCGTGAAAGCTCTTGAAGAAAAATGGGGCGTGAGCGCAGCAGCTCCCGCCGCTGTTGCCGTCGCAGCACCTGGTGCTGCCGGTGGTGGTGAAGCCGCTGAGGAAAAGGACGAGTTTGACGTCGTTCTTGCATCCTTCGGTGACAACAAGATCGCAGTCATTAAGGCTGTGCGCGAAGCGATCTCCGGACTCGGCCTGGCCGACGCCAAGAAGATCGTTGAAGGTGCTCCTGAGACCCTCAAAGAGGGCGCTCCTAAGGAGGAAGCCGAGGAAATCAAGAGCAAGCTCGAAGAGGCCGGCGCTACCGTCGAACTCAAGTAAGCAAAGCTTTTCGTTACTCCGGTCCGCGAATCGGGCCGGAGTAACTCTTTAAAAATCTTAATAAACAGCTTGAACCAATCGTAGAAACTCGAGAGGAAGTGCACTCCAGCCATCTGAAATAACTGAAGGACGCCGAATCCCGGTTGCTTTGAAGCATCCGGGCTTCGTCGTCTCGTGTTTGAACGAACCGGCTCCCAATCTTTTGGGGTTCTCCCGTGTGGTGTAATCACACAGGGAACCGCCCTCAGAATGGGAGCGGAACCGCGGCGCCAATCAGTGACCAACTACCAGCAGCCAATATGTCAGCAGCAGTGAAGAAACTTGAACGCAAGTATTTCGGTAAAATTGAGGAGGCAATCGATACGCCAAACCTCATCGAAGTACAACTCGATTCCTACAAGGAGTTTCTCCAGGAGGAAGTTGTTCCTGGTGATCGCGTCCCGACCGGTCTTCAGTCGGTCTTTCAGGAGGTGTTCCCGATCCAGAGTTATGACGAGAAGTTCACGCTCGATTTTTCCAAGTATGAAGTGGGCGAGCCCAAGCTGACGGCTCTCGAAGCGCTTCGCGATGGCGAGACTTTCAGTGCGCCGCTTTACGTGACCTTCGCCCTGACTGACGAGTCCGGCACCAAGGAGGAGCGCGTCTACATGGGTGAGCTTCCCATGATGACCCGCCGTGGAACTTTTGTCATCAACGGTGCTGAGCGTGTTGTCGTTTCACAACTTCACCGTTCGCCGGGTGTCTGTTTTGAGACTAATCTTCACCTCAATGGCAAAACCCTTTTCGGTTTTCGGATTATCCCTGACCGCGGTTCTTGGATGGAGGTTCAATTCGATACCAACGATCTTTTGTATGTCTATCTCGACCGTCGCCGCCGCCGTCGTAAATTCCTCGCCACGACTTTCCTTCGTGCCATTGGTTTCCCGACCGACGAAGATATCATTCGTCAGTTTTACGACATTGGTAAACTCAAGATCGATCCTAAGATGGACGAGGCTGATCTCGCCAATCAGATCATCTTTGAAGATGTCGCCGATGGTGACATCATCGTAGCCAAGGCTTACGAGCCGCTTACCCTCGAAGTGATTCAGCAGCTCCACGGCCTCGGCATCAAGTCCGTTCCGGTCGTAAACGCGACTCACGATGACCTTCTCATCAAATCCCTCAAGAAGGACCCGGCAACGAACGAAGAGGAAGCTCTCAAGGACATTTACCGCCGCCTTCGCCCTGGTGATCCTCCGACCGTGGCCAATGCGCGCGCGCTCTTGAAGCGTCTTTTCTTTGATCCGAAGAAATACGACCTCACCCGCGTGGGTCGTTACAAGATTAACCAGAAGCTCGGCCTTGGTGTCGATGACAACGAGCGCGTTGTCACTTCTGACGATTTTATTGCCGCAATGGCTTACCTCTTCAGTCTTCGCGCAGGCGAGGGTGTCCTTGACGATATTGACCACCTTGGCAGCCGTCGTATCCGAGCTGTTGGCGAACTTCTCGCCAACCAGTGTCGTGTCGGTCTGGCTCGTACGGAGCGCCTCGTTAAAGAGCGCATGACTCTCTTCGATATCAACCTCGATGGCATGACGCCTTCCAAGCTGGTTAACCCTAAGGCTCTCGCTGCTGTGGTTCGCGACTTTTTCGGCCGGTCCCAGTTGAGCCAGTTCATGGACCAGATTAACCCTCTGTCCGAGCTCACTCACAAGCGCCGTCTTTCGGCCCTTGGACCTGGTGGCCTCAACCGTGACCGTGCCGGTTTCGAGGTGCGGGACGTTCACCCTTCTCACTATGGACGTATCTGCCCGATCGAGACTCCGGAAGGTCCGAACATTGGTCTGATTAACTCGATGAGCTGCTACGCTCGCATCAATGAGTTTGGTTTCATCGAGACCCCTTACCGCCGCATTGTGAAAGGTAAGGTTTCAAAGAAGATCGATTACCTCACTGCCGATCAGGAGGAAAGCTACCTCATTGCCCAAGCTAATAACCCGATCGACGACAAAGGCGTCTTCCAAACTGAGAAGATCACGGTTCGTCACCTCGGCGAGTTCATCGAAGTGGATCCGACTGAGGCGACCTACATGGACGTTTCTCCGAAGCAGCTCGTTTCCGTGGCGGCTTCACTGATTCCCTTCCTTGAGCATGATGATGCCAACCGTGCGCTCATGGGATCTAACATGCAGCGCCAAGGGGTGCCGCTTCTCGTTTCCGAGTCTCCCTATGTGGGAACCGGTATGGAAGCCAAAGTGGCCCAGGATTCCCGCGCTGTGGTGGTCGCAGAAGGTAGCGGAACGGTGGCTGCTGCCACTGCCGAGATCATTGTGGTGACCAAGGACGGTGAGCTTCCTTGCTCCGAGGCCCAGTTCCTCACTAATCCTTTCAAGCTCAAGAGCGACGAAGACAAGGGTACCTACGTCTACCCGCTTCGTAAGTTCATGCGTTCTAACGCAGGCACCTGCATCAACCAAAAGCCGATCGTGAAGCGTGGGGACAAGATTAAGGCAGGCATGGTTCTTGCCGACGGTCCGAACACCCAGGGTGGTGAGCTTGCTCTCGGTAAGAACGTGCTCGTCGCGTTCATGCCCTGGAACGGTTATAACTTCGAGGATGCCATCGTCATCTCTGAACGCATTGTGAAAGAGGACGTCTATACCTCGATCCACGTGGACGAGTTCGACATCGGTGCTCGTGACACCAAGCTCGGAGCGGAAGAGATTACACGCGACATTCCGAATGTCGGCGAGGAGGCGCTCAAGGACCTCGGTCCTGACGGTGTGATTCGCGTGGGCGCTGAAGTTCGCCCGGGTGACATACTTGTTGGTAAAATTACTCCAAAGAGTGAGACTGAGCTGGCTCCTGAAGAGCGACTATTGCGCGCCATTTTTGGTGAGAAAGCTGCTGATGTGAAAGACACTTCTCTTCGCGTTCCTTCCGGCTGCACCGGTATTGTGATGGACGTTCGTGTTTCCTCACGCAATGCTTCCTCCAAGGAGAAGCTCGACCCGAAAGAGCAGCAGAAGCAGCAGAAGCAAATCATCGACGAGCACAAGCGCCGTCATGAGGAACTCACCGAGCAGCTCACTGAAAAGCTTTCCGATATTCTTCTCGGTGAGAAGATCCCTCTTGATGTGGTCAACGGCCGCACTGGTGAGATTATCATTCCCGCGAACCGCAAGATCACCAAGACGCTTCTCCGGAAATTGGCTGACAACTACTCCAACGTGGAAATCGATCCGAGCCCGATCCGTAACAAGATCCTCGACATTATCTCCAGCTACGAGCAGAAGTTTGCTGATATCGACATGGAGCGGGAACGTCAGCTAGACCGCATCGAATCCGGTGACGAGGTCGATCCTGGTGTCATTAAGCAGGTGAAAGTTTACGTCGCCAAGAAGCGCAAGCTCTCCGTTGGAGACAAGATGGCCGGCCGCCATGGTAATAAGGGTGTGGTTGCGACCATCGTTCCGGAAGAAGACATGCCTTTCCTCGAGGATGGATCCCCGGTCGATATCTGCCTGAACCCGCTCGGCGTTCCCAGTCGAATGAATGTCGGACAGGTGTTGGAAACTCATCTAGGTGTCGCTGCCCGCGCCCTCGGTTTCAAGGTGGCGACTCCGGTCTTCGACGGTATCCCCGAGTCCAAGATCGTGGAATACCTCGAGGAAGCGAAAGCCACTGAAGGCCACGAGTGGATTGGCACAAACGGTAAGTCGA
Source organism: Verrucomicrobiales bacterium (assembly GCA_049594415.1). Lineage (GTDB taxonomy): Bacteria > Verrucomicrobiota > Verrucomicrobiia > Verrucomicrobiales > DEV007 > Arctic95D-9. The sequence continues at coordinate 6,833 of JBMYJM010000008.1, read as the reverse complement.
CCCTCTTCGACGGTCGCACCGGTGAAGCATTCTACCAGCAGGTCGTGGTAGGGGTTATTTACATGCTGAAACTGGGTCACCTGGTCCAAGACAAGATTCACGCACGTGCGGTGGGACCATACTCGCTCGTTACGCAACAGCCGCTGGGTGGTAAAGCCCAGTACGGTGGTCAGCGTTTCGGAGAGATGGAGGTTTGGGCGCTCGAGGCCTACGGCGCCGCATACACACTGCAGGAACTTCTGACTGTGAAGTCGGACGACGTGCAGGGACGGACGAGGATTTACGAATCCATCGTGAAGGGAGACAACACGCTCGACGCTGGCACGCCGGAGTCCTTCAACGTGTTGATCAAGGAAATGCAGAGCCTGGGTCTCGATGTTAAGGTCGGTTCCTCGGAACGATCACCTGAAGAGATTCTTTCTGACAGCCTCGCGATTTCCTAATCCACCTCGTCAACCTACTTTTTCTAATTCTTCGAACCTTAGCCTACTAGATCCGTGTCAGTCCCAACACTTAGCTCAGAAACCCATCTGGACGAAATTTTCGGCCTTGAACGCAAGTCCGACAGTTTTGACCACGTCCGCATCACGGTCGCCAACCCCGAAACGATCCGCTCCTGGAGTCGTGGAGAGGTCAAGAACCCTGAGACCATCAACTACCGGACTTTCAAGCCCGAAAAGGGTGGTCTCTTCTGTGAGCGCATCTTCGGTCCCACTAAGGACTGGGAGTGTGCCTGCGGTAAATATAAGCGCATCAAGCACAAAGGAACGGTCTGTGACCGTTGCGGTGTGGAGGTGACCCTATCCCGTGTCCGTCGTGAGCGCATGGGCCACATCGAACTTGCCGTTCCAGTGTCCCATATCTGGTTTTACAAGTGCATGCCGTCTCGTATCGGCCTCATGCTCGACATGAGTGCCCGTCAGCTCGAGCGCGTCATCTACTACGAAGATTACATCGTCATCGAGCCGGGCAACACGCCGCTCGAGGCAGGTCAGCTCCTGACTGAACTCGAATACCGCGACGCCCAGGAAGAATACGGCATGGAAGGATTCCAGGCTGGTATGGGTGCCGAGGCCGTTCGCGACCTCCTTTCCCGCGCCGATCTCCCGGCTCTCATCGAAGAGCTTGAAGAAGCCATGGGTAAGACCCGCTCCAAGCAGGTCCGTAAGAAGCTTGCCAAGCGTCTCAAACTTGCCCAGGGCTTCCACTACTCCAAGACTCGTCCCGAGTGGATGATTCTTGAAGTGCTGCCCGTGATCCCGCCGGACCTCCGTCCGCTCGTTCCGCTGGAAGGTGGTCGTTTCGCGACTTCCGACCTTAACGACCTCTACCGTCGTGTCATCAACCGGAACAACCGCCTCAAGAACCTTCTTCAGCTCAAGACGCCTGACGTCATTATCCGAAACGAGAAGCGCATGCTTCAGGAAGCGGTGGACGCCCTCTTTGATAACGGTCGTCATGGCCGCGCTGTGACCGGTGCTGGTAACCGTGCCCTCAAGTCGCTCTCCGACATGCTCAAGGGTAAAGGTGGACGTTTCCGTCAGAACCTGCTCGGTAAGCGAGTCGACTACTCAGGTCGTTCCGTCATCGTGATCGGACCTGAGCTCCAGCTTCACCAGTGTGGTCTTCCCAAGAAGATGGCTCTGGTTCTGTTTGAGCCGTTCATCATTCGTCGACTCAAAGAACTTGGCTACGTGCACACTGTGCGTTCCGCCAAGAAACTCATTGAGCGCAAGACCCCTGAGGTCTGGGACATTCTTGAAGAGGTGACCAAGGGACACCCGGTTCTCCTGAACCGTGCGCCCACGCTGCACCGTCTTTCCATCCAGGCATTCGAGCCGGTCCTCATCGAGGGTTCTGCTATCCGCCTGCACCCGTTGACCTGTTCGGCCTACAATGCTGACTTCGACGGTGATCAGATGGCTGTGCACGTTCCGCTTTCCGTGGAAGCACAGATGGAAGCTCGCATGCTCATGCTGGCTCCGAACAACATCTTCACGCCTTCCAGTGGTAAGCCGATCACAACGCCTTCGCAGGATATTACACTCGGTTCCTACTTCCTGACCTACTGCCGTCAGATCCCTCTGCGTGATCCTGATCTTGAGCCCAAGCTTCCGCTGTTTTCCGACACTTCCGAGGTTGAATTCGCTGTCGCCAACCGATCGATCGACATGCACGATCCGATTCGCCTGCGTAACCCCGATTTCGAAACCGAGGGTCGTATCTACGGAGATCCGGAGAAGAAGGTGATCGTGACGACTGCCGGTCGTGTTCGTTTTAACGAGATCTGGCCTGAGAACCTTGGTTTCTTTAACGGAACTGTTGGTAAGAAGCAGCTCTCGGACATTATTTGGCGTTGCTATCAGGTGGCTGGTCAGGACGGAACCGTGGTTTCCCTCGACGCGCTCAAAGCGCTGGGCTTCAAAGAGGCAACTCGTTCCGGAACTTCTGTCGGTATCTTCGACATGATCATCCCGGATGAAAAGGAAATCGAAGTGACCCAGGCCACTGCCGAAGTGAAGAAGGCTAACGATCAATACCGTGCCGGTGTCATCACCAACAAGGAGCGTTACAATAAGATTGTTGATATCTGGACTCATGCCGGAGACGAGATCACCAAGGCACTCTTCCGCACGATTGAGCACAACGAAGGTAAAGACCTTCCGAGTCCGCTGTTCATGATGGTGGACTCCGGTGCCCGCGGTAACCGTCAGCAGATTAAGCAGCTTTCCGGTATGCGTGGCTTGATGGCCAAGCCTTCTGGTGAGATTATTGAGCGCCCGATTATTTCGAACTTCCGTTCTGGTCTTTCCGTGTTGGAATACTTCATCTCCACGCACGGTGCCCGTAAGGGTCTGGCCGATACCGCCCTCAAGACCGCTGACTCCGGTTACATGACCCGTAAGCTGGTCGATGTGGCTCAGGACGTGATCATCACCGAAGAGGACTGCGGCACTGCTAATGGTATTATCGTGAAGTCGATCTACGAAGGTGACGAAGAGGTCGTCGACCTGAAGACTCGAATTTATGGTCGTGTCGCGGCTGAAAAGGTGGTCAACGGTGACGAGACTGTGGTTAAGCCCGGTGACATGATTGACGAAGAGATCGCTCTGCGCCTCAACGACATCGGTCACGAGCAGCTTAAGATCCGCTCTGTTCTCACTTGCGAGAGCCGCCGCGGTTGTTGTTCCAAGTGTTACGGCATGAACCTCGCCACTAACTTGATGGCGAAGGACGGTGAGGCTGTCGGTATTATTGCTGCTCAGTCCATCGGTGAGCCCGGAACGCAGTTGACGATGCGTACGTTCCACGTCGGTGGTGTCGCGTCCGGAACGTTCAAGCAGCCGATCATTAAAGTGAAGACCAAGGGTGTGGTGCATTACAACAACCTGCGCACGGTTGAGACGCCTGATAAGACCTTTGTTGCTCTTAATAAGAACGGCACGATTTCTATCCACGACAAAGACGGTCGTGAGCTTGAGTCTTACAATGTGGTTTCAGGTTCTGTGATCCGTGTCCCTGATAACGGTGAAATCAAGAAGGGTGCAACCCTTGCAACCTGGGACCCCTACAGCGTTCCCGTGATCACCGAGAAGGCAGGCAAGATCGCGTTCCGTGACATGATCCAGGGGATTACTCTCGACACCGAGATCGATAAAGAGACCAACACGAAGGGTCTTGTCGTGATCGAGCACAAAGAGGACCTCCACCCGCAGATCATGATTGTCGATCCGAAGACCGGCGAAGAACTGGCGACTTACTCCATCCCGACTGGTGCTCACCTTTCTGTTAAAGAAGGACAGAAGGTTACTGGCGGTGATCAACTTGCCAAGACTCCTCGTAAGGTTTCCGAGACCAAGGATATTACCGGTGGTCTTCCTCGTGTGGCCGAGCTCTTCGAAGCTCGTAAGCCGAAGGAGATCGCAGAGATCGCCAAGATTGACGGTGAAGTTTCACTTGGTGGCACGGTTCGCGCGAAGCGAAAGCTCATCGTGACCGATCCTGACACCGGTGAGCAGGAAGAACACCTCATCCCGCTTGGTAAGCACTACCTCGTCCAGCCCGGTGACACCGTGCACAAAGGGCAGAAGCTTACCGAAGGTGCGGTGATTCCGCATGACATTCTCGAGATCTTAGGGCCACACGCTCTCATGGAGCACCTCGTCAGCGAGGTCCAGGACGTCTACCGTCTCCAGGGCGTTGAGATCAACGATAAGCACATCGAGATCATCATCCGCCAGATGCTTCGCAAGGTTCGCATCACTGATCCGGGCGATACCCAGTTCCTCTGGGGCGACCAGATCGAGAAGACCACCTTCGAAGCCATCAACGCCGACATCACCGAGCAGGGTGGTAAGCCTGCTGAGGGTGAACCGGTCCTGCTGGGTATCACCAAGGCGTCTCTTGAGACCGACAGCTTCATTTCTGCAGCCTCTTTCCAGGATACGACTCGTGTGCTCACCGAAGCTTCCACGCTCGGTAAGATTGATTACCTGCGTGGATTCAAGGAAAACGTTATCATGGGTCACCTCATTCCGGCCGGAACCGGTTTCACCACAACTCGTGGTATGCGAGTGGCAGAGTTGGGTGAGCCACTTCAGCCTGAAGGAGAAGTGGAGGCAGCCGCCGAAGAGGGGGTTGAGGAAACTGTCGAGGAGACTGCCTGATCCCCACGCAACCCGCGAATCCCGCGAAACAATTAATTCAACGAGCAGGGCGCTTCCGGAGACGGGAGCGCCCTGGTTCTTTCTGTGGCGTAGACTCGGCTTTTTGTTTGATTTTTTGTGATTTGGCCTTTTAGTGGGCGCCCTCCCGTCCATCAACGGAAAAACCGGAGAGCAAACGGTTCGAGAGAACCGGGGAGGCAAGAAAAGATGGGCTCTCCACCCCCTTTCGGTAACCTGCAACAAGGGCCGACTCAAAACATGTCCAACGAACTCATTACTGAACTCGTCGAAGCCGGTGTCCACTTCGGTCACCAGTCCCGTAAGTGGAACCCTAAAATGCGTCAGTTTCTCCTCGGTGAGAAGCACAATGTCCACTTGATTAACCTCGAGAAAACCGCCGAGCAGCTCGACGCTTCCGGTAAATTTCTCGCCGATCTTGCTTCTTCCGGTAAGAAGATCCTTTTCGTCGGTTGCAAGCGCCAGGCCCAGGACGCTGTCCGCGAGGCTGCCGAAGCAACCGGCCAGTTCTACATTAATCACCGCTGGCTCGGGGGTACTCTGACTAACTTAGAGACAGTTCGCAAGAGTGTGGGCCGCATGGAATACCTCGAGAACCTGCAGAAATCTCCTGACTTCAAAAAGATGTCCAAAAAGGAGATTGCCTCTCTCAACCGTGAGAAAGAGAAGCTTCACCTTCGCCTTTCCGGTATCCGCAACATGGTTCGTGTTCCCGACGCCGTCGTGATCGTGGACTCCGCCCGTGAATACAATGCGATCAACGAAGCTCGTAAGCTCCGCATCCCGATCGTTGCCATGGTGGATTCCAACGCAGATCCTGATATCATCGATTATCCGATCGTTTCCAACGATGACGCGATTCGCTCTATCCGCGTGATCCTCAAGAACCTCATCGAGCCTATTATCCCGGCTGCCCGATAAGCGATCTCATTCCCGGGGCGGTGCCTATCCCGCCTGAACGGGATGGTCCTTCTACGACAAAATTGATACGGATGCCTTTTTGAGAAATCCGTTCGCCCCATTGAATACCTTTTATAACACAACGAAATATTATGGCCGAAATCACAGTAGCTCTGATTAAGACCCTTCGCGACAAGACCAACGCAGGCATGATGGACTGCAAAGCCGCCCTCAATGAAGCGGGTGGTGACATCGCTGAAGCAGAAACTATTCTTCGTAAGAAAGGCATCGCCGACGCTGAGAAGAAAGCTGGCCGTGCTGCCAAGGAAGGCGTTGTTGCTTCTCGTATCTCCGAGGGCGGCAAGTCCGGTGTTCTCGTTGAAGTGAACTGCGAAACTGACTTCGTGGCTAAGAACGAAAACTTCACCGCCTTCGTCGACCAGATTTTGGATCACGTTTCCAGTAGCGAGACCGTAGACACTCTCGAGGCACTCCTCGCTCAGGATTTCTCGGGCGACGCCGCGACTCTCGACGAATTCATCAAGGCCAAGGTTGGTGAACTCGGTGAAAACATGGGTCTGACCCGCTTCGCCAAGTATGAACTCGCCGGCGAAGGTGTGGTTGGTTCCTACATCCACATGGCTGGACGCGTCGGTGTTCTCGTTGAGGTGACCGCTGGTAAGGCTGACACTGCTTCCAGCGAGGCCTTCACCACTTTCGTGAAGAACGTCGGTATGCACATCGCTGCTTCCCAGCCGATCTGCATCGGTCGTGAAGAAGTTCCATCCGAGCTCGTTGAAGCTGAGAAAGACATTTTCCGTGAGCAGATGAAAGACAAGCCTGCCGACATTATCGAGCGCATTATCGATGGTAAGATGGGCAAGTTTTACGCCACCAACTGCCTTCTCGAGCAGGCTTTCATCATGGACACCGACAAATCCATTAAAGATCTCATCGGTGAACTTTCCACGGAGACTGGCGACGAAATCAGCATCTCTCGGTTCGAGCGCTACGGCCTCGGTGAAGCTGCTGACGAAGGCGCTGGTGAAGAGTAATTCTTCTGCTCCTGAGTTGACTCAGGTTTTCGAAGAGCCCGCTTCCGAAAGGAGGCGGGTTTTTTTGTGAGGAGTTCAAAGGAGATTTGGTATTTAGGTATTTAGGGCGGGGTGGGCTGTCGCGTCATTCCTCCATAGGAGTGGGCTCCTAAACAGCTAAACAGCTAAACAGCTAAACAGCTAAACAGCTAAA
>JBMYJM010000007.1:0-187572 GCA_049594415.1 Verrucomicrobiales bacterium | reverse complement strand
TTTGGGACGAAGTGATATCCCGCGAAGCGCAGCAGGGGTATCGTGGTTTGGCTTTCTTTTCCGGAGGACAATTACACGATCCATCTGATTTTCCAATTGGCATCCCTCCGAACCTCGATCATCTTCGCCGAGTGAATTCGCCAACCCTTTCCACCAACCGCATCGAGTCGCTCGATTTGATCCGAGGCATCGCGATCTGCGGCCTTGTAGTGACCAACAGCATTGAATTCGGATTCGGAATCGAGTTGTTTTACCCAGTCGGAATCGAGGGTGCTGACCGGATTCTCTGGACCATCCTCATGGGGCTGGGCAGTGGAAAGTTTATCACCCTGTTCGCTGCCCTTTTTGCCGCCGGGATGCTGCTCTTCTGCGAACGAGCTGAAGCGACCCGGCGTTCTCCCAAGTCGATTTACCTGACCCGCCTCGGCTGGCTGTTTATTTTTGGACTGCTGCACGCTTACCTGCTCTGGCACGGCGATATCCTGGTCACTTATGCGGTGACCGGCTTCGTTCTCTTCTGGTGCCGGAATTGGTCGGGGAAGGTATTCATGACGATTGCCTGCACTCTGATGGCCCTGACCGTGGTGCCGCTCACTATCGGTGGCGTTGTCTGCCAATTCGTCGATTTTTCTGATTTCGATATCAACTGGAACGAAATCTTCGAATCCTTCAACGAGGAGGAACGGAAGGAAACGGAGGCTCTCACCGGTTTCTGGTGGCAGCAGATGAAGGTGCGGGGATTCTACGCTTTTATCACTCATTTGCTGGGCATCCCTTTCTACCTGTTCTGGTTCGCCGCGATGCTGATGTCCTTCGGCATGGCCCTGGCAAAGAGTGGTTTCTTCGATGGTGGCTGGGCGCCCGGTCGCCTCCGTAAAACGACCATCATTCTGCTGGCGACGGGGCTGCCCCTCTGCCTCGGAGGCAACGCTGTCTTCGCCCTCTCGGAACCCTCTCCCACTCCTCTGCTCTTAGGCTATGCTGCATTCTACACCGGCACCCCTCTCCTCGCCTTTGGCTATGCCGGCCTAGGCGTGATGTGGTCGCAGCACGAAAGACCGGGATTCCTCCGACGAGGCATCACCGCTGTCGGTCGGATGGCTTTGACCAACTACATTTCGCACTCGATCATTCTCGGCTTCATCTACTATGGAACCGGACTGGGGCTACGTGACCAACTCGACCTGCATCAGGCCATGTTGATCGTTCCCCTGATTTGGATCGCCCAAATCACCGCCTCAACCTGGTGGCTGAAGCGGTTCCGCTTTGGTCCGCTGGAGTGGCTCTGGCGGAGACTAACTTACGGTTCGATCGACTTGAAAAAGAAAACGCCGCCTGAATCGTCGGCGGCGTCTTGAAGCGTAGAACGGATGGCTACCTGAAATCCGGATAACTACGCGAATTTAGAGTCCAGCAGAAAATGCTTCCGCGAGTTTGGCAAACTCAGCAATACGCTTTTTGGCTTCCTCCGCGTTGAAACCTTCGGAACTCAAGTGCACCTCTTCGACCACTACCGCAATCTTCTCTGCGGCTTTCTTCTTTTTACCTTTGAGATGCTCGGCGTAATAAGCAACTGCCGTCTCAAGGTGGTAGGTCGCCATGTGGATCTCATGTAACTCTTGGGTATTGAGCGCCTTTTTACTGGTAATTTCGGCGGTCCTCTCTAGGAAAATTTTCTTGGCGTCATCAGCGTTGGTCACTTCAGGGACTTCGAGATGCTTGATGCGCTCACCCTCTTCTGCTTCGTGATCGTGGTCATACTCCTCTTGTTCGGCTGTGGCCGTTTCAGTGTCGACAGGAGCGGACGAAGGCTTCTCGCAAGAGGAGATCATAAGGCCAAAAATTATCGCAAAAGTGAGAGAGGAAATCTGGAGAGTTTTCATAAGGGTCTGGATTCTTTTTTGCTGGATCTACAAACGTGTTCACAACGAATCCACAAGCGTTCAACCAAAGCAAGTAGGCCTCAAGAAATGCTCCGGCTATAAGGGAAAGGAACCGCTAATCGAGCGCAATCTATCCGAAAATGATGACCTGGGCTTTCGCCTTGCTTCTACTGTTGGCCATCGTCAGGGTAAATCTATAGTCGTCACGCTATGAAAATATCTCTTCTAATCCTCCACCTTGCCCTAGGTATTCTCTTTAGCCTGCCACTCGAAGCTCAGGTGGAGTTTAATCTCACGTCGCCCCTCGGTTCCTCTCCCTATCACTCTCCTTCTGCCGATCAGACCCTGTTGGCCGACTCTTCGCCCATTCACGCTCAAGACAAACTTGCCGCAGCGGAACGCTATCTCGCCGACCATCTCCACGAAGCGATGGATCCACTCCCTGATCCAGACTACGAAAAGCTGCACTCCGGACGCGACGCGATCCGTGAGCTCATTCAAGCGGGTTACGACGCGACCACCGAGCTGGCGAAACGCTCAGCCACCTATCAGGCAGAACTCCGCGCCCAGATGCTCGAGAAATACAGCGAACACGCTGGTGATCTGCTGCGGATGATGGGAGAGATCTAATTTAATTGATGACTGATTCAACTAAGCAGATCCTCTCCGTTGTCGCCCTTCTCCTGATAGGCGTTGCGGCTTTGATGATCTTCTTTCGCCCGAGCAAAGACAGCACTCCGCTACCCACGGCGCAGGCGTCCCCGGGCACAGAAGCCCTCCTTTCTCCACCCTCTCCCAAAAAATCCGTCGTTATCCCCAGCGATTTCGATTGGGACAATCAGGACGAAACCTGGTTCGAGGAACTCGTCGAGCAAGTTCGGGCTACCGAAAACACCCATTCCCGATGGAACTATGAATTCGATGAAATCATTCAACCGGGCGAGAGTATCATCACGGAGGGCTGGGAAGTGTCCGAAGGCGTCTTTCAATTCACCACCCTGACCTCGGATAAAGTCGTCTCCGACGGGGAAACGCTCTACCAAATCTCGGCACAAGTGACCGAGATCGATGTGAGTGGCGAAACTGATATCGTGAGCATGCCACGCATCCTTACCAGGAACGGAATGGAAGCCACCTTTCAAATGGTCGTCGAACAACCGATCAGCAACACAGGTGAACCCGTTGGCGAACCAGGGAGTGGTTATTATCTCAACGTGACTCCCAAGGGGAGCGCCGACGGTATTCGGCTCCAGGGAAGCGCCTCAAGACTGGTGAGGAAGCCTTGAATGGCTGTTTTGCAGCCTTAATCCACCGGTAACGTCTTCAAAAAACTACGCCGTCAAATCCCAACCAGTTCGCAAAAACGCGGTGCACGTAATATACTCCGCGGCCTCGGGGGATCTACCTCAAGAAACGGGCGGCATTCTGGCGATGGTCATCCCGCTTAGAATCACCCATACGCTCCCAGTTTCTCAAGAGCATGCCGAGCCGATACTGTCCGCGCAGGAACTCTTCGTGAGTTTCGACAAAGCTCCAGAACAAGCCGTCCCATGTCTTTTGCCAATCTCCAGGGGCGTAGTCCGACATTTTCTTGAGGTAGTTGGACCCGGAAAAATACGGCTTGGTTGTGAAGATTCCGCCGTCGGAAAACTGGCTCATCCCATAAACGTTAGGCACCATGACCCAGTCGTAGGCGTCGATGAATAGCTCCATGAACCACCCATATACGTCGTCCGGCTTGGTCTGGCACAATAACATAAAGTTCCCCAGGACCATGAGGCGCTCAATGTGGTGGGCATACCCAGTGTCGAGGGCCCGATTGATTACTAGATCGAGCGGTTCGATGCCGGTGGACGCATCCCAGAATGTTTCCGGCAAGGGGCGTTGATGATTAAGGAAATTCCCCTTACGCATTTCAACCCCATGGCGTCGATACATCAGGCGGATGAACTCACGCCACCCGATTACCTGACGAATGAAACCCTCCAGTGAATTGAGTGGTATCGGTGTGTTGGCCGCGTATTCAAGAATTCTGTCCACGACTCGCTGTGGCGTCAGCAGCCCAATATTCAACATGGGGGTGAGAAGACTGTGAAACAAAGTAGACTCGGAGGCAGCTAATGAATCTTCATAGGGCCCAAAGGATTCGAACCGGTGAATGAGAAAGTCTTCCAGCCACCGCTCTGCATCCTCGTGAGTGACTGGATATTCGAACGAATCGAGTCGCCCCGGGGAATCAGGAAACCTCGACTCGACGTAAGCGATTGCCTCCTTCACCTCTTCCGACAATGAAATTGAAGGAAGTTCAGGCACGGAGAGGCCGCGCTTCGGCATCGGCTTTCGATTCTCATCGTCGTAACTCCAACGCCCTCCGACTGGACTCCCGTCCGCCTCGAGCAGGATCTCCATCCGCTTCCGCTGCGCCTCGTAGAATGAGGCCATAAAGGGACGCTTCCGGGAATCAAAGTGTTCTCCTGCCCAATCCAGTGGCGTGAGAAACATGGGCGAATCATCCAAGTGAATGGTAACACCTGTTTCGCCGGCAAACCGGCGCACCCGTTTCAAAGCGAGAAAGTCTTCGGGATCGACGAGATGCAATGACTCAAAAGGAACATCGCGCCAGAGCTTTTCGAGCCGTCGCTGCACCGGAAGCTCACGCTTATAGTCGATATAGATGACTTTGAATCCCATGCCCTCCAATCGCCTGGCGTATGCCTTCATTGATGCCCGGTGAAGCACCAGTTTCTGGCGATGAAATCGACCCGGCGCTGCCATAGGATCCCCGAAGAACAAGGTGTCTTCCAACAGGACGACCGGACGTGACCGGTCCAGCGACGGATGCTCACCAAACAGCTGATGAGGGAAAACTAATGTCAGGCCATCTGCCATTGTCGGGGATCAAAGTAGTTTCAGGGTCGAGAGCCCGCCATCCAGTTGCATCACCTGACCGCTGATGAAGGCAGCCTGATCACCGAGAAGAAATTCAACAGCTCCGGCAACCTCGGCAGGATGCCCGACGCGTTTGAGCGGGTGCCGTTCAGCAGCAGCCGAACGCTTTGCATCGGAGTTCAGTAGCCCCTCGGCCATAGGGGTATCCGTCAGGGATAACGCGAGGCTGTTCACCCGGATATTCGGAGAAAGCTCAGCAGCAAGAGCCCGGGTGAGACCTTCAATGGCTCCTTTTGCCCCGGAAATGCTGGCGTGGAATGGAAGGCCGGTTTGCACGGCAACCGTAGAAAACAAAATGATGGAAGCCTGCTTTGATCGCTTCAGGGCCGGAAGCGCCTGCCGGATCGCTCGAACGCAACCCAAGTAGTTGACTTCAAGATCACGCTGGAAGTCTTCATCACTCAACCGAGCGAAAGGTTTCAAGGTAATTGAGCCGGGACAGTAGACAAAGCCATCGAGAACTTCGGGCAAATTCAATTCAGAATCAGAACCGGTGGCATCAAACACCTGCCATTCCGCTCCAAACAGATCCATCCCCCCATCGTTTGTTCGTGAGGCACAGATAACGTCGTTGCCCAACTTCCGCTGCGATCGCAATACCTCGTGCCCCACCCCTGAAGTTCCACCGATGAGAAGAATCTTTTTTGCCATGACTTGGATAACAACTGAGGTAACGCGCTCGGGTTGAGTCCGGATTCATCTTGTTGACTACTTCCCCGCCCGCGTTTCCGGGAGCCTCATTGAAAAAGCGCTACAACGAACCTGACGGAGTTCACTGCAAAGCATCCGAACTGAGATACGACCGCCCGGGCTCGAGAACCAGGCGATCATGTGGAAGGCGTCTCAGGAATTGCCCACAATGGAGGAGGTTGCGTTGGAGTGAGGCTACTCACCTCGATTCAAAATCACCAGCTCGAGGGCTTCTTCCATCAGCTCCACGGCGTCCATACCGTCCTTGGCCCAATCCTCGGGGGAATCACTGCGGCGGTTGCCTACGATGACGAAGCTAAGTCCATTGTCCATTTGCCGGCAAATCGAAGTCGTGCCCGGCATGCTGCCAAAGAAAGTGTAGTTGTAATCCTTGTCGTCCCGGGGTTCTCCGCTGATCCAATATTTCTCGAGGAAGCGGCAGTAGTCACCAGCAGAGCAGGCGATTGATCCGGAACCCTGCTTGAGCTCCATGCGCAGTGGCATGACTTCCGGCTTCTCGGTGTATTCTGGATGGTAATGATACCAAACTTCCCCAGGGGCACGGTTGGCCACATCACTTGAACTGATTGACAGTGTTGTCATGCCCGCAGCCTGGCCCACCGTTTCTTTGAGCACCTCGCTCCAGGGTTTCCCGTACACAGTGGCGCAAACGTATGCGAGGAGCGAATAACCGAAATTGGAGTATGCCTCCTTACTGCCGGGATCAAAATCCAAGGGCCGCTGCAGCATCCACAGCAGCATGTGACCAAACGTTAACTGGTTGAGCTCGGCTCCGGTATCCTCAGCAATTTTCGGAGCCATGAAAGAAACGGACCCACTCACTTCCCGGTCCCATCCGGCCTCGTGTTTCAAAAGATGCCCGATCGTAATGTCTTTCCATCTCCCATCCACCCCTGGCGGCGCTTTGCCATCGAGGTTCAACAACTGCCAAACAGTATCCGTCTCTTGCAGCTTGCCGTCACGAATCAAGGTTTTCGCCACTGCTGCAGTGATAGGTTTGGAGATCGATGCAAGGCGCATCACTGTGGCAGTCTGCAAAGGCTCTCCCTGTGGCGCATCCTGATAACCAAAGGCCCTCTCATAAATGATTTCACCATTTTCACTGACAGCAACTACGGCTGCAGCGACACTCTTGTCATACGCCCAGGTAACCACCGCCTCGTCCACGAATCGAAAAAGTCGGTCCGGCTTTCCGGAACCCCGGATGCTGTTCGTGGAGTTCCAGTTGAATGGTTCGAAGCAATCCGCATCGACTTTCACTGTCACAACCTTGGACCGTTCCTCGACAAACATTTGATCTGCTTCAATCAGTGACGCCAATGGCAGGGTAAACTCTCTGCCGTCAGCAGCCCGTCGCAGGGTTACTGAGCCGTTGTTCGCAGAAACGAAATCAGCAGTCAGCGTTCGACCAGAAGCAGCATCAGTCCATGTTCGCTCCCCGGCTGCCAGGATTCCGGAACAAAACAACAGGAACAAAACGAGAGCTTTCATTATGTTCGATTGTCCACGGAACCGGATTCCGGGCAATCCTATACTCCCGTATTACACAATCAAAAAAGGCAGCCGTTTCCGGCTGCCTTTCGAGTGGGAGTTTTAAATTCGAATAAGGCGGATGGTTACACCATCATTGTTGCAGTCGCTCCACGGTAGGTCACCTTTTGCTTGCGAGGGCGGTGTGCAGCGAGAGACACTTCCCCTTTTGCTCCCCGGTATTGCATCTGGCAGATACTCTTTTCGGCAGGCTTTACCAGATCGGCATTCACTTCAGCAAGAGTAGTTTTGGCTCCGCGGTAGGTCACTGTGTTGTAAGTCATGATGTTTTCCTTTCTGATTTTTGTTGGTTGATCAAGATGTTGTTTTCTTTCACGTCTCTACTAGCGCATAACCCGTGCCAACCCCGACTAACAAAACCTTAAGTCACTTGTAGTTAACGACTTACAATTACCACCAAATCTTTCCAGCTCCCGCAATCCATCAAAATACGAAAAACCATTTACCACCAGTTGGTAACTTCTTTACCAGCCGAGAGAACCCGGGCCCAAACAACGGCTTCGTCTTTTCGAGGGCCATTTCAAATTCCCCGCCGCTGCTCGCCGAATCACTCCTTGATCGAACGCAGCTCAGGCGGATTGTCGTCGGCTTCGATCTCAGCGATCACTTCTCCTACCTGTGCGATAGTTGCTTCAAGAGACTTGGCCTCGCTGTGGGATTCGAGTTGTTTCTCGAGATCAAGCAGGACAGGAATCATCGGTTTTGCGGCTCCGCCGTAAAGTGTCAGTGCCTTCAAGCAGCGATTGATTCGATCCTTTTTGCCCCACCGCTCAATCCCCATCAATTCGAAGCAAAGCGGCATCGCTTCCTCAACATGATTGGCCGCCAACAGCTCCAGACCACTCAAGCGAATGCCATCGGCAAACATGATCCCGCTGGGCGCAGGAGTGACGATAGCTTCGTAGATGGCCGGTAAAATCGGCTTGATCTCATCATAGCTCAACTGCTTGTAGACCGTGGCAATAGTGCCACGGGCACGACCATCCTCGTTCTGCAACCCTGACTTCACGGCCTCAAAAAGGGCGTCCCGTTCGACTCCGTCCAGAGATCCACGTAACATGCCCGATCGACGATCAAACAGAGCAAAGCACAAGTAGCGCTGCTGCATGTTTCTTGAATCAGATTCGGGATCATTGCTGGCCATCATAGTGAGCAGCTCGGGAATCACAGATTCCGCTCCCGGGCCAACCGCCGCGAGTGCCTCCGCAGCTTCGATCCGCAACCACAGATCATCCGAACGCAAAACGTTAGTCAGTGCTGGCACAGCATCGGAAGCTTTCCCTTTCAAAAAAGCGATAGCCTGACAGGCGCCGATCTTCGCATAAAGATCACCACTCTCAAGCATCTCAACGAGTTGCTTGGTAGGACTCTTCTCCAGCTTCCCAAGGGCCATGGCAGCGCGTTCTCGAACGACTGGAGACCAGCTTTTCAAAGCTTCGAGAAGAGCGTCCTCGTCGCGATCCGCATAGACTTCATTTTTATAGCGCGGACTCCAATCACGACCGTCATTGATCAAGCCAGCCGCAGTCGCCTCATCAATTTGAGGAACCAACCCTTGTTTTTTTCCGGTCAGGTAGATTTGACGCAACGGCTGTGCATAAGCCAACAGGTAGGCTCCACTGCTGTCCCAGCCCGCATACTTATCCTTCCTTTCCTCAGGTGGCCCCTGGTGTTGATAGGTGCCATCCCAACCTCTAGCCAAGTCATAGTACCAACCAAACTCTTCCATCCAGGCACCGGTTGCCTGCGGGCCTGACAAAGCTACTGACGGCATTGCCCAAAGCATGTTGAAGAAGTTGCCGGTATGCCCCATTTCTCGTTCAGCACCGTGTGAGGCAGTGCCCATGCGCGAGAAATACTCGGCGGCCGAAGCATCATCGAGCAGATTAAACATCACGGCGGCCATACCATTCTTCCCGTTGTCCTCGTGAGTCTGAGTCCAGGGACGGTGATCACCGTAGGGAATACTGCCCTTGCCGACATAGAAGCGCAGAAGCCGGGTGCTTTTCTCAATAGCCTCATCAATCTCAGCGCTCTGCACTCCGGCTGCCCGAGCGAGAATCAACGAGGTTGTCAACGGCACGCCGGGGGCATTCATCATGCCATACCCACTGAGGATTCCATTCCCCTGAATGAAGCGGTGCCCCCAGGAACCAACAACACTTTGGCCTTCGACGATCTCGCTGGTGAGCCGCCTTAAGTCTGGGAGGTATTTCTTATCTCCAGTCGCCAGGGTATACTCAGCCAAGAGAATGGTGACGGGGCCGTAATACCAGGAGTGCAGCGTTCGCCGTTCCGGATCCGAATAGCCTTTGAGACCCTCGATCTGCTCGCGAACGATCGGCAGGTATTCTTCCTTTCCGCTGGCGAGCAAAGCGAGCCCGTTCATGGAACGGGTGATCGGATTCCCTTGAGTGGGATTCTGCTTCATCCTTTCCGCGAGTGCTTCGCAACCCTGCTCGAAGATCATTCTCGACTTTGGGCAGTCGAACGGCGCCGTGGGAGAATAACTGCCCAGGACTTTCAACGATACCGTTACAGTGTCGATCCCATCCTTCTTCCACCGGAGGAGATTCAAATATCCGTCCAATGCTTCTGCCCTGACAATGGCCTTGCCGAGTTCGGTCCGCGGATCGTACGAAAAAGGCTGGTTTCCAATCCCGACAATCACGTCTCCAACTTCAAGTTTCCCTTCGGCGGGAGAGCCCGCCTCCACTTTGGTCACAAAAATCTGACGCGCTTCACTGGTCTCAAGTTTATTGCTGTAGATCCATCCACGTGCGCCGGTCGGCCCGAGGTTCCAGTCATGGTTGGCCTCACGGGGTGGCACCGTTCCTTTGGTAAAATCCGGGATACCCTCAGGAACCGTCTCCAGGGCCACATCACCAATCGAAGCCGCTGGAGCAGCAGCTTGAGGAGTTCCGGGTTCTGTGGTGCCCTGCCACGACGTCACGAAGGCCTGATCAGCTTCCACCAACATCGCCCGGGGAATTTCGATGAGACGCTCTCCGGAACAAATGGTAATCCTGGTATCCCCCCCCTCACCGCTGACCTTGATGAGCTCCCCTTGCAACTGCTTGCCGGTTGAGGCTTGCGTCCAGGCCCTCGAATTACTTGCCATGGCTGAAGCTGCAGTCAGGGTCTCCGCTAAACCGGCAGGACGTGCGGTTTGTTTTTTTCCCATCAAGGCTTCGGCAAAACCCCGGCCAATCTGCCCGAGGATCTTCCCTGAGCCCAGGTAATGATAGGCTTGGTTAGAGATACCAACCGACATGATCTCGAGCTCCTCCTCGGAAAACTCTTCGGCACGCAGCTCATCAAGCACTGCCTGGGCTTCAGCACCTTTCAAACCCTTCTCCGTCTGAATAGCTTTCGCTGCCTGCTTCACTTTCCCGTCGCGATCGGTCAGGGCAGTCAACTCGGGGTCCCAGTAGTTTTCGGTGAGGACCGCAAAAACATTCCCCGCGAATTCGGGTAGCTTTGCTGGTGCAGCCATCGCGTCGCGATAGTTTTGGTGGGTTCCAGCATACCGCTGCTTTTCCGGTCCGTAGTCAGCGACGGGTCCTCCCACTCCGAGCACTCCAATCACAAAGGGCATCTCAGGAGTTTCGAGATCTTTTCTGACATCGCGAATGAAGTTTGCCATCGCAACGCTGTAGGCATCATAACCTCCCGGTTGGTCACGTGTGGGATAGGTGCCACTGTCAACCATGTCGTTCCACCCCTGGAACCAAACAAAGCCGGCAAGCTCATAACCGTCGGCCTCGTTGTAGTCGGGATAAACCGACCCGATGTCGCTGAGCACTTTCTTTGCGTGTTCAAGCATGAGTCGATAGTAATGCCCGGTTGCCTCGGCCTTCTCCGCCTTGATCTGTTCGATGTTTTTTTCCTGCTGCGCAAATCGCTGAAGCTGCGATTCACTGAATTCATAGGGGCCTGAACTCGGCGAACGAAAATCAGTGTTCAAGCTCTTGCCTCCCCACGCTGTCTTGATGATTAAAATCGGCTCCTCGAGATGCTTGGACATGGTTAGTCCAAACGTGAACTCCGGGCCTATCTTGCTGTCATCAGCGCCGAAACCGGCCGTGAGTTTTCCTTCTTTGACTCCGTTGTTGGAAAGGTAAGAAATCCAGACGTCTTCGCAAACCACCGGGTCTCCATTCTCATCCTGCATCTCGGCGAGCAACGGGGCTGTTTCAGGGTCCATTCCAATATGCTCTATCGTTGTGGTCCTGGCGTGCCCCTGCATATTGGACTGACCGACAAGAAGATAAACTTTCAGTGGCTTGGCATCCAACACAGGAACTCCAGCGACAGCACCTATCACCAAACTGATTGCAAACAGGATTGACCATAGAGGCCGTTCAAGGGGCGAGCGTAAGCGGATTGTCATGGTTGGATTTCTAAAGATCACGAACTCGCATAGAATGGCTGCATGACAACGAAGCGGTCAAGAAAACACCGGCGTCGGCTCTATCTTTCGACCACCGAAAGACAGTAGGCATTGCGTCCCCCTCCGCAGTTTGACCCTCACCATCAATCTGCCAGACTGCGCCCATGCAACGGTCGTCCTTCCGAACTCTTTTACCCATTTTGTTGGCAACTGGGGCTCGCCTCTGCATCGCCGAAGAACTTCCTCCCGCCCCGGATGCGTTTCCTGAGGGAGTTCATGAAATTCGCTACACTTCAGCTGCAGACAATACCGAACAACCCGCCCTTTTCTGGAAACCGGAGATGGAAGAAAAAAGACCCTTACTTGTCGCACTGCACACCTGGTCCCACGACTATCGCCAGGAAGGCAATGAGATCCCCTACGCGGAATGGTGCCAAGCCGTTGGCTGGGTCTTTATTCATCCCAACTTTCGCGGACCTAACAAGACACCGGAGGCAATGGGGTCGGAACTTGCGGTCGGCGATATCCTCAGTGCTGTCGACTACGCGAAGGAGAATGCCACAATCGATGAGGACCGGATCTACTGCATCGGTGTTTCCGGCGGCGGTCATGCGTCACTCCTAATGGCCGGACGAGCTCCCCAACTTTGGGCCGGGGTCAGCGCGTGGTGCGGCATTTCAGATATCGCCGCCTGGCACGCTGAGTGCAACGGCACCAAACAGCAGCGCTATGCCGATAATATTGAAGCAGCCATTGGTGGACCTCCGGACACTCCCGAACGCCTCAAGGAAGCTCAGCAACGTTCGCCAAATACCTGGCTAAATTCTGCCAACGGGGTCTCGCTCGATATCATTCACGGAGTCCACGACGGCCGCACGGGAAGCGTGCCGTTCACTCACTCACTGCATGCGTGGAATGAAGTCGCCGCACCAACTGATCCGCAGGCACGTTTCTCTGACGAATTGATCGATTCATTCTACCAGAGCCAGAAGTCCCCGGAAGGTGACGTCGAAGTGGATCCCCTTTACCCGGAAAACCAGCAACCCGTCTTCCGTCGATCCAGCGGAAACACACGGATTACCATCTTCGAAGGCGGGCACGAAATTCTCCATCACCCCGCCCTCAACTGGCTTGCCGCTCAGAGAAAAGGGCAGCCCGCCAACTGGCAGCCCGATGTTCTCCACACCCTCACAGCCAACCCTTCCCGTCAACAATCAGGGAAATAGCTGTTTTCTGGAAATGAATATATTCCAGGCTTTTCAATTTAGAATAATCGAAGAGGACGTATCGTTTTGCCCAACCTATGGGTAGTACAAGAACCGGAACCTATTGGCGACTTATCGCCTTCCTGCTCGCAACCGTGAGCTTCCTTGGGGCGCAGGACAAGCCTTCCGGCGAGTCCCTCGGCTTTTCGATCCAGATCAAAAACAAAGAATTCCAGTCCATCTGGTATATCACAGGTGAGGACGGTAAACGACTCGATCTGCCCCCCGAAGAAGCCCGGAAGCGCCTTGAACAGGAGGTCTTTCCGGAAACGCAGCGAAAAGCCAAGGCCGGGACAGCTCCCCACGTCTGGGCGATTGGTTTCTTTTACCTCACTGGCGTCTGTGTGGAGAAGGATCTCGCGAAAGCGGAAGCAGCCTTCCGGAAAGGCCTCGAACACGACTCACCCGTCGGGCTTTTTACCCTCGCAAACTACTACTATCATAAGGGGTCCACGCTTCGGAACGAGCGTGAAGAGCAAACCAGTCATTTTGAAAAAACGGAGACCCTCTTTGATGAACTCCTCGAATCAGGAGTCCCGCAATCAGGAGTCCCGCAGGTGGCAGACCTCGGCGTCTCTCTCGCCAGCGTTTACCTGTTCGGATGGTATGATGCTGAAAAAGATTTTGACCGTGCTGGTGAAATTCTCGATCGGGCTGAAAAAGCTTTCCCCGGAAACCCTTCGGTTCTCCATCACCAGTCCAAGCGCTACATCTTTCTCAAGGATTACCCGAAGGCTTATGACTATGCCGAGAGAGCCGAAGCGAAGCTTCTCGAAATACCCAATCTCTCCAAGACGGATCTGCGAGACCTGAAGCGAGCCAAAGCCAACAAAATCGTCGCTGCCGTGTTCAATGGCGATATCTCCAAAATTGATCCCGATGAATTCATCGAGATGAGCAAAGACTCCCTTGGTCTCAACGGCCCCCTCGCCTGGGCAGTTCCTGTTCTTCTGATCCTGTTCTTCGCTTTCCTCCTGAAGCGCTCCCGCCAAGCCTGGAATGTCGAGGGCAGCCCAGGCCCGGGACTTCGGTTAACGATCATGTGGGTATCGGCTTCAATCCTCGCAGCCGGTATCGGTTTCAATATCAGGCTGCCCGGCCTCGACAACTGGGTCGGCCATTGGCTCGGAGCGATCATCGTGACCGTGTTCGCCCTGCTCGCGATACACTTTGGTGATCGCGAACGCTACTTTGGCTCAGGCCCATTTTACAGTGGCCCTAAAAATCTCCTCAAAGGAATCGGCATCGTTGTCGGTTGCGTCGTCGGCATGCAGGTCATCGCCATGGGATACAGCAAAGTCTATGAGCTCATCCTCGACCGCAGCCTCGACCAACAGTTAGTAAGCCTCTTCATCAAGAGCGAGAACCTGCTTCAGTTGGCCGGTACGGTGCTCATCGTCGGCATCGCGATACCCTTTTATGAAGAAGTGTTCTTTCGCGGTTTTCTCTACGACTCACTCGACCGCAAGTGGGGAGCCAAGGCGGCACTCATCATCAGTTCTTTCCTCTTTGCGATCGTTCACGGAATCATCTTCTTCGTTCCGCTCCTCTTTATTTCGTTCGCGCTTGGATGGCTGCGTCAGAGAACAGACAATCTCAGAATGAGCTTTATTCTTCATGCTGCGAATAACTCTACATCCGTAATTGCCGGATATTTCATTTCTTCGCCAAGCTAGGTTGCAACAGTCACCTCAAATAATCATCCGCAACAACTCCACCGTATCAGACGGTTCCGGGCGCTGAGTATAATCTGGATTGATCGTCGAGTCGCGAACCAGGCCAGTCACATCTATAAGGTATCGGGCCGGCATCGGTAAAATCCAACGGTCGTACCCGTTGATTTCAGGAAGGTTGACCCCCAACCCGAGATAAACCTCTTTGAGATCATCGGGAAACTCATGGGTCAAATTCAGCTCGTGAGAAAGCTGAAACCCCTCATCAAACAGAATCGGAAAATCAAATTGGTGTTCTTCCTGCATTTTCGCACTGTGTTCAGGCAATTGCGGACAAACCACAACGAGATCACCGCCAGCCGCGCGAATTTCAGTCAATACTTTCTGCAGAGCATCCAGCTCCGCGACACAGTAAGGTCACCAGAACCCGCGAAAGAAGCTCACAATAAGAGGGCCTTTTTCCAGCAGATGCTCCAAACTGAAAGTATTCCCGGCTGAATCTTTCAGTTCAAAGTCAGGCATCATCGACCCTTCGTGGACTGCCTGACCGGCAAGGCCTGAGAAAATCAAATCATTCGTAGCCCGATGCATGACATCTAGAATGGGATCTGGAACAGTCTTCTCAAAATCCGTGTGAATCTTTTCCAGAGTAGCTCTAAGCGTGCTCATGATCAGTAGTCTCCAAGACGAACATTTCGTAACCACCTTGCAAAGAAAAACCGGTAACAAAATTTGATGACTTCCTAGCCCAACCCGACGATCACCGCTCCGACAACAGCAAGACAAACGCCCGCCACCTTACGATGCGAGAGGTGTTCTTTGAGAAACATCCACGCTAAGAGAATGATAAAGACCGTCGACAGTTGGTTGTAGGTTGCGGCCCAAGCGACCGTCTCATATTTGAAACCACCAATCCAGAACAACGTGGCGAGGAAAGGACCCAGTAGCGCCATCGGCAGGGTGAAGCTCCAGAGATCGCATCGTTGCAATCCCATAAGGAGTGGAGGCGATTACGAAGTTTGGGAGCCGAGTTCATGCGACTCAGATTTCACGATGAACTTCGAAAATAAGAGGCCCGAGCCGGACGAGTACCGCTACTACATCCGCGTCGAGCAACTCAATGGAAACATGGGTTGGACCTCACCAGTCTGGGTGCAGGCAAAGTATCGGCTACAGCCGATACCTCTGCTTCATATCGAGGTAAGTCAGGTTCGATACCTCCCGAATGACGTCTGCCCGGTGTGAAATCCAGGAACTATAAGAGGTGCTCCGCGAACCGCTCTCGATGATACCAATCAACATGTAGGGATAAGTCCTTCCGTTGCGTCCTCGTGCCACGAGAATTCCCATGTCTCCGCAGCACATGGCTGTACTTCCGGTCTTGTTGTAAACGCGGGTGCCTTCGGGAATCCGCTTGGCTTTGTGATAAAGGCGATCAATACCGGGCAGTGCCATCACGCGGAGAATCTCTTTCGACTGAGGTAGCTGACCTTTCCAAAGGGCATCAAGAAAGCGCGCATAGTCAGCCGCCGACCCACGGTTACGATAGGTTCGCCCGTTGCTGGGTATGTACTCGACCAAGCTGATTTGTTGACAAAGCGAGGGATAATGGCGCTTCAGCAACGCCTGAGTCGCCGACGGTCCACCCGTCTGACGCATCACCCAGTTGGTCGACTCATTGTTGCTCTTCTGGATCATAAGTTCCATGTGGCGTCGACTCGTGGAACCGTAGATTATTTTCCCGGCCTGAACCTGATGAAAGAAAGCCAACGCCAGGTAGGGCTTAATCATACTGGCTGCCTGGAGCGAGGTATTTTCGTTGATACTGACCAACTTTTTCCCGCTAGTGAAATCGATGACCACCCAGGCAGTTCGCTCATTGCTTCGAATCGCTCCGCGACTTCTCAATCCCTTGATGTAGCTCTCGATCTGGGATTCGAGTCGACTGTCGATGGCCGCCTGCATTTGAGCAGGCAGGAAAAAAAAGGCCACCATCAAACAGGCAGAGACAAACGGGATCAGCGGCGACTGGCGATTCATCATGTCGAGATCAAATAGAGGGTCAGTATGATCATTTTATTTAACATAACTTAGATAATTATCAACAAAGCCGGAAATCACTGGGATTTCCTACGCTCGATTGCGCCAGAGATCCACCTTCGTGCTTTGTGAGAAGATCTCATCTTCAGCTCCCATGTCAGAAGATTCTCATGTTTCTCCGCAACCACGCCGTCACATATCCAGCGCCAATGTAGTAGGCTTTTGCCGGAATATTCGATTTTGACCGCTTCCCCATGCGTCTTCTGACACTCCTTATACTCCCAGCACTCGCAGTCTCCGTTCGCGGTGCCGAGTCGCTCAGCTTCGACCGTGATGTCCGCCCCATCCTTTCGGACAAATGCTTTCACTGTCACGGCCCCGACGAGAACACCCGCGAAGCCAAGTTGCGTCTCGACAACCGGGAAGGCGCCCTCAAAAACAACGCTATCGTTCCCGGGGATCCTGACGCGAGTGAAGTCTTTTACCGCATCACCACCGACGATGACATCGACCTGATGCCGCCCGAAAAGATGCACAAGCCGCTCACCGATGCCGAAATCAAGACCCTGAAGCGGTGGATTGAAGAGGGAGCCGAATACGAAAACCAGTGGATCTATGAGCTTCCGGTAAAATCCGAAGTCCCCAAGGTGGGAGGTGAATCTCCGAACCATCCGATCGACGGGTTCATCCAGGACCGCCTTTCGCGGGAGGGCCGCTCTCCGGCTCCCGAAGCTGAACGCAAGCGTCTGATTCGACGCCTGACATTTGACCTCACTGGTCTTCCTCCAACGCCGGCGGAAGTGGAAGCCTTCGTTAAAGACGAGTCTCCCGATGCCTACGAAAAAGTCGTCGACCGCCTGCTCACCTCTCCCGCTCACGGTGAACGCATGGCCGTCTACTGGCTCGATCTGGTTCGCTACGCCGACACCGTGGGCTTTCACGGAGACCAGAACGTGAGCCAATCCCCCTATCGCGACTACGTCATCAACGCATTCAATGACAACATGCCCTTCGATCGATTCACGAAGGAACAACTCGCCGGCGACCTGCTTCCCAATCCCACCCTGCAGCAGCAGGTAGCTTCCGGTTACAACCGGCTCAATATGACCACCGAGGAAGGCGGGGCCCAACCGAAGGAATACCTCGCCAAGTACTCCGGTGATCGCGTCAGGAACACCAGCGTGGTCTGGCTGGGCGCAACGTTAGGATGCGCCGAGTGCCACGATCACAAATTCGATCCCTACACGATGCGTGACTTTTACACCTTCGCTGCCTTCTTCGCCGATCTCGAGGAAGTGGGGAAATACTCTGCCCGTCAACGTCCGCCTGAAATCCCGGTTCCGGATCCTGAGCAGGCTGCAGAACTGGCAGGCCTCGAGCTGGCTCTGCAGAGGGCCGAAGAAGCCGCCCAAACCGAGACACCCGTCATCATCGCCACACGTGACAAGTGGATCGCTGACAAGCGCGGCCTGCTCAAAGGAGAACTGAAACCGGCAGCGACGGATGTGCTCATGATTCGTGATCAAGTCGCCGAGGGTGACAAACCATCCGGCGACTGGAAGTTCATCGGAGAGGAAGAAGGCCCGGCTCACGAAGGTGGCCAGTCCCGGGTCCAGGAAAGCGACGGCCTCGTTCAACACATTCTTGGTCTCGGCCGTGATCGGGTCGCGAGCGGACACGAACACTTTTTCACCATGGTTCACCTCGACCTGAACCGGGTTCCTGAAACCATCATGCTCCAGGTCCGCACCAATGGTAAGTGGGAACACCGGGCCTACTGGGGCAAAGACAAGATTCCCTACGGAGGCATTGGCAAAGAATCACCGGCTCACCATCACATGGGCCAACTTCCTAAACCGGGCCAATGGGTGCGCCTTGAGGTTCGTGCCGCTGACATCGGCATCAAGGACGGAGACAAGATTGATGGAATCGCTTTCACCCAACATGCCGGCAAAGCGTGGTGGCATCAGGCAGGTTATCGCTCAGTCGATGACGGCAGTGATCTCCCCGCCCCGGTGCGTAAAGCGATTCTTTCCGACGCCCCGACCAAAGAGCAGCTCGACACCCTCGCGACACACTTTCGCTCTGTCACTCCGCTTCTCGAGAGACAGAGACAAGAGCTCGCTGTGGCGACCGGGAAGCGTGACCAGCTCCTCGCCTCGCTGCCGACGATGCCGATAAGCCGAGCCGTCGAACCTCGCATGATTCGTGTCCTTCCCCGCGGAAACTGGATGGATGAAAGCGGTGAGGTCGTAGAGCCGGCTATCCCGGCCTTTCTGGGCTCACTTGAAACCGCGGAAGGATCCGACAGGCTGACCCGTCTTGATCTAGCGGACTGGATCACGTCGCGAGACAATCCCATGACAGCCCGGGTCTTCAGCAATCACCTGTGGCACCTCTTCTTCGGCACGGGTATTTCCAACGTTCTCAGCGATCTCGGCAACCAGGGTGAACCGCCTGTGCACCCCGAACTGCTAGACTGGCTCGCGGTCGAATTCATGGAGAGCGGGTGGGACGTCCGCCACATGATTCGTCTCATGATCACGTCGCACAGCTACCGGCAGACTTCATCTCCGCCTGAAGACCTTGCTGAATTCGACCCTTACAACCGCCTCGTCTCCGTCCAGTCCCGCCGCCGGCTTAGCGCTGAGATGGTCCGGGACAATGCTTTGAAGATCAGCGGGCTGCTTAACCCCACCATTGGTGGCCGCAGCGTTTTCCCCTATCAACCGGCTGGCTATTACGCCCAACTCAATTTCCCGAAGCGGGAGTATCAACCGAGCAAGGATGAGAACCAGTATCGCCGGGCCGTCTACACGCACTGGCAGCGCACGTTCCTTCACCCCGCGCTGATGGCTTTCGATGCGCCCTCGCGAGAAGCCTGCACCGCCCAGCGTCCCGTTTCCAACACCCCCCTCCAGGCTCTCGTCCTTATGAACGATCCGTCTTATGTCGAGGCCGCCCGTCATTTTGGGCAACGAATCATGAACGAAGGTGGCCTTCTTCCCGAGGAGCGTCTCAACTGGGCCTTCCGCGAAGCCCTCAGTCGTTCACCGAAGCCCGAAGAATCCAAGGTGCTTATCGAGGTCTATCAAAAACACCTCAACGAATATTCTCAGAACCCGGACGACGCAGCCGCGCTCACCGGCATCGGCCTGACTCCGGCAGAAACGAACGAAAAGGCTGAACTCGCGGCCTGGACCTCTGTGTCCCGCGTCATTCTAAATCTTCACGAACTCATCACTCGTCTATGAGCACCGCCCAACAGGAACTCCTACACCTCGTCAACCGGCGCGCCTTTCTCAGTCGCAGCGTCCATGGCCTTGGCGCCATGGCCTTGGGCAGCCTGGTTCATCCTGCCCGGGCCGCCAAGCTCGCAACGGGTTCGATCCAGCATCACGAGCCTAAGGCCAAATACGTGATTCACCTCTGCATGGCGGGAGGTGCGTCTCACCTTGAGACATTCGACCACAAGCCGAAGCTCGCCGAACTCAACGGCCAGCCCATGCCGGAATCCTTCACCAAGGGCAAACCGATAGCTCAGCTGCAGGGCAAAGCGCTCAAGGTCATGGGCCCTCAACACGAGTTTTCCAAGCACGGCAAAAGCGGAACCGAGGTCTCTAACATCCTGCCTCACATCGCCGGACAAGCTGACGATCTCTGCGTCATCAAATCCATGATGACTGACCAGATCAATCACGACCCGGCTCATACGGTCTTCAACACCGGCACCTCCCTTCCCGGTCGACCCAGCATGGGATCGTGGATCAACTACGCGCTCGGCAGCGAGTGTGATGATCTGCCCGGCTTCGTTGTCATGACCTCAGTAGGCGGCGGCCAGTCCCAGCCCATCGCTTCGCGTCAATGGCACAGCGGATTTTTGCCGAGCCGGTTCCAGGGAGTGAAATTCAACTCTTCGGGCGCTCCAGTGAACTACATCAACAATCCCGCCGGCGTGAACCGCGAACGACAAATGGACGTCTATGGCGCCATCGATTCGCTCAACCAACAGGCCTTCGATCAATTTGGCGATCCTGAGATCACCACTCGCATCAGCCAGTACGAGCTCGCCGCCCGCATGCAATTGAGTGTCCCCGGCCTGATGGATACTTCTCAGGAACCTCAACATGTCCTCGAGAAATACGGCTGCCAACCCGGCGACGGCAGCTTCGCTTCGAACTGCCTGCTGGCCCGCCGCCTCATCGAACGCGGCGTCCGCTTTATTCAGCTCTACCATCGGGGTTGGGACCACCACGGTAGCGTCAAGTCCGGCACCGAAAAGACCGCTCAACTGGTCGACCGCGGCACCGCAGCGCTCATCCAGGACCTCAAGGATCGTGACCTGCTCAAGGACACCCTCATCATCTGGGGCGGAGAATTCGGACGCACTCCCATGGCCCAGGGCTCCGGACGAGATCACCACATCCAGGGTTACAGCACGGTCCTAACCGGAGGCGGTATCCGCGGCGGCATGAGCTACGGCAATACTGATGAACTCGGTTACAGTGCGGTCGAAAATCCCGTTCACGTCCGTGACCTTCACGCAACCATCCTACACCAACTCGGGATCAACCACCATCGTCTCACCGTCCGTTTTCAGGGCCTCGATGTGCGACTGACCGGTGTGGAGGAAGCCCATGTGATCAAGGACATCGTGACATGAGATGGTTCACCTGCTTCGTCCTCCTGGCCTTCGCCGCGCCCCAGGCCCGCTGCGAAGACCTCGTCACCCCGGTAATGAGCAACGATGAACCCGCCGCCGGCAAACGAGTCCGGCAGGTCGCACCCGAGTACGAGGGCACCGATGTCTACCATTCACTCTATCTGCCCACTGACTGGAAACCCGACGGCAGTTATCCCGTTATCGTCGAGTACACCGGCAACGAATTTCCAGCCGGCAAGGGGAGCGGCGAAGTCAAAGATGCCAACCTCGGATTCGGTATGAGCGGTGGAAGAAAATACATCTGGGTCTGCATGCCCTACATCGAGGAAGGGCGAAAGAGGAACGCCACAACGTGGTGGGGCGACAAAAAAGCTACCGTTGATTACTGCAAGGTGAACCTTCCCCGCATCTGCAAGCAGTTCGGGGGCGATCCTGACAGAGTCATCATCTGCGGCTTCTCCCGCGGCGCGATTGGATCAAGCTACATCGGTCTTGCCGACGATGAAATCGCCAGCCTTTGGGCTGGAGTGTTCACTCACGACCACTTCGATGGCGCCAAGACCTGGGGCTACCCCGAGAGCGAACGCGAGTTTGCTCTCGATCGCCTCGCTCGGCTTAAGGGTCGCCCCGTTCTCGTCTCGGGGCAGCACGGCAGCCGAATTCGAGATACCTTTCTCAAGGACCACATCGAGCTGGCTGACTTCTCTTTTCTCGATGTGCCGGTCAAGGACCTTTTCGATATTCCGGAAGGTCCCGTCAATCATCCCCACACCGACCTCTGGATGCATCGGGAAAGCGAATATCGCGACCGCGTCAGAGAGTGGCTTAAAGAAACGGCAGGAGAGTGAGCTACTCCGGGGAGCCCGCCAACAGAGCTACCACAACCCTGCACTATCGCGGCTCAAAGAGGCTTTCTTAATCAGGAAATACCTGATTACATATGCGCATGAAAACGGGAGTTTTTCTCGCCGGTGTCTTTGCCGCAACTTCAATTCTTTCTCTCCACGGAGCTGACAAGTATGTCGTTCCCGACTTCGTCAAGGAGCTCGATGACCTCGGCGAAGTGATGGAGATGGCGGCCAGCTCCAACAAGGGGATCACGTTCCTCCTGATGGATCCGGACTCGACGTGAGGCCCCGCTAATGCTGCCAGTTCGGTAGCTATCGAGAAGCTTCAGGAAGACACCGAAATCATTATTATCACGGGAATGAACCTGCACAAGTCACCGCAGGCGGTGCAGGATGCGATCTACAGCAAAGAAGCCCGTGGCCCTATTCCTGTAGTTGCTGTGACCGATCCTTCTGCTGAAAAACTGATCAGCCTGATTCCCTACTTCAACATGAAGGACGTCAATGGTTTTACCGAAGCCGAAGAAGGACTCACCATGATGCGTGGGGAAATGGTCGCCGCGAAAGGTCAGAAGACCTTCACCAAGGAGACTTGGACCAACGACAAAGGCCGCTCCATCGAAGCGACCTACGTAGCCAGCAACGGCACCGACATCACGCTGAAGCTGACCAACGGTAAGTCAGCCACCATCCCGCTTTCCACCCTGAGCGACGAGAGCCAGCGGCGTGCGGCTGAGCTGGCCCAGTGATTTGTCCCCTATCCTACCTCGGCAAGACACTCGATCTCAATCGAAGCACCGAGGGGAAGCGCTGCCACTTGAACCGTAGAACGCGCCGGCTTGTGATCGCCAAACGCTTCGGCATAGATCCCGTTGACGACAGGAAAATCAGCCATATCAGCCAGGAAAATGGTGGTCTTCACCACTTTGTCGAGGCCGGAACCTGCGGCACTGAGCACGGCAGCCATGTTCTTCAGGACTTGCTCTGACTGCGCCTCGATTCCCTCCACGAGAGTCATCGATTCCGGGTCGAGTGGAAGAGCACCCGAGCAATACGCCAGTCCATTCTGAACAACGGCGTGAGAATAGGGGCCAATAGCAGCGGGGGCTTCAGAAGCAGTGATCAAATCCATGCCGGACTATGGCCCGACACGTTGAAATGACTACCCAAAAGTTATTCCCCGATGCAGTACAACGCTTTCTGGGAACGAATCAGTAATTTCCCGTATGCCGCAGCAGCAGTGCCGTTAAAGAGCGAGTTATCTCCCGCAATTTTGTTCTGAGCTATCACCTTCAATCCGTCCTCTGACGGTTCGATCACGAACGTGCCGTTGGCCCGGCTGACAGCGTAGATTTTTCCTCCGGCGACAATGGGCGAAGCGTAAAAGGGCTTGCCTCGTCCCCCTGCCCCTTCCAGACCGGGAACACGCTCAGCCCAGAGCTCTTCGGCCTCACCGGGCTTCGATGCAAATGCAATCCCGCTGTCAGCGATCCAGTAGAGCACTCCGTCCACCTCCACGGGGGCAGTCATGTAGGTTGCTGGTTTCTGGGTATCGTAAAGAATCTCTTCAGAGCGATCCCCTTCTCCACCAACCTTGATCGCAACCCGGGCCGTTCGCGGGAACCCGCCGGAAATGGTGAGGATATCACCGCTGAGATGGGTCGTGTTCGACATGTTGCCCGGAAGATTGTAATCAGCCGTCCAGCGCACTTCTCCTGTCGTCGGATCGAGAGCTCGGAAGTTGGCCACCGCCGCGTAAACCAGGTCGGTGCGTGAATCGTCCACGTTGACGAGGATGGGAGTGCCGTAGGTCTGCCCATAGCTATGATGCTCAGCACGCCACTTCTCAGAGCCGTCCTTTTTGTTCAAGGCTATGAAGGCGTGGGTCTCTTCACCGGCAGGCACAATCA
Source organism: Verrucomicrobiales bacterium (assembly GCA_049594415.1). Lineage (GTDB taxonomy): Bacteria > Verrucomicrobiota > Verrucomicrobiia > Verrucomicrobiales > DEV007 > Arctic95D-9. The sequence goes on along the minus strand of JBMYJM010000007.1, from coordinate 163,686 downwards.
CCAAATCCTGATAAAGGATCGGACTGGAAGCAGACCCCCAGGCCTTGCGGGAAGACATCCCTCCGGTCCGGGCTTTCCAAAGCTGATTGCCATCAAAATCGAAGGCATACACTCCCGCCTTTCCGAAGTAGCAATAGACCGCCTCCCCGTCCGTCACCGGCGTGTTGCTGGCCCAACCGTGCTCGGTGATGTATCCTCGCGCGGAATCGATGGGGAAATCGTTAGGGACATCCTTGGTCCAGACGACCTCTCCGCTGTTCAAATCGATGCGATGGAGGTGCCGCAGGAGGCTGCCCCCGCTGCCGCTGTAGCTCGTGATAAAAACTGCGCCACCTGAAACGATCGGAGAGGAACTGCCCTCACCCCCCAGTTCCGTTGCCCATTTCAGATTATTCGCCTCGCTCCATTTGGTCGGCACGCTTTCCTCCGATACCCCGAGGGCGTTCTCCCCCCGAAATTGAGGCCAGTCGGCAAAAGTGGAAGCGGCAAAAAGCGAACAGAGAACAAGGGTCAAGGTGGCAATTTTCATGGCTGTTTCTACGAACCCTACGCAGCCGGAAAGGTTTCAGCGAACTTTTGCCCGCAAATATTCCGGCCTACTTCTTCCCCTTCGGGTTTTTCTGCATCACCCGTTGCACCAATTTGTGCATGAGAACATCAGCCCCCGTTTTTCGATCCCGTCAATTCTCCGGTGTTTCGCTGGATCTCTCTTCTTCGGCTTCTCGAAGCTCAGGCGAAATGCTAAAAAAGGCGCTCGGGGGTAACTGACTCGTCCTGAACACCATCTTGGCGGTAAAGCGCGCAGAAGAACCTACAGTTTCCGGACCTTCAAGTTCCGATACCACACCGGATCTTTATGATCCTGAAGAAGGATAGGACCTTCCCAGCTGCCAAAGCCTTCGTGCTTCTTATACTTGCTGGCGTTGAAACGCTCGAACCAGTCATCAGTTCCCCACTCCACGCTGACGACTTTTTCTCCATTGAGCCAGTGCTCAATGAGATTGCCCTTCGCTCGAATCTTTGAGGTGTTCCATTCCCCAACCGGCTTGAGGGGCTTATCATCCGGAGCCGCGACGAGCTCGTAAAGTGATCCGGCGCGATGGTTTGGTTTTTCACGGTCCGGGTGCTTCTCGTCATCGAGAACCTGGTATTCAAGACCGAGTCGCTCCCGTGAGCGATATTTCACCCCGCTGTTTCCGGCTTCGGAGATCTTCCATTCAAAGCTGAGCTCGAAGTCTTTATATTTCTCCTTCGTAATGATATCACCGGTCGCACCGGGACGGGAGAGGATTCCGTTTTCGAATTTCCAGCCCTCTCCGACAGGTGATCCGTCCACGTTGGTCCATGCGGAAAAGTCGCCGGAAGCAAATAAGTTCAACTCTTCCGCGGGGGCTTCAGGAGAAGCCGTAGGGGCTTCCTCAACGCTCAAACTACCCCCTTTCCGTCGCGCCACTCGATCGGCATGACGGGGCCGGGGCGCCGTTATCTGCTCGACACAAAATCCCGGCACCGATTCGTAACAATTCACCGGGCTCAGCGGGTTCTTGCCCTTCTTTTGTCTATCGACGCTTTGGGCGGTTTCGACAGGCACCAGCGGAAGCGCCAAAAAAATCAGAATGAGGGGGTAAAACTTCGTCATAAGGTATCAAAATGTGGAAGGCAAAACCCGATTCTTGAAAAGCGGGCTGAATAAAATAGAAACACCCTTTTCAGAAACTTCAATCTCCCCAAGAATGCCTTTATGTCTGCGCAAAGGTGGGGCTTTGCCACTTAGGCATCGGCGGACCTTAACGAGACCTCGAGATTGAGCGGGCCGACAGAAGCGAAGCCTCCTTACTTTGCCTTTACCTCGGTCATTTTTGCCCAGGCATTCCACTTGTCGGTGAGCTCCTGAACTATCTCCGGATGCTCAGCGGCAAGGTCATTTGCCTCAACCCGGTCTTTCTCAAAATCAAAAAGGAACCAACGCTTGTCGTGGCGATCGTAGACCAACTTCCAGTCGTCCTGACGAACGGCGCGATTACCGCCCCAATACCAATAGACTTCCGAATGCGGCTCACGTGCCCTGCCCTTGAGCACCGGCAGGAGCGATTTCCCGTCAAGCGGCAGGGTCTGCTTCTCAAAATCAGGATGCTTGTCAGGGTATTCCACGCCAGCCATTTCGAGAAAGGTAGGAAGGAAATCGATAATGTGCCCCACCTGGTCAGTTCGACTTCCCGGCTTAATCCCCTCAGGCCACCGTGCCACCAGAGGAGTCGCGACGCCTCCTTCATGACAGTATTGCTTGAAGCGGCGAAAGGGAGTGTTCTGTGCCGTGGCCCATCCTGGACCCACGTGTGAATAAAACTCCTTTGGCCCCGGCATTTGAGCCGTGTCGTTGCCGCCCGGCGTTTCGGCGCAGGCTCCGTTATCGGAGAGAAACAGGATCAGGGTGTTATCTCCTTCTCCAACTTCATCGAGAGCATCCATAAGTCGCCCGATGTTTTGATCCACGTTGTCGACCATGGCGGCATACACCTCCATGCGCATTTGCTCCCACTCCAGGTCGCTGGATTTGCCCTCTTCCCACGACTTCGCCAGGCTGTCCCGCTCCTCGATAGCCCAGTTCTCATCGATCAGACCAAGTTCTTTCTGGCGAGCGAGTCGCTTCTGCCGCAACACGTCCCACCCCTCCGCGTATTTGCCTTTGTACTTCGCGATATCCTCCGGCTTCGCATGCAGCGGGTAATGAGGCGCGGTATAGGGCAGATAGTGAAAGAACGGCTTTCCGGTCGCCGAGAAACGCTTGATCGTTTCGATGGCATGATCGGTGAAAGCGTCGGTGGTGAAGTAATCGTCTGGAAAATCATCAAACTCGAGAAACTTTTCGTTGTGACCGAAAGGACGCACCCGCCCACCTTTAAACTTCGGATCGGGGATCTTGGGATTGAAGAAATTACAGCAGCCGTCCCAGAGGCCATAGGCCTCATCGAAACCACGATCGAAAGGAATCGTACCCTCGGTTTTTCCATTGTGCCACTTCCCGGACATCCCGGTCTGGTAGCCCGCGTGACGCATCGCCTCTCCCAGCGTCAGCATCTCTTGGGTGATCAACTCGGACTGTCCCTTACCTCCGTTGCGAGGATACAATCCGGTCAGCAGAGACGCTCGTGTCGTGGTGCACTTGGCGTTGTTGTAGAACTGCGTAAAAAGCATTCCCTCGCCGGCGATCCGGTCGATGTTCGGCGTTTCGATCTCCGAGCCGTAGCAGCCAATGTCTGACCAGCCCATGTCGTCGACCATGATCAGGATGATATTAGGGCGGTTATCTTCCGCCTCGACGAGCGTTCCGACCCAAACAAGGGCCGCTAAAGAAATTGTTGTAAAGGCTTTCATCGTAACAGGGTCAATATGCAACCATGAAAGCGCCAGCGCGCACAATAGATCCTTTCTGCAAAGGACGCCTAATTTACGCAGGAAGAACGCTATTTTCATACGCGATGGCGTTGAGCAGGATTCGAATCAGGGCAGGGCACCCGCCCCAATCACGGACGCGCATGAACAAGATCGCCGACTCCAAGAATCTCGGACCCATCCTCCGCAACCTTCACTTGGCAACGGTCTAAAGCAGGAAGCATTGAAAAAAAGAGGAAAGAATGTTGCGAAATCAGGCACAGACGCGTCCTCCCCTTTACTGAAATGCGCCTGCTATAATGAAGAAAGGCCTGCTAACGTATTGGTCGGGGAAAATAATTGAAGAACTGCCCCCTCCGAGCGCACCATCACGACACAAGGACAACTTAAGCTGATGAAATCGACCCGTCACCTTCTCGCCCTCCTGGCGATCGTGCTGGCTGCACTGGTATCAGACCGGTCGTTCGCGTGGGGCCCGCAGGACCTGCCGGAAGGTTTCACACCTCTAGAAATTGGTGACAGTGCGCCCGACTTCAAACTACCGGGTGTCGACGGAGAGACATACACGCTCAAGGACTTTGACGGTCCCGAAGTGCTCATGATTCTGTTCACCGGCACTCACTGCCCCACCTCGCACAGTATCGAAGCCCGCCTCCAAGAATTTGTGAACTCAATGAAGGATGAAAGCTTCGCTATCGTCGCGATTAATCCGAATCATTCATCCGGCCTACGACCTGATGAGTTTGGACACACTACCTACGACGAGACATTCGAAGACTCGAGGCGCTACGCCGGGGACCTGGGATGGACGTTTCCATTTCTTTACGACGGAGATCAGCAAATCACCGCACGTGCTTATGGATGTCTCGCGACCCCCCATGTCTTCATTTTCGATAAAGAGCGCAAGCTTCGCTACAACGGCCGCTACGATGATTCCCGCCTTCCTGGAATAGAAACCGTGAAATCTCACGATGCCGTTAATGCGACAAAGGCGCTGCTGACCGGCGAACCCGTTCCTGTTCAGAAAACGCGCCCCCACGGATGTTCCACGAAGTGGAAAGAACGCAGTCAGCACGTGGCCGAGGAGGAAGCTCAATGGCAAACCGCTGAGGTAACCGTTGAAACCATTGATGCCGCAAAAATCGCCAAGCTCCGCAAAAACGGTAGCGGCAAAGTTCGCCTGTTCAATGTCTGGGCGACCTGGTGCGGTCCCTGCGTTGAGGAAATGCCAGACCTTTCTGACATTTCCCGAAAGTTCAGCCGTCGTGAGTTCGAACTCATCACGATCTCCCTCGATCTTCCCGATGAAAAAGAGAAGGTCGAAACCTTCCTTGGCAAACATCGCATCATCATGAGCGACAAGCTCCGGAAAACAGTCGAGGCGGAGGGCCGAACAACGAACAACTATATTTTTGCCGGAGCGAACACGAATGAGCTCGCGGAGGCCCTCGATCCCAAATGGCCCGGACCGGTGCCCTACACCATTCTTGTCAATGAAAGGGGCAAGATTCTCTACCGTGTCAGCGGAATGATTGATCCGGTAAAAGTGAAGAACGCGATCCTCGACCAGATGGGGAACTATCACAGCGTCCAAATGAAGCGCTAAGGTGCGCCCCCATTTGAACGTCTATTTAATGCCATGAATCTCCGGATTGCCTTTCTTCTCGCTGTTTACGCTGTCCAGCCAGCTTTCGCCCAGTTCGGCGACGAAGCTCCGGCCTTCAATCCCAACGCACCGGTCACACCGCAACAGGAAAGACTGACCGCAGAAATCGTGGCAGATGTGACAGCAGCCACTCCCGGGGAACCGTTCCTCGCCGCCATCAAGTTGGTTCATGCCCCTCTCCACCACACCTACGGCAAGGTCCTGCCGCCGGAAGTTGTGGGACGCCCCACTTCCCTCATTTGGACCGTGCCCGAAGGGTGGGCCGTGGAAGAACTGCCCTGGCCGGCCACCTACAAGGTGCCTTCGACCGAGGGTAAAATGAGCGAGGGATACGATGGCATCACCTACCTGCCCGTCAGGATCATCCCCTCGGGAAACGCCGGTGACTCCGGTGTGATCTCTGCCAAGGTCTCCGCCCTCGTCTGCGATCCGCACAGCTGCATGCCGTTCAGCGCCTCACCCAATCTTTCGATTCCCCTCGCTGAAGCCGCCACAGCCAACGAAAGCTTGCCGGCGCTCTACGAAGAAGCCGCGACCTCTGAAACCGAAATTGCGATTTCAGGAGAAGATGAAATCGCTTCCAAAGCAACGCGTTCATTTCCCGTTTACCTGCTCTTTGCTTTCGTCGGTGGCTTCATCTTGAACATTATGCCCTGCGTCTTCCCAGTCCTTGGCATCAAGATCATGGGAGTGGTTGGACAGGCAGGTGATGACCGCAGGAAAGTGATCGCTCATGGTTTCTCCTACACCGCCGGTGTTCTCCTCTCCTTCTGGGTTCTCGGACTGATCGTAATCCTGCTTGGCAAAGGATGGGGATTCCAACTCCAATCTCCCACTTTCGTTTTTGTCCTCTGCGCCTTCTTTCTCATCTTCGCCCTCAACATGGCCGGCCTTTTTGAAATCGGGACCTCAGCCGTCGGGGTTGGAGCTGAACTCCAGGCCAAACAAGGTATGGCGGGCTCTTTCTTTTCAGGACTGCTCGCTACCATCGTGGCAACTCCCTGCTCGGCCCCATTTCTCGGTGCAGCCCTGGGAGTCACCCTGTCATTGCCACCCGTCCAGGCAATGTTGATCTTTAGCTTTGTCGCCCTTGGACTCGCCTTCCCCTTTCTTCTCCTTAGTTTCTTACCCAAGCTGGTCTCTTCCCTTCCGAGGCCCGGAGCGTGGATGGAAAGCTTCAAGCAGGGCATGTCTTTCCTACTCTTCGGAACGGTAGCGTTCCTCGCTTGGGTTCTTACCGGCCTGATCGAAAGCCTCGACATGCTGGTGCTGCTTCTCGGCCTCGTGGTAGTTGCAATCGGATGCTGGATCTATGGCCGCTGGAATTCCCCGCTCAAGTCAGCGAAGACCCGCGCCATTGTCACCGTCATCTCCCTGGTGACGATCGCCGGCGGAGTCGCTATGGGTTGGCCGGCTAGGAAAGCCGGCCTCGAATGGGGCACCTGGTCCGAAGCAACAGTTCAAGATTTTCGCGATTCCGACAAACCGGTCTACATCGACTTCACCGCCAAGTGGTGCGCTACCTGCCAGATCAACAAAAGGGTCTACAAAAAGGAGAAACTTCAAGCTCTCTTCAAAGAAAAAGGCGTCGAACTGCTCATCGCCGACTGGACCAATGAAGGCCCCGAAATTCAAAAGGCGATCAACGACCTCGGCAAAGCTGCTATTCCGGTCAATGTTCTCTATATCCCCGGTCAGAAGGAGCCCGTCATCCTGCCGGAGTTGCTAACGGTGGAAAACGTGAGTAAAGCGCTGGACCAGATCTCCGACTAGTAACTGCCCTTCTTACTCCAGGGCTTGTATTCGGGCTGGCGATTCTCGGCGTCACGTTCGGTCGCATCGCCCTCGTCGCCTTGCTGCCTCATCCATTCCTCCAACTTTGCCGAAAAGCTTCCATCCATCTCCGGCCCGGCCAGGTTATTGAGACACCAGGGGTCCTTTTCCAGGTCGAACCATTCTTCGGCGGGGCGCCACTGATAGGTGTGGACTCGCTCCTTTCCAAAATCTGACTTTACAGTCTTCCAGGATTGGTATTCACGCCCCCTGTGAGTGACCATATTTTTGAAGGCAATCTGAGGGTGTAGATTGCGAATATAAAGTCGCTTTCCGTCAGTCACCGCGCGGATACCAAATGTCTCTGATCCATGGTAAATTCCGCGTGTTGTGTGCATGGCAAAAACGAAGTCGTGGTGGGTTTTCTGGTCTCCTTTCAAAACCGCCAGGAATGAAGTGCCATCAAATTCTTCTGGCTCAGACCTACCTCCTGCCATCGCAATAAAAGTAGGAACTACATCGACGTAGCTGACCAATGCGTCTGATTCTTTGCCTGACTCGATCACCCCGGGCCAACGCATCACTGCGGCAGCGTGGATTCCCATATCGTAACACGTCCACTTTCCATACGGCAGTTGCGAACCTTGCTCGCTCAGCCACAGAAAAGCGGTCCTTTCCGATTCGCCAGCGGCCTCCAGGATGGCCAGCACCTCACCGACTTGACCGTCCATGTAGGTGATTTCCGCGTAGTATTTCGACATGCCCTCTCGCGTCTCTGGTGTGTCGACCAGGTAGGGTGGCACCGTCAGTTTCTCAGGGGGATACACCGAAACATCCCCTCGGCTCCATGGCGTGTGCGGTTGATTGGAGGCTACTACAAGACACCAGGGTTGTTTGGGGTCACGTTCGATAAATTCCTTTGCCGCCTCCAGCGGCAAGTCCTCTCCGTCCGGTGTTTTTCCGCCATCCCCATGACTGCCCCCAAGAAACTCAAACGGAAACGCTTCCGCCGGTGCTTCATGACGTTTTCCTACGATCCCCACACGGTAACCAAGTCGCTCAAGGTAATGAGGTAAAGACTTCACCCCTTCCTTAACCCGACTGTGGTTGGGATGGGCCCCGTTGCGAACTGGATAAAGTCCCGTATACAAGCTTTGTCGTAACGGCGAACAGGTCGGCGCCGAGTTGTAGCAACGGTTGAATTTCAATCCTTCTGCCGCAAGCCGGTCGATATGCGGCGTCTTCACATCCGGATTCCCGTAGCACCCCAGATCCGTGTAGGTCATGTCATCTGCCAGGAAGAGCAACAGATTCGGACGCGACTCTTCACCCGACACCGGAACAACCACAGCAAACAACAAACCCAAGAGAACTCGAAACATAAACAGCTCCAAAAAACACACGGCCAACCTCGAATCAAGAACACACTTTTGCATTATTACTTTTGCCTTCTGCCTGATACACAAGCAACCCTGTTGGCCCATGGACCTAACAGGGTTGCCTCAACCGGGCTCGCAGCCCGTCATGTTTTCAAATCAATCAGCCGGCGTCTTCCGCATCGTAACGCCACACCTTGCTCATACTGGATGGATATTTGTATTCCCGGACGAGGTTGCCGTCCATTTTTACTCTGAGGATCACTCCTTCTATCTGGTCTCTCCGCGAACCGCGGAAAGAAGTGGCCGGAGCCTTTCAACTCCCGCCCTTACATTCACTTAGCGGCAATCTCGTAATCTCCGTTAGATCAACCGACTCGGTCTCGACCGTAACTTCCTCGCGTGGTTGCATCGACGGGATGTCCATGGATGCGAATTTCACCCTTTCGCTCTTGCTGCGGTCTTTGGTTGGTTTGTCGTAAGAGGCGTAGAAAATCTGGTAATCCGCCGTCAGTCCCTCGAAGGAAGCCGTGCTGTTGTTACGCATCTCAAGTTTGAAACCGCTCTCCAGTTGGACAGTTCGATAACCGTTCGTCGGATTTCGCTTTTCGCTGATCTCGTTTTTGTCGTCTTCAAACTCGATCCAGAGATTACGTCCAGCCAGGAGGGCCACAGCAGCCTTCTTGATGAAAGCCTGATCGTCCTCGGTGAAAGCCGAAACCGGAGTCTTGATTTTCCGATTTCCTTCGAGTTGGAGCGTCGCAGTCCCGGACGCTTCGTCATAACCGAGCACTTCTGCTTTCACCTTCTTCGAGCCGTCGGCGCTGGTAAACTCGCGCCACTCGGCCTGGGCCAGTGAAGACAGAAAAAATACCGCGGCGACATGGATGGCGGTGAATTTCTTCATGGTTGTATGATATGAGATTCTTCAGGAAATGTCCACTGCTTGAATTTTAGTAACCTATTCCTCCACAAAGAGACCGAAAAGGTGTCATGTCAGAATCTCGCCCCGATTTCATGCCTCGGTCACGGAGCACCAGAACGGGTTGCTGTGACATTGATCAAAGCAAGCCACTACATATGCCGTTGAAGTTGATGCCTCTCAACTGAGGAGACCGGGCCCGGGTCCCTGTCAAACAGCCACAAGTTAACCACATGGCTGGAAGGCCTTTCCCCTTGTTATTCGAGAGTCGAAATCGCGAGTGTGATCTTAGCGTTCGATAGAACTCGAAATTGAACCCTCGACGGAGAATTTGGCGCCACACCGGATTCTCACGTATAAACGCCAAGGAATCCAGTCTCAAACGGCTTAGCGTAATCTTTGTCAAATAGGGGGTCGGTCCCAGACACCGCTCAACTGACTACCCGCCAGATGTTTTAATGAGGGCAATCCGAAACTTTACCTTGGCCATCTTTGTCTCATTGGCAACGAACTCTGCTGCCAAATCCGAGGACATTCGCGGGAAGGTGGAGACATTTCTCTCCACTTACTGCTATGATTGCCATGACGATGCAGCAAGAAAAGGAGATCTCAATCTTCTGGATCTCGAGTTCAATATCACAGACCCCGGCAACTTCGAAACTTGGAGGGCGGTTTACGATGCCATCGCCTACGGCGATATGCCTCCGAAGAACAAGAAGCAGCCTCACAGCGAGGCCAAGTCTGAATTCCTTGCAACGGTAAAAACGCCGCTCTTAGAAGTGGACCGCAAAGCCCGCAAGATTTCTGGCCGAGTCCAAACCCGCCGCCTGACTCGGCGCGAGTATGAACACACCCTCCATGATCTTCTCGGAATTGATATTCCACTCCAAAGTTTCCTCCCCGAAGACCCGACTATGCGCGGTTTTGAAACGGTTGCTGAGGTTCAACAGATTTCTCACTTTAATCTCGCGGCCTACCTTAACGCCGCCGACGCTGCGCTTAAAGAGGCGTTCCAGCGCACCGAGCGAGAGAATAAGACCTACTCCCGCATCTTCACTGCCAAAGAACTGGGAACCGAATCAATGCGCGGTGCCGGCAACTACAGGGGGCCCGACTACAGGGAAGGGCAATCGATTACCTGGCCAATGGGGCCGCAGTTCTACGGGCGCATGTACAGCACCCGGGTTCCCGATTCTGGCTGGTATCGAATTACCCTGAATCAAGTGAACGCCATCAATCCCCGCGATGGGATTGTCTGGGGAACCCTTCGCTCTGGTTACTGCGCTTCCAATGCTCCGATGATGTTTCCCGTGGGAATCGTAGAGGCCACTCCGCAAAAGCGTGACCTGGTCTATGAGGCATACATCGAGGAGGGACACTGCCTCGAAATCAAGCCCAACGATGTCACCTACAAGCGCGCCTCCAACGGAGCGTCGGGAGGTCGAGTCTCTTACAAAGGAAGAAACCTGAAGAAAGACGGCTATCAGGGTATTGCCCTAAGCGGCATAAAGATGGAGCGCATCTACCCGAATGGTAATCGCGACCAAATCATTGAAAACCTCTATTTCGGAGTCGACTGGGACGGGCAAAAGAAAGGGAAGTCCGACCAAGAGATCGTGACTCCGGCAATCAAGCGCTTTGCCAACCGGGCCTACCGTCGTCCCGTCAGCCAGGAGCAAATCGAGCCGTGGATCGAACTGGCTGTCACTGAAATGGAGAAACCCGGAGCCTCCTTGAGCGACGGATTGCATGCGGCTTACCGTGGCATTCTCTGTTCCCCCAGATTCCTGACCCTAGTCGAAAAACCCGGGAAGCTGGACGACTATGCGCTTGCCTCGCGTCTTAGCTACATGGTTTGGAACTCGATGCCTGATGGTGCTCTGCGACATGCGGCCAATCAAGGCAAGTTGACGTCTGACCCGAGGGAACTCCACAACCAGCTTGATCGCCTTCTCGATGATCCAAAGGCGAAACGATTCATCAACAGCCTGGCCGATCAGTGGCTGACCCTCAATTTGATCGACTTTACCACTCCAGACCGGCGCCGCTTCAAGACTTTTGATCTTATTGTGCAAGACGCGATGGTTCAGGAAACCCAGACCTTCCTCAAAGATCTCATCCTCAATGATCGGCCCATCAAACAATTGATCATGGCGGATTACTCCTACATGAATGAGCGCCTCGCCAGATTCTACGGCCACAAGGAGATCAACCTGACTCCGGGCAAAGGAGTCCAAAGAGTTCAACTGCCCAGTCCCTACGCCGGGGGACTGGTCAGTCACGGAGCAATCATGAAGGTCACGGCCGACGGCACCGTCACCTCCCCGATCTTGCGCGGCATCTGGATAGGAGAACGGATTCTTGGTCTGCACATCCCCCCTCCACCTCCGGGCGTGCCCGCCGTGGAACCGGACATTCGCGGCGCGGTCAGCATCCGTGATCAACTGGCCAAGCACAGCAACAATGAGAGCTGCGCGGCCTGCCATCGAAAGATCGATCCCGCAGGTTTTGCTTTTGAAAACTACGACCCGGTCGGCTTATGGCGGACCGGATATGCCGCTGGCAACAAGGGTGCCAAGGTTGATCCGTCAGGCGTCACTCCAGACGGAAAAACCTTCAAAGGTATCCAGGGCTGGAAGACCATTTACGCGGGTCGGCCCGAAATGCTGGCCAAGGCTTTCGGAGAAAACCTCCTCACTTACGCCACTGGCGCCCCGCCCCGTTTCAGCGATAAGTGGGATATTCAACAGATCGCCAATCGCACCAAGGACGACAACTACGGTATGCGAAGCATTGTCCATGCGGTCGTCGCTACCGAAGCTTTCCAAAGCAAATAATACCAACCGGACCAGAACATGAAGAATGTGAACATCACCCTTGGAAAATGCCTTTCCCGCCGCGCCGCCCTGCGCAACGCCGGGATTGCCATGGGCCTTCCCATGCTCGATGCGATGATGCCCGCTTTCGCTAATACCAGCTCTCAGCCTAAGGCAAAGCGCTTCGTTGGTGTCAGTCTCTCTCTCGGCCTCCACGGTCCCTTGCTTGTTCCGGAAACTTCCGGTCCCGAGTACAAGCCCTCTCCCTATCTCAAACCTCTCCAGGATCTGCGAAACGATTTTACGGTAGTGTCAGGCTCATCCCACCCTGGTGTTGGTGGCGGGCACACTGCCGAAGGAAGTATTTTTTCCGCGTGCCCGAACAAGAACGGCATCAGCGCTAAGAACACCATTTCCCTTGACCAGCTCTTCGCCAAGCACCTCGGCCACGAAACCCGCTTCCCTTCCATGGTTCTTAACACTGGGAGCAGCTCCAGCCCGTCCTACACCGAAAACGGCGCCATGATCCCGGCGATGGAGGACCCGATCCGGATCTTCAACAAGCTCTTCAAAGACGAAACCGCCAAGGAGCGGGACCAGCAGGCGGAACTGATCCGCGGCGGCCGTAGCGTCATGGATATCGTCGGCAATGACGCCAAGGCTCTCCAGCGTGAACTCGGTTATGGTGACAAGCAGAAGCTGGACGACTGGTTCAGCAGCGTTCGCGAACTGGAGCAGCGTCTCCAAGCCAACGAAGCATGGGTTCACAAGCCCAAGCCTAAGGTCAATGCCAAGGCCCCGACCGATGTGGACCGCAACAACACCATTTCGATCGAAAACGCGATGCTCGAAATCGTTCGCCTCGCATTCCAGACGGATTCCACTCGTTTCATGACGCTGCATGTTCCCGGCAATGCCAAGGTCAACGGCATCGAAGGTGTGGACGAAGGCTATCACAGTCTCAGCCACCACGGTCGCGACGATGAGAAAATCGACCAACTATCCATTGTGGAACAGGCCGTCATCAACGAGTGGGCTGATTTCCTCCGCCGCTTAAAGCAAGCTCCCGGAGAAAACGGATCCCTGCTCGACGAGACGATGGTGCTGCTGACTTCCAACCTCGGTAATGCTTCGAGCCACGATAACCGCAACATGCCGGTTCTTTTTGCCGGTGGGGGATTCAAACACGGACGCCATCTTGCCTTCGACCAGAAGAACAACTACCCGCTCCCGAACCTCTACCTCAGCGCCCTCCACCAGGCCGGCCTTGAGCACGAGCATTTCGCCACCAGTACAGGGTTGATGGAAGGCCTCGTTTAAGGGTTTCCAGGCCATCTCCCGGATTCGATACTGCGCTCGATCCGGCAGCCTCTCAATGCCAGCGTAATGTGTCCCAAACCGGGGATCACAGTCCTGGTTTCCTCTCCTTTTCCCGGTATGACCTTCCTGGGAATCGCGGTTCTTTTTTAGCTAATTGTGGCGGGACACCTTTTTACAATCACATTACGCAACCGCTGAGGGCCGCTAGGCCGGGGATCTCTCGGTCTCCGAATTATCTCACGCCCACAATCGAGCTAAGTATGCCCCCCTCAATCCCGTGAGTCGCTATGCCTCATCGAAAGGTTAGTCTGTCTACATGCCGAAACGGACACTTCCGCTTCTAAAAGCCGCATTCACTTTCCTTCTCGCTCCTGGGCTCGCCTTCTCTCTGGATACGACGCCGGAAGCGATGAATCGATTCGTCGAGCAATACTGTATCCAGTGCCACGGCGGCGAAACGGTGAAAGGCAAGGTCGACTTCACCACGATCTCGATGGCTGCTGCCAGTGAAGACGACTATGACTTCTGGCAATTGGCGGCTGAGGTCGTCGAATACGAGGACATGCCACCCGAGGATGAAAAGCAGCCCTCTCCTGAGGAGCGCGCTGCCTTCCAGGCGTGGTACGAAACTCACTATGTCGAAGTCGAAGCCGCCCCCGGTGTCTTCAAACCGCGTCGGCTCTCCACCCCCGAGTATCGCCATACCATGCGTTCGCTCTTCGGATTCGATCTCGAGAACAACGTCCAGAAGGCCGAGCAAACCGCCGTTGAACCTTCGCTGATTCTGAAACTGATGCCGACCGACCCACCCGGGGAAAGCGGTTTCATCAATGACACTCACGCCGCCCCGATCTCAACCGTCATCTGGGATCAGTATGCCTACTTCTCCGAGGTTGCCTTGATTCGCCTCTTTTCCCGGGGCCGCCCTCAATCGCTCAACACCCTGCTCGACGGAGATTTACCCAAGAACTACAAGCACGAAGACATCACTCCGGAGATGGGAGAATCCATTCTCCGCAATTTCGCAACCAAGGCCTACCGGCGTCCAGTTTCGGAGGAAGAATTCGAAAACATGGCTACCCGTTTAGACGGCCTATCCGGAGCCAAGCTCGTCAAAGCACTCAAGTTTGAGATGCAGACTATTCTCATGTCACCTGGCTTTCTCTACCGCGGTATGAGAATGGAAAAGCAACCCGGTAAACGGCAGCAGGAAGTCGATACTTACGAACTCGCCGAGCGCCTCTCCTATTTCCTCTGGGAAGATTCCCCTGACGAAGAACTCTTCAGCCTCGCCGCCAACGGCACTCTCTCAGATCCAAAGATCATCGAAAAGCAGGTAGACCGTATGCTCAAGTCCCCCAGGGCGCGGACTCTGGCAGACAGCTTCGCCACCCAATGGCTGGCACTCGATGAAATCGACGATGTCTACAACGACCCCTACCAGCTGATTTCGTTTAAGAGCCAGCCTCTCGATTTTCTCAACTACCTCTTCACCGAGGAGCGCCCCGTCATGGAGATGATCGACTCAGACGTGACATTCACCAGTCATGTCACTGCCGGAGCCTACCCAAAAGACCGCAAGAAACTGGAGAAACACGTGAAGCCCAAGGGCATTGAGAAGCAAGTTGCCCCGAACCAGAAGCTCATCCTGGAGAACACAGAGGGACGCGGAGGCCTTCTCACCATGCCGGCCATACTGGCCATGAATCATGGCCCGATCATTCGAGGCACCTGGACGCTTCGCCGCATCCTTGGCGAGCACCTCGGTGAACCACCGGCTGACATCCCGCCAATCCAGACCGTCGGCGGAGGCAAAAAACTCAGCTTCCGCGAACAGTTTGAAATGCATCGCGACAACGCCACCTGCGCCCGCTGCCATGACAAGATCGACCCGCTTGGATTTGCCTTCGAAGCCTACAATGAGAAAGGCGCCTACCTCCTCAGTGATAATTCTTCTCTGCCGAAAGAGATGCAATCTAAGAAGCAGGGCAACGCCGAGATCGATACTGCCGGGAAACTTCCCACCGGCGAAACCTTCGAGGACTTCGAAGCGCTCAAGCAGATCTTCATGACGAGTCGTCGCGAAGATATCGTCCGCAACACGGTTAAACAGACTCTTTCCTACGCGCTCTGCCGCAAGCTTGAAGCCTACGACGGCCCTACCGTTGATGCGATCACCGCAAAACTGGTCGAAACTGACGGCACCTGGCAGGACCTCTTTACCGAGATTGCCAAGAGCCTGCCTTTCCGCCAAACTATCATCACTGCCACTAAAGAATCATGACTCGTAACTGGAGTATCAATCGACGAACCTTCCTTCGCGGCGCAGCCGGGGCCATGATGCCCCTTCCCTTCCTCAATCTGATGGAGGCCAGCGCCGACAGCGGAGTCACCAATCTGGCTGGAGAAAATACTCCCCCGGTTCGTTTCATGTCACTTTACAAGCCGAACGGCGTTCACCCGCCGTCCTGGAACATCAACGGCGGCACTGAGAATGACTTCCGTATGTCGCCCTTGATGGCACCGTTCTCCCAGCACAAGGACGACCTGCTCATCCTCGATAACATGGGAGATTTCGGTTTTTCCTCCCATGCCAATTCGACGCGACGCTTTCTCAGCGGCCACCACCAGAACACCAGGGAGGCCTCAATGGACCAACTCATCGCTGAACAGATCAGCGGCGATACGGCCCATCGCTCTCTTGAGCTTACCACTGAAGGCCTTTTCACCGGCCAGATCGGTTGCAGCTACATTTCCTATGGTCCCGACGGTGCGCGGCTTCCCCGCGAGAGTGATCCTCAGCTCATCTTTGACCGCCTCTTCCGCAACCCACTCGACATTCCATCCAAGCGCGCGGAGATGACCAGCCTCCTCGATCGGGTTCGCGACGATGCTGATTCGCTCATGAGGAAGGCAGGATCCGAAGACAAAGACACCCTCGATGAATACCTCACCGTGGTTCGCGACACCGAGAAACGAATCGAAATGATGCATAAGGGAACTAACCGCTCCCCGATCAAGTTCGAGGACATCCAGCGCCCACCTCTCGCGACCAACCTGGATGAACAGGTCAACACGATGATCGACCTCATCGCCCTCGCTCTCTGGACGGACTCCACTCGATGCGCCACCTACATGCTGGGCAACAGTAACAGCCGCATGATTTTCGACTTCCTCGGAGTGAAAGAACAACACCACTACCTCTCTCACTTTTTCCGAAACTTCAGTCGCGAGAACATAGACGGACTCCTCAAGATCAGCCTCTGGCATATGGAAAAGTTCGACTACCTCCTCACCAAGTTAAAATCCTACAAGGACCACAATGGCAACCTGCTCGACCACAGTGTCGTGCTCTTCGGCTCCGGCATGGGCCATTCCGACAACCACACCGCTCAACGCATTCCCACGATCCTGGCCGGCCAGGGCGGTGGCATGCTGAAAACAGGTCGTTACCTTCGCTACGCAGAGAACCAGGAACTCGGAAACCTCCACCTCGCCCTGATGCAGAGCTTTGGAGTTCCCTTGGATTCCTACGCCAATTCAGGCGCCCCTCTCCAAGGCCTCGACGGCAGTCCTTTCAATGAATACCGTGAACGCCCCTTCGACAGCTGGATCAAGCTCACCAGCAACAAGATCACCGTGCAAGGTCGACTGGTCATGTCCGAGAACCTCGACGAAGCCAAGACGTTCTACATGGAGGTCGCCGATAAGGACCCCGTCCGCGTCGACGTCAGCTTCCGTGACTTCCACGACTTCAACCTGGCTTACCACGTCGGCACACCCATTATCCTCGAAGGAAATCGTGACGAAAAGAACGGCCAATTGCTTATGACCAAGGTCAGCGAACTGAAGTCAGTCTTCGGTAAGAGCCAACCGGGCAAACAGAGGGGTTAGGCAAGGGCTGCCGCCCACAACACTCTCCAGAAATAACGAGAAAAAACGTTCCTTCACATGCTGAAAGCCGCCAACCTCGGCCTGCCCGGTGGGCATCAATCGACTTGCCCGCAACACTTCTTTTCCGGATGTTCAGGCATGTTTCGCAGGTTGTTCCTGATTCTCACAGCTCTTTCGCTTTCATGCGCCAAGGCAGCTGACCACAAACCTAACATCGTCCTCTTCCTCGCTGACGACCTCGGTTGGACGGGCCTCTCCTGCTTCGGAAGCGATCTTTACGAAACCCCTCATCTCGACAAGCTCAGCGCGGGTGGGATGAAGTTCACGGATGCGCACTCTGCCTGCACGGTCTGTTCCCCCAGCCGCGCAGCGATCATGACCGGAATGACTCCGGCACAGCTCCACCTCACCACCTTCATTGCCGGACAGAATCGTCCTTACGCCAAGCTCAACATCCCCGACTGGACTCTTGGGCTCAAAGAGAGCTACACCACAGTTGCCGAAGCCCTCAAAGTCGGAGGCTACCGGACCTGGCAAATCGGTAAATGGCACCTCGACTTCCCCGGCTCAACCGTCGGCCCGACCGGACATGGCTTCGACTTCGCCCGGGACCGCCCCGAAGGTTCCAAGGGTCACTTCCTCCCCAGGGAAGCCGTTGAGCAGCTCGACCTTGAGACGAACTACGCTACCGACTACTTTGGAAAACTGGCTGCCGAAAAAATCAGCGAAAAGAGCGATGATCCTTTCTTTCTCTATCTGGCTTTCCACGTCCCCCACACCCCCGTCACCGGTCGTGAGGATCTCGTCGAATACTTTGAAGACAAAATCACCGACAATCTCGTGCACAACAATCCACACTACGCAGCCATGGTCAAAAGCATGGATGACGCTGTCGGTAATGTGGTCACTGCCCTCAAGGAAACGGGCCAGCTCGACAACACCTTGATCATCTTTACCTCAGACAACGGGGGCCTGACCCAGCGCAACGGCAAACACGACAACTTCACGGAGAATCTCCCGCTGCGTCGCGGCAAAGGCTCCGCCTTCGAAGGGGGAACGCGAGTGCCCACGATCGTCTACTGGCCCGGCAAGATTGAAGCCGGCACCACTTGCGACGAACCCATCATGGGAATCGACTTTTACCCGACCCTGCTCGAGATCACAGGCATCGAAGGCAGCGCCGAACAAAACCAGCTCATCGAAGGAGTCAGCATCAAGGCCCTTCTCGAAGATCCCGACGCAACCATCGATCGGGACCTCTATTGGCACTTCCCCCACTACCACGCCGGCGGCGACAGCCCGTATTCCTCCATCAGGGCGAAAGACTGGAGACTCGTCGAATTCTTCGAAGACGATGGCTCCGTTGAGCTTTACAATCTCAAGGACGACATCAGTGAGTCCCGTGATCTTTCTGCCACCAATCCAGAAATTGCGCAGGACCTGCACCAGCGCCTCAAGCAATGGCGCAGGGATGTTGGCGCCCAGATGATGACTGAGAATCCGAACTTCAATCCTGAGCGACAGGGTGAAACGTCGAGGCGTAAGAAGAAGTGAGATTCACTACCTCTGCATAAGCAAAAGAATTCATCCGTCCACTACCCACCGGATCACGCGACAGCCTGTCGCTTTGCCCCGGTGAAACCACAAACTATGGACCGATGAAAAACTCTCTGAAACTTCTTCTTATCGCAGCCGGAGCGATCGGCGTCTCTATGGCCAATACCGCCTGCACTCCAACTGAAGCCGCCCTCGTTGGCGCTGCCACAGGGGCTGTGATCGGCTATGCCGTTGCCGACGACCACTACGATGATAGCTACTACCATGGTGGACACCACGGCTATCGCGGCGGCTATTATGGTGGACACTACGGGTATCGCGGCGGCTACTACGGTGGCCGTAGAGGCTACTGCTACTGAGCGGCAGCTTGACTTCATCGTCAGTCGAGGAAGAAACAAATACACTCACAGGTTCCTTCGCTTACGGCAGGAAGCCACTGTTCGCAGGCTCGAGACGCTCGCCGCTTTCAGGAAACGATAACGTGGGCTCACCCTCCAGAAACCCTAACTTGCTCAGAAAACGATCCGCTGATATCAGGGTCAGGTCCGCCCACGGTTGAAAATTGAAGAAGGCATGCCTCTCACCTTGAGCGACCTCCAATTCGACCGAAGTCCCGTCGAGGGCTTGCCACTTCTGATAGGTTGGCCACCACCCTTTCAACCAATTTTTGTCCTCACTACCGAAAAACACAATCGCGGGCGGAGCCCCGGGCTTAAGATGTTGAATGAAATCAATTTCCGAATCGGCAGCATCCGAGGCACTGAGCGCAGGATTGAAGAGAACTCTGGCTGCGACTGAAGTATCGAAACCTTCCGGATCATTGGGGTCATTGAGGCCGGGACTGCTCGTCGCGATCAAGCTGATATGGCCACCGGCCGAGCCACCCGCAGCAATCAACCGTTCTGGATCCACGCCCAACTCTTTTGCCTGTTGCTTGACCCATCGAATGGCGCTCTTGGCATCGGGCATGCAGATTCGTTTGCGGGAGAGCCCCTTATCCAGCTTGGCCGCCTCCGCCTTCGACGCGAGAGTGTAGGTCACCGTCACGGCTACCAGGCCGCGGCTGGCGAAATACTGGCACTGGTAGCTGAAGGCTTCGCGCGAGCCACCCCCCCATCCACCGCCGTGAAAGAAGATAATGGCCGGCACAGATGCCACGGACGGATCGTGCCCTTCGGGAAAATAGACCTCCAACTCTCGCTTCGCCCCGTCGACTTCCTTGTAAGTGTAGACTTTTCCGGGAGGAGCATAGACTCGTTCTTCACGAGCAACTGAGATCACGGGCAGCACCAGCAGCAAGAGGAAATACTTCATTAAAGTGGATTTATCCGAATCATTCCTTAATCGCCAGTGCTGCGTCAAACGCATGTGCGGCTAGCGGGCGTCCGACGGAAGATGGTCGAACCAGTATTGGATCATGTGCATCCTCATGTGAACTATGGTGCCCTAAATATCAATTGAATTGTTCGTGTCATGATAAAAGCAGGATGCTGCTCATCATCCACTCGCATCAAATCATGAATATACTTCGGACACAAAATACAATTACGAAGACACCGCCGCGTGTTAGATGGTTTCTCACCTCTTTTGCGCATCGAAACAGGCATCATAGTGGCATTGGAAACCATTGCCTCAACCGCCCACTTGAGACACACTTCAAAGCCTCACCTAGACTTTTCGATCTCCATGACCATCTTCCCTGCATTAAAAAAAGCCTGCCAACTACTCCTGCTTTCTCTATTCGTCGCGTTGCCTGCTTCTGCCAAGGATCCTATTACCGAAGGCGAAACATCTCCCGTCATGCTCGATCTCGATCCCTACCTGATCGATGCGCTCTACGGCCAGGAGAGCGGAGGCAAAACCGGGCGCTTTGGTAAAGAAGGCGGTATGGCGAACCTACTTGAAGAACCGGCCTTCGTCGAGTTGGTCAAGAAACACGATCTGAAACTTTTCAACGGACCGGTTATTGGAGACATCAAGCCCACTTCGGCGAAGTTCTGGGTTCGTAGCGCCGGGCCAGCAACTGTCCAGATTCAAGTTGGGGATCTGACGTCCGACTCCGTCCAGACTTCGGAAACCAATGACTTCACCGCTGTCATGACCGTGGAAGGACTCAAGCCGTTCACGGATCACGCCTATTCTGTCCTTCTCAACGGCGAGACCATTCAGCGGGACACCTTCAACTTCCGCACCGCCCCTGAAAAAGGCCAGAAAGTCGAATTCCATGTCACCTTTGGTTCCGGTTCCCGATATGTGCCGGTTAATGAGCACGCCTGGAGCACAATGTCGAAGCAGCGACCCCTCGCCTACCTCGGGCTTGGCGACAATGTCTACATCGACGTAGTCGACCACCGTGGAGCGCAGCGCTTTTTTTACTACCGTCGCTATCTCAGCCCGGCCTATGCCGAACTCGCAGCCGGATCGGCCCTGTATGGCATCTGGGATGATCACGACATGGCCATGAATGACGATTCCGGCGGAGCTGGCATGAAGTATTCGTGGAAACGCCCCAACTGGAAAGTCTTCACCGAGAACTGGAACAACCCTCACTATGGCGGCGGGGAAGAGATGCCCGGCACCTGGCACTCATTCTCTCTCGGCGACGTTGACTTCTTCATGACCGATGGACGCTTTTACCGCGACAAGGGCGAAAAGACCATGCTTGGCCCCGACCAGAAAAAGTGGCTCATGGAGGAACTCGCCAAAGCCACCGGCAAGTTCAAGGTTATCGCCTCCGGCACCATGTTTGCAGACGGTGCTGACAAGGACGGCAAAGATTCCTGGGCCGGCGACTGGTCCCGTGAAGAGCGTGACGAAATTTTTGACCTCATCACTGAAAATGAAATCGACGGTGTTCTTCTGATCGCGGGAGACCGTCACCGTTCCGACATCTGGAAAATCGAACGCCCCGGCTACCCCCTCTACGAGTTCGTTTCCGCCAAGGTCACCAACATGCACACTCACAAGACCTACAAAAACGCCGTCTGGTCTTATAACACCGGCAACTTCTGGGGTCAGCTCAACTTTGATCTCCGCCCGGACGATCCGGTCATGACCTTTCGTTGCGTCGATATCAGCGGCGAAGTTGTCAAGGAGTTCCCCGTGAGGCTCAGCAAAATCAGCCATCAATAGCCTTATCTTAAAGTTTCCCCTGTTAAGACTCGCACCTGCTGCGTCTATAATGCATAGATCAACCCATCATCAGAAATATGAGCAAACTCTCTTATCTCCTTCTTGCGGCCGCAGTCGCGTTTTCCACCACTTCCTTCGCCGAGGAAAAAGACGGCAAATGGACCTCCCTCTTTGATGGTAAAACCCTGAATGGCTGGAAAGGCTACAACGGCGTCGATATTGCAGGCAAGTGGATGGCCAAGGACGGCACACTTCACCTCGACAGCACGACAGATTCCAAGCCCTACACTAACATCATCACCGAAAAGCAGTTTGACGATTTTGATCTGCGCTTTGAGTGGAAGATCGAGGAAGGCACCAACTCAGGTGTCATGTTCCACGTTGGCGAAGGCCCGGCTCAGCCCTACCTGACCGGCCCGGAATACCAGGTTCTCGATAACGAAGGTTTCCGCAATGGCAAAGGTGAGCCCGTCACCGAAGCCGAGAAGACCGGCTCTCACTACGCAGTGGAACCCGCCACCAGCGACGAAACCAAGCCTGTCGGCGAGTGGAACGAAAGCCGCATCGTGGTCAAAGGCAACCACGTCGAGTATTACACCAACGGCGTCAAAACCGCCGAATACGAAATGCACAGCGACAAGTGGAACGAGCAGATCGCCAACGCCAAATTTTCCAAGTGGAAGGACTACGCCACACTCGGAAAAGGCCACGTCGGCCTTCAGGATCACGGACACAAAGTCTGGTTCCGAAACATCAAGATTAAGGAACTGTAGACTTCCGTGATCAAAGTATCACTTTTCAACCGGGTCAGGTTCTCACCTGACCCTGTTTGTTGTTTGTTTGAGCGCTTTCACGAGCACGATGTTCGCAGGTAGTGCTTCAGCGCTTGAATCCACTTGCTCTCGTATCGGTACGGGTTCCACATCATAATGATCGTTCGACTCGGTTTCTCACCGCTGAAAGACCGGTAAACGCGCCGGTCACTGCCGTCGAGGTCACGGGCCATGGACGGAATGATCGATACGCCATGATCCAGCGCAACCAGTTCCTGAACCGTCGCCAGTTGGCTGGTCTGCTCCACCGATACCGGCTGCACGGATTGATTGCGGCAGAATGAATTAATATTCTCAGCCAGGCAGTGCGCTTCGTTCAGCGTGACGAAAGGATACTCCTCAACCACACTGGCCTCCACCTTCTTACGGGCTGCGAGTTCATGTGCAGGAGGAACGACCAGGAATAACTCCTCATCGAAAAGTGCTTCCGTCTCGAGATACTTCGCATTGATAGGATAGGCTAGAATCGCCAGGTCTATCTCACCGTGGCTGCATCTCTTGATGAGATTTTCCGTCGTAGCCTCTTGCACGATAACCGAGATGTTGGAGTGACTTTCCGAGAACCCGCTCAACACTCCCGGAAGAAAATAGGGAGCAATCGTGGGAATGGCTCCCAGCCGGATCTTCCCATACCGGTCCGACTCGGATAACATGGTCATAGTGTCTTCGACAAGATGGAGAATCTCACGAGCACGCTCCAACAGGATTTTGCCCAGATCGGTCAATACCACCTCCCGCGGTTTCCGCTCAAACACCGGCTGTCCGATCCTTTCCTCGAGCCTCTGAATGGAACGACTTAGCGCTGACTGTGAAAGGCTCAACTTCTCGGCAGCCCGAGTGAAATTCCGAGTTTGAGCAAGCGTGACAAATTGCTCCAACTGAACCAGTTCCAGGTCAGATTTCATACTGACCTTATCATGCGATCATCGCATATCAACTATTCTTATAATGCATTTGATACATCAATAATTCGTTGAAACCTTTACCTTGGCCACATACAAAAGTCGGCTTCAAATGCGTAACCCCTACGATGAAAGCAAATTCACAATTAATCCCTCGCTTACTAACCCTTGTTGCTTCAGTGGCATTCCTGCCAATTTCCATGGCGTTTGCCCAGGAAGTCTCTCCAAAAAGGGAAGCAAATAAACTCTTAAATGACAGCAGCCAATGCCCCGTAATGGGCCAGCCCGCCTCCCCTTATCGTCACACCGCTGCCGGTTCTATGACGAACAGCGATTGGTGGCCGAACCAACTGAATCTGAACATTCTTCATCAAAACTCCCCTAAAGGAAATCCGCTGGGCGGCTCCTTTGACTACGCCGAGGCATTTTCCGAACTCGATCTCGAGGCAGTGAAAAAGGATCTCGAAGAGCTGATGACCGACTCCCAGGACTGGTGGCCGGCTGACTACGGGCACTATGGTCCGTTCTTCATCCGCATGGCCTGGCACAGCGCCGGAACATACCGCGTTACCGATGGTCGCGGTGGAGCCTCAGACGGCACCATGCGTTTTGCGCCACTCAACAGCTGGCCGGACAACGGCAACCTCGACAAGGCCCGTCGCCTGCTCTGGCCGATCAAGCAGAAATATGGTCAGAACATTTCATGGGCCGACCTCATGATCCTGACCGGTAACGTCGCCCTTGAGTCGATGGGCTTCAAAACCTTCGGCTTTGCCGGGGGGCGCGCTGATGTCTGGGAGCCCCAGGAAGACATCTACTGGGGTCCTGAATCCGAATGGCTCGGCGACAAGCGTTACAGCGACGATCGCGATCTCGAAGCTCCTCTCGCTGCTGTCCAGATGGGTTTGATCTACGTCAACCCGCAAGGCCCTAACGGAAATCCCGACCCGCTCGCCGCGGCCCACGACATTCGTGAAACTTTTGCCAGAATGGCGATGAACGATGAAGAGACGGTTGCCCTCATCGCCGGGGGTCACACCTTCGGTAAGGCACACGGCGCCGCTACCCCCGAAGGCAACGTTGGCCCGGAACCCGAAGGCGCTCCTCTCGAAGCTCAGGGTTTCGGTTGGGTCAACACCTACGGAAAAGGTAACGCCGAGGACACCATCACCAGTGGTCTCGAAGGCGCCTGGACCAGTGCCCCAGCGCAATGGTCTCACATGTATTTCTCCAACCTCTTCGCCTACGAGTGGGAGCTGACTGAGAGTCCCGCCGGTGCCAAGCAGTGGCAACCCAAGGACGGTGCAGGAGAAGGCACTGTCCCAGATGCCCACGTCGCATCCAAGCGTCACGCTCCGATGATGTTCACGACCGACCTCGCTCTCAAGATGGACCCGGAGTATGGAAAAATCTCCCGTCGCTTCTTCGAGAATCCGAAAGAGTTCGAAGAAGCGTTCGCCAAGGCCTGGTATAAGCTGACGCACCGCGATATGGGTCCTCGTTCCCGCTACCTCGGGGCCGACGTTCCGGAAGAAGAGTTGGTGTGGCAGGATCCTGTTCCAGCTGTTGACCACGACCTCGTCAACGACGCAGACATCTCTACTCTCAAGGACAAGTTGATCAATTCCGGCCTCTCCAATTCAGATCTTGTCTCCACGGCGTGGGCCTCAGCATCCACCTTCCGCGGATCCGACAAGCGGGGCGGAGCTAACGGTGCCCGCATTCGACTGGCTCCCCAGAAAGACTGGGAGGTCAATCAGCCGGAGAAACTCGCCCGCGTTCTCGAGACTCTCGAGTCCGTCCAGAGAGAGTTCAATAGCGCCCAGTCCGGGAACAAGAAGATCTCCATGGCTGACCTCATCGTTCTCGGTGGCTCTGCTGGAATCGAGGCGGCTGCCAAGAAGGCCGGACATGACATCGAAGTTCCCTTCACTCCCGGCCGCACCGACGCCAGCCAGGAGATGACCGATGTGGATTCCTTCGCGGTTCTTGAGCCGAAGACTGACGGTTTCCGTAACTTCCTCGGACACGAACTCGATCGTCCGGCCCCGGAAAACCTGGTCAATCGCGCTCAGCTCCTGACCCTCTCAGCTCCAGAGATGACGGTCCTGATCGGCGGCATGAGAGCGCTCGACACCAACGTCGGTCACCCTGACCTCGGAGTGTTGACTGATCAGCGCGGCGCCCTGACAAACGACTTCTTCGTCAACCTGCTCGACATGAGCACGGAGTGGAACGTCTCCAAGATGTGCGACCACTTCTACGAGGGCAGCGATCGCGAATCCGGTGACATGAAGTGGACGGCCACCTCAGTGGATCTCGTCTTCGGCTCCAATTCGCAGCTCCGGGCCATTGCCGAAGTCTATGGCAGTTCCGATTCGGAAGCGAGGTTCGTTGAGGACTTCGTCGCTGCCTGGACCAAGGTCATGAACCTCGACAGGTTCGATCTCGACACCTGATCGAGTCCAATCTGAACTCCCTCCCATATCGCTCCCCACTCCGGCCCCGGCCGGATGGGGAGCTTTTTTATTCCGTCAACGTTGCGAAGAGATGCCTTCATGACAGAATCAGCCAGCGGTTCCGGCTGGCAATCTCCGCAGGGCTGTGACAGTTTTCACCGTCTGCCATGCCGGAAAAACGAGATCAACTGATGCTGCTTTGCCTTCGGCTCGGTGCTTTCTTCTGCTTCGCCGGCTGGGCCTGGGTGCACTTCTATTGGGAAGCCCCTTACGGCGCCATCCTCTGGCAGGATAATACCTATTCCCTGCTGGGACGCTTTGGAGTCAGCTGGGAAGAGTTTGTTGGAACCGGAGCCGGTGATGGCTGGGTTCAAAAGTGGAGCAGCCGAATTGGATGGCTCTACCTTGCCTGCGCCATCCTCACTCTTACCGTTCGCAAAAAATCACGGATCCAGATGGCGGGTCTCCTCGGTGGCAGTGTGCTCCTCATTATCCTGAGCTACGCGAAGTTCTTAAAGGCTCAGAGCCAACTTCCCATGTTCGTCGAACACGGCGGACAGATGCTGATCCCGGTGCTTCTCGTTCTGGCGCTGGCGCTCGGTATTCGCCACCGGGCTACGGTCATCACCGCCATCGTCGCTTTCATCGCAACATTCGCCGGACACGGCTGCTACGCGGTCGGCCTCTGGCCCACGCCTTCGACCTTCTATGCCATGACCACCGTGATCCTGGATTTCGACTTCCAGGCCACGAAGATTTTCCTTCTCGTCGCGGGCATCCTCGATTTTATCATCTGTATCGGACTCTTCATTCCCGCTCTCCGGTGTGCCTCCGCTCTCTATGGCTTTGCTTGGGGTTTATTGACCGCCCTCGCCCGCCCCGTCGCCGGAATGTCCCTCAGCCTAAATTACTGGGGAGCGGACCAGTTCCTTCATGAAGCCGTGCTCCGGGCACCCCATTTTCTGATTCCGCTCTACCTCTTTCTGATCTGGAAGAAACCGGCATCCGCCCCCGCAACAGAAGCAAATTCGAACTCCCCCGAAGCCGCAATTATGTCATAGAATCTCCCGATCTTTTAGCTGACAAACACCAAACTTCACGTATGAACTCCACCATGAAACTACTGCAAACTCTACTCGCCTGTTGCTTCGCTCTTGCGATCGCAATTCCCGCTGACGCCCAGCAAAAGCAAAAGGGCAAAAAGGGACGCGCCGTGCTGACCATCCCCGAAGTTGAGAAGAAAGACATCATCTGTTTCGCGCTCTACACCGTTCACGACGGCACTCTCAAGCTGACCGCTCAGCTTTACCCGCTGGCGGAAGACGATCCAAAAGCGGTTCGCCTCGAGATCGAAAAGGGCGGCGAGTGGGTCGAAGTTGCCAAGGTCGACGCCATCGATCCCGGCTGGACAGCCCCCTTTCGCGTCGAAAACTGGGACGACAGCAAGGAGGCCAAATACCGCGTGCGCCATGGTGAGGAAGCCACCTACGAAGGTATCATTCGCAAGAACCCGGTCGACAAGGAGGAAATCGTGGTTGCCGGCTTCACGGGGAATTCTATCCAGCCCGCGCACGGAGGTGACATCTCCCGCGAGGATATCATCGAAAACGTGAAAAAGGCCGACGTCGACGTCCTCTTCTTCTCAGGAGACCAGGTTTACGATCACCACAAGCACTATGCCGCCTGGCTTAAGTTCGGTCGAAACTTCGGTGAAATCATCAAGGACCGGCCCACCCTTTGCCTGCCCGACGACCACGACGCCGGTCAACCTAACCTCTGGGGAGAAAGCGGTAAAGTATCCACCCTCGGCGGTGCCTCCGACGGTGGCTACTCCCGTCCCGGCGAATACGTCCAGGAAGTGGAACGCGCCCAGACCAGTCACTTCCCAGATCCCGCCGCTCCTCAGACCATTGGCCAGGGCATCGGAGTCTGGTTCACCAACCTGAACTGGGGCAACGTTGACTTTGCGATCCTTGAAGACCGCAAGTTCAAGACCGGACCAGCCGGGCGCGTTCCCAAGCAGGGACCTCGTCCCGACCACATCCTCAATCCTGATTACGACCCCGCCAGCGTTGACGTTGAAGGCGCTATCCTTCTCGGTGAAAGCCAACTCGACTTTCTCGACAACTGGGCCCAGGACTGGACCGACGCCAACATGAAAGTAGCTCTCTCCGCAACGATTTTCTGCGGAGGCGCCCACATTCACGGCAGCGCTAACGGTCGCCTTCACGCCGACATGGACTCCAACGGCTGGCCGCAAACGGGTCGCAACAAGGCCGTCAGTGCGCTTCGCAAAGGCTTTGCCTTTCACTTCGCCGGAGACCAGCATCTCGCAACGATCTTCCAGCACGGTGTCGACGAACACCGCGACGCAATCTGGTCTTTCTGCGTGCCCTCGATTGCAAACCTTTACCTGCGTTGGTGGCAACCCCTGGAGCCCGGCGCGAATCGCGAGCCCGGCGCTCCCGACTATACCGGAGATCATCTCGATGGTTTCGACAACAAGGTGACCAACTTCGCCGCAGCCAATCCTGGAACCACTCCGGCCGGCAATGTACTTAACACCCGCTCTGCCGGATGGGGCATCATTCGTCTGAATACCAATACCCGTGACATCACCATGGAATGCTGGCCGCGTAATGTGGACATCACCGACCCTGCTTCTGAGCAGTATCCCGGCTGGCCTCGCACCATCTCCCAGTTCGACAACTACAACCCTCCATCCTGGGGCCAGCTCGGCGAACTGACTTTTGATGTTGAAAATCCCGTCGTTCAGCTCATCGATGCCGAGTCTGATGAAATCCTCTACACCGTCCGGACCAAGGGAAAAAGCTTCACTCCCGGAGCTCCGAAGGGAAAGACCTTTGTTGTAAAGGCAGGCAAGGATGCCCCTGACACTGTCGTCTCCAAAAACGGTAAAGTTGGAGACGATCCTCAGAACGTTTCTCTGAACTAATACCCCGGGACCCCAGCCTCGCGTCATGACAAAGCCACTCCGTGTAGCCCTCGTTGGAGTCCTCCTGATTTCTTCGACCACGTTCGCCCAGAACAAAAACCGGACGAAAAAAGAAGAAGGCTACGGCGCATCCGTTCCTGCGCCGACCCATGCTGATGTCCGCTACGGTGACCACGAGCGACACGTCATGGATGTTTGGCTGGCAGAGTCCGATGAGCCGACTCCCGTTGCCTTTGTGATACACGGAGGCGGCTGGCAAGGCGGCTCGAAAGAGCGCCTCGCGCGTTTTGCCGATCCTAATGCGCTGCTCGATGCCGGTATTTCGGTGGTGGCTATCAATTATCGCTACATCAGGAATGCCGTGGAAGAGGGCATCAAGCCCCCGGTCAAAGCACCGCTTCATGACGCCGCTCGCGCGCTCCAGTTCGTCCGAAGCAAAGCGGGTCAATGGAACATCAACAAGGAACGTATCGGAGCTGCCGGAGGGTCAGCCGGAGCTTGTTCCAGCCTCTGGCTCAACTTTCATGATGACCTCGCTGATCCTGGAAGTGAGGATCCAGTTTCCCGCGAATCCACCCGTCTCTGGTGTGCTGCCGTTACCGGTGCCCAGACCTCGCTCGACCCTCAACAAATGAAGGAATGGACCCCCAACAGTCGCTACGGCGGACATGCCTTCGACGCTGGTAAGTTTGAAGATTTCCTCGCCAAGCGTGACGAAATCCTTCCTTGGATTCAGGAGTATTCCCCCTACGCTCTCGTCTCGAAAGGCGACCCTCCTGTCTACCTGCTCTACAGCGCCCCACCCGCAATCGGGCACGAGCAGAAAGATCCCACTCACACCTCCAACTTCGGAGTTAAACTACAGGAACACTGCCAATCCATCGGCGTATCCTGTGAGCTAAACTACCCCGGTGCCACTGAGGTGACTCACGAGTCTCCCACAGCATTCCTGATTTCGATGCTGAACGCTAAGTGAGCCGCAAAGGCATCTGCTTACTTCAGGGTGATATTTCTCCAGCGGACTTTCTGTCCGATCTTTTCTTTCTTGTTGCCAATGCCGTGAAGCTGCAGCGCGATGTATCCTTCAGCGGTGAGGTCATCTTTCACATCAACGGTCTGCACGCCATTCAACCAAACCTGGAAATGATCGCCCTTGGCAATGATCTTGAAATGGTTCCACTCCCCCTGTTTGAAGGTGCCCTCCGGCGCTTTAGCATCATCAGGTGAATGGATAAATCCACGCCCCCCTTCTTCGTATAGCGTCCCGGACCAGGCGCGTTCTGTAGGATCAATCTCGATCTGGTAGCCCCAGAAGCGATCCTTCTCCCAAGTCTTCTCTAGGATGTCCTTGCTGCCGTCTTCCTTGAACTTGCCGCCCCAGCGCATGGTCTTGGTTTCTTCCGGGTAAGTATTACTGCGGATCTGAACGCCCGAATTCAGCAGGGGATCGATCTTGAACTCCACTTCGAGTTCAAAATCACCGTATTTCTCGTTGGTCGCTAAAAAACTGTTGGGCAATCCGGGTGCCGCTTCACCAACGATGGCGCCATCCTCCACATAGAAGTTACCACCTCCAAAATTTTGCCACCCGTCAAGAGTATTACCATCGAAGAGATTCACTGACTCCGCTCCAGCGGACTCAGTGGCCGGATCGGCATCAGGCGGGGGAGAACAGGCGAAAAAAATGACTGCGGGAAGAATCAAGAGTGACGAGAGGTGTTTCATAGCCATAGGACTCGAGACTAGTGGATGAACTCCGTAAAAGGAAATACGGGAAAAAGCCACCCCGGAGCCCTGCCCCCTACTCAACCACCTGCCACACCGCACTGTCCGAGATGGTGTAGGATCCCATCAGCTTGTCGGCCATGTGACTTCGAAGTCGCTCCAACTCAGCGCGCTGATTCTCGCCCGGAATCTCAGTGAGAAACAGAGGCCACTGCGGCTGTCCCCAGTAAGTTTCCTCATAGGAAGCGCCCTCGCGCTCGACGAGCAGGATCCCGGAAGTCAGCTTACCGGCCACCTCACCAAACAAAACATCCAGTTGCACCGGGGCGTCACCAATCTCCACCCAGGGCCCCGAGGCAAAACCTGCCCTGGCATTAAGACAAGGCCAGGCAGGATGATTCTCCCGATCCACCGGCATAGCATCGCGGAGCGCCGAGTCATAACGGGAACCATCGAACACGGTTTTACCGTTCACCGCCAAGAGCAGATTGTTATCCGCGTATCCCCAGAATCGATAGCGCCCTGACTGGGGAGGTTTCACCTGCCCCTGGTACCAGGTCAGCCAACCGGCTTCATTGACCACCCGCGAGGACACGCCCCGGCCGGCGGCAAGCTCATTGTAACTTCCAGCGACGCCGGCAAAACGAAGAGGCTCACTCCGATCCATGTCCTCAAGACAGGAGAGATCCTTGAACCCGGACTCGATCAATGGCGCAAAGCGCTGACCCATCACATCCACTTTGAAACGTGCCGGCTGCTCTGGCAGTTCTTCGTTGTCAGGAAGAGAATATAGATGCCCGACGAGAGATCCCGCTGTCGGCACCAGGGAACCCATCTCAAGTTCCGGCACCCCACTGGGCCCCTTGGAGCGCATCCGGGTATCCCCCTCGCGATCAAATTTGGCCAATTCACCGGCAGTCATAAACCGCTCTTTGGCATTCCCCCGACCATCGAGTGAGATCAACCCATCGAGGACAAAGACCTGCGACCCTTGCTGTTCCGCGCTCACGATAAAACTTGTTCCCAAGTCCGTGATTTTGCGCTCACGAGTTTCCACCACAAAGCCAATCCCCTGCGGCGGCACATGAAGCTTCAAGTCACCCCGGTTAAGAAAAACTCGATCAGCGGTTTGCACGGTCAACGAAAGCGGTGCGGTGGCAATGGCATGCACGCCGCTGTCCCGAAAGGCCAGTTCGACAATCCCTTCCTTCATGGTGAGTCGATCCCCTTCCCTCAATGCTCCGTCGAGGGAAAGTTCAGAGCGTCCATTCACTTTACCTTCGCCTTCAATACGCAGCACCGAGGCGACTCCGAGGTCAACCGGCGTAATAGATTGTCCGCCGTCTCGGAACCAGCCAAAAAATCCGACGGCCAGCGCGGCGGCCACCGCCCCGGTCAACCACACTTTCTGACGAAAGGGTATGACCTGCGAGGTGCCAGCCTCATCATTCAAATTGGCTCCACGCCCCATCTCGGCGGCAGCTTCCTGGAGATAGGCATCTGTCTTCAACGCGAGTCGAAACTTTCGCCGGCTCTCGACTGCATCCTCCTGCTGCAGATGTTGCGAAAACTCTTCCGCCTCTGCCTCAGTCAACTGACCGAGCACATGCTTCTGAATCAAATCTTCCAGTCGTTCTGTTTTCATCTTCAGGCAGGTTCAGAGTTCAGTTCAGCTTCCACGCAGCGCATCAACTTCACTCGAAGACGTTGCAGCAATTTATAAAGACTGTTTGGAGAACGGGTCGACTGCGCCGCCATTTCTTTGACCGCCCCAGGACCGCTGTAAGGTGCCAGGATGAGCTGTTTTCGTTCATCCGGGAGCTTGTTCAAGCAGGTCATAAGGGCACCATATTCGCGGGACGATTGATCGCCGCTATCCTGTACGGTCTCTTCCTCCATGAGAATCCGCTCCACCAAGTCGTCATCAAAAACATGACGGTCACGCACCAACTTGCGACGATGACGGAAGCTGATGTTCCGCACGATCGTTTTAGCCCACGGCAGAAACTCGTCTTCATGACGCAGCTGATCCTGCTTTTCCCAGATCACCACACTGGCTTCCTGCATCACGTCATCGATGGGATCGACCGATGGCAGGATCAGGCGCGAGTAGGCGCGCAGTTCCCGGTTGTGGCGAGCGAACAACTGCAACAGTTGGCTGCCTTTTTCCTGGCTGTGGTGCTCCATCGTTGTGATATCTCCTTTTGTTATAGATTCTGCCATCAAATCGTAAAAAAACAGAACGGTAATGTGATCGATTCAAACGCTCCACCGCACATGCGCCACTCCACTGAATCGCCGCGGCGACCCAAAAACCGGCAGAATCCACATCCCCGGTAGATATTTCGCAAAAGTCTATGAAACCTCTTGTCACCTCCTCGCTTCTTCTTGCCACCCTCTGGACAATCAACAGCCACGCGGCGGACCAGCCCAACATCATCGTCCTGCTCGCCGACGATCTTGGCTACCACGAACTGGGCTGCCAGGGGAACACCGATATCCCCACGCCTCACATCGATGCGATCGCGGCCAACGGTGTTCGCTTCACCGACGCCTATGTCGCAGGTCCCAATTGCAGCCCTTCACGGGCCGGCTTTCTCACCGGGCGCACCCCAACCCGGTTTGGTTATGAGTTCAACCCCATCGGCGCCGTCAACGAGCAGCCCGGAATCGGCATGCCGGCCGAAGAAGTCACCATTGCCGAAGCGCTTCACAATGGCGGCTACACCACCGGCCTAATCGGTAAATGGCATCAGGGCGGAACCGCTCATTTTCACCCCTTCCGCCACGGTTTTGATGAGTTCTTTGGTTTCACTCACGAAGGTCACTATTTCGTTCCCCCTCCCTGGGACGGCACCACGACCTTGCTTCGACGCAAGTTCCTTCCCGGCGGACCGACCGAGTCGGGCTATTGGTACGGCGACAAGAAACTCCATTTTCACAATCTGCTCGGCAACGAGCCCGACTACGATGCCAACAACCCCATCGTTCGTGGCGGACAGCCAGTGGTCGAGACTGAGTATCTCACCGACGCCCTCACCCGTGAGGCCGTCGACTTCATCGATCGTCACGACGACAAACCGTTCTTTCTCTTCCTTTCCTACAATGCGGTGCACAGCCCACTCCAGGGAGCTGACGCCTACATGGAGAAGTTCGCTCATATCGAAGACATGCACCGTCGCATCTTTGCCGCCATGCTCGCGAACATGGATGACAGCGTTGGCGCAGTAATGGATCAACTCCGCAAGTCAGGCCTCGAAGAGGACACTCTGGTATTCTTCCTCAGTGACAACGGGGGCCCGACCAAGGAACTCACGTCCTCCAACGGTGTTCTGCGCGGACAGAAAGGCCAGATGTATGAAGGTGGCGTACGGGTGCCCTTCGTGATGCAGTGGAAAGGCACCATCCCCCCCGGCCAAGTCTTCACCAAGCCAATCAGCTCCTTCGACATCTTTGCTACGGCAGCAGCCAACGCCGAGCACGTCACCGCTCCCGAACAAGTCGAAGGCGTGGACCTCGTCCCCTATCTCACCGGGGAGAAAACGGGGCGCCCTCACGAAACGCTGTATTGGCGTCAGGGTGGCAAAGCCGGCCTGCGTCACGGTGACTGGAAGATTGTCCGCATGGGCAAACGCAATGAATTCGGCAAATCCAAGTGGGAGCTCTACGATCTTTCCAAGGACATTTCAGAGGAGAACAATCTCGCCCAATCCAACCCGGAGCAGCTCGAAGCCCTCATCAAGATCTGGGAAAAGCTGAACGGCGAAATGAGCGCCCCCTTGTTCTAAGGCTCCGTCGCTACTGCAAAATCTTTTCCGACCACGCTCAGGACATGAAACATCTCAGTCTGCTGCTAATCACGGGCGCATGGATTCTCTCCGGAGCCCACGCAGCCCCGGACCGACCACCCAACGTGATCCTGTTTCTGGTCGATGACATGGGCTGGACCGATGGCGGCGTCTTTGGCTCCGACTACTACGAGACGCCCAACATCGATGCCTTCGCCAAACAATCGATGCGTTTCACCGATGCCTACGCCCACCCGCTCTGCTCACCAAGTCGCGCATCGATTCTCACCGGCCAGGAAGAATCGCGACACGGCATCCTCTCCGCACACGGGCATCAGGGGCCCGAACCATGGGGACCTCAGAAGTATCAAGCCGCCACATCGAAAGACGAGTATCTTCTCACCAAGAGCCGCCGTTATCTCGACCCCAATGCGACGACGCTGGCGGAAGCGTTTCTCGACGCCGGTTATCGCACCGCCCACATGGGCAAATGGCACCTTGGCCTGACTCAGGACCACTGGCCGGACAAGCACGGTTTCGAGGTCACCTTTCACTCCGCACCCGACCCGGGCCCTCCTGGCAGCACCTACTTCTCGCCCCATGGCGTGAAGCCAGATGGCAACCCGGAGCCGCGATCGCCCGTCGGAAATATCACCGATGGTCCCGACGGCGAGCACATCGACGATCGCCTCGGCACCGAAGCCATCAAGTTCATCACCGAGCACAAGGACGAGCCGTTCTATCTTAACCTGTGGATGTATGACTGCCACGGCCCCTGGGAAGCAAAGCTGGACTACATCCAAAAATTCGCCGCCAAAGAAACCAATCCTGACGGACACACTAATCCGGTCTACGCCGCCATGCTCAAAACCATGGACGAAAACTTCGGCCGGGTCATGACAGCGCTCGATGACCTCGGCATCGCGGACAACACCATCGTCATCTTCTTCTCAGACAACGGGGGCAACACCCACAGCATGGGAGAAGCTGAACAGAAGAAGAGCCTCGCCATGCCCAAACACCGGGCCCATGCCTACACCAAGATTTACAACGAGTATGCAGGCATTCAGTACCCCACCAAGAACCTAGGCCTCCGGGAAGGCAAAGCAAAGCTCTACGAGGGCGGCGAGCGCGTTCCTCTGTTGATCCGCTGGCCCGGCCAGATCCCGGCCAACTCCGTCAGCGACGCGATCATCAACAACATTGATCTCTATCCCACCTTGCTGGAACTAACTGGCCAGGAAGAGCCTGACAATCACATCATCGACGGCGAATCCTTCGCCAAGGTCCTTCTCGACGGCGCCGAAGGATCCAATCAGATGAGCGTGAGCTACTTCCCCTACCACGGAGGCGGCATCTCCGTCCGGTCCGGCGACTGGAAACTGATTCAGCGCTACACCCGCAAGCCGGATAGCTACGACGGCCTGGTCGAACTCTTCAATCTCAAGGACGACCTCGGCGAAACCAAAAATCTCGCCAGCTCCATGCCGGAAAAAGTCGCCGAGCTCAGCAAGCTCATCGATGCGCACTTCGAGAAGACCGGCGGCCTCGCACCGATGCCCAATCCCAGCTACCAGCCTCAGGCCAGCTCTTCGAGCCAATCCGCAGAGCCAGCCCACGGGCTCGTTCCCAAGCAATGCCAGATCAGCCTGACCGACGGAGCCCTGCGCGTCACCCCGAGCGGAAAGATGCCCTTCCTCGGCACTGCCCAGATCAAAACAGAAGAACCGCTCACTCTGGACCTGCGCGCCCGCAGCGTTGACGGCGCTGGCGGATCCGGAAGCATCCAATGGAAAGAGAGCCATCAGAAGGAATTCCCCGAAGGGGCTCAAGTGGTCACCTACGCGCTTCCCGAGGGAAAAGACTGGCATGACATTCGCGTGAAAGTCCCCGTCGAAAAAGTCACCTCGCTTCTGCGCATTCATCTCGCCGAAGGCAAAGCAATGGAGATCCAATCGATCCGCTGGAGCGCCAACGGCAGCCCCCTCAAAGAGTGGGACTTTTCCAAGCAGGCTCCGTAGACTACTCAATAGAACACGCCCTTCTTGCGACCTCCCTGGCACTCACCCTTAATTCCCCGAAATCCCCCACTCTCAAAACCCATTTCATCATGACTCCTATCAAAACCTTGATCCTCACCCTCGCCTGCCTGATCAGCACTTCGGGGCATGCGGCGCAACCCAACATTATCTTCATCTTCATCGATGACATGGGCTGGGGCGACCTTGGTTGTTACGGCAACGACTTCATCGATACGCCTCGCCTCGACCAACTCGCCAGCGAGGGCATTCGTTTCACCGATGCCTACGCCGCCGGAGCCGTCTGCTCCCCGACCCGCTGCGCGGTTCAGTCCGGACAAAACCAGGCCCGCATCGGCATCACCGCCCACATTCCCGGTCACTGGCGCCCCTTCGAGCGCGTCATCGACCCGCAAACCACCATGGCGCTGCCGCTCGACACCATCACTGTGGCCGAGCAACTGAAAGAATCCGGCTACACCACCGGCTACGTCGGCAAGTGGCACCTCGGCATGCACCCCCAGTTCGGTCCCGGTCACCAGGGCTATGACTACGATCTCGGGATCAATGGCCCGCACCTCCCCGGCAAATACAGGGTCGCCAGCACCTCCACCCAAACACTGAAGCCGAAGCCTGATCAGTTCCGCACCGACTTCGAAGCCGAGGCCTGTGAACACTTCATTCGCGAGAACAAAGACAAGCCGTTCTTTCTCATGCTCTCGCCCTACGCCGTTCACATCCCCCTCGCGAGCAAAGCATCCCTGGTTGAGAAATACCGCGCCCGAGCGGCCGAGCACAAACGCGAACTGCCCAACCCTATCTACGCCGCCATGGTCGAAGAAGTGGACGCCCTCGTCGGACGACTCGTCGACGAAGTCGAAGCCCAGGGACTGACCGACAACACCATGATCGTTTTCACCTCCGACAACGGCGGGCTTTACCGTCGCTACGATTACAACGAAGCCGCAGACGACAACGTTTCCAATCTCGCTCCGCTCAAGGGTGAGAAAGGTGCCCTGACCGAAGGTGGCATTCGCGTGCCACTCATCGTCAAATATCCCGGCAAAGTTACCGCCGGCAGCACCAGCGCCGAGCCTGTCATCAGCTACGACTTCTACCCCACCTTCGTTGCTGCCGCCGGAGGCAACCTGCCGGAGCATCAGACTATCGACGGTCACGATCTTCTCCCGGTCCTGACAGGACAGAAAGAACGACTCGATCGTGACGCCATCCACTGGCACTACCCGCACTATCATCACGACCGCCCCGCCAGTGCCATTCGCGAGCGCGACTGGAAAATGATCGAATACCTAGACGGCACCGGGGACATCGAAATCTATCACCTCGCCCATGACATCGGCGAAGAGAACAACCTCATCGAAGAGCGCAAAGGCAAGGTCGCCGACCTGAAGAAGAAGCTCGCCAACTGGCGAATCTCAGTCAGCGCACGTGTTCCGATTCACAATCCCAACTACGATCCTGAGCGCGCCCACGAATGGTGGAACCTGAGAACCGGGCAACCCCTGGACAGCTCCGCGCGCAAGCGCTTCCCGCAGACGGAAAATGACCTATAATTAGATGCCAGCTTTCAGCTGGCGAGTCTCGTCGATCAGAAAGGCTTTCGCCTGCGGCGAATAGGGATCTCCCCAGCCATAGAACAGCAGCATCCCGGGAACGATCTCACCCCCGGGCTTTGTTATGGGCTGGACGTTATTGAAACGCCATCCCGAGAACTTCGAATCCGTCGGCGTGAGGTCTCGCTTTCGCTGCCACGTTTTCCCTTCATCCGAAGAGCGCCATTCTTCGATGCGACCTCCCCCGTGGCTGTCCATCAGACCATCGGATTTCAAGTATTCATCCCCCACCAAGAGAAAAGCGACCAGGGTGCCGTCTTGCTCTCTCCTCAGGTGCCCACTGTTCCACTGATGCGTGGACTCAGTGATGAAAGTCTTTTGCCATTCGTCCCCATCATGGAACACATAGAAGTAATTCGCCTCCTGCTTGGAATCATCCCCTGACAAGACATGGAGAAAAGCCGCCTGCCCTTTCCCATCCAACACGATACTGGGCGGCACTCCGGAACCCCGCCACTCGGTATCCCAGATACGACAATGCTGATCAGCGTAATCCACGTCAATGGGCGTCTTCATCGTCTCGCCCTCGAAGTTGGTGACGTCGCCGGAGGCCAGATCGATCTGGATGTAGTAAAGATTGTATTTCCAATCCTGCCCCGTCTTCTCCTGATAGCGTGGATTGTAGAGTCGATCCGACATGGCCCGGTCAGGATCCTCGAATTTACAGTCGTCATAGACGATGAACGCGACGTGAAGCGTTTTGCCATCCGGACTCAACAATTTCGTCTGGTAGGAAGACCACTCAAAGCGCCCTGCCACATCCATATCGGTCACCGCCTTTTCGAGGGTCTCCCAGCTTTCTCCCCCATCCTCGGTCACACTGTAAGTCCAGTAACCAATATGGCCGAGAACCCGATAGTAGATCATCTCCTTGCCTCCCTCGATGTTGTAGACCGTGGGATAAGAAATACTTTTGCCAATCTGCGCGCCCTCTCTCCAGTCATCGAGGCTTTCGCCGATCGAACCCGGCTTCTTCGAAATCAAATGCGTTCCCGGCGTCCGGTGACAGCCTGACAGCGCATGAAGATGCCCAGAGTCGTCCGCCCAGATCACCGGGCCATAGTGATGATCCTTGCTCCGCTCTCCCAGCGTGACCGTCTTTGAAAACGAACGTGTTTCCGGATCGTAGGTCGTCGCCATGGGCGCGGTTCTGAAACTGGGATCCTCGCCGCCCTTACCCCCTCCGTTGAATACCAGGTGCACCTTGCCGTCCAGATAGACCGCCTGAGGCCTCTGCCGCCGATCATAGAGCATTTTCTTCTGCCCTCCTTTGCCGAAAGCCATCGGCTCCGATCGATCAATGGATTCTGCCTGAGCCAAGCCAAACACCCCGGCAACGATTAACCAGAGACAAAGGAAACGAATCATAGAGGCAATTTATAAGCATTCGCCGCGTCCGATGAAGCTTCGCTGTTTCCACAATCGCGGTATGAAGTGGTTCCGCCAAGTCACGAAAGATTGCCCACATTCTGATTCGTTCCGGCGGACTCACTCACCTCCATAAAACCGGTAGCCTTTCTTTCCCTGCGGCACCGCGCCATCCCGTAAAAAAGCTAATTATCGCAGAATAATCCGGCAGAATCTTGCGTTGACCGAGATCTGTAGGAAAGCAACTGTCTCCTATTTTTATGAAAAAGCTCGTCCTCATCTTCGCAGCAGCCTTCGTCATGGTTCCGCCGGCGCTAGCCCAGCGCACTGCCACCCCGGCTGACAAGATCCGCCTGCCCGAAGGCTTCGAGATTGAGTTGCTCTACACCGTTCCCCGCGACGTTCAGGGATCTTGGGTTGCCATGTGCCAGGACAACAAAGGGCGATTCATCGTCAGTGACCAGTATGGCGGCATCTACCGCTTTCCTGTTCCGAAACTCGGTGAACCCGTCGATCCAGACACTATCGAGCAGATCACCTATTCACCAGCAGGGGCTCCCAAGCGCGGCGATCACGAAGGCACTGCCCCCCAGGAGCTCAACGATGAACTCGCCAAACTGCCCAAAATTGGTCATGCTCAGGGGCTCTGCTACGCCTTCGACAGTCTCTACGTTGTGGTGAACTCGCGCAACAGTGCCTCGGGTACTGGAGTCTTTCGATTGCTTGATACCGATAACGACGACCAATTCGACCAGTTGGTCACCATCAAAACACTCGGAGAGACAGCAGGTGAACATGGTCCTCACGCCATCTTCCCCACCGAGGACGGTGAAGGGCTCTACGTGGTCATGGGCAACCAGACGCCATTGCCCGAAGACTACACTCACGCCCGCACGCCGGAAGTCTGGGGCGAAGATCAGCTCCTACCCTCCCTGCAACATTTTATGCGCGGCGCCGAAGCCCCACTGGGCCACATGGCACGAATCGATCCCGAGGGCAAAACCTGGGACGTGGTCGCCACCGGCTTCCGCAACCAGTACGACGCGGCCCTGAACCGCGAGGGAGAGATGTTCACCTACGACGCCGATATGGAGTGGGATCTAAATTCCCCCTGGTATCGCCCCACCCGAATCAACCATGTCATCGACGGTGCTGACTACGGCTGGCGCACCGGTTCCGGCAAATTTCCCGACTACTGCACTGATACCTTCGGGACCGTGGTCGACATCGGCCCCGGTTCCCCGACTGGAGTTTGTTTTGGCTATGGAGCCAAGTTCCCGGCCAAGTACCAGAATGCGTTTTTTGCCTGTGACTGGTCCTACGGCAAACTCTACGCCGTCCACCTTGAACCCAAGGGTTCCACCTACACGGCCAGCTTTGAAGAATTCGCCGCGGCTCAGCCACTGCCTCTGACCGACATTCTCGTCAATGAAGCCGACGGCGCGATGTATTTCACCGTTGGCGGTCGCCGGGTCCAATCCGGACTCTACCGCATCACTTACGCTGGCAATGAGTCCACCAGTCCAGCCGGAAATGTTCCCGGAGGAGAAAAAGCACGGGCGGAGCGCCACGCACTCGAAGCCTTTCTTCAGGCCGGAGCCAAGGAGGCCACGACCGAAGAACTCGATACCATCTGGGCCGCTCTTGGATCCTCCGATCGAGGCATCCGTCACGCCGCTCGCGCAGCGCTTGAGAAGCAGCCTGCCGCCAACTGGAAAGACCGGGCAAGTGGTGAAAACAATGCCATCATCGCTACAGCCGCGCTCATCGCCCTCGCTCGCGTCGATGCTGAAAACTCCGCCAACGCCATTATCTCCAAGGCGACCAGCTTCGACTACGCATCCACAAAGCCCCGCCAAACCCGACTCGACATTCTTCGCAGCATCATGCTGACCCTGACTCGCAGTGGCCAACCTGCAGACGACCAGAAAGCGAAGCTTATCGAATGGCTCGACGGCGTTTACCCTGGCAAAACACCCGAAGAGAACCGTGACCTCTCCGCATTTGCCGCCTTCCTTGAAGCCCCTTTTGCCGTCGAACGCGGTATGGAACTGCTCGCCAATGCTTCGGGGCAGGAAGAGCAGATCGGCTATGCTCTCAACCTGCGTTATCTTCAGAATGGCTGGACCGCGGAACTGCGCGAGATGTATTTCAACTGGTTCGTTCTGTCCGGCAACTACAAGGGAGGTGCCCGGCTTGCCAACTATCTGGCCGATATTAAGAAGCATGCTACCGAATCGGTGCCCGAGAACGACATGACTTCTGCGCTCACCGAGCTCATCAACACCCCGCCCAAAGATTCAACGCCCCAGTTCACTCTCGAGCCCCGCTCCTTCGTCAAGAACTGGACCATGGAAGACCTCTCCGGTGATCTCGGCGTCGGCCTCGAAGGCAACCGCGACTTCGCCAACGGTCGCCAGATGTTCGGAGCCGGCACGTGCTACGTCTGTCACCGCTTCAACGGCGAGGGTGGTGCCGTAGGTCCTGACCTTTCCTCCGCCGGAGGCAAGTTCAGCCCGTATGACTTGCTCGAAACCATAGTCGATCCGGGCGCCGAAATCAGCGACCAATACGGCAGCAGCATCTTCACACTCAATGACGGAACGCAGGTGACAGGCCGCATCATGAATATGAGCGGCGACTACTATCAGGTGAATACCAACATGATGAATCCCAGCGCTAACACCAAGGTGGATGCGAATCTGATCACGTCAATTGAACCATCTCCCGTATCCATGATGCCGCCGGGTCTGATCAATACGATGAGCCGCGACGACATCCTCGACCTGCTCGCCTACCTCATCGCCGGTGGTGATCCTGATCACGAGCTCTTCGAAAACTGAACACCTGAAGCCGGCATCTTTCGCTACGGATCCAAATGTAGCGCATCTTGCCAAAGTTCCGACCGCAAGAGGTAGTCTCTTTCCCCCAGCCAAATCCATTGTAGGTTGGAGTCATGTCTTCTTTTCGGGAATACACCCTTCTGCCATCTCTTCTTTCGACCCTGCAGAACCTCGATTTCATCACGCCCACAGAAATTCAGGCGAAAGCCCTGCCTGCCCTGCTGCGAGGCGAGTCAGTCGTTGGCGTCGCCGAAACTGGGAGTGGCAAAACACTCGCTTATGCTCTGCCGGCCCTCCATAAGGTGAAGCAACTCGAGGACGAAGGCGATGCCGTCTCCGAATCCGGACGTCCCCGGGCTATTGTTCTCGTTCCCTCCAGCGATCTTGGTGAGCAAGTCACGAAAGTATTCAAGGACTTCACTCACGACACCCGAATTCGGGTCCGCTCTGCTTTGGGCGGCATCAAAATGGCGGTGGCCCGTCGCAACGTATCGGGCCCTTTTGAAATCCTGCTGGCGACTCCCGGGCGACTCGAGCAGCTCATGCAACTCAAGCTTATAAACCTCTCGGACCTCCGCCTGCTGGTGCTTGACGAAGCCGATCAGATGCTCGACGCCGGCTTTCGCCCCGCGATCCAGAGATTTCTCAAGTCTAGTCCCGCAGATCTTCAGCTGGCCCTCTTCACCGCCACCGCTTCCGAAAAAGTTCAGGCTCTCATCCAGGAATTGTTCAGCAAAGCAACGCACATCGAAACCGCGGGCCATCATCGTCTCGTTTCATCCCTGAAGACCGTCAATTTTCCCGTGCACGGAGGAAACCGCTTTCACGTTCTCGAGGAAATCCTCGAAGAACAGGTCGACGGCGGTACCTTGCTCTTCACCAACACCCGCGAACAATGCGATGCTCTCGCCGAAGAACTGAAGGAGAACGGCTATGATTGCGCCGTTTACCGCGGAGATATGGACAAGCTTGAACGCCGGCAAAACCTTCAGGCGTTCCGGAACGGCGATATCGAACTGCTCATTTCCACTGACCTTGCTGCTCGAGGACTCGATGTCGACAATATCGACCGGGTCATCAATTATCACTTGCCGAAAGAGTTGAAAAACTATCTCCATCGCGCTGGTCGCACTGCTCGCGCCGGGCAGCAGGGAACGGTCATCAATCTCGTCACGAACCGAAACAAAAACCTGATCAATCGCATCAGTGAACGCGGTAGCACGATCTAAGGCAGCTAACCACTTTCATAACCCAACGGCCTGGAGGAATCATTGCCACCTCTTTCTTTCCAAGGCCCTATCCGTTAGAGGTAGATAGACTAGCGCACATGATATGCGTGACCTGAAGCCGGTTGAGCTGTGAAAACTTTTACGGAACAGTAGTGCATTGTGCTGCGCAGCGGCCGCTTTCCTGTATGTCAACTTCTCCTTCACTAGGTTACCTGAAGACTCAACTTATGAGCTTGGCAGCCGCAACCGTCCTCATTAATTCCCCCCGCTTAGTCGAAGGCGAAGATTCAACCATCGGCTCACCATCTTCTTTTCTTCCGGAAAGGATCGAAGAAAGCACCTTCGATGCCCTGAAGTCACACTCTCCTTTCATTCGAACATTAGGCCTGTCAGACTCCGTTGTTCTCACCGGCATGGCACGAATTGAAAGCGAAGTCTATGCCACCTTGTTCGACACTGATACCACCGAGTCCCATCTTGTAACTGAAAGCGGTAATTCTCAGGGGTGGCAACTTGTTGAAGTGAAAGGGAACAAATCTGACCTCGAATCGCTCACGGCAAAGATTCAAATCGAAGGTGGTGAGGTGGTATCCATCCGCTACGAACAGCTTCCCGAAAAAGTCACCCGGAAGAGCCCCGGCAGCTCCCATCGATCCTCCACCTCTATAAGCGATGAGCAGAAGAGCACCGCCCGCAAGCAGGCTATCGATTACAAGGGGGAAAAC
Organism: Verrucomicrobiales bacterium; assembly: GCA_049594415.1. GTDB lineage: Bacteria > Verrucomicrobiota > Verrucomicrobiia > Verrucomicrobiales > DEV007 > Arctic95D-9. The sequence continues at coordinate 119,357 of JBMYJM010000007.1, read as the reverse complement.
TCCGCGGACGGCTATCCAAAACTTCCACCTCCGGATGTGGTCAAAAAACTGTCCCAGCTGAGCGTCGCTCAACGCGAGTCGATCAACCGAGAAATGCTCGAGCTGCGAAACCGGGGACTCGGGATGGATGAACGAAAAGGAATCTACAACCGGAAGATCGACGACGCGCTTCGTCGACGTTAATTGATCCTCCGCGAACGCGATTCGGTGCTAGGGTGGAGTTCAAACCACCCTTTGCATTCCTGAGCTCTCGACAAGACATCGCCATCATTGGAGGCGGACCCGCCGGACTACGGGCGGCCGAGGTTGCCGCTGAAGCTTGCGCCCGCGTCACCCTCTACGACGCCAAGCCATCTGTTGGGCGCAAGTTCCTCGTCGCCGGCAAGAGCGGTCTCAACCTCACCAACAGTGAAGACTGGTCATCTTTCCTCACTCGCTATCACGGCACCGCTCTTCCCACCGAAAGCTGGAACCGGATTCTCTCTGATTTCGACAACGAAGATCTACGCCGTTGGGCAGCCGACCTAGGCATTAAGACCTATGTCGCCAGCAGCGGAAAAGTGTTCCCGGCTCCAGTCAATGGGACGATCAAGGCGGCCCCGCTTTTGAGACGCTGGGTTAAACGGCTGCGGGAATTAGGAGTCAAGTTTCAAACCAACTATCACTGGGCGGGATTAGGCACTGACAACCAGCTGATATTCCAACACGGCCATGACACTATAACCAAGTCACACGACCGCATCATCCTGGCGCTAGGGGGCGCCTCCTGGCCGAAGACTGGTTCAACAGGGCACTGGGTGGACCTACTGGAGAATCAAGGCATCAAAGTTCGCCCACTCACCTCTGCCAACTCAGGCTGGGAAGTCGACTGGCCGGAACCAATTCTTGAAGAAGTCGAAGGGCTGCCACTCAAAAACCTCGAACTCCACGCTGGTAACGAAAAGCGTCGCGGCGAATTGGTCATCACTCGCTACGGGCTCGAAGGTGGCCCCATCTACCATCTCGGTCCTCAACTGCGCTCCATGGATCAGCCTGAGGTCATTATTGATTTCAAACCCGACCTATCGACCGCCGAACTAGTCGACCGGTTCGGCAAGATCCAACGAAATTTCGTCCGCGAAGCCCGGCGTCGTTGGAAGCTCGATCAAGGCACCGCGGCTCTGCTGAAGCACCTGCCTGATCGCGGCCCGTGGAAGTCAGCGGAGCAACTCGCAGGGGAGGTCAAAGAGTGCCGAATCCCGCTGAAACATCCCCGCCCCGTCACCGAAGCCATCTCCTCTGCCGGTGGTGTCCGCTGGAACGAACTTGACGATAACCTCATGCTCAAGAAACTGCCCGGTGTCTTTGTCGCCGGAGAAATGATTGACTGGGAAGCCCCCACCGGCGGCTACCTGCTCCAGGCCTGCTTCGCGACAGGAACGCGTGTAGGCAAAACCGCACTATCTTGGTAAGGTCCTTCGCATTCAACCTATGGACCCTCGTATTTTCTTCATTCTCGTAACTGCCGGTGCCTTTTTTTTTGCTTCCCCGGCGACTTCTGAAGACACCATCGACCTCGAGAAATATCGAGCTGAAACCACCGAAAAGTGGGAAACCGACATGGAAGAGTTCGACGCTACGAACAGAGCGGCGACTTCATCGGACAATAACATTCTCTTTGTTGGCAGCTCCAGCTTTCGCCGCTGGGAGAACATGGCGACCGACATGATCCCCTATCAAACTATCAATCGCGGATTTGGGGGCTCCAAGTGGTCCGACCTTGCCGTCTACGCCGACCGCCTCATCACGCCCCACAAATTCAGAGCCATTGTGTTTTTTGTAGCCAACGATATTGGCGGCAAGGGTGAAGACAAATCTCCCGAGGAAGTTGCCGCGCTGGCCGCGTATGTTCTTGAACGGGTCCGTGCTCACAACCCTGATGCACCGGCTTTCTTTATTGCAACGACGCCCACCGAAAAGCGATGGGACCTCTGGCCACAGATCAAAAAGGCTAATTCGGCGGTTCGCGCGATGTGCCAGGAAAGTGAGAATGCCTGGTTCATTGCAACCGAGAGCATTTTCTTCGACGCTGACAACAAGCCGCGCCCCGAGTTTTTCGTCGATGACAAGCTCCACATGAACCGTGAGGGATACATTCGCTGGGCTGCAGCGATTAAGAGCCATCTCGATAGCGTGTTCAATGGCGCAGGCAATTAGCGCCAATCACGCACTTGCGGAGCCCCAAGCGTACTGCTTCGATACAGCATGCTCAGACTTCTCCCATGTCTCATTGCTATCGCGTTTCTCTCTCTCAGCACCACCAGTGCACAGGAGAAACCCAACTTCATTTTCATCCTTGCCGACGACCTCGGCTATGGCGATCTCGGCTGCTTTGGCAGCGAACACATTAAAACACCCCACCTCGACCGAATGGCGGCCGAGGGCATGAAGCTAACTGATTTTTACTCGGGCGCCACCGTGTGCGCCCCGAGCCGCTGCGTGCTCATGACGGGCCTGCACATGGGGCACTGCTGGGTCCGCGGCAATGCCAACAATCAGAACAAGCAAACTCTGCAACCGGGTGAAATCACCGTTCCCGGAGAACTCAAGAAAGCCGGCTACGCGACGGCTCTTTTCGGCAAGTGGGGACTCGGGGAACTCGACTCCGTTGGTCACCCCATGAAGCACGGCTTCGATGACTTCTACGGATACCTCAATCAGCGCCACGCCCACAATTTCTATCCCGAGTTCATCATCGATCAATACGAGAAAGTGATGTTGCGGAACAAGTATGCGCCGGAGTGGATCAAGATGCGCACCGAACAAGGCAAAGAAGACGACGGCGCCGGCTGGGCCACCGAAGAAACCAAGCTCGACTATGTGCCTGACCTCGTCATGGAGCGCACCTACAAGTGGCTTGAGGAAGTGAGGGACCAGCCCTTCTTCCTCTATCTTTCTATCAATATGCCGCACGCCAATAACGAGGCGACTCGAGGCACCGGCGACGGCCAGGAAGTTCCGGACTACGACATCTACGCCGACAAGGACTGGTCCAACCCGGACAAAGGCCAGGCGGCCATGATCACCCGCATGGATGGCTACGTCGGCAAGGTCATCGAGTTGTTGAAAGATTGGGGCATCGCCGACAACACCCTCATCATGTTCACCAGCGACAACGGCCCCCATACCGAGGGTGGCAACGACATGGAGTTTTTCAATGCCAACGGACCCGTCCGAGGTATGAAGCGGGATCTCACTGACGGAGGTATCCGTGTCCCCACGATTGCCTGGTGGCCCGGCACGGTTCCGGCTGGTTCAGTTTCCGACCGCCCCGCTTACTTCGGCGACGTCCTTGCCACTGCCTGCGAACTCGCCGGACTGCAACTGCCGGAAGGGCGTGACAGCCTGTCTTTCCTTCCCACTCTCATGGGAGAAAAAGATCAGGAAACGGCACCCTACCTTTACTGGGAGTCCTATGAGAAAGGCGGCAAGCAAGCCCTGCGCTTCGGAAAGTGGAAAGTCGTGAAAGAACCCTGGATCGGCGGACCGATTCAGCTCTACAACGTCGTCGATGACATTGGCGAAGAGAAGGACCTCGCCGGCCAGTTGCCTGAAATCGTTCAGCAAGCCGAGCGCTATCTTGAAGAAGCCCACGTTCGTTCACCCGAATGGACCCCTCCAGCACCGAAGAAGAAGTAGGGAAATTCAGGAACCTTTCTTCTGGTTGAAGAGCCAGGTCAAGAAATCAGACTCAGGATCACAACGATCACCACTGAATTCGGTTTTCCCGTTTTCAGCCCCCGGAATCATTTTTCCGGATACACCGTGATTGTCTCCTTCCCAGGTTGTCAGCTTCATGTTGCCGCCCAGTTCTTTCAGAGCTTCAAAAACGACCCGCTGTTTTTCGTAGGGACACACTCCGTCCTTGTCGCCATGAAACGCCCAGATCGGGATATCCTTGATCTTCGCCGGGGCAATGAAGTCTTCCGACCGCTTCAAACCGCTCCCTGCGGATGGTGCTGCAGCGGCAAAGTAGGTCGGCTCGAGTTGAATGTAGATGTAGGTTCCATGCCCACCCATGGAGTGCCCCATGATGTAGATGCGACTCATATCGACCGCCGGCAGCTCAGCAATCAATGACTGAATCTTCTTTAGCTCCTCCGCATTCCAAAGACTTGGCGCCTGGGGCGCCACGACGTAACAGGGAAATTTTTCACGAATCGCCTTCTCAGCCAGTTGCTTGTTCCAATCCTTGAGCTGCTTGTTATTGTCCGTTCCTTTACCACCGGCACCATGCAAGGAGAGAATGACCGGGTAGTTATTCGATGAATCGAAGTCGATCGGTTTCATCACCCTGACAGGCATCTTTTGATACACCTGCGGTTCATAAAGTTCTGCCCAACTTCCGCCCTGCGCAACCAGACTGGAATAAGAAACAGCGAATACTGCAGAGAAAAATGATAGATACCTCATCGTTTTACTTCTTCGTTTCCCACCCTTTTGGAGCAGGCTTGACCGTTGGATAGTTATCAAAAACTTCACCGTTTCCAAGCGCACGAGGATCCCCTTGCTCCTTCAATTCCTGCAGCATCCGTTTCTTCATATCCTTCAATCGCCCGGCTTGGCTTCCGTCTGTTGCTAAATTGGCGACACAGTCAGGATCTTCCACCACATTGAACAGCATGTCGGCCGGACGCTTGCCGAAGTTATGCTTCCAGAAGGCGGTTTCCATATCCATCTCCATGAGAACCGACTTCGTCGGGCTGCTGTCGGTATCCCTCAAGCCAAGCTCGATGTTGCCACAGGGCCAGCGGTCGGGTTCAAAATTGTGAACGTAGAGATAATCCCCCATGCGAATCCCACGCGCTGGATAACCCAGGCCTGACGGCGAACCGGGACGGGCATAGACATCATTCCGTTCCCGCCCAATCAGAACGAAGTCACGTGGGTGACTCGGCTCGTCACGCAGGAGATCCGCCAGGCTCTTTCCACTCAGTTCCATTCCCATGGCTTCCGCATCGCCTTGCTGAAGATCGATGAAGGTCGCGGCAAAATCGACAAAGCTGACGAGTTCTTCAACCCGGCGACCCGGATTCTTGATTCCCGCAGGCCAACGCATCACGAGCGGCACGCGATGCGCATCATCAAAGGTGTGCCCCTTCACGCGGGGAAACGGCATTCCGTGGTCTGAAGTGACGATGACGAGGGTGTTCTCCGCTTCACCGGAAGCCTCCAGGTCAGCCAGTAATTCCCCGACATGGGTATCGAACCGCTCCACCTCGATCGAGTAGTTGAGCATGTCGCCTCGAACGATGTCGTTGTCAGGCCAGTAGGCAGGAACATGATCAATGTCCGAGAGCTTCTTTCCAGCAGCGATACCTGAGCCCTTCTTGTACCCGCGATGAGGGTCACTGCTGCCATGCCAATAGAAAAACGCCGGGGCCCCTTCTTTCCTCGCTTTCAGGAAATTTCCGAAGAAGTCGTCCGGCACCTTTTTCTTACTAATGACGGTCAGCCCGAAATCGCGAGCTGAACCGTCGACGTGGTGTGCCGTCCCCGGCCCCCAGGTCTTACCCACGGCTCCGGTTTGAATACCAGCTGCCTGCAACACCTCTCCGAAGGCCGGGTAGTTGTCAGGAAACACATTCTGGTGATTCGCCCCCGCTTCGATCTGCCAGGGGAAACGCCCGGTCATCGTTGAAGCGCGACAGGGAGCGCACTTTGCCGTTGCCACATAAGCGTTGTCAAAGACGAGACCTTCTTCGGCCAGCTTATCGATGTTGGGAGTCTTCACCCAATCGCAGTCGTAGGCCTGGCCAAAATGACGCGAGGCATCGTCGGCGATAATGAACAGGATATTGGGAGTCTCAGCACCGCGCGCTGCCCCGGCGAACAGAAACAAGGCAATGGATAGAAGTCGGCAAATTCTCATAGCAGGCGTCCATTAAACGACAGATTGCCCCTGTCTCACAATCAGCGCGATCATGGTGATTCCTCAGAACTTTCGGCAGGATGGCACTCTCACGCGAATAGGGATTGGGCGAACAGTTCTTCCATTCACACTGGTTGCGCCGAGGGATCTGCTTGACCCTGCTCCGGCAACCCGCTAACTCAGAGGCTCCCCTATTCTTTCAACCGCTTATGACCCTACTCACCTCACTACTCGCCCAGGCAGCCGCACCCGCGAAAGCTGCCGCAGAGGCAGCTGAAGTCGCCGGCCCCGGACTTGGTTATCTGCTCGGCGTTCTCGTCGCTGCGATCGTCCTGCTACTGGTCATGATTCTGGTTCTGCGACTGCAGGCCTTCATCGCGCTTATCATTGCCAGCATTTTCACCGCGATTGCTGCAGGCATGCCGCTCGGGGACATTCCCAACACCATTGTCTCCGGGATGGGAGGGGCACTCGGGTTTATTGCCACGATCATTGGCCTAGGCGCCATTTTTGGACAGATCCTCGAGCATTCCGGTGGAGCTCACACCCTCGCCAACTCGCTCGTGGGACTCTTTGGTCAGAAGCGAGCCTCTTGGGCCATGCTCCTGACGGGTTTCCTCATTTCCATTCCTGTCTTCCTCGATGTTGGCCTCGTTATTGTCGCACCGATCATTTATGCGCTCGCCCGTGATACGAAAAAGTCTCTACTGCTGTTCGGCCTTCCACTGGTCTGCGGTATGGCGGTGACCCACGCCTTTGTCCCCCCAACTCCCGGCCCGGTTGCGGTCGCTGAAATTTTGGGAGCAGATCTCGGACGCGTCATTCTTTATGGAATCGCCATCGGTCTGCCCACCGCGATCATTGTTGGCATATTCATGGTGCCTAAGATCTGCAAGGGGATTGAAGTGGATATTCCGGCTTTCTTCGAAGAGGCCAAAGAATCGGGCCCCCTGCCGAACTTCGGCCTGGTTTCGTTGATCATGGGACTACCCATCATACTCATCGTGCTGGGCAGCACCTGGGCCAAAGCGGATGACCCAACTCAACTGCAGACCGTCATCGGGTTTCTCGGTCACCCCGTGATTGCCCTGCTTCTTGCCACCCTGCTGGCGCTGCTCTTCCTAGGCGTGATGCGCGGCGTGCCGAAGGACAAGTTACTCGATCTCAGCACCAAGGCACTCGGACCCGCTGGCATTATTATCCTGATTACCGGCGCTGGTGGCGTCTTTAAAGCAATCCTCGGTGCCAGCGGCGTCGGCGACGCACTCGCTGAATGGCTCGGCGGCTACGGTATTTCAGCCGTCATCCTGGCCTACCTTTTCTCCATGATTGTCCGCGTGGCCCAAGGATCAGCCACCGTTGCCATGATGACGGCAGCTGGCCTTATGGCAGGAATCGTCACTGCCGGCGACTACAGCGCAGCCGACCTCGCGCTCATCACCATCGCGATTGCGGCGGGTTCCACCATGCTCTCCCATGTGAACGACTCCGGCTTTTGGATCATCTCCCGCTACCTGGGCATGACCGAGGCACAAACCCTCAAAACCTGGACGATCCTTTCCGTCGCTATTTCCCTGATCGGCTTCGCACTCACCCTCGTGCTTAGCATGGTAATCTAACTTAACCCCACCCCATCCATGATTCGCATCCTACTGCTATCAGCTGTCTTCACCTCAGGATTCACCGCATTGAGCTATTCTGAAGAGAAAGCCCCTCTCGCCCTTTCCCCGGTTCCTCGGGACAACAAGGCACAACTCCACGAGTCGTTTAACGAGATCTCGAAAGCCGGAACAGCCCAATTGGTATTCCTCGGCGATTCAATCACCCAAGGCTGGTCAAAGAATGGAGCTCAAGCCTGGGAAAAATACTGGGCACCCTATCAAGCCGCCAACTTCGGCATCGGGGGAGACCGGACTGAGCACGTTCTCTGGCGCCTCAACAATGGAAACTACGACGGTCTCAGTCCAAAGCTCACCGTCCTGATGATCGGCACCAACAACACCGGACACGAAGGTCGTGAGATGCCGGAACACGGCGGCGCTGTCTACACCAGCAGCGCCGAGGAGACTGCTGCCGGAATTACCGCGATCATCGACACCCTCGAAGAAAAGCAACCCGACATGAAGGTCCTGCTGCTCGCTATCTTTCCCCGCGGAGCAGACAAGAACGATGCGAAGCGCCAGAAGAATGAGGCTATTAACGGCATGATCGCCAAGTTGGGTGATCGTGAGCACGTCACCTATCTCAACATCAACGAGAATTTCTTAAAGCCTGACGGGACCCTGCCCAAGGACATCATGCCCGACCTTCTGCACCTCAACCCGACTGGCTATGAGATCTGGTCCCAGGCCATCAAGGGCACCGTTAAGGAGCTGATGGAGGAATAATCAGTTCCCCTCACCCTCAACCGGCTTCAGCTTCCAGAGATAGAAGTCATCCACGATGGCCTTGCCAGGCACCGCGAAGGCGAAATGATTTTTCGTCGGGTGATCAAATCCCGGCGAAGTGTGGGAGGCGACCTCCTTGCCGTTGATAAAAACGGTCAGTGTATCACCCTGGTGCAGCGTGGCAACTTCGTGCCACTCGTCAGCTTCGATATCAGAGGGAAAGCTCTTCTCAGCCGCCTCCATCGCATCTTTGTATTCCTGCGACCCTTTGTTCTCACGATACTCCATCTTAAAACGCGCCGAGCGCTCGTCGGCGAGGACGATGGACTTCTCATTCATCGTCACCCCGTTGATATGTCCGGCCCAGACGGATTTATCCGCTTTGTCGTTGTAGGCCAGCTTCAACTGCCCGCCTTCTTCGAGTTTCATACGCACAAAGAGCACGCAGTCACCGTAAGTCTCTTTCGGCATAAAATTCGTGGAAATGGCGTGATCGGCCCGAGGTGAAATCGTCATCACCAGAGCGCCATCGACAAGATCGTTTTGTTTGTCCCCCATGGCGCGGCTGTCACTGTTGGTGGTCCAGGGATCACCGAGTTGTTCTTTTCCATCCGGGTCTTCGCGGTTGAAATTATCTTCCATGAGGAGCACCCCGCGTTCTTCGACCAATGCTGCCAGGTTTTCGGGAAGATGATAACCGCCTCCTTCACTAGCCTCGCTGCCCCCGCCCCGGGCAAATTCCCGATCCGCCTCCGAAAGCTGCTCGAATTTCACAAAAAGCTCAGAGCCATCCGCCCGGCGCAGATTCACGCCCATGCTGTTACTGGAGACCATCTCCGCTTCAATGGTGCTGCCACTGGTTGAAGTCCAGGTGCGGGCCGAGAGGCTGACGGTGACGAGCATTAGACCGAAAAGGATCAGAGAGGCTTTCATGTTTTGGATCCTTCCACGGAGTCGACTCAGTGTAAAGAACCGGAAATCAGCCGGAACAGTTTCAATTTCCCTGTGTTATCATCGCTTTTAGGGAACACTTAACGGTTGAAATGCCAAAGTACCGACCTGAGTCAAAGCACACCAGCGAGTCACTTCCCTGCAAGCCGGGAGACGTGAATGGCTTCGATGAACTGGTGCGCCAGCACCAGGGATGGGTCCGTGGCTATTTCCGAGTCCGGATCAACGATTGGACCGCGGCGGATGACCTGGCCCAGGAAGCCTTTATCACAGCCTTCCAAAAGCTCAGCAGCTACAAGGGCGAAGCTTCCTTCGAATCTTGGCTTAAGGGCATCGCACTCAATCACTTTCGCAATTATATTCGGAAACACCGCGAACAATACATCGGCGGCAGCGAGGAACTCCAGGTCCTCATCGACGGCAGCACAACGGAAGGCAAACCGAGCGATATTCTTGAAGCTTTGAAAGAATGCCTTTCCAAGACGGAAGGTCCCGCCCGTGAGCTGCTGACCGAACGCTACATCACCGGCAAGACCGTCAAAGAAATCGCCGCCGAAAAAAATCTCGGCTACTCAGCCGTCACCATGAAGCTGCATCGCATGAGGCTGCTCTTGGCTGACTGCGTGAACGATACCGTAGGAGAATGGCAAACATGAAATACGAGCTCGAAATCCTTACCCGTATCATCGAAGGCGAGGCCTCATCCGACGAGGTGAAAACTTTCATCCGGGCCCTTGAGTTGAATCCTGAGTTGCGACGACAAGCCGCCCAGTTGGTCGAAGTCCACGGCCTTCTTGGCGTTGCCCTTGAGAACGAATCTACCAGCGGAGCCGCCGCTCAAACGATCTCGAATGCCATTCGCGAGGCTGAGAGAGAAAACTTTGTTCAGAACGTGCACGACAAGATTGTTGTCATGCGTCGTCGCACCTGGACCGTACCTCTGGCGGCAGCGGCGGCCGTAGCTCTGCTCGCACTTGTGGTTTCACCGTGGAACCCACTCAGCAGCCAACCCACCCTCGCTCAGCTGAAGCGAGTGGAAAACCTCGATTGGGGGGACTACCCGGCCAGGGAACTCGAAGCCAATTTCGCAGCCGATGATTCCATTACTTTTACGGAAGGTCTCGCCGAACTCGATCTCATGGGGCTCGGCCGCATGATCATTGAAGGCCCTGCCAGCCTAGACTTCCCCGAACCGGGTCACGCCGTCGTTCACGAGGGACGTGTCGTTGTCAGGGTCACTCCGGCCGGTCATGGCTATCGACTCGACACCCCACAGGGTACCATCATCGATAAGGGAACTGAGTTCGGTGTTCTCATCGCCGAAGACGGTCATGTCGAGACTCACGTCTTTGACGGTGAGATTGAAGTGGTGGAAGACGAAGGACACACCGTCACGCTCACAGAGAACGATGCGCGACGCCTTGATCCGAAGGGTGGAGAAGTCATTCCTGTCGACAGCGGGCAATTCTATTCCTCTCTTCCCCCGCTACGCACCAGCAGAAGCAAGTTCATCCACTGGCCGCTCGACGATGGCAATGGGCGGACCGCTTCCGTCAATTCCAACGGCCTCGGCAACGAAGACTCAAACCTCACCTTACTTGGTGCTCTCAATTCTGAGCCGCCCGGTTGGGTTGGCGGAGTCTTTGGCGGCGCCCTGAATTTCAACGGCAAAGGCAGCTACACCGAGAGCAGCTACCGGGGGATTCCTGATGGCGAGCCACGAACGGTCTGTTGCTGGGTCAAAGCACCCGTCAATTTTGTTCCCGAAGAGGGCTACAGTATCATCTCCTGGGGACACCACGCCCCCTCCGACCCCGGAGCTGCCTGGCAAATCTCGATCAATCCCATTGAGCGAGACGGTCCTATCGGTCGCCTGCGCCTCGGCATCCTGGAAGGTCAGATTGTGGGTTCGACCGATCTTCGCGACGGGCAATGGCACCACGTGGCTGTTGTCCTCTACGAAGGCGACAACCCCAACGTCGGCACTCATGTCCTTCTCTACGTCGACGGTCGCCTTGAGCAAATTTCCCGCCGCACCCTCCACGAAGTGCGCACCAACATCGACAAATCCGGCCACGGCGTCTGGATGGGCCGAAACATGAGCCTTGATCCCGGCAAGCTCCGCACACCGGAACAACTCGAACGGGACAAAAACTTTTTCCGCGGCAGTGTCGATGAGGTCTACATCTTCGACTCAGCTCTCGATCGCGACGCGATCGTTGAGATCATGGAAAAGAACCGGCCGCCAGCCGCGCTCGGCGGCACCAGCTGATCACTCAGCTTCTCCAAGACAGATCACTTCCTTCATGGTGTGCATGAAGAGGCGGCCATTGGCGTAGGAAAAAGAAGCCAACGTCCAGGTCTCACCTGCCGGACCCAGGTCATTGATCGCCATGAGTGCCTCCTGATTGAGCTTTTCCGCCCTCGTATCAATCACGAACACCGTGCCGTTCATGATCGGAAAAAAGAGATACTGATTCACCCGTATAGGACTCGCTGCTGAGACATGACCAAAGCCCGTTCCCCGTGCGCGCTTGTCGGGAGCCAGCTCCACGCCTCGGGAATTTTTCATGTCATTCGAGATCGCATCCTTCTTCTCCCATATCTTGGAATCCTGACCGTTCGCTTTGACCACCAACTGTGCCGGCACCTGCAGATACTCCGTCGCCCCCGTCTTCACATTTGATCGACCAATCGCGATCGCGTCGTGGGCGAGGAAGTAATGCCAGTCGCCGACCACGATATTAGTCTGGTTGGTATGAGGAATCTTCTTCCCCTTATTAAACGTGACACCAGTCTCCGACTTCCAGTCGCCCGCCTTCTCGTCGTAGCGACAGACATCCACGGACTCCGACACATTAAACCGACGCAATTCCTCTCCCGTTTCCGTCGAAAACACGATCTGCTCCTGCTTCTGGAACCAGTAGAGCTCGTTCTCGTTCCATTGCATGTTCATCACCGCATCGGCTCCACCAAGGTCGATCGTCCAGATCTCTTTGCCGTCTTTGAAAGAGGTCAGGCTGGGACCGTAAGGTTTTTCCAAGGGACCATGACCGCCTCCCCGTCCGTGAGCCACGGCCCAACTGCCGTCCGCAAGTTGCTTTACCGTTGGCGTATTCCCCACGGCCGTGCCGGCTTCGCCTACCCACTTCACCTCACCCGTGTTCTTATCGATGCCGTGCAGGTAACACCAAACCTCGCGGGGCTCAATGCCCTCCGGCACCGGCTTGTGCCGCTTCAACCGCTGGCCGAGTTCCTTGTTCTTCACTTCTACGGTGAGAATCGTATCCCCCACCATGACCGGCTCACACTGTCGTGTCGTATGCCTTGGACGTGGCTGATACTTTCTCAACCAGATCTCCTTGCCGCTGTGATCGTAGCAACCGATCGCACCACAGCGATTGAAGAACCAGACCCGTCCCTCATCGGCGATCGGAGCAAACACCGTCGCATCGCTGAAAATGCCGCTCACCTGAACTGGGTCCGTGCCCGGCACATTGACCTGCCAGAGGGTCTCACCCGTGTTCGCATCGAGGCAGTAACCCACCATATTCGGCTCCAGCATCGAGCCTCCTTCCTCGATAGGACGATGCGTCGTCACAAACGCCTTGTCGCCCCAGATCGTGACCGCACTTTGCCCCCCTTCGGGAAGCACAGTTCGCCAAAGCACATTCTCATTCCGCACGACGCTCCACTCCGTCACCGGATCCGCGACATCTTCGACCTGCCAGTTGGCATTCGGTCCCGCGGCTTGAGGCCAATTGCCGGCCAAGGCTTGAAAAGAGACAAGCAGCAGGCAAATCAGTGAGCAAAGTAACTTCATAAGCAGGAAGGAATCTTAGCCCCCTCCCGTCCGCACCGACAAGGTACTCCAATCCGTTTTAAATAATCTCACCACCCGGAAAAACCAAGAGGGTTCAGTCCACCATTTAACCCCTTTAGGTCAACCCTACGCCAGCAGTTCGTCAATCACCCGCGCTTCGGTCACCCCGGTGAGACGCTGGTTCAAACCCTGAAACGGGTAGGTCAACTTCTTGTGCTTGAAGCCGAGCACGTGAAGCATCGTCGCGTGAAAGTCCTCCAGCGGAACCGGATCGATTGCTGCGCCGTAGCCCACTTCATCGGTCTCGCCGTAGGTCACGCCGGGTTTGATACCGCCTCCCGCCATCCAGGCTGTGAAAGCTCCGGGGTTGTGGTCACGGCCCACGAGTTTCATCTCACGTCCCCCGCGATTCTCCCGCATCGGTGTTCGTCCAAACTCGCCACTCCAGACCACAAGAGTGTCTTCAAGCAAACCGCGTTCCTTCAGGTCCCTGATCAGAGCAGCCATCGGCTGATCCACTTCCTGACACTTTTTCTGGAAACCTCCATTGAGTGCCTCCGACTGGGACGCCCCGTGGGAGTCCCATCCCCAGTCGAACAACTGCACGTAGCGCACTCCTCTTTCGACGAGTCGGCGCGCCAGCAGGCAGTTGTTGGCGAAGCTCTCTTTGCCCGGACTTGTGCCATACATCTCTTTGACGTGATCCGGCTCATCTTCGATATCCATCGCATCTGGAACCGCCATCTGCATGCGGAAGGCCATCTCATACTGGGCAATGCGGGTCAAGGTTTCCGGATCACCAAACTCTTCATGCGTCTGCTGGTTGAGCTTGTTCAGCGAATCAAGGGCCGCCCGTCTCACATCGCGCGATATCCCGTCCGGGTTGGACACGTTCAACACCGGGTCACCAACCGAGCGACACTGCACTCCTTGGTAGACGGAAGGCAGGAAGCCGGAACTCCACAAGGCCTTTCCGACCCGAGGCTGACGACCGCCTGACAAAAGCACCACAAACCCGGGCAGGTCCGTGTTTTCGGTTCCCATTCCCCAGGTCACCCACGATCCCGTCGACGGATAACCGATCCGGGCCTGACCGGAATGAACCCGCAGCTGTGCCGGGCCATGATTAAACTGATCCGTCTGCAGCGTCTTGATGAAACTCACCTCATCCACCACTTTCGAAAAGTGTGGCAGTCGGTCTGAGACCCACGCTCCCGATTCACCGTGCTGCTGGAACGGAAACTGAGGACCCAGCATATTGGGCGTCCCCTGGATGAAGGCAAAATTCTTCCCTTCGAGGAAAGACTGCGGGCAGGGCTGGCCGTCGAGACGCTCAAGGTCGGGCTTGTAATCAAACAACTCCAACTGGCTCGGGGCACCGATCATGTGCAGGTAAATGACCCGCTTGGCCTTCCCCGGGAAATGCGGCTCCAGAGCACCCAGCGGATTCGCTGGGTCGTGCTTCGGCATTTTGTGACCGGCAGCCGCGAAGGCCTGCTGGCCAATGAACATCGCGCCCAGTCCAGTGGTGCACTTTGTCAGGAACTGGCGCCGGGTATCGCGCTCAATCGAGCGCATCCTGTTTTCGCTGAGCAAAGATTCAAGATTCATCGCCATCTAGTAGGTCAAAGTTTCATCCAGGTTGAGGAGCACCTGAGCCGTTACGGTCCAGGCTTGCTGGGGAGATTGTTTCTCCACCTCTTGCATAAGTTTTCTGAGTTCATTGATGCGCGACTCATCCGCCTCGCGCCCCGTCACGAGAAGGTGACCGGCTGCCAACTTCTCTCCCACGGTTCCCGGTTGTTTTTCGGCGAGATGCTTTCCGAGGCTCTCTGCGCATTCCATGAAGGCGGCATCGTTCAAAGTGACCAGGGCCTGCAGCGGTGTGTTGGAAGTGAGTCGACGCGGATTGCAAAACTCTCGCGAAGGCGCATCGAAAGTCGCAAAGGCCGGAAACGGAATCGTTCGCTTCACATAGGTATAGAGCGAACGGCGATAACGATTTTCTTCTCCCACCTTCGAGGTGTTCCACTTATCACCTCCCTGGAACGGCTTCCAGACTCCCGCCGGCAACGGCGGGTGCACCGGCTCGCCGCCCATCTTCGATGAAAGCAAGCCACTCACCGCGAGCGCCTGGTCGCGAACCATTTCGGCACTCAACCTCAAGCGCGGACCACGGGAAACCAGCCGATTGTCAGGATTCTTCTCCAGCATTTCAGGCGTCACCTTGGAGGCTTGCTGATAAGCATGACTGAGCACGATCTCCCGGAGAATGCCCTTAGTGCTCCAGTCGTGTTCTTCCTGGAACTGGATTGCGAGATAGTCGAGCAACTCAGGATGAGTCGGAGCTTCTCCGGAAGAACCAAAATCCTCCAGCGTCGGGACAATACCAATGCCGAACAATTGTTCCCAGAGGCGGTTCACAAAGACCCGGGCGGTCAGCGGATTCTTTTCAGACACCCACCACTCAGCCATTTCGAGGCGACCAGACTGCTCCGCCACCGGAGCCGTTTTCACCAACGATGCAGGCAAACCGGCCGATACGAGCCCCTCTTTCTCCAGCATGTTGCCGCGGGCAAAAACGTGTGTCGGACGCGCCACTCGCTCCGGCCGCTCATACATTACCGGCACCGTGGTTCCGGGAATCTTGTCATACTCCTTCACTATGGTCAGGAGCTTTGCGTTCGTCCCGTAGAGTGCCGTATCTTTAATTCCCAGCTCACTCCAACGGGCATCCCCACTCAGGGAAAGGTGACCTCGCTTTATCGACATAGGGTGACTGCCGTGACCGGTCTTGTCGCAGGAAATATGAACCAGCAGCCTCGCGTCGCCTTCAATGGCCAGCGGCTCAGTTGGAACGA
Source organism: Verrucomicrobiales bacterium (assembly GCA_049594415.1). Lineage (GTDB taxonomy): Bacteria > Verrucomicrobiota > Verrucomicrobiia > Verrucomicrobiales > DEV007 > Arctic95D-9. Next base: position 103,424 of record JBMYJM010000007.1, on the reverse strand, counting down.
GCACCAACTCTCGCTCATAGTGAATGCGAGAGTCGGCGCCCCAGTTTTTTCCATTGGCGGCTATAGAAGCGGTTGGATTCGTCGGCATCCAGGGCACATCCGGGACACTCCACTGAAACTTCACCGGCGTCTTCACTTCACCCCTCTTCGTTGTTCCGTCCTCTTGTTTAATCTCCCCATCAGCGACCACCCAAGCTTCCAGGTTAGTGATAACGAATCCCCACTCCGGGCTGTGGATCGATGTTTTCGGTTCATGAGGTCGAACGGAGAGCTTGATCGCCGTGACCGGCTCGTCGCCCATTGAAGCAGCCGGCGCTTCAATGCGAGTCTGCGTCTTGATCGCTACCGTGCCCGTGGTGTAGAACTCGTCGTGCCCTTCCTTCTCCTTTACCTCGTATCGCGACGTGTTGTTGGATGAGACCGAGATACCCTTCAATCCGACCCAATCCGCTTCATCTCTCAAGGCAACACCAGGCGCCCAAACGGCCAACTTCAGTTCCTCGATTTGTCGACGCAGCTTGTCGGCTTCCGCATAACGGTTTGGATCCTTCGGCACCCTCAACAAAGGAGCATCGTTCGGCAGGTCCGAGTCAGCCGAATTATTGAAGAAATCCATGAAGGTGAAATACTCCTCGTGGCGAATCGGATCATAGGGATGGTCATGACACTGCACGCAACCAAAGGTAATGCCACCCCACGTTTGCCAAGTGGTGTTGATGCGATCGACGACCGCCTCAACGCGAAACGTTTCATCGTCCGTGCCCCCTTCATTGTTCGTCTGCGTATTGCGGTTGCAGGCCGTCGCCACCAGGTCCTCGACCGTCGGGTTTGGGAGCAGATCACCGGCCAGCTGCTTGATCGTGAATTGATCGAAAGACAGGTCTTCGTTGAAAGCATTCACGACCCAGTCTCGATAAGCCCATATCGTGCGCTTCTGATCCTGGCCCAAGCCGCCCGAATCGGCATAGCGCACCAAGTCGAGCCACATCGTGGCCCAGCGTTCGCCAAAAGCAGGACGACTCAACAAATCGTCCACGGCTTGCTCCACGGCCACCTGCCCCTTTTCCGCATAGGCGGATTCAAACGCTTTGATCTCTTCGAGCGTCGGAGGCAATCCGGTCAGCCCGAGGCTCAAACGGCGCAGCAGGCGCCCGGGTGATTCAACACCGTTCGGCTCGAGCCCTTCCTTTTCCAGTCGGGCAAAAAGAAAGTGATCGATATTGCTCTTCGCCTGATCATCGAAACTGGATTTCGGGAGCTCTGCTTTCACTGGAGTCTGGAATGCCCAGTGCTCGCTCCACTCGGCGCCTTCTTCGATCCACTGCTTGATCAGCGCTACTTCCTCTTTCGTCAACGGCGGATGATCGTCCGGAGGCGGCATGAAATCATTCTCTTCATCCGTCGTGATTCGATAAAAGAGCTCCGATTCCTCGATATCTCCCGGCTTCACCACAGGATAGCCGGACTCTCCTTCGAAATTGATGACCTGCTCTTCGTAAACAAACGAAACACCACCCGCTGACTTCACTCCTCCGTGACACTCTGTGCATTTCGCATTCAGAATCGGCTGGATATCACGAGCGAAGTCCACTTCCCCGCCCACAGCCAGGGTGGCAAACGCTGCGATAGAAAATCCTGTAGCAATACACTTCATACTAAAATTGAGTCCCTTTCTCGGGTTCACCTACAAACTCCGCTAAGTCGCCTGTTCTGAAACAGAACTCTCCTACATCCATACGCCAGATCCCCTGCGCATTTCTGCCTTTGACCAAGAAAACGGGCAGAAATTCGATAAGATAGCCCGAATTCGTACGGTTTTATGACGCTTGCCCTTCATCTGAGCTCCGTCTACCCTCACGGCCATGACTTTGCGAAAACTCCTTCTCGGTGCCACCACACTGGTTATCGCCGCTTCCGCTTTCGCTGCGCCCAAGCAGCCCAACATCATTCTGATCATGTCTGATGACATGGGCTGGTCGGATATCGGATGCTACGGCGGGGAAATTGAAACCCCGCACCTCGACGCTCTCGCCAAAGACGGGATTCGCTTCACCCAATTTTACAACACCGGCCGTTGCTGCCCCACCCGAGCCTCTCTGCTCACAGGGCTCTACCCGCACCAGGCAGGAATCGGTCACATGATGGGCGATTACGGCCTCGATGGTTACCGCGGAGACCTGAATCGTAACTGCGTTACCATTGCAGAAGCCCTCAAGCCGGCAGGCTATCGCTCCTACATGGCCGGCAAGTGGCATGTCACTCCCTATCGTGGCAATGAACTGGAGAACCCCGACACTTCCAACTGGCCGCTGCAACGCGGCTTCGACCGCTTCTATGGAACGATCCACGGGGCGGGATCCTTCTTTGATCCGAACAGCCTCTCCCGCGGAAATCGCTACATCACACCGGAGAACGATCCTGAATACCAGCCCGAGGATACTTGGTACTACACCGACGCCATCTCCGACAACACGGTTCGCTATATCCGGGAACACGCCCAGCAGCACCCTGACAAACCCTTCTTTCACTACGTCGCCTACACCGCTGCCCACTGGCCCATGCACGCCCTGCCGGAGGACATCGCCAAATACGGGGGCAAATACGACGGTGGCTACACCTCCACCCGCGCTAACCGGATCCAGCGCCTCAAAGAAATGAAACTGCTTCCCGACCATTGGGAACCCGCCCCCATGGTCGGCAACTGGGATGAAGTCGAAAACAAGGAATGGGAAGCTGCCTGCATGGAAGTCTACGCCGCCATGGTCGACAACATGGATCAGGGAATCGGACGCATCGTCCAGGCCCTCAAGGACACCAACCAATTCGACAACACGCTGATCCTTTTCCTCCAGGACAACGGTGGCTGTGCTGAAGTCTTCGGTCGCGACAAACCGGTTGGACCCGTCGAACGCCCCGATAAACCCACACTTCCTCCCCTTGGGAAAGATACCCTTCAGACTGAGATGATACCTGTCCAGTCCCGCGACGGCTATCCGCTTCGTCGCGGTCCCAACGTCATGCCCGGTTGGTATCCTGAGGTCGAAATTGGCTACGGCCGGAACTGGGCCAATGTTTCCAATACCCCCTTTAAAGAATACAAGCACTGGGTGCATGAGGGTGGCGTCAGCACACCGCTCATTGCCCACTGGCCTGCCGGCATTTCAAGTGATGGTGATTCCTTCCGCAGCACAGCAGAAGGCAACCTGCACGATAGCCCTTCCCACCTGATCGATATCATGGCTACCGCTCTCGACATCGCCAAAGCTGACTATCCGGCCGAAAACGAGGGTAACGCCACCAAGCCTGTCGAGGGCATTTCTCTCGCCCCCGCCTTCAGCGGCGAAACGCTTCATCGCGGTAATCCCATCTACTTCGAGCACGAAGGCAACCGCGCCGTCCGCGACGGCCAGTGGAAACTGGTCGCTAAGGGCGTCAAGGGAGCCTGGGAACTCTACGACATGGAAGCCGACCGCACCGAGTCGACCAACTTGATCCAGGACAAACCCGAGCTCGCCGAGAAGATGATCGCCCAATACGACGCCTGGGCCGAACACGCCGGCGTGGTGCCATTCAATTCTTGGAAGAAGGACCAGAAGAGGAAGAAATAACAAAAGGGCTCCAGCCCCTTTGAGATATGGCGAAACAACACTTCGTCATGTTCCTTTCTTTTCGTATTCCACTATCGGAGCGATTCGAGTTCTCCCGGTAGGAGATTCCCGCATTCGCGCCATCCTGAAAACCGGAAAACAAGGCAGAATTCGCACGGCTAAGAGGATATCATGGTGGTATTACATGATCGAAGCCCCCCAGCTCTTTCCCCCGCGACGCACCATCCTTGCTTTGGCAGCCGGTGCCTTCCTTGGCCTCACGCACGGGCACGCCAATGTCGATTTCGTGCACAGCGTTGTCCCCATCCTCAAAGAACACTGCGGAGACTGCCACTCCGGTGAAGAGTCCAAGGGTGGCTTTTCCATCAACACGCGCGAGCTCTTCCTCGACGACGACACTGCCGTTCCCGGTGATGCAGACGCCTCCTACTTTATCGAACTGATTCTTGAAAAGGATCCGGACTTTATGATGCCTCCGGAGAAGAAAGAACGAGTTCCGTCGGAACACCTCGCCGTGCTCAAGCAGTGGGTCAACGAAGGCATGAAATGGGAACCGGGATTCACCTTTGGGGTCCCCACTTATGAACCGCCCTTCGCACCCCGCCGTCCCGAACTGCCCACGGCAACGGAAGGTCGTGATCATCCGATCGACCGCATTCTCGATCACTACCTCACCGAAAATGATCTTCCCCGCCCGTCACCGACGAATGACTCCACTTTTCTGCGACGCGTATCCCTCGACCTCACCGGCTTGCTCCCCAGCACCGAGGAAACAAGAACGTTTCTCGTCGACCAATCCCCTGACAAACGTGCTCAAAAAATCGACGAACTTCTCGATCGCGTTCCGGCTTACACCGAACACTGGCTCACCTTCTGGAATGACCTACTCCGCAACGACTACGACGGCACCGGCTTCATCACCAAGGGACGCACTCAAATCAGCAGCTGGCTCTATGAATCGCTCAAGGTGAACAAGCCATTTGACCAAATGGTGACCGAGCTGATTGCCCCTCCCGATGACTCCAGCGCGGGATTCATCAACGGCATCAAGTGGCGTGGCACTGTCAGCGCCGGACAGACCTTGCCGATCCAGTTTTCCCAGAGCATTTCCCAGTCCTTCCTTGGCATCAACATGAAGTGCGCTTCCTGCCACGACAGCTTCATCGACCGCTGGACACTGGCTGAAGCCTACAACCTGGCAGCCATTTATTCCGATGATCCCATCGAACTCCATCGTTGCGACAAGCCCACCGGAGAGATGGCCAAAGCTGCCTGGCTCTTTCCGGAGATAGGTGAGATTGATGCCTCTGCGCCTAAGCAGAAGCGTCTCGAACAACTGGCGGCCCTCATGACTCATCCTGAGAACGGAAGAGTTCCCCGCACCATCGTAAACCGTCTCTGGGGTCAACTCATGGGGCACGGCATCGTTCATCCGCTCGACGCGATGCAAACCGAACCCTGGAACGAAGACCTCCTTGACTGGTTGGCTGTCGACTTCCGCGACAATGGCTACGATCTCAAGCACACCTTGCGCATTATCGCGAATTCACAAGCCTACCAAAGCGCTGCTTCGACCCACGCAAACGAATCCGACGAATTCACCTACGATGGCCCGCTTCCCAAACGCCTCACAGCTGAACAGATTGTCGATGCTGTCTGGCAGGTGACCGATTCCGCTCCGACCGCCTATGATGCCCCGGTTGCTCGCGGTTCCGTTGACCCAACGTTGGCGGAGAAACTCTCTTTCCCCAGCTCCTGGGTCTGGGGGCCTTCGGTTGATAACGGTGGTGTTCCCGCCCACGGGGAGAAAATTCTCCTTCGCCGCGAATTCAAACTATCCAAGCCCATCCTTGCAGCCGGAATCGTCGCTGCTGCTGACAATGCCTTCGTCCTCTACCTCAACAACCGCCAGATTCTTGACGGAGTTAATTGGACTAATCTTGAAGCAGCGCCACTAACCACTCAAGTTCGCCCCGGAGCTAACCAACTGCTCATGGTCGCAGAGAACCGCGGATCCAAGCCGAACGCAGCCGGAGCCTTCGCCGCAATTCGGATAGAATACAAAGACGGAAGCGACGAGATCATTGTCACCGATGAACAGTGGCAGGTCACCGACACTGTCCCCAACGGAAACCGTCCCGGCAGGTGGCAACTAGATGAATTGGAATGGGAAACCGCACGACTTCTGCCCAACACCACCTGGAAGAATCAGACCGATGCCCGCATTGGCCCTACCCTGGCAAACGCTTCCGCAGGTGTCCACCTGAGGGTCCGAGCCTCTCTGCTCAAGGCGGATGATCTCATGCGCGCCCTCGGCCGTCCCAATCGGGATCAGATCGTCACCTCTCGCCCTAATGAACTCACTACTCTTGAAGCTGTGGATCTCTCTACCAGCGAAAACCTGATGCATCATCTTCGCAGCGGCGCCGAAAAGCTGACCAGCCGCGAAGAACTCTCAACGCCTCTTCTCGTCGAAGAGATCTACCTCTCAACCCTCAATCGCCATCCCTCCGACGGCGAAAACGAGCTTCTCGTCCGGTCCCTCGGAGAGTCACCAAGCGTGGATCAAGTCACCGACCTGCTCTGGGCCATCACCATGACCCCCGAATTCCTCTTTAATCGCTAAGCCATGAACTTCGAAATCGACCCCAACGCCCCCGAATCAATCGTCCGACGGGATTTCCTGAAGAAGCTCGGTGCCGCGTCTGCCGCGGCGATGATGTCCGGCGCCCCGCAGCTGGTTCGCGGCAAAGACATCAAGCATCCCGAAGCAAAGGCCGATGCGTGCATTCTCCTGTGGCTTGCAGGCGGCATGGCGGCACCCGAAACCTTCGACCCGAAGCGTTATGCCCCCTTCGAAAAGGGTATGTCGGTAGATTCAGTTCTCAGTACCTTCCCCGCGATCGACACGGCAGTTGATGACATCAAGATCTGCGCCGGCCTTGAGAACATCGCCAGCGTGATGGATCGCGGCACCTTGATCCGCTCCGCCGTGCAACCTGATCTCGGTAGCATCCTTCACTCGCGCCACCAGTATCACTGGCACACTGGCTACGTCCCGCCCCAGACTGTTGCGTGTCCTCACCTCGGCTCGTGGATGGCTCGCGTGCTGGGCCCTAACAATAATGTTATGCCCGCCTTCATCAACATCGGCCAGCGCCTCGAAGGCGTCGGCGAAAAGGAGGAGCTCAAGGCATTCACCACCGCCGGTTTCTTCGGCAACGAATATGGTCCCATGAACCTCCCGTTTCCGGAGCAGGCAGCTCAGTCCGTGCGCCCGCCCGAAGGCATGACAGGCGAGCGTTTTACCAATCGCGACAAGCTCTTTCGAAAACTCGTCGATCAAAGTCCGCATCGCGACTATGCCAGCGACTTTCAACAGGAGTCCATGATGCGTTCGATGGACAATGCTCATCGTCTGCTCAGTTCCAGGGAGCGGGAAGCTTTTGACCTTGAACTGGAATCCAAGGAAGCTCGGGAGATCTACGACACCGGGCGCTTCGGTCGCGGTTGCCTGCTCGCACGGCGTCTTGTCGAGAACGGCGCGCGTTTCGTCGAAGTAACGACTGAGTATGTTCCCTTCCTCCATTGGGACACTCATGCCGAAGGCCACAACACCGTCGATCGCCTGCACAAAGAGATCGACCGCCCCATCGCACAGCTCATCCTCGATCTGGAGGAACGCGGATTGCTCGACCGAACCCTCGTCATTATCGCCTCTGAATTCAGCCGCGACGCTCTCATTGAGGGCAGACCGGGATCCGAAGCCAATGACCAGGCCACCCACAAAGTGGACGTCATCACTGAGGAAAAACACTACGGTCTCCACCGCCACTTCACCGGCGGCACCAGTGTGATGACCTTCGGTGGCGGCGTCAAAAAGGGGCACCTCCATGGTAAAACCGCCGACGAACGACCACTCGTCGCTGTGGAAAATCCGATCACTGTGACCGATTTGCACGCCACCATCATGACGGCCATGGGCGTGAGCCCGAAGACCGAGTTTACTATCGAAGGCCGTCCGTTCTATGTCACCGAAGACGGAAAGGGCAAGCCAGTGATGGATATCTTTGCTTAGCCCGGGCCCACTACCCGGTAGGCCAAGCGAACGGTGACATTGCTGCTGCCACAGCAAAGGGTGACCAACTGAGAACTCTTCGGCGATTCAAGGCCTCACTTCCTCTCGCCGAAGGTTAGCGGAGTTTCAGGCGTTTTTTCAGGCAAGCGCCCCTGCGCGACGTTGAGTCGAGTGGTATCAAGTCTCGGGAGAACGTGCTCCGCGAAGAGCCTGCACTCATCGAGGTGAGGGTAGCCTGAGAAGATGAAAGCCCTCATACCCATGTCGATGTACCGCTGCAGTTTTTCATAGACCTGGTCAGGATCTCCAACAATGGCACTGCCGCAACCGGATCTTGCCCGGCCCACTCCGGACCAGACATGATCTTCGATGTAGTCATCCTTCGATTTCGCCCGCAGTTCATCCTGGCGCAACACTCCAGCCGATTGATTGTCCTGGGCCCTCGCCTTTATCTCCTCCCCCTTATTTGCATCCAGTTTCGAGACGAGGCGATCTGCAGCAGCCCTTGCCTCAGCCTCTGTCTCTCGAACAATCACATGGATGCGCAAACCGAAATCAATCTTGCGACCATAACCCGCCGCGAACTCACTCATCTCAGACATTGTCGCGGACAGTCGCTCTTCAGTTTCAGGCCACATCAGGAAGACATCACAATGCTCGGCGCAGAGCCGTTTGGCTCCCGGAGAGATCCCCCCGAAGTAAAGAAGTGGCCCACCATTTTGCTGGTAGGGCTTGGCAGGGTCTGACCATGGGATCTGAAGATCGTAGTAGTTACCGGTGAAATTGATTTCATCCTGCGTCCAGCACTGCTTCAGAATTTCAATGACCTCACGAGCACGATCGTAGCGTAGATCACTGTCCACCTTTTCACCGGGCAGGTCGGAAGAAATGATATTCACTGTAAGACGACCTTTCGCGATGTGATCAATTGTACTGATGTGACGCGCCAGCATAGGCGGATGAATCTCCCCCATGCGAACCGCCACGAGCTGGTTAATCTGCTCAGTCTGGGCTGCCATCGCCGAAGCAAATGGCAAAGGCTCCTGCCCCACCACGAATGAAGACGGCAAAAGGATATTCTGATAGCCTAATTGATCCGCCGTCCTGACAATTTCACCACAGTTCTCAAAGCTGCTCCTGAGATCTCCATCAGGCACTCCGAGAAATCGATAGTCATCGCCGCAAAGCGCAGAGAACCAGGCAACCTCAACTCTTCTTTCTGGAGTTCGGATCGTGACAGGAGGGTCAGAAACAGACATGGGATTATCCTAAATATATAACACGTCTACTAGTGCGCTGAGAAAACCCGGAACCATCGTCGAAGTTGCGCTTCCGAGATACTCAATTTGTCTTCCGCTGATTAGTTCTATTCGAAATTAATAATCAAATTTAAGAGCCAGTCAAGTTGGCGTTTCCGCGGGAAAAAACCTCAAAAAAGTAATTAATTGACCCTTTTGTCTTAATTCCGTTTGCAACAAAATTGGAATTTTGATACCAAATCGGCCCGACCCCGCAATGGAACCCTCTCCAGGAAAGCCTCTCACCTCGCGCAGAAGCTTCCTGGGCGCCACTTCTGCTGCGACCACTGCATCGTTAACCATACAGGCCCTTGCTTCGAGCCGCCCCGTTCATTCCGCACAAAATGACGACGGCAACCTGAAACTGGGACTCGTTGGATGCGGTGGTCGCGGAGCAGGAGCGGCCAACCAGGCCCTCACTGCCGACGAAAACGTCACTCTGCACGCGATGTGCGACCTCGAGCACAACGCAGCCGAGCGCGGCGCCGATGCGACCATGGCCGCAATTCTAGGGTGCATGTCAAATTACTCCGGACAGGAAGTCACATGGGACGACACCATGGCTTCAAATCAAACCTTGGTTCCCGACAACCTGGTCGACTTCAATTCCCCCGCTCCTATCCAACCCGATGCCGACGGCTACTATCTTAAAGCCGTACCAGGCGTCAGCGATCCATTTGAACTCTGGTATTGACCCACTTGCCCTGACCAAACAGGATTAGCTGCCTGACTATACCCTGTGAGGTTGCGCCCCCTTTACGACATCGACTCTTTCACCTCTTTGATCGAATGACTTCAGCTTCCAATTCTAACCTGCGCTGGAACCAGGGCATTTCCCGTTACCAATGGCTCGTCCTTCTCATCGCCAGTCTCGGCTGGGTCTTCGATGTGTTCGAAGGACAGATCTTTGTCGCTTCCATGCGCGACGCCATGCCGCAACTACTCGGGGTTGGCCCCGATGATGCTGCCGTCACCAGATGGAACGATTGGGCCTTCGGTGCCTTCCTTCTTGGCGGAGCCGTTGGCGGTATCTTCTTCGGAATGTTGAGTGACAAGATCGGCCGGTCCAAGACCATGATTATCACCATCCTGGTCTACTCGCTCTTCACCTGTTTCAGCGCTTTCTCTCAAGAGGGCTGGCACATGGTGGTCTTTCGCTTTCTCGTTGCCATGGGTGTCGGCGGTGAATGGGCTGTCGCTGCAGCGATGGTAGCCGAGGTGATGCCGACCCGCTCACGGCCCGCCATGGGATCCATCTTTCACGCCTCCAGCGTCTTTGGAACCCTGCTCGCAGCCGCCACCATCGCTCTCTTTATCGGCAATCCCGATGTGAATGCCTGGTTCGCCTCCAAGGGAATCGACGGATGGCGGGCGGGCTTCTTCATTGGAGTGCTCCCTGCCCTCCTCACCGTCTGGATCCGATGGAAGCTCAAAGAGCCTGACTCCTGGAAGAAGGCCAAGGAGCGTGAAAAAGAAGGCAGCGGGGAGAAAACCGGCAAACTCGGTGACCTCTTCCATCGCGATCATATCCGCAACACGCTTGTCGGTGTCAGCCTGGCCACCATTGGCCTGGTCACCTTCTGGGGATGTCACATCTACGGGAAAAATGCCCTGATGCGACAGGCCCAAACGCAGATCGTCGCTGACGCGGGATTGGCCGAAGCTCCCCAGGAAGAGAAAGATGCTCTGCTCGCCCTTCCAGAGAACAAGTCAACCATCAAGACCGCCGAGATGACCAGTATGGCCATCAACACCATCGGCGGTGGGCTCGGCCTGGTCCTCTTCGGCTGGATTTCCAACAAGTTGGGTCGGAAAGGCGCATTCATTCTCTATCATGCCATGGGTTTCCTCTCGGTTATCCTGCTTTTCAAGGTGCTGGTACCGGGCGGCGCTTCGGCGCTCACACTTGGAATATTTCTTCCCATCTTCGGGTTCTTCACCCTGGGCATGCATGCGGGATACGCAGTCTATTTTCCGGAACTCTATCCCACCCGCCTTCGAGGAACCGGTTCTGGATTCTGCTTCAACGCTGGCCGCCTTGGCACCGCAGCCGCATTCTTCGGTTTTGGAGCTATGGCCACCCCACCCGGTGCGGTCGAAAAAGCATTATTACTTTCCCCTCTTTACCTGCTGGGTATCGTAGTGGTGTTAATGGCCCGCGAGACGCGAAACACGGAACTAATAGAATAGTCTCTGCGGGCAGACTCCTCATGGATCCAGCCACACTAGAGAGACTTCTCATCCGGGAGATCCGGAGAAGCCCCGGCATTTCACGACGTGACCTCGCCGATCGGGTTGACGTTGCTCGTTCCACCGCAGCGACAAGAAATCGTCCTGGTGGCTACGTTGGCTCCCTCAGTTTACATTATTAATACCATTTTTCCGGTTGCTTAAAGGTCCGACTTGATTGAGTCAGTTTCAATTAAGGTTATGGATCCAGCAACTCTCGAGCATCTCCTTCTTCGTGAAATTCGGAAGTCGCCCGGCATTTCAAGACGTGATCTGGCTCAACGACTTGAGGTAGCTAGGTCCACTGCTGGAAGACGCGTTGACAGCATGATCGGCACGGGTGCCGTCGAAGAAATTGGGATCGAGTATACGGCAGAAGCGGGTCGCCCGAAGCGACAACTCAAGCTACGCGGCGACTATGGCTCTTTCATTGGGTTCGATTTCGATGCTCGCAACATTTATGGTGTCCTCGTCGACTTCGCCCAGTCTACCCTTGAAAAGATCAAAGTTTCCCTCACCGAACGCCCCTCCAAAGACGAGGTGATTGAACACCTTAAAAAGGCTATCGGCCATTTCTCGAATACTCGTCAGGGTAATTTACATGGAATTGGACTGGGGATTCCCGGCCCCGTAAGACAGAAGGAACGCATCGCCGTCGACTACCCCTACATTTCCGGTTGGAAAAATGTAAAACTCTGTGACGAACTGGGATTTGGCCCCGAGATACTCCGCATTGAACACAATACCAAGGCCATGGCTCTCGGAGAATACTGGTTGGAGAAAACCGCTTCCGTTGAAAACTTAATCTGCATTAATGTAAGGACGGGTATCTCCGCCGCCATTATCAGCGACGGGCATCTGATTCGGGGCGCTCACGAAATCGCCGGCGAAATCGGCGGCTGGTCAAGCAAGGGTCCTGAAAACACCAATCCAAAACCGGAATGGCTTGAAAATCGCGCTACTATCCGTGCGATCTTCCCCCGGAGTATCGCGACACCGGAAGCTTGGGCTGACTTTGTCGAAAGCTGTCAGCGCGAGGACCGTAAAGCTCTCCAACAACTCAGTATCATGGCAAGCTACCATGGCGACACCGTGGCCCGCCTCACTCAGCTAGTTGATCCTGAGATTGTAGTCTTTGCCGGAGCCTTCAATGAAATCGGGAATCCATATCTCGAACAGATCCGACAAGCCACCGCGCGCGCGCTTCTCGGACATTTCGTTGCTCCTCCACCGATCCGTTTTGTTTCGCAAGGTGAATTTTCTGGCGCACAAGGGGCCGCCGCACTCTCTGCGATGCATTTTAAACCTTACTGATCCGCACCTCGCTTTGTCCCACTTTTCCAACCGCTTGTCCGCAACAGGACAAGCGAACCATTTCTTTAGCGATAACTCCTCAACCGGCATCAGCCACCGGAGGACAAGCCTGGCCACCACTTTGACGGAACTTTTCCGTGGTGCGGCCGGAATCTCAGTCCTGTTTGGAATCGTCTAGTTCAGCAACGTCTCCAAGGGCCGCTGAATCGGAAGCCGCCGCTGGTGCATGCGATACTTCTTCGGCAGGGAGGGAGCCAGGGGCCGGTGATTCAGCGGAAACCGGCATCTCCAAATCAAAAGCTTCTGATCCGCACACCTTGAGCTGGTTACCCATGAAAGACTTACCGTGGAGAAATTCGACAGCTTTCTGCGCATCTTCAATTGATGCCATCTCTACACGGAGATCATAAGTGTCAGCACCCTCAGCCAGAGAAACATTCTCCCGCCCCGTAAGAGCCCCGACTCCTTCGAACAAGTCAACAAAGTCCTGCTCGGTTGCCTGCGCGTTCAAGTTCTTGATCTGGAGATACGCGGTGGAAACCTGCTCAATCTGGAGCGGCTTCACCTGGCGGGAAGCTCTTTCAGGCTTTTCGCCGGAGCGGCCGCTTCGATCTCTACGACGGTCGCGGTCACGACCTACTCTTTCAGGACGTCCTTCTCCGCTACGATCCCGGCGCGGGCGTTCACCTCCTTCGCCTTCCTTGCGCTTTTCGGACTTGGCACCGGTCACCAATATGCGACGCCCCAGAAGGTCAGTGTCATTGAACTGAATGGCAGCGACCTTGGCCTCTTCGAGGCTACTCATTTCCACGAAAGCGAATCCCTTGGACTTGCCTGAACGTGAATGCATTACCACGGCGGCTTCCATGACGGTGCCGGCAGAGGAGAAGTAATCCTTCAGCGCTTCGTTATCGACGTCGTAATTGAGATTTCCAACGTAAAGGCGCGGAGTTGTCGGCTCGACCACTTCACGAATGCGTGCGGGACGCTTCTTGGCCGGTTGTCGGTTGCTCCGAGACTTCTTCTTGTTCTTAGTCGGATCGACGAGACCAAAAGTGATCGCTTTGACGAATTTCTGCCAACCGGTAGGCTTCGGCTCGGAACGGCGACGGCTTCTATTACCACCGCTCCGGTTTCCGCTTCGATTGCCTCCATGATTTCCACCGCGGGGATTGCGGTTTCCGCTACTGTTGCGGTTTCGATTGCGATTTCGATTGCGATTTCCACCGCCACTGCGGTTCCGATTGTTTCCTGATGGGGACTCTGCCATGGGATATATTTTTTCTGTGAACCGGGGCTATGTCCGGACACCTCGTGTCGGCAGACGGATCTACAGGTTCTCGATATCAGCTGGAAACCCAGCCAATCCCCGGGCAGGCCCATCCTAGTGCAGGGCACCAAATGAGCAAGTGATTTACCCGATCGGGTAGATCGGCTCTAAAACGGGATATCGTCGTCATTCGGGCTTCCCGAATCGCGACCGTAACCACCGGGAGGTTCACTGAGACTTGACGGAGGCGCGCCTTCGCCACCCAGATCCTGGGCTCCGCCTTGGTCCGGGGCAGCGCCACCACCGGCTTTCTCGACCTTCCACGCGTTGAGATTCACGTAATAACGACCATTATACTCATTACCGCGGATATCAAAGCTGACTTTAACCGCATCCCCGATCTGGAGACCATCGGTGAGAGAGGTTTTGTCCTTCACGCACTCAAACTTAATTGACTGCGGATACTTTCCGTCTTCGATCTCAACCACGAACTCACGCTTGCTGAAGCCGCTCGCGAACGTTTGAACCTCATCGATGACCTTAACAGTCCCTTCCAATTCAAATCCCTTTGCCATAATTCAATAAATACGGGGTTCTTTCGACCCAATTAGGCCGAAGCGAAAGGGAAAAGTTCGCTCTGATTGAGCGCTATCGAGGAATTACCCCTCAATGAGGCGCTCCGTGCCTGCCTGAACACCCGATTGCGACCGCTGTTTCGCATTAATCTCGCTGATCTGACCGTTCAGTGTGCAGTAGTCATACAACACCCCAATAAAGGCGAGACCACCGGTGAACATGTAAATCAGTCCCGTCACCCATTTACCCATGTAAATACGGTGAATACCGAGCGCTCCGCAGAAAGTCTGCAGAATCCAGGCGACAGAGTAGTCCACATCACCCCCTCTGTAACGGAGTTCCGCCTGCCGCTCCATGCGGGGGATCAGGAAAAGGTCGATCAGCCAGCCAATACCGAGCAGGCCGAGTGTGCAGAACCAGATCGTTCCGGAAACCGGTTTACCAAAATAAAATCGATGGGATCCCGTGAATCCAAAGATCCAGAGAACGTAACCAATCGTCTTGCTGTGCGTAGGTTCCATAGTGGTGCCAACATCAGCCGGCCGGGAGGGGTTTCCAATTACAAATCAGGCACGCTTTTGCAGCGGGGACCGGCATGAAATCACTTCAGAGTGATGCACTGAACCCAGTTCGGTCCGGCCCCGGTATCCAGTTGCTGAACCCTCGCCAAGTCCCCCGTAGCCTGGTTGATCCGATAGACTCCAATCTTGGCTGCGGTCTGCCCCGCGACGTAGAGGAATTTTCCGGCGCGATCCACCGCAAACGAACGCGGCACCTGCTCACAAGGCGTGTGCCCGATCATCTCCAGTTTGCCGGATTTAAGAACCTTGAATCCTACGATTGAGCTGTTCCCAACCACCGCTTTGCGGTCTGTGATATCCCGGTTGGATAGGTAGAGAAACTTGGCGTTTGGAGTCAGGTGCAGATCCGCCGTTGAGATCGTGCCGTCGAAGCCTTCCGGATAAGTCACAATATTCTGAATCACGGTGAGGTTTCCGCTCTCCGCATCCCACTTCCACGCGCCAACGCCGGGCAACTCCCGCTCCAAGGTGGTGTAGACGATCTTGCCATTGGGATGAAAAACGAGGTGCCTCGGCTGCTGAGCTTCACCCTCGCCAGTTGGGGCTGCAGCCGAAGCAGGCTCATTGGGTTCCACCTTTCCGGTCGCGACATCAAACTTGAGCTGAAAAACCTTGTTAGGTCCCGTGGCGGGAACCAGCAAAAAATCATTATTGGGAGCAAAGACCGTAGAGTGCGCCTTCTGTTCGAGCGTCACATGGGCCGTCGGCTCCGAAATGGCGATGCCATCGCCTCCAATCTCCCAAACCGTCGCGGTCCCCTTTCTGTAGTTGTTCGTGGCAAAGAATCGCTCCGTGGCGTCGAGGTCAGCGTATCCTCCCCCTTCGGTGATCTCAGCTTTTCCCACCAACTTGAGCTTGCCGTCGTCTTCAACGTCATAGGTCGCAATCTCCTTCGCCCCGATCGCAAAGACCCTCCGCTGATCTTTCGTGATCGCCATCAAACCCGGGTCCGGAACGGTTTGAATCTCGGAAAGCTCGCCGGTTTCGGCATTGGCTTTGTAGACAGTAATTCCATCACCGGAGGAAGAGAGAACAAAGGCCTGCTCAGCAGAAACGACTGAAACGACAAAAGCAAGGCAAATAGAAAGAAGAGACTTTTTCATGCAGACAGATAGATTTGAAGGGTGAAAGTGTTTCACATTCCTTCGCGATCGACAACAGGCGTCTTCGCCACAATCACATGGGAAAAAAGAGAAAGATCCCTGACGAACAACTCTCCGGCACAGCGCTGATCAAGGAAACGAGCCGTCGCATTCGGCTCGCCCGGACCTATTGGGACGCCCACAAAAACGGCGCCTGTCGCATGGAGCGGGAGCGCGCCCTCAAACTTTACGAGCGACTCACAGAAAAGGAGAAGGAACAAATCCCCCAGGTGCTGCGAGTCTGGCTTCAATATCGAAGCGAAAAGTATTTCGGCGATCATCGCACTCCCCCCGGAACCGGCAGGAAGAAGAAAGGGCGCTAGTCTGGACGCGAACACCACCGGTCTTCATCGTTTCGATCAGTTGGTGATTTCATCGAGAGGGCCCATCTGGAATTCCTCAGATACACTGCGCTCCGAACTCATCAGCGCTTTGATTTCACTGACCACTTCCGGATTGGCTGCTGCCACATCGGTGGACTCAGAAGAATCAGACTCCATGTCGAACAGCTCAATCTTGAGCGGTTCCTTGTTCCCCTTCTTGAGAATATCGGTGCGGATCCCCTTCCATTTATTACCCAACCAGACCGCCTGCTGGCCACGATACCCCTGGAACTCTCGATAAAGAAAATCGCGTTCCTCCTGCTCATTCCCAAGCAGCGTATCGGCAATACTGATGCCGTTGACTTCTTCCGGCACTGATTCTCCAACTCCTATCAGGTCAAGTAGCGTCGGAAGCCAATCTTCAAAACCAGTCACCTGATCGGTCGTGCTTCCCGCTTCAACTTTGCCGGGCCACTTTACAATCTGCGGCACGCGAATACCGCCTTCCCAAAGTTGCCCTTTAAGACCACGCAATTCTCCCACACTGGCAAAAAAGTCGTAGTCCACTTCGTTTTTCAGATGAGTCGTACCATTGTCCGAGGAGAAGACAACGATAGTGTTGTCTGTGAGTCCTAATTCATCAATCAAGTCCATCACCCGTCCAACATAAGTATCCAGCCTCGTGATCATCGCCGCATAAGCAGCGCGCGGGGTAAAGTGCGGAGTGTAGCCGTAGCCTCCCTCCCGCGTGAACGGTGGATCATTCCAACCTTCATCAAGATAGGGCTTTAGGTCCTCATCCGGCACATGTAATGCGACATGTGGAATCAGGCTGGGATAGTAGAGAAAAAACGGACGATCTTTGTTGGCTTTGATGAACTGCAGAGCTTGGTCAGCAATGTGATCAGAAGCGTAATCCTGACCTTTGAAAATATCGTAACTCGCGGGATTTCGGGGATCACTGCCATCTACCAGCCCTGCATGGCCCGGCACCGGGGGATCGTTCTTCAGAGGATACTTCTGATCATTATCCCACAGGGTCGCCGGGTAGTAGGAATGCGCGTGCGCCTGGCAGTTGTAGCCAAAGAACTTTTCGAACCCCTGCTCGTTCGGATTACCTTCAGACCAGATATTACCCAGCCCCCATTTACCGAAAGCTCCACTGATGTAGCCTTCTTGTGCAAGCAACTCAGCAATGGTTTCCTCGGTTTTCGGGATAGGATACTGCCCTTCAGGTGTCATCGCCCGATTATTCCGAACAATGGCATGTCCCGGATGCTTGCCAGTCATTAAAACGCAACGTGAAGGAGCACAAACCGGGCTGCCTGAATAAGCCCTCGTAAATTTCATTCCTTCCCTTGCCAATTGATCGATTCTGGGCGTCTGAATCTTCTCTTGCCCGTAGCATCCCAACTCTCGAAACCCCAGATCATCGGCAAGAATGAAAACAATATTGGGCTTCTCGGCAGCGCCCGCTCCGGTCAGCCACACGATTGAGGCTGCCAAAAAAAATAAGGCATTTTTCATCGTTTGATTGAATCGTATGCCTCACTTCATGGCAAAACTGTAATGAGACCTAATCGTGTCATTATCGCTTCCCCAAGTCATCGTTTCGGTTTTTGAGCCCTTTTCATTTAATCCATGGTTGTCTATCGGCATCCACATGAGCCCTGCGTGCTTGATCTGTCTCTATCGAATCATGGAATCATTCATAAATCGACTGGTCAATAGTCTCCACCTGCGCCTCGCATTCCCCTGCTTTTCGTCTACCTTGGCGGATGGCGCAGCTTGGCAGAGTCAATCAGCTCATTGCTCTCCACGAATCCGATCACGGGCTCGTGTTGGACGGTGGTGAACTGGGCGAAATTCTACTTCCAACCAGGGAGGTCCCGGAGGGCTCCGAACCGGGAGACGCTCTCGATGTCTTTATCTCCCGTGACTCTGAAGATCGTCTCGTTGCGACCACTCAACAGCCTTCCTGCCAAGTGGGTGAAATCGCCGCACTCGAAGTCGTCTCCGTCCACCCGCGCGCCGGAGCCTTCCTCAACTGGGATTTTCCGAAGGATCTGCTTCTTCCGTTCAAAGAGCAGAATCACCGCGTCAAAGAAGGCGAAGTGGCTGTCGTCAAAGTGCTGCACGACGAGGTGTCCGACCGCATCATCGCGACTTCCAAGATCAACCGTTTCCTCAACCAGTCCCGGCCTCACTATAAAACCGGTGACCAGGTTGCCCTCATCATCCAGGAACGCACGCCGCTGGGCTACATGGCCGTGATCGATCAACGATTCAAAGGACTCATTCACGAAAGCAGCCTGCAGCATCCCATTCGAATCGGTGAATCGTTTGATGGCTTTATCGCCGCCGTCAAACCCGACGGCAAGATCGACCTCTCCCTCGAAAAGGTGGGATACGGCCGCGTCACCCAACTCACCGATCGCATTCTCGAGGCCCTCGAGAAGAATAATGGCCGCATCCCGCTCACCGACAAAAGTTCCCCCGAAGACATCCGGCGAGCTTTCGGGGCCAGCAAAAAGGCTTTCAAGCAGGCGGTAGGTGCACTCTACCGGCAGCGGTGTATCTCTCTCGAGGATAACGGCATCAGCCTGACCCGGAAATCAGGAAACTGATTCCCAGTTGTTGCCCCCAAAAAGCCGCGATACAGTCCCGCCTTTCCTTCCAAAACCATGAGCGACGATCCGAACCAACCCAATCTCGATCCTCTGACCCTTCGCCTGGCCGCCGCCAATGCGCTGATCCGCCGTCGGCGCACCATCAAACCGAAGGACATGTCCGAGAAGCCGGTCGAAAACGCTCACCTCGCTGCGATTCTCGAAAACGCCAACTGGGCACCCACACACGGTATGACCGAACCCTGGCGTTTCTTCGTCTTCGCCCAGGAGGGCCGCCAGCGCCTCGCTGACTTCATGCAGTCGCTCTACAAGAAGATCACTCCCGAAGATCAGCATCGCCCGGATAAGTTTGATAAACTGGGCACGCAACCGCTCATGGCGCCTGTCGTCGTCGCGATAGGTATGAAACGGCAGGAGATTGAAAAAATTCCGGAGATCGAGGAACTCGCCGCGGTCTCCTGCGCCGTCCAGAATATGCACCTCACCGCCAGCGCTCTCGGCATGGCCGGCTTCTGGTCTTCGCCTCCTCTCAGCTACACCGATGAGATGCGAGAATGGCTCGGGCTCAGCGATCCTCGCGATAAGTGCCTCGGATTTTTCTACCTCGGCTGGCCCAGGGATGAAGAGTGGCCCGAGAGCACCCGGGGTCCCATCACCGACAAGGTGACAATGGTTTCGCAGTAGCGCGCTTATGAAACTGGCCCGGATGCCGGATGGAAGTCCGGAAATCTTTTACACCCTTCAGGGGGAAGGTCGCCATACCGGTCGCCCGTCGGTCTTCATTCGGGCCAGTCTTTGCAACCTGTCGTGCCGCTGGTGCGACACCGCTTACACCTGGAATTGGGACGACACGAACTTCGAGCACGACTCCGGCACGAAGTTCAAGCGCGACGAACAAATCATCGACTGCCAGACCAGTGAGATCGTCGAAACCGTCGGGGAATTCCCCTGTTCCAACTACGTCTTCACCGGCGGAGAGCCACTGCTCCAGGAAAAGGCCTGGATCGATTTGATGAGTGCCCTGACAGGCATTTCAGACGCAAGGCACTTCGAAGTTGAGACCAATGGCACACTCTTTCCCGGAGACGAATTTCTTTCCCGCATCAACCAGTTCAACGTTTCACCAAAACTGGCCAACTCAAGCGTCTCGAAAGAAAAGCGCTTCAACCCGGAAGCTCTCACTCAACTCGCCGATACCGGCAAAGCGGATTTCAAATTTGTGATCGGAGATGAATCAGACTTCGCAGAAGTCGTGACCATGATCGAGCAGTGCCGCCTCCCGGGTGAGCACATCTTCCTCATGCCGAAAGCAATCTCCGTTGCAGAACTTGAGGCGAATCAGGCTTTCGTCGCCGAGCTGGCTCAGTCGAACGGCTTCCAATACTCTGACCGTTTGCACCTGAGGCTCTACGGCGCCAAGCGTGGCGTTTAACTACGCCAAGCGTGGCGTTTAACTACGCCAAGCGTGGCGTTGAGATCACTTCACTGCCGCTTTGCGAAGCTTATCGAGAATCGCTTTGCCGACCCCACGATCCGGGACCGGTTCCGCAATGATCTCATCCACGTCCAGCATGTCTAGCTGGCGCATCACGTGAAAGAATCGAATGCCCGCTTCAGCAACACGACCCGATCCCGGACTGAGCACAGAGACTTCGTCCCAGTCGTAGAGGTCGACGTAGCCGTCCTTCGGCTGACCGCGATAGCTAAGCAGCGCGTAGGTCTTTCCTTCTTCGGGAGAGAAGTCTTCGGGGCGCTCCAGTAAACGAAGCGGCGTCTCTCGAGGGGCATAGTGATTCGCCAGCATCCCCGGAGCCTCCGGAGCTGACTCTTCAACGTCATCATTTTTTTCGGCGAAAACGACTTTACCGAACTTCTTGAGTTCCACTTCAGTGACCGGACCGGGACGAAGCACCCGGATAATCGGCTTATTCTTTCCCGCCTCGATTTTTACGATGGTCGACTCGAGTCCCTGACCACAGGCGCCCCCGTCAACGATCAAAGGAATCCGACCATCCAGCTGATCCTCAACCGCCTGACAGGATGTCGGACTAAGCAGCCCAAACAGGTTTGCGCTCGGTGCCGCAATGGGGCCACCGAAATTCTTCACGATACGGTGGAAGATCGGGTGGTTGACCTGGCGCACCGCGACGCTTGAAAGTCCACCCGTAACAATATCAGGAATGATCGGTTTGCGCGGCAACACCAGCGTCAAAGCCCCCGGCCAAAAAGTCTCCACCAACTGGGTCACCGTTTTGGAAATCTCGGCCGGAACCTCGGCGACTTCGTAGAGCGAGGTCTTGTGGGGCACGTGAATAATGAGCGGGTCAAAATACGGGCGGTCTTTAGCGGTGTAGATCTTTTCCACGGCCTCCGGGTCCAGGGCATCCGCCCCAAGGCCATAAACAGTCTCAGTGGGAAGCGCGACAACTTCCCCGGCCTGCAACGCGGATGCGGCGCGACGCACCGTATCATTGGTGCTTACTTCGTTGTCAGTTCTCGCAATCTCAGTCTGCATGGCTCTGTCAGGCTGGGACACTTCCGCGCCCCTTAATTCTATTGGGCAACCACAACAATTTAGCTATGGTGCCGTTAGTGAATACTTCAGACCAGCGCAGTCGCAATCTGATTTTAGTCGGATTTATGGGGACCGGAAAGACGACAATCGGCAAAGACGCAGCCAAGAGCCTTGGCTTCCGGTTCGTCGACACAGATGCTGTGATCAGCCGCAAGGCCGGAAAGTCGATTCCAGATATCTTCGCTGAAGACGGTGAGGAAGCCTTCCGCCAGTTGGAAACTGAAGTCCTCGAAGAGTGCGCCGGGAAATCTGACCAAGTCATTTCGACTGGAGGCGGCATCGTGACGCGGGAAAAAAACCACCCTATTCTGAGGCAAGCGGGTTACGTGATCTGGCTCAAGGCGTCCCCGGAAATCATTTTCGATCGCGTAAAGCGAAACAAAAACCGCCCCCTGCTCCAGGTGGATGATCCGCTCAAAACGATTCATGGCATGCTGGCCGAACGTGCCGACCATTACGAAGCAGTCCAGGATCTCGACATCAATACCGACAAACTCACTCTCGACGAAACCTTGTTCGGCATCGTCGAGTCAGCGCGAGTCGCTTTGCAGTTGGGCTAGCAATTCGTCGAGGCCCTCAAGATTTTTGATCAGCGTCTCGCGGGTATCTGTTTCCTTATCGTGATCAAGGATCCCGATCGGTCCTTCATAACCGCTCTCCAGCACCACACGAAGCAAATCATCTTCAACGTCTCCTTCGCCCAGCTGCATAATCTTGCTCTCGGCGGTGACCTCTCCCGAAGTCATTCCGTTAAGATTGAGGCAAAACAGGTAAGGCTTCAATTTTGGAAACACCTCAGACCACCTTTCAATTTGGTCATGACCATGGTGGAAGTTATAAACGATCCCGACATTCTCGTGGCCCTTCCTCCGCAGCCCCTCGCAAACTGCGATCATGCTCTCTGGTTCTCCGCCCCAACCGCCGTGATTGTAAAGGCCAAGCTTTCCGCCATAGGAAGCTGCCTGTTTCGCCAACGGCTCCATTGAAGTGACCGCTGCCGCCACCTTCGCTTCAAAGCTATCGCCTTCACCGCCCCGCAAAGTATGCCAAAGCTGAGGAGCAATTTTGTGCTTCCGAAAAAGTTCGTAGGCTAATTCATGCCCCTTCCAAAAGGCATACATCTCAATACCGTGCTTCTGATAAGCCTTGATTTCAGCCTCGAAAGTCTCCTCATCACCGGGGCGCCAATCGTAGGCACAATAGGTGAATCCAAGTTGACTCAGCATCCCGGCCCGCTCCTCCGGACCACGTTTCGATGCATCGAAAGGAACCACGCACCAAGCCACCAGTTCATCGGTCGAAAAACCCGGAGGCCGATCTGCTCCGCCCACCTGACCAGCCATGATCAGACAAAACGAGACAATGGCTGTATGGAGCTTAAAGGCATTCATTTCTTCTCTTCACCCTTATCTGATTGCGGCACACCCGGCAATCCGTTCGCCGCTGCCTTGGCAATGCGCTCGATTTCGATCTTGTCCTCTTCCTGTAGCTTCGACATGGGATATTCTACCGGTCCTTTGGCACCGGGAACGAGGAGTCGCACTTTCCCTTTTCGGATCACTTCAACCGGCCCCGGCTGACCGGGCTCCGGCGCGGCGAATGCGAGGAGTTGAGCCTGGATCGTTTTCCCGTCGGTGTTGGTCCAGCCCTTGAGCGGCGATACCGCTGTGTAAGTGATGGTGATCACCTTCGGGGCCTTCTCGCTGACACCCACGGAAGCCGTTCCTGAGCTTCCATTGTCACCCAACCCCCTCTTCATAAACTCACTGGGGGTCGAAGGAACCACCTGTGCCCAGGCAAATGAGGAGGCCAGGAAAACAGATATGATTACGAGCACTCTCATCAACTGATCAGACTATGACATCCACTTTGGGTGAGTCGATCCCATTCCATCCCCCATTCAGGCGAGTGATTCGAGGGCTTTACCGATATAGAAAGCAGCAACCGCAGCGAGGCCCCCGAGAAACAACATCTCAGCTCCTGACTTCCACCACTTCACGGATGAAAACCTACCCTTGGTCACCCCGAGACCGAACAGTGTCAGTCCAGTCAAGGCACAGGCCCAGAACATGCCGTCAATATCCCATTCCACGAAACGCTGAACAACGAAGACAAGTAGTGGCACAAAACCAAAGATCGCGAAAGAACCAAAGGTAACCAGCCCGTTGAAAATGGGAGACTCATCATCTTCAATAATACCGAGTTCATCTTTCATCATCACATCAACCATGAAGTCCGGATACTTTGCCAGGATTTCAACCAGCGCATCGGAATCCTCCTCAGAGAGTCCCTTCTCAATGTAGAGTTCTTTAAGTTCCCGCTTCTCGCCCTCCGGGTAGTTTTCCAATTCCCACTCCTCACGCGCCCGCTCCGCCGCGTGATACTGCTGCTCTGCCCGGGTGCTGAGAATATCACCGAATGCCATAGCAATGCCGTCAGCAATCAGGTTCGCAAAGCCGAGTATAAGAATAACGTTGGAACTCAACGATGCCCCCGCGACACCCGCCACGACAGCAAATGTCGTTATGGTTCCGTCAAGCCCACCATAGACAAAGCTCTTAATGTAGGAACCGCCACCGGTTCGATGGGGTTCACCACCCGTTCCAGCATCGTGCGCTTTACGCGAAGCCTCTGCATCCCCTTTCTTGTAGGCTTCCTTGGCCTGATCCAGTCGACGCGTGATCATCCTACCAGATAAAAAGAGCAATTGCCGCGAAAGACAATCGCTCCTTTTAAAAAATACCCTGAGATTGAGTCTCGTTACAGGACTTCCGGCACGATGAACGGCGCCCGGTATTCACGGGTGACCAGCTTGTTAGCCATCTTGTCGAGCTCCCCGTTTCCTTCAGCCCACTCCGTATCGGGATTGAACTTTATCATCGGTCCGTGAACCATGGACGGGTTATTCACATCAACTCCATTTGCCTTAAGGTGATCGGCCATGGATCCAAAGCGCTCTTCCATCACCTTATCCCCTTTCAATTGCTCCATGATCTGCCCCTTCGACATCATCTCACCGAGGCGATGAGAGATCAGGCCGGTATGGCAAAGCGCACTGGAAATGTGAGTCTCCTCACAGTCCGCATATTGATCCTCCACCTTCCGGCTCTTCACCGCCGAGATGAAGTTCGCAAAGATATCTTCACTGTCGTGAGGCTTGGGCACTTCCATTTCGGTCCCGTTCGCATCCTTGATTCGAACCTTGCCTCCAGCGCTGGTGTAGACACTGCCGCCCTCACAAACCACTACGACTCCGATACCCTTTTCTTCGGGAAACTCTTCCGGTGTGTTCATGTTAGCACCCCAGCCGTTTTCCTGGAATTCCTTCGCACTCGGCAGGCCTCGGGTTTCGAAAATCAGCGGTGCCGCGTCGTAATCATGATAAACGATCTGGGTATTGGGAGTTTCGCCGTCATCGTCGTATCCAAGTCGACCTCCAAGACTCATGGATCGCGGGGCAATCTTGGCCTCACCGAGATACCAACGGGCCACATCCATCTGGTGAATTCCCTGGTTCCCCATGTCGCCGTTTCCGTATTCGTAAAACCAGTGCCAGTCGTAGTGAAACCTCTGACGTCCCAACGGGGCCTCCTGTGCGGCGGGACCGCACCAGACATTGTAGTCAACACCTTCGGGGATATTGCCGCCACCTCCCTTGCCGATTGATGCCCGCGGCTTGTAGCACATGCCCTTGACGTATTTGATCTTCCCAAGTTCGCCGTCGTGGACGAACTTTACCGCTGCCTGGATTGATCCCATGGAACGGCTCTGTGTTCCTCCCTGGCAGATTTTTTCATGCTTGCGGGCCAACTTCACCAACTGGCGTCCCTCCCACACATTGTGGGATATCGGTTTTTCGACGTAGGCATCAATACCTGACTGGATGGCCCATACCCCGGCCAGGGTATGCCAGTGGTTCGGTGTTGCCGTCGACATCGCGTCGATTTCGCCGCTGTCGAACATCGCCCGCATATCAGCAAACCCCTTCACCGCAAAACCCTGGTCGTCCGCTGCCTTGTTCACTCGGGCGTCCAACACAGCCGGATCGGCATCACAAATCGCAGCCACTCGCACTCCACCCATTTTCTGGTAGGCACTCAGGTGGCCCTTACCACGACTGTTCACCCCGATCACCCCCACACGGACATCATCATTCGCTCCGATAACTTTTGAGTTGGGCCAAGCCAGGGCGAGACCGAAGCCGGCACCATACTTGAGAACTTTTCGACGATCGACGGGGGCTGGTGACTGGGGATTAATTTTCATTCTGGCAGTAGCCTAAAAAAGACGCCTGCGCATCGGCAATCCCGAAGCAGTCCGCGGTCGCGGCAGCCTTCTACGCAAAAAAACCGCCAGTCGGGACCAGCGGCTTTTAGAGAAATCTTTAATCACCTCTTTGAGATTAACGACGGCTCATGAAAATCTGGAGAATATACCAGAAGAGCAGGGCCACATTCGCGAAGAGAGACAACGAAGCGGATACATACTGATCCGTGCGGTAGTGGTGAATGATGTTGGAGGTGTTGTAAAGAATCGCCACCGCAGCAAAAAGCGCCATCGCACCGGCGAAGATCGTTCCAAGATTGAAGCCAAAAATGATCGAGCAAACGATGACACCGAGAGCCACGAAACCACCAACCATGAGGAAGCCACGGAGGAAAGAGAAATCCTTGCCAGTCGCAAAGGCGGCGAATGTGAGTCCACCGAAGACAAAGCCCGTCGTGATACCGGCTTTAAGGATGACCTGAGGATCCTGCGCAAAGTTTTTGGCAATATACAGGATCGGCAGGAAAATAATCGCCTCCGCCACCACAAAAATTCCCAATCCGGCATATTGAACTCCTTTCGAGGAATCCGATGCCGCGAGGCGCTCAGCGAGGAGCGAAACCCCCATGAAGGCACCGAGGACGATCAGCCATCCCATGCCGCTGGTCATCTTCTGGCTCAGGGCAGATGCCCACGACTGCTGAAGCAGGATCGCCTCCACACCGATAAAGGCAAGGATTGCGAATGCGAGGTGAAGGTAAGTCTTGCGAATAAAAGCAGCGCGCTCAGTCGGAGCAGCGCTGGCAACGGTGTAGGGATTGGCGTAACCGGAGTTCATGTTTTCAAAGGATGGAGGAAATTTATCAAAACAGGAGTCAGAGGGCAAATGAAGAACCGCGCCAATTCGAGCACGAAAATTCACCCGAATTTACGCTGACGGACGGCTTCATAGAGACAGACAGCCGCGGCATTTGAAACGTTCAAACAATCGACGTGCCCTTGCATCGGTATGCTGATCAGCGAATCGCAGTTCTCCTTGGTGAGACGTCGCATCCCCTCACCTTCCGCGCCCAGGACTATTGCCATGGGGCCGGTCATGTTGCAATTGTAGAGATCGGAGTGGGCCTGGTCGGCCGTCCCAACCACGCGAATGGCGTATTCTTCGCGGATCTTCTGGAGAAACCGCGCCATGTTCGCAACCGAGACAACGGGAATGTGTTCTGCTCCGCCGCATGAAATCCGAACCACCGTTTCCGTGACTGGCGCCGACTTGTGACGAGGCACGACCACCGCATGCACTCCCGCTCCTTCCGCTGTTCGAAGGCACGCGCCGAGGTTGTGAGGATCCTGCACTCCGTCGAGCACGAGCAGGAAAGGCTCCGCCTCTCCCGGATCCGAAAGAAAATCGTAGAGCGACTCTTCCGAGAGTCGCGCCACCTTTTGAATCTTCGCCGAATGCGCATTCACCCGCGCTTCTCGCGGTCGGTTTCCGGCTGATTTGGGTCGACGGTGTCTGGCCATAGATTGACTGATTTTCGCCTAAAAACGGCTCACACGCAAAGGGCGACGACTAGGATTCTTTCTTATCCTCTGAGCGCCCCACTCTCCCCTGGATGGCAAGGAACAGTCCACTCACTACAATCACTGCGCCCGCAATCTGCCACGCAACGAGGGGCTGGCCCAGGATCACCACGCCCCAGATCGCCGTCACGACCGGCTGAACCAGGAGCGTTACAGCAGCAAGACTGGCCGGCACGCCGCCGAGTCCATAGGCGATCAAGCCCTGCCCGCAGGCGTGAACCAAAACGCCGATACCCAGCAACGACCCCCAGACTTTCAAACTCCCGGGCCAGAGAGGATCGGGATGGAACCAGGCAATCGGAAAGAGAATCACGGCAGCCACCGCACTCGCCCAGAACAACAGAACCGGCGCCGAGTGTTCCCGCCGGTAGCGCTTAATCGACAACTGGTAGGACGCATAGAAGACCGCCGTAACCAGCGCGAGACAGTCACCAAAGACCGGGTTGCCGTCCGTTGGCGGCACCCGGGTCGATGAACTCAGCATCAACAACGCCATTCCTCCAAAGGCGGCCACGGCCCCGATGATGAACTTCCTCCCGATCTGTTCCTTCCAGACCAACCAGGCAAACAGCGTGACCCAGAGAATTGAAGTGTTAGCCAGCAAAGTCGAATTCGCGGCCGAGGTATGGTCGAAAGACCAGTGCCAGGCCCAGAAATCCGCGGCAAAGAAAGCACCCGGTAACCAGATCCACATGGCCCCTTTTTGAAACTCACCTGCCCTCGGCAGGATACGTTTCCGCTGAAAAGCAAACATGACACCGATCGCCACGGCCCCCAGGGCCACCCGCCAGAAAGCCGAATCCCACATCCCGACTCCGCCTTCTCCGCGACTTGCGAGAACTGCAAAGATCGGCGCAAAGGAAATGCACAGCGCCCCGCCCATCACCCCGAGAAGGTGAGGGACCGAAACCGAGTGATGGCTTTGATGCGGCGAATCGCTCATCCCTATCGTAGCTATCGCCAAAACTTCGCGGCGATGCAGTGTCAACTGTGGCATACAATTTCAGCCCCCGCATGACGCGCTCACGCCCAATTATCTCTCGAAATCTGTCACCGCCCCGATAACGTTTTCGCATGAAACTCCCCGCCCTGATCCTTGCTGCCATCGCCTTTGGCGGCACAGCGTTGGCCGAAACACAACTCGTTAACATCAAGGGTGCTGAGGTCGAAGTTTATAAGAAAGCTTCCGGTGACGACCTCCGCATTTACCGTCTCGATCCCGATGGACACGACCCGAAGACGGACAAACGCCCCGCTGTCGTGTTCTTCTTTGGTGGAGGCTGGAACGGTGGCTCAGTCGCCCAGTTCGAACCCCACGCCAATTACCTCGCCGGCCGCGGCATCGTTGCTTTCCTCGCCGACTACCGGGTGAAATCGCGTCAGAAAACCCCGCCCCTCGCCTGCGTGGAAGACGGCAAGTCAGCGATCCGCTGGGTCCGCCAGAACGCTGAGCGTCTCGGCATCGATCCTGACAAGCTCATTGCCGGCGGCGGCTCCGCCGGGGGACACGTCGCCGCTACCACCGGAATCTGTGATGGACTCGAAGGCCCTGACGAAGACCTCTCAGTTTCATCAAAGTCCCAGGCATTACTTCTCTTCAACCCGGTCTACGACAACGGACCCGACGGCTACGGCCATGACCGGGTCACCGAGTGGTTCCCCGCCATCTCTCCGGCCCACAATATTACCAAGGGCGATCCGCCCACGATTGTATTCCTCGGATCCAAAGACAAACTGATCCCGGTATCCACGGCCAAGAAATTTCGCGATGACCAGGAAGCCCTGGGCATCAAATCCGAACTCCATGTTTACGAGGGAGAGCCTCATGGTTTCTTCAATTTGAAGCTTGGCCAGGGCAAGAAGGAGCACTTCATCGACACCATCCTGAAGACCGATGCCTTCCTCGTCGGTCTTGGCTACCTCGAAGACGAAGCCGACAAAGCCCTGCTCGAGAGCATCAGTGAAGCAGTAAAGAAGTAAGCGATGCCGATTCCCCTGCTCGATTCTCCTGCTACCTGGAAGGGCGATGAACTCGTCACCCGTGATGGTTGGGGCAAAGACTTCGCCGATGCCAATTCCGACTGGATCCGCGACGAGCTGGAGGTTGGCAGCGGAGCCGTGTTCCTCAAAGGCTTCCCCGTGCACGATCATGACAAGGAGAGTGCGCGAGCTGCCTTCCTCGAATGGTCCACAACCATTGGCACCCCGCTCTCACAGAACGAAAAGGGCGATACCGTCTTCGACGTTTCCGACGCCGGCTTCGGGCAGAACGACCCGAGAACACGAGGACCTAACACCAACAAAAAGCTCTCCTTCCATACCGACCGGTCCGACGTTATTTCATTCCTCTGCTGGAAGCAGGCTCGATCCGGCGGCGAAAACCAGTTGGTGAGCTCGCTTCATCTCTACAACGAGATCGCCCGCCGCCGGCCCGACCTGCTTGAGGTGTTGATGGACAACTTCACTTACAAGCGGCACACAGTTGACCTTGGTAATGACCAGGCTTGGTGTGAGCAACCGATCTTTTCGTTTCAGGATCGCCATTTCGCCTGCAGCTTTCTTCGCGTATTGATCAACCGCGCCCACCAGGACCCGGAACTGCCCGACCTCACCGACGCTCAGATTGAAGCCATGGACCTGCTCGAAGCCATCGCCGAAGAGTCCGGCAACGCCTGCCACTTTCTCCAGGAACGCGGCGACGTGCTCCTCGTTAACAACTGGACCTTACTCCATCGTCGCTCCGCCTTCGAAGACTTCGAACTTCCCGAAGAGAAGCGCTGCCTTTTCCGAATCTGGCTCAGCATGCCCAACAGTCGGCCGCTCGACCCGCGCTTTGAAGCCAACTTCGGAGCCACCGGCGCCGGCCAAATTCGAGGCGGCTTCCGCACCCGGTAATCCCGCCAATGAATGGCATCACTGATGCTGAAACGAATCACCTGCTCTTCGCTATTCTCTCCCAGATCTACCCTCATTCCCATGAACCTTACCGGTCAACAACTCATCGGTTATCGCGAATCCGCCGAATCAGACGAAGTTTTTCCCGCACTGGATCCACGCAACGGCTCCGGACTGGAAACCATTTTCCACGAAGCCACCAAAAAAGAAATCAACGAAGCCGTCGTCCTGGCTGACAGCGTGTTTGGCGAATTCCGCGACCGGCTCGCTGAAGCGCGGGCTGACTTCCTGGAGGCAATCTGCGAAGAAACCATGGCGCTGGGCGACGAGTTGCTGGAGCGCGCTTCGGCCGAAACTGGTCATCCGCTGGCGCGCTGCGAAATGGAGCGCACCCGTGCCGTCAACCAGGCCTACCTGTTTGCCGAGCTGATCCGTGAAGGCTCCTGGGCCGATGCCCGCATCGACCTGGGCGATCCGACCCGACAGCCTATGCCCAAACCTGACGTGCGCAGCGTCATGCAGCCCATCGGACCGATTGCCGTCTTCGGAGCGAGCAACTTCCCAATCGCTATTTCCGTTCTCGGAGCCGACACCATTTCCGCCTTCGCTGCCGGCTGCCCGGTGGTGGTGAAGGCGCATCCCGCTCACCCCGGCACCTGCGAACTCGCCGCACGCGCTATCATCGCCGCAGCGAAACGGACGAACATGCCCGAGGGTGTTTTCTCCATGGTCCAGGGTCGCACCACCAATGTCGGCACCTGGCTGGTCCAGCACCCGAAGATCATGGCGGCCGCCTTTACCGGCTCCCTCGGAGGAGGTCGGGCTCTTATGGACGTCGCCGCTGCCCGCCCCGTTCCGATTCCTTTCTACGCCGAGATGGGTAGCGTGAACCCCATTTTCGTGCTCCCCGGCGCTCTCAAGGAACAGAAGGAACAGATCGCCACCGGCTTCGTGTCCGCCCTGACCATGGGAGTCGGCCAGTTCTGCACCAATCCCGGAGTCGTGGCCGGGATGGAGTCCGACGACTGGGATGAATTCTCCGAACTCGTTGCCGAGAAAGTCGCAGATTTTGCCCCGGCCACTATGCTGCATGCCGGCATTCACTCCACCTACACCACCGGCATTGAGAGTCGTGATGAAAGCGAAGACCTCAAGTTGCTAGGCAAATCATCGGCCAAACCCGATCCCGAGGCCTGTGAGGCTGCGGCTTATGTCTACCAAACCAGTCAGCAGGGCATCATGCGTGACCCAAGCCTGTTGGATGAGCTTTTCGGACCCGCTTCCACCCTGGTAAACTGCGGCAGCGTCGAAGACATGGTGGCTATTGCCGATAAAATCGACGGCTCGCTCAGCGCTAGCGTTCACGGCACCGAGGAGGACCTCAT
The DNA here is from genome assembly GCA_049594415.1 of Verrucomicrobiales bacterium. GTDB lineage: Bacteria > Verrucomicrobiota > Verrucomicrobiia > Verrucomicrobiales > DEV007 > Arctic95D-9. Next base: position 71,673 of record JBMYJM010000007.1, on the reverse strand, counting down.
TGAATTCCGCCCCTTGCTCAAAGTGCTGCAGCGCAAGGCAGGTCGACTCATTTTCAACGGTTACCCGGTTGGCATCGAAGTCTGCCACAGCATTCATCACGGAGGCCCCTACCCCGCCGCTTCCCACAGCTTCTTTACCAGCATCGGGACGCGCTGCATTCAGCGCTTTGTCAGGCCCGTCTGCTATCAGGACTGGCCGAATGCCCAGTTGCCCATGGCTCTGCAGAACGCGAATCCCCGCGGTGTCTGGCGCCTCGTCGACGGCAAGCGAACCAACGAAGCTCTCGAGCTCTAGCGATCCCGGTTCAACCGCGATCACGGGTTTGTCCCTTCCCCTGCCTTCCCTCATGATCGTGACATGAATCGCCGTCGCTTTGTTTCCCAGTCCACCCTCGCCCTCGGGGCTGCCTCGCTCGCTTCTCACCAAACCACCGCCAGCGCCGGTGCCATGTCCGATCGTCTCAAGAAGGCGGTCAAATACACCATGGTTGATGAGCCCGACATGTCTGCTAAAGACAAATTTGTGATGCTCAAGGAACTCGGCTACGACGGGGTCGAGCTCCGAACTGATCACAAGGATGAGTTGCAGACTTTTCTCAAGGCGGTCGATCAGTCCGGGCTGCCGGTTCACGGAACGGTAAACTCCAGCAACCCTGATCTCGAAACCGCAGTGAAGTTCTCAAAAGACGTCGGTGGCGACAGCGTTCTTTACGTGGCCCGCTACGACAGAAAACGACCGCTTATGGATAGCTGGAACGAAAACAAAGCCATCATCCAGAAAGGTCTCGCTGCTGCCGAAAAACACGAGGTGAAGATTCTCGTCGAAAACGTCTGGGCAGGGTTCATCATCAGCGCCCTCGACGCTGAGAGATTCAACGACGAGATCAACCATCCCTGGTTTGGCATCTATTTTGACGTCGGCAACAACGTCCGATGGGGCGTCCCGCAGCACTGGATCGAGCTGCTGGGCGATCGCATCGGCAAACTCGACATCAAAGAGTGGAACGAAAAACTGCATGCCTCAGAGGGCCTTCGTTCCGGATTTAAGTCCGAGCTCGGAGAGGGCACCATCAACTGGCCGGCCGTCTGCGAATCGCTGCGGGGAATCGATTTCAAAGGGTGGGCCACAGCGGAGGTGCCAGGCGGAAACCGCGAAAGACTGGCTGATATCGCCGCCCGCATGGACAAAATCCTCGAACTCACCTAGCTTCACTTTGCCCGAATCGCGCCTGAGATTTTTCCGAAAGGAGTTGGCTTTTGCCAAATCTACGAGACACTGGAGATGTCCGAACCCGGACGTTTCACCCCTTTTTCCCGGCAAATTGCTTCTGCTTCAGCCCATACTGACTCACGCAACCCGATTTTCCTGGATGGAGTCCTAGCGTTTGGGATCACCGGACATCACTGTGAGTTATTGAATCAATGAAATTGTATATCGGCAACATGCCCTACGAGACCTCGGAAATCGAGCTACGCGAATTTCTGTCTGAATACGAACCTATTGTCGATCTGCATATGCCGCTCGATCGAGATACTGGCCGCCCTCGCGGATTTGCCTTTGTCACGCTGTCCAGCCGCGAAGTTGGAGAAGCAGCTGTCAATAATCTCGAAGGAGCAGAATTTGGTGGACGCCCGCTTCGTGTCCGCGAAGCCGAAGATCGCCCCCGTGGTGGCGGCGGTGGTCATCGCGGTGGTGGTGGCGGCGGTCATCGCGGTGGTGGTGGTTACGATCGTGGTCGACGAGAAGACCGCGGCGGCGGACATCGTGGTGATCGCGGTGATCGTGGTGGTGGCGACGGAAAGCGCTATCGCAGCATCTAAGATCCCCTGCACCCGGTGAAGGGAGAGAGGTCTATCTAAGCATTTCCTATCACCCTCGGGTCACACTAGACTCATTCCCTCCTCCCACAAAACAGACGTGAAACTCACGTTTCGTCGTTCATTTCCTGCGTATTCATTGTAATTATGTTTCCTAACATTCCTTTTGACCGGGTGAACTGGTTTACCAGTTCCTTCCTGGTGGTGACTTTGCTCACCGCCCTGATCGGCACGCCCATCTATTTTGCCCATTATGGATTTGATCCGGTCATCATCGGAATGTTTTTCGTGTTCTTTATTGCCACCGGGATGAGCATCACGCTCGGTTATCACCGGTTGTTCGCCCACAAAGCCTTCCAAGCAAAGAAGCCGGTCAAACTTTTCACCCTGCTTTTCGGTGCTGCCGCTTTCGAGGACTCAGCGCTCGACTGGGCTTCCGATCACCGCGTCCATCACAAGCACGTTGATAAGGATGACGACCCCTATGACATCTCCAAGGGGTTCTTCTGGGCCCACATGGGGTGGATATTCTTCAAACTCTACCCCCGTGAGCTCAACAACGTCAACGATCTCAGGAAAGATCCTCTCGTGATGTGGCAGCATCGCTATCACCACATCATCGGGGTCACCGTAGGAATCATTCTACCAACACTTATTGGAGCCATCTACAACGGCGCAGAAGGCGCTCTTGGCGGATTCCTTGTGGGAGGCATCGCCCGTCTCGTGGCCGTGCAGCACTGCACTTTCCTGATCAATTCTCTTTGCCACACGATGGGTTCCCGCCCTTACGACTCCAAGACCAGCGCTCGCGACCACTGGTTCATGGCCATCTTCACTTTTGGCGAGGGCTACCACAACTATCACCACTCCTTCCAGCACGACTACCGCAACGGAGTGAAGCCCTGGCAGTGGGACCCCACCAAGTGGGCCATCTGGACGCTCGAAAAGCTGGGCCTCGTTTACGATCTTCGTCGGGTTTCCGAAGAGAAAATCGTTCTTGCTGAACTTCGCGAGATCAAGAATCAGACCGAAGCCCAGATTGCCGACAAACAGGGCTGGAAGATTATCACCTGCCCGACACGGCAGGAAGCCTACCAGAAGCTGGTCGAGATGTCTCATCAACTGGCTGAAGGCTACCACGAGCTTGAGAAAGCCGTGGGAGAACGCATCAAAATGTCGGGTGAAAAACTCGCTTACTGGCGCGACCAGACCGCGCGCGCAGCGGAACAACTCACCATGATGCGCCACCTCCAGGCTGGACTGGTCGCCTGAGCCACGAGCGACCTTCGGATCCGACTAACTTCTGTCCCCGGTGGACAATTTTAAAGACTTGTCTCGAGGCGAGAGCCCTGCCAAAGTTCGCAGTCCAAAACCTGCTTCTCTTATGGCTCAAACCATCTCCCTCAAAACCAATGTTGAACTGGGCGTTGTACCCACGCATATCAAATTCGTTGGAGGCCTCGTCCCTGACGACAACGGCCGTCTTCCTCGCAGCGATGCGGGCGAATTGCTTGTGGTGGAAGAGATGGCGAAGCTGACCGCAGCTTCGCCGGTAAAAATCCAAAGCGCCCAGGTTACTGCTTTTCCCGGCGTTGACGGCAGTGATATGGACGACCTTTTCAGCGGACTTCGTGCCCTCGATCTGGAGGTTCACATCATCATGATGGTCGGCGGTGCCGATCCAATGAATCCGGACGATGAGGACGCGGTTGTTGAAATGCTCAAAGCCGGCATCGAAGTCGCCAAGAAATACGGCATCTCCCAGGTCGCCTCCACCTCCATCGAAGAATGGATGAAGCCCGGCGCTACACCAAAGACCGGCGCTGAGTTTGAAGCCGCTGTTAAGCAGAACGCAAAGGTTCACACCCGGGTCTACCGCGAGTGTGACGTCGCCAACAGCAGCGTGAAGCACTGGCACATTGAGTTTCTCCGCGGCGGTGAATTCCAGACTTTTACCGATGTGGCCAAGTGCTGGGAGATCGTGAAAGCTGCCAACGAAGATCTCGGCACCAAATTCTTCAAGATCATGATCGACGCGGCTCACTGCGGTGATTCTGATCTCTCCATTCCTGAAAACGAAGATCTGATCGCTCAGGTCGCTGCCTCCGATGAAATGGGCATGTTCCACGCCTCTTCTAAGACCACTCGCGGCTGCCTCAGCACGGACGACGGCTGGATCGGCGCTCTTATGGCCGCTGCTGCGAAGACTGGCAAGCTGGAGTATGTCTTCGTCGAGCTCTTCCACCATGAAGACCCGGCCCTCGAAGGCCTCCGCGAACTGGATCCCGGCCACGGGATCGATACCACCGACGGTCGCACCTACAGCGAAGCGGTGCTCGACGGAGTTGAGTGGGTATCCCGCCGCCTCAACAACCTCGTGGCTCGCGGCATCCTGAAGAACTGAGGTTCTTCCTGAGCCCGAATCATCCGGTCGCGCGGGAGCGCGACCCTCCACGCCTGCGGCGTCACGAAACACGGTAGCGTGAACGCCAGGGCGTGCTCATCAACCCAACTGACCCATGCTTGTCAAAGTCGCCCTCCCGCTGATCCTCGCCTTCATCATGTTTTCACTTGGTCTCGGCCTGCGCGGGGCCGATTTCAACCGGGTGGTCAAGTTCCCGAGGGCCTTCGGTACTGGACTTTTCAATCAACTTATCCTGCTTCCGATCATCGCTTTCGCCATTGTGATGGCGTTTCAGATCTCAGCGGAATTGGCCGTCAGTGTGATGATCCTTTCTTTTTGCCCGGGAGGTGTGACATCGAACGTTCTCACCCGACTGGCCAACGGCAACACACCTCTTTCGATTTCACTCACCGCCGTCACCAGCCTCCTTTCCATTGTGACGGTCCCCTTGCTCGTTGCCCTTTCGGTGAAGCACTTCATGGGGGTCGAGGGACCGGAAGTCAATGTGACCGCCCTCGGCATCAAGATGTTCCTCCTGACCGCAGTTCCCGTTGGCCTTGGCATGTTGCTGACCGCTAAGGCACCGGGTGTGGTGGAAAGAATCTCCAAGACGATTTCACGGATCGCGTTGGTGCTCTTCGTTCTCATCATCATCACTGCTCTCGCCGCCAACCGGGCCGTCTTTTTCGGCAACCTGACCGTCCTCGGACCGGCGCTGATCCTGTTGAACCTCGTCATGCTCGGACTAGGGCTCGGCTCCAGCAAGCTTCTCCACCTCGACACCAAAGACGCCACCACCATCTCGCTCGAATCGGGCGTCCAGAACGGCACCCTCGGTATCGCTGTCGGTGCCATGATCGCCGCCAGTGCCTCCGAATCCCTTCCCCCCACGACCATCGCCTCGGCAGTCTATGGCATCACGATGTATTTCGTCTCCCTGCCGTTTGTTTTCTGGCGTAAGAGGGCTGGCAACTGATACCAACCCATCACTCCAGTTATAAAAGGCGAGAAGGTCCACTCAAAGGCACTGTTCCCGAATGAATTACGACATTCTGATTCCCATCGCGATCCTCGCCCATTTGTTGTGGTTCACGATGATGTATCGGGCACATCGCAATACCGGGACTGCGCTCATCAAAAGGCTTTATCAGAAGAGGTTCAGAAAAACCGTGGGCGACCTCCCTCAATCCCGGAACAAACAGGCATGAAGAACACGACGGAGATCTATCAAGGAAGCGCGCATCCACAAAAAAACCCGGAAGGCTCCTACCTCCCGGGTCTTTGACGATAAAATGCAGCAACTCTGACTTAGCCAAGCTCACCAAGCTTGGCCTTGATCGCATCGAAATTCGGCAACTCACCGGGATTGTCATTGCTCTCGGAATACTGGATGACACCGTCCTTATCGACGATGAATGCGGAGCGCTTCGGCACGCCACCCATGTGGAGATTCTTCTGGGGGAGAAACGCGTCGTAAGCGATGCCGTAGTCTTCCGCTACGGTGTGCTCGTAATCGGAAAGGAGCGTGATCCCGATCCCTTCTTTCTCAGCCCAGTTAGCCTGGGCAAAAGGATTATCCCCGCTGATACCGAAAACCGTCGCGTTGAGATCGGAATACTCGGAAAGCTCGCTCGTCACAGAGCAGAATTCCTCGGTGCAAACTCCGGTGAAAGCCATGGGAACGAAGAGAAGAACAATATTTCCTTCACCAGTCTTTTCGCTGAGTTTGATTACTTCGGGGCCATTTTCACCGAGCGTGGTGAGTTCAAAATCGGGTGCCTGTGTGCCTACTGAGAGTGCCATAATGTTGTTCGATTGATGTTAGATTTGAAGCCACGACGTTAATAAAACGCCCGCCGGGGTCAAGGCGGATTCACCCCCGTTCCCGCCGCACCATCGATAACGGTCGCGGTCCACCGCGACCGTGAGCGGCGCTCCAATTTCAAAAATGTGGCTAGCTACACCGAAATCACACAACGGAACCCGGTGTGCCCGGTCGAGGAATCCGGCGTGTTCTGTGTCCGAGCGGAATTGCGATAGCGGTTGCAATAGGAATCGTGGCAAAGGTAGGACCCGCCTTTAATGACCCGGCTGCTTCCTGACTCCGGACCCATCGGATTCTCCCGCGGCCCTTTGAGGTGGAAATTCGGGCTCCACCAGTCGGCGGTCCACTCCCAAACATTGCCAACCGTGTGATACAATCCGTAGCCGTTGGCCCGGAAGCTCTTGGCCGGAGCCGTGCCTGCATAACCGTCCTCGGCGGCATCTTCGTGAGGAAAATTCCCCTGCCAGATATTACAGCGGTGTTTTCCCTCAGGCATCAGCTCATCTCCCCAGGGGTAAATCTTAGTCTCGAGCCCACCTCGCGAGGCATACTCCCACTCGGCTTCCGTCGGCAACCGCTTGCCGGCCCAGACGGCGTAAGCGGCCGCATCGTTCCAGGAGACATGAACCACAGGATGATCGCCCAGCTTCTTGATGTTGGTCCCTGGACCACCCGGCTTTCGCCAGTCGGCCTTTTCGAGACGAGCCCACCACGAGGTTCCCTCAACACTGACAAGTTGAACGTGCTTGCGGTGCCCTTTTGGGATCTGATTGTGAAAAACAAAAGACCAGCCGAAGCGCTCGGCTTCGGTTTCATAGCCGGTCGCCTCAACAAACTCGTCGAAGGCATCATTCGTTACCGTGGTCCGATCGATCCAGAATGGCTCCAGGGTCACTTCCCGGATTGGCCCCTCACCATCAGTGTGCCAAATCTCAGAGTCTTCCGCCCCCATGAGGAACGACCCGCCTTCCAGCTCCACCATGCCCTCCTTCGATCCAGCTTCAGGAGACAAGCCAAGATCAGGGACTTCAACCGGTTCGTTCTCACGGTCACCGGACGGAGCGCAACAGGATTTTCCGTCCATGCGGATTACCCCTCCTCCAATCCCGGTTTTATGCCGGTTTCAACTACCAGGTTGCCCGCCTCGGCGTAGACAGCGGCAATGTAGTCAATGTGTTTCTTGATCTGCTCGTTGTCCGGATCAAGCCGGAAAAAGTCGAGCACGGCGTAGTTGGAGACGAACTGCTCCGGCACCTCGCCTTCGACGGCGCGGATGTCGATCACCTTGAAAGCGAGAGTCCGCAGACGAATCTCTGGCTGGAAAACAAAGGTCCCATTGAGGTAACGGCTACCGCTGTCAAAAATTCCTTTCCTCATTGGTTGTGCCATGTCCGCGACAATTCCCTGGGGGGAAATTCGTGTGATGTAGGTCTGCCCTCGAAAATCCTTCAGCATGTCCTGCGTCGCAATCAAGGCATTGAGATCCTTCGGTGTAAAAAGCACGCGAATGGCCGTCTTTTCCTCCACCGCTGTCTCGATCTCGCCGAGCTTTGCCAAGGCAGCGGACACCGTCGCCTCGTCGGGCTGGTCCACGTCGATCGGCATCGGTTCGTATTGGGTGAAGTCATCGATCTTTCGGGTCTGGTAGAGCCCCACCACGGTGTAGAGTACGACAAGGCCGCCAAAAACAACGATGATAGCGATAAGAATGATGCACCCGGAAACCGGCGACGAGCGCAGCTCCTGAGGTTCAGATTCTTCTTCAGTGGACATGCCTCGACTTTGCCCCTCACCGGCGAAAACGCAAAGGCCGATTTCAGATCCCGCCATGGCGGCGTTGACACCCCCCGTCTCCACCGATACAAGCAAAGGGCCTATGAAGCGGATTCTCGGAATATTTGTGCTCCTCGTGGTCGTTTACCTCGCGACCTGGGTGATGAGCGATCTCGTCACCGGACGCCAGAGCTTTCTCTCCGCCTTCAACCAGGAAAACCTCCTTCGACGCACTGCCCTTTTCGGGATTATCGGTATTGGTGTGGCATTTGTCATCATTACCGGTGGCATTGATCTGTCGATCGGCTCTGTGGTCTGCCTCGTCGGAGTCACGTTCCCCTGGATGGCCATAGAATCGGGCCTCCCGCCCTGGCTGGCGTTAACGATCGTGATGGGGGTTTCACTCATCATTGGCCTCAGCCACGGCCTGTTGGTCACCAAGATGAAACTACAGCCTTTCGTGGTGACGCTCTGTGGCCTGCTTTTGTATCGTGGTATTGCCCGTGGAATCACTAATGATCAAACAGCCGGCTTCCACGGAGAGCTCAAGGGGCTTCGCTGGCTTGCCAATGGCGAGATCCCGATCACTGGCAATTTTGGGCTCCCTTTCCCGTTGGTGATTCTCGTTATCGTAGCCAGCCTCGCCGCCTTTTTCCTCAACCGGACGATCTACGGTCGCTACCTCTTCGCTCTCGGAAACAATGAGGAAGCCGCCCGTTTCAGCGGTATCAACACGGACAAGATGACCATTCTTGCCTACGTGGTCTGTTCCTTTCTTGCGGGACTTGGTGGCCTGCTCTTTGTCCTCGACACCAACTCCGCCCAACCGGTTGATTTCGGAAATTTCTACGAGCTCTTCGCCATCGCCGCAGCCGTTCTGGGTGGCTGTAGCCTTCGTGGCGGTTCCGGAACCGTCGTCGGTGTTATCATTGGGACGGCTCTTATCCAGTTGCTGCGGAACATGATTACCCTCGTAGACTGGATCCCCCAGAACATCGAGTATGCCGTCATCGGAGCTGTCATTCTTTTCGGCGCTCTCGGCGACGAAGTTGCCAAACGCATCATCACAGCGCGGAGACAGGCCTAGAGTGTCGGAATTTTTTTCGAAACTTTTTCCTGATAGACGGGTTTCAACTCTCGAAACCTACGGAATCCTATGAGAACTAACCCCTTTATCCTCGCTACCTCACTTCTTACGATTGGCTTTATCAATGCCGAAGGCGAAGAGAAGAAACGTGATGGCCAGAAAGGCAGACCTGACCGGGGCAGCCTGATGTCCCAAATCGATACGAATGGCGACAAGGCTATTTCCAGGGAAGAGGCCGGCGATCGCTGGGAGCGCCTCAGCCAGCTCGACAAGAACAACGACGGTAAAGTTACCGCCCAGGAGCTTTTGGCAGCACGTCAGGGTGGCAAAGGAGACACCGGAAAGGGTCGCCCTGGTGAAGGAGCCAAAGGAGAACCCGGCGTATTTCTCAAACGCATGGACAAGAACAGCGACGGTGCCCTGACACCCGAAGAGGTTCCTGAGCAACTCTGGGCCCGCCTCTCCATGGCAGACTCCAACAATGACGGCAAAGTCACCTTTGAAGAAGCCAGGGCAAACGCGCCCCAACGCCCCGGCGGTGGTGAAGGCGGAGCCCGCCCCGGCAGCGGCGAAATGTTTAAGCGCGCTGACAAGAACGAAGACGGCAAGATCTCAAAAGATGAAGTTCCCGCTGAAGCCTGGGAACGTCTTGGCAAGCTCGACAAGAATAACGACGGAGCTGTTTCCAAAGAGGAAATTGCCGCCATGGCCGGAGGTTCCAGAGGGGGTGCCAAGGGTAACGCCAAGGGTAAGGGCAAAGGCCAGCAAGGGGGCCCCGATGCGATCTTTGGCAAAATGGACAAGAACGGAGACGATAAGCTTTCCAAAGACGAAGTCCCTGACGAAATGTGGGCCAAGCTTCGCAACGCTGACGAAGATGCCGACGGAACCGTCAGCAGGAAAGAACTGCAGAAGTCCTACCGGAGCCGTTACTAGCGGCCCAAGCAATTCACTTTCCTCCTCCTGATAAGAAGCCCGGCTCCGAAAGGTGCCGGGCTTTTTTTCTATTCGTGTCTCAGGGCTTCGACCGGATTCATATCCGCAGCGCGGAAAGCCGGATAGATCCCAAAGAGAACCCCAATGGCCACAGAGATTGTGAAAGCCAGCGTCGGAGCCCAGAATTGAATAATTGTGACCATGTCAGCGAAGTGAGACACCGCCAGTGGAATGGCAAGCCCCACGCCGACCCCCAGCAGCCCTCCCGCTCCTGACAAAATTACTGTTTCGATCAGGAACTGCATCACGATATCTTTTTTCTTCGCACCGAGAGCACGTCGAATCCCAATCTCGCGGGTTCGCTCCGTCACCGTAGCCAGCATGATATTCATGATACCGATACCACCCACGAGCAATGAGATGGCGGCAATTGACCCGAGCACAATGTTGAAGATCTGCTTGGTACGTTCAGCGCGACGGAGCAGGTCGAGCGGGACTGTCATTTTGTAGTCCACGTCTTTATGATTCCGCTCAAGAATATGCTGGATAGCGAGCGCTGCCGGCATGACCTGGTCCGCTTCATTAATGCGTGCAGTTACCTCGTGATACTGCACTTTCTCCGCTTCAAAGCTACCGGAGCGATACTTGAACAAAACTTCGCCAAAGTGATCCTCCAGCGTGGTGATTGGAATCATCATCTCCATCCCTTCGCTCGACTCCGCAGAGCCTTCGAGTTCTGACTCTGCTGCCGCCACCGCCGGATCATCTTCAATGATACCAACGACTCGAAAGTAACTCGTCTGCATCCGCACGGTCTGACCGATCGGCTCGATCAAGGGGAAGAGATTGCGCGCCAGGCTATTGGTAAGGACGCAGACCGGTGAACAGTTTTTCATTTCAATCTCGGTAAAGAATCGCCCGCGCACCACGTCGCGATTCTTCATCTTTGGAAACCAGGGCACCGTTCCAAAAGCAGTACCATCAACGCTCTGGGAAACATTCCAGAGGAAATCCTTCACCCGCCGCGACGGCACCGTGATCTGCACGCCCGGGACAGTTGCCTGGATCTGGGATATGTCCTGATAGGTCAGCCCGTATTCGAGAATGAGAGATCGTTCCTGTTCACCGGCTGTGGTGGTGTTGGTCGGCTTGACCGACTCGAGAATAATATTCTGGCTGCCCAGTTCCTTAATCTGCTGCTGCGCCTCGTAACTGGCACCTTCACCGATGGCCAGCATGGCAATTACAGACGCCACCCCGAAAACGATCCCGAGTGCCGTCAACAGGGAACGCAGTTTGTGCATCCAAAGGCTCTTCACCCCGAGGATGATGGATCGTTTGAGGCGAAACAGAGACATTCCGCGCATGAAGTCAACGGGGTTCATTAGTTTCCGGTGTGCGAGTCGAAGGCAATCTCACCATCCCTGAGACGAATCACTCGCGGAGTCCGATCCGCCATACCTTCGTCGTGAGTAATCATCACGAGTGTCTTCCCGTCAGCATTAAGCTGGTCAAAGATTTCGAGAATGTCACCACCCGATTTCGAATCAAGGTTACCCGTTGCTTCGTCGGCAAGGATGACGGCCGGATCATTTGAAAGCGCCCGGGCAATCGCAACGCGCTGCTGCTGACCACCGGAAAGCTCGGTGGGACGATGGTCGAGTCTTTTTCCAAGCCCCACCTTGGTAGCAAGCTCAACCGCGATCTCGCGGCTCTCCTTTTCGGATATGCCTTGGTAGTAGAGCGGCACTTCGATGTTCTCCACCACCGACAGCTGCTGGATAAGGTTGTAACTCTGAAAGATAAAGCCCAGTTCCTTTCCACGCACCCGGGAAAGGTCGTCATCGGAAAGGTTCGACACATCCATGCCGTTCAGAAGGTATGTCCCCACACTTGGCTGGTCGAGGCAACCGAGGATGTTTAACATGGTCGACTTACCACCTCCGGAAGGACCGAGAATGGAAATGTAGTCGCCCGGGAAAATCTTCAGATCAACGCCGCGCAGCGCCTTAACCAAAACAGATCCCATCTGATAATGTTTCTCAACGCCACGCAATTCGATCACGGGCTGGCGATCATCGCCGACTGCGGACGACGGATCAGGCATCGTCAGGGTCGGAAGTTTTCGCAAAAACCTGGACCGGCTTGCTGCTTTCCTTGGATTCGATACGCGGCCTTGAAGAAGAAGCCACTTCCAGTTCGGCTGGCTCGTAGTCTTCGGGCATCTTGAGAAGCACTTCATCACCCTCATCCAGTCCGGAAATTACCTCGATGAATTCGTTGTTGTGAGAACCTGCCTCGACGAGGTGGCGCTCGCAGCCGCTGCTCGTTTTGAGAAAGACAAAGTGTTCCTGATTCTCGACAAATACGGCCTGCACCGGCACATAGATCACATCGATCAGTTCCTCGACGATGATCTCAACCTTGGCGCTCATGCCCGGCTTGAGGAATTCGTGAGTTCCCTCAATTTCGACCGTGGCAGGATAAACTTTCAGTGAAGGGTTGTAGCGGGAAGCATTCGAATCAGGAAGCACTGCTACCTTGGCAACCTTGCCCACCAGCGTCTGGTCCGGGACCGATTCCGCGGTGATGTAGGCGCGTTGACCGAGGACGATCTTCTTGATGTGAGACTCGTGAATGTTCACTTCTACACCGAGATCGCTCATGTCGGGAATCGTGATGATGGGCTGGCCGGTCTTCAGGGTCGCCCCCTGGGAAATGCCCTCATAATAGCGCGAAGTGTAGTAGTTTTCCTCAGCACCGCCATAAGCCACGAGACCGGGGATCTCCGCCCGGATCGTGCAGCTGGCAATCTGCTCCTCGAGGTTCTGGCGTTTCTTCAACTCCAGTTCGTAACGTCGCTTAGCCGAACGAAAGCGTGCATAGATCTGAGACATACGCGCCATCGACTCACGCTTGGTGCGAATCAGCTCCATCAGCTGCTCTTCGTAGCGTGAAAGCATTTTTTCGGCCTCCTTCGGAAACTCATAATCCCGAAACAACTCGAGCTCGGTTTCCGATCGTTGCAGGGCCAACTTGGCTTTATCGAGACTGACGAGCTCGTTTTCAAGCGTCTGCTTGGTAATGAAATCACGTTCATGCAATCTCTTGGCCCCTTCGACTGATTCCTCGACCACTGAGAGCTGGGAAGCCGCCACCAGCGCTTCGTCGACCATCCGGCGGATGGTCTGCTCAGCCTCACCATCACCGAGCATTTCATTCTCAAGGAAACTGTCGAAATTCACGTTGGACGCGAGGCTGGACTTTGCCTCGAGTTCGAAAGGGTTCATCCCCTCTTCTTCCATCGCACTTTCCGCAAGACGCTCGGAATCAAAGGACTTCACAATCAGGGCAGTCGCTTCCTCCTCGTATCGCTCCAGTGTTTCGTTATTGAAAGGCAAGTTCAGCTTTTTGAGAATAGATTCCGCCGCGTCAAGACCGACAAATTTCTGAAAGTCGAGAAGAGAGAATCGGAGTGCCTGGCGCTCGGTCTTGATCTCGCTGAGAGCTTCGCTTTCCTCAATTTCGATATTCTGCTTAGCCTCAGCGTAGGTCGCTTCGGTCTGCTGAAAAGCCACGTCGTGATCCACAATGTCTTCTTCGAGATTCGACTCATCGAGACGCACGAGAATCTTGCCGTTCTCCACATCCTCTTCGGTCACCATGTAACCCTCGTCGATGATATCGAGAATTTTGACGCCAGCACTGAGCTTCACCTCATTGCGAAACTCCAGAAATTTCAGGGCCTGGATATTGCCGCCCTCCAACACGTCAATCACTAGGTCTCCCCTCTGAGCTGTCCCCAAGGGAAGGACTTCATCCCCCCCGCTGGAGGATGTGGTGTTTTTGAACCCAAAATACACCGACGAGGCGAACGCCACCCCGATCACCATGATTACCCATTTTTTCATACCTTAGCGCGACTCGTCCTCAAGTCGCTCGACCCAGGATCCATCGTCGTTAATATAGAGTATCCCCATGTCTCTCCAAAGGCGCAACCGCGCTAAGGTGTGGGCCACTACCGTCGCGGTGCGCTCATTCTGAGCGTTCACAAGGTCATTCTGAGCGTCGACAAGATCTCTCGCTTCTCCTTTACCCAGTTCAGAGAGGAGGAGTTGCTCCTCAAGACGCCGGTCCGCCAGAGCAACCTCCTGCTCGGCGATTCGAAAATTCAGCTTCGCCTGTTCCAGCGTTCGCCAGTCATTGTAGATATCCAGCTTGGCATTATCGCGCGCCAAAACATCTGCTCGTTTCGCCCGGTCGAGAAAAACGAGGGTGGCCCGGTAAATATTGCGTTCCGCCTTCCGATCGAGTGGCAAATCAAGGTCAAGCGCGCCTTCCCAGCGGCGACGGTCCCAGTTGATGGCCGGTGTGGTATCGCCCGGATCACTGTTCGGATTGTAGTCGAGGGAAATATCGAGGCCGGGAAGCAGCCCGTTCTTGGCCAACTTAATTTGCCGCTCCGCATCGTCGACACGGTCCGCTGACGTAGCCAGGTCGGGGCGGGTTACCATGGCAATTTTGACTGCCTGCTCCCGCGTAATCTTGGGGTCTTCAATTCGTAGCTTCGCCAGCTCTCGTTGATCCAGCAGGATCTTTTCATCGACCGGAATCGCGAGCGTGATCTTTAGAGCATCCAGCTGGGTCTGGTAGGAGCGGATCGCATTGACCCAACGACTCTCGGCCTGGAGGGCCGCCTGCTGGAGCTGACCTACCTGCGTCAGAGTGCTTCGTCCCTCGTTCTCCAGGGCCTCTTCGACGTTCACGTTCTCAAGCAGTCCCTGGTAAGCGATATAGTTGTTCTGAACCCTGTCACGAGCCTGGAGCACGCCGTAGTATTGACTCACCACCTCAACAACAAAGGAGCGGCGGAAATCGGCAAAGTCTCGCAGATCATAGAGGACATTACGTTCTTCCTGGGTGAGCGCCTCCATCGTCACCGTGGTTCCGCCGCCCTTGAGGAGAGGCTGAACAATGCTGACGGCCAGATCAGAACTGTTGATAGAACGATTGCCCGTGGTGAAACGAAGGAAGTCGCGGGTGAAATCAGCGGAAATACGGGCACCCGTCTTGTAGAGCCAGTTGAAACCAGCTGAACCAGTGCGGTGGAAGGTGTTGGTCGAAACCAGGTTGTTCAGGGCGGCGCTCCGTGAATCGGAAGCCCACTTCAGCGAACCTTGGGCAAAGGGCATGGGCTCAAGGCGATAGCGGGTCAGGGTGAGATCCAAAGCCGAAAGAAAGACAATTTCCTTCTCGTTCAAATACTCACGACCGTAAGTCACGCCGGTTTCAAGGGCATCGGGGAGAGTTAGGACGCGGCTGCCGCGCTCCTCGGCCGCGAACTCACCAAGGTAGTCTCCCCCTCCACTGCCGGAACGAAACCTTCCAAGGTCAACCGAACCGGGTAAGGCGATGTCGACATCATCGGAATCGACATTTGCCACTTGTGAAGTTTTCTCAAAAAGGACAGAAAAAGTCTCCTTATCAGCACGTGTGTGGAATCCATCCGCATACCAGTTGTTCTTGCAGGAGACGAGCCCCAGAAGCAGGATGACAGGAGCGAGGCGCCATCCAGTCCGGATAGCTGATCTCCTGCCGTTCCAAAGATCGAAGCTGCTGGTTACTGTCTCACGAAGCTCTGCTAACATTTCTCGTCCGCCTTTACTGGAATACGACGAATCTTTTGGCAAGTGCGATAACGAACTGATTGCGCACAAAAAAAATCTGGACCCAACAGGGTCAGGTCAATCACCTACCCTGTTGGGTCCGGAAAGGACTGTTTCACCCTGGTGAAACGGAGTGAAACAGGCCACCGTAAGCCGGATTCTGTTCGCCGGGCCGTAGTCGGCGTCAGCGGACGATCATTTATCTAATTGAAATTCCCGGAGAAATCTCAAGTCTCCGACCAGCGGAGTGCGACTATTACCCGGGCACACCCGACAACCGAGGTCGTCGAACCGGACCGGCTGCCCGTTTGCCCTGTTCTGTCTTGCACCACATGGGGTTTATCGTGCCCCCTCCGTTACCTTCGGGGCGGTGAGCTCTTACCTCGCCTTTTCACCCTTACCCTGCCGGAGCAGGGCGGTTTGTTTTCTGCGACACTTTCCGTCGCCCCGCCATTACAACGGGGCTCCCCGACTTTCACCGGGCATGCTGCCGTATGGTGTCCGGACTTTCCTCTGGACTCCGAAGAACCCAGCGATCATCTCCGGCCTGTTTCAGCGGTAGTCTAGGCGAATTTACCCGATTCCGCCATGGCAAATGCGCGCTGCAGGCTCAGCGCCGTTCAGCAAACGTCTTCGAAGCTTCCCGGCCGGACTCGACCCGCCAGCTCAGCAACTGGTCCCTGAGTTTCTCGCGAACTTCAGAATGTCCGGCATCGCTCCAGAGATTGGTGAGCTCCAATGGATCGTTCTTAAGATCGAAAAGCATGCCTTCGCGGCCTCCGTCGGCATCATCCGATCCGTAGATCTCGATCAGCTTCCACTGCTTTGACCGTACCATGACCTGGTAATCAGCCGTGGTGAAGTTCCCGTCACGGGGATGCTCAGCGAAAACGTAGTCCCGGCCTTCCCAGTTGGCTTTTTCCTCCAGAGCAGGCATGAGAGATTTCGCGGAAAAATGCGCCGGGACTTCACAGCCTGCCATTTCAAGAATAGTGGGGCCAATATCGAAGAGCGATACCAGTTCATCAACCTGCCGCCCCTTCCCAAAGCGTCCGTCAGCCGCCCAGACAATCATTGGCACCCGCATGACCTGCTCATACATCGTCCACTTCTGCGAATGCCCGTGATCGGTTAGGCAGTCACCGTGATCACTTGTAAAAATGATAATAGAATTCTCGAGATATCCCTGCTCATCGAGTTGCTCCATGATTTCACCGACCTTCTGGTCGATCATGGTGACGTTGGCGCAGTAGTGACGGCGTTGGTTAAGTCTCTGCTCCTCCGTCGGCTCCAGCGGCAGGATGACCGAGTCGTGATCGACCTTGTTGTTGTGCACCCGCATGCCCTGGTATGCCTTGGGCTGCCCTTCGAGGTCATCGTCGGTCAACGGGTCGAGAGGAATATCTTTCTCAACGTATCCTTCGAGTGCATCCGGTGTTGGATCGTAGGGCGGATGTGGTCCCGGAAAACCGATTTCGAGAAAGAGAGGTTGGGTGTTTGGATAAGTTCGTGTCCACCACTGCGCCATGTTACCGACGAAATTATCCGATTGCATGTCAGGATCGAGATCCCAGGTGAAGCTGCCGATCACCTTGTCATAGTCGTCTCGCTGACGGTAGAGTTCGCGCTGCTGCTTCACGAGGCCGCGCGCGGCGAGAGCTTTGTCCCACTCATCGAAAAAGTAGCGCCCTTCGAGATAACGATCCTTATTCTCCACCACATATCGCTCTTTAAAACCACAGGGCGTCGTCATCGGCCATGTATGCATCTTGCCGACATTGACGCTGTGATACCCCGAGTCGCTCAAGTTCTCCACCCAGCTGCGCGTCCATTCGTCGGCATTCTTAAGAATTCCGGTTGTATGAGGGTATTGCCCGGTGAAAAGACTGGCCCGAGAAGGAGCACAACTTGGAGCAGTAATGTGGCACTGGTTGAAGGTGACGCCTTCATTGACCAAACGATCCAGGTTTGGCGTGTCCATGTGAGGGTAGCCCAGCGCATTGATAGTATCGAAACGCTGCTGATCGGTAACGATGAAAATGATATTAGGACGTGCGTCGCTCATTGCTACACGCTATAAGACCTTCTCGCGATTCATCCAACTATGAATTTACTTAGAACTCTCTTTCTTGCTGCTTTTTTTGCAACCATATCTGCTGCTCCAGCCCAGGACGGCCCTGCCACTCCGATCCGGGTCACTCATGGCCCTATTCTCGGCCGCCCTGGGACGGATACGATGTCCATCTGGGTGCGCACCAACGATGCCGGCCCGGTGACCATTTTCTATGGCACCGATAAGGATAATCTCGATCGAGTCGCTCCTCCGCTGACCACCGATATCGCGCATGATAACACCGGCATCGTCACCCTAAGCGGTCTCGAATCGAACACGCGATACTATTACCGGGTCGAAGATCACCAGTTGGGTGGTGACTTCCGAACCATGCCCGATCCGGCTAAGTTCCAAAACGCTGAGACCAATCCGGAAGGACTTTTCAACTTCAGTTTTGAATTTGCCTGCGGCAGCAACCAGGCTGGTGAAGGCAATAGTAACGGCGCCACTCTTCCTGTCTTCGACGTGCTCAACCGCGACTGGAGAGACAAGGTCCACTTCGCCATTCTTAACGGGGACTGGCTCTATGAAGACCGCCGGGAGTATCCAGCCTCCAAGTGGATGCACCAGGTCGCGATTGAACCTGACCAGGCTCCCGACATTATCAAGAAGGCACCGACGATCGCCGGCGTCTGGGAAAACTACAAAATCTATCTTGAGCGCGGTCGCAACCTCAGTAAGTGGCACCGCCACGTTCCTTCTTTCTACACCGCAGACGATCACGAGCTGCTCAATGACATCTTTGGCACCGGCGAAGCCGGCTACGTCAATCGACGCGCCGTTTTCCGCGACCCGGCCACGCGCGCCTGGTTCGACTATCTCGCCTGGGCCAACCCGGTCGAGCACGACCAGGTAGCCTGGATGAGCGAAGGGCAGTTCAAGTCCGGCAGCGATATCATCGAGGACCCAAACGCCGACTTTACCAGGCTTCCACTTGAGGAAATGGCTAACCTCCACGTCCACTGGGGTACCGAGACTGCAGGCGTCAAAGACGCTGCCCTCGACTCCGAACCCGGTGACCCCAACTCTGCCGTTTACGACATCGTCGAAGTCGTCAGCCCGACGCAGATCCGGGTCTCCCCGCCAGCCAAGGCCGACGGCAAAGCGATCTACTCCATCGGCCGCCGTTGTTACGGTAAGTTCAGCGTTTCCAACTGCGACTTCTTCCTCGTCGACACCCGCAGCCACCGCGATCTACACGATGTCGATACCCCGGCTAAACCGGGACGTTCCATGCTCGGCAAGCAGCAACTTAAGTGGCTCAAGGACGGCATTAATGAGAGCACCGCTGACTTCATCTTCGTGGTTTCCTCAGTCAACTTCATGGTTCCTCACGTTGGTAGCGGTGGAGGCAGTGACAAACAGCTCACCATCAAGAAAGATGACGCTTGGACCGTTTTTCTCGACGAACGTGAAGAACTCATCGAATTCTGGGATGAACTGGAGCAACCCGTTTTCGTCCTTACCGGCGACCTGCACAACTCCTTCGCTATTCGCATCACTGACAACGTCTACGAGTTTGCCAGTGGCCCGCACAATTCCATCAACCACATGCCGATCGTGGACGAGGGCGGACGCCCCGCCAACGGCAAATTCAAATATGGCCCTCGTGAGTGCGAAATCCGCTGGTCGAGCTATGCGATGGAGGACATTCCCCGCCCGAACCGCACCTTCCCTCACTTCTGTGTGGTCCGGGTGAACAACGTGTTCAACAACCCTGTCGAAAAGGACGGAGAGCGTTGGTTTGCCTTCCCTCACCCGCAAGTGGTATTCCAGTTTTACGATGCCCTCACCGGCGATTTCGTTTACTCCGAAACGATCATTAAGGGACTTCCCTGATGAGGCGTCAAAGGCTTGCCGTTTGAACTCAACATCCGTTTCATAACCGCACGTGAAAGCCACTCTCAAACGTACTGAAACCTACGAGGAAATCGATCTGGCCGCGGTTTCCATGATTGGCCGCAGTCCAGAATGCCAGGTCCTTGTCGCTGATCCCCGGGTCTCACGTCGTCATGCTATGATTCGTAAGCAGGATGGCGGATTCTACCTTTTCGATCTCGGTAGTTTCAATGGAAGCTACCTCAATGGAGCACGTGTCACTGCGGCACGGAAGTTGAATACCGGAGATACTCTCACCTTTGCGGAACACGAGTTTCAGTTTGAGCAGGCTGGTCAGTCAGGCCTTGATACTTCTATCGAAAACAGGGGCGGTTCCACTGTCGCCCTGATCCGTTCTACCCCGGTGATTATCATCGTGAGCGATATCAAGGGATTCACTCGTCTCTCCGAGGAAATCGATGCCGACAGCCTCGCCCAGGTTATCGGTCGCTGGTATTCCGATTGCGAAGAAATCATCACGAACGAGGGTGGCACCGTCGACAAGTTCATCGGTGACAGTGTTCTCGCCTACTGGACTACGGTGGATGAGGAATCCCTCGTCGCCGCGATGCGGACAGCGGAAGCTCTCAAGACCAGCACGGAAAAAATCTACGAGGAACGCCCCGACATTTTCGAGCAGACAAATCAACGTTTCGAAATCGGTGTGGCCCTCCACACCGGCAAGGTCGCCTATGGCGGCATGAGCCAGGGAGAGTTCACTCTTGTTGGCGACCCGGTGAACCTCGCTTTTCGGCTCGAGTCTCTCACCCGTGACGTTTCCCACGATGTCCTCATGAGCGGTGATTTCGCGCGCGCCCTTCCTAACAGCCAGGAGTATTCAACGGGTCTGGGCGTGCACAAAGTCAAAGGCCGCGCCCAAGGCGTAGAAGTCTTTGCGATTATTTCATTCCCAGAATAAGCAGGAGCCGAATCCCTCCAACTCTTCCCAAGGCATTCGGACACAAAAAACCGGGGAAAAAGTGTCGCTCCTCGCCCGGGTTTCAAAGCCAAGTGGACCGAACTTAGCCGAATCGGCCGGAGATGTATTCCTCTGTCTTCTGCTGGGAAGGGTTGGAGAAAATCTTTTTTGTTTCGTCCATTTCGATGAGCTCACCGAGATAGAAGTAGGCGGTGCGATCGGAAACGCGGGTCGCCTGCTGCATGTTATGAGTCACGATTACGATGGTGAATTCCTGCTTCAACTGGGTGATGAGCTCCTCAATGATCGTGGTGGAAATGGGATCGAGCGCCGAGCAGGGCTCGTCCATCAGGATAATCTTTGGCTGCACCGCAATGGTACGAGCGATGCAGAGTCGCTGCTGCTGACCACCGGAAAGCCCCAGACCGCTTGAGTCGAGTCGGTCCTTCACCTCGTCCCAGAGACCTGCGAGCTTGAGACTGGATTCGACCGCCTCATCGAGCACCGGCTTACGGTTCACTCCCTGAATACGGAGTCCGTAAGCCACGTTTTCGTAAATGCTTTTCGGGAAAGGATTGTACTTTTGGAAAACCATACCAACGTGCTTGCGCAACTCGATCACATCAACCTCAGGATGATAGATGTCCGTTCCGAGAATCCGGATTTCTCCCTGGGTCAACCCGGCCTTCGGAATGAGGTCATTCATCCGATTCAGGCAGCGAAGAAGCGTGGACTTACCGCAACCGGATGGCCCGATGAACGCGGTCACCTCGCCTTTGTTGATGTTCATGGAAATATCCTTGAGAACATCCGTCCCAGGAATGTAGGCAAAGTTGACATTATCTACCTCGATGACTGTTTCCATAGCGTCGACTGCAGACTGCTCTTGCGTTGGCGCATCCTCTCCCTGGGGCTCTAGGGTCATCTGGTCTTCTTGATCCGACATGTAGGTTTTCATCTTGGAGCTGTGGTAAGTTTAGCTGAATCGTATCGGCTACCTTGGCTTAGCTCGCGGGCTTTTCTTATCACCATTTGAGCTTCTTCCGATAGCGAATTCTCAGGAAAATCGACAGGGCCGCGAAAGTCATCACAAGCACCATAAAGACAAAGACGGATCCGTATTGCATCGGCTTGGTGTATTCCGATTGAGGAATCCGGGCCGCCACGGTGTAGATGTGGTAGGGCATAGCCTGAACAGACTGGGAGAAAAAGCCGCCAATCGAGTTCGCCGCCTGCCACGGCAGCTCATCCTTGTGAGCCAGGGCCGCGGTAAACATGATCGGTGCGGTTTCACCGGCCACACGGGTGATTCCGAGGATCGAAGCCGTCAACATGCCCGGGAAAGCGTAGGGAAGCACTGCTTTGGAAATCGTCTGCCACTTGGTCGCACCCAGCGCCAGAGAGGCTTCGCGAAATCCCATCGGAATCGCTTTCAGCGATTCCTCACAGGCGGCGATCACCACCGGGAGAATCATCACTGCCAGGGTAAAGCCACCGGCCAGCATGCAGGTCCCCCACCCTTCAAAAGAGAAGTAACTGCCGCCACCCAAAGGAATCGCAAGGAAGGAACGCTCCAGCGGCTCACTCGTCACCACAGGGATAAAGAGACAGAAAAACATGAGACCGAAGAGGCCGAACACGATCGAAGGCACCCCGGCGAGGTTCATGATAGCCAGGCGAATGGAGTCCATGAAACGACCCTTCGTTGCGTATTCATTCAGAAAGATCGCCGTCGCCAGACCAACAGAAAGAGCCACCGTGATACAGATAATCGTCAGCAAGGCCGTTCCAATGAGAGGCCCAAAAATACCCCCACCGGAATAAGCGTGGGAATGCTCCTCCACAATGTTGGCGTCCGGATTATCCCGCTTGAACTGCGAATACTCGCTGAAGTTCATCTTGTAGGTTTCCCCTTCCTCGGTCTCGAAAGTCATCAGGGTTTCAGGACTCTTGGTAAAGAATTCGAAATTCACAAAAGGGGCCTCGGTTTTGAAGACCACCGGAATCCCCTTGAAGGCAATATCGGCAAAGATGTAGAGGGTGCAGGCGAGAATGAAATAAGTGGCAGCTCCCAACCCGAAGGAAATCGCATGATCCCGGCGCTTCAGCTTAACAGCCTTCGAAGCAAAGGGGTTCTGCCCTTTCTTTACCAACTGATCTTTTGCGATGTCGTGCATGTGCTTCAAAAATTGAGAAGGTGTTCCTAGATTTTCTGCAAACGCTTGAGAGTTCTCTGGGCAGCCCAATTCACCAGAAGTGAGATCACGAAAAGCACCATCCCCACCATGAACAGCGCGCGCCAGTGGAGTGAACCGCTGTCCACTTCGCCCAATTCCTGAGCAATAATTCCTGTCATGGTATGCGCCGGTTGGGCCACCACTCCAAGGCCTTCGGTGAAGTCGGGAATCTTGATTTTATTTCCCGCCACCAGGAGCACCACCATGGTCTCACCAATGATGCGTCCAAACCCCAGCAGAATCGCTGCGATGATTCCCGACACTGCCGTTGGCACGATCACCCGAAAAACCGTCTGAAGTTTTGTCGCTCCCAACGCGAGAGAGTTCTCGCTGAACGCGGCGGGTACATTGTTGAGAGCATCCTCCGTCAGGGTAAAAATCGTCGGCACGGCCATAAAGGCCAGGAGTAACCCCGCATTCAGGATCGTGAGACGCTCCGCCATCGGGAAACCGGGAACCCACTGCAGCCATTCCAGTTGGCTGACATTTCTCAAGGCTTCCCCGAACACGAGGATTCCGAAGAAACCCAGCACCACTGAGGGAATTGCACCAATGAACTCAATCGCCGGTTTCACAAAACTCTGTTCCTTGAATCGAGCGATCTGGTTCACATAAATCGCCGCAGCGACGGCGAACGGAACCGAAACCGTCAGCGCAATGATCGAAATCAGAAGCGAGCCGGTGAAGAGCGGAAGGAGTCCGTAGAAATCGTGCCAGGAACTGTTGGTGATCCAGTGCTTTCCAAACAAAAAGGAAGTGGTGGAAGTCCAAAGTGAAAGTGGCGCGTCGTGCCGCCAATCAAGGATGCGGTCCCGGTTGTTCGTGACGGTATTATCGAAACGCTCATAGTAAACCGCAGCTCGCTTCAAGTTCTCGCGAGCGCTCTTGGTTTCCACCTCCTGCGGCAGCTGGCGGAAAAGCTTGTTCATCTCATCCTGAAGGGGGCCTGCCAGTTCCCCATGCTGAGGCACCAACGCGTAGAGCGGCTCATTATTGGCGTCGTAATCAGGCTCAATGATAACGACCTCATCCGCCTGCTTCTGCATGCGTTCCTTCTCCGCCGGATCGTCAGTTTGTTCCACGCCGGCGAGCAACGCCGCACGTCGGGCCGGAGCCGTTGAGAAAGCATCAATTTCGCGCCGGTTGGCGACGGAAATGTCCTTCATCTCTCCGTAGAGGCTCTTCATCGGGCGGATCAAATCCCGGATTGCGTTTAGCGTCTCCTTGAAATCAGCCAGTCGCTCAGCTTCGGCGGCCTTCTTATCCCGGCTCACCTGCTTCAAGTTCTGAATAAACTCATGCTCATCCTCGGCGTCGGGATATGCTTCGAAAACAACCGCCTCGCGCACCATGGAAAGCTCTTCGTCGCTCATTCCCCTCGTAGCGATGTCGAGGTCCCAGACACGGCTTGTCCCGAGCGCGGTTTGGACCTCCATCTCGAGTTGTTCACGCTCTTTGGCGATCAAGGGCTCCAACTGCTTCAATCGAGCCTCAAATTCTGCCAGTTCAGCCTGGTCCTTTTTCAGGTCTTGAGCGTCAGCTTCGGCATCTGCAGAAGCCTCTTCGATGTCTTCGCGGAGATCTTCGACATCGTCGTTCAGATCCTCAGCCTCGTCCAGATAGCGCTCAAGACGCGCCCAGGTGTATTTGGTCGATTGCTCCACATTGGCGAGCACGGTGCGGTAGGCACGCAGTTGCTTGTCCTCATGAATCGAAGTGCGCCCGACCTCGGCGAAATAGGCAATATTCGCACTACTGTAGAATTTTGTGTGAGCGTCGACTTCGTCGGAGATATATCCAACGAGCTCCTGGCCACCCTGCCGGTAGGACTCCATTTCCCGGTGATGATCAGGGAAAAACATGGCCGCCTCACGCAGGAGAAAGAGACAAATCAAGATCAGGACGACAATCGCGAGGCTGGCGTTTCCGCCGAAGAACACGCGAATGTAATCCTGCAGCCCCATTCCGATGAACTGGAAGCCCTTGTGGCGAAAGACGACGACGCCATCTTTATCGTTCTCTGAGGTCTCTTTTTCGTCTTTCAGGCTCATCTAAGGATGGCGGTGTTTGTGCGGTTTCCGCCATTTCTAAAGGCAACATCACTAGGAATCAAGGTCGAGAAATTTCCTTATCGAATCGGTGACGATTCAGTCACCCCCTGGCACATCAGTCAATGCCCCCTCAAAACAGGAAAGGCCCGACGTAAATACGCCAGGCCAGACCTTAAATTGTAGGGGTGCACCATTCCTCGAACGGTGCATCCCGAATGGGAGTCAAATTACTCAGAAGCGGGGATGAAGCCCACGCGCTCAACGACCTCGGCGGCCTTCTCGTCGGTGGTTGCCCAGGCAAGGAATTTGGTAGCAGCCTCGGATAGTTTGCCGTTCACAGTGTAGTAGTGAAGGCTGCGAGCGATCGGATAATCCTTGGCGTTCTTGGGCTTGAGCTCAACACCGTCAACGGCGATCGGCTTGATTCCGTCTTTCTCGCAATAGGCAAGACCAACGTAGCCAATGCCGTTTGCGTTCTTGGCGACTTCCTCAGCGATCTGCTCGTTACCGGCCATCTTCTGAGTGTCGGCACCGTAGTCACGCTTCTGCATTGCCATCTCCTGGAAGGACTTGTAAGTGCCGGAGGAGGTGTTGCGGGTGTACACGGAAATCGGGCCAGCGTCGCCGCCAACTTCGCTCCAGTCGGTGATGTCACCGGTGAAGATACCTTCTACCTGCTCAAGAGTGAGCTCTTCGATGCCGCTTTTCTCATTCACGATCACCCCGATCATGTCGTAAGCAGCCGTCCAGTCCTTGAGTTCCATGCCCTTAGCAGCGAAAGCCTCGACTTCGGAGTCTTTCACGTTACGGCTGGACATACCAACGTCAGCAGGAGATGCCTGGAGGTGAGTGAAAGCAGTGGAAGAACCTTCAGCAGCGATTTCAAAGGAAATGTCGTTGCCAGCTTCTTTGTAAAGCTCAGCAAGCTGAGGAACCATCTTAGCGCCGAGGGTGTCAGAACCCTTGATCACGATCTTGTCTTGTGCATTAACTCCAGCAGCGAGTGCAGCAAGAGCAAGGATAGCGAGTGATTTTTTCATCAATTATTTGTTCAGAGTTGGGTTTGTGTTGGGTGCCCCGGAACTAGCCGTCTTGGCCGATTTCCCCGAAGCACACCCGAAACTGCGGTCTCGGCCTCAATTCATCAAATCACTGACGGTATCAATCCTGTCACATTCGACCTAAAGCCGTTCCGAAAGCTCATTTCACAAGACGCTTATTTTTAGTATTTTACGCAGATATCAGGCAAAATATTCAACCGGCCAATTTCGTCCAAAACAGCCAAATCGTCACATTTCTCATGGACTTCCGTAACCCGCGCCTATTCAACCGCCTTGACGAGGTAGCCGCCTGATTTCTCGTCAGGCTGAAGCTCGAGCAATCCCCGCCCCCTCGCCTCCTCGAGCAGCGAATTGAAACCGCGAAACCCGAAATAGCTCTCGTTGAAGCCGGGTTTCCGACGCTTGATCGCCTGTTTGATCATGGAACCCCAGACCAGATCGTCCCCTCCCTTGTTCTCCAGGATCGTTTCCAGAGTCTCAAGGACGAGATCGACGGCTTCGTCCTTCTTCTGAGCACCGGCATCTGCCTTGGCCGCCTTTTTCTGAGGCTGCTTTGACTTCCTCGGTGCTTTCTTGCGAACAAGATCGTCGTAGAAGATGAACTCGTCACAGTTCGCCACAAAGAGCTCGGAGGTGGAACGCTTCACACCCACGCCGATAACGATCTTGTTATTCTCACGCAACTTGCTGACGAGCGGGGAAAAATCCGAATCCCCACTGATCACCACAAACGTGTCGATGTGCGGCTTCGTGTAGCAAAGGTCGAGAGCGTCAACCACCATGCGAATATCCGCGGAGTTTTTGCCGGACTGACGCACGTGGGGGATATCGATGAGTTCGAAATTCGCTTCGTGCATGGAACGCTTGAACTTCTCGTATCGGCTCCAGTCGCAATAGGCCTTACGCACGACCACATTCCCTTTCACGAGGACACGCTCAATGACCTTGCTAATATCGAACTTATCGTATTTTGCTTGATCCGCCCCGATCGCCACGTTTTCAAAGTCAGCGAAAATCGCCATGTTGGAATCACTCTGCTCTGTGGCCATAGACATGTGTCGCCGAAGAATAGGGCTCGCGCAAACAGCGATGCACTCGCGTTTCGCAACCTAGGCAAGGTCGACACCTTGATCCCGCTGCCCAATTACGCCCTCTGACCCTGAAGGCTCGCGGCTTGCTCCCCTCTCGCCTTCGTGCAACCTTGCGTCAACATGCAGATCTTTCTGTTCATATTCGCGATCGCCCTCGCTGTCACCATGTGGGGACGCAGCCGCTTTCAGAAAATCTATGGGCAGGAAGTTGAGAACTCCCTGCCTTCGCGAATCACTGGCGCCCAGCTGGCAGAACAGATCCTGAAGCAACGCGGCGTTGAGGGGGTGAAGGTAAAGGAGAGCCGCGGGCTCATCGACGATTTTTATTCCCCCGAGAAGCGGGAAATCACCCTATCCCCCTGGCATTACCGTGGAACCAATTTCCCTTCCCTGGCCCTCGCTGCCCAGCAAGCCGGCAAAGCCATTCAGCATCACGAGGGACACCGGCCTCTCTTCTGGAGAGCCACAGCCATTCGCTGGACAGTCTACCTGAGCATTCCGCTACTCGTCATCGGACTCGCCACGCTCGGTTTAGGAATGACAAAAACTGTCTTCCCGCTTGTCCTCCTTGCCTGGTCCCTCATCAGTTTCTGGAACCTGGCCACCATCCCCACTGAGTTGGATGCCGGTGAGCGCGCCAAAAAGGAACTCGAAAAACTTAAAGTCTTCCGCAATCTCGACGAACGCGTCGGTGTCGAACGGGTCATGGGAGCCTCCAGCACCGCCTACCTTGACGGCATGTTCGCCGTCGGATCGTGGGCAGCTAAGGCGCTACTGCCCTGGGCGAGAAAAAAGATGGAGCCCGAAGAGGGAACCGGAGGTTAGGCTGGCCTCTACTTCAAAGGCGTGATCTTCACATCCTTGAACCACACATACTGTCCGTGGTTCTGCAGCCCGATATAGCCCTTCATCGGCTTGTCCTTGATCGCCACCTTGAACTTATTGGCCGTGCCGTCGGGATTCTTGCCCACCTCGGGCCAGTCATTGACGTTCACGTCAAACACCTCAACCCCGTTGATGTGACAAACGATACGGGAACCTTCGGCGCGTAATTTCAACGTGTCCCATTCGCCCACCGGGTTGGCCGGATTGGAGGAAGCCGCCTGGCCTTCATAAAATGAGCCGTGGAGTTTCTTATCGTCCTTCGCACCGTGAGTTTTCTGAAAGCCCTCGTTGTCCATCAATTGGATCTCGTGTCCTCCGTTCACCGCGTTATCGCGTTCAGCCCGGTAGAACACGCCGCTGTTAGCTCCTTCGGAAAGCTTGTAGGAAAGGGTCAGCTCAAAGTTATCAAATTTCTGCTTCGTCCAGATATATCCCATTCCCTTGAGCTTCTTTTCTCCCTTCTTATCGACGACCTCCTCCATGTTGCAGGTCAGAGCGCCCTGACCATCAATTTCCCAGGCTCCTTCACCAAAATCCCACGCGTCCAGGTTGGATCCGTCGAACAGGATCGTGGCGGCTTTGTCCTCTGCGTTGGCACCGACGAACAAAAAGGCTGACAGGAGAATCGAGGAAATCTTCATGGCCGGACGTTAGACACTCCCCGACCCTGCGGCCAAGACACAAGAGTTACCGCATCTGCGGAATCGCGCTGAGAAGCGTCTTGGTAATTTCCGATTCCGGAGTCTCGAAAAGCTGCTCGGCTTCCCGCACTTCGACAATCTTGCCCTGCTCCATCACGGCAATGCGATCAGCGATGTATCTAACGACTGACAAATCGTGAGAAATGAAGATCATGGTCAGGTCGAGCTCATCGCGCAGGTCTTTGAGAAGATTAAGAATCTGCGACTGGATCGAAACATCCAGTGCCGACACCGGTTCATCCGCAAGGACTAACTTCGGCTCAGGCCCGAGCGCTCGGGCGATGGCAA
Organism: Verrucomicrobiales bacterium; assembly: GCA_049594415.1. Classification (GTDB taxonomy): domain Bacteria; phylum Verrucomicrobiota; class Verrucomicrobiia; order Verrucomicrobiales; family DEV007; genus Arctic95D-9. The sequence goes on along the minus strand of JBMYJM010000007.1, from coordinate 42,940 downwards.
TGCGCTGGCGCTGACCACCGGAAAATTCGTGAGGATATTTTCTCACATACCGGGCATCGAGACCGACACGTTCCATCAATTCAGAAACAGCTTTTTCCAAACCGCTTCGGTTCGAAGCCAGGTCTGGATGACGTGTCAGGATAGCTTCCGCCAGGGTGCTGAAAACAGTCATGCGCGGGTTCAGCGAAGCGTAGGGATCCTGAAAGATCATCTGGAAGTCGCGACGACGCATTCGAATCTCGTGATGAGGCAGGTCCGCAAGGCGCTCTCCTTCGAGAACCACGCTACCGGAAGTCGGGTCCAGCAGTTGCATGATAAGCCGCGACAAGGTCGACTTGCCGCACCCGCTCTCGCCGACCAGTCCCAGGATTTCCCCTTTCTTCAGAGTCAGGCTGACACCGTCGACTGCCTTCACTGTCGTCGTCCCACCGCCGAACAAGCCCTCACGTTTCGTGAAATGCTTGGTCAGTTCCTGTAACTCGAGATAAGACACCTGGATCGTCATTTAAAATTCCACATCAAGGCAGCCGGAGCACTCCTGGACCCAGTGTCCTGCCTCAATCTCAACGAGCTCTGGCCGGGTCTGGCCATGGCCGGGAGATTTCTTGGCCACTTCGCAACGGGGCGCAAAAGCACATCCGGGGATATCCTCGGCGAGGTTGGGCGGGAGACCTGGAATCGTGTAAAGGCGCTCGCCCTTGGATTGCATCGCCGGAATCGACTTCTGCAGGGCGCGCGTGTAGGGATGCTTCGGCGCGGAAAAAATCGTCCTGACATCGGAGCGTTCCACGAAACGCCCCGCGTACATCACGTTGACGTAGTCACAAACTTCCGAAACGACCGCAAGATCATGGGTGATGAAGATGACCGCTGTACCCAGTTCCTCCTGTCGCTGCTTAATCAATTCAAGCACCTGACGCTGGATCGTCACGTCGAGTGCCGTAGTCGGCTCGTCCGCGATCAGGATCTCCGGACGCGTGATCAGGGCCATTGCGATCATAACGCGCTGCCGCATGCCGCCGGAGAACTCGTGGGGATAACTGTGAATGCGCTTATGAGGATCAGGAATCCCCACCGCATCCAACTCTGCAATAGCCCGCCCCAACGCTTCAGCTTTTGAAAGTTCCTCGTGGATTTGCAGCGGTTCGATCAGCTGGGTCGAAATCTTGAGATAGGGATTCAGCGACGTCATCGGGTCCTGGAAAATCAAGCCGACTCGTTTACCGCGAACCTTTCGCATCTCTGCTTCATCCAAGGAAAGAAGATCCAGTCCTCCGAAGCTGGCTGTGCCACTTTCAATGCGCCCGGGAGGCTGTGGAATCAGGTTAAGCAACGAGTAGCAGGTCACTGATTTCCCGGATCCGGACTCACCGACGATTCCCACGGTCTGGCCCGCTTCCACATCAAAGGAAACCCCGTCGACGGCTTTCACCACTCCGTCACGAGTGTGGAAGTAAGTTCGCAGGTCTTTAACTTCGAGAAGAGCCATCGATCCAATCAGTCTGCCACCGGAACCTGCCACTCCACAATCTTGCATCGCGACATATCAAAGGGAGAATACTCTGTCACTACCTCGCATTCCACAGGAGCCACTTCCTTAGGTGGACGCGGCCCCTTGCGCTCGAGAATCGCATAAGCGGTGTAGCCACTGGACATAGTTACTTCAAAGAGGTGCTCTTCTTTATATACTTTAGTGATTCGGCCAACGGCCCTGATGGGAGGTCGCTCTGACATCGGAGACAGTCTGTCAGAGATTCACGGCTTGGCAATGATAGAGCGAATCATTTCCATGATCTCGTTCTCCCGCCCCTTCTGAACCGGAAGCGTGGTGCTCGCCTGGACATAATAGACTCGATCCCCTACGTCGAAGACAAGGAGGTAGAACCGCATTTCGTATTCGAAGTCATTCTTTCTCACGACCCCTTCAGCCTGGGAGTAGATCGCCGACCATTTCTTCTCCTTGCCGTCCTTGATACCGCCCACCTGGCCCGTCTTGTAGTCGTCGACCTTTTTCAGATAAAAGCGCTCATCCGCATCGAAGTTCGCAATGGTCAGGTCCATCAGATCCTGCATTGTCCCGTTCCCCCCGTCGAACGAGCGGAAGAAGATCGACGAACGGCTGTCCTTCGTCGCAAAGCCTCCCTCCACATCGCCGGCATTGAGCTCGGACTCATACCAACCCAGCGGCAGGGTCATCGCGATTTTGTCCTCAGCGAAAATAATCTCGTTCCCGGCACCGAGAACGCCTTCGACAGCGAAAACAGCCAAACAGGCTGCTGCCAGAAAAACCAACCTTATCAGAAAAAACCGTTGCTCCGCGTCCATCTTCAACCTCTATATCCGCAGACTAATTATTTTTTCAGACCATGGCACGCATTAACGACAACTTCCTCAAGCTCAAGGCCGGCTACCTTTTTCCGGAGATCGCCCGCCGCGTCAACGCCTACACCGACGCTAATCCCGATGGCGCCGCCAAGCTGATTCGCTGCGGAATCGGCGACGTCACAGAGCCCCTCCCCGAGGCCTGCCGCCAGGCCATGCATGATGCCGTGGATGAACAAGGTAATTCCGAGACCTTTCGCGGCTATGGCCCAGAGCAGGGCTACGACTTTCTCCGTGAAGCGATCGTTGAAAACCAGTTCGCCGGCCTCGACATCAGCGCGGATGAAGTTTTTGTCTCCGACGGTTCCAAGTGCGACACCGGCAACATCCTCGACATCTTCGGCCCCGGTAACAAGATCGCCATCACCGATCCGGTTTACCCCGTCTACGTCGACACCAACGTCATGATCGGCAACACCGGCGAAGCGGACGAAAACGGCGCCTACGACGGCCTCGTTTATCTTCCCTGCACGGCGGAGAACGACTTTGTTCCTGCCATCCCGGACGAAAAAGTCGACCTCATTTACCTCTGCTACCCGAACAACCCGACTGGCGGCACCGCAACCCGTGCCCAACTCGAAGCCTGGGTGGCCTACGCCAAGGAGAACCAGGCGATCATCCTCTACGATGCCGCCTACGAAGCCTTCATCCAGGAAGACGACGTCCCCCACTCCATCTTCGAAATCGACGGAGCTAAAGAGTGCGCCATCGAATTCCGATCCTTCTCTAAGAACGGTGGCTTCACCGGAACGCGCTGCGCCTACACCGTGATTCCGAAAGAACTCAAGGGCTACACCGAAAGCGGTGAAGAGCAGGCCATCCACCCACTATGGTCCCGTCGTCACAGTACCAAGTTCAACGGCGCCAGCTACCCGGTCCAGCGGGGCGCTGCTGCCGTCTTCTCTGACGACGGCAAAGCACAGGTCGCCGCTCTCATCCAGGGCTACATGGGCAATGCCAAGCTGTTGCGTGAAGCCTGCGAGAAAATCGGTCTCTCTGTTTTCGGCGGAATCAACGCACCCTACGTCTGGGTGGGCTGTCCTGAAGGCGTCAGCTCCTGGGACATGTTTGACCGCATGCTCGAAGGTGCCCAGGTCGTCATCACTCCCGGTGCCGGATTCGGCGCTGCCGGTGAGGGCTACTTCCGAATCTCCGCGTTCAACAGCCGCGAGAATGTTGAGGAAGTCTGCCGCCGGATTGAAGAGAACCTCGGCTAGCCGAGATTTTCAGTGGGTAGTTATTGGTGATTAGTTTTTAGTGGCGGCTCAGCCGCCTGACATAACACGACTCACTATTCACTGCCAACTAATCACTAATCCCCCGAGTTTCGCTCAATGAACTCGGCCACATCTTTGTTCCATTCCTCGTTCGACTTTTCGATCGTGTACATCATGTGACCGCCCTCATAGAAGGTGTATTCAATGTTGTCGAGAAAGGACGGATCCATATCAAGGTGATCGATGCTGTGACGAATCGACGAGTAAGGGGTCGCCAGATCCTGATAGCCGACATTGACCATGACTTTCAGGGCAGGATTTTCCGACATGGCAGCCGCCAGTTTCGGCGTCACTGTGATCGTCTCCCCGACAAAGTCATCTTTGTAATTCCACGGGTGAACGCGACGGCTCAGGATCTCGTAGATCAGGTCACTCTCGTATTTCAGCTCACGACGAATGTAATCATTCAGGGTGGCAGAGTATGGCCCGTAAACCACTGAGTAGCTTGGATCAAAGCCCGGATAGTCCGAAGCGAGATCCCCATCCTTGCCCGTCACCCGTGCGTCGAATCGGCCCAGCATGACTCCCTCTTCTTTGAGCAACTCCTCTCGAAAGTAGCTGGGCGGCACCCGCAGATTGAAGCGCTTCACCGTTTCCACATCGAGCCCGATGTAGCGTGAGACCTGGGTCGCAATCGCTTCGCGGTCTGCTTCACTGAGGCGCCTGCCCTGCAGGAGAGCGGACGCGTAGTCGCCCTTGGCGAAGGTCTCGACTTCCTCGCGGCGCGCCTCGGGGTTCTGGAGCAGTTTCTGATCGAGCTTCTTGTGGTAAGCAGCGACTTCGCTCATGGCCTCGAGGAAGGTGATGTAGGAAAGATCCGTCCCCCACATCGTATCGAAGCTCAGCACACCGGACACGAGTACGACCCCGTTCAGGTAAAAGCCAAAATCTTTGTGTAGGGTGTGAGCGAGTCCAGCTGCCCGGAAAGCACCGTAGCTCTCTCCCGCGAGGAATTTAGGCGAAAGCCAACGCTCATTTCGAGTCGTGTAGAGGCGAATGAATTCGGCCATGGAATCGAGGTCACCCCGAAAACCGTGAAACTCGTTCACCTTTTCTTTATCCTGAGAACGGCTGAATCCGGTGCTGACCGGGTCGATGAAAACCAGGTCCGCAACTTTCAGGATGGAGTGAGGATTGTCAGCCAGTCGGAAGGGCGGCTTCGGCATCATGCCGTCGGCGGTCATCTCGACGCGCTTGGGACCGAATCCCCCCAAGTGAAGCCACACCGCCGAGGAACCGGGCCCGCCGTTGAAGCAATACACGATCGGGCGGTCGGCTGGGTCCTTTACCCCGTCCTTCACATAGGACACATAGAACATCGAGGCCGCCGGATCCTTTTCTTTCTTTGATACCGTCATGGTCCCCGCCGTGACGGTGTAGGAGAGCTCTTTTCCTCCGAAAGTGCCCGTGTGCTTTGTTTCAGAGGTTTCCTCTTCTGGGGCACCAGCTTCTTCGCCTGCAACGTCTCTTTTGCCCTCTTCAGCCGCCTTTTTATCGTCCGCCATGACGGGCACGGCAAACAAGATCAAGAGAAGGAAGATGCGGGCAGGGATTTTCATGGCCAAAAGCTAAACTCGCCCCGTTCCCTCTGGCAAGCCCCGTCCTCGACATACTTGGGCTCGTAAACCCTTTCTGCATCGAAAGTTGAGCTTGTGAAATTTTTCACAAAGTGTTTGCCCGGGGCTCTGGCGGACGTAACCTCTTTTGAATTCCTGCCTTTCCCCAATGTCTGAAGAAAATACGCAACACGCCGCCTACGACTCCAAGATCGAGGGCAACGTCATTTTCACCAAGGCGGACGCCGCCATCAACTGGATGCGCTCCAACTCGCTTTGGCCCATGCCCATGGGACTGGCCTGCTGCGGGATTGAGCTGATGGCATCCGGTGCCTCCCGTTTCGATATCGCGCGCTTTGGCGCTGAGGTGATGCGATTTTCGCCCCGCCAGGCCGACGTCATGATCGTTGCTGGCACGGTCACCTACAAAATGGCCCTCGCCGTGAAGCGGATCTGGGACCAGATGCCCGAACCCAAGTGGTGCATCGCGATGGGCGCCTGCGCCTCCTCTGGCGGCATGTATCGCAGCTACGCGACCCTCCAGGGCATCGACAATCTCATTCCGGTCGACGTTTACGTTTCCGGCTGTCCTCCGCGCCCCGAGGCTCTTCTCGAAGGCCTCATGAAGCTGCAACAGAAAGTGACCGAAGAAGAGTCCGCCAAGGCCCACTTCCAGGCCGACAGCGCCCGCACCCTCGAAGCAGCTGACGCGTAATTCAAGCCATCGAAACGAAGCATGAGCACCACGCTTTCCTCCATTAAGGAAAAATTCGGCGAAGCCATCCTCGACGTGATCGAGTTTCGCGGCGAAGACACTGTGATCGTTGAAAAGGCCAAGGCCCACGACATCCTCAAGTATTGCTGCGACAGCCTCGGTTTCGACTACCTCGTCGACATCAGCAGCATCGACTTCCTCGGCGAAGAACCCCGCTTCGAAATGGTTTATGAGCTCTACGCCCTCGGCAACGGAGCCAACCGCCATCTCCGCCTCAAGTTTAAGGTCGCCGAAGACGAGAAAGTCGACTCCGTCACCAACATCTGGAAGACTGCCGGCTGGCACGAGCGCGAAGTCTACGACATGATGGGAATTGAGTTCAACGGGCTCGCCGATCACCGTCGCATTCTCATGTGGGAGGGTTACCCCTATCACCCGCTGCGCAAAGACTTCCCCCTTGCCGGACGCCCGACCGAATTGCCTGAGGTCGCCTTCACCGAAAAGGCCCCGCTTGCCGGCGGTCCGTTCGTGACCTCCCCAACCAGCGAAAGTACCTCGCACCGCGAGCCCCGTTCACGGGATTTCGATTGATCCTCTCGCCGCTGCGCCCCACCGTAGCTAATGGAGTGGTTTCTAGAAACGTGGTCCAACGGCTGGGAGTGGATCAAGCAGCATGACACACTCTTTGCCTGGATAGGGAGCCTGTCTCTGGTCACCTTGATCATCAGCGCCATTGCGGTGCCCGTGATCATTCGCCGACTGCCCAGCGACTACTTCCTCGAAAACAGCGAAGGAGCAGAGGCCATCCGCGACGAACACCCGGTTCTGCGTATCCTCTTTCTCATCCTCAAGAATCTCATCGGAGGCATCCTCGTCATCGGCGGCATCATTATGTTGGTGACTCCCGGTCAAGGGCTGCTCACCATGGTGATCGGCCTGCTCCTGATTGACTTCCCGGGTAAGCGTCGCCTCGAGATTCGTCTAGTCTGCTTCGGCCCACTCAATAAAACCGTCAACTGGATCCGGCGGCGTGCCAACCAACCTCCCTTTGAGCTCCCTGAATCTCCGGGAAAGAATGCGTCGTAATATCCGGAGCACAGGCGATTTTCGGATTGTGATTTCGCCAAGCTCGTCCTTATTGCGCCAACTATGAGCGATCACATCAGACTGCACATCCCGGGCCCTGTGGAGATTTCCCAGGGAACCTACGAAGCCATGGCGACCCCGATGATCGGGCACCGCTCCAAGGACTTTGTAGCCCTCTACGATGACATCCATCCTCGCCTCCAGGAAATGATGGGGACCAAGCAGCCCGTCTTCCTCTCCACCTCTTCCGCCTGGGGTGTCATGGAAGGCGCCCTCCGCAACCTCGCCGCGAAGAAAGTGCTCTGTTGTTGTTCCGGTGCTTTCTCCGACAAGTGGGTCGACGTGGCTCGCCGCTGCGGCAAAGACGCCGAAGCGCTTCAATATGAATGGGGTGTTCCGGTCGATCCCGCCGACGTCGATGCCAAGCTCGCCACCGGCGAATTCGACGTCGTGACTTTCATTCACAACGAGACCTCCACCGGCGTGATGAACCCGCTCGAGAAAGTCGCTGCCGTCGTCAACAAATACGACGACGTACTTCTCGTGACCGATACGGTCTCCAGTTTCTCCGTTGTTCCGATCGAGTTCGACAAGCTCGGCATCGACGTGCTGCTTACCGGCAGCCAGAAGGCCCTCGCCCTGCCTCCCGGACTTGGCATCTTCACTGTTTCAGACGCTGCTTTCGAGCGTGCCGCCACCATCGAAGACCGCGGCTACTATTTCGACTTTCACGAGTTCAAGAAGAACCAGGAGAAGTCCATGACCCCGAGCACGCCGTGCATTTCCGCCATCTACGGACTGCGCCACCAGCTCGACGTTATCTTCGAAGAAGGCCTCGAAAACCGTTTCGCCCGCCACGAGAAGCTTAACAAAACCGTGGCCGAGTGGGTTGTTGCCAACGGCTTCGAATTATTCGCCCCTGAAGGTTTCCGCTCCAAATCGCTCACCGCGGTGAAGAACAACAAGGACATCGACGTGGCCAGGCTGGTCCAGATCATGCGCGAAGATCACAAAAAACAGCTCGATGGCGGCTACGGCAAAATCAAGGGCAAGACCTTCCGTCTGTCCAATATGGGAGACGAGACCGAGGAGACCATTGCGGGCCTGCTCGACGCGCTCGATAACTCTCTTGCTAAACTGTAACCTTTTTGACCATGAGCGACCGACCCGTGTTCTCCGCGAGCCCGGGTCGCGTTGCGGTCAAAATTTGCGGCATCCGCACCGGTCAACAGGCTGCGGATATCATCGATGCCGGGGCCGACGCTCTTGGCATCAATTTCTATCCCAAGTCAAAGCGCTTCATCGCACTCGACGAAGCTCTGCCCTGGCTTCGGGAAATCAGTGATGCTGTCCCGCGCGTCGCGGTAACCGTCAATGCCAGCGACGAAGAGTTAAATCGCATCGCAGACTCTGGCGGCATCGACTGGATTCAACTCCACGGAGACGAAACATCCGACCGGGTTGAGTCCCTGATCCAACAGGGTTTGCCCGTCTTTCGCGCCATGGGGGTGAAAGACGCGACCATGCTCAACGCTGCCGGGGCCTATCCCGGAACCACGCTGCTTCTCGATGCCTACGCGCCGACGGAATACGGCGGCAGTGGCGAGACCATGGACTGGACTCTGGGAGCCCGAGCGGTGCAGCAATGGCCCGATCGACAAATTATCCTCGCCGGAGGCCTTGTTCCCGACAATGTCGCCGCAGCCGTAAAGCAAGTGCGTCCCGACGGGGTCGATGCCGCCAGCGGCGTTGAATCGGAACCGGGGGTCAAAGACTTGGCATTGGTTCGCGCGTTTATTGATGCGGCGCGCAGCTAGCAGTCAAAGCCGAAATTTCCAGTTGGCAGAGATCGCGGAGAATTCAAAAGGCCGGCGCGTGATAGTCACGCCATTTTTTTAACGCGCATCAAGAGTTCCTTCAACCACACCGAGCCTTGAATCTACCTGAAGTCGCGCCCAAAGACCCCCGCCAACGTCGTCACCATTCACCAGTCGTTGGTAGACTCGAATTATGTCTCGGGATTCACCGACATCCTCCCTCAATAATTCGATTCGGTAGTTCCTCAAACCAGCTTCCCGCAACGGCTCAAAAAAACGGGCACCGGATTGAGCGCGTCCGTTGAATAAGGTATTGCGACAGCCCACGTCAGCGCTGAGCGGATGCAACTGACCAACCCGGTCGCGCAATTGCACTTCGTAGTTATCACAGGGACGACCGCAATTAGTGAAATCGGTCCCCTCCGACAGGAAGGTGCAGAAAACGCAGTGCTCCATGTGAAACATGGGCATGTGCTGGTGAAGGGTCAGTTCAAACCAGTCCGGCGGTGCAAGTTTCAACAAATCCATGACCTGCTCGATATTGAGATCGTAGGACACGGTCAGATTTTCAAAATGTTGAGCCATCAAGCGCTGCGCGCTTATGGGATTCGCCACGTTCAGCGAAAAGTCCCCCACCATCTTCAAGTCGGGATGTTTTCGGAAGTGGCGCACTCCACCCAGGTTGCGCACCAGCACGCCATCGGGCTTCGCTCTCTCCACCAAGCGAAAGAGACCGCTCTCCCCGGCTTTTTGAATCCGCGGTGTGGCGAGGAAGAGCTTCGTCTCCGGGCTTTCACTTCTCACCTTCGCGACGAGATCGCGATACCGCCTCACGTCTTCAAGGTCGACGTATACCGTTTCGACACCCGACTCAATTGCCACATCGACTTGCTTCTCAGTTCGACACAGCACGCGTAACTCACAGTTTCCCGCCTCCACCTCACTCCGCGTCGGCAACATCTCTTTCACGGTCACACTGGTGACGCGACGATTCCGGAACGGTTCATTTCGAGAGACATCCAGCTTTTCAACGAGCGCACGGCGCATCCGGTTGAGCTCGCTCATGGGAAGCATGCACTCACCATCCAGATCAACGGACAGATCACTCAACTCATAAACCGTGTTCCCGAGACGGCTGATTTGATTCTCGAGCACCTCTCGCGAGAGCGGACGGTTCTGCGCCTGCTCCATCGGCCCAGACGAAGCCACCTCAACATTAAACTGCTGATCGACCAATCGCAACGGCTCACCCACCCGACCGACGACAGACCACCGCACCTCCACCTTACGCGACGGGAGCGCTTCGCGCTTCCAAGTGCTCTGCAGCTCGGAATTCAGGGCAGGATCATCGGTCTTCCAGATACGATCGCCGGGCTTCAGTTTTCTCGTGTCCACCTTGCCACGCTTCAGCAGAAGCCGGGACCCTTTCACTTCAAAGACTCGACTTCCCTGCTCGTGTTCCGTGTTGCCACCGGTATCGAAGACAATTCCATCGCCATTCTTTACGCCCGGTTCTCCGTCTACCTCAACCCAGTCCTTGCCCACCTGTTTCACCTTACCAACAAACGCTCCCCGTTTTTTGCCGAACCGGGCGTGAACCAACTTCTTATTGTTGATCCCATTGAGCCAACCGGACGAGAGCCCACGCGAGAATGCCATCTCAAGTTCGTATCGTTGCTCATCTCCTGCGACTTGGTCATGCCCTGACAGAGTTGCATCAATGGCGTGACGATAAGCCCGTGTCACCGCCGCGACATATTCGGGCGTCTTCAATCGGCCTTCGATTTTAAAACTGACCACGCCGAGACGAATCAACTCCGGCACCTCGTCAATCCCGGCGAGATCCTGTGGAGAAAGCAGGTATTTCTTATCGCCCATATCCCGGGTCACTCCGTCGACGACCAACTCATACGGCATCCGGCAGGCCTGGGCACACTCACCACGGTTGGCACTCCGCTGCCCGAGCGATTCACTGGTCAGGCACTGCCCCGAATAAGCGACGCAAAGGGCTCCATGGACGAAGGTCTCCAGCTCAGTCGCCCCGGGTTCCGTGGCATGAAACAGTCGGATCTCTTTAAGTGAGTTTTCCCGGGCGATCACGGCACGATCGAGTTCGAATAATTCGTCCGCAAAGGCCAGTGCTTCCGGCGAGGTGATCGTCATCTGGGTCGACGCATGCACATGCAGATCCGGCACCATGGCTCGCGCCATCGTTGCCAGTCCGAGGTCCTGGACAATGATGGCGTCGACCCCTGCCTTGCTTAGCACGTGAAGTTGATTCGCCGCCGCCTCGAGCTCCGAGGGAAAAATCAGGGTGTTGAATGCCACAAATCCGCGGACGCCGTGGTCATGGAGAAAATCCATCAGCTCCGGCAATTCGTCAGGCGTGAAGTTATCGGCCCGGATCCGCGCGTTGAACTGCGGCATCCCGAAATAGATCGCGTCGGCACCGTTAGCCACTGCTGCGCGGGCACACTCCCAGTTGCCCGCCGGAGCGAGTAATTCGGTGCTGGCAATGGAAGGAGCTTGAACCATCTCGCGAACGTAACACAGCCCGATCGCTTCTCCTCTTGAAACTTCTCATCGGAAACTCAAAACTCCCCCATGCCCAAGCTCCTCGTCGCCACCCACAACGCCCACAAGACAGTCGAGTTCCGCGCCATGCTATCTGACTTCTTTGATGACGTGGCGGATCTGACCACTCTTATCGACATGGAGGAGCCCGAGGAAAACGGCTCCACGTTTGCCGAGAATTCGGCCATCAAAGCTCTCGCCGCCAGCATTGCTTTGCCGGATGCCTTCGTCATTGCCGATGACTCCGGGCTTGAAGTCGACGCCCTCAATGGAGCGCCCGGAATTTACTCCGCCCGCTACTCGGGCGCGAACGCAACCGACGCCACCAATCGCGACAAGTTAATGGAGGAACTGGGAAAACCGGAGCACGAAGGAAAAGAAAGGAGCGCACGCTTCCGCTGCGTCATCACCGTCGCCAGGGGCGGAGAGGTGCTCGCTGTATTCGATGGAGCTGTCGAAGGACGCATCGCTGACAGCATGACCGGAGAAGGCGGCTTCGGCTACGATCCCCTTTTCATTCCCGAAGGCTATGAAGATTCGTTCGGGGTGTTGCCCGAAGAAGTCAAAAACGGCATGAGCCACCGCGGTCGAGCGCTGGAAAAATTTCGGGCGTGGTTGTCGGAGCAGTCCTAGCCGATCTCCAACAACACAGGACAGTGATCCGATCCCATCACATCACTCAGGATCTTCGCTGACTTCACCTGGCCCATCAGGCTGTCAGTCACGCAGAAGTAATCCAGTCGCCACCCCACGTTCTTGGCCCGGGCACCTCCCCGGTAACTCCACCACGAATAGTGATCCGGCTCATCGGGATGAAAGTGGCGAAAGGTATCGACGAAGCCGGCCGCAAGAATGTCATCAAACCCGGCGCGCTCTTCATCGGAGAACCCGGCATTCTTTCGATTCGCCTTGGGTCGGGCCAGGTCAATCTCGGCGTGGGACACATTGAGGTCGCCGGCAAAAATAACCGGCTTCTTTTTCTCGAGTTCTTTAACGTAGGCGAGAAAGTCGGCATTCCACTTCATTCGATAGTCGAGGCGCCTGAGTTCATTCTGGGCGTTCGGCGTGTAGACCCCCACGACGTAGAAGGCGTCATATTCCAGGGTAATGACCCGACCCTCCTGATCATGCTCCTCGATTCCGATACCGTTGGTCGCAGAAATCACGGGCGTGCGGCTCAGGGCGGCCACTCCGGAATACCCCTTCTTCACCGCCGGATTCCAGTAAACTTCCCAGCCCGCACCTTCGAAATCTTCATCCACCTGCTCCCGTTCAGCCTTCACTTCCTGCAGTAACAGCACGTCCGGCTGGTGCTCCTCAAGAAACTCGAGGAAGTTCTTTTTCAAGACGGCGCGAATGCCGTTCACGTTCCAGCTGATCAACTTCATAGGGATAGGGAGAATTGTGGTCACAAATACGGGATTTACTATGTAAACTTTTTCCTTGCGATTAATCGTTCTGGGGGGAAATACAATGGGCAAATCCCCCATCGAATCCAGAGTTTCATTAAACTCTGAAAGATTCGGTATTTTTTCAAACAAATCAGCGGAGACCCTTCGCTTAACCCCAAACATTAACCTGCTAATCAGCGATGATAGAAGTCGAAGATCTGCACAAGCATTTCGGAAGCAAGGTCGCCGTGGACGGCGTTTCCTTCACGGTGAAGAAAGGAGAAGTCCTCGGATTTCTCGGCCCCAACGGAGCCGGCAAGTCAACTACCATGCGAATGGTTACCGGCTATATTCCGCCAACCCACGGTAAAGTCAGCATCGACGGAGCTGATATTGAAGACAGTGAGATCGCCGCGAAAGCCAAGATCGGATATCTTCCAGAGGCCGCCCCACTCTACTCGGATATGACCGTGGAGGGCTTCCTTCGCTTCGCCGGCGAAATGAGAGGCATCCCTGCCGGAGAACTCGACGCTGCTGTCGACAGGGCCATCGAAACGACTTTTCTGGAGCCGGTTCGCCACCAGAGCGTGGATACCCTTTCCAAAGGTTACCGTCACCGGACCTGTTTTGCTCAGTCCATCATCCACGACCCGGAAATTCTCATCCTTGACGAACCTACCGACGGTCTGGATCCGAACCAGAAACACGAAGTCCGACAGCTCATCAGCCGCATGGGTGAGGACAAGGCCATCCTCTTCTCCACCCACATCCTCGAGGAGGTGGAAGCCGCCTGCACCCGAGCCATTATCATCGACCGTGGAAAAGTGATCGCTGACGGCACTCCGGACGAGCTCAAAGCCAGGTCTTCCAATGCCGGCTCCGTTCGCCTCAAAGCCTCCGGTCTCGCAGGTTCGGGTATTCAGGCGGAACTGGAAAAACTGAGCGCGTCACGCGAAGTCAAAGTCATCAGCTCCGACGACGACGGCATCGAAGTCCGCATTCTGCCCACCAAGGGCAAAGGGGGCGAGCTCGGCAAGCAGGTGTCCGGCCTCTGTCAGGACAAGGGACTCAGCGTTGAAGAGCTGCATGTCGAAGAAGGTCGCCTCGACGAACTCTTCCGCGAAATCACTAAAACCGACTCTGACGACTGATCGACCCGGGTTCGATTCCATTACTTAAAACATCATGGATGCTTTTATCACTCTTTTGACCGACTTTGCGATTCCGACGGCAGTCGTTGCGGCGATCTTCATCGCCATCGTCAAGTTTGCCCTTCCCCGCGAAGTGCGCACTATCTTCAAGCGCGAGCTTACGAGCTATTTCACATCACCGATCGCCTATGTGCTTTTTGTCGTGTTTCTCGGAATCTCCAACGCTCTATCCTTCTTCTTCACCGGAGTTCTCGAAGGGGGCGAAGCGGATCTTTTCCTTCCCTACTTTCAATACCTCCCCTGGTATCTTGTTCTGATCGCCCCTGCGGTCGGTATGCGCCTGTGGTCGGAGGAACAACGCCTTGGAACCATGGAGCTGATCCTGACTATGCCACTCGCTCCGTGGCACGCTATTCTCGGGAAATTTCTCGCCGCAGCCGTCGTGATCTTCGGCATGCTCGTGCTTTCGTTCCCCATCGTCTGGACCATCAACTACCTCGGTGATCCGGATAACGGCGTCATTATGGCCGGCTTTGTCTCAACCTACCTGGTGGCCCTTTGCTTCCTGGCGGTAACCTCCGTGGTCTCGGCTATGACTCGCAGCCAACTTGTCGCACTGCTTGTTTCGGTGGCCCTCTGCATGATGCTCTGGCTCAGCGGCCTCCCCCAAATCAGTGAGTTCCTCACCAATATGAAAGGCGGCTGGCTTATTCTCTGGCCCCTCATCAAGCTGGCCAACGTGCTCGGCGTGATGCCTCACTTTACGGAACTGGCCAAGGGCGTTCTTGGCTTCCGGGATCTGGCTTTCTTCATCACCTTTATCGCGTTCTGCCTGTTTGCGACCTCCGTCGTGATCCGTCTCAAGCGCGCCTAACTTTCACCCTTTTTTCATTCACGACCGATACTTTCATGAGTGACACACCTTCCACATCCCACCAGAAGAGCCGCAGTGCCGTTGCTCTGACTTCGCTGCTCGTGGTCTTCGCCATTGCCGTCCTGATTAATATCCTGATCGGCGCCTTTGGCTGGCGATTCGACCTGACAGAATACAAGACTTACACCCTCTCCGAGGGAACCAAGAACATCCTCCAGGAACTCGAGACGCCGGTCACGATTCGCTACTACGTGACCGACGATAACAAGGTCATGGGACCCAGTGAACGCGCCCGCGCCCGACGGGTTGAGGACCTGCTTCGAGAACTCTCACACGCAGCTCCAACACGCGAACTCGAACTCGTCAACGAAGCTGGCGAATTCGAAAAGCAGAAGGTGCGCATGCTGAAGGTCGAGAAACTCAATCCAGAGCCCAACACCGATGCGGAAGACGCCGCCCTGCTTGATGGCCTTCAGGCCGGAGTCTCCGGGGAAACCAACTACGAGCTTTTCTTCGGACTCGCCATCGAGTGCATTGATTCCAAGGAGACGATCCCCTTCATCCCGGGCCGCCCTGAGACGACCCTCGAATACGATCTCATTCGCGCCATCTCCAACGTTCATGGAGGGAAAAATAAAAAGGTTGGCATCATGACCAGCCTCTCTGTTTCCGGGGGCTTCTCCGGCAACTTTCAGGCTCCGCCTCAGACAGCGTGGATGTTCTACGAACAACTCAGTCGGGATTACGAAGTTGAGTTCCTTCCTGTCTCTGCCAAGGAGGTCGCGGAAGACATCACTACTTTGATCGTCCTGCACCCGCACGACATCAGCGTCGAAGGTCAGTTCGCCATCGACCAGTATCTTCTCAAAGGCGGCAACGTGCTTGCCTTCGTTGATCCGAACTTCTTCTACGCCCGCGCCCTCGCTCAGGGGCAGCCGCAAATGCCGGGCATGCCTCCCCAGGGAGGCCCGAATCCAACATCCAACCTCGCGGAGTTATTTCGTGCGTGGGGCGTCAACTATGATTCAACCCGCGTGCTCGCCGATCTGGATTTTGGCTCTGAAATTATTCGTCGCGGTAACTTCTCACCCACTTTCCTGACACTCGATCGCAGTGCACTCGGAAGCGGTGACGATCCCGGCCTGAACGATCCGATGACGCAGATGTTGAATCACCTCAACATGCTGACTCCGGGAGCCTTTGAAGTGAACGCACCGGAAGGTATCGAAGTCGACAACCTGCTTTTGTCCTCAAAGAACAACCAACTCGTCGGTTCCTTTGATGCCGATCCAACTCAGGAAGGCGGCGGCGATCGCATTCGCGAAAACTTCGAGGCTCATGGCACTCCGCGCGCCCTCGTCACCCGCCTCAGCGGCAACTTTCCGACCGCATTTCCGGACGGCGATCCCGCTGCACCTCCGGCGAATGAAACTGCCAGTGAGGAAGACGAAGAGGCTGCCGAAGAATCGAAGGAGGAACCAGTTCCTGAAGCTCTTAAGGAGTCCATCGCTCCGGGACGGGTCGTTCTCATTGCGGACGCCGATTTCATCTATGATGCCAATGTGGTTCGTAGAAACCAGGTCCCGGGACTCGGCATTGTCATCCCGGAACTGCTCAACGAAAACCTCGTTCTGGTCCAGAACGCAGTCGAGCAGCTTTCCGGCGATCCCGATCTCATTAATGTCCGCAGCCGAGCTTCGATCCGTCGCCCGTTTACCCGTCAAAGCGAATGGTATCGTGAGGCTGAACAGAAGTATGCCGACGCACTGGCCAGCTTCGCCGCCCAGCGCGAAGAAGTTGCTTCCCGCCTCGGGGTCATCCTTTCACAAACTCCTGACAATCTCGACGAGGCACTTCTCTCACCCGAGGTGCAGACAGAAATGAAAACCCTTCAGGAACAGGAAGCTGAATTCCGCAAAAAGGAGCGGGACCTCCAGAAAGAAGTGACCCGCGAGTTCCGCCGCAAACTGGCGACTTACAAATTCGGTAACACCCTGTTAATGCCCATCCTCATCATCGCCTTTGGTATTAGTCTGGCGATCTTCCGCCGGGCAAAAGTCGCGGCCCGTTAATCCACCGAACGAACTGAAAACATCCACATTCGCTCAAGCACTATGGGAACCAAAACACTCATTCGTCTAGTGATCGCCCTGGCCGTAACCGGCGGGGTGGCATCCATCCTTCACTTCACCAACTCCGGTGGCGTGTCAGAAGTCGAATCATCCACCTCCAAGAAGAAAGTATTCGGCGATTTCCCTCTCAATGATGTTGCTACCGTGCACATCCAGAGAAAAGACTCGGGCCTGACGCTCTCCAAAGGTGCAGCTACCTGGGAAGTTGCTGAGCGTGACAGCTATCCGGCTGACGCCGAACCTATCATCAAGTTGCTCCGAGGCATTTGGGCACTGGAGGCCGTCCAACCCGTCACCATTGGCCGCGCCCAGTTTGGTCGGGTCAGCCTGGTAGATCCTGCGGAAGCGACAGACGACGAGGAAGCTGCCACGATCCTCACCTTCAAAGACGCATCCGGCGAAAGTCTCGCAACTCTCTGGCTCGGCAAAGTCTACGAGAAGTCGGAAAATCGGCCCAATCCCATGGGCGGCGGCACCGCCATGAGTGATGCCGGCCGCTATGTGAAAACGGGTGGCAGCAATGCTGTCTTTCTCGTTGCTCAGACCTTCACCGATGCCACCACCGATGCCTCGGACTGGATCGACAAGAGCTTCTTCAAGGTAGCGCGCATCAAAACCATCGAGATCATCACCGGAGAAAAGGAAAATGACTGGAAGCTGACTCGCGACGATCCTGATGGCGACTACACCCTTGTTGCCGCCAAAGAAGGTGAAGTTCTGGATCAGGCCAAGGTCACCAACATGAAGGGTGCCTTTTCCAATCCAGCGATGGAGGATGTGCTATCCAAGGCAGATGCCGGTTCCGATGAGAACAAGGCGGCAGAAGCCACATTCAAAATCTCCACCTTCGACGGATTTAACTACCACATCACAACGGGCGAAAAGAATGAGATCAACCAGGTCCCGATTTCGATCAAGGTCTCCGCGAAGCTTAACGAGAAACGCGAAGCCGGCGAAGATGAAGGCGACGAGGACAAGGTGCGCCTCGACAAGGAATTCCAGGACAACCTCAATGAGTTGAAGACTAAACTCGCCAATGAGAAGAAGCTCGAGGGCAACACCTACCTTGTTCGAAGTTACCTGATCGACAACATTTCCAAGCCCCGATCTGATTTGATGGTCTCCGAGAACGCCGACGCCGGCGCCGCGCCAGGAGCTCCGGGAGCGCCGCAGGGATTGCCTCCGGGACTGGATCTTCAGGGGATTCCGGGCCTCGGTGGCCAGTAATCCCGGTTTACTTCTTCAGTAAATCTTCATAAATCATGGCCGGGGAGCTCCTTCCCCGGCTTTTTTGTTCTAGGGACGATTGCGGAAATTTTCCGTAAATCCCTGATTATCAGTGGAATGAATGGAAGAAAATATTTCCACCCTTGCACAGAAATTGTAAAATGTTATAATTGTAATAATTATTAGACATTGGCTCATCTTGAGTAATCGCCCCACAACTAAGCTCAATCGTTCCCCTGTTTCCTCCGGAGATGACGGTCTCGTACTCTCATCGGAAGAAATGGATAACGAGTGCCTTTCTCCCCCACGCACTGGAGTCGGGGCTTTGGAAAAAGCAGACAAGATCGTTGAGATCGCCGAAAAGTGGACCAATCGGGCAGGATGGCAATCTTTCGTCAATCAGGTCCGGAATGCTCTCGATGCGGAAGCCTTTCTTCTCGTTGAACTGGTCGCCGGCGAAAGTCCGAAGCGCGTTTTGGCTCAGTCACTCTCCAGTGCCTGTAGCACCCAGTGTCCCGCAGTTGAGATCACCGATTACCTGCTCTCCAACGAATTGCTTTCGCAAGCGATCCCAAAGAAAGAGAGGTTCGACGAAGCGATGGACAGGACGTTCCTCGCATTCCGCCATCTCCACGGACGGATTCTTTGTGACCGCACAGGAAAACCGATCGCCGCTCTCGCCGTTGGATTCCACGATAAAGACCTGGCAGACGACCCTTCATTCGAGACGATTGTCAGCCTCGTTGCTTCGCTCGTAGCCACGCAGGTCGACTTCGAACGCGAGCTAGCTTCTCGCGAGGAGATTGAAAGCATGCTGCGCCAGTCTCAAAAGTTAGCCAGCGTCGGTCGCCTTGCTACGGGAATAGCGCACGACTTTAACAACCTTCTCACAGTGATCCAGGGACACACATCTCTGCTCGAAAGGGTTGTCGAGGACGCCGACAACGAGAAAGCGATGGAATCCCTTGGGCTGATTCGCAGTGCTTCTCTCCAAGCCGTTGAACTTTCGAAGCAACTTTTACTTTTCAGCCGTCAGCAGTGCGTGAACCTCGAAACATGCGAACTCAACCAGGTCGTCGGTGAGTTCGTCAAGATGATGCGCCGCATGGTCGAAGAGACGATTAATCTCGATATCAAACTAGGTGCGGGACTCGACCAAATCAAAGCGGATCGATCAATGCTGGGGCAGGTCATAATGAACCTCATCTTGAATGCCAGGGATGCCATGCCGGATGGAGGAAGAATTACGATCGAAACTTCCCTTCGTTCTCGTAATGCCGAAGACGGCAGCATTGGGCCCGGTGACTATGCCTGCCTATCGATTCGCGATAACGGATCAGGAATCCCTCCTGAGAAACTGCCGAAAATTTTCGACCCCTTCTTCACCACAAAAGAAAAAGAGAAAGGCACGGGCCTCGGCCTTGCCAATGTTGCAGCGATCATCCGTGAACACGGAGGACAGGTTGATGTTTCAAGTGAAGTCGGCGCCGGCACCACTTTTGAGATTTACCTACCGATGGTTGTGGGTCGCATCACCGCACCCCTCCCTGAAAAGAAGGATACGAAAGACGAGGAAAGTCTTAAGGGAATTACGATTCTGCTGGTCGAGGACGAGAATGGAGTCCGTAAGCTGGTCCGCAAACTTTTAGAGATGTTGGGGAGCGAAGTCATTGAAGCAAAATCCGGTCGCCAAGCTCTGGATCTCTGGCCTGAAATCTCCGAAAAAGTCTCCCTCGTCGTCACTGATATCGTCATGCCAGAAGGTGTCTCCGGTTGGGATCTTGCTCGGGAACTTCATTCCACCCGTCCCGAACTCGGCATTCTTCTCACCAGCGGCTACGACGAACGCCCGGAAGACCACGGCCTCGGTGACGAGGAGCAAATTGCTTTCCTTCAAAAGCCTTACGAGGCGAAAACATTGAAGCACACGCTCCAACAGTTACTCATCGGTGAGGCCGTCAAACAAGACGCCTAAGCGCCCTACCTTTCGACCTCTTTGGAAGGATTTCTTCCGATCATGGGATGCTGTTCAATGTCGAGAACTGACCCGCTGACCGGGCCTGACTCATCGCTGAGGAAATAGCTTACCGCTGCGGCGATCTCCTCAGATCTGAAAATTCTGCCGCTGGGCGCGAACTGATCACTAAGGCGGGATGGCCAATCCTCCGGCAACCCCTGCTCCTGCTTTCTTAACTGTTCATTTTCAGTCAGAATCCAACCAGGATTCACCTGATTGACCCTGACAGAGTATTCGCGATGCAACACATCACCCAGGTTACGAGTCAGGGTCATCAGCGCGCCTTTCGAGATTGAATAGGGAAGCAGGTCAGGCTCTCCACAATAAGCATTCACCGAACCAATATTTACAACGGAACCACGAGCCACCCGCAAGTCATCGAGCAGCCCCTGAATAAGGAAAAACGGAGCCTTCGTGTTCACCTCAATAAAGCTGTCGAAGGATTCTCGATTCGTTGAAACAATATTTCCCGTGCCGACCCGGGCGGCGTTGTTGACAAGACCGTCGATCTTTCCGAATCGCTCCAAGGTGACCTCACGGATCAAGCACGGCGCATCGGGATCGGCCAAGTCCACAACGATCATTTCGCTGTGACTTCGCTCAGGATCAAGATCAATCCATGCCTGCTCCGCCAGATCCGGCTCGAGTCCATGAATAACAACTGAAGCTCCCTCCTCCAGGCAACGTCTCGCGATGGCCTTCCCGATTCCCGTCGTGGAACCGGTCACCACAATAACTTTGTCCTTCAATCTCAAATCAGTCCCAGATCAGAACAGTTCAAAATTGATCAGGTCATCCCCGGCCGCCGGCTTCTCAGCCGTATCGATGTTCTTGTTCCGGGTGACCAGAACGGCAATTGAAGAAGTGGCCTGGACTTCATCGACCTTGACCCAACCGAGAATGATATCACCACGGCGAACAGCAAACCGTTGATCCTTCTTCACGCCCTGCCCGGCTCCGGCATTGAAAGTGACGATTCCCCAGTTTCGGTCATAACCGGTGACCCGCGCCAGTGAGGGAGCAGCCCTGACCTTGTCCCGCATCTTCTCCATGTTGGTCTGCAGAGAGGGGTTCCCGCCCGGAGGATCCGCTACGGCTTCTTTGAGAAAATCCGGCAACTCCGAAGTGATTGGCTCATCGGCTCCGTCAACCTCCTGTTTCAACCTGTCATCCACACCGCTGACGAGATTATTGTATTGCTGCTCCGTCCTCTCGGACTGCTCACGAATCTGCTGGAGAGAACTGCTGATTGACTGGATCTCCGGATCGACAGCCTGAGGCAGTGATTTCTCGACCCCCATGTTCGCCGCCTGCTGAGCAATCATGGCGTCGTTCACACCGGGGTTAAGCTGGTTTTGCTGCATCAACATCTGCTGACCCTGCGGATCCGGTTGTGCGGGTGCGTAATTATTCTGGAACTGGACATCCGCCTGCTGCTGCGAAGGAATCTGCTGACCCGGTGCCGGCTGAACTGCATAACCATGACGAGCCATCATCATGCGCTCTTTCTCGGCATACTCCTTCTCGAGACTGTTGCGAACGTAGTCCCGGTAACTCAAAGCGCCCACGATCAGCAAGAGCACTGCTGCAACGGTCAGCGCAATTGTCGGAGTGTGGTTCACTGACTTCTTTTCTCCAAATTCCTCAGGGGCCATCATAGTCTGGTCAATAATTATACAGTAATGTGACGATTCGGCCAATCATCCTCTTTGAACGAATTTGCAGGTGTTTTCCCTTCCCGGTGAAAAGCTCATTCAAAACAGAGACGCGGACGGCAATATTACGGATTTCCCCCGGCCAACTGCACCGGACGGGCAACTAGCTGAGAAGAATAGAGGGAATCCTGAACGACCCAGTTTCGAAAGCAGGGCTTCACCTCAATTGATACCACCCTCCCCTTGTGACCGGGCGCGAATCCATGGTGTCTGAGTCGTCCTGTGCTTCTGCCAGTGTCGAGAAACCAAGCGCGATCATAGTTGCAGCAAAATTGAGAACTCTCATACCAATGGCATCCCGAGATAAGATCGTTCCGCGAAAAGTAAAAACTGGAGTCCTCCCTGCCACTGGATTACTCTCCTACTAAGCCATGTCAGAATCCGACGAAGACCTCCGCGAACGCCTCTCTGAAACGCAATACCGAGTTGCCTGCCAATGCGGCACTGAGCCTCCGTTCGACAATGAATACTGGGATCACAAGGAGCCTGGTATCTACGTGGACATTATTTCCGGCAAACCCCTTTTTTCCTCGGAAGCCAAATTCGACAGCGGAACGGGATGGCCCAGCTTCTTCGAAGTGATTGATCCTGAGGAAATCGTTGAGGTTGAAGATACCAGTCACGGCATGAGCCGAATCGAAGTGCGTTCCAAGACCGGCAATACTCACCTTGGTCATGTCTTCCCCGATGGCCCTCCTCCGAGCGGACTACGCTATTGCATCAATTCCGCAGCCCTGAAGTTTGTGCCCGCTTCAGGATGATTTGTGAGGCGGGGGCTGGTTCGGCATCGCTTCAATTCACATCCAGCAAGTGCCGGGTCAAGCAGTCCCATATCCGAAAGGCAGGGCAGATACCACGGCCAGTCAAAACGCCCACCGGGTTGACGTGCAGGCAGAACCCGAACTCCGAAGGGTTCAAATAGCTGGCTCACATCGGGAATCAGGCACGTGGGTGAGCATTCTGATAAACCTTCTTCATACGTTCGATCGACACATGTGTATAGATCTGCGTTGTCGAAAGGCTTGAGTGCCCCAACAATGTCTGAACACTGCGCAAATCAGCACCATGATCCAGCAGATGGGTCGCAAAGCTGTGGCGCAATTTGTGTGGGCTGATGTTCACCGGGATATTCGAAAGCTCGTGGTATTTCTTAAAAATATCCGAGATCGCACGGCTTGTCATTCGCTTGCGCAGCTTGCTGACGAAGAGCGGCCCTTCCATAACCCGCGCCTTGTTGCGATAGGCATGAATGGCTTCCGCCGCCGGCGTTCCGACGGGACAGATTCGTTCCTTGTTTCCCTTACCAAAGACCCGGACGCACTCGTTGTGCAGGTCAAAGTCTTCGACATTCAGAGCGGTGAGTTCGGCGAGGCGGATGCCCGAACTGTAAAACAATTCGAGAATGGCAGCATCCCGGTGAGCTGTCCAGGGAGCTGCCTGTTTCGGCTGGTCCACCTTGAACGGCATTTCCAGCAATTCGTTAACCTGCCCTTGGTTCAGTACCACGGGCAACTTCTTCTCGGCCTTGGGCAACTCCACGTCGAGCAACGGATTCATCGCCAGCCCTTGTCGACGTGTCAGAAATTTGTAGAAACTGCGAAGCGCTGAAAAATGAAGGCGGATCGTTGAGCGCGCCCAGCCGCTCTTCATACAATCATAGAGATAGTCCCGGAAATCGTCCGCATCGAGTTTGCCCCAGGCGGAAAACTCCGAAACAGAGTCGCGAAACACGTTAATGGCGTGTTCGTAATTGCTCAGCGTCCGATGAGAGCAATTTTTCTCGACTGACAGATATTCGAGAAACGCATCAACTTTAGCGTTCTCCTGGTCAAGCTCGGCCACAATGTCAGTTCGAGGTTAGGGGCGGAATCGCTCAGTTAACTGAGGTTCCGTAACCCTTGGGCCAGAAGTGAGCACCGCGAAAACTCAGCGAACTGCTCATGGCGCCAAGAGACGCTTTGGGAAATTGAGGCAGTTTTACCGATTGCTCGAAGATCGAACGAAAACCATTCACGTCAGACCAGCCGAGCGCGATAGTGTATTCGCGATCATCAGCCAGGAGCGGGACAATGAAGTGTCCTGACTCGCGATGGAGAATAATCATCTCCTCCGCATCCGTCTCCAACCCGTTGATCTGCAAACACAAGCGGGACTTGCAATGCATCGGCTGACGTTCACTCGTCAGATTCCAGTAAACCACTGCGGTATCGCAGTTGCGCGGGATGACCGCAAAAGAGTCATCAAAAAACAGCTCGGACTGGGTGGATGGGGCGTGGGAAACAGCTTCCATAAGATTTGTGGAAATTATCTAAGAAAACCTAAACATTAATCATTCCTAATTACCAGAACTTTTATAGAAAATATTTAAATTTTTTTTGTTCGGCCCCGGCAAGCCGCTAGAAAGCTCCAAACCACCTGCTATGGTGGCGCCATGCTGACCAAGCGAATCATCCCCTGCCTCGATGTCACAGACGGCCGAGTCGTCAAAGGCACAAATTTTGTAAATCTTCGTGACGCCGGTGACCCAGTTGATTGCGCGGTGGAATACAATCGCCAGGGAGCTGACGAACTTGTCTTTCTCGATATCACCGCCTCTTCCGATGAGCGAAAAACCATGGTCGATGTGGTTCGCAAAACTGCTGAGCGTTGCTTTATGCCGGTTACCGTAGGAGGTGGCATTCGCACTGTTGACGACATGCGAGAAATGCTCATGGCCGGAGCCGACAAGGTCGGCATCAATACCGCTGCCGTGAACAACCCGGACCTCGTCTCTAAAGGTTCGAAGGCTTTCGGAACACAGTGCATCGTAGTAGCGATCGACGCCAAGCGGCGGACCGGTGATCCCGCCGATGGATGGGAAGTTTTTACCCACGGAGGCCGCACCCCAACCGGCCGCGATGCGATTGAATGGGCCACGGAAGTTTACGAAAGGGGCGCTGGAGAAATACTTCTTACCTCCATGGACGCCGACGGAACGAAGGCCGGTTACGATCTGGACCTGACCGCATCGATCAGCGATGCCACTCCCATACCGGTCATTGCCAGCGGCGGAGCCGGCAATATCGACCATATGGTTGATGTGTTAGATCAAGGCAAAGCAGACGCCGTCCTCGCCGCAAGTATCTTTCACTTCGGTGACTACACCGTCAGCGATGTTAAGGAATACCTCAGCGACCACGGCGTGCCGGTGCGGCCGGCACGCGAGCAGGAAGCCTAGTTCGTTTGATGGCGAAGCTAGGTTTAGAGCTTAGCAGGCAAAGCTGTCCGACGCCGGATTCTCCCCGTCAGTTCGCTCACAGGCTCCCGCAGCAGCGAGGTGATTAAGGCAGTGGTATACCGCCTCGACGTCGCTCTCACCCAGATTGGAAGCCATCGATTCAGCCGTCACACCTCCGGAACCCGTCTCAGCCAGATGACTCCTCACCCGGGCAAGCAAGTCGAGGAAATCCCCGGCAGCTTTCTTGCCCGCCTCGACACCGGGCTGGTGGTAGGCATTGATGTTCACTAAGCTGGCGTAGAACGAAACCGCACGCTCATAGAGGGCAATGAGCGCTCCCAGTGAAAAGGCATTGAGCCAATCAAGAGTGATCGTGATCGACTGTCTTCCGCTTTCGTAAAGAGCCTTGCGAGTGCCGCGAAGGAAACCTTGGAGGTAGTCACCGGTCGTCGAACCCAGCTCATCGACCTGCATGGATTCGCTGCTGCGTGTGGAACGCACCTCGATGAATGTCGCGAAGAAATTAAGAAGCCCATCGCGCAGTTGCTGCACGTAAGCGTGCTGGTCAGTCGAGCCCTTGTTACCATAAACAGCAATGCCCTGGTTTACCCGTTTGCCATCCAGGTCGAGTTCTTTACCGAGCGACTCCATTACGAGCTGCTGGAGGTACTTGCTCATCAGGTCGAGGCGGTCGCAGTAGGGAAGAATCACCATGTCCTTTTTGCCAACTCCGTCCCCAGCGTGATGCCACATCAGGGCCAGAGCCATCGCCGCGTTGGTGGCAGCATCGTCGACTCGGGTCTTTTCATCCATTGCCGCGGCGCCGGCGAGAAACTGTTCAATATCAAGCCCGAGCAAGGCAGCCGGCAGCAATCCGACAGCGCTCATTACCGAAGTCCTGCCACCAATCCAGTCGGACATCGGTAGTCGGGTGATCCAACCCTGGGCCTCAGCATACTGATCGAGCTTGCTGCCTTCACCAGTCACGGCAACGGCATACTTAGGAAAGTCGAGCCCACGAGCGGTGAATGCTTTCTCTGCCTCCAGCATTCCGTTGCGGGTTTCGGCAGTGCCTCCGGATTTTGAAATCACAACAACGAGGGTTTCAGCCAGCCCGTCCCCAAGTTCTTCGAACACGAGATCAATTCCGCCGGGATCAGTGTTGTCGAGGTAATGAATGTCAACAGGGGTGTTGGCAGGAAGCAAAGCCTTTCCAACAAGCTGAGGCCCGAGAGCGGAACCTCCGATTCCCACGAGAAGCACATGACGGAAATTGCGGTCGTTCGGTGCCTTGATATCACCATCGAGCACCTCTTTGGCAAAGGTCTGAACTCCGTTGAATACCTCTTTGATCCACTGACCTTCCTCAGCCGGAGCGAGGTCAGCGTTGCGCAGCCAGTAGTGCCCTACCGCACGGCCTTCATCGGGATTCATGATCTCACCGGCTTCAATCGCCGCGCGATCCTCGAAAGCGCGGGCAATCTTTTCCTGCATTTCGGAGGACCACTCCGCCGGAGCATCCATGCGGCTGGTGTCGATCGTGAATCCAATTTCCGGATATCGAATGATGGATTTCTGGTAAGTATCCCAAGAACTCATGTTTCAAAAATGGACTTTATGTTCGACAGATCAGATCGTTTCGCAAAGAGTTTCCCCATGAAATTCCCTCATTTCCTCGCGTTGTTTTTTGCATTCGCAATGACCATCTCCGCAGCCCAAACCGACAACCACGAAGAGTCAATGTTTCGTCACGCTGTCTTCTTTAAGTTCAAGGAGTCAGCCACCGACAACGACATCCAGCAAATCATCGATGAGTTCATGGCACTGAAAAGCAAGATCGACGGTATCAAGGCGATCGAGTGGGGATTCTCCGAGAGTGTTGAGGGATTAAACGACGATTTCACTCACTGCTTTTTACTCACCTTTACGGACAAAGCCGCTCTTGAGGCTTACGTCCCTCACCCTGATCACAAGGCTTTCGTTGAAATCCTGAAACCCCACCTCGACAAGGTGTTCGTGTTTGATTACACGCCGAGGAATTGAGGGAAGTAAAAAAATTAGGATATAGAAATGGAAAAAGAGAACCCGAAAGAGTCGGGCTAAATCATCCAGTCTGAGTCATCATCAGCTGTTGCGACGAGCTCGGACAATTTGATTTCGCGGCAATTCTCGAGAAGCGCCTCATTCACTCGCACCCACGCGGCGTGGACGTTTCCGGATGACATGCCTTCATTGCCGAGGCTGCTCTCGATGACAGATCCGCCCTCCATGGCGAGTGCGATGTCGGCCAGCGAAATCTCATCAGGGTGCTTGGCAAGCAAGTAGCCACCGTTCTTCCCCCTGCGACTAATAACCAATCCGGCCTGACGCAGAGTCGTCAGGATCTGGACCGAATAGTTCGGAGAAAGGTTCTCCGCCGCCGCCAGATCCTCCACCTGACGAACCCCTTCTTCAGAATACGTCAACGCCAGTTGCGCGAGCATCTGGCAGGCATATTCTGTCTTTAAGGGGAGACGCATCGGGAGTAATGTAGCGCTGAAGGTTCTACAATACCTTAGTAAATGACGCAACTTTAAAACTTTTCCCAAAAACCCCTTGCGAAAGGGCTTTGTCAATACATTAGTAAACGACTTAACTTTAAAATCTTTACCCTTTCCTCCTCGGAAACACACATGAAAGTGGGAAAAACAGCCAACGAAGGCATCAAGGATACCAGTAATTACCTTCGCGGAACTATTCTCGAAGGTTTGGCCAACACCAGCACAGGTTCTTTGTCTGCCGATGACCAGCAGCTCACGAAGTTCCACGGAATCTACCAGCAGGACGATCGCGACATTCGCAAGGAACGCCGCAAGAAGAAGCTGGAGCCCGCCTACTCCTTCATGATTCGCGTGCGCGTGCCCGGTGGCGTTTCGACTCCCCAGCAGTGGCTCGACATGGACCGCATTGCCAAGGAGCACACCAACGGAGCGATTAAACTAACGACCCGCCAGGCTTTCCAGTTCCACGGGGTGATTAAGAGCAATCTCAAGAAATCCATCGCCGAGATCAATGAGGCTCTCTTCGACACCCTCGCCGCCTGCGGGGATGTGAACCGCAACGTGATGTGCAACCCCAACCCGAACCAGTCCAAGGTTCACGGGAAAGTTCTACAGCTTGCAACCGAAATTTCCGATCACCTCAGCCCCCGCACCGGAGCCTACCACGACATCTGGATTGATGACGGCACCGGCGAAAAAGTGAAAGTCACTTACGATCCGCCCAAGATCGATGACATCGCCGATGAGGAAGAGCCGATCTACGGAAAACTCTACCTGCCTCGTAAGTTCAAAACCGTTATCGCCGTTCCTCCAAGCAACGACGTCGATATCTATGCTCACGACCTTGGCTACATCGCTATCCTTGAGGGCGACGATAAGATCGTTGGCTACAACGTCACCGTTGGCGGTGGTATGGGCATGACCCACGGCAATGAAGAAACCTTCCCCCGTCTTGCAGACCTGCTTGGGTTCTGCACCCCGGAGCAGGCCGTCCTTGTCGGCGAGGCTGTCGTCCGCGTTCAGCGAGATTTTGGAAACCGCGACGTCCGCACGAATGCCCGACTTAAATACACTGTTGAGCGCATGGGCATCGACGCCTTCCGTGAAGAAGTGGAGAAACTCTGCGGCTTCAAGCTCGGCGAGCCTCGCGACTTCAAGTTTGAGCACAACGGTGACCGCTACGGCTGGATCGAAGATCACAGCGGCAACTTTCACTACACCATGTTCATTGAAAACGGTCGCATCTACGACACCGATGACTACCCTCTCATGACCGGTCTTCGTGAAATCGCCAAGATTCACGACGGCGACTTCCGCCTCACCGCGAACCAGAACCTCATCATTGCGAACATCTCCCCGGCCAAGAAAGCCGAGATTGAGAATATCCTCGAGGCTCACAAGATGGTCGACTCCTACGAGCGAAGCGCCCTGCGCCTCAACTCGATGGCCTGCGTGTCCCTGCCGACCTGCGGCCTCGCTCTCGCGGAATCACAGCGCTACCTGCCTGACCTGATCACCGAAATTGATGAGATTATCGAAAATGTCGGCCTCCGCCACGACGCGATCACAATCCGCATGACAGGCTGCCCCAACGGTTGCGCCCGCCCTTACATTTCCGAGATCGGTTTTGTTGGACGGGCCCCCGGAAAATACAACCTCTACCTCGGTGGCGGTTTCCACGGTGAGCGTCTCAGCAAGCTCTACGCTCCGTCGGTGAAGGGCACAGATGCCGCCAAGATTCTCAAACCCATCATCGAGGACTACGCCAAGAACCGTGAAGAAGGAGAGCACTTCGGTGACTTCACTATTCGCGCCGGCTACATCAAGGCCACCGAAAACGGACGCGATTTCCACAAGGACTTCGTAGAGCCTGAGCTAGCCGTTTAGTCATTGAGCCATCTTCATTCGAACCTTTTCATCACAACCAAGCGAACCAGCCAAACAGCTAATAGCTAAATTGCTTTCACAATGAGTTCCTCAAATTCTCCGTTGCCTCCCGAGAAGCTGCTCCAAGCGCAGAACCTAGCCGCAGGGCTCACTCAGGATCAGGCCAACTGGCTTGCAGGTTTTTACTCAGGCATCGGTTTCGCCACGGGCGGCGCGGCTGCTCCCATGACAAGCGGCGCCAAAACACCGCTGACCGTTCTTTACGGTTCTGAATCCGGTAACGCTGAAAAACTTTCCGGCACTATCCAGAAGACGGCCGACAAGGCCGGCTTCAAAACGAAGGTGGTCAACATGGGCGACTCCAAGCCCGCCGACCTGAAGAAGGCCGAGAACCTTCTTGTCGTCGTCAGCACCTGGGGTGAAGGCGATCCACCTGACACTGCCGTCGACTACTACGAAGAGTTCATGGGTGACGACATGCCCAAGCTTGACGGAGTGAAGTTCTCCGTCTGTGGCCTGGGCGATACCAGCTACGAGCACTTCTGCAAGATGGGTAAAGACTTCGATTCCCGCCTCGCTGCGCTCGGCGGTGAACGCGTCTTTGATCGCGTTGACTGCGATGTTGATTTCCAGGCCGCTTTCGACAAGTGGCTGAACGGGGCTATCGGCGCTCTCCCCTCAGCGGCTGTGACAGCAGACGTTCAAGCTGCCCTGACTGCCGCTCCGACCGCTGTCTACGACAAGGCCAATCCCTACGACGCCGAGATACTTGAAAAAGTCGTGCTTAACGGCACAGGCTCGATCAAAGAGACGCTCCACGTTGAGCTTTCTCTCGAAGGGTCTGGACTGACCTACGAACCCGGCGACGCACTCGGCATCTACCCGGTCAACCGCGCTGCTGACGTCAATGCTGTTCTCGCTGCAACCGGTCTCAAAGCCAACGCCAAACTCGGCGACAAGACTCTCGCCGAGGCTCTCCAGTTCGATTTCGACATCACTTCATTGAGTGCTGCTATTGCCATGAAATACAACGGCGTGGTTGGCAGTAATGATCTCGAAGCCGCCATCGCTGAAAAAGCCACTTTTAAAGATTGGATTTGGGGCCGCCAACTCGTGGACCTCATCGAAGCCTACCCGTTCAAGGAATGGACACCCGAGAGCTTCACCGAAATTCTCCGCCCCCTCGCTGCACGCCTCTACTCTATCGCATCGAGCCTCAAAGCGCATGAAGACGAGGTTCACCTCACAATCGCGGCAGTGCGCTACAACAGTCATGGACGCGACCGCGTCGGTGTCTGTTCCACTTTTGTCGCTGACGAGGTAAACGTAGGTGATACAGTCAGAGTCTACTTCCACAGCAACAACAATTTCCGCCTGCCCGAAAGTGGTGACACCGACGTTATCATGGTGGGGCCTGGAACCGGTATTGCTCCCTTCCGCGCCTTTGTTGAAGAACGAGCAGCGACTGAGGCCAAAGGCAAGAACTGGCTCTTCTTTGGAGACCAGCATTTTTCTTACGACTTCCTCTACCAGCTTGAATGGCTTGATTACCTCGAGGACGGTATCCTGACGGAACTCACGACCGCTTTCTCCCGCGACCAGAAGGAGAAGATCTACGTCCAACACCGTCTCATGGAACACGGCGCCGAGATCTGGAAGCAGCTCGAAGGCGGCGCCCATTTCTACGTCTGCGGCGACGCCTCGCGCATGGCCAAGGACGTCCACCAGGCGCTCATAGATATCGCGCAGGAGCACGGTGGCAAAGACGCCAAACAAGCCAAGGACTGGCTTTCAGCTCTCCGTAAAGAGAAGCGCTACCAGCGCGACGTTTACTAGTCGACGTCAGTGTTCAGCAATCGGGCTCCGGGGTTTCCGTTTACCACTGATTACTGTTTACTAACGGAAGATCATTCGTCCCGCTCAAACCACTCGCCGTAGGGCTGATAGTTATGGTAGGGCACGGCCTTCTCTTTCCAGGCGTTGAGCTCACCGTCATATTTCTGACGTAGTTCTTTGAGCCTTTCCTGATGCTCAGGATTCGATACGAGATCGGTCAGCTCGTGAGGATCCTTCTCAAGGTGATACATTTCCTCGGTTTTCTCGAAGCCATCCTTCTCGTCGTAGGGCCAATAGATGTATTTCCAGTCCCTGGTCACAACCCCAAAACTCTGGACGGCTTTGGGACCCCACACATTAATGAGTGGCAACTGAGTGTGCGTCTCAGCAGCCGGATTATCATAGAGCGGGAGCAGGCTCTTTCCGTCAATGCCTTCGGGTATTTCAAGGCCAGCCAGTTCGAGCATAGTCGGATAGAAATCCGTATTCCCGGTCAAGGCCCCACTTCGAAGCCGTTTTCCGGAATTCTCATGTCCGGGGATATACATAATCATTGGAGCCCGCGAAGATTCTTCGTAGGGAATCACCTTGGATCCATAACCGTGAGATCCACAGAGGAACCCGTTGTCTGAAGTGAAAATGATCGCGGTGTTGTTCGCCACTCCAGCCTCCTCGAGCGCTTCGCGAATCATCCCGATCGCGACATCAACCCCGTAGATTTGCTGATGATAGGTCGCCATGACCTGATCGTAATTATCTTTGTAACCCCAACTTTCAAAGCGCTCATACTGGCGTCCCTGCCGGCTCTGCAGTGAGAAGTGCTCACCATTCTCGCGACCATAGTTGGCCGGTTTCTTAAAGGTCTTGCCTTCGTAGATATGGTCGAATTGCGGATCGGGAGTTGCCGGCATGTGAGGTGCCTTGAAGCTGATCGAGAGACAGAACGGCGCGTCCCCCTTAGCTGAATCCTTGATAAAATCGCGGCCAAAGGCTCCGTATGAAACACTCGCGTGCGGATACTCATCGGCATACTTTGCCATCGATTTGTTTTTCTTGGTGTCGTAGCTTGTCTGGCCCGGACCGGCACCCCAGACATCGAAATCGTCTTCTGGAAGGTAGCCGCCCTTTTTTTCGTCCGGTTTATCTGATACCTCAATGCCAATCTTGCCGGCAATGGCTGTGCGATATCCGGCGTTTCGAAGCAGGAGAGGATAACTCTTGTCCCAATGCTCTCTCAAAAGGTGCCCGTGCTCAAAGTTGCAGCCGTTCCGATATTCGAAAAGGCCCGTGAAGATCGTCGCCCGGCTCGCCATACAGATTGCCGTGGTGTCGTAATGACGATCGAAGGCCATTCCGTCCTCCGCCAACGAATCAATGTGAGGCGTCTGGACATCATCATTCCCATAGCATCCCAGCGAATAAGTTGTCTGGTCGTCAGTCAGCAGAAAGACAAGATTCATTGGCTCGGCAGCTCGAGAAGCCAACGAAGCGAGAAAAACCACAGCGAAAATCAAAAAAGTAGGAGCTTTCATATTCAAATGAGGGAGGATGGATACCACGCGACCGGCAGAAACAGCAATAGCGGATATCCGATCCTGTCTTGCGTGAGATAATCTAACGATTTACATTAGAGACAGATTCAATGTCCCACTCCCACGATACAAAAGTCCCAAGTCTTGATGGTCTCCTTGCGGCTTGCAGCGCGGTCGGCCTCAGGAAAACCAAGGCATTGACCTCGGGATTGAAAGTGCTGGCATCGGCGAAGCAGCCGTTGACTCTGCATCAAATTGCCGACTCCCCCATTTTTGATGTGGACTGTGATCCGGCCACTATTTACCGGCTCATCACCAAGCTGGAGGAACACCGCATCGTAAGGCGTATTGGTTTTCACAGTCGTGCTGCTCACTACTGCCTTCGCGAAGGTCATCACCAGGACTACCTGATCTGTCGCGACTGCGGCTCCATCGAAGTTCTGGATATCGCCTGCCCTGTTGAACATCTTGAAGAACAGATCGCATCAGACTGCGGTTATTCCGATCTTGAGCACGAGCTCGAATTCTACGGTCGCTGCGGCACCTGCAAGTGATCAGGCAGCAGCCTGGACACACCCGCTGATCAAAGGCCGCACGTGAGCTTTTGCTTGCTCGCATCCCCCAATCCCATGAGCTTTCTCATTGTTGAGAAAGTGAATTTTCCCTGCTCGAAATGGAATTTACAGTTGTTCGAATCTGCAGATTTGATATAGTCCCACAGGATGATTCGCAAACTTGCGAATCGGACATTCCTGTGCCATGAGATTTTCAGCGAATCGCCTTGCCTTCATTTTCGGCGCCTTCATTCTGGGCCTGATGGCTATCGACGGATTGCTTCAACTCAATCGGGAAGCACATGCTGGTTTTGGAATGGGAACCAGCCAATGGGTAAACGCGGACAGCGCCATGGCCCTTTTCCTGATTGGTCTAGTTGTCGGCCTTGTCGCTGGAATCGCTATTTTCTTTGGCTCTCTCGTCTTGCGTGAGAAGCGCTGCAATGAAACTCCTAACGATATTGACTCGTTGCTCGAGGAAATTTCCCGCGAAGAAGCAAAGGAGAGAGACAATCCTCTTTTCGTGGAAGACAACTCTCTCGAAGAACCGATCGAATCTCTCGATCCTTGGGAGCGACCCGCCGACTGGTGGAAGCGCGACGACGACTAAGCTCCGGCGCTGACGCCAGCGTCTCCTCGGTCCACGTAGCTACCCTCTCGGGTGAAACTTCCGATGCACATCACGAAGCTGTTTTTGATCCACGTGGGTGTAGATCTGTGTCGTTGAAATGTCGGCGTGACCCAACAATTCCTGGATCACTCGCAAATCGGCACCATTGCCAAGCAGGTGCGTCGCAAAGGAATGACGCAACAGGTGAGGGTAAACATTCTGTTCGATTCCGGCGAGTTTAGCCCGCTGCTTAACAATCTGCCAGATGCGTGTCGTGGTGAGTTTCTTACCCCACTTCGAGAGAAAGATCTCGCTTCCCGATTGCCGACTGACTAGTGAGGGACGCTCTCCCTCAAGATAGCAGTTGAGTGCCTCCAATGCCGCGGAGCCTACGGGAACCACGCGCGTCTTATTCCCCTTCCCCGTTACCCGAATAGCCCCGTCCTCCAGGTAGACGTTCTCGAGTCGGGCATTAACGAGTTCGGAAACGCGCAGCCCACTGGAATAAAGGAGCTCTAGAATGGCAGTATCGCGACGAGCCAGGGGGCGGCTGTCCTCGCGGGACGCTTCGAGTAGTTTCTTCACGGATGGCTCGTTCAGTGTCTCAGGCAAATATTTTTCAACCTTGGGCGAGTCGATCCCTTCGGCCACGTCTTCACTTACCTTGCCCTTGCCGGCAAGGTGGCGGAAGAATATCTTTATGCCAATCAGGTTGACTCGAAGGCTTGAACTCGCGACACGGTCGTCCAGTCGGCGATGGGCCAGATAAGCCGTTAGATGGTCTAGAGTTACCTGCCCCGGTTCCGTCACACCCCTTTCATTTTCGAGCCACTGCGCCAAGTGATCGAGTGCCCGACGTACTGACAACTGGTAGTTATCCGACAGTCCCTTTTCGACGGCCAAGTAGCGTACGAAGCGTTCAATGTCCCGCTCCATTAGCGATTAACGAAACCAGCCCTCGGTGATGTAGTCAGTAATGACGTAGTGATTGATTCCATGAGGAAAGGGCTTCTCCTCCATCGTTATAATCACAGCCAGCGGATCTTCGTTGAGCGGAACCACCTCTTCAAACCGGGCCGCAATAGGGCTCTCCTTCTTCACAAAGGCATAGGTGGAAAATTCATTGAGACCTCCGTAAGGCGGCTTCACCTGGTAGACGAAGTAGTCGTCGAGATCGGTAAATCCATCGCGATCTAGACCGTAGTAATCAGAGACACGGTTAATTACAACCCTCAAAGTGTGAGGGCTGGGAATATCCCCAGCGAGGAACTTTACGAAGCGCTCATCCTGAAACTCGGAAAACACCTCCCAGTCAACCTTGAGAAGCCCGTCTTCCTCACGGATGATCACCGGGAAGCCAGGATCATTCTCGCTGCTTGAAATCATGTAAACCCAGTAAGGACCACCATTCTCTTTATTTGGCTCCATCTGGAACAATGCCTTAGAAAAAGTAGCAAACTGCTTGAAAGGCCACTTCTGGTAATACTCCTCAACTGAGGGGCGGAGGCTGTCTTCACGGTAGACGTATTTCATTCGGGTTTCCCAGTCAGGAGCCCGCAGGTAGGCATCGAGGAGATCGTGAGTCCGCCCTAACAAATCATCTGGAGATGTCGGAGCCGGGAAACTGGCCTCGGGATTGTAATTCGAAACGCTCATTGACGCGGGAGATGCTGCTTCTTCCGCAATCGATGTCGGCGATTGATCTTCAGGCGCACGGACCAAAGGAGTGACTCCCGGAGCGTTATCGCCAACGGCTGTCACAAACTCGCTCGCAGCAGAATTCACCATTTCCATTGGAGACAGGCTGGTTGAGCCGGCGTTTCCAACCCCTTCCGGAGAAGAATCACCGTTCACGATACTTAGAACCCTCTCATCAAAAGACATGGCCGGGGCGTCACCTTCTTCACCAGCCGCGGTTGCATCGCCCGTAGCATTATTGACCGGAGTTGGCTCCACCGGTGGATTCTCAACCGAAGGTGCCGGTGGGACCGTCGCGACAGGATTCTCTGTCGTCGCTGGCGGCTCCAGGGACTCCGTCGCTATTGTCGGGGGAGCTGGAGGTTTGATGCTGGTCGGGACACTGCCACTGGGAGAATCAATACCCGGGGTCATACCGAGGTTGGAGGAGGCCAAGGGCTCTGGCCCGTTGGCGATTGCTGGCGGAGGAGACTCAACGTCAGGTTCAGGAGTCGCCACGTCAATTCCGCCCAGCGCATTGATAATGAGAACCATCGCCACGACAGCGATGATGGCAGCAGCACCGAGGGTAGAAAGCATTACGACTGTGGTCCGGCTGGGACCTCCGCTCTTGCCAATGTCGGAACCGGCACCGAAAATCTCGTCCAGTTCATTGGTTGCGGCGATCTTTTCGGTATCTCCCTCGGGCTCGGGCAGCTCTGCCTCAGGAACCTTGGGTGTCTTGGACGGAATGAGCGGCTTACGAGGTTTCGGGAGTTCCTGCTGCTCCTCTTCCCCAGGTTCAGCAAAGATATCATGAATGGGATCGCCCGCGTCTCCATCATTAGATGGAAGTTCGTTGAGATCCAGCGTCGCTTTAACGTCCGAGGAACCAACGCCTGACGAATCGACCCCACTGAGGAACTGGTCAAAATCGTCTCCCGACTCAGAATCACCGTCAACAGCAGGCACTTCGACTATCCCATCTTCAACAGCCGGTTCAAATCCCAGCTCTGTTGTCAGATCTTTCGGAGCCGGCTCAAGCGGCGCGGTTTCGGGCTCACGAGGCTCAAACCCAAATTCGTGGATCTTATCGTCAGCGAAAACCGCCTCTGGCTCACTTCCAGGCAAATCGATCGGCTTGAGAGGCTCGGTAATTTCCAGTTCATCCATCGAAATCGATGGTTCCTCTTCTGAAATCTCGAGTTCGTCGATCGAAATAGCCAACTCATCGTGTATCACCGGCTCTGGCACTTCGCTCATTTCCTCCACCAAAGGCTCAACAGTCTCAACAGGTTCTTCAATGACTTCGTCAAGTGGGGCGACCACCTCGCCAATTGGAGCGGGAAATTCCGTGGCGGATTCCGGGGCCAGTTCCTCCTCAGCCGCCAGTGGCGCCGGAGTCACAGGATTGATCGGTTCAATAGCCTCAACGGGGTCCTCCAGTTCTGAGAAATCCGGCGACTCGTTGATTTCTTCTTGAATCTCAGCAAGACCCTCATTGGGAGTATGTGTCGGAACGATGAAGTCGCCAGGAGTGTAGTGCTCCGTCACGTCACCGGGCATCGGCAACACCAACTTAGTTGGCTCAGGTTCCTCCTCAGGAGTCAAAGTTTCGGCCTCGTTTTTGCCTTGTCCCGCCAATGCGGTATCCAACCGGGGAAGTTCACCCGGTAATGAGGTGTCCGCCTCACCAACGGGTAGTAGACTGCTTGGCTGCGGATTGATTTTAATGGGTTGAGTTTTAGCGACCGCTGGTGGCTCTTCGGCAACCCGCTCCGGCGGAATCGCAGTAATCACGTCGTGCTGAATCGCTGCTGAAAGGTCGTCAGGAATAACGGGAGCAGGGGGAGCAACCATGCCACCGGTAAATACCGGAGCTTTCGGGGGTCGCGGAACCGGGACTGGAGCCGTTGTTTTGGCATCAATCGCGTTGACCGGAGATGCCAACGGGTCGGGAAGAACCGCACTCTGCATAGGATCAGGAGCGATGACTGACTCAGGCTCGGGAGCGTTAATCAATCTCGACTCCTCGATAATTTCCCCAGTGGGGTAATCGAAGTCTGCGACGGGTTTCTGGGGCAAGGGCACTGCGGCAGCAGCGGGCTTCTTCGCACGCGAGACCCGCCGGGGTTCCCCTTCAATGAAGTTTTCGAAATCTGTAGGCGCCATTATCTCCGCCCCGCACTTGGGACAAGG
This sequence comes from Verrucomicrobiales bacterium, assembly GCA_049594415.1. GTDB lineage: Bacteria > Verrucomicrobiota > Verrucomicrobiia > Verrucomicrobiales > DEV007 > Arctic95D-9. The sequence goes on along the minus strand of JBMYJM010000007.1, from coordinate 4,974 downwards.
AGCAGTCACTCCGGCAAGATGAGTCGGTACGCGGAGCTTAGCCTGGCAGTTCGGACAGGTGAATTTTATCTTTTTCACTTTGTTATGCCTCTTGAGGGTTCAACACACAAGTGGGCTCCGCTGCCGCCTGTTCGTAGTGAAACAAAGGAGCTTCCGAGTTAGGCGATTAGACACAATTGAGAGGTGGAATGGGAGATGCTCTGCAGATCCCACACAATATTATCATTGAACCTTAAATTTGCAAATTTTTGTTAAGAACCTTTTAAAATAAGGGGTTAATTACTCTCAATTTTGCGAAAATACCACGGAAGCACCACGAGAATTATAAAAAATTTCCCCCGGCGGCCAAAGAATTAAGCTTCTAGACGACAAGGAACCAGAATCGCGTCACTCATTCCATGGAGAATCTTCTTATCGCTCGGACAAATGGTGGCCAGAACGCCTCCGAGGCGCACCTCCCTATCTCGAGCGCTGACAAAGTAATAGGGGCATAGCCGGACCCGGCCTTCCATCACTTCAATTTCACCCGTCTCCGGATTCAACCACGGGTGCTCGACCAATCGCCCACTGTGGAACCGCTGGAGGACAAATGGAGCTGTATCGAATTTCGCCAGCGCCTCATCGACGGCTTCACCCCACTCCACCTGGGAAGCGTCGCTTCCGATCGTGACGCTCCGACTGCCCCAGGCGCGCTCGTTGAATCCGCTCAGCTTGAGCACCAGATCGCGCTCGGCTTGAGAAAACTGCTTCATCTCCGAAAAGTGCTGGATGCCCAAACCGGGGATAACGGCGTAATGAGGAACTTCCGCAGGGTCAACAATCCAACTCATCGGAAAGATCTCTCGCAGTCGGCGCCAGTTCCCGTCGCGCAATTCGCGGCGCCAGACTTCCTTCAGCGGGTGAGACCAGAAAAGCGCCGACCACATTTTCTCCTCAAGCCATGGCTTAAACGGACTGGTTAGATCGATAGCGCCAGCAGCAGCCGCCTCACCTGCGGCTGCGCCACCGGGAACATTAGGAAGATCAAAAAGCTCAAAGAAACGATACACGTCCCGGCTTCCCGGTTTGTAGGTCTCCGCATCTGCTACCTGAAAATCTCCTTCCAAACGTTCCGAAAACCATTCCATTTCAGGCCGGTAATTGCCTGCTTCTTCCGACACCAGAATATCAGCGGCATCCTTTTTGAAAATGGAGGAAAAACCCGAGAACATTCCGTCGGCTCCTCCTACAATCTCTGCTTCGGGACTGATCGCAGAGTAGACTTGACCCAACCAGGCGGTGAGACCAATGCCTCCTGGAACAGAATCAAGTTCGCTGGCAGTGAACCCGTTTTCGGTTAAGATGAGGTCCGGCCGAATCACCCGCGGAACAGCTTCTGCCACCGGTGACGCGAGGCCCGTCTCTAACAACGACTCCGGCTTGCCTCGATTGAGATAATCCGCCACCCAGCCCGGGAGTGAGCCTTTCCGGCTGCGCCGATAAACTAAGTCTGCGGCCTGCTGAAACTTGAGTAAAATCGGCCCCAGTCGCTCCAGGGTTTTGACCTCTTTTTTCGAAAGCGGAAATGCCTCAGGAGAAATCCGCCATACCTTCTCTGCAAACAGTCCGCCCTCAGGTAAAGAATCGCGGACTCGTCCAGCTATTTCGACCGGATTCGCATGAGAAGAAATGGAAGGTTGGGGAATCATCCCTGGAGTAGTCGCAGCGCAGTTCTCAACATTTCATCGGGCTGCACCATTTCTGCAGGAAGCTTGTCGATTGCCTTCTGGGCTTCCATTTGCTTGAACCCGAGGGAGATAAGTGCGAGAAGCACGTCATTCTTGGCCGCTGCATCCGGAGATAGCGAAGTCCCTGCTGCCTGGTTTTCCCAAGCTTCCTTAACCCCGACTTTATCGCTTAGCTCGAGGACAATTCGTTCCGCTGTCTTTTTACCCAGTCCCTTGACCTTGGCAATCGTAGTGATGTCACCGGATACCACCGCCTGCTTGAAGTCGGGGGTCGATAATCCACTTAGAACTGACATGGCGACCTTGGGCCCGACCCCGGTTACCCGGTTAATCAGGAGACGAAATACATCGCGGGATTCTTCATCTGCGAAACCATAGAGCGTCTGCTCCTGCTCACGAATGTGATGATGCGTCAGCACCTTGGTCTCTTCACCCATATTGCCGAAGTCCCCCTCCCCAATGAAAGGCACCACGACTTCGTATCCGACTCCGCCGGCATTTATGACCAGGCGACCGGGCCAGCTTTCTTCGAGCGTTCCTTGTAGAAATGTAATCATCGGCGATAAGTTCTTTCAAACCAACCTATTCCCGTGCGGATGGCAAACGGATTTCAATTTCATCGACCTTTCTTTATTTTTGCGATTTTTGCGACTGCCCTGTTGACTCACACCGGGCGGGCTCAGGAAGACGCTCCGGCGAAGCGTGTCGGGATCATCTTTGAGGGCACATTCGAAAAACACGTCAACTCCAAGAAACCGGCCGACAGTGAGCTGACCCAGATGGTTCCCTATTATGAATGGGATTACGGCGTGCGAGCTTTCGATGAAAGTTACTGGACTGATAATCGATTCACCTGGGAGCGAATCACTGCTATCGCTGAGCGCCTTGGCGATGATCTCATGGAGGTCGTTGAACCGATGGCTGTCCGGGATGATCGGGGAGTTATCAAATACGCTTACATCAAAGACAAGGACCCTTTCCTCACCAGCATCATTCTCTCGAAGAAGCTGGTCGAAAAATTCCGTGACTCGATGGGCGATTCCCTGCACGTCATGCTGATCGACCGACACATCGTCTACATTTTCCCAGCCACCGGCATGCCGATTACCGACTACGGACCAGCCCTCGTCGAGGAATACCGCAAGGCCAGACTCCCAGTCAGCCTTGAAGTGTTTCTCGTCGACGATTATGGCTTTCGGGTAATCGGTGAGCTGGAGCGGTAATCAGGATTACTCCCAGGTCTCGAGCACTTTGCGATCTTCGACCATCCACCAGTTCCGGATTTCCGTCGCGAGTTCCTTCACGACGTCGGGGTTCTCGGAAGCCAGGTTGGTATTTTCGTGCGGATCTTCGAGAAGGTTGAAAAGCTGAGGGCGTTTCTCAGTTCGAGGGTGCGTAGTGGCATAGCGATTAACCTTGCCATCGTAGGTGAGAAGAAGTTTCCACTGGTCCTTCACAATCCAGCGGTAAATCAGTGAATCTTCGGGGCGGTCCACGTTAGCGATGTCATGAGCAAATGTCTCACCCAACACCTCCTCGCGAGGAGTCGGCTTTCCACTCTTCAGGATCGGCATCAGATTCATACCGGGAAGCCCCTCCGGTGTTTCAATTCCGGCTGCCGCCAGCATTGTGGGAACGATATCAATGCTTGAAGCCAACTGGTTACCACGATCACCGGGCTCAATGACTCCCGGCCAGCAGTACATCGTCGGCTGTCGAGTGCCTCCTTCATTTGCTGACTGCTTGGAACGTGGGGCATACCCTCGGCTGTCGACGCTTTGTATCCAACCGTTGTCACAGATGTAAACGAACATCGTGTTTTCAGAGAGACCTTTCTCATCAATGAAATCGATCAATTGCCCGCATGTGATATCGAACCACTCGCACATGGCGTAGTAGCGAGCCACGAAGTCGGAGTCCACTTTGGCACGATACTTTTTGAAAAGTTCCTCAGGCGGATTGTGAGGCGTGTGAGGAAGGAACGGCGCATACCAGAGGTAGAATGGTTTCTCCTCCTCCATGGCATGCTCAACAAAGTTGAAGATCGGCTCCATGCCTTCGCGACCAATCTTTAGGCCATCATCTCCGTGGCGACCGCCCGGCTCAGGGAATCCTCGGGTCATTCCGTGAGTAAAACCGCCACGGGAGTAGTTTCCTTCCCACCACTTTCCCGACTGATGAGTGAGGTAACCAGCTTCGGAAAGCAGGCGCATAATAGTCGGCACGCGGTCCACATTAGAGATCAGTTTTTCACGAAGAGCATCATATTCGGGCCCGGATTTCTTGCCGCCGGTCAATTCTGGAGACGGATCGTTGCCGCTGATCATATGCTGATGGGTGTATAGCCCAGTCGCCAGAGTCATAAGCGACGGACGGCACAGCGCCGTGGGGACGTAGCCTCGACGGAAAACGGAGCTGCGCTCAGATAGCTTATCGAGATGAGGGGTTTCGATATGTTCGTGTCCCATGAAACTGTAATCGGTCCATGCTTGATCGTCGGACAGGATCAACACGATGTTGGGACGTTCATCTGCGCCGGAGGCAATACCGGCAACCAGCAGCAGACTCAGGAAAGGAATAATAAGACGCATAGAAGCAGGAAACAACGCAGTCCCTTGCTATGTCAAATCGAGCCGGACCGCAATGATGGTGCTTTGTGTCTGCTGATGACGATACTGTGACCAATCCTGCAATTTGGCACCCATTCCTACCTTGACCTTTCCCCTGCTTCCCTTGACCTTATTGCAAGTCAATTGCAAAATTTGCCCCATGAAACCTAGACTCCCCATTCTCCTCTTAGCATTAGCCTGCTCTCTCGGATTCGGCAGCGCCGTCAATTCGTTCGCAGACGAAAAGCCTGTGATTTATGTTCCAGTTCCTCCCTACGCTGGGCTCGTCGAATCCCTGGTCGGAGATCTGGCGGAGGTGAGATCGATCGCATCAGAAAATGACGACCCTCATATTTTCTCCCCGACTCCTAAGGAACTCGCCAAGCTTTCGGTTGGAACCATTTACTTTGCTGCAGATCTTCCTTTTGAAGAGACACTTGTCACCAAGCTCAACGAGAGCAAAAGCAAAGTGAAGATCGTCAGTCTTGTCGAAGGCCTGGAGCGGCGCTACTTCGGTGAGGGTGAACACGATTGTGATCATGAGCATGGGCACGACCACGACGACCATGCGGAGCACGACGACCACGACGACCACGACGACCACGACGACCACGACGACCACGACGACCACGACGACC
>JBMYJM010000006.1:5000-201136 GCA_049594415.1 Verrucomicrobiales bacterium | reverse complement strand
TCGTCATTGGACTCGTCATTGGACTCGTCATTGGACTCGTCATTGGACTCGTCATTGGACTCGTCATCGGACTCGTCATCGAACTCGTCATCGGACTCGTCATCGGACTCGTCATCGGACTCGTCATCGAACTCGTCATCGAACTCGTCATCGGACTCGTCATCGGACTCGTCATTGGACTCGTCATCGGACTCGTCATCGTTTGTGGGGGGAGGCCACATTCGACCGGTTGAACGCCTTCGCGGAGGGCGAATTGCTGCCCATAACATGGCAGCCCCGGCACCCATTGTGAGTGCGTGATAACTTAGAGACTGCACGAATAGACTCTGGATCAGAATAAAAGCGCTGATGATGGACATGATGGCTCCGTCAGGTCCTAGCCTCTTTAACTTCCAGATCACGATGATCCCTCCTAAATAGATCAACAAAGCACCAGCGATTCCTGTGTCGAGAATCACCTCGAAGATCTGTGAGTTGAGAGGCAGAAGTGCCCCGCCAACACCCATTCCTGCAACTGGGCCATAGAACTTCCGGAAGGCCATGTAGTATTGGCCCATGCCAACGCCCGTGACTATCTTAAGAGGATGTCTCTTGAGATAGTCATTGGCATAAAACTCCTGTCGATAAACCTTGGTCGCATCAAGACCTTCCTCCATTTCCTGTTCTCGGCTCTCGATAAACTCCTTTTGAATGTCGATGTAGTTAAGAATCAGGTCGACTTTCAGAACGAAAACCAAGGCACTGGCGATGATCGCTCCCGCGAAAAATTTCCAGCTGCGTCTGGAAATTAATAGCATGATGGGTAGCCAGATGGCCAAGGCAAAGAGGAAGGATGACGAAAAGGTGTAGAGTGAAAGCAGAAAAAGAACGCTCGCGATGATTTGCATCGTGTATCTCCGGGGACTTTCTCTTACTGCTGATGCAAGATGAACTAGCGCCAGTGAACCGGTCAAAAGAACAAATCCGAGGCGTTTTGGCTCATCCGCGAATCCATTGATACGAAATCCAGCGGTCAGCATCTGGATACGCATTGGGCTTTCATCTTCGGAATAAACGATCGACCGATAGGGGAGTTCGAATTTGTTCGCGAAAACCTGATAGATAGAATGGAATCCATGAATTAACCCGGCGATCGCAAAACCGGATAATAGCATTCGAATTCCTGTGCGGGTTCTTGCATGTTTCCAGGTGAATCCGCAAAGAATCAAGAGGTTGACGTAGTTGAGAGAGCGAATCACTGCCCGGCTACCAGATCCGCCAGATAAGTAACCGAACAGGGCTGCGGCGACGATAACGACCGATCCGATCGCCAGCCAGCGGGAAAGCGGCAAGCCCCGCGGAAGGCCGTTTGTTGCCAGCCACCAGCATCCTATCATCAGGGGAATTAGCCTGCCGGGCGTCAGTTGCGAGACCAGCGGGATAAAGAAATCGATGGTTACAAACGCCGGCAGAAAGTAGAGGAGGCGCCTCGGGTCTGTAAGCAGAGCGTGGCCCGCGATCAGAAGGCAGATGATCACGACCACATAGTCGATTGGTCCATGGCCAACGGGCATAAATTCTAAATTATCGGTTAACTGGGCAAAGTCCCTAAGCTAGAGATGAGTAAATGTCGGCAAGTTTTTGTGCGGATTTGAGCCAGGTATACTGTTCTCTGACCTGATTGGCGACTTCTTCCGAAGATTCTTCCCAGAGGCCTGCCTTGATAAAGTGGAAGATTGCTTTTGAAATATCGCGGACGTTGCTCGGGGCGAGTGCGCCCCTGCTGATTCTACTGATGTCCGGAATGGCTCCGGCTGGTGAACCGATCACCGGGATGCCAAATCCAGCCGCATTCAGGGCTGTGATACAGAAACCCTCTTCCGTGGAGGGCTGAATGTAGAGATTTGCCTCGGAGTAGAGTTGAGCCAACCGGTCTTCCGAAACTGGTCCGAGCACTTTGACGTGGTCGACGAGGGATAGCTTCTTAATCTCCGTTAAAATGCTGGATTGATAACGAGGACTGCGACGCGTCGGGCCGGCCAGATCCCAAACGAAGTCAATGCCCTCTTTTTTCAATGACGAAGCGATTGATGGGATGAGGTGCTGTCTTTTATGGGGCATCCATCCCCCAACGGTAAGAAGCCGAATTGGGGACGCTGGTTTAGGGACTCTGGAAGAGGGGACCGACTCGAGCCTGCAGAGCTCTTCGCTAATGCCATGAGGGACCACCTTGACTAGTGCATCCGTTTTGATGGAGGATAGAAGCTTTTCAACAATTTCACAGGGCACGATGTAGGCTGCAAAGTCCTTTTGTTTCAGCCTGGATTGATTCTTCCAGGCCATCACGCTGACTCGTGCTCGGTCTTTGACTTGATTGAGCCAGAAATCTCCCGCCCAAGATCTGCGACATTCCTGTGGTGGGACGTTGTGCACCGTGAGCAAACAGGGGAGTCCCATTTCTTTAAGCTTCTCGGTATCCAACTCCTCGGCAACGAAAAGTCCAAAGAGTACATGTAAGACTTCGTAGCTTCCGTTCTTGGCGCTCTCTTCCGCATAGTCAGATACTTTTTCACAAAATCGATATCGCACCGTTCGGGTTGGGTCCTCCTTCGCGGGCCAATTGACTCCCAGTGCCGTGATTCGAAAAGGGTATTCGGTGATTTCGGCATCTTCTGCTGAATCTCCCGGAATCAGCAGGTGAATATCGTGCCCGGCTTGAGCTAACGCGCTGCAGGTCTGGAGCACATACTCGCTCGTCCCTGCGATCCGGGGCAGGAAATGTTCGCTGACAGCAAGAATTTTCATCCTTCTGATATGAACTTTGGTCCTTCCTGAATTTTGCTGTCTGCCACAGACCAGGCCTTGAGATATTGCTTCAAGGCGGCAGTCCAGAACCTGAACGGTGTACGCAAGCCTCGAGGAAAGACGAAATATCGAAGCGAAAGCAGTAAATACTCAGGTCGCTGTGTCATCGGAACATTTCGTCTCATGCAATATAGGTCTCCGACCATGTGATGAATTGCTTTTGGGCTGTCCTGAGATTGCCATGAGCGAATACCGCCGGTAGCACTGCCCACATGAACCAGGTCGGCAAAAGGGTCGTAGATAAAGCCGGCAGAGTTTGGATTGAGCCGAAGTCCAAAGTCAGCTTCTTCACGGTGAGCTCCCTTTTCAAACTGCTGATCCATGCCGCCGCATGAGATGGCTTCCATTCTTCTTACGGAGAGATTGTTGGATCGCCCAACCCGGAGCCACGCCTGTGAGCCCTGGTTAGAGGGAAAGTAGGCCCATCCGAGGCCGCTTTCGCGATAGAATCGATGTCGTCGATAGGAGGTTTCCTGGCCGAGATCAGGAGCGGCTCCGGCTACTCCCAGAACTTTGGGGTCCCTGTAGTGTCTTAAGTGTTTTAGCAGAAATTTAGAGTCATCAATGATGACGTCGTCGTCGAGAAAAAGTACGATGTCTGCATAAGCTTTCCTGAGTCCTAGATTCCTGGCTGCGGAAGCAGAAGGGGTTTCCTGAGTGAAGTAGCGTACATCTGATAGGGTGATGTCCTTGCGTTGTTCATTGGGGGTTTGATCAATCAACAAGATTTCAAAGGAAACCTCATCTTGCGACATGAGATAGCGGCACGTCGCGAGGAGTTGATCGTACCTGTTGTAAGTAGGAATAATGACTGATATATCGGGTGGTCTGTTTGTGGCAGCAGTCATTTCCGGTAAACTCCTTTGAGGCGTTTTTGGAAGCGCAGCCCGTTTTTCGTCCCAAGTAAGGCTATGAGCCAGCGTGAGAGAAATGGAATGTAGGGGCAGAGATCAAATCGATTGTTTCGCGCTTCCCAATGGCTCGCTTTTTCAATCAGATCAGCTCGTTGATTAAGAATTGAATAACAAATAAATCTCAGGCGCCGCAGGCATGCTAAGGTAGTCCTTTGTGTTCGTTCTTTCTCCAGGATGGCCTGACTCAGAAGGTTCCATGCTTCCCATACGCTTAACATGGACTCGTCTGAAATTGATTGGCTGACTCCATCGAGAGAAGGCGTCCTGTAGCCTGCCAGGACGGATCTCGTGAATCGCACTTGATTCGCGTGGATGAGTATTCTCCCTATAAATTCTCCGTCGTCGTCAGCTGAGAGTTCAGTGTTCCACAAAGAGCTTTGGTCTATTAGGTGCCTGGGCAGTAACCAGGAATGGCATGGTAGGAAGCCGCCATGCGACCAGGTATCAACCAGCAGGTCGAACCCGAGATCGTAGTCTTTCCAAAATAGACGTGGAGTGGCTTTCTCTTCTGAGCCGTCTTCATTGAAGTAGTTCCAAGCGCAGGCAGCAACCGAGTCTTCGGGTGCTTTAGAAAGGTGATTCAACTGGGTCTCAATCTTACTCGGTTCAATTCGGTCGTCCGCATCGAGAAACTGAATCCAGGAACCGCTTGCACTGCTAATTCCCGCGTTTCTTGCTGCGCTGCCTCCCTGGTTCTCCTGTTGGATCAGAGTTATTTGCTCAATATACGGTCCTAGAACATCCAGAGCCGAATCAGTGGAGCCGTCGTCGACAACAATGACTTCGCAGTTTTTGTATGTTTGATTTAGCGCACTTTCTACTGCTTCGCAGACATGCCGAGCCTTGTTGTAGCAGGGGATGATTATGGATACTTTTTCCATGGCGCCTTAATTATTTGCCAAGAGGTCTTTCAGAATAGAGCCGGCACCAAAAGCGCGTTTCCGGAGCCCTGGAATGTTTGCATCCAGCGTTTCTTTGATCTGAGTATGATCCGAAATGAGGTCTTCCAAACGGTCCGCCAATTCTTCCGGTGTCAGCGTCCGAATGGGGAGGCAGTAGCGTTGATGGGTAAACAGGTCTTGATTGATACCTTTAGCCTTCATGCTGTAGCTGAGGCTAAGGGTTGGAACCGAAGATGACAGTGCGGCAATAGTTGCATGAGTGCGGGCGCCGGCGAACACGCAGCATTGGGAAATCAGCCACTTGGTTTCTGGAGCGTTCAGGCCAAACGGTGCCAGAGAGATTTGTTCCGGGTATTTGTGCTTCAATTTTTCAAAGAGATCAGAAAGAAAATGAAAATCACAGTCTGATTTGGTGGATGCTCCTACGTGAGGAATCAGGAGAATTGGGTGTGGGATTCTTTCTGCAACTGTTGTTATAAAGTCTTCGGCCTCTTTCGACCAGTGATCGATTTTGAAAGAGCCTTTGGAGGTGTTTCTGAATCGCCCGACCAAGGGGCTGATGTTAAGCCCAATTGTCCCGGGTTGGACTGATTCTCCTTCGAGTTTATAAGTCTTTGGATGCTTGGCATCCATGAGAAACGCAGGGTCGGCGGTGAGATGAATATTTTCTTCAAGCCCAAGGCGGTGCAGATAGTCGAGGGATGCGGTTTCACGCACGAAAATGCCTGCCAGAGATCGAAGGTGAGAAATGATCTCTTTTTCATACTTTGGCTCGTGGTCAAAAGGTCCCACCGAAGCTCCCCAAATAAAGACCGGGATGTTCCTTGCCCTGAAATAATTGTCCATCGCAAGGAACTTGGCAGGTCTGCCGTAGTCGAGAGAATAGTTGTCTCCTCCAATCTGCAAAGCTGCGCGGCTTTCGTTGATATGAGGGGCCAGGTCCGACAGATGTGGAGAGAAATTCGTGCCCAACCGCTTATTAAACTGAGTGCCCCACCACTTTAAACTGCCTCTGCTTGCTACATCCGATACAGAGAAAGAGGGAACGCCAATGTCCCGGTCGAGGTCTTTTTGCCGGTCGATAGTGACCGGCGAGGCCATTACTCCGGATGTGATGCTTGGCCTACATTTGAATGCTTTCTCAAGAGTCTTGATAGTTCCCCTGACGATTGCTTCGCATCCACGGTTCTGATGAGTACCATTTCCGACAAGAAGAATTTTCGAGGAGGCGCTCTCCTTCTCTGATTGATCTTGATTCATTTGCTACGTGCAGAGAGTGATTGAAACGCTGTCTTCACGAGCGTCACTCCCTTTTTTAAGAAACGAATAAAAAGAGGAGGGGGATAAAGCCGGTCATGGTGATGGGCGATAGGACGCATGAAACGCAGGAAATGATCCAAGCTATCCTTCTCTAAGGCTTCCTTGAAGACGTGGTGGCTGATCTCTGCCAACTTTTGTCGGGATCTGATGATTCGTCTTTGTTTCCTGGATAAATGATCCAAAGCCGGAGCAACTCTTTTGGTTGGGCGCCAAACTTTGGCCTTGTCGGCAAGGTGGAGTCGGTAGGCAAGTCCTTCCCGCCGGTGCCGTAAGCCGCCGGCTTGTGACTGAATCACTTCGTCAAGATCGGCGGGTTCCAGATGTATCCGTTTTTCCGTGGAGGCCTGCTCAAGGATTGAGCGGACCTCTTCATTTCGGCACACAACGACATTTGTGCCGCGGCTGTCCTTTTCGTAGGACGGGAGCCAGGCATCCCCGAAAACGATGTCCGCAGTTTCTGCGAAGACATCGTCGCAATAGTCACAAGCCTTGTATTTGAATAACCCGTGTCCCCAATTGCCACCGAATAGCTCTGTCATGGGAGCTGAATTGCTCTCACGCGTATTGGAAGAGGTGACCTTAAATCCGTACCTGCTGGCGGGGCGATCCGAAAGCTTGTGACGAAAGTCCACCTGATCGATCTTTGAAGGGTGAACTCCGCACTGCCAGCTCAGCAATTTGGCAAACGCAGTACTCTTAAGGTGACCACAGACGATGCCGATTGAGAAGGTGAGGCGCTGACGAATCTCTTCGGATTCACGTGCCGCAAGTCGAATCGCTTTGATGAAACAGGGGACGCCGACGATTGCATAGTTTCCCGGAGTTTGCAGCATTCTCTTAATGACGGAAGAGAGTTCAACGGGGTAGTAGCGGGATTTTGCACCGGCTATGACCTCCTCGGGCGATGTTGATACCCCAAACTCGAAAAGGCGATCAGACGTCGCATCGTCGGTGCCTTTAACGTGGATAACGTGATCAATTTTTTTCAGTCGAAGCAACTCTGCCAGCAACCAACTGGTGAGGCCGCCTGAAGAACCGCGGTTGCGAAACCCTTCTTCTTCTACCCAGCCAACATAAGTGGAGAGGTATCTGCCGATGTATTCGTTGTGGTAGTGGGCGTCAGGCAAGAATTCATCGGCGAGAGCACTTTCTGTTATGGCCTGATTAGAAAAGGGGCAGACGACATTGGAAATGTTTGAAATGGAATCTGATGAGCTCTTGTAAGCCTGAAGGCGGCCAAATGAATCCAGTTTCATGGTCAAGGATTCGTCGAAGGCTGCGCACATGCCGCAGCCAATGCAGTAACCTCCTTCGATAACAGATTCGATGTCGCTGTCTGGTTGCATAAAAGCTATGTGCCCCGCATTCTTTTATGCGAAACGGGCTGGTGAGACGGTCGGTCAGGCTGGCAGCGTATTCCAAATGCAATCAGAATCCGGCATCTTGATGGCTCTGGCGAAGATTCGGTAGAGGGACCTTGAGAAGACCCTTCCCGCCATGTTGTCAATTTGGGTGAATGCTTTCGAGCAGCGGATATGGAACAGGAATTTGGCAGCAAGTTTTGCTGATGGTCGGAGTTGTGTCCTGGAAAGTGCCTCGACTCCGGTATCGAAGAGGCCACCGCGTAGTGCGAACGGCAGTATTTTGTTCCTGTAGTAAGATTGCCTGACGGTGTTTAGTGAGCTTTCTCTGAATGACTTGAGCTTCACCAGGGTGTTTTCGGTTGCATCAAGGAGCATCTGGAAGCGTTGGACGATTTCACCGGAAGACTTCGACCTCCTCGATCGTGAATCAGAACGGACGCAGTAGAAACCGAGTGATTCGCCCGTTTCCAGAGCATCAAATTGCTCCATAACGGGGAGAAGCATTTGAAGATTCTGGGAGGAACTGGGTGCGAAGTAGATCGCCCTCTCGGGGTTCACTTCGAGAAATGCCGAAGAGCGGACCATATGGCAGATCGGGGCAAAGAAGGTTCGGGTGAATAGAAGGTCTTCGAAAAGGTTTTCAGCGATACGCGGTTCTTGGTTTTCAGGCAGGAAGGTTCCGCTGAATTGCTGTGTTTCCTCGTCTATTTGGGTGGCGTTTGATCTCAGGACTGCGACTTCAGGATGTTCTTTGAGCAGGCAAACCCGCCTCTCGATCGAATTGGGAGTGAGCCAGTCATCCGGGTCCGGCCATGTCAGGAACTCGCCTGAGAAAACTTTCAGCCCGGAATCGACCGCACCTGCCAAGCCTGCGTTTTCCTGGTTGATGACAATTGTTTTGTAGCCTTCAGCTTCAAGAGCGGGGAGGTAATTGTCGATGATTGCCTGAGTGCGATCTGTGGAGCCGTCGTTAACCAGAATCAACTCAAGCTCCTTGTAGGATTGGCTCAGAATTGAATCAAGAAAACGGGGAACAAATCTTTCAGTCTCATAGCAGGGAGTAATTAGACTTACCAGGCCAGGAACAATCTTGCGGTCTGTCATTTGCGAGGCAATAAAGACGAGGGTTGTTAAAGGTGTTTCGACAAATTTACAGATTAAACCTGCCTTGTTTGTCTGTTGAACGTTTTGGTTGGTTTGAAGTTTTCAGACTGTTTTGTTTGCATCGCAAGGCAATAGAGACTCAATGCTGGGTTTGATGCGTGTTTGGCGGTGCCAAAAATATCGGGAGGGAGACAAATTGATCGAATAATTTTACGGTCCCGAGAAACGGCCTTTATTGAGACTTTGTTAAGTTCGGTGAATTTGGAAACTTAGGCGTCTCAGAATGGCGTTCTTCAAGCGTTCCCTTAGGGGCATACGTCTCAATTCAAGGGCGGAGCGATAGTGGATCAAGACTTCTTTGGATACAATTTCCCAGGAATCGTCGTGGCAAGCTGGGAACGAAACATCACTGAACTCAAGGGGGTGTTTCGAATAGAGAAACAGATTCTGCTTCAACCAGTAGGCGGCTTCAGAATTGAAAAGCATCGGTCTGAGGCAGTCATATCTTTCATACCCAAACTCAGCGAAGATGTCTCTCCAGTAGGATGGGGGTTGGCAATTGATATGATGTTGCCCTTGTTGGCCCGGAATTGCCGCTGAGAAAAGGACAGTGTCAGAACAGCTTGTTAAAAAGTCGATTAGCATTCGAGACTTTTCAGAAGGTAAATGCTCCGCTACTTCGATACACAGGGCTAGGTCAGCAGTTTCGGGTTCCGGAAACTCGGCCGTGAAATCACACTCAGTGAAAGATTCTCGTGGTATCAAAAGCTCTCCTCTTAAAGAGTCGGGGTGATCGATGCAAATCGCTTTGGATGAACCCTCATTGAGGAAGCCGGCGCACCATGCGCCTTGGCCGCCACCTAGGTCAATAAGGGTTTGGGGTGTTCCCCAAACTGACTTCAAAGCTGAGATAACAATGTTAGCATCCGAAAGCCGTCTAAGGTTTCTTTCGTTTGAGTGTTTGAATGAAAGGGTCTCAGTCATAGTTGATTCAAGCTTCAACGTTTCGAAGGATTGACCACTTACATAGGCCAATGGGGTTGTTGTCAGGGTTCAGTGTTTCCGTTTTTATTGTTCCGCGACCCTCTCAAGAGAATTGAACCCCCTGGTATCTTTCTAAAAATAGAAAATAACTTGTGGTTTTCGCCGATAAGATTGGCAAGACATCTTAGGGAAAGAATTGTGGCAATAAGACTCAGTAACAGTCCCAGATAGGCGGTATAAGTTTTGCCAAACAGTTGATGTGAAGTAATTGCAACAGCAGCGAAAATCAATGGAAGCAAAGCTGTTTTGAGAGCTTCATAAGAGAGTTGGAACCCGGTCAGGTGTTTTGCAATAAGGAGTGTAACAGCGAACTGAAGAGCCGAAGATACCGGATAGGCAAGCGCAATTCCTGCGATTCCGAAGGGCTTGAACAGAATGAATACCAACGCGAGTCGCATCGAATTCGCAATAGTCTGACTCAGAATAATCCATCGCTTCGCGCCAAGTGCCTTTTGGATCATTCCAATCGGCCAGCTTATGGTTTGAAAAATGCTGCCGAGAGTAAGCCAAATTAAGATTTCGGAGCTGCTTTTGAATTTTTCTGAATAGAACAGAGTTACAAGAAATGGAGCAAAGCATATAGTTGCTGTGATTCCGGCCAATGCGAGAAGTGTGCCGACTTCGATTTGTTGATTTACCAAGCGATTGACTCGTTTAGGGTATTTCGTATTAGCAGAAAGACGTGGGAAAAAATCAGTCCCCATCGTTTCGGTGAGAAACGAAGTGAACATGACGGAGATGGCGAGCGCCGCTTGAAATACGCCATTTGCTTCGATGCCGTAGTTTCGATTGATCAGGGTCGCGATCACAAAAGTTAAAATGGCACCGAGTAGAGGGCCGTAAACGAACGCGGAACCGAGGTGTAGCAGTTCTTCCACCTTTTTTCTGCGTGCTCGGCGATCATAAGATTCCTTCTTGAGCACAAGTTTTCGAGAGAACCACCACGTTGATGCTAATTGGGCGACTGACGTCGCAATCATTGCAGGAACAATCCCGTCAATTCCCATAGTTATGTAAAATCCTATGGAGACGAGGCTTCCTATCAATACGCCGGAGATGTTTGCCCTCGCTATGTCGCTGATTCTGCGATAGCCCCGAAGAAGTGCCAGCTGGCCAAACTGGATAGCGGTCGTGAGAAGAGAGGAGCCGAGAATGGCGAGCGCTACAGCTTGTTCGGGAGAACCAAAGGTCCACTGGCTGATCGCCGGGGCCAGCAATGCTATCGAGAACCAACCGACGAGTCCACTGGCAACGCATAGCCAGGCAAGGGCGGACTTCGTCGAGCTTAGCTCAGAAGTGTTTTCATTGGCACGGGCTTCAGCTACAGCACGAACGCCACTTTGGTCTAGGCCGAAGCGGGTCAGGGTTCCAACAATTGAGATGGCGGCCGAGAACAGAGAGATCAAGCCGATACCAGATGGGCCCAGGATAAGAGCTGCGACCTTTGTGCGAATGACACCAATCAGCAGGCTCGACACTTTGGCTCCGCCAATAATAGATGAGGCCTTCAGGACTTGGGCGTAGTCGTCCCCATTCTGGCTGGAGGGGTTGGGACTGCATTTTTGCAACATTGGCTTTAAACGGAAGGGGAGCGGAATTCACCTGATATTTGCCAGGGGGATCTTCTCGTCAGGAATGAGGAAGATGTTTCTCATTCGGCCGGTTGAATCAAGATGATTGATTCTGAAAAGCTCCTTATTTATTAGCTCCCAAGCCTGGTAGCCGTTCGGGAGATTATTAATAGTCAGTTCACTGGCGCTGATATCCCGGGCCTTGAGAAAGCCGGGATTTACTTCAGTTAGTATCACGGGACGATCTTTAGAGATTGCCTGAAAGGCACCTCGGAGAAAGAAATCCTCGTGCCCCTCGATATCGACCTTGATAAAATCAATCCTGCTGTTGGCGGGCAAGAGTTGGTCTGAGATGCTGTCCAGTTGATTGACTTGAATGGGGATTTTGATGAAGCCCTCGTCAAATTCTCTGTTGGAAGAGATGGAGGCATTGCCGGTTTCCGAGCCGTTCTTGAAATCTTCACGCAGCACTAATTCCATTTTCCCACATGAGTCGGAAAGTCCGATCTGGTGGGTCGAGACTACAGGGTTTAGCTGGTTGATGGCTATGTTCTCTTCCAAGCGCTGGAAATTACCGGGGTGTGGTTCGAAAGCCAGCAGTTTCCCGGTTCCTCCTAATTGGTTGAGGTGCGATGCCAGTGTAATGGTGTAAAATCCGATATTTGCTCCGACGTCTAGAATGATTGAGTCTGCCTTAATCCAAGGCAGACAGTGTTTTATCAAAAGAGAATCGTATTCCCCAGTGTAATAGGAAGGGGCTTCTGTCAGGGAGCGTAGATCTACGATCAAACTTGTCCCGTTCTTGAGCTTAACTTGGTCTGTGGGATCTGCGTCGTGATCCAGGAAGAACTGATTGGCCTTCAGGAATATCCGCCCCTTTCCCCTGAAAGAGGGGGTAGACCGGGTGACTCGGCTGAAAGTCCGACGGCATGAGGTGTGGAATGATGGGTTTGAGTTTGGCATCAATGAATCCTGCATAAACAACGCAGCATAAAGCTGCTGCACAGTCTGATTACAAAGTTTACTTACACATGCGAGGAGAAGTTCTGAATCCTGCGATTTAAGCGTCCTTGAGAAACGAACGCAGGTAATCCGCATATGGGGTCGAACCAAGCGCCTGAATCGCCTGGTTCAATTCTTCATCGCTCATCCAGCCGTTGTTCCAGGCGATTTCTTCAAGACAAGCGACCTTGAAACCCTGTTGGTGTTCGATTGTTCGAACAAACTGCGATGCCTCAAGCAGGGATTCGTGGGTGCCGGTGTCGAGCCAGGTATGGCCGCGGCCAAGAATTTGAACGCGGAGTTGATCTTGATCCAGATAGGCACGGTTGATGTCTGTGATTTCCAACTCACCACGGGCGGAGGGTTTCACTGCTTTAGCAATATCGACGACCTTGCCATCGTAAAAGTATAGCCCGGTGACTGCGTAGTTTGATTTGGGTTGTTCGGGCTTCTCTTCAATCGAAACAGCTTTCAGGTTGGCATCAAACTCGACGATGCCATAGCGCTGGGGATCCCGAACTTCATAACCGAAAACCGTCGCTCCGGAGGTTTGTTCGGCGGCTGACCTCAAGCGCGGGGAGAAACCCTGCCCGTAGAAAATGTTGTCGCCGAGGATCATGGCACAGGAATCGCCGGCGATGAAAGATTCACCGATGAGAAAGGCTTGAGCGAGTCCATCGGGGGAAGGCTGCACCGCGTAGTCCAGGGAGATTCCGAATTGGCTGCCATCACCGAGCTGGCGTTGAAACAGTTCCTGCTCATGTGGGGTCGTGATCACGAGGATCTCCCGAATTCCGGCCAGCATGAGGACAGACAGGGGGTAATAAACCATGGGCTTGTTGTAGATTGGAAGCAACTGCTTCGAGACCGCCATGGTCGAGGGATAAAGTCGGGTGCCGGAACCACCGGCGAGGAGAATGCCTTTCATGTCTGTTTAGCGGGGTAGCCGCTGGATCAATTTGGCGGTTTAGGATGGAGCAGGGCTTCAGATATGCGCTCGAGACTAAAACCGGCTACCCGTAGTCGAGCGGCTTCGCTCATGGGAATCAAAGGTTCAGGATCTTTGGTGATCTTGTCGAGGCACTCAACCAGAGACCCGGGATCTCCAGCGGGAATGATCCAGCCGGTTTTGCCATCCTCAACCACTTCCCCGCAGCAAGGGGTGGCAATAACAGGGAGGCCATGGGCCATGGCCTCGAGTTGAGTAATGGCAAAGCCGTCGGAATGGGTTGGCAGGACAAAGACATCTGCCGTCGAATACCAGTTGGCTACCTCAGAGCGGGCGGCCGATCCGTGGAAGGTGATCGTTTCGGGAAGGGAATCCGGAAGGGGACCGTGAGGGCCCACGACATCGACGTGCCACCGGGAGGAATCAAGATTGCGGGACGCAGCGACCAGGTCATGGATGCCCTTTCGGACGAGGGCCTGTCCGAGAAACAGCAATCGGAGTGGTCGATGTTCAAAGGTCTTCGATGGAATCGTTGGTGCTGAATGTTCGTAGGCCAACGGCACTACCCGAATTTTGCCCCGATCGATGCCGGATTTGGAGAGGAGTTTGGTAGACCAATTAGAGTTGACGATGATTTCGTCAGCAAGGTCACATTCCTCGCGCCAGTTGTCCCAGTAGCTCTGAGGAGGTTTCGGTAGAATCGAGTGATTCCAGTTTGGAAACGAATCTCCCAGCTTGCCTACCAGTTCATGTTCAGCGGGGCCGGGATCGATCTGGCCGAGAACCGTTTTCCATCCGAGTTGCTTCGCTTCACGGAATAGATCGCGGGCGGCGTAACTGTAGCTGAACAAGGTTGGTTGAGCATCGCCAGTCAAGGAATTTGCGAGACGATGCAGTTGAGGAATCGCCTGTTGCTGGAAGCTGTGATCCCGCTTCTGAATCTTGGTCCAGAGCGCATCCTTTCGGATTCGTTGCTTCACCTCAAACAACAATGAGGCACAGTTCGGAGCCCACACCATTTCGGGTGAGATGTCAGGATGATAGCGATCGCGGAGTTTTTGAGTGCCGGGCAGGGAGCCGATGAGAGAACCGGCTGGAATCCAGAAGTCAGTCAGCAGGGCGCCGAGTTGGTTGGAGTTTTGGAGCGCCCGGGGAATGCTGTAGTGCTCGCGAGCGCCGATTTGGGAGACGATCCACATGAATGGATAGATCAGTTAGGAGGTTTTGCATCGTTAGAGACGGTTGGTCTCGGGTTGGAAGTCGATGTGCTCCTCTTTCGCACGTATCTCTCCCAATACCAGTAGCCAAGCAAGCCGAAGAAGAAGGGGTAGAGAACGAGGAGAGTGATGTCGCGGCCCAGGTTGAAGGTGAGAATGAGACCGCATCCGTAGAGGATCAGTCGGGCTGGATCATTGCCTTTCAGATCCTGGCGTACCAGCAGGGCCACCCAAAGACTCATTAGAATGGCAGCTGCCAGCGGACCGAGGAAACGGCCATAGTTGACGACGCCCTGGCCAATCATGCCAGTTGATATGGTGGCGGTGACTTCACCTTTGGGACCGCGAGCGGCTTGTCCGCGAGCGACGGCGTAGTCGAGCCCGATCACTGGTTTGTTTTTCCAAAGGCCCCTCGGAATGGGGTTGACCAGCTCCGCGAAGTAGCGTTGCCCCCAGTTAACTTGATAGCGTCCGGTGGTTAAGAACCGATCGATCCAGGCCAGTTCTTCGAACATGTTGAGGCCCTGGTGTCTGACCTCCGAGGTTTCGACTTCTTCGATTTCCTCACTGGCAAAAGAGTGGGCAACGCCGACACCGGCGCCACGACTGGCCATGACGAAAGTGAACCACGCGTTCATGGCGATGAAGGCAGCAATAAGGAATCCCAGTTTTATCCATTTGTTGCGTCTCAGGCGAAAGAAGACAAGCGCGAGAATGCCGGGCAGCATCGTGGCGAGCATCGTATTGCGAGTCCGGTCGAAGATGTAGTAGGGCAGCGCGAGGAAGCAAACCGTGAGGGCAATATTTCGAGTTTTGGGATTGAGAGCCACTGCGGCGATGACGCCGAAGGCCGCCGTCAGAAAGATCTGGAAATAGGCAGCGAGAGAGATAGCGGCCGAGAAGCCACCCCCAATTTGTCCGCGCGCCCAGGGGTTGGCGCGAAAGCCGAGATAGGGCGCAAAGAGACCGAGGACGTTTCCTTTGACCTGAATGACCGCGATGAACATCAAAAGGATCCAGGCGACCAGTAAAGCTCCAGCGAAAATATCAATCCGGCGTTGCACCTCGGGTTGGCGTAAGCGGTCAGATTCTATGTAAGCCAGGGCATGACTGCAACCCTCCGGCAGTGGGCCATTGAGCGCCTGGCAGATCGGCTTCACGAACAAGCCAAAAGCGACAACAAACCAGAGCACCTGCCACCACGCAGAAGTTAAAGACTCAGGTCCAATGGTGAGCTGGTAGACCTTGTAGTTGTTGTAGAAAACATCGGCCACATACCAGGTGGCAACCGTGCCAAGGACGGCAAAGGCCGGCAGCCCCCAGGCTTGTCTCCGGGCTTTCCAGGCGCGTGCCATGAAGAAAGCAATAGCGATGCACGTCAGGAAGAACGGCAGAGGCATGGACCAGAGTTTCTGCATTTAAGCAAAGCTCGCTATTTGAAAGTTACAAAGTCAGGCGTTTGCCCTTCGCCAAGCAGCCAATGGTAGACCTCTTTCATCTGTCTGGCGACTTTTGGCCATGTGTAGCTCCCTTGGATTAATCTGTGACCGTTTTGCCCCATTTGTTGAAGTTCATAGTGGTCTGTCCTCAGCAGATCCTCGAGTCTATCCTTTATGGATGAAACACTCGTTTCTAAGGGTATTGCTGCTTGTTGCTCAAAACCGTCATCCAAATTGCAGTGTCGAGTCATCAAGACGGGAAGTTCATGAGCCCATGCTTCCAGAATGGACATGGGCATCCCCTCGCTAAAACTCGGGAGAATGAAGGCGCTAGCATGGTTCAGAAGACTGGACTTTTGTGTGCCGTAGGCAGGGCCAACAAAGACAACGTCCTGGTGAGCGAATTTTGTCGTGTCTTCAAGGTATTTGTCGAGATCGGCTTCCGTTGTCATTAAGCTGGTCTCACTGCAGAGTGCCTTCAATTCACTGGCGTGATCATTTTGGTCCCAACCTGCGATTACGAATTGCCAGTCACTTCGATCTCGGATGGTAGCCCATGCCTTGAGAGCTAGAGGGAGGCCTTTTTTTGGGTGGATTCTTCCGACGAAAAGCAGAATCCTTTTTCCTGGCTGGTGGTCATGACTTGGCCTTCGTTCTTCCGGCAGAGAAACTCCGTTCGGGACCAGGGCAACCGGGTTTGTAAGCCCAAAGTTTCGGATAGCCTCAACTTCCGATTGGCACAAAGCGTGAAGGCAGGCAGCGCTTTCAAGGTGTGAGCGCTCAAACAGCCTTCCTGCCAGCTTCTTTTTCCACCTAGAGTTGTCTAACGCCCAGCTGTCCAGCATTCCTCTTGGAGATACCATGTGGTGAAAGCCTTTCGCCTTGTGATACTGTAGGGAAGCAATCGATGTTCCCTGCCAGAGTCCATGCACGTGGACGAGCTCAGGAGCCGCCTTGTTCAGCGCGCTAGACATTGCGGGGCTGAATTTGAGAAAGCTGGGACCGATGTAGGGGCAGATCTCCACTGGAATTCCCTCCCATGCGTCGAGGTCGGTATCAGTAAATTGATCGTGAAAACTAATCACATTCGTCTCGATCTCTTCGGCAACGGTTTTGTGGAGGTGGCGCACGCTTTGAAACAGTCCTCCGGCCTCTCTTGAGATGGTTGATGTTAGTACTGCGAGGCGCATCAGCGTCGATTCGTTACAGAAAGCGCTTAACTGAGATTTGGGAAAGAGGCACTGTCGGCCGGTTCGAGCAGGAAGAGTGCCTCCGTCCCGTGGCGTTTTGACCAATTTTGGCACTTTGATTCCAGGAAGTAATTCAAGGGTGGGCAAATTCGATCTCCAAAGGGAAGCCCAAGGCTGAAGTTTTCCTGGCTGGAAATAGTGAGTCCGGCAGACGCGGCGGTATCTCTTATATTGTCTTCGGTATAATAGGTGATGGAGTATCCATGGTTCCGCAGATAACGCTTCGCAGTTGCAGCGCGGGTGATGCGTGAAAAAGCGCGGTTTAACACGGTCGATTGAAGGAGAATCGCACCTTGCGGATTCAGAAGCGGTCGGAGTTTGGAGAGGAGGACATCGAGTTTGCCGGTATGAGCGATAAGCCCGAGGCACAGGATTAAGTCAAATCGACGTTCTCTTAGCATCTCAAGATGGCCAAAGATATCGGAATTGGTGTAGTGGATTTCCGGTATAAAATCAAGACCGCTAGTGGTAGAGGTGATGTTCCCCCCAGCGAGCTTTAGCATTCTGGAAGATAGGTCAACGATTTCGGCGGTGTCGTATCTCCCCGTAGCCAGGAGAGAGGCAGTAATTTCGCCGGAGCCACAGGCGCAGTCCAGCAACGCCCCATTTGTTTTTGAAGTGAGATCGTTTGCCAGAGCAAGTCTTTCGCGAAAACCATGATTTGCCCCAGTTTTTTGACTTGAAAATAGACTGGAATAATCATCTGCGCCTTCTGTGAAGAACTCATGAATTGCTTCGCGGTTACTCATTGTTGTAGTTTTGGATCTTTTAGGTCGAGAGCGGGTTTTCAAGCGGGGGCGATTTTTGAGATAATCGCCTTCAAGCCTTTGCCGAATGCCGAAGTAGGGCATTTCTCCAGCAGGATGCGTTGGCTTTCCGATGCCAAACTCGAAAGCTCATTTTTTGTCATTGAGGCAATTCGAAACAAATGCATTGAGATTTCAGCGACGTTCGACGGATCGAATTGCCAGCCGTTGATGCTATCGATGACAAGTTCTTCCGCCGCTCCTACATATGAACTCGAAAGGATTGGAACGCCACAAGCCATGGCTTCATTGATCACCAGACCCCAGGGTTCCTCTAGGGCCGGATGAACAAAGCAGCCGGCGTGCGCGTGGAAGCGAGGGAGTTCTTCAATTTGTCGAAAGCCGGGAAAGAAGACGGTTGGCTCGCCTTGGTCTTCATGGCGAGTCTCCCAAGGGGCGACTTCGGCGACAGTTAGGCCTACGTTGGCGGCCTGAGTTTTAAGTTGCGGCATCAAGGGGCCATCTCCGAGGAGACAGAGATCCCAAGCCTTTGCGCTAAATTCGGTGTGGCTTGTCGCTTCGGCGTAGGCCAAAACCAAGCGGTCAAGATTCTTGCGTTCAATAAAACGGTTGGAGGCCAGGAAGTAGGGGCGAAGATTGAGCGAAGCATCTTCCTGGCGAATGCGGTCGGCTTCGGTCGTGAAGTAATGGTTATCTACCACATTGTAGCCGAATTGAATGGCTTCAGCGGGAAGTCCAAGTTTCACCAGGTAGTCGCGATGGGAGTGGGCTCCGACCAGGCCGGCGTCGAATTGCCTGACCAGTCGTTTCTTGACGATCTCCTTCCACCAGGTTCGTTGGCCGTCCGCTTCGCGGGTTTCGCTCATAGCAATCGCTTTGGCTCCGTTTTTCTTACACCAGGAGAGGCAGGCTCTCGCATCCGGAGAACCCCAGCCTGCGATCGCTATGGCATCGGGTTGAAGCTCATCCAACACTGGCGTGAATTCGCTTCTGATGGTGCGTGAGGGGATTGATTCCCATTCCTTCTCGGGAAAGACGGTGTGACGGTTCCACGCCTGCTCAGCCTTCTCCTCTCTCCACGCATAGGTTTCATCGGAGCCGGCCGTCTCAAGGCCAACCACATTCCAGTCTGATTTTGCCAATGCTTCAACTGCAGCGTTGATTCTCGCCAAATGATAAGGGCCAAATCTGGCAAACTGGATGGCGAGGGATGGCATACGGTGAGGGAGGGGCTGGCGCAGACTTGGATTGAGAGTTGATCTCTCACGAACTCAAGGAGTAATTGGCAATGTGCTTCGCGAGTCGCGTTGCGAAGGCGAGCGCTACAAATGTCGTATTTGCACTGCTGGTGGTTCGAAAGGTGGCGGCCCCCGCGACATAGAGGTTTGAGGTGCCAAAGACTTTTAGGTTTTTATCAACCACGCCATCGTCGGATGAGAAACCCATACGGGCGCCGCCGACGAGATGGTAGTTGTCGATGAGCGACTCCATGTACTTTGAATTCAATGATTCCAAGTCATGATCGATTTCAAGTTTGGCGATTCCAGACTCGTGTAGCGCTGACTGACAACGCCGGGTGAACTCTCGAATCGAACGCATTTCTTCGGCTCCGATTTGCCAATTTAGAATAGCCTTTGGGAGTCCGGAATCATCGAGAGAGTTGTAGTCAACGGAAATAGAACTGTCGCGGACGGGGGACTGCTCACCTTGGAAAGTGAAAGAGATTTTTGAAGTGCTAGGAACGAATATTCTGTTCTGAGAGATGTACTTCCAAATGAGCGGAGGGAGATAACGGGCACATGCGAACGTATGTCTCCACAATTGCGTAAAGCTTTGAGCCTTACGGCCGAAAATTGCGGCTTTCAAGAATTGCTTCAAGTAGATGAGGTTTTCTCCGGCGGAACTCTCGAAAACAAAAGAACCCTGAATGTTGAGGAGTGAACTTGCGCGAAGGAGTTCATCCGTTGTACGCAGTTTTGGTTGAAATTTGTGCCCCGATTTTACGATCGTAGAGAAAAGCCCGAAGAATCGTTTCCGATCTAGTGGAATGACAGAAGCAACTCGCCCGCCGAGGTGGTCTTGGAAATACTTGCCCAGGTTCCTATTCTCTTTCCAAGGACAATCCCAATCTACGCTGTTCGCAGCGTGCAGCAGAAGTCTGGAAATCTCTATTGTTCCAGCCGAGAGAATGAATTGGTCCCCTGCAATGGTGTGTGTTTCATTCGATTCGTCGACAAGGTGGACCTCCTCTACCGCATCGCCAGAGCCATGAAAGCCGACCACGGTGCAGTTTAATAGGACGGAGATTTTTGGATCCTCTTTTAGTGATTCTCGAAATGAATGCGCGAAGTTCGGAATCTTTAACCAGCGGGTTAAGAAGAACTCGATTCCGTTGCGAAAGTCGGGCGGCCTCCAGGAAATCTGCTCAAAGACCCCTTGGTCACTTTGATAGTTTTCTGGAAGGCCAAGATTGAGATAAGTCGCTTTGTAGTAGGATCTGATTTCGGCAAAGCTTATAGGCCACTTTGAATCAGCGAGCCCTCTTCTTCCTTCGAAATCGACTTCTTGAAACTCCACTAATTGCCCGCCCCATAGATTGGTTGTGCCGCCTAGAGTTTTACTTCTTCCCACCGATATCCCCTCGTGCTTCCTGCCTACTGAAGAGTACGAATCGGGGGCAAAGTTTCCTAATTCTGTGCCGCCAGACTCAATAAGAACCACGTCCAAGCCTTGCTTGGAGAGCTCAACCGCAGAGTATATGCCAAGCGTTCCCGCTCCAATAATTACCACCCTGGGAGTATCTTCTTGTTGCTTAGGAAGCTCTTCGACGCCGCGATGAATCATGCGAAATAGCTGTAGGGGCTCAATGCGATGCTAAACGGAAAGGTTTAGGTCGCGAATAAGCTTCAGGAAAAGAACTAGCTGCTGCTCTGAAAAGGGGGAATCATCCGCCAAAAAATTCGAGGCGGATCGTATCCTCTTTTTTGACGAAGTTGAGAAGAGGACTATTCCTTCGGGATTCCTCACATGGCAATGGAACTGCAGCATACTTGCCAACTGAGAGGGATCGGCGCAGTCGAAACCAAGTTGCTTGCTCCATTCCGTAGCTACTTTAGGCTGATTTTTTAAAGCTTTGGTAAGTTGGCCGAGTGCCGAATTGAATGGTCCAAAGGTAATGCGATTAACGTCAGGCGGTAGCTGAAATTCGGGGAGCAGAATGTTGTCCTCGAATTGAAGCCACTTTCCCGTCGGGAGGTCTGCCGAAGATATTTGAGCAAGGTCTTTTCGGGCGCCGCCGCAACCGTAAGCCAGTATTCTTCCTCGAGTCTTCTCTAACTCAAGAAATGCGTGGAGGTCGTCGGAGGCAGCATCCTCAAGTAGTGGTTCGTGAAGAAGAAAGAGATCGATGTAGTCTGTCCGCAGACTTCGAAGGCTGCGATCAAGGCTCGCCTGAGCCTCTTCGACAGAAAAGTTGGCTCGATGGGCTAGACTTGATTGCCTTTTTCTAACGATCGTTCGGAGAGGTGGGCATACGCTGATGAGTGCCTTTGCGAGACGCCGAACGCCTGATGAACTCGCCAGGGGAGAGGGGGTAATGCCGTATTTTGAGGTGATCGTGATCTGGTCACGTCTCCCTTCGGCAAACCTGCCTAGAATCCGTTCAGCCTCGCCATAGCCATAGTATGGTGCTGTGTCAAAGTGGGTAATCCCTGAATCCATTGCGGCAGAAAGAAGGTCGAGTTGTTCCTTTCCTGATGATGTTCCCATCATTGAAGTGGTGCCGTATCCCAATTGAGAACTGGCATCTCCTCCGCGGAAGAGCGACAAGTGCTTCATGCGGAAATTCTGTTGGCCGGATTCACAAAGCAATTCACATCAGGAAGGGACGATAGTCCAGTTTGTAGTCCAAATCCTTGGGGCGGTCCCCGACTTTTCTGGCCGGATTTCCTGCAACGATGGTGAAGGGTGCGACATCTTTGGTTACAATCGCACCAGCAGCGACAACTGCTCCTTCGCCAATGGTGACGCCTGGCAGAATGATGGCCCTATAGCATATCCAGGCGTGATTTCCCACTGCGACGTCACCACCTGCTAGTGAAAATGCGCGACTGTTAGGAGCGTGCCCTAATGTCAGGATGGCGGCTTCAGGCCCGATAGAAACATCATCCCCAACAATAATCCTGTAGCGACGCCCGTCGAGCAAGGAGCCGAAATTAATTACACTGCGGTTTCCAAGTTTAATTTTTCTTCCATTGAGAAGCTTGCAAGCCATCTGGATATTCATATTCGATCCGGAATCCGATAGCCATAATCTCAAAAAGCAATTGCGTAACGACCTGGATGGCAGGAATGATATTACATTATTGTAGAGGAATGCCACGATGGCGCCCGCGAAGGATCTTAAAGTCATTGAATGAATAAAAATGCCTTTCAAAAGGATTTCGTCAGAGGCTTAGGCTTGGAGAAGGGGTTGCTCTAGAACCTGCCGAAGAGTTCGAAATCATCTTCAGTAGGTTTTTTCCCTAACAAGAATTTTAGACGGTGGCGAGTCGATCTAAGCAGGTGCCCTCGTCTGAAGAAATCGCTGATATTAGTTGAGGTATTGGTTCTATAAACCGAGCTGGGAGTTGTCAGGTATTTATGAGGAAGTGAGTTTTCTTCGATGAATTCAATGACATTGGAATGATAAACGGTGTGATAAAGGGTCTTACTCAAACTCGATTTATCGAGTGATGAAGGTTTGTTCAAGAGGTGTGCTCTAAGGGCAAACGAGGTGCTAGTTCTCTTGACCATATTGTTTTGCTCCAATAGCCGTCTGCTCTTGAAACAGAATTCGTATCCATTGTTAATGAAGACTGCTTCAAAACCGTCTGCGTTTTTTAATTCACTTACGACATCTCGGTGGATCAGGTCGTCAGCATCAATAGGCATAACAAAATCCTGATCTTCAGGATCGCAGTGGAAAAGCGCGACGTCTCTTTTCCAGTCAGCATCACAGATTCCACTAAATTCTCCTGTGACCGTCTTTGCAGATTGGGGGGGGGAAAGGATGCTCCACAAACTTAAATCTTTCGTCATAGTCCTTGGCGAAATCTGGAATATCATGACAGCAAATTACAGAATTGAATTCTGGATCTGACTGATTAGCCGGGGAGTCAAGAGTCTGTCGCAGTAGAAGGGCCGCCAGATCCCAGTTGTCTATGGAATCTTTCGCTACGAAAGGAGTGATAAAGTGGATCATGGTTAGGCTGGACTCTACTTGTGCACTTTGATTGAAAAAGCAACGGTTGTGTCAGTTAATAGGTGGACTGGTAGCCTTTAGTTCAGAAAGGTTTCGATGATGATTCTTGCGTTAGTCCGCCATGAATGTTCATCGAAATACCTGTCCCATTGTGGGGATGGAGGATTCGAAATGCTCGCATTTACGCCTTCGATCAAGGCGCCAAGGTTGTCAGCCTCAACCCAGGTGCCGAGTTTATATTCCAATATCGACGACTTCAGGCTGCTCTGTCCACCTGAGGCTACGCAAGGTATGCGATAGGAGACTGCAGTGCTAAGCACTCCGCTTGCAGAGCGGAAGGCTCTTGAGTAGGTTAGTAATGCGTAGTCGGAGGCGATGAATAGATCGCCGATTTCCGCTGGTTCGATAAACCTGTTGATCCAGTGACATTGCTTACCAACTCCGCGAGAAGCGGCTAAATCGCGATAGAATGATACTGGCCGCTGACAATCGGTGCTCTCTCTTCCAGCGACGAGCAGATGGCAATTGGGAAGAGATGCAAGAGATTCAATTGCGAGATTGAGATTCTTGTTATCCCGAATGTATCCGAAAGAAATTAGAACAGTGGCTTCAGGTGGTAACGAGTATTTTTCTCTGGCAACAGACTTCGATAGCTTGGCGGGAATGGCAGGGAATGGTCCGTGAGGTATGACGCTTTTTTTGAGGTCTCGACCACTAGGCTCGAATTCCAGGGAAACAGGCTCATGGAGATACACTTGATCAAGGAAGGAATATCCTTCTCGCACTGACCGATTGTGCCACCACTCTGGCCCTATGATATAGTTTCTAACCGGATCATGAACGACTGCAGCGAACTTTACACCACTGGCCTGTTGTCTGCGTAGGCGCCAAGCCCAAAGGGGCGCAAGGTATTCTGAATAGCTGGCAAATAGGACCCGGTTGAACTTCTTGGCCGAAATGATCTTATCGAGAACTCGAGCGTCCTCCAGCAGGCCATAGGCAATTTCCGCTTGGTTCACGAGGCGTGATTCTCTCTTCGTGCCTTTTGGAGTCAGTCTCCGGATCTGAGAGTAGCCTTCTTCTTGGTAGGGGTAGTCAGAGGGGCAGAGCGTAGTTACTGAGATTCCGAGGGAAGATAGCGCTTTGGACTGTTCGTGGCAGTATTGAGCGATTCCACCAATTGAGGCGGGGCAATAGCACAAAAGGCTGTTTGGAATCAGCGGCACTTATCTTTAATGGTTGATCTGCTAGATGTCTCACATCGAGACACCCGCGATGTTTAGAAAACTATCCGGGGTTGCTGAGGAGTTGATCGATGAATGCCTCAGGACAGTGTGCTTGTCTTGCGTTGAGTATTTCGCGCTCACGCATTTTTCCCCTTGTTTGCAGTAATTTTGCTAATTGTTTGATGCCTTCAATAAGAGCATCTTTGGATTCTTCAGTTAGGCTGATGCCTTTTCCAATTTTGTCCATGCAGTCGCTTAACCATGTATTGGAGGTGCATATACAGGGTATGCCTGATTGAAACGCTTCGATTACGATTCCTGAGAGCCGAGCATGATACTGAACTCGTCGATAGGGGACCAAGATCACATCAGACTCGTCGATTCGACGCTGATAGTCTTCGCTGCTCAGGCTGTCTCGTATCAGTTCCACTTTGGGATGGGCTTTCAACGACTTTGGAATCACAGTTTCAACTCCGTCTGGGGAAAAAACCGGTTCGGTCCATTGAATGACGAATTTGCCCGGAAAATCGGGGTTTTCATTCAGAATAGTTTCGACGGCCTCGACAATGAGGTCGCTGCCTTTTTCGTATCGTGGAGGACCAAGTGCTGAGAAGACGAAGCTCTCGCGCGTTAGGTTTGCGGGAATGGGCAAATGACGAGTCGGGCGCGGGTGAGGGTAGGCTCGGAATGGTAGGCCGCAAAGCTCTTCGTATTGCTGGCAGAGTATGCTGCTGTCGGACGCAAGTTCCACAGAACCTCGTTTGACGGGCCCTCGGTAGGTTCTCAAGATCGCGGCGAGTACTTTGGCAGACGAGTTGAAGACATAGGAACCCGACTCGTGATTGTATTCGCCAGCATTATTTCTTGTCGTCAAGATTACGCGTCGAAACCAATTGCCAGTCCCCTGCCAGACTAACCAACGCCATGCCAGCCAATGGTACAACACGACAGTGGGAACCAGCACGATATCGTAGGGTTCATGAAGCTTGTTGAAATGCCGTTGCAGGAGTTTGGCAATACTCAAATTGTGTCGGAGGATTCCGATATATCGTCGCCATGCTTTGGGGTGGTAGTAGACTTGGTCCCAGCTGGTAACGGGAAAAAAGGGTTCCGCATCGAGTTCGTCCCGGATATCGGATTCAATAGCCGTGTGGGCTAAAAGAGTCACCTCGTGCCCTTGATTGCGCGCTTCCTCGACGATGGCACGGTTGTATTCGTACCAGTGGCCACTACGATTCTTGAGGGCCTCTTCTACGATGAGGATTCTCGCCATGCGGTTAGGCAAGTGCCGTGTGATCGACAATGCGGACTTCGGGATTGGGAACAATCATCTTTCCGCCGTCGCGGAGAAAGTCGGCGTACTTCTCCACGAAGAAATCGAGGAAGTTCCACGATAGCACCAAGTAGTAGTCGGGTTGCTTTTCCACGGCTTCTTCAAAAACGATGGGAATGTGAGTGCCGGGTGTGTATTTGCCGATCTTGAATCGGTTCACTTCGGTCGCGACTTCGACCAGTTCGGGACCGATATTGCAGTAGTTAAGCAGGGTACTGCCTTTCAGGGGGGCGCCGAGAGCATAAACGGTTTTGCCCTCTGCTTTCAACTTGGTCAGCAGGCTGACCAAGTCGTCACGGTTCTTTTCTACCTTGGCAGTGAACTCATGATAGGTTGAAACTTGGTTCACCCCTGCTGCGATCTCGCGATTGATCGCTTCTTCGACCGAAGATTTAGTTTCATAGGGGGATTCTTCCTTCGTAACATAGAGGGCAAACGACCCGCCATGGACCGGGTAGAAATCGACATCAATCATTCGAAGGCCGTATTCCGCAAACAAGCGCCTCAATGGGAGTAGCGTGTGCATGAGCGTGTGCTCATGGTAGAAGTGGTCGAATTGAATCTTCTCAAGCACGTCCTTCATGTAGACACACTGCGTCAGAAAAACGCTCTTCTCGTGCATCACGGTGGCCAGCCCTTCAAGAAAGCTGTGAATGTCTTCCACATGATAGAAGACCGCCGTTGCGGTGATGAGATCCGGCTTCAAGTTCAGCTGCTGGATGCTTTGAGCGGTGTGTTTATCCCAGAAGGTTTCGCAAACGGTGATGCCATTTTGACGAGCTAACTTCCCAGTGCGCTGACCGGGGTCGACTCCAAGGACTCGCATTCCAGCTTCACGAAAACGGTTTAAGAGGGTGCCGTCGTTGGCCCCGATATCGATGACGAGACTGTTCTTCGAGAAGGGGAATTTCTTGAGTGCATCCTGCACCATCTGATCGAAGTGATCGACTACCGGCATGTTGACGCCAGTGACGTACGGGTGGTTTGCAAACATGAACTCGGCCGATGGAAATTCCTCCAATTGAACCTGCCAGCAGTCGGTGCAAACGGTCATGGCGAACGGGAATTTCGGTTCGTTGTCGAAATCTTCGTGGGACGGGAAGTGGTTGCCGTTCGGCTGATCCCCGAGGTCGATGAAGCGCACCAAGTTGCTTCCTCCGCAGTTCATGCAGGTTTCGTTTTTCATAGTCGTCAGTTGGAATGAGAGGCGGCGAGGTGCTCTCGCCACCAGAGGCAGGTTTCTTTCAGTCTTTCCTTGTTAGACTTGAAAGGTTTCCATCCGATCTCGGAACTTAATCTCTTAGTGGAGGCAACGACTCGCGGAGGCTGACCTTCGGGATCGGGAAGTTGGTCGAATTGAATTTGATTAGAGCGGTTCAGGTAATCACCGAGTTGAGTTGCCACTTCCCGAATCGTCAAATCCTCTCCCGAAGCAAGATTGACGGTTCCTTCGAAGTTGGATTCAAACAACGTCGCGAACGCAGACCCTAACTCATCTACATGAAGAAAGTCTCGTGTCAGGTTGCCGCTGTCGAAGGGAAGAGTTTCTCCGGCTTCAAGCCTGGTAATCAGCTTTGGGATCAGCCGGGAGGACTTCTCTCGGGGGCCGTATGGGCAAAAGACTCTTCCCCAGGCCAACGAAATTCCAGCAGCGGGAGCCCACGCCTCGAGGATGCGCCTGAGAGAGTCCTTGCTAACTCCGTAAAGGCTGTCGGGAGCTAGGGGAGTATCGGTTTCAGAGAGTGGCGAATCGCCCGACCAACTGTATTCGGCGCTGGTGCCGGCAATAACTGCCCGTTTGCCTCCGTGACGAACAAACGATTCTAACAATCTAAGACTTGCTGCTGTCCAAGTCAGGTTGGCCGAAGATATCCAGTAGGCGCCCGGAGTTGTATCCCAGGCGAGGTGGATCAGGCCGTCCGGCTGGTGGTGCGAAAGATACGAGTTGACGGCGTTCGCGTCGAGCAAGTCGAGAGAGTCTCTTGCATCGGATGATGAGGCATAGGGCCGGGAAGGGGACAGGACTTCATGCCCCCGCCCGGAAATCGAGCGAACGGTCGGTTTCCCTATGAAGCCGTTACCGCCTGTGACGAGAATTTTCAATCGTGGAGAAGGGGGGCGTTCCGGTCCTTTTCGGACAGGATCGGGTTTTTGACCGGCCAGGGAACGTTCAGCGTCGGATCGTTCCAACGAAGTACGCAAGAGGCTTCAGCGACGTAGTCACCTTCGATGAGGTAGGCAACGGTGCTGTTGTCTTCAAGGGTAGCGAAGCCGTGGGCACAACCGGCGGGTATGTAGAGCGATTTCCCGTCGCCTGCAGTTAATTCAATCGCATCCCATTGAAATTGAGTAGGAGATCCTTCGCGAAGATCGACCATCACGTCCCAGATCTTGCCGGAAACACAACTTACCAGCTTGGCTTGCTCATGCGGAGATTGTTGAAAGTGAAAGGCTCTCACCGTTCCCTTTGTAGTGTTGTAGGAATGGCTGGCGCTCTCGGGTTGGAACTGAAATCCCAAGGGAGATTGCATGCGGTTTTCCCAAGATGGAGCGAAGCTTCCCCTGTCGTCGGAGAAGACAGGATAAGTAAGCAAGTAAGCCCCTTCAATTTTAGATGAAGTAGATTGGACCTTCAATTTACTTTGTTTTTCGTATCACCGGGAAAAGGCAAAAGACGGAGCGACAGAATTGTATTCCGATGAGTTGGATACTGGAAACTGTATTTTCCATCATTTGATACCTGCTTCGGACATCAAGTAAAGGTGTTGATGAGTGGGCTTTCGTGCATGCAGGAAACTTGGCCAGCGGTGCTTCAACAAAAGCGACTTCAGCTTTCGAGTAGTTCGCAAAAAAACTTTATATGCCGGAAAAATGATAAAATTTTGTCTCGCGGAGAATTTGTCCTTTCCTTTCATCAATTCAGAACTCGCGGTTTCCCAATAGTTGAAATTCCTGATGAAAACCGTTGATCTCGATGGTTCGAATTTGGATCTGTTAACGGTTTCCTCAACGCACTTCTCAACGGTTTGTAGGTCTAATACTTTTCGCCTTTCTGAAGTCCCGGATTCGCTGAGCTTCTCAGCCATGTGGTGACGATAGAATACCAAACATTCTGGAGTGAATACCGCTCGTGGTGAATTGGCTAAGAGGCGAGCAAAGTATTCCCCGTCCTCACCCACTCTCAGGTCGGTCCTTATTGCCCCAGTTTTCTCAAGGATTTTACGGTTGAACACGCAGTTCTGAAACACTTGGACCCAGCCTCTTAGTTTCCATTCGAAAAGTGAATATTTCTTCCCCGGAGGTTTGCATTGGAGCGTGTAGAGAGGCTTTGCACTGGTTTGATCGTCCCAGCGAATGTGCAACCAAGGGCAGTAGGCGAAATCAGAATCAGTAGATTCGATTGCCCTCACTTGGCATTCAAGTTTGTTGAGACTAGCCAAGTCATCGCTATCCATGAACTGGATGTAGTCTCCAGTAGCATGTTCGAAACCCAAGTTGCGAGCGGCGCCGGGGCCTTGGTTTTCCTGCTCGAGGAGAGTCACTTTCGGAGCATACTTTCTAATTACCTCTGGCGATCCGTCAGTGGAGCCATCATCGACAACAATAATTTCGTGTGGGGGAATAGTTTGTGCTTGTTGGTTCTTGATGGTCTCTAAGACCATATCCGCGCGATTGTAGTTCGGAATGATGACGCTTACTTTGCTCATCAGTTGCTGATTCTATTTTCATTTTTGTTGCCTACATACTCGAACATCTCGAGGTATTTGGGCATTACTCGCTCTCGGGAGAACTCATTCTGAACCTTGCGCGCATTGGCCTGTATGGTTTCTGCATCAGGTTCCCCTCCTAGTGTCCAGAATTCGATCTTCTTAGCCAATTCTCCCTCAATCGTCATGTCGACGAGGCACGGCGACTGTTCGCCTAAGATCCAACGGCCATTTTCGTGCGGATGAATCAGAATGGGTACTTCAGATGCCATTGCTTCCCCAACGACTCGCGGGAATCCTTCTGAAAGAGATCCCAGAACCATAATGTCAGAGGCCCAGATTAGTGAAGGCACTTCTGATGAAGGCACTGTCATAAAAGTGCAGGTAATCTTAGACCTCTCTGCGTGATCTTTGAGAGTCCTTGTTTCTGAATCTTCCTGGCCGCACATCACCAGGTGGTAGCCGTCTCCCAGTTTCACGGTTTCGTCGATTATCCAATCTACGCGCTTGTGGCTGATGTTTAGGGCTGACAAGCAGAGGATGATAGTCTTGTCCGTAGGGAGGTTGTGAGTTGTTTTGAATGCGCTCGCATTGAAGTCGGAGGGTCTGCGGAAGCGGTCGGTATCGAAGCTGTTACCGATAAGAAACATTCTCGAGTTTGGAGCGGTCTCGGGGTGATAATGCTCTTTAGACTTCTGATGAATGTATTTGAACCGTTTGCAGAATTCGTTTTCAAACGGCGCGCCGTTTGAAAAGATGATGTTCGGTTTTCCCGGAATGAGCTTCCTGAGTCGCTCAAGATAGTCGGCTACGACGTGATCAGGAGTAAAGACAACGTCAGCGGGCTTGATAGAAATCCGCAGCACCAGGGCTAGAAGAAAAGTTATATTTTCAAGCCAGTAGCGCCTGTAGTCCGACACTCGCCGCAAAATGGGTAGTTTGTAGAGGCGGCTGTTTCTCGATACCGCTGGGCAGAGATTTCCTTCTTTTTCCTTACTGCCGCCTCGAAAGAGTCGGACGCCATTTTCTCCGTTCTGGATAGCTTTAAAAACGTCGAGTACGGATGCCTCGTAGCCTCGGGAGACATTTCCCAATCCGGAGCAGGCAAGCACGATCTCAAATTCTCGACTCACAATAGAAGTTGGCGGCAATTGACAGATAGTTATCCTGAATTACTGGCCGAAAAGCTTTTTCATCAATGTCATTCGGAGATCCTGGAGAGACCGTGCCACCGATTTTGAATTTAGAATCATATGCAGCTCTGGATGTGCTTTTGAGATTGAATCAATTGAGCACGAATCAAGGTCCAGCTCATTTAGCCGAGAGTCTTTGACGTAGAGTAGTATGTTTTGGCGATATGGAATCGAGATCTTTTCGTTGGACCAAACCTTGGGCCGGATTGGATCTGTCGTGACGTATCCGTGTTCGCCGAATTTTTCCGCCCAATAGGATTGCCATTGTTCATTCATATGATTGACGCCTCCCTGATGCGGGATTGCGGCTGAGAACAAGACAAAGTCTGACAGCCCCACTAAAGACTTCACAAAAGTATCAGCACACTCTTCCGGAAGGTGCTCGGCTACCTCAAGTGAGATTGCGAGATCAAATTTGCGCTTGCTAACTATGGGGGATTCCAGGTTGCATTCGGTGAAATTTTCCGACGGTATTTCAAGTAAATCTTTACTAACCCATGAGCCGTCGTAGCCCTGAATCAGATCTATTCCTCTGGCATTAATCTCTGCCAGCCACGTGCCAACACCACAGCCGACGTCGACTGCAGATTTAATTGGGGGTAGAAGTTCAAGCGTGAGCGCCAGGATCTGTTTGGCAGCCTGCCTCGTTGCGGCATTTCGATCCTTGTAAAACTCGTGGGCGTATTTTGATCCTGTTGACTCGGGCATGTTGTAATTTGAAAGGTGATCGCGGTGGTCCTGAATGCCCCAAACGAGCACGATTGCTCTCTATTCGCTTTTCGGGTCGAATCTCTGAAATAGATCGGGATCAGGATTGATTCCTAGATGAACCCCGAGGCGGCGAAGTCCCTGGCGGAAATGTACCCTCGTTATAGTGATCGATCGTTTGACCGTAACTGGAAGAAGTGCGGCCATGCGCCTCCACCAGGACTTCTGTTGCCTTGGTGATCTGTCGGAATTGTCCGGGAGGGCATCTTCTGTAGACGACGCCCAAGTAGAGACGTAATCAGGCTGAAGGGGAGGGGTTCTGAAAATCTCAGTTTTCTCGATTTTAGTCGCTCGCACCAGGAGGTAGGTTGGGTGAGTGTTGACCTTTTCAGCTCTCTTTCGAGCATGATCAGGGTCGGTTACCCGATACCAGTATTTGGACTCTCTCCCTTCGTAGAGAAAGACATCATCAATTTTGAAGCCATTCTCTTTGCTGAATGCGCGAAAGTAGATTTCGGGGCTGAATTGGTAAAAACCGTGCCCCATTTCGTTGTTTGCGGGAGAGACTCCAAAGTAGACGCCCCCTACTCGAAGCATTTCCATACAACTCTTGAGTGCGGTGGGGAATTGGAACACATGCTCCAGAGTGCCACCATCAATAAGGAAGTCATACTGTTCCTTATGTTCTTTACCCACGGGGGTATTGAAGTCGTGCGTGTAGGTGGCCCCCTCATAATCCGAGTAATCAAATGAATCCACTGAGTCTGCTCCGAGAGTCTTGAGAAGATCATCGGCGAATCCCACAGAGTGGGCTTTTTCAACCTCTTCCGGGTCCAGCGAGAGCCTGAATTCACGGTTCAGGATGCGGAGACAATCCTTTGCGCTAAGATGCACACCTTGTCGCCCGAGCATAGCTGTCCTGCCAAGCTTGGTTCCCCTCTTTTTCTCACGCGCAAGAAAACGAAGCGCATTTGGATTGATTCCCATTGATAGTGACTGCTACGCGACAGTTTTATTCAGTATCAAGATTCCGTAGCTTCTTGAAGGTGTTGCTCGTGGAATCCCTTCTGTAGTGATTCTAACACTTCCACTTTGCCTGAGTGCAAACGCCACCAATAGTCGCAATTTTTCACAGTAGTTATGCGGTGGGTAACGATCAGGAGGGTCATGTCCTCCTTGATGGAATCGATAGAAGCGACGACATCGGATTCGGTTTTGGTGTCCAGTGCGCTTGTCGCTTCGTCGAGCACCAGGAGGGAAGGTTTTCGATAGAGCGCCCGCGCCAAGCCAATGCGTTGCCGCTGTCCGCCGGACAGGCGGATCCCGCGTTCTCCGACGATGGAGTCGAACCCCTCTTGCAGCTCATTTGTAATGAAATCGAGGATTTGGGCCTTGCGACAGGCATCTTTAAGCCGGGTGAGGTCTATCTTCTCCGGGGGAACACCAAATGCGATATTGGCTGTGACGCTGTCGTCGATCAAAAAGGCCTCCTGAGGGACGTAAGCAACATGCTTTCTCCAGGAGCTCACATTGTCCGGAGTCAGCGCATCTCCATCGATTGTGATCTGTCCTGATGAGGGAACGAGTATTCCCATGATTAAGTCTGCGATAGTTGACTTTCCGGATCCGGACGGGCCAATGACGCCCACCGAACTACCCTTCTTCAATTCGAGACTGACATTGGCAACAATATTGTCTGGCGTTCCGGGATAGGAATAGCAGACGTCCTCAAGCTTTAGGGACTTTTCCCAGGTGATATCTGAGCCCGGAGGGTGTGAGATGGCGGGGGCCTGGAGTGGCGGTTCCCGAAAGAATTCTTCGCTCACTTCCTCAAACGCATAACGCATGGTTGTGAGCTGATTGAGTTGGCTGTAAATGGCCTGCATCGCCGGCATCATTCGATATCCCGCAAGAGCCATCACTGCGAGAGAAGGCAGGATCGCTGTAAAGTCTCCGCCCCGGTTGTGGAGAATCATTGCGACAACTACAAGCCCGCCGAAAGCAAGGGGTTCAATTAGGTATCGTGGAACATTGCCGTATACATTTACCCACGACATGAGGTCTGCCATTTGCTTCGAGTGGGCCTTGAAACGATCAAAAAAGAAAGCTTCAGAGTCCTGGGCCTTAATCGGTTTGATCCCGTTTAGCAACTGTTGAGTCTCCTTGATGGTGCCCCGGCTGGCGTTAAGGGCCCCGTCCGAAGTGCGTTTTCTGACGCCGCGCAGTGAGAAAAAAATCACAAAATAGAAAATGCCAAAAATGGCGGTAGCGCCCAAGGCAATTGCAGGGTTAACAAGGAACAGTGTTAGTGTGAGGAAAAGGACAATCAATACCCTCGCGATTGTGTCGAGAAGTGGAAGAAAAACGCCGTTCGTAAAAGTGAATACATCGCCGGTGATAATCTTGATGAGCCTGCTGGAGTTCTGGTTGAAGAAGTAGTCGTAGGGATGGTTTATGATCCTCTCAAGCAGTGTGCATCTCAGCCAGTGTCCAAACTGCTGGGCATAGCGGTTGCGGGAAATTTCGGCTCCAATGTTGATGATGTTTGTTAGCAGGAGGAGGAAAATAGCTAACATACCGCTTGCGAGAAGAAGTTTGGAATCATCCCATTCTGGAAGCCTTTCCAGTATTTGAACTCCGAGCTTCGAAGATTTGAATTCTTCGGGGTTGGACGCGAGTGCCAGGAACGGGAAGATGGAGGTAACTCCCGCTACCTGGGACACGCCCTGAATGAGTGCGAAAAGGAATACAGCTGCCACCCTTCGCCTTCCAAATGGACGGGCGAGAGAGTAAATGCGGAAAAGGTAATCTAGCTTTTTCGGTTTCTTGCTCACATTGGTGGGGTCAAAGCGCGTGAAATGTGATCGAGCAGGCGGCTGAATTGAAATTTCTCACTGGGTGTTTAGCCCTTGCCAATTGCGTAGACGTGGAAGCCAACCGTGCGCAATTTTTCGTGATCGATCACATTCCGGCCATCAAAAAGGAAGGCGGGCTTGAACATTCCCTCATAGATGGCCTTCCAATCCAGCGCCTTAAACTCATCCCATTCAGTGAGAACGGCCGTGCCGTGAGCTTGGTCGGTGGCGGCAGTCGCGCTGTCGCAGACTTCCAGGTTATCGAGCAGGTTCCCGGGAAGGCCGGCGTAGAGCAGATCACGCTTCATTTGCTCGGGATCGACCTTAGGATCGTAAACCGCGACGGTGGCTTCTTCGAGGAGGAGGTCCCGGCAGACATAGATGGCCGCTGATTCACGGGTGTCATTGGTGTCCTTCTTGAAGGCCCAGCCGAGCAGGGCGATGCGTTTGCCGGTGACAGTGTTGAAGAGGGTGCTGACGATGTTCTTGGTGAAGCGACTCTTCTGCCAGTCGTTCATTTCGATGACCTGCTTCCAATAGGCGGCGACTTCGGGGAGCCCGAAGTGTTCGCACAAGTAGGAGAGGTTGAGCACGTCTTTCTGGAAACAGGATCCGCCAAATCCGACGGAGGCCTTGAGGAATTTTGGGCCGATGCGGGAATCGCTTCCAATGGCGTTGGCGACTTCATCGACGTCGGCTCCGGTGGCTTCGCAGAGGGCGGAGATACTGTTGATCGAAGAGATTCGCTGGGCGAGAAAGGCGTTGGCAACGAGCTTGGAAAGCTCCGATGACCAGAGGTTGGTCGTGATGATTTTCTCACGGGGCACCCAGTTGGCATAGACGTTCACCAGGGTTTCGACCGCGGCTTGTCCTTCCGGGGTGGTTTCGCCCCCGATTAGAATTCGGTCAGGATTGTCGAGGTCTGCCATGGCAGTGCCTTCGGCGAGGAACTCCGGATTTGAGAGAACCTGGAAGGGGCCGCTCTCAGAGTTCGCCGAAAGGATGGTGCGCAGGGCCTCGGCGGTGCGCACTGGGATGGTACTCTTTTCCACGATGATCTTGGGGCCTTCGGAAACCTTGGCGATAGTGCGGGCAGCGAGCTCGATGTAGCGCAGGTCAGCGGCGCGTCCCGCGCCGATGCCGGCGGCTTTGGTGGGAGTGCCGACGCAGACGAAAACGATATCGGCATCACGGATGGCATCCTCGACCCGGGTATGGAAATGGAGGTTCTTGCCGCGGGCACCCTGAACGATGTCATCGAGACCGGGCTCGAAGATGGGAAGTTCGTCCGAATTCCAGGCGTCGATGCGCTCTTCATTCACGTCGACCACGTTGACCTGAATGTCAGGGCAACGTGAAGCGATCATGGCCATGGTGGGGCCTCCTACGTATCCGGCTCCGATGCAGCAGATGTTCATGTTTTAAAAAGCTGAAATGGTGAAATTGGGAAAATCTGAACAGGGAAATGGCGAAACGCTGAAATGTTGGAAAGGGGAGGTGGTTTGAGGGTGCCTCAATGGGGGCTGTGTGACGAAATTGATAGGTTTACTGACCGGCAATGACGCCCCGGAAGTAGTCGATGGTTTTTTCGAGGCCCTGTTCGAGGGAAATGGTGGGCTCCCAGCCGAGCTTTTCCTTGGCCAGGGTGATGTCGGGCTGGCGCTGGAGGGGATCGTCGCCGGGGAGCGGATGGAAGGTGAGCTTGGAACTGCCACCGACTTGCTTGAGAATGCGCTCGGCGAGCTCGAGCATGGTGAATTCTCCGGGGTTGCCGATATTGATAGGACCGGTGACGCCTTCCGTGTTCATGAGGCGGACGAAGCCTTCGATGAGGTCGTCGACATAGCAGAAGGAGCGGGTCTGGGTGCCGTCACCGTAGATGGTGATGTCTTCCCCTTTGAGGGCCTGGACGATGAAGTTGGAAACAACGCGACCGTCGTCAGGCAGCATTCGTGGTCCGTAGGTGTTGAAGATGCGGACCACGCGGATATCGACGTCGTTCTGACGATGGTAATCGAAAAAGAGCGTCTCCGCGCAGCGTTTGCCTTCGTCGTAGCAGGCGCGGATACCGATGGGGTTGACGCTGCCTTTATAGGACTCCGGCTGGGGGTGGACTTCAGGATCCCCGTAGACCTCGGAAGTGGAGGCCTGGAAGACGCGGGCTTTGACTCGCTTGGCCAGTCCGAGACAGTTGATGGCTCCCATCACGGACGTTTTGGTCGTCTTGATGGGATTGAACTGGTAGTGGGGTGGGGAGGCGGGGCAGGCAAGGTTGTAGATCTGGTCGACCTCAAACTTGAAGGGGTCGATCACATCATGGCGAACCAGCTCAAAGTAGGGATTGGAAAGCAGGTGGGCGATGTTCGCTTTCCGGCCGGTGAAGAGGTTATCGAGGCAGATCACTTCGTGGCCTTCGTTGAGAAGGCGTTCACAAAGATGGGAGCCGAGGAAACCGGCACCGCCGGTGATGAGAATTCTCATGTTGGGAATTTTGAAAGGGCTGCTATTCGAGATTCTGCCTTACTTTGGACGCAATGGTAGTAAAGAAGGTGATTAGTTCGTTCGTCTCATGCCGCAGAACTTTGTTTTCTTGAGACGGGAGATGGCAGGACTCTTCCAGTAGTTCCAGCCAGGGGGCGGATTCGCCGGCTTTCTGAGGAGGATGCCGATTTTGGAGATGAATTTCGCGTCTTTCCCTAGGTGTGCGGTGTTTTAACGAACCACGGCCGAAGCATAACTCTTGGTTCGATCCCGTAACTCACTACTCAGTCGCATGAGCTTATTTCGTTATTTCCCAGTTTCCGCATTTTTACCCACGCTACCGCCCCCGGTCATTTCGGAAACTTTGTAAGTTCGAAGACCGTTGCTGGGTTTCTGGTGATGTTTCGACCCAAGTGATGGTTGGGTAGGTGCTCAGTGCTGAGCTCTGTGGCGGCGATAACAGGTGCTTGCTGACTGAGAAGTCAGAGGGGCTTTGAAAGTAGATTGTTTAGCGGAAAGGTGACGCGGACCCGGCGGATCCATGAAGTCACAAACGTAGCGCGAATGGGTCGAAATTGCGATGACAGAGGCCAAGGATATTAATTAATATATCTTAAATAGTAAAAATATAGAAATTATGATAATCGTCAATCATAGAAAAGCTGAAAAGCTGAAAAGGCAGAACCAAGAACCGAGAACTATGCCAGCGCTTCGAGCAGGTAATCACGCGACTGCTTCACTTCTTCAGTGGTGAGCCGCGGGCTGAGCTCGGCGATGAGGGTGTGCTCTGGGCGGAGGAATTCTCGGATGAGTCCGAAATCGACCGTGCCGGAGCCGGGCACCTGGTGATCCTTGCCGGCATCGCTGACATCGTGCAGGTGAAATCCAATGAGGCGATCCGCAATGGCTTCAAAGTGTTCGCGATGCTTCAGCAGACCCTGGCGGTGTTTGATTTCGGCGTGGCCAGTGTCGTGCCAGTAGCGGACGGGCCCGTCCTTTTCAAAGTGGTTCAGGAATTCGACCCAGGAGCCGTCGAGCGGAAGCTCGAGGATGCCCTCG
Organism: Verrucomicrobiales bacterium; assembly: GCA_049594415.1. Lineage (GTDB taxonomy): Bacteria > Verrucomicrobiota > Verrucomicrobiia > Verrucomicrobiales > DEV007 > Arctic95D-9. Next base: position 163,645 of record JBMYJM010000006.1, on the reverse strand, counting down.
CGATTCTCAGCTCCGAGTAGCAGGCCTTTTTCCTCGGCAAGGGGAATCAGGCTCTTGTAGGCGTCGACAACGCGGTGAATCTCGGAATCCGCTTTTCGGCGCAGCTTCTTGAAGGCCTTGGAGTGTTCCCCGGGATCCTGTGCTTCGAAGTCCCGGTCGAGAGTTGCCTCGGGTGATCCAAAGAGAAACTGCATCGAGCCGGAGTGCATCACGATCTTGGGGGCGCCAACACGAACCGCAAATTCAATTGTCTTGCTTGAATAGCGCTGCCACATGGCCAGCTCCTTTTTGTCCCTGGTTGAGGGCTGGAAGAGATTGGGTGCCGCGTGGTTGACGGAGGGAGGCAGGGGGCAGAAGTTGTGCGTGGACGAAATCTTGATGAGCCCTTCGTCAACCGCCTTGATGATGCCCGGCACCAGCGACATACGGATGCCATGGCTGAGCTCGGTCTGCTTGAAGCCCAGTTCACGGATTTCCTGGATCATGGCGTAGCCGTCCTCATGCCGGTGAGACAACCAGCAGGTGGAAAGGGAAAGGCGGTCTTCGAGGGAAATCATGAAATAGTGGAAACTGAAAAGCTGAAATGGAGGGGCTTCAGAGGGCCTTGATCAGGAATAACTGAATCCGAGCGGACTTCAAGGCGAGGTGTTGTGCCTATTCCGTCTATTTAACCACAAAATCCGCACAGCGAAACGGCCCCGTCGCAGGGATGGCGTCTTCTTTCGAAGTTTGTGGGTCAGCAGGGCCGACCTTTCAGCGTCCCTAACGGAGTTGGCGTCGGGTTAACCCTTTGTGACATCCCGCGATGAAGTAGTCACCCACTGACGCAGGTGTGTCCATTGCCGGGAAAGCGGGATTTCGCTTAGATGGAGAGACGATTTCGACAGACACTCATGAAGACATTTCAGCTCATCCTCGCTTTGATCGCGGTCTCCCTGCTCGCCGCAACCGCCATCTTTGGCGAAGAGAAGCGGCCTAATATCCTGTTTATCATTGTGGACGACCAGTCACCGCAGGATTTGAAGGTCTACAATCCTTCCTCCATCCAGGATACCCCTAACATTGACCGCCTTGCCGCCGAGGGGATCACCCTGGATGCGGCTCACCACATGGGCTCATTCAGCGGGGCGGTCTGCACTCCGTCCCGTCACATGGTGATGTGCGGCCGCACTGTCTGGCATCTGCCGAATGCGCCCAAGGCAAAAGAGACCTGTCCACCCAATGTGATCGACAACGTGATGGCCGAAGTCTTTAACCGGGCCGGCTACGACACCATGCGCACCTGCAAGAAGGGAAACAGCTACGGCGCCGCCAACGAGAAGTTTTCGGTAGTCCATGATGCGACGAAGCGTGGAGGAACTCCGGAAACCGGCAGCGCGTGGCACGGCGACCGGGTCATGGACTACCTCAACGAACGCGAGAGTTCCGGTGATGCAGATCCTTTCCTGATTTACTTCGGGTTCTCTCATCCGCACGACGTTCGCGACGGCACCCCTGAACTCCTCGAAAAATACGGGGCCGTGAACCACACCGATCGCGAGGTGCTTCCGGCGTTGAACGAGAAACAGCCCGCGCTGCCGATTAACTGGTTGCCGGGGCATCCCTTTCACCACGGACACCCGGGGCTGCGCGACGAAGTCAAGGTGAGCGGCGTTTGGGAAAATCGTGACGAGGCCACCATTCGCAACGAGCTCGGCCGGGAGTTTGCCTGCAACGAATACATCGACAGGCAGATAGGTCGGGTGCTTGAGAAGCTCGAAGCGATGGGCGAACTCGACAACACCTACATCTTCTACACGGCGGATCACGGCATGGCGATTGGACGCCACGGTCTCCAGGGGAAACAGAATTTGTATGAACACACCTGGAAGGTGCCGTTCATCGTGAAGGGGCCGGGTATCGAAGGTGGCTCACGGGCTGACGGGAATATTTACCTGCTCGATGTGCTGTCGACGATGTGTGATTTGTCCGGGCTCGAGATTCCGGGAACGAATGAAGGTATCAGCTTCAAGCCGGTATTGATGGGCGAAAAGGAAGTGACCCGTGATGTTCTCTACGGTGTCTACAATGGAGGCACCAAGCCGGGGATGCGCTCGGTGAAGAAGGGCGACTGGAAGCTGATTAAATACGACGTGATGGAAGGTGAAGTGCGCGAGACGCAGCTCTTTAACTTGGCTGAAAATCCGGAGGAATACCTTGAGCAGCACCAGGATCCTGCAGTGATCCGATTGACTGGCGTCGAACCGAAGGCCAACCAGGTGAACCTGGCCGACGACCCGAAGTATGCGGACAAGCTGGCAGAGATGGAGGAACTGCTTCTCGCGGAGATGCGTCGCCTCAATGATCCCTGGCGCTTGTGGGATCAGCCGGAAGACGGTCTGAACCCACCGAAGAAGAAGGGGAAGAAAAAGTAATCAGCGGCTCAAACGCTTCGCCTCTTTCTGCGCTTTCTTCATCGCGTCAGGACGTCCGGGTTTGCTTTTCGCTTTCTGCAGTTCCTCGGGTGAGAGGTCTTTCTTGACCAGTTCGGTGAACTCCTCAGTCGTCGCTTCCCAGGCGTCGACGAGCTGTTGAAGTTTTTCAGGTTGGGATTTCGCGAGATTGTTCATTTCTCCACGGTCGTTGGAAAGATCGTAGAGTTCCCAAGGTTCCCCCTGGGGAGCGACGGCTTTCCAGTCGCCCATGCGGATTGCGCGGTGGTCGTCGTGATACCACCAGAACTGGTCGTGGTCGACCGTGCCGTCTTTTTCAAAGACTGGCACAAGACTCTTGCCGGGTGAAGACGGGGCGTCGGGGTGAGGGGCGGCGTCGGCGAGCTCAAGTATGGTGGGGACCACATCGATGACATGTCCGGGATTGTTCCGGGTTTCGCCGCGGGCTTTGATGCCTTCCGGCCAGGAAACGATAAACGGGGTCGCCGTGCCGCCTTCGTGGGTCCAGGTCTTGTGGCGTCGGAACGGAGTGTTGCAGGTAGTGGACCAACCGGGGCCAAGACAAAGGTAGGTCGGGGCGGATCCCAGAGGAGCTTCAGGATCGTGTCCGTCGGCGCGAACCATGATTTCGGCGCTGGCGCCATTGTCGGAGAGAAACATGACCATGGTGTTGTCCCATTCGCCCATGGATTTGATCTGATCAAAGATACGTCCGATCTCGATATCCATGCGATGAATCATGGCGGCGTGGATCGCCATCTTGGTGGCCTGGAATTCTCTCTGCTCCCTGGTCAGATCTTGCCAGGGCATCGGCGTTCGCACCTCGCCCGGCCCGAGAATCTCGTAGGCATCGTCAAAGTGATAGGGGGGGCCAAGCTTGCGTTCCGGCGCAGAGGGTTCAGTAACTGCGTTGGTGTCCACGACCCCGAGTTCTTTCATGCGCGCCCATCGCTGCTGTCGGATGACCTCCCAGCCAACGTCATAGGTGTCTTCGTAGATAGCAATATCCTCGGGCAGGGCATGAAGGGGGAAGTGAGGCGCGGCAAAACCAATGTAGTGGAAGAACGGTTTGTCGCCGTGTTGATTGGCATGCTCCTTGAGGACCTTGATGGAGTGGTCGGCGACAGCCGTGGTCCCATAGTAGTCGGTGCCCAATTCGACGGGAGGTAGCTTCTCGTCGTCGAGGTAGTGGACCTGGGGATTGAAGAAACGACTTTGATCCTGAAGCAGGTAGGAGCGATCGAATCCGGTTTCAATCGGCTGACCGTCAATATGCCATTTGCCGGAGTGATAGGATCGATAGCCGACCGGCGCAAGAAGGCGTGGGGCCAGCACTGCCCAGTCCTGGCGTCGCGCCCTGTTTCCGGGAATGTCGGGGAGTTTGTCGCGTCGAATCTGTTGAGCGTAAAATCCGGTGAGGAGGGAGCTCCGGGTCGGCCAGCAGCGGGCCGTGTTGTAGAACTGGGTGAATCGCAGACCGTTTTCCGCCACGGCATCGAGATGGGGTGTTTGAATTTCACTGCCGTAGCAACCTAGGTCGGAATAGCCCAGGTCATCAGCCATGATGAGAAGGAGGTTGGGCTTTTTGCCCTCAGAGGCAAGGAGTGGGGTGAATGCCAGTGTAGTCAGAGCAAGGAATCGAAGGACCATCAGGGTGTTGGGTTGAGGAGGAGAATGGTGATGCGAGACAGCGGGTAGCGGCCCACTCGCAGAATGGAATCAATCAGCGTGCGGTCCGCGAGTATCTACTCGCGATATCGCGTGAAAGCCGAAGGCTACGGCGTGTCTACTGCCTTTGTTCTTGGGTGGCCGGTTGAACCTGACCGGGAGGAACAGACGGTGCCGCAGGCCTCGGCTTTAACTTTTTCTCTGAGGGCAGGGGATTTACCAGCATGAGAGCAACGGGAGCCGCATCGGGCCGGTAAAGGCTGCGAACGCGTGAGGCGATTTTGCTCTTGGAAACAGCCCCGCACCCGACAACAACGATGTCCTGTTCAGAAAAATGAGAAATCCAGTTTACCGCAGCGGGGTCGTTTAAGGCCCCGGCTTCAATCACGATCTTGTCGTAGAGCTGGCGGAATCGTGAAAGAACATCGGGAAAAGCTCTCTCATCCATCACGTTTTCGGGACTGATAGCGAGACGATGAAGATTATTAATGGCTGTCGGAGCAATGCTTGCCTGCTGAGCACCGGGTTCGACGAGGAGTAACAGGGACTTTCTTCCGCTTGCGGCAGCGAACTGGGCGAGGTTTTCGGCCACGGAAACGCCCTGACTGTTGAGTCCCGGGGCACTGACCTGGATGGTCTTAGCCCGATTGCTGGTCATGGTCTGCATCATGGCCGGTGTCGGGCTTCCCGGCGCAGATTTGGATTCCCTGGTCCAATCGGCAATCACAGGCAGCCCGAGATAGCTTTCCAGCTGGAGTGGGTTTATGAAAGGAAGTCCGGAAAGGATTTTAACCAGCACCCAGCCGACACTGATGGCGCAACCGAGGACAAGTCCGGCGGCAACAAAAAGCACGGCAGGGCTACGGGAGTCTTTGAAAGGGGTGAGAGGCTCGGATACGACCGTGACGATGCTCCCCGGAAGCTCCGTGGACGTCACAGTCGAACCGAGGCGCTTCTGCAAGCCCTGAAAGATCTGCCGCTTATTCTCGGCTTCGGTTTGAAGCGCGCGTAATTCGGAACTCTTCGACTTCATCTCAACGATCTTGGTCTGCAGGGCAGCCAGCTCAGTTTCAATCGACTGCTCTCGCGTGAGGGAAGCTTCGTACCTGGACTGGAACGTTTTCTTGATGCCGGCCGCCTGCTCCTCGACCAATTCTTTGTTTCGGTCGACCTCTGCTTTGGCAGCGAGGTAGGAGGGGTGGGCTTCCGTGTAGCGCTGGGCAGTTACGGCGAGGCGCGACTTCGAACTGTTCAGAGCAGAGAGGAGTGATGATACGTGGGAAACATTCTGGTAATCAACGATCTCGATGATGTCGACCGGATTCGTTTTCGGATCGATGTTCTTGATGGACTCAAGCGTGCTTTCCATTTCGACGCGCTCACGTGCGGCCGTGTTGAGATCTTCGCCGAGTTGTGCGAGTCGGCTGGAAAGGAGGACGTGATCCTGCTCCATCGGGAGGTCGGCGTTCTGTTCCCGATACTCTTTGAGGCTGGCCTCACTGGTAAAGGCGGCGGTTTCAGCTTCTTCGATCTGTTTCTCGATGCTTTCCCTGGCCTTGAGTGCTTCGCCTTTCCGTTGGCCGACAAGAAAGCCTTCGAACTCATCGACAAATGCCTCAGTGATTTGGCGGGCCCGTTCCGGTTGCGGATCGGAAGCAGCAATTCGAATGAGTCGAGTTCCCGGCTGGAGTGTCGCTCGAACGCGATTCTGACGAAGAAAGTGAACCAGTTCTGTATCCGGCAGATCGGCTGGATTGCCGAGGTTGGCGGGAAGGAAACCCGGGGCGTTCTTCAAGTCCAGTCGATTGACCACCCTGAGAATGACGGAGTCAGCGACAACAGCGACCTCGAAAGATTTGAGCGACTCTCGGATGTGGTCAGAGTTGGAGTCCGTCGATCCAAACTGAAGCGGTTGGTTGAGACCGGAGTCCACCATGAGCAGGGCGGAGCTCTCATAAAGTTTTTCCTGTTTCAGATAGAGAAAGACTCCGAGGGCCGCGCAGACAACGGGAGCCAAAGTGAGACGGAAGAAATTCTTCTTCAATAAATAAACGAGGTCATAGCGGTCAACCAGAGGATTGGTTTTCAGTCCCTGCGTAGAAGAGGCAGGCCCGCTCTGGGCGGGGATGACTGGCGACTGGGCGTGACCAAGAGCACCGGGAGGCTGAGGTGTGACGGCATCCCCGCTGCCCTCGGGGTTACTCCGGGCATCGGGTTTCTCGTCTGGTAACCATGGGGAATTGGACATGTCTCAGCTGTTGTGTCGCGTCGAATCCGGGAAGTGTGTCCCTAAGAGGGAACGGCTCACAATTCTCTGGATGCTTCTATCGGATTTTATAAAAAATAGAGAAACGTAGCAGAAATACCAAAAAAGTGAATTATTTGGAGCCGGAAACGCGGAGTTTCGCTACGAATTGTTATCGCAACCCCGAGGGGCGGTTTCAAACAGACAATTTGTACGGGAAGTTGAGAAATAAGGGGAAGTGGAAGCGAGATGGATTAGTTGTCGCTCGACCCGCTGCCGCTGCTCCGATCGCTAGTATTGGTCTTAACGGTCAAATTGCTCAAGGCTGAGCCACTTTGCTGTTGGCGCTCCAAAACTGTCCTTGCTCGTTCTTGAGGAAAACTCTCGTGTGAAGCGGGTGGTCGGGATCGATATCGAACACGTGTTGATACTCTCCATCAGAATTTCCCGGGATGGCAGCTGACTGGTCCCAGCGATCGGTGAATGTCAGGCCTTCATCATCCCCCCAGTAGAGAGTGGCCTCTGCTTTACCGCCGGCCCCGCGGATGGCGTAGCTCACTCTCGCTTTGCCATCGCGCCGCTCCAGGTTAGTGATCACGATTTCGCAGGGCAGAGTCTTGAGATATTCCAGGTCATCAGGATCAAGGTAGTCCACTTTTGGTGGTACCTTTCCTGACGGAATCACAACTGTTTTGCCTTTGAACGGGGGCTCCCGAAAAGTCCAGCCACCAGTTTCGAGGAAGAACCAGCCATCGTCAGTAACGCCACGATTGGTGTGGGTCAGCCCTGATTCTTTGTCAACATTGCCGTTCTGCATTTGGTCGAGCGGATACCACTTTTCGTTTTCATCCATGATCCAACCCCGATAGCGCATGGTGCGGAGGTAGGGACCGGTGCGTTGAACCGAGGACGGACCGGGCACTTCGACAAAGCTGCCAACCCAAAGCGAAGAAAGCGGTTTGCTTTTGTTCCATTTCTTGCCGGCACCGAAGAGGCGCCAGCGTTTTTCGTCGGCAGCGTAGAAGTAGCTGTAGTAGGTATCGTATTTGTCGCCGGGTTCGACGCGGAGCGCCAGCGTCTGCCGTTGACCCTGGCGGCCCTCGAGCGGTTCCCAGCCGCGAATCTTAACGCCGGTTCCCTCGTGGTCGAAGCCGCCGAAGAGCGCGTCAGGATCCCCGATCGCGGTGAGGTGAGACAACTGTTCCACCGGAGGTTCCGGGGCTCCCCGTTTGAATGACCAGAGGGAGAAATTGAAACTGGTATTGACCGTGCCGTCAGCCTTCCAGGTCGGTCCGTAGTAACCGAAGGGGGTCGTCACTGGACAGTAAAAGTCCAGCTCACCCGGGACCGCATCCATTTCCATGATCCAGAGCCGGACATTGTCGGGTGACTTGGAGCTGCTGAATTTCGTGTGAGCGGCGGCGGGGCGCCAGCGTTTGCGGACAACTCCGGCGTCAGCCGCGGCGGTGCCGGAAAGGGTGAGACGTTCAAAGGTGGTGCCGGGCGCCGCCCGGTTGGCAATGAGTCGGAGCGTGGTGAAGCCGCCTTCCCGGATTGGGATCGATTCCGACTGTTTTGAGATCGGCACTTCTGCCCCCTCAGAGGTGAGAATCGTGAAATCGGCATCGCCGGTGTAGGAGAGTTTGGCGTCGAGTGTTCCGGTCCCGGTCCAAAGTCCCCACTCGGCGATCGACCCGTCAGTCCATCCGGTGATGGTGGCGAACGAACTGCCTTTGTTCAGTTCGGCGACATCGGGAACATCAGACGTCCCTTCGCATTTGAGGCCGCGAACCGGAAAGAACGATTCGTTAGCGGTGAGGACAAGGGTGCCATCGCCGGTTCTCTGGATCGTAATCGACTGCCCGTCCCGGTCGGGCAGTTTGATCCATTCGAGTTCGTTACCGAGTTGGCCTTCGGCGAGGATCAGAGCCGGCAACGACAGCAGACTGAGCCAGGTGGAGAGTTTTTTCATGGCTGTATTATTGTTCCGGTATTCACCCGGTTCGCCAAGATCTGCTTGATGGAATGTGCGTCATAACCAACAGGGTTGAGTCATCGAACCGACCCTGTTGGGCGAGGGGCTACCCGGACTCAGAAGCCCAGGTGACCACGTCGGAAATCTTTGGGTCCCAATCCATGGTGGCGACACGGGTGAGGTCACCATCGTCTTCGATGCGAAAAACCATCAAGGTGCCGGAGCCAAAGCCGGTCACGACGAGATACTCGCCTCCGGGTGAAAAGGCCATGCCCCAGGGAACTTCATCGGCCTTAGTTAGGCCGAGATGTTTGACAAGGCCATCTTCCTGCACCGCCCACCGTGATACCTGGTCCAGTCCGTGCCTGGCGGCTCGCAACCCGGTGAAGAGATATTTGCCGTCAGGAGTGATAACAATGTCCGAAGCGCTCCGGCCGTCTTCGGGCAGCTCAATGCCAGTGGTGTCGCAAACCTGAACATTGACGAGTTGGCCATCGCTGCCCTTCTTGTAAACGGAAACGCCCACGTGCTGCTCGTTACTGAAGTAGACGTAGGGCTTGGTGGGGTGGTAGGCCATGTGGCGCGGGCCGGTGCCTTGAGGTGGCTCGGCGTCCAGTTTTTCAAGTGGAGAGAGGGCACCAGTCTCGGAATCGAACTTGTACTGGTAGAGGGCGTTGGTGTCTTTGACGTAGGGGATGTAAACGAACTGATTATCGGGAGATGGGAGGATGCAGTGGGCGTTTTTTCTGCCCTCGTTCAAGGTTGAGACCAGAGCCGCAGGGAGGCCTGATTCGTCGAGTTCATAGACATCGACAAAACCCTCACGGTAGTTAGCTCCGAGGAGAAAATTCTCTTTTCGATCAAGGCTGAGGTAGGCGTAGCCGTGGGCGACATCAAAGTTGGTCACTGAGACCTTGGACTTGTCCGTTGTTGATCTGCTGAAATCAATGACCGCAGCGGCCGGTTGGCCCTCGATAACCTGATTGCCGGTCACGTAGAAGAGCGGCCTGGTCGCCGAAGCGGTGATGGTAGTGGGAGGGAATTCGAGTGGTAGTTGGAGCCCTTTTTTCAGTTCGACCTTATCGCCCTTAACCACAGCGCTCACTGTGATGAGTGTGCTCGAATCGCGGCTCGGGGCAAGAATGGTGAAGGCTTCTTCTGCGGCAAAGGCGCAGGAGGCTGCCAGGGAAAGAAATGTTAGAGTCAGGTGTTTTGGCATGGTTATTTTAGTAAAGGTTACTTCTTCGGAACTGATCCCTGCATGATGAAAAATCCGGGCTGACTGCGGGTGGCGTCAGACATGGCTTCGTCGGTGATGACCAGGGTGGTTCCGGAACTGATGACCGTGTCGATGACGTGCTGCAGTCGAGGATCGGTCTTGAGATGGGTAAATGCTTTGAGTTCCTGGCTGCCATTCGGTCCACTGACCTGGTGCCAGTGGGGGTGGTGGCTTCCATCGCGGTCCTTGGTCCAGCCGTCGCAGACGTAGGTGTAGGTGCCGTGTGGCTTTTGCGCGAACATCTTGAGCTGAGCCCGGCCACTACCGATGACGACGCCGTTGCGGACGACCAGCAACTGGTTGTCGTGGGAACTGAACATAATCGACACCGGGCCCTGGGGCGAGTCATGGGGAGTCAAAGCGACGTCAGACGGATGCTCCCCGGTGAACTGAATGCGGTGCTCTTTGGTCACGGCATCGTGGCTGATGTCATTGGAGATGATGACCGTTCCTCCCACGCTGGTAACTTCGAAGAGCTTCTTCGAAAACTCGTAGGGCAGGTGAATGCATCCGTGCGATGAAGGGTAGCCGGGCAGGCTGCCGGCGTGCAGGGCGACGCCTCCCCAGGTGAGTCGCTCGGAAAACGGCATGGACGCATTGTTGTAGGTCGAGGAGTGGTGGTCGGCGTCTTTCTCGAGAATGTGGAAGACACCCGTTGGCGTTTCATGGCCGGGCATTCCGGTGCTGACGATGCAGGCTCCAATCTGAACGCCGTTCCGGTAAACCGCGGCGCGCTGGGTTTTGAGATCGACAATGACTACGACAGGGCCGGAGGTGGAGAGCTCCGGATTCCAGGTAAAAGAGGTCGGGTCGTTGACGCGTTCTTCGCCGAAGGCGGATACAGTCAAGCTGAGGATGATAGTGGCGAGGCCGGTAAGTGCTCGGTTCATGATCGGTAAGTTAAAGTGGTGAATTCGTGGAGGCTAGATTTTATGCGACGGGAAAATGCGGATTTTGCCAGTCTTATTGCATTCTCTGCCGATCGAGAAGTCAATAAGAGCATCGGGCCCGGGTGAAACTCAGCCCCATGCAGATCGGGCTTCTCCCGAAACGGGAGTTCTGGTAGTGTTTCTCCCAAAACACGAACTGGACTCAGCCAATGAACCCTAGAATGCTTTTTCTTTTTCCGGCGCTCAGCCTGCTTGTAGCCGTCTGCCAGGGGCAGGAAGCCAAACCGGATGTCCCTGCGCCACCTCTTCCTGCCAGCGAAGAGAAGCAGGAAAAACCCCTGGAGGCGGCTTCCGTCAAGATTGTCGCGAAGCCTGCGATAAGGCAAAAGTATGTGGTTCAGTCGGGTGACAACCTTTGGAAGATTGCGAGAGCTCACGAGATTGAATTTCGCGCCCTGCTTCATGAGAACGATCTCGGCAACGCCGATGCGCTGAAGGTCGGGGATGTCCTGATGCTTCCGGTTGATGTGACGTCAAAGAATCCGCCAACGCCCGAGGCTGAGAAGAAAGCCGATTCCTTGGTAGCCTCGACCAAGGTGGAGGCTGAAAAAGAAAGCCTGGAGGGATCCACCGATAAAGGTGAATGGGAACTCTACACGATTCAAAGCGGCGATAATCCGTGGAAGATTGCGAAGACAAAAGGGTTGGATTTCCAGGCGATCGTGAAGCTGAACCCGGGTCAGGATTTCACCAAGCTCTCAGTGGGGCAGGAGATCAAGATTCCGAAAAAGTAGCGCCTTCCGATTTTTCTGCGGCGCTTTTGCGGGGTTGCCCGCGCGGGACAAAACGGTCTAGGGTTTTGCTCCTATGAAATTTCTTCCGTTCTTTGCTGCGCTGGTTTTGGGCACGAGTTTGTCGGCTGCCGACCAGCCGAATATCATGGTCTTCCTCGTCGATGACATGGGGGTGATGGACACATCAGTCCCTTTTCTCACCGATGACGACGGCCAGCCGAAACGCTATCCCCTGAACGACTTTTACCGCACTCCCGGAATGGAACGTCTCGCTTCCCAGGGGATTCGCTTCAACCAGTTCTACGCCATGAGTGTTTGTTCGCCGACTCGCAACACGATCATGACGGGTCAAAATGCTGCCCGTCACGGGGCGACGAACTGGATTCGGCCGGACAGCGATAATGCCGGGCCGAATGGGGCGCCGGGATGGAACTGGACCGGACTTAAGCCCGGCGATGTGACACTTCCCGGCGTTCTTGCCGACAACGGATACAAGACGATTCATGTGGGCAAGGCCCACTTCGGCCCACGCGAATACAAGGGGCACGAGCCGCTCAATCTCGGTTTCGATGTGAACATCGGGGGACACTGTTTTGGTGCTCCCGGTAGTTACCTCGGAAAGAACAATTACGGTTGGGGCACGAAGCGCGAGCATCACGCGGTTCCTCACCTGGAGGCATACCACGGCACGGATACCCACTTGTCCGAAGCTCTCACCCTCGAAGCGAAGAAGGTGATCGAGAAAACCGTCTCCGAAAAAAAGCCGTTCTACCTCTACTTCTCCCACTACGCGGTGCACTCGCCCTTCGAGGTCGATGAGCGGTTCATCGATCACTACGAGGATTCCGGAAAGGATCAGCGAGCCCAGGCATTTGCTACGCTTATCGAGGGCATGGACAAGTCACTCGGTGACATGATGGATCAATTTGAGGAATTGGGTGTGGCTGAGAACACGCTCATCTTTTTCCTTGGCGACAACGGCTCTGATGCTCCGCTGGGTGATCAGCATGTCGTGGCATGCGCTGAACCACTGCGCGGGAAAAAAGGGGCCCACTACGAAGGTGGTATGCGCGTTCCTTTTATTGCCGCCTGGGGTAAGCGGAATCCTGACAATGGTTTCCAGAAGCAGTTGCCAATTCCAGCCGGAGGCATCCAGAGCCAGGTCGCTTCGGTTGAGGATATCTATCCAACGCTTCTCAAGTTGGTTGGGGCTGAAAATCCCGAAGGCCACAAGGTTGACGGCGATTTGTTGCAAACTCTTTTGAGTGGCGAGGCGGATGAAGGACGCGAGCAGCAGTTCCTGATGCACTATCCTCACGGCCCGCATCGCAGCAGTTACTGGACCAGTTGGCGTGACGGGGACTGGAAAGTGATTTATCACACCTTTCCAGACACGAAGAATTCTGGCGGTTCGATTCAGACTGAGGGCACTTATCAGCTCTTCAATCTGGCTGAGGATCCTTTTGAGTCGAAGAATGTGGCGAGCTCGAATCCGGAGAAGTTGAGCGGCATGATGAAAGAACTCATTGCTCAGCTGAAAGCACACGATGCGCTCTATCCGATCGACGACGAAGGGAACGAGTTGCCGCCGGTGCTGCCTCGGTGAGGTGTTTAGCAGTTTAGGAATTTAGCGAGTTTAGGACTGGGGCTCCGCCGGAATCAATTGAACGGCGTCGGCGATAGCGACCTTTTTCGGGTCGGTTCCGTCGTTGGAAATTGTGATGGAGCCGGTGTTTCCGGCATCGAAACGGTAGGTGCCCAGCGTTCGGAAAAGTCGTCCGTGCTCCGGCGCTTCCTGCTGATTGATGCGTATCGTGATTTCGCCGTCAGCGTGCCGAATCGTCACCGGGGTGTTGGTGGCGCGGCGCACATTGTAGCAATGTGAAATGCGGACTTCGTAGTCGCCGGCCTTGGGGATTTTGGGTCGCCAGGTGACTGACTTTTCGCCCTTTCCCGACTTCTGGTCGTGGAGGTAGCCGATGCCCACATAAGGCGGGGTGTGGGTGGAGTATTGCCAGGCGCCGGTCAGTTCGGCTTCGGTTTCGTCGAGGACGATGCCCTCGAGGGCTTTTGGGTCCTCCACGATGTAGGCCACGTTTTCGGGGATATCGACATGTCCCGGAGCGTGCGTGTTAGGCTTTGCGTCGGGGTGGGGTTCGGTAGCCAAGGCGGGCAGCACAAAGAGGCAGGCGACGAAAAGTTGCTTCATGGGACTAAAGGGCCACCATCTTGGACCACACGCGGACGATCTTGGATTTCACCGACCAGAGATCGCTCGAGTAGTTGTTGAAGAAAATGGCGAAGGCGTAGCGCTCACCGGAGCGGGTATTGACGTAGCCGGCGTAATTGCGAACGCGGGCAATGGTTCCGCTCTTGGCGGCAACCCGTCCTTCAGCGGCAGAGCCGCCTCCGATGCTGGAAAGCGTGCCGCTGCGACCTGCCACGGGGAGGGTCTTGTAAAAGCTGTCAAAGTCCTCGTGTTGCGCGGCGTGATAGAGAATCAGTGCCATCTGGCGTGTGCTGATGATATTGGACCGGCTCAGTCCGCAACCGTCTCCGAGAAAGGAGCCGGTCATGTCGACGCCCTTGTCGGACCAGTGCTGGCTCATGATTTTGGAAGCGTTCACGGTAGAAGCTTTTGATTCCTTCCCGGCAGCCAGCATTCGGTGCATGCACTCAGCGCGGAGGTTGTTCGACTTCATGTTCGTCAGGTTCATGATCGACGCGAGCGTGTCGGACTCCTGGGTGTGAATGATTTTTCGAGCAGCGAGGCTTTCGCCGGCAATGGTCATCAGTCGAACGGTGGTCGGCTCGCCGGAAACTTCGAGTCCGTTGTTGTTGAGATGTTTCGTGAACGCTCTCGCGCAGAAGAATGCGGGATCGGGAAGAGCACCCTTGATCGTGAACGAGCTGCGTCCGCCCGGAACAGTTCCCCGCAGGTAAAACGTCTTCGCATAGGGGAATCCGTAGATGTAGCCCTGGTCACCGCTTCCCGAAGTTCCGGTGCGCATTTCATTGATAAATTGAATTTCCGGCAGTTTTGGATCGGTGCCGACGAACTTGGCTTCAGCGCCAACATTGCCCGGTCGGAAGGAGCAGTAGAAGAGGTTCTGGTGAAAGGTCAGGCCGCAGGCGCCGGCCCCGTAGTAATTGCCGAAGTCATTGTACTGCCAGGTGTCCGGAATGAGCTGGGTGTCGAAAATGGTGGCGTCACCCACGATTGATCCTTCGATCTTCTTGATGCCGGCTTCGCGAAGTGCGTCCTGCCACTTCGAGAAAGTTGAGCTGATTTTAGAAGATCCGAGTGTAGGATCGCCGCCGCCGCGAATGACCAGATGCCCGGTGAGCGTTCCTTCTTCGTTGAGTGTTCCCGCGGTTTGCAGTTCCGTCTTAAATCGGAAATCCGGCCCCAGAATTTCATTCGCGGTCGCTGTGGTGACGGCCTTGATTGTCGAAGCCGGGATCAAGCCGAGGTCAGGTTGATAACCGACGGCATCGGAAGATTCACCGTCGACAGGAATAAAGCACAAGCCGATGGAGGCCGATTTTATCCCCGATTCGGTCTGGATCTTCTCCATCTCGGCGATGATTTCCTCAGGCGTGACCGCGAGCGCGGTAAGCGTGAAGAATGAGCAAGTGGCAAGAAGAGCGGTGGGGAGACGCATGAAATAAGAATCCTCCAGATTGCGGATCCTTCAATTAGCGATTCCGCGGCTTGCTCATTTTCGACTGCGAGGGACCCCTGTTTGATGGATTCCTGCCGTCGTCTGAAATGGAAGCGAGCTTTCACGATTTGGAGGGAAAGACGGTGGTGATCGCCTGCGGTGCCAGCAAGGTCGGCATCACACGAGATCAGGATTTTCGCAGGGCTTCGATGTGGTGTTTCACAGCGAGAGCGAGTCCGGCCTGGTTGTAGCCGCCTTCGAGAACAGAAACGAGGCGCCCGGCTGAAAACTCTCCGGCCAGTTCGGTGAGGATTCCGGTGAGGCTGGCGAAGTCTTCGTCAGAAAGGGTGAGTTGTCCTAACGGATCACCGAGGCGGCTATCGAAGCCTGCGGAAATGATGACGAGATCAGGTTTGAAATCTTTCATCTTGTTGGTGAAGGCTCCGCGAAAGGCGGCCCCGATTTCATCCATGCCGCAACCAGCAGGGAGAGGAACATTGAGCGTCGTTCCGGCACCGCGGCCGATCCCGGTTTCGTCTTTCGAACCAGTCCCGGGGTACCAGGGATGCTGGTGGGTGGAGAAGTAGAAGACACTGCCGTCCTCGTAAAAGATATCCTGGGTGCCGTTGCCGTGGTGCACGTCCCAGTCAATGATGGCAACCCGCTCGAGGCCATACTGCTCTTTTGCGTAGCGCGCGGCGATAGCAGCGTTGTTAAAAATGCAGAATCCCATTCCCCGACTCTGGGTGGCGTGGTGGCCGGGAGGGCGAACCGCGCAAAAGGCGTTGTCGTAGGCTCCCCCGATGACTCCGTCGACGGCATTAAGCAATCCGCCGGCAGCGTTGCGGGCCACTTCGAGGGAGGCGGGGCCAAAATTGGTATCACCCGTGCTGAGAATCCCGGAACGGTTACCGTCTATTTCTGTGCGGACGACTTTGAGGTATTCGTCAGTGTGAACGAGGAGAACTTCATCGTCAGTGACCTTGCGCCCGGGGATGGCAGGGCAGTTTTCAATCAGGTTGGCTTCTTCCAGTTCCTTGATGATGGCCTCAATGCGCTCGGAGGCCTCCGGGTGTCCGGCTCCTGGATCGTGGTCGCAGAAATCGCGATCGATGAGGAGTCCGGTTTTCATTAGAATCAGGCGCGACGAAAGATAGCCGTTAGAATCATACCGGCTCCGCCAACGATGAACAAGCAAGGGAACCAGATAGAGTAGAGCCCGGCTTTGCTGTCTTTCCTGAGCACGGCGAAGTCGGGATCTTCGGGATTGACGTAGCAAACTGACTCCTCTCCGACGGGGTACTTCTTCTCCTTAGCCTTTACCTTGCGAGGATCGCTACCCTCGGTGGGGAGGCGCTTGTAGCGGTCGCTGGTGCGCTCCTTACCGTCGAAGGTGTAGCGGTAGGTGACGGTGAGAATGTATTTTGGCACCCCGCGCTGGTTGAGCTGAGAGTCGTCAATGTTGGTCGCTTCAATGAGACAGGGGACTTCGATCCAGCTGTCCATCACAGCGGCTCTCTCATAGGAGCCCCACAGGTAGAGGGCGAATACCCAGCCCGCGATGGCGATACCGAGGCCGAGGAAGGCTTTCCAGATGCGTCCGGCCAGGTTGACGGGAGGTTTTGGGGTGTTGGAGGAAGAGTCGTTTTTCACGTCGCGAATTGATGAATCGTAGGTAATTTAGCGCATGAGCGAAATATCCCAACAGATTACGGAAGACATGAAAACGGCGATGCGGGAAAAAAACACCGTCGCGCTGAGTACGGTTCGGATGCTCAAATCATCTATTAAGAACGCCGCCATTGAAAAAGGCGGTGCCGATTCCGAGTTGACCGATGCCGAAGTCATGGCTGTCGTTCGAAAAGAAGTGAAAAAGCGCCAGGATTCCATTGAGCAGTATGAAGCTGCTGGCCGCGACGAGCTGGCCGATCAGGAGAAGGCGGAAATCGAAGTGCTGAACGGCTACCTGCCCGAGCCCCTGAGTTCGGAGGAAATCGCGAGCATCGTGGAAGCTGCTATCGCCGAGGTAGGCGCTACTTCCCGCAAGGAAATGGGTCAGGTCATGAAGATCGTTCAGGAGAAGACGGCAGGTCGAGCTGACGGTAAGACGCTTTCGCAGGCTGTGATGTCGAAGCTTGGTTAACGGCTCGTAGTCAGAGCAAGAGGCTCTGGCGAACTATGAAAATCTCTGCCATCATCGTCGCTGCCGGAAGCAGTCGCCGGATGGGTTTCGATAAACTCGAAGCCGATCTCGACGGCGAGTCTGTCCTGGCTCGCTCGATGATGGCTTTCCAGTCCTGCCTGGAGGTTGTTGAAATCCGGGTGGTGACGTCCGCAGAAAAAATTGAGCCGGTCACGGACACGGCGCAACGTCTTGGTCTCGACAAGTTTGTCGAAGCGATCGAAGGCGGGGCGGAACGCCATCTCTCTGTCCATGCCGGCCTGTCACGGGTGGCCGGGGAAATGGATCTCGTTGCGGTGCATGACGGTGCCCGCCCGCTGGTGAGTGCCCGGGCCATCAGTCTATGCGCTGCCGCAGCTGTGGAAACCGGTGCGGCAACGCTGGCTCATCGCGTGGCTGACACCTTGAAGCGCGGAAACGATTGCGGAGAGGTGGACGGTGCTGTCTCCCGCGAAAATCTCTGGGGCATGGAAACGCCGCAGATCTTCAAACTCGAGCTGCTCCACGAAGCTTACGAAACCGTGATCGAGAGCGGAGATCTCGTCACTGACGAAGTTTCTGCCCTCGAAGCGATCGGGCATCCGGTCAAACTGGTCGAGAATCCGGATCCAAATCTGAAGATCACGGTGCCGGGTGACTTGGTTGTAGCCGAGGCGGTGTTGAGGGCGCAGGCGGAAGTCTAGCGAAAGCGCGCCTCGCTGGTCACCGTGGTGCCGCGCTCAACCGCAGCCAGACCACAATCGCGTCATTTCCATTCCCAGACGGAAACGCCCTTAAGCGAGCGGATGAGGACGCGGTTACCGTCCAAACCGATGTGGGCCCAGGTGGGATCTTTCGGGGAAATCTCGCGACGGTCGAGCGGCTTGAAGGCTTCAGGGGTCGCTTCAAAGAGAACCAGTTCTCCTTTCTGGTCGAGGGCGAGCACGCGGTTGCCTTTCTGAATCATGGACCAGTATTCTCCGAACTCTTCGTCGGTGGACCATTTGGCTTCGCCGTTGACGAGGTCGATGCAGTGGAGTTTTTTGTCGCGACCGTGCAGGTAAATGTGTCCGTCGATGAAGGCGGGGTTGCCCATGTAACCTTCGAGCTTCTCATTGTTCCAGACTTGCTCGACTGCGAACTTGCCGTTGTCGGCGGATGAAATCTCAAAGAGGAATGCGCCGCCTCCGTAGCTGGCGGTGAAGATACGGCCATCTCCCACAGGGGTCGGGGTGAGAATATTCATGCCGCGGAAGGCCTTGACCGGAGTCGTCCACAGAACTTCTCCGGTTTCAAGATCGAGGCCGGCCATGGCGAGGCGAGCTTGCACGATGAGTTGGCGTTTTCCTGCGAGGTCGGTAATCACGGGAGAGGAGAAAGCGCTGCCAAACATGGCGCGCTCGTCTTCCATGGATCTCCAGAGTGTTTTCCCGGTTTCCGCATCAAGCTTGGCCACGGCGAGGCCTGCTTGAACGTAGAGGTGACCATCATCGAACAGGGGAGAACACACCTGCCCGAACGAAGGGACTTCGGTTTCATCGCGCTGGGTGAAATCCACGCGCCAGAGTTCCTTGCCGGTCGAGGCGTCCATTTTGACGAGCACGTCTTTCATGCCCCCGGCGTAGATGGCGCCGTTGTTGATGGTTGGGGTGCTTCTCACCCAGCTCCCGTTCTTGGCCGCGAAAAACGGAACTTTCATGGATCCAGCCCAGGGAACGTCCCAGGCGGGTTCTCCTGTTTTGAGCGAAAAGGCTCTTACAATTTCGTTTTCCTTCGACTTGGTTTCAAAGGTGAAGAGTTGCCCGTTGGCGGTGACTGGAGCTGAATACCCTTCGGCAAGTGGAGCGCTCCAAAGCTTGGTGAGGCTGCCTTCACCCAGCGAATCGGGGAATCCCATGTCTCCACCCACCACGATGCCGTCGCGATCGGGACCTCTCCACTGGTTCCAATCAGCTGAAACGTTTGATACCGGGAAGAATAAACCCAGTAGGAGCGAAAAAACCGGTAACCCTTTCATAGTAAGTGAACGACGTTCGTAAAGATGTGGACGCTGCGATTTTTTTGCATGCAGTCGGAACGGCTTGCGGACCTTCTTTAATTATGATTCCTCGTGGCGTGCTGAGGGAGTCCGGTCGGCTTTCTTGAGATTAGCCACGATGTAGGTCGGGTCGTCTTCGAGCACGATGATATCAATCATGCTGCCGGCCTTTTCCAGCAGCTGGCGACAGTTGGCGCTGATGTGCTGGAGGTGAATCGTTTTGCCAGCGGTGCGATAGCGTTCCGCCAGTTTCTGGAGAGCTTCGATTCCGGAGTGGTCCCAGACGCGGGAATCCATCATGTCGACGACGACTTCGCCAGGGTCCTCGCTGGGAGTGAACTCTGTGCTGAAGTCGGTTACGGATCCGAAGAAGAGGGGACCGTGAAGGTAGTAGACTTTGGTGCCGTCCGCACGAATTTCTGTTTCGCGATGAATGTGCTGGGCGGATTTCCAGGCAAAGGCGAGCGCCGAAACAATGACCCCGGCGATCACGGCAAGGGCGAGGTTGTGAGTCACTACAGTGGTGACAGACACGAGGATGATAACGAAAGCATCGGCTTTGGGAATCTTTCCAAGAATTCGAATAGAAGACCATTCGAACGTTCCGATCACCACCATGAACATGACGCCAGTGAGAGCAGCCAGCGGGATCTTTTCAATCAGCGGGCTGGCAAAGAGAATGAAACAAAGCAGGAGGACCCCGGCGGTAATGCCGGAAAGACGTCCGCGTCCCCCGGAGCGGATGTTAATGATGGATTGTCCGATCATGGCGCAGCCGCCCATGCCGCCGAAGAAGCCGGTGACGATGTTGGCAACTCCCTGGCCGACACATTCGCGGTTACTCTGACCGCGGGTCTCGGTGAGTTCGTCGATCAATGTCAGGGTCATGAGCGATTCAATCAGGCCGACCGCGGCCAGAATGAACGAGTAAGGGGCAATGAACATGAGCGTATCCATGTTCAGAGGAATGTTAAACTGGACGAACTCCGGCAGGCCACCTTTGATCGAGGCCATGTTGCTGACGGTCAGAGTGTCGACGCCGCCGAGTATAACGATAAGGCTGACCACGATGATGCCGACGAGCGAGGCGGGAACGGCGGTGGTGAGTTTCGGTAAAAAAAAGCTGATCGACATGGTCAACAGGACGAGGGCCGCCATAACGAATAGAGCGCCACCCGACAGCCAGGGGGCGTCCGGCGTGGTCGGTGATTCGGTGAACATGGGAAACTGCGCCATAAAGATGACGATGGCGAGGCCGTTAACGAAACCGAACATGACCGGCTGCGGGATAAGGCGGACAAACCGACCCAGCCTGAGCGCGCCGCAGGCGATCTGGATAATGCCCATGAGGATGACGGCGGCGAAGAGATATTGGAGTCCGGCGTTTTCCCCGAGGCCGAGCTCGACGCCACGATCATTACCGATCTTGACGAGGCCCACCATGATAACAGCAAGCGCACCAGTCGCACCGGAGATCATCCCCGGACGACCGCCAGCCACTGCAGTGATGAGGCAGACCATGAAGGCGGCGTAGAGGCCCACGAGCGGCGGGACACCGGCGATGATGGCGAAGGCGACGGCTTCAGGAACCAGCGCGAGAGCCACGGTTAGACCGGAGAGAAGGTCGTCCTTGGTGTGAGAACGATTGCCGAATTTGCGATAGATGAGCTGGATCACGGTACGTGCAGGTCAAAGGTTGGATTGCCGGAAAGTCCGGGGATAGAAGCCCGTTTGAGGCTGGTGCGGAGAACGAAGACCGGGGGAATTCTCCGTCGCTTGGGACGGGGACTAAGAGCCTCGAATGAGGCAAATCGCAAGGGATTTTTCTGCCAGGCACTTGGCAGAGGACAAAAGGCAAAAGGAGGAGATCCCGGAAAGAGTCTTACTTTGATCTGGCGCCGGCGATGCGTTGTTTGCCGCATTTCCAGCGCTCGAGCATCTTATTGGCTTTCTCGATTTGCTCCTCAGTCAGCAGGGGTTTCAGCTCTTCGAAGGCCTGTTCAGTCAGCTCGATATCGGCTTCGACGAATTGGAGTCGGTGGGTATTCCGCTTGTCGATGGCAGCGTGCACGACCGGGCGAGCTTCCTTGATCTGTTCTTCGGTCAAGGCGAGCTGGCGAGCGATGTGATTGGTGATGAACTGCTTGGATTCATCCTGTCGCAGGCCTTCGCTGAGAGGAACCAGCCACATGATGACGAGGAACAGGGCGATGGCGCCGCAGGCAAACCCGGCGCCGAAGACCATGGCGATGCCGCAACCGGCTTTAAGCTTGGTTTTCTTTTCGGGCATGAATTCAGAAGCCGACCGGAATGAGCTCAGACCACTGAGCAACGAAACTCTCAATTCCGACAGGAAGGACGCCCTGGGTCTGGTAGGTGAGGATAACCGCGACAATGACAAGCAGTGGAACGGCTGCGAAGGAAAAGCGCCAGGAGAAGCGTGAAACTACTTCGGCAAATGACGGAGCTGACGGAGCCCTTTCGGCGAGCGCAGCTCTCAGGCGCGTCTCGAACCCGTAGTCGCGGGGTTCGCCAAACGGGCCAGAGGGCAGGTAGCCGCGGGCGGCTTGGAACAGTCGGGTGATGGGATCACTGGTGCTCATGGTTCGCTATTTCTCCAATCCTAGTTCGTCGTAGATCTGTCGCATCTTTTTGCGGGCCCGGTGGGCACGCACTTTGACATTCGATTCGCTCCAACCGGTCAGTTCAGCCGTTTCGCGGACGCCCCGCTCTTCGAGGTCGAGCAGGGTGATGACAGTTCGGTCTTTCGCATTGAGTTGCTCAAGAAGCAACTGAACGGTTTCCCAGGCTTCGCGGCGGCTGGATTCCCGTTTCGCATGTGGGTCCTGGGCGTCCCGGCTTTCCTGCGGATCGACGAGCTGCTCGCTCTCGCGACGACGCCGGTTCTTGCGGAGAAAATCATAGCAGCCACGCACCGTCACTGTCATAAGCCAGTTCTCGAAAGGGGCATCGGACCGGTAGGTGGGCAGCCCTTTCCAGATCTTGACGAACAATTCCTGGGTGAGGTCCTCCAACTCGGCACGGGAGCGGGCAAAGCGCGAAGCTGTTCCCCAGACGCGGGGGCGATAGGTGTTGGCCAGGTGCAGGAAAGCGTCCTCGTCGCCACTGGTGGCGCGAGCGACCCACTCGGACTCTGGTATTTCGGTTTCCACCACGCAGACAGTCCGCTTTGTATCTAAAATAAGCATTTTGAGCAATGAAGCCCCGCTGACAGCTTGCGTGAAAATAGACGGAAGGGAAAGCCGAATGGTTACACAGCCATTTAGAGACGACCGCTATGCCGAAAGCTTAGCGGAAAGGACAGCCTCGATTTCCTCGATGATATTGGCCATTTTGGCCGCATTGAGGGCGTCAGGGTGCGGGTAGCCAAACTGTTCCGCGTCGTTGTCGAAATACTTGCCGGAGGCCGTGGCGAATTCGTCATCGAGAGCGGCGCGGGTCAGAATATTGGCGCCGATGCTGAGGTCCTTTCCGGCCATGCCGTAGGCTTCCTTCACCATCTTGCTGCCGAGAAAAGAACCGGGATTCACGGCGATGATGGCGGGGCCGATTTCTCCGAGAGAAGCCGCAAGACCTCCCGTCCACATGGTGAGGGCAAGCTTGCTCTGGGCGTAGGCTTCACCGTCATTGATCGGTCGATTGCCGCGCAGGGATTCGAGGTCGACCGGCGACTGGGCGGCCGAGGAAAGGTTGATAATACGACCTTCCGTGTTCAACAGGGGCAGGAGTCGTTTCGTGAGCAGGTAGGGTGCGATGGTGTTGACCGCGAAGCGAAGGTCGAGTCCGTCTGAGGTAGTGGCGACGGGGGCCGAGTAAACTCCGGCATTATTGATGATGACATCGAGGTGATCGTGCTTCTCAAGAATGGAAGCGGCAAAAGATTCGACCTCAACCAGGCGGGAAAGGTCTGCGACGTAGTTTTCGACCGGACCCGGGCCGGGCGAGTCCTGCAGAGTTTTAGTGACGGCGCTGAGCTTTTCCTGGCTTCTCCCATGCAGAAGAACCCGATGACCAAGCGAAGCGAGCTTCCCAGCAGTCTCTAATCCAATGCCATCGGTGGCCCCGGTGATGAGGATGGTTTTCATTCCTTTTCAAAGATTACGATGGGAACTCGGGCAGGATATCCTCTGTCAGTTCTTCATGAGTTGACCTAATGCTCTGCCAACGGAGGAGGTCAACTGATTGCGCCGTTGCCGAGGCGGCGAAATCTTGGCTAACTAGCGCCTCATGAAACGATTTTTGATCCTAGTTCCCGCACTGGCGCTGCTTGGCGGCTCAACAGCAAACGCTCACGAGGCTGCCGATGATATGGCCGCCGCTGCTCAGGTGTGGCTGGCTTCTCTCAACAAAGAGCAGAAAAAGACGGCGACTTTCGAGCTCACCGTCCCTGAACGTGAGAACTGGGCGTTTGTGCCCAAGCCGTTCGAAGGGGAGAAGGCTCGCAAGGGCGTCACCATCAAATCGATGCGCCCTGATCAGCGTCATCTCGCCTACGCATTGCTCAGCACTGGCTTGAGTCATCGCGGTATGCTGACCGCAACGCAGATCATGAGCCTCGAGTATGTGCTCTGGGAACTGGAGAATGCTGATCACCGCGACACCGAGATGTACTATGTGGCCATCTTCGGCGACCCGACTTCTGATGACTGGGCCTGGGCCTTTGAAGGGCACCACATGTCCCTGAACTTCACTATCGCCAATGGCAAGGTGGCGTCAGCGACGCCGAACTTCTTTGCTTCGAATCCCGGTATCATTCACGAAGGGCCCCGCAAAGGTCTCAAGGTGCTGGCCGGTGAAGAGGACGTGGCCCGCGAACTGGTGAAATCCCTTTCCAAAAAGCAGCGCAGGATAGCTGTGTTTCAGGAGAAGTCTCCCAAGGAAATCCTGACCACGGCAGAGTCGGTTGTCGAACACCTTGGTGACGCGGGAATCACTTACGGCGATCTCAACAAGGATCAGCAGGCCAAGTTGATGGAGCTGATTCGAGTTTATGTCAAACGCGTGCGCGAAGAGGTGGCTGAAGAAGAGCTGGCATCCATTGAAAAAGCCGGTCTCGACAAGATCGTCTTTGCCTGGGCTGGCGGACTCGAGCCCAAAGAGGGGCATTACTATCGCGTCCAGGGGCCGACGTTTCTTCTCGAGTATGCCAACACCCAGAATGGTGCTGAGCACGTTCACGCGGTCTGGCGCGACTTTGACGGTGACTTCGGTCGCGACGTGCTCAAAGAGCACTACCAAAAATCGCATAAGGGTGAATAGTTCGCCTGATGTCCCGGAAATACCTGGCTGAAACCGAGGAAGATCTCGCCCGTCTGCGAAAAATGCTCCGCAAGGTCACGGGTGACGATGCCGAGACCGTTCGCCGCCGCCTTGCCAAGCGTGATGAGGCACGAGTGCTCGACATAGCCTGCGGGGACTGCCGGGAGGCAGAGGTCCTGACGGATTTTATTGCTGAGCTAAAAGGCCCTTCCGAAGGTGCGGTTAAGTTGACCGGTATCGATGTGCGTGCGCGGGAAATTGCAGATGCGCAGCGACGCTATGGCGGAAAGAGGGAATTCAAAGATCGTCCGGGTAGTCGCGAATGTGACTTCATGACCGGCGATGCCAGTAAGCTGGATCAACACACGGAGATGGGGGAGGACTTTGATCTCGTCTTTATGCGACATCAGAACTACTGGCACAGCGCCAGGACCTGGGAGGAAATTTACGATCAGGCGCTGGCCAAGCTCGGTGATGACGGTCGGTTGATTATCACAAGTTACTTCGATAAGGAGCACGAGTTGGCCCTCGAAGCGATCCAGCGCCTGGGCGGAGAGTTGATCCGAACCGAGTTCAATCCAGAGACACGCGAACTGCAAACCGAGGGCAAGTCAGTGGACCGTCATGTTGCCATATTTCGTCGTAAGGAAGACTAGTGGCAGGAATTGCCAAGCTTCAGAGGTAATCCAGATTTAGTCTTGCGCGCCGGAAGGCTTTTACGGAGGCTGATTTTCCATAATCGATGAAAGTGCTCCTGCTCGTCATCCTCGCACTGGTGCTTTTTTTCCTGCTGATGTTCTTCCTGGGTCAGGGGAAGATGATCTACTTTCCGCGAAGCTATGTGGCGAATACGCCCTTGCTTGAAAAAGTCACGGCCCACTCCTATGACTCCGGCGGTAAGAAGCAATGGGTGTATTTACTGAAGCGGGACGGAGCGAGCTTTCAAGACCGGGTCTCGCCAGACCGGGTCTGGTGGTTGTTCGGTGGCAATGGTTCCGTAGCGTTGGACTGGGTGAGTCTGGTTGAGAAAGCGGACCCGTCAGCCAATCATGCTTTCGTCCTGTTCGACTATCCGGGGTATGGCTTCAACAGCGGGAGACCGGGGCCAAAGGCGATCTTTCAGTCCGTTGACGATGCCATCCCGGTTGTGGCCAGGCAGTTGGCCTTGGAGCCCGAAGCACTTATGAATCGGTCGAGTGGAATGGGCTATTCGCTGGGGTGCGCGGTCGCGCTGGATTCTGCCAATCGCCACGGATGGAATCGAGTCGTAGCGGTTTCACCTTTCACGACGATGCAGGCAATGGCGGAGCGTGCGGTGGGAGGCTTGCTCTCCAGACTGTTGAACCACCATTACGACAACGAAGTGTCGATCGACGCGTTGGTGGAGAGGGGCGATTCAAGGGTCACCATTTTCCACGGCGATTCGGATAATCTTGTTCCATATGAAATGGGCGAGGCGCTGGCCGGTCGGGATGAGTCCGGTGGGGTCGTCGATTTTGTTCCAGTGCCCCGGGCAGGACACAACGATATCATTGGTGCCCTCGAGGTTGAGTTGGTTGCTATTCTGAATGCGGAATGAGCTGCCAGCTCCGTCCCGCGAAATTTCCACTTTTAGCGCGGTTAGTTGGCGGGTAGGTTGAGGCCCCTTAAAGTTGACCCATTCATGACAGAATTGCTCATCGTCCTGGGCGTGGTGGTATTCTCCGTCGCGCTTCGTAGTTTTAACCATCGTGTGCTCCGCAAGTTGGGAGCTCTCGGGATTCTTGCGGCCACCTTTCTCGCGTTTTACTTGCCGACCGATAGCGTTCTGGCCGGTGTTTGTGGCCTCATGCTGTGGTTTATGCTGCCATGGGTGGAGCTTTTGACGCGGGTTCGTCATGTCCGTCTACCAGTTCGACGCCCGCTTGAGCAGCAGCCACCTCCCGGACATTCCCGCTTCCCGGCCCTGACGGAACTGACTGAAGAAGTTGAGGGTGCCGGGTTTGAATACGTGGCCGACACCGGTTGGGACTGGGACGGCATGAACCAGTTTTACCGCCTCTTTCAGCATGAAGGTGAAAAAGCGGAAGCGGCCATTTCTCTGTCCGAACAGGATGGCGTGGGGTGGGTCAGTTTGTCAGTGACTTCGCGTCTCGACGACGGGCGTACCATTCGGACGACGGACATTCCTTTCAGCAGTCCGATGAAGATTGCTCCAGATGTGCTGATGCGGCAGAAACCGCACTCAGAGTCGTTTGAGGATTTACTGGAATCTCATCGCGACTGGTTACGTGCACTTAAGGTGGAAGACCTCGTGGTAAAAGAGGAGGCTGAAGCGCTCATGTCTCTTATTGAGAAAGAAACTGGTCAGCAGATTCGACACAATCTCGACGCCGGATTGATTGAGCCCGGGGAAACCGCGGAGACGGTGCGCTACTCATGGCGTGGGCTTTTTTATCTCTACTTTCAACTCGTAAAAGATATGGTCAGGATGTGCTGATTTGGGGATACTGACCCGGCCTCACATTTCACTATGTCTTTTGCTTTGAAATTCCCTGTGCCCCGCGTTGACCAGATCGGGGCGGAAGAGCGTGCCGCTAAGTTTACGAAGCGTTCTATCAAGAATGAGGCCAAGACTCAGGGTCTCAAGATGGCCGTGGCGATGATGGATCTGACCACGCTGGAAGGAGCTGATTCGAAAGGCAAGGTGGTTCATCTTTGCCGCAAGGCTCGCCAGCCGATGCTGGCGAACTATGACTGCCCGCCCTGTGCCGCTGTTTGCGTTTATCCAAACCAGGTAGCGCATGCCGTCAAAGAACTGAGGGGAAGCGGAATTCCGGTAGCTTCCGTGGCAACGGGTTTTCCTTCAGGACAATATCCGCTCAAACTCCGTCTCGCTGATGTGAAAGATGCGGTGAATTCCGGTGCTGCTGAAATCGATATGGTGATCAGCCGAGGAACGTTCCTCGAAGGTGGGTTGGCTGAGGTATTCGATGAAATTGCCGCGGTGAAAGAAGCCTGCGGTAAAGCACACTTGAAGGTGATTTTTGAAACCGGTGAGCTGCAAACTTATGACAATGTCAGGCTGATAAGCCAATTGGCCATCGAAGCAGGAGCCGATTTTATTAAGACGTCGACCGGTAAGGTTTCGCCGGCAGCGACGTTGCCGGTAACACTGGTGATGGTCGAGACAGTTCGGGATCACTATCTGGCTACCGGAAAGAAGATCGGCGTGAAGCCGGCCGGAGGAATTCGAACCGCGAAGCAGGCACTGCAGTATCTCGTCATGGTGAAGGAGACAGTGGGTAACGATTGGTTGACCCCGGATCTGTTCCGTTTTGGCGCGAGTTCGTTGCTTGGCGATGTGGAACTGCAACTCGCCAAGTTGGTTGATGGAAACTATCAAAGCGCAGATTACTTTTCCAAAGGATGAATGCGGTGCTGCCGCAGTGATTAGTTTTTAGTATTTAGTGATTAGTTCGGATGAGCAAAAAGGTGGCACAATTGAAGTTTGAAGGAGGATGGGAATATGCGCCCGCGCCCGAGACGACACCCGTTCCTTTGAAATCGAAGTATGAATTATTCATCAACGGCAAGTTCGTGGCTCCGAAGAACGGGAAATACTTTCGGTCAGTCAATCCGGCGACGGGCAGACAACTGACTCGCATCGCCAAGGCGGAGCAGGCGGATGTGAATGCGGCGGTGCGCAGTGCTCGTCGGGCTTACGAAAAAATCTGGGGGCCGATGTCAGGTGCCGAGCGCGGCAAGTATCTTTTCCGAATCGCCCGGATCATACAGGAGAAAGCCCGCGAGTTGGCCATTCTCGAATCGATGGACGGAGGCAAGCCGATCAAGGAAAGTCGCGACGTTGATCTGCCGCTTGTCGCAGCTCATTTTTTCTACTACGCCGGCTGGGCTGACAAACTTGACTATGCGTTCCCCGGGAAATCACCTCAGCCCGTTGGCGTGGCCGGGCAGGTCATTCCATGGAACTTTCCGCTGCTGATGGCAGCCTGGAAAATTGCTCCGGCTCTAGCTTGTGGAAACACAGTAGTTTTGAAACCGGCTGAGACGACTTCGGTGACGGCCATGCACCTCGCCGAAATTTTCGAGGAAGCGCAGCTTCCTCCGGGAGTGGTAAATATTGTTACCGGTGCTGGTGAGATTGGCGCGGCTGTGGTGGAGCATCCCGATGTGGATAAGGTGGCGTTCACCGGTTCCACCGGGGTCGGTAAATCCATCGCGGCAGCGGTAGCGGGAACGGAAAAAAAGCTGACGCTCGAATTGGGCGGTAAGGCGGCGAACATCGTTTTTGAAGATGCTCCGATGGAGCAGGCGGTGGAAGGCGTGATCAACGGGATCTATTTTAACCAGGGACATGTTTGTTGTGCCGGCAGTCGCCTGCTTCTCCAGGAATCAATCCACGATGAGTTCGTATCCCGCCTCGAGCGCCGCATCGAAACGCTTCGCGTCGGCGATCCTCTCGATAAGAATACCGATGTCGGGGCGATCAATTCGAAGGAGCAACTGGGCCGGATCAATCAACTGATTGGAGCCGGGCTCGACGAAGGCGCTGAGCTGCATGCTTCCAGCTGTGAGTTGCCGGGGGAAGGGTTCTGGTGCCGTCCGTCTTTCTTTACCGGCGTCAGCGCGAGCCATCGCATTGCCCGCGAAGAAATCTTCGGACCGGTTCTGAGCGTGATGACGTTCCGCACGCCTGCTGAGGCGGTGGCCCGGGCCAACGACACCTGCTACGGACTCAGCGCCGGTATCTGGACGGATAAGGGCAGTCGTATTTTTAAGATGGCCGACCAGCTCAGGGCCGGGGTGATCTGGGGTAACACCTTTAACAAGTTCGACCCGACGAGTCCTTTTGGTGGCTACAAGGAAAGCGGCTTTGGTCGTGAAGGCGGTGTGCAGGGACTGTTACCCTATGTCAGGCTCTGAAGACTGGAAAATTTGTCCGCTCTGCGACCGGCCGATTCCGCCGGAACTCGAGAGTCGTCATCATTTGGTGCCCAAGCTGCGCGGCGGAAAGCATGGGCCGATTGCGGTGCTGCACACAATCTGTCACAGCAAGATTCACAGCCGGTTTTCCGAGACCGAACTGGCGAGAGTTTACAACACGATCGAAGCTCTGAGGGGAGACGAGGAAATTGCCCGCTTCGTAAATTGGGTCAGCAAACGACCTCCCGAATTTCGCTCGAAGAATCGGGCACCTCGGAATTAAATGTGCTCTGGGAACAGGCGGATGTTCGCGACGGTTCGCAGCTTTTTCATGAGCTGCTTGATCGTGTCCGCGCTGCGTTCGGCTTCGAGGTGGAAACGAATCTCGTCAGCAACGGCCTGAAATTCGACCGGGCGTTCGGGCTGGTAGTCGGTGACTTCGACGATATGCCAGCCGATGTCGGTTTTGAAGGGTTCGCTGACGTCGCCTTTTTTCAGGGTAAAGACTGTTTCTGAAAACTTCTTTGAGACGCGGTCGCGGGCGAACCAGTTCAGGTCTCCACCACGGTTAGCGGTGCGCGGATCCTCGGAGAATTCCCTGGCGAGATCTTCGAAAGGCTTTTCCCCTTCGGTCAGCTGGGAATGAATGTCGCGAGCAAGTTGTTCATGCGTCTCATCGTCGTCTTCAACGGTGCTGATAAAGATTTGGCGTGCCCTGATTTTCTCTGGCTCTGTAAATCCTGCTCCGGTTTCCCGATTAGCGTCGAACCACTCACGAACTTCCCGGTCTGTCACATCGACGCCGGGTTCAATCCGCTGCTCCAGCCAGCGCTTGCGCGACCAGATACGGGCGAGCTCAGCGTTGCGCTCTTCCGGTGAGAGTTTCTGCAGATGAGACCGTTCGGCCAGATCCGCATCGTCGATAAACTGTGTTTCCCAGGCTTCGATGAAGTTATCGATTTCATCCTGCGGCGCGGTAAACTTCTCTCCGTCGGCATAATGACGCACCAGGGCTTCGTCGATGAGCGACTGGAGAACGGCCCGCCGAATCATGGAGAGATTTTTGTCAGGAATCTCGGAGTAGTCTTTGCCTCGCTGATAAAGATGGCGGAAAACGGCAACGTCAAGCTGGTCGCTGGTGATGGGTTCGCGATTCACAATGGCGACCCAGCGATGTTCCTTCGCAGCCTGGACAGCTTCATCCTGACGCTCGGTGAAGGATTGCTTGAGCGGCCCGTTGAAGACCTTGAGGTCGAGCAGAAGGTAACCTAACACGGCCGCGTAAAGGAGGCTGCGCCAGGGGAATTTTTTCATGCTGAATCAGGACTAGGCGCCGAGAGCGGCGGAGGTGCTAATGCCGAGGTTGGCGTAAATTTCGCGCGTCGCGTGGGATTTGTTCAGCGTGTAAAAATGGATCCCGCTGACATCGTTCTCGAGCAAGTCGGAGCACTGCTCGGTGGCATAGTGAATGCCAACTTTCTCGACGGCGTCGGCGCCGCTGGCGCGGTTGAGTGCGCGAAGCAGTTTGGCCGGGAAGCGGGCCCCGGCAGCGAGGTCAGCCATGCGCTCCATGCCCTTGGTCGAAGTTACGGGCATGATGCCGGCGACGATGGGAATGTTGATCCCGGCCAACTCGCAACGGTCACGAAAGTCGTGGAAGTCTTCGTTGCTGAAGAAGAGTTGAGTCACGATATAGTCAGCGCCCTCATCGACTTTGGCCTTGAGGTAGTCCATTTCCTTGAGGCGGTTTGGTGTGCCAGGGTGTCCTTCCGGGAAGCCGGCGACACCGATTCCAAAGCCTCGGCCGTCAGGGTGGTTGCCGGTCTCCGAGAAATTCTTGATAAAGCGGACGAGGTCGGCGGCATGCTGGAAGGCATCGTCAGCCTTGTTGTAGGTCTCGAGGTTGCGGGGTGGGTCGCCGCCTAGTGCAAGAATGTTGCTGACACCTTCCTCGACGTAGCGGGTCAGGATCGACTCGATGTCGGACTCCTGATGGCAAACGCAGGTGAGGTGTGGAATGGGATCGAGTGAAGTTGAGTTCTTGATGCGCACCACGAGATCGTTGGTGAGCTCGCGGGTTGAGCCGCCGGCACCATACGTGACGCTGACGAAATCCGGTTCATGAGCTTCCAGTTCGGAAATGGTTTCGTAGAGCGCCTGCGACGATTCTTCGGTTTTCGGGGGGAAGAATTCGAAGGAAAAAGTCGGTGATTGCTTCGCAAAAATGTCTTGAGCGTGCATTTGGCGGCTAATGTGGCACGAAAGTGAGGTTTAGGCAGCGATTTTTCGGACACTTCACGATAGCCATCTGGCCAGTAGAGAATTGCGAAGGGTTCAGCGCTTCGGCTTGCCGTTCGGCCAATTGAGAAGGTCGAGGGCTTTCCCTTCCTCCTCAGTGAGGCGCCCGGGTTCGCGGAGATCGCTGCCTTTGGATTTTGTGAGCTTGTCACCAAGCTCGGCGCGGGCCGCTTCCGCATGTTTCATGAGTTCAGCCACCTTTTCGGGGTTTTCCTTGGCGACATTGCTGCTCTCGGCAATGTCTTTATCGAGGTGATAAAGCTCAATATCCTCCAGTTTAAGGTTGGAATAGGAAACTGGCAGACCGCCATCCCCGCCGGGACCAGCGCCAAGGGTGCGGTAGGAGTGTGGCAGGATAAGTTTCCATCCGTCAGCCAGGACCGCCTGGAGTTCGTTCTGCTTGTAATAGAACCAGTAGGCGTCGTGTGGACTTTCAGCTTCGTCTTCGCCGGAAAGAATCGGCCAGATATCCTTACCGTCGATTTTGCGCTCTGGTAGATCAGCGTCAATAAGACCGGCAATGGTGGGAAGGAGATCGATGTTCATCGCCGGGGTATCGCAGACTGTTCCTTCAGGAATCTTGCCGGGCCAGCGCATGATGCACGGTTCGCGGACACCACCTTCCCAGGCAGTACCTTTACCTTCGCGGAGTGGACCGGACGAGCCGGCGTGAGTCCCGTAGGAAAGCCAGGGGCCGTTATCGGAAGTGAAAATGACGAGCGTATCCTCGTCGAGACCGTTGGTGCTGACGGCGTTGAGAATCTCTCCGACGGACCAGTCGATCTCAGCGATGACGTCGCCGTAGATGCCATTCTCGGTGGTGCCGGCAAAGCGATCACTGACGAAGAGTGGGACGTGGGGCTGCGGATGCGGCACGTAAAGGAAAAACGGGTTGGTGCGATTGCGATTGATAAAATCGACGGCGCGGGCGGTCAGCCACGTGGTCATCATCTTTTGATCGTGCTCGTCAGCCGAGCGGAGGCGTTCAATGCCCTCGATGAGTGGAAGTGGCGGGAAGTGTTTCGCCGTGGGATGCTCCGGCCACATGTCGTTGGAGTAGGGGATACCGAAATACTCGTCGAAGCCGTGATTCGTAGGCAGGAACTTCTCGTGATCACCTAGGTGCCACTTTCCGAACATGGCAGTGGCGTAGCCCTTGGACTTGAAAAGCTCGGGGAGCAGCGTCTCCTCCGGATTGATGCCGATCCGGCTGCCCGGTCCCAGCGCTCCGTTAATACCGATGCGGTTGGAGTAGCAACCGGAGAGAAGGCCGGTTCGGGACGCTGAGCAAACCGGCTGGGAAGCATACCACTGGGTAAATTTTCGTCCCTCAGCTGCCATGCGGTCGAGATTGGGTGTTTCGTAACCCTCGGCGCCATAGACGCCAACATCGCCATAGCCCTGGTCGTCAGTGAAAATGATGATGACATTGGGCGGGCGTTCCTCTCCAAGGGCGGGGAGGAGGCAGGCAGCGGTGAGGGCCAGAATAGCGATGATTTTGCTCATAAGAAAGGTTGGAAAACGTGAGGGGGGTTCTTATCATACGACATCCTTCAGGGCGATAGCGCATTCAGTGATGAGCGCTCCGCAATCCCGTGAGGCCGGCGAAACATGCCGGCAGTGCCAAGATGAGAAAAGATTCCCCCCACTTGTTTCGCTGCCTCCTGATTGGGTTAATTCTTTCCGCCAGTGTGGCACTGGAGGCTGAGGCTCAGTTTCGATTCGATTTTCTCCGGACCCAGCAGAGGCAGTTTCAATCGGACTTAAGGCATTCCTATCGACCACGAGTCAAGGTGGTTCGATCGTCAAACTCACGAACGTTGCAATCCGGGCAGACTCTAAAATACGAGTATTATGCGAGGCGGGGAGGCGTTGCCCGAATTGAAGTGCGTTCGGGATACCACGTGATCCAAACGATCAACACAGACGGACGACGTTCCGGAAGCGGTACGATCGTGCTGCATGCGTCCACTCTGCGAAAGGTATCGGGCAGAAATACTTTCCGATTGTGGGCCTGGCAGGCGCAACCCGGCCGCCAGAGTCTTCACGGTGAGTCGATTGGGTATACTCTGGAGGACTGATTTTGTTTTGTGAGATGGATATTCGAACTGAAGACTACGAGGACCTTGAGAAACTGGAGGTGATTCACTTGTCTCCGCTAAAGAAAAACTGTTCAGTGAAGGCATTCGGAGTGGTTTGGATGCCGTATCATGTCAATCTGGAACCCCAGTTGGGATCCTGCGGCTGACTGATGACAGATTCTATCGAAGAACTGCGCCGATTGGATAAGGCGCATCTGTGGCATCCGTTTACCCAGATGCAGGATTGGTGTGCCTCTGACGAAGACCCCCTGATCATTGCCTCAGGGAAGGGGGCAATATTGACCGATGTCGAGGGCAACGAATACCTCGATGGTAACAGTTCGATCTGGACCAATCTGCACGGGCATCAGCACCCTGTAATTGATGCAGCGATTCGAAAGCAGTTGGACCAGATTGCTCACTGCTCGGCTCTAGGGTTTTCCAATGAACCGGCCATTCGTCTGGCCGAGAAGTTGGTGAAGCTCTTTCCTGCCGAAACCCTGACACGCGTCTTTTTCTCCGATGACGGTTCCACTGCGATTGAGTGCGCCTGCAAGATGGCGGTGCAGTATCGGCAACTGGTCGGAGAAGAACGCCCTAACTTCGTTGCTTTTGGCGGAGCTTATCACGGCGACACGATGGGGGCTGCGTCGCTCGGCGGAATTGGTGTATTCTTCGAACGCTTTGGGTCAAACGGCTACCCGGTCCGGCGGATGGAAGACATGGACGCCCTCGACGTGATGGAGGCTGACGAAGCGAGAGGCGTCAACGCGGTGATCATCGAGCCGGCAATCCAGGGTGCCGGGGGAATGCGGGTCTGGCCCGAGGGTATGCTGCGACGACTTCGCGACTGGTGTGACCGGAATGGCGCGTTCCTGATTTTAGATGAAGTGATGACCGGGTTCGGAAGGACCGGCAGGCTCTTCGCGTGTGAGCATGAAGATGTGGTGCCGGATTTTCTCTGTCTCGCCAAGGGTTTAACAGGTGGTTACATGCCGTTGGCGGCCACATTAACGACGGAGGAGGTTTATAAGGCATTTCTCGGCGAATACGGCGAGATGAAGACCTTTTTCTACGGTCACAGCTATTGTGCCAATCCATTGGGATGCGCTGCTGCCCTGGGAAACCTTGAAGTGTTCGAAGATGAGCAGGTGATCGAATCTCTGCCTCCCAAGGTTGAGGCGATGCGTGAGGCTTTGGCGGCGACTCAGAATCCGCACTGGGGTGAGATCCGACAAGTCGGATTGGTGGTCGGGGTTGACCTGGTGGATGCCCGAGGGGATGGAGCGCTTGACTGGCGAAATGAAACAGGGGCGAAGGTTTGCCGGGCAGCAAGGCGATACGGTCTGTTGACTCGACCGGTTCGCGATACGCTTACCTTAATGCCGCCGCTGTGTGTTTCGGTGGAACAGATTCATTCCTCCGTCGAAGCGCTCGATCTTGCGACACGCGATGTGCTGGGATAATGGAGGGAATAAAAAAGGGCAGGCCGCGGCCTGCCCTTTGGATAAGTGATCGTGTGTTGTGAGCTGGAAGATTAGCAAGTGCCGCAGCCGCCACTCCCGCAGCACCCGCCGCTTTCAAGGTCTTCCGGTGCGGGCAATCGTCCGAGTTCGAGGGTTTTGCCCACATGCTTGGAGATCTGTGCGACCATTCCATTGAGAGCTTCCTCAGCGTTCATGAAGTTAGCGGTCACTTCGTTGGACTTGAGTTCATTGAGCTTCTTTTCGTAACCGGAGATATCGTCTTCGGTAATCTCGCCAGCGTGCTGCTTCTGTTGCAATTCTTCGCCAAGCTTGGCGAAAGCGCGGTACTGGGACTGGGCATCGTCGTTGGCAAAGAAAGTTTCGATCTTAGATACGTTCTCCTGGTATTCTCCTGACTGGAGGATGAGCGAGCAAAGCTCACGGGTCTTTTCGAGAATCGCCGAGTTGGGGGAGAGTATTTCCATGGAGATGGTTACGCCAGTTTTGCTGTCTCCTCAAGTCGCGGATCGGCGGTAGGTTAGAGGGCCTTGTAGAAGACACTGTTCTGTGGGCGCTTTTGCAGGACCGATGCGGGTAGATCTGGCATGGTCGCCAGTGGACTGCTGCGGTCGCGGCGTTTCAATTCCCCGGTCGCAGCGGCTTTGAGTTCGCGCCAGCGATCATTATCAAGATCGGGGGCGTGGCGGATATGGCGCAGTAAGCTGAGCCATTCGACGTAGCAGCGTTCCACATCGCCGGATCCAAATTCGGGCTGGGCACTTTTCCCCAGCAGACGGTAGAGCCTGCCTTCCAGCATCAGGGAAATAACTTCGGCGGCGCCTTCTCCGTAACCCGGGGGAAGGCCGAGGCGAAGGTAGCCTTCGAAATCGACGGGCCCGTAGGCCTGTCGGCAGGCAGTGCCAAGTCGTTCGCTGCCAACCGAGTCCAGCAGCTTTTCTGCTTCGGGCACGGCATTGAGTTCGAAGCGGTGACCCCCGCGCAGGTTAGCAAGGTGGAGAACGAGTTCATCCATCGGATAGTGGGGATCCTCAAGGGCGGCAGCAACGGCGAGTCCTTCTCCGCCCTGGAAGAGACTGAAAAGGAGACCTCGCGGGCTGGGAGTGCCGTCATCGGAAATGAGTCCTAGCTTTCTCCATCCGTGAGCAGGCGTGCCGGCAGAGGGGTTGATCGTGTCACCGGATTCGTTGTCGGTGTAGTAGGTCTCCGATTCAATTTCGGCGGATTGCCGACGTGGCTCGTGCAGTGGCTGATCCCCGGAGTCGAGATAAACATCGACCGGTGCGTTTCTGAAATTTCCGGTGAGGTAAAGCTGGCGACCTCTTTGCTGGATGGATTCAAATTCTGCCGGAGTGATTGGTTCGGCAAACGCTCCGGGAAGAAGCGCGTTTGCTTCTTTGAATGTGTAGGTCAGCGCTTCGTCTTTTTCACCGGTCAGCTGTCTTGCAAATTTGGTGAGCTTGAAATGTTCGTTCTCGGTCTCGGTGGCAACGGCGATTTCGAGTCCGTAGCGTCGCGGGCCTTCGCTCTTGTCATCGAGACGGGTGAGCCGTGATCGCTTCGGGAGCAGGGAAGAGATTAATGCGCTGTTCGACTCAGCGTTGCGATAGCGTCCGCGAACAAAGCTCAGAGCGTTTTGGAGGGGAACGCTGGATTCGCGACCGGAGCGGACAGACTCCCATTCCCCCTGAGCATTGAGGATTTCCTTGCGGGTGGGTTTAAGTCCAAAGAGGGGTTTCTCCTTATCGCTGTGCGATGATCCTCCGGGTTTGGAGCGAAATCCGAGCGGAATGCGTTGTCGCGAGAACAGGCGGTCGCGCAATTCGCGCGCTGCCTCAAATGGAGAATTGTTGTTCTCCGCCGCGTAGTGCATTCGGCGAATCAGGGTGGGCCAGTCGAGTTCGTTTTGGCGGTGAAGATCGAGTGGCCGGGCATCGCCGAGGCGCGGGCTTTTCTGTCCAGATATGATGTAGCCGGTTTCGTCGAGTCCACGGCGTCCGGCTCTTCCAAACATTTGGAGTAGTTCGTCGGGGCTGACTTCGCGCTGAAAGGGGCCGTCCTGGTAGACGGTGTCGGAGACAAAGACCGAGCGAACCGAAAAGTTGATCCCGGCGGCCAGGCCCATGGTCGCGACGATAACGCGAAATTGTCCTGCTTTGGCCAGGGGTTCGATAATACCGGCTCTTTCAACAAAGCTTAGCCCGCTGTGGTGAAAGGCGATACGCTTGCGGAGGAGGCGGGTAAGATTTGACGAGGCGGCTTGTTCGAGTTCTCCATTCCCCAGTGTGATGGGATCGTCATCGGGAAAAGCTTCCGCCACTTTCCAGGCAATTTTTTCCGCCGCTTTGCGGTGAGGGGCAAAGATCAGGAGTGGACCGTAGTGGGAAAGCAGGGTGCCGAGGGCGAGACGCTGCCAGAAGTTATTGTATTTTCGGGGGGCTTGGTTAGGAAGGGCTTCAAGCGGCATCTCCTCGAGCGGGACGGACCGGACGTCGGTGGAGACGACGCGGGTGTTGCGGCCGAGCCTCTGAAGCCATTCGCAAATATGTTTCGGGTTCCCGACGCTGCCGCTCAACAGGAGTAATCGGGTGTCATTCGGTGCCAGGGCGATCGCTAGTTCGTAGTTAAGACCGCGGGTGCGGTCGCCGATCATCTGATACTCGTCGATGACGAGCAAGGCGGGTGCCTGCTTGCCGGAGAGAAGACGCTCGCGCTGCGTCTCAAGCGTGGCGACAATGACGGGGGCTTCGAGATTCTCGGCAAGATCACCGGTGGCGATGCCGACGTTCCAACCGGCTTTTTTCCACTCCTGCCACTTGTCGTTAGCGAGGGCACGAGTCGGCACGGTGTAGACGGCCTGCTTCCTCTGTGAGAACGATTTATCGCTGTCGATGAAGCTCTCAAAGACAAAGGTTTTCCCGGCCCCTGTCGGCGCAGCAAGGACGACGTCCTCACCTTCGCGGAGCGCCCGGACCGCTTCCTGTTGCCAGAGATCGGGGAGCCGCAGGCTCACCTGTAAGCCTTCGAATGCCTGTTCGAAACCACTGCTCATTTCGGCCACCCACAGGGTGGAATGCTTTCACCGGCGCTTGGCGAGGTTGCCCATGATATCCCGGTAACAGTTAGATCAGTTTGCCTGCGGACTGCGCGCTTCGATGGGGACGAGTTTCTCGCGCTGAGTGGGCTTGGCCTCGGAGATATTCACCGGGCTGCCGGTTTCACCGATGGCGATGAGATCCTGGAGAATGTGGATGGTCTCGCGCTGATAAGGATCAAACTTGTGCGGGTATTCGAGATCTTCGCTGTTCTCGTCGTCGTCTTCATCTTTGCCGCGGGACATGCCGCTGAGTTCTTCGAGTGAAAGATCATCGCGAAGGGTCAGGCCTTCCTCGAGCACATTGTCCTGAGTCAGCTTGTAGACGGTGAAGAGACCCTTTTCGTCAGCTTTAACTTGCTTGAAGTAAGCAATGCGCTCCTCCTTGCGCTTTTCGCGCTCAACTTCGTCCTCTTCAGCTTCCTTTTCGCGCGTTTCCATATTGATAGAAATAGTGTTTTCGTCGATACGCTTCTTTTCCTTTGCGATCGTCTCGAGGATGTAGTCGAAATTCTTACCGTTAGCAATGCGGGCGGCAGAAGCGTCGTTCAGGACATTGAGAGGCAGCGGCTTGATGAAGAATTCGGTGTACTGCGCCGGTGGGATTGGGTCAACTTTGAGAGCGTTGGGGAGCGAAGCTTCGCCGATATCGGCAATATCGAGCATGGATGGTAGAACGATATCCGGAACAACGCCGTCGCGCTGGGTGGAATCTCCGTTGATGCGGTAGAAAGTCTGAATCGTCAGCTTGAGAGCACCCTGTTGATTGGTTTCGCGATTGAAAGGTAGCAGGAGGCTGTTGGAAAGGACCGGACGCAACTGCTGCACTGTTCCTTTGCCGAAAGTGGACTGGTCACCAACGATGACGGCGCGGCCATAGTCCTGCAGGGCAGCGGCAAAAATCTCGGAAGCTGAGGCAGATGCCCGGTTGGTCAATACAACGAGAGGACCGTCGTAAGTGGCTTCATTGTTGCGGGAAGCTTTCTCGGTTTTGTTACCGCGCCAGTCGACGGCCTGGACGACCGGACCGCGCTTGATGAAGAGGCCGGTCATGTTAATGGCTTCTTCGAGAGATCCACCTCCATTGTCGCGAAGATCAACAACAAGGCCGTCAATGCCTTCAATGGCAAGGCGGATGAGAAGGCGACGCACGTCAAAGGTGGTGCTGGTGTTACCGCCGTCCATGTCGGCATAGAAAGAGGGGAGGGTGATCCAACCGATCTTCTGCGCTTCACCATTGGGGTCCTTGGTGATAATCAGGTCGGCGGTGGCAAGGCTGTCTTTGAGGTCGATCTGATCGCGTTCGATGCTGATGAGCTTGATCATTTCGCCTTTACCCATCGGCATGACCTTGAGGCGAACCGTGGTTCCTATTTCACCGCGGATAAGATCGACGATGTCGGAGAGCTGCATGTCGACAACGTCAACGTATTCGCCGTCATCACCCTGTGCGACCCCGATGACGCGGTCTTTCACTTCGAGTTCTCCCCCTTTAAAAGCAGGACCACCGACGACGAGGCCTTCGATCGTGGCGCCGCCCTGCTCTTCGTCCTTCTGCAGCATAGCCCCGATACCCTTGAGGGACTTGTTCATGCCGATGCGGAAGTTGTCGTACTGCTGCTGGGAGAAATACTCGGAGTGCGGATCGTAAGCGCGCGCGATGGACTTGATGAAAAGCGTAGCGACGTCTTCGGTGGTGTTTTCGTTGACGCGCTTGACGATACGGTCGTAGCGATCGGAGACCTTGGTGTAGATGTCCTTCTTGTCCTTGTCGTCTGATTTTTCCTCAAGCTCCTTGCCTTCGGCCCTGGCTTTCTCCGCTTCCTCGGCCTCTTTTTCGGCGAGAGCCTCGGCGATGAGCTTCTCGCGAATGAGGTCGCCTTCGATCAGGTTGCGCCAAAGCTGGTCGTGCGCTTCACCGGCAGGAGCCCACTCTGCGTCCTTCCGGGTGATCATAATGCTGCGATCGGAGTCGTAAGTAAAGGTGTCCGGTTTGGCAAGGCTCTTGGCGAAGTTGACCCGGTCTCGGACACGCTCTTCATAGATCGAGTAGATCTCAGTGGCGGCGGGGATGCCTTCCTTGCGCACTTCGTCGTCGATTGTGGTCAGGTATTTCTCGTTGAAAGACTCGATGTCTTCGGAGGTAAAATAGATGCGGCTGTAGTCCAGCATTTCGAGGTAGGTTGTGAGAACCCGCTTCGACATTTTGTCATCGAAAGCCTGACGGTAGAAGTGCTCGTCCTCGAGCATTCCGGTCACTCGCGCGGCGAGCTCACCGTATTTGGTCTGAGCCTTGAGTTTGGGGGCAAGAAAAACACCGAGGATCAGGGATGGAAGGATGACACGTGAAAGAGGAGAGAGGCAGGTAGATAGCATGGGGAGGGGCGGTCTGAATGGCAATGTCCGTGTTTT
Source organism: Verrucomicrobiales bacterium (assembly GCA_049594415.1). Taxonomy (GTDB): domain Bacteria; phylum Verrucomicrobiota; class Verrucomicrobiia; order Verrucomicrobiales; family DEV007; genus Arctic95D-9. The sequence goes on along the minus strand of JBMYJM010000006.1, from coordinate 122,923 downwards.
CTCCTGCGAAACAGGAGCGCTGGACCTTACACTGAAAGGGCTACGGATAAAAGGCTTTTGTAGGACGTGGCTGCGGGCTGGAAGAGGCCAGCCGGCGATTGCAATTCAGCGAGAACGAGCTTATCGGGCAGGCATGTCACGTGGGACTTTCCTCCAGTCCGATGCCCTAAAAATCCTGATTTTTATAGCCGGAACGGTTGTAATCGGGGCTCTCTTAGCGCCATTTCTCTATATTGGCGGGAAACACGTCGTCGCGGAGGGGTGGCTCGAGGGCACCCTGCTCGACGACATCAACGGTTCTATGGACCGGGCCAAGTTCTCCCGTTACTTCAACCGGGCGATCCTTCTTGGCGGGTTCATCATGATTTTTCCGACGGTGCGCTGGCTTAATGCGGGAAAGAAGAAACGTGGTTCGGTGAAGGAATTCATGAACCTGGACCCGAACCCGGCCTGGTGGCGCCATCTGCTGATCGGTTTCGTCGTGGGTGGAGCCAGTCTCCTGGTTCTCGGCTGGGGCTATGTGGCCCAAGGCTGGTATGTGATGAAGGATACCGACAAGCCTCTCTATGAAGTTCTCCTGGAGGCGCTTGGGACGGGACTTGCGGTGGGTCTTCTCGAGGAACTGGTTTTCCGTGGTGCCCTCTATGCCGTGCTGGCCAAGCTGTTGAAGCCTAAGCTGCTCTTCTACGTTGTCGCGGCTCTGTTTGCGGTGCTGCATTTCTTCAACCCACCGCACGGTCTTACTGTGGAGGTGGTCCATGCCGGATCGGGTTTCTGGTTTGTCGGTCGGATTTTCCAACACTTCTTTTCCCAGTTCGGGGATCTTTATTTCCTGCTGTCAGAATTTGCCGTGCTTTTTGCGATCGGTCTGGTGCTTGGCTACACCCGGGAAAAAACTGGGTCGCTCTGGCTTGGGATCGGCCTGCATGCGGGGTGGGTGTTCGGCGTGAAAACCCTGAGCCCGCTGACGACGCGGGCTTTTGATCGCGATGCGATGATGCCGTGGCTCGGAGATACGTTGAGGGTCGGAGCCGTTTCTTTCTTCGTAGTCGCTCTGACCGGGCTGGCATTATGGTTGTGGTTGCGAAAGACCGGCAATCCTGAGTCAGTTGAGCTGGAGGCTGAAGGGTGAGCGGGCTGGCTCACCTCTGGCAGAGCGTGCGCGGATGGGTTTATCCGCCGGCATGCGGGGTGTGCGATGTGCCTTTGACGACCGCAAGGCAGGTCGAAAAGCCGTTCCTGTGTGGAGATTGTGAATCGACTTTAGAGGCGATTGAGGACGGCTACTGCGAAATTTGTGGTCAGCGTTACGATGCTCCCCTGTTGGGAGCTTTTCAGTGCGCCAACTGCAAAGATCGTGAACTTGCCTTTGATTTCGCCGTCAGTGCGTGGCGGAGTGCCGGTGTGGCGCGTGAATTGATGCACCGGTTCAAATACGGGCAGCAGGTGCACTTGTCACGGTTGATGGGTTCGCTGATCTCAGGCGTATGGCGGGATGAGCGGCTGCTCCGGGACTCCTGGGTGGTGGTGCCGGTGCCCCTGCATTCCAAGCGGCTGAGGGAGAGGGGCTTTAACCAGTCCCGGGAGATTGCCGTGGAAATGATGCGGTGCGCTCCGCCGGGCATTGAATTGGAAATGTGTGACCTTCTGCGCCGGACGCGGCACACAGTTCGGCAGGCTCAACTGGACCGGGAAGACCGGTTCAGAAACCCCGCCGGGGCATTTGAACCAAAGTCAGGCCGCCTGATGAAGAGGTTTGAGGATAGGGAAAAGGAGCTCAATCTCCTGCTTGTTGATGACGTGATAACCACAGGATCAACGGTTTCTGAATGTGCTTCGGTGCTTCGGGAGGCCCTGGAGCCGGACCGAATCGCCGCCATTTCGGTGCTGCGAGGGTAACGAAATCGGTTGTGATCGTGCTATTTCCCGCTATTCTTGGCGAAGGTTGGGGATAGCTTCCCGCCAACGCGAACACAACTTGCAAACACCTGTTAGTCATGGGCATTTTTAAGAAGCGCTCCATCAAGTCACTTGGGAAGAAAAAGTCCGACATGCCGGAAGGCCTGTGGAATAAATGCCCTTCCTGTGGCGCGATCATTGATGAACTCACTCTGAAGCAGCGCCACCGCGTCTGCACTAAATGTGACCATCACTTTACGCTGACTTCGGAAGAGCGCGTCGCCATGCTGCTTGACCCGGAGTCCTTTAAAGAACTGGATGCTGGTGTTGAAGCCGTAGATAGGCTCGGCTTCAAGGGCTACACAGACAAGGTTAAGAGTTACCAGAAGAAGACCGGTCTGCGTGATGCGGTTGTGACCGGTCGTGGAACTGTTCTAGGAAACCCGGTCACGCTGGGTGTGATGGACTTTCGCTTCCTCGGAGCCAGTATGGGTGCTGCCGTCGGTGAGAAACTGACTCGTGCCATCGAAGTGGCGACTGAGGAAAGGCGCGGCTGCATTATCGTGAGTGCCTCCGGTGGTGCCCGCATGCACGAAGGAATCCTCAGCCTGATGCAGATGGCCAAAACCAGCGGTGCTCTCGCTCGCCACCATGAAGCCGGTCTTCCCTACTTCTCTATTCTGACCCACCCGACTACCGGTGGTGTCACAGCCAGTTTCGCAACGCTCGGTGATATCATCATGGCCGAACCGAACTGCATGATTGGTTTTGCCGGTCCTCGCGTCATCAAAGAGACGACTCACCAGGACCTGCCTCCCGGCTTCCAGACGGCGGAGTTTCTTCTCGAGCACGGCCTGGTCGACATGATCGTCGATCGTTCTGAGATGCGCGACAAGCTGGGCCAGCTGCTCGGCTACACGATGCCTCAGAACAAGTCCGCTTGAGGCGCGCCGACCATTTAGATGCGTCGGAGTGAGGAAGTTCCCAGTGTGGCCCAAGCCCTCGACCTGTCGACCTCCAGGCCTCCATTTACCCGGAGCGAAACTGCCGGCGTGGGAAGCGGGAAGATCGCTTAACCAAAACTGCGATGAAGAGGTGCCATCTTAGTTTTTAGACTGTTTTCAGAATTTCCTTCACCAATGCCGGGCCTCGATAGATCAGGCCCGAATACACTTGGACGAGTGAAGCTCCGGCGTCGATTTTGGCTTTGGCGTCGGCGCCACTCATGACGCCTCCGGAACCAATAATGGGAATGTCAGGATCCATCTCGGAACGAAGCAGGGCGAGGATCTCAGTCGCTTTTGCTGTAAGTGGAGCGCCACTGAGTCCACCGGCTTCACCGGCGAGCTCGTGAACGGAAACCGCTTCCCGATCGATCGTAGTGTTGGTGGTAATAACACCGTCAACCTTTGATTCGCTGAAAGCAGCGGCAAGTCCTTTGATAGCATCTTCGGATAGATCGGGAGCTATCTTGATAACGATGGGAACATGCTTGTTCCCATGTTCCGGTTTAAGTTCGTCTCGTTTCTGCTGGAGGCGGGTGATGAGTTCGCGGCAGGTATCGGCGCTTTGCAAATCTCGCAAACCGGCGGTGTTTGGAGAGGACAGGTTTGCCGTGACGTAGTCGGCAGCTCCGTAAACACCTTCAAAGCAGGCGAGATAGTCATCGAGGTAGTCCCCGTTTGGAGTGTCCTTGTTTTTTCCAATATTGATACCGAGGATGCCGGAAAAATCCTGTTTCGACTGTTCCAGGTTTTTGAGCATGCCGTCGATGCCTGGATTATTAAATCCCATCCGGTTGATGATAGCGTGATGCTCCTTGAGGCGGAAAAGGCGCGGCTTCTCGTTACCGGTCTGGGGGCGGGGCGTCACGGTCCCGATTTCCACGTGGCCGAACCCAACGACCCCAAAAGCGCCAACGGCGGTGCCGGCCTTGTCGAGTCCGGCAGCGAGCCCAACCCGGTTGGGAAACTTCAACCCCATCACTTCGATGGGCGACTCAACAGGGTTAGGTGAATGACCTGACCCGGTGACGAAAGGGAGAAAGCCGCAGTTCTTGGCAGTGGACATCATCGAGAGTGTCGCGTGGTGCGCTTTCTCAGCGTCCATGGCGAAAAGCAGTTTCCGGGCAAGAGGATAAAGATCAGGCATGGCAGCGAAGAGAATACGGGACAAGGGATAAGGCAGAAAGGAAATGCTGAAAACCGGAAATACAAAAAAGCTGGAATTTCCCGGAGGAAACTCGGCGTTGCCCCTTTCCGAAAACTGGCGGAAACTACCACTCACGAAACACATGAATCGAATCGTCGCCGGAGCTGCCTCCCTGAACCAGGTTCCTCTCGATTGGGAGGGAAACTGTCGTCGAGCCATTGCCGCTATCGAAGAGGCGCGTGAGACAGGCGTGGGGTTCCTTTGTTTGCCCGAGCTCGCGCTGACCGGCTACGGCTGCGAGGATATGTTCCTGTCGCCTGAGGTGGGAGAGAACTCTCTCGAAGCTCTTGTTCGACTTGCAGCGGAATGCCGGGAAATGGTCGTAGCGGTGGGATTACCGCTCTGGTTTGAGAGTTCAGTCTACAATGCGGTAGCCCTTATTGTTGATGGTGATGTGGCCGGATTTGTCGCGAAGCAGAATCTCGCCGGGGATGGATTGCACTACGAACCGCGCTGGTTCAAGCCGTGGCCGGAAGGCGGTGTTGAAGAAATAGAATGCGGTGGGGTTACGCTGCCGATCGGCGATTTGATTTTCGATATCGGTGGCGTCCGTCTCGGATTTGAAATCTGCGAGGACGCCTGGGTCGCGAATCGTCCCGGGACCCGCCTGGCTCGTCGAGGGGTGGATTTGATTTTCAATCCCAGTGCTAGTCACTTCGCGTTCGGTAAGCAACTGGTTCGGGAACGTTTTGTCCTTGAAGGTTCGCGGGCTTTCGCCTGCGGATACGTCTATGCCAACCTGCTCGGTAACGAAGCTGGCCGGATCATTTATGATGGCGGAACTGTGATCGCCGCTGGCGGTGATTATGTGGCGGAAGGAAAACGCTTCTCATTTCAGGATCATGTCCTGACCGCAGCGACGATCGATCTGAATCTGACCCGCATGCACCAGGCGAGGCAGGTGAGTCACCGCCCCACGGCCGGTGAGTTGGAAACTCTGGAGGTGAAGACCGATTTCCTACCGAAGTGGAAAGGTCCGGTCACAACACCCATGACTGAGGGTAGTACGGTGGCAGACCTCAAGGAGGAGGAGTTCACACGGATCATGGCGCTGGGACTCTTTGATTACCTGCGCAAGAGTTACTCTGGCGGTTTTGTCGTCTCGCTCAGTGGTGGTGCTGATTCCGCGGCGACGGCGGTCCTGGTTAAGTTGATGGCTGACCTTGGTATCAGCGAATTGGGTGAAGAAGGTTTTCGTGCCAAGCTGGGGCACATTCAGTTCGGTGACCGTCCCCTGATGCAGCAATTGCTGGCTTGTGTTTACCAAAGCACCCGGAACAGTTCCGAAACGACTCGTCATGCGGCGGAAACGGTCGCCAAGGCCCTCGACGCTGAATACCAGGAGTGGGATGTCGATGAGTTGGTTGAGGGTTATCGCTCCTTGGTCGAGAAAGGTATTGGTCGAGGTCTCAACTGGGATGATGACGATCTCGCCCTGCAGAATATTCAGGCACGCGTCCGGGCTCCCGGTGTCTGGATGCTGACGAACATTCGCAACGCGCTCTTGCTCTCGACGAGTAACCGTTCCGAGGCAGCCGTGGGATACGCCACCATGGACGGTGATACGAGCGGGGGCCTCAGCCCAATTTCCGGCATCGATAAGGCTTTTCTTCGCCAGTGGCTTCGCTGGATGGAAGAGGTAGGGTGTTCACCTGACATTGTTGCTATTCCGGAGCTCAAAGTGATCAATGACCAGGCACCGACAGCTGAGCTTCGGCCGAGTGAAGAGGGGCAGACGGACGAGTCGGACCTGATGCCCTATCCGCTACTCGACGCGATTGAGAAACTGGCGATCCGTGACAAGAAGCTGCCGGTTGAAGTCTGGGAGCTGATGTGTGAAATGCAGCCTGAATATGACAAGGAGCAGCTTCGTGCCTGGGTCACAAAGTTTTTCCGCCTCTGGAGCCGAAACCAGTGGAAGCGGGAACGGTATGCTCCCGGTTTTCATGTCGACGACAAGAATCTCGATCCGAAGACCTGGTGTCGATTCCCCATCTTGAGCAGCGGATTCGGGGCTGAACTGGCCGATCTCGAGTCTCGTTGAGACTCGTTGAGACTGGGCAGGAGATCGTTCGCCTCAGAAATTACGTCGTGTTCAGCAACGGATTGAGTCTTCCGGTGGAAAGGTCTCTGGGATCCTCCTGACTCAGAAGTTCACCATACCAAAGTCCACGACGAAGGGTGCCGGTGGTGCTCGGCGAATAGTGAAAGTTGGATCCAACGTTTGTCCACCCCTGTGAGGGGCAGCGCCGGTCAGACTTTTGACTCTTTGTCGGCTTCCACTGTGTCCGCGAATTCCGCGTAGCGATGGCGAAGGCTGTGAGGTATCACGGCATTGATAAGGATGTCGTTGTTCTCGTAATCCTGGTTCACGATTTTTCCTTCGCGATGAAGAAGCGCAACGAGATCCTGCCGCGACTGGGGGATCCTCAGTTGCAGGCGGGAAACGCGGTCCACCATCATGTCGTTGATGCGATGAATGAGCTTGTCGAGGCCTTCTCCACTATGGACGGAGATAAAAACGGAATTTGTATCAAAGTGGCTCTTCAGTTCATGCAGGCGGTCCTGATCGTCCGCTATGAGATCAATTTTGTTGAGGACAATGATGGTTGGTTTCTCAGCGGCTCCGAGTTCGGCGAGAACGTTGATGGTGGTTTCGTAGAGTGAAAAGATCTCCGGCGAACTCGCGTCAAGCACGTGAATGAGAAAGTCAGCGAGAACAGCCTCTTCGAGGGTCGCTTTGAATGCCTCGACGAGGCGGTGAGGAAGATTGCGGACGAATCCAACCGTATCGGTCATGAGAAGCGGCTGCCCGTCGGGCAGTTCGATTCGCCGCGTCGTCGGATCGAGTGTGGCGAAGAGCTTATCTTCGGCGAGCACTGAAGCGCCAGACAAAGCATTTAACAGTGAGCTCTTGCCTGCATTGGTGTAGCCGACAATGGAAGCCTGGCAAATACCTTCATCAGCACGTTGTTTGCGCTGAGTTTGACGATTACGACGAACGTCCTCCAGTTCCGCCTTGATCCGATCGATCCGTTTGCGGGCAAGTCGGCGGTCGACTTCAATCTGCTGTTCGCCTTCACCACGGGCCGCGCCTTTACCACCGCCTCCACCTCCGCCGCCCTGGCGGTCGAGGTGGGACCACATCCGGGCGAGTCGAGGCAGCGAGTACTGCATGCGCGCGAGCTCGACCTGGAGACGGGCTTCCTTGGTCTGGGCCCGCATGCGGAAAATATCGAGAATGACCTCTTCGCGATCGATCACGGTCATGTCCGCATCGGTTTCCCAGGTGCGTTGCTGAGAGGGTGTCATTTCATTGTCGAAGACAATGCAGTCGGCATCGAGGTCGATGGCTTCTTCAATCAGTTCAGCTGCCTTGCCTGTGCCGGTGAGGTAGCGCTTGCTGCGGGAGCGCACAAAAATGCAGCGCTTGGCTATGATACCAATGCCAAGCGTAGTTACCAGTTCGGCAAGCTCGTCGAGCAGGCTCTGGGCAACTTCTTCGTCCTCGCGATTGAAGTAGGCGCCGATGAGGTAGGCGCGTTCAACCATTTGAGGTCTTTCCCGGGTATCAAACATAGGCAGAATTTGGAAGGCTGAGAGACTCGTTGACGTATGGTGTGCAAAAAAGAGAAAGCTGAGAGCCTCGTTGACGTAAGTTATGGGCGCTTGTGGTGAACAGCAAGAGTTGAGATATTTCTTACTCTAAAAGGGATCACACATGAAATTTTTCGCTTTCCTACCGCTGTTCGTATTCACATCGCTTGCCTTTTCCTCCTCGAAGATTGCTGCTCAGGACATCGGGCATTCTGAGGGTGGATGGGCAATTCGGGGAACGGATCCCATCATGATCTTCTACGGGGGCAAGCACGTTACAAGCTACAACGCTGGTGAAATGGAAGGAAAGCCCTACTTTTACCCAGTGATCGGGCCGTCCGGTGAGAACATGACGCGGCACTGGCCGATGAAGGAAGGCTTCGAAGATGAAGCCGATGACCACATCCACCACCGCGGCATGTGGTACGGCCTCGGCAAGGTCAACGGCCTCGACTTCTGGCACTTTCCCCTCGATGAGAAAAAACAGAAAGGGCGTTCCTTTGGTGTGATCCGTCACCAGGGTATGAATTTTGTCCAAACTTCCCGCGATGACATTTGCTTCAAGGTGAAGTCTGAGTGGAAGACATTTGATAAACCCGAGAAGCGCATTATGTCGGATACCCGCGAGTTCCGTCTTTTCTACACCAAGTCCGGCGCACTGGTGGTGGACGCGACTATTTCCCTGATTGCTGACGCAGGCGACGTGACCATCAACGATGACAAGGAAGGTGCCTGGTCCATTCGGACGATTCCGACCCTGCGACTCGAGGGCGAGCATGCCAAGGGACAGATCCTGAACAGCGAAGGTGTCACGAACAAGGAAGCGTGGGGCAAGCGCGCCAAGTGGGTAGATTACTTCGGGGTGGATCGTGCCGGCAACGAGGTTGGCATTGCGATTCTGGATCACCCTTCAAATTTTCGTTACCCCACCTGGTGGCACGCACGTCACTACGGCCTGTTCACGGCGAATCCGTTCGGTCAGGGGAATTTCGAGAAAGAGGCTTCCGAGAATGCCGGTGATCATTTGATCAAGAACGGCGAAACGCTTGTGTTCCGCTACCGAACTATTTTCCACGAAGGGAACACCGAGGAAGCCGGCGTCGCTAAGGCGTGGGAGGAATTTTCGGTTCGGTAGAAGTATCTTCCGGAGTGTTGACTGCTGGCGACGGGTTCAGGTATCTCGGCAGTGCCCTTCCCAAACCGTGATTAACAGCGGAGATATCCGTTCGAATTGATCCGACCGGATGTCGCGAATGAGTCGTCCTCTTTGAAAGCGAGTCAGGCTCCGTCCCAGTTGCTGTAGATGTTAACGCGAGTGCCATAGGTGGTGTTGTCGTAGATCACCTGGGCAGCGCTTAAAGGCAGGCGGATACAACCGGCCGAGGCAGGGTAGCCGGGCAGGTGTCCGGCGTGCACGCCGTAGACGGTCCCGTTGAGTCGCATCCAGTAGGGCATCTCGACACCATAGATGGTCGAGACCTTCCCGGTGCGAACACGTTGGCTCATGGAAAAGCTGCCACGCGGAGTCCACTTGCCGGGACGGGCGGTGGAAACCGGGGTGTCGACAGCGATCGCTCCATTCACGAGCAGGTAGCCGCGCTGATCGGCGACATCGATGACGACGCGCGTGTTGCTGCGGGTGCTTTGTGAAAGAACGGCAGGATTGATTCGGGCTCCACTCGAATGGCGTTCGATAGATGGCTTTGGTCGGAAAGCCCCTTTAAAGGCTCCGCCATGGCGAGCCGCTGACGCGGCAGTGTGCTCACTGTTTGAGCAGGATGTGAGTAACGCTGCCCCCAATAAAAGTGGCAGCGAAAGAGCACTCCAGGGGATTCTTCTCTTCATTGAACTGTCTGTATTTTTGCGGGTTCGGGTGAGTGGACCGGAGCATACACTAAACCAAAATTACAACAAATACAAACAGTTATGAAAAATATAAATCTACCAATCCATTAAGATTGGGATGGCAGAGGTCTCTCGGGATCCGTATCTGACTCGTAATCAACGCCTTCGAGGCCGAATCCAAAGAGTTTCAGGAATTCGGTTTTGTAACCCGAAAAGTCAGAGAGCTCTGAAAGGTTCTCGGTCGTGATTTTCTCCCAGGCATCGCCCACGGCCGATTGGATGTTGTCCTGCATTTCCCAGTCGTCGATGCGGATGCGCTTCTTTTCGTCGAGAGTGGGTTCGCCTCCGTTGGCGAGGTGGTCGGCGAAGAGTCGCTGGATCTGTTCGATGCAGCCTTCGTGGTTGCCGGCCTCTTTCATGACCTTGTAGAGCAGGGAAATATAGAGTGGCACCACAGGGATGGCGGAGCTGGCCTGGGTGACGAGTGCCTTGTTCACCGAAACGAAGGCGGTTCCGGCACCGAATTTTTCGTTCATGGCAGCGGCGGAACCTTCGAGATGTTCCTTGGCTTTGCCGATAGTACCGTTGGTGTAGATCGGGAAAGTGAGTTCGGGGCCAATGTAGGAGTAGGCCACGGTGGTGAACCCGTCGGCGAGGACACCAGCCTCATCAAGGGCGTTGAGCCAGAGTTCCCAGTCTTCGCCACCCATGACTTTGACGGTGTTGGCGATTTCTTCCTCGGTAGAGGGTTCGATCGAAACGCTGTCGACCTCGCCCGTGTCGGTATTGAGGTTCTTTTGACTGTAGGGGGCGCCGATTGGTTTGAGTACTGACTTGTAAGTCTCTCCATCAGTCGGGTCGGTGCGGCGGGGAGAAGCGAGACTGTAGACAACACAGTCGACTTCACCAAGATCAGCCTTAATCGTCTCGATGACTTCAGCCTTCATCTCGTTGGAGAAAGCATCACCGTTGAAGCTCTTGGCGTAGAGGCCAGCTTCGCCGGCGGCCGCTTCGAATGCGACGGAGTTGTACCAACCGGCGCTACCGGTCTTGCGCTCGGTTCCGGGCTTTTCAAAGAACACGCCGATGGTGGCGGCATCGCTACCGAAAGCGGGGACGATGCGTGAAGCGAGGCCGTAGCCGGTCGACGACCCGATCACGAGAGCCTTCTTGGGACCGTCTGCGAGAGCGGGCTGGGATTTCACGTAGTCGATCTGGGCCTGCACGTTGGCAGCGCACCCTTCAGGGTGTGCGGTGGTGCAGATGAAGCCACGGGTTTTGGGAGCAATGATCATGGTGTTCCTGGAATGAATTTTGAGAGCGATACCAGTGTCACGAACGGAACACAAACGCTTTTGTTGGGAGAGATTTGCAGAAAAAAGCCCGTCCCCGTATGACAGCGGGGGCGGGCTATTTGAAATTTGGTCTGATGGCCCTCCGAATTACTTCAGCTCCTGGGAGTGGAAGATAGCCCAGTCGTCGAGGTTGTTGAGGTTCACAGCGTCCTTGATAGTGCCGTCGTCGTCGCGACCGGCTGCGCCAAGGATCTCGTCACGGGTCTCGTCGGCGTGAATGTAGCCGGTGATGTCAGCATTCAGGGTGTCGACTGCGTCCTGATCGAGTGATCCACCTTTTTGCTCAAGCACCCAGGCTTCGAGCTCGATGTAGGAAGGCTTGCTGTCGGCGATAAAGGCTTCGAAGGCATCCTTGTCGAGACCGAGTCCGCTGAGGACCATCTGGTCGTAGCCCGCGCCGATGGCCGGGTAGTCGGAGTGAAGTTTCCCGGCTGCACCAAGAGAGGCCTTGAGCCAGAGGCGGGGAAGATGAAGAACACCAAGGGGGCCGGCGGTGCCGGAACTGATTAGGGGGACAATATTGCTCATATTACTTTTGAGTCTGTATGGTAAGGTTTCGACGCGGATTAGTTCCGCGGGAAGTTCGGAGATTAAGATTCCACCACTTTCACCGCAATAAAATTTCGACCTCAATCCCGTGCCGAAAAAGACGATCGATTACCGTAAGGCACGGGCTTGAATGTTTTGCATTCGCTGGTCTATGATTCGGCCATGAGCATCAGTCTTGGAGCCGCACTCAAGGATATCTTCAAAACCGAAAAGAAATGGATGACTATCCTGGGGCTTTCGGTCTCTACTCTCATCCCTGTCATTGGACCGATTGTTTCAATGGGTTTTGTGATTCGAAGAATGGCGAGGGAGCGATGCGGTCATGAGGCGGAGGACTTTGATTTCAATTTTTTCGGAGAATACCTGAAGTATGGGCTCTGGCCGTTTCTTGCGACTTTTGTCCTTTCGCTGGTAATGACTCCGCTGATTTTGGTCCTCATAGTTCCGATGATGATCGGTGCCGGCATGGCAGAGGGCGGAAACGAATGGATGTTCGTGATCCTCGCGATCGTCGGTTTCTTTCTCTACTTCGGAGCGATCACCCTGATGATGCTGTTCTGTTTTCCGGTGATGCTTCGCTCCGGGTTGATGATGGATTTCAAGTGCGGTTTTTCCTGGGGTTTTATTGGCAGTTTCATCAAGAAGGTCGGCATGAGCCTGATTGGTTACTACATTTTGCTGGTCCTCATCGCGATGCCGATGAGTATCCTGGGATACCTCGCGCTCTTTGTCGGAGTCTACGTCGTTGCTGCCTGGATCCAGGTGGCAATGAATCACATTCTTTTCCAGCACTACGATCTCTACCTCGAGCGTGGAGGAGAGCCGATCCAGTTTGCCACCGACCTGATCAAGGAACTTGAGGCGCCGCCGCTTCCTTCTAACCGGGGAACCACTTCTCCCGGTCCTTTGCCGACTCAAACGGAGCCTAATATTTCTTCAGGCGATTCCGTCCCGTCGGATTCTGATGGCTCCGGTTCGCAGCCGTGATTAGAGCTCCGCCTTGGTGAATTCTCTAGCCGTCATGCCCAGTTCCGAGCGGAAGTGAGCATTTAACTGGCGGGTGCCACTGTAGCCGCATCGGGCTGCCACCTCGCCGGGCTGCAGGTCAGGATTGTCAGTCAGTAACTTTTGCGCTTCACGAATGCGGAGACGGAAAATAAAAGTGCGGGGGGTACAGCCCAGGTTTTCGACAAAAGCATCTTCGAGCCAACGACGAGAACGGGGATTTGCTTCGACAATGTCGGCCACGCCAATGGGTTCACAAAAATGCTCGCGGCTGTATTCGATGGCCTTGAGCAAATCGGGATGATCAACAGCAAGGCTGTCAGTGGACTGGCGGTCCTGAACTGCTCCAGGTGCCACGATTTTTTCCTCGGTCGAAACCTCTTTGCCCTGGATGAGACGATCGAGCAGACGGGCGGCTTCCTCTCCGATCTCAGCGTCGTTTCGTTCTATGCTGCTGAGGGGAGGGTGGCAGGACTCACAGGAGACGGTGTCGTTGTTAACTCCGATTACGGCGACATCGTCGGGGACTCGAAGACCGACCCGCTCACAGGCGCGAATAACCATGGCTGCGCGGGGATCGTGGGCGGCCATGACGGCGAAAGGGGGGTGAATCGTGCCGAGCCAGAGTTCGAGTTCACCCTGGCCAATATCCCAACGGGTCTTCGAACCAAGCGTAGCGGCGACGTTAAGAACGGAGCAGTCGAGACCGCGGGCGGAGAGTTCGTGGCAAAAGCCGGCTTCGTAGCCCTCGGAATACCAGACGTCGGTGATGCCGTAGAAACCGAAACGGCGATAGCCCCGGTCGAGCAAGTGCCACGCAGCCATGCGACCAATGCGATCGTAATCGGGGCGAATCCGCGGGAAGTCTGATTCCGGATAAGCACCGGAAAGATTGACAACCGGGCAGTTGAGCGACTTGAGCACGCGAATGTCTTCGGGTGTGTTGGCCAGGGCGATGACCCCATCACCATTCCAGCCCTCTAGCGCCGTGGGAGAAAGGTAGTGCGTCTCCGGGCTGATGAGGAAGCGCCAGTTGGTGTGTCGTTCGGCATAGTCGCGAATTCCCCTCACCACGCGTTCGAGGTGGGTAACGCCCACGTTAATGGCGAGGGCAATTTCGAGTGGCTGACGTCGGCTCATTTTCTGCGCAAAATTGCTTCAGAACGAAAAAAATATCCATTTAGCGCCGTTTGTCGCCTATTTTTTCGCAAAAAAAATCCCTCTGGAGAGGGATTTTGACGGTTTGCGCACAAGCGCAACACGGTTAAGTGATCGACCTGATTGACTTCGTGAACTTCGCCTTTCTCCACTCCGTTCCTAATCCGTCTTGGAGGCGGAACTTAGCTCCAGGTCACTTCGGTTTTTACCGAACGAGCGAGAAAGCACTCTATGTGGGCTTTGTGGTGCAGCTTGTCGATGTCTTCGGGGGATGGCTGCTTGTCGCCGGAGAAAATGATCTGTGGTTTCATTACCACCCTGGCAAGCCATGGCTTGCCGTCATCAGCCTTCTCGAGATGACCGACGGCATTGTCTTCGTAGCTGTCGACGACGAAACCGCTCATGGAGGCGATCGCGAGAAAGGTGAGCATGTGGCAGCTGGTGAGAGCGGCCGTGAAGGCCTCTTCGGGGTCGACGCAGTCGGGACCGCCGAGGAATTCCGGAGCGGCAGCCGCCTTCAGGCTCTGTCCGCTTCGAGGAAAGTGCCACTCGTGGTCGCGCGGAAAGTCTTTGTAACTGAATCCAGCTTCGCCACGTTTCCAGGTGAGAGTCGTTTTGTGTTCGCTCATGGGAATCTGTCGATGGTTAAACCGTTGGAATCAAAGAGAATTATGTTTCTTGAATCGTGACGCGCCTGCGTATTGTAACGGTGGCGGGACCAATGCTTCATATTAGGCTTTGGCAGGGGTGAGGGTCGCTTTTGGCTCCGCTTTCAAGCCTGGTAAAGTTCGCATCATACCTGCGGTCGGACGTCTGGTAGGGAAACGAAATACTGAACACAGAATGTCATTGGAACTTATCCATATCAGCGACACCCATTTCGGGCCGGATCATTCCCTCGAAATTAGCGGAGCGAATTTGTGGAAGCGGGCGTGTGCGCTGGTGGAGGCAATCAACGATCTTCCATTTCAACCTGACCTAATTGTGCATACGGGTGACGTGGTGAATGATCCTGATCTCCCGGCATACGCTCTAGCTCAGGAAGTGTTGTCCAGCCTCAAGGTTCCTGTCTACTACTCGACCGGTAATCACGACGATGTGGCCATGATGCGTGAGGCCCTTACTCTGCCGCAGCACGAATTACTCGTGCCGGAGTCAACAGACAAGCTTTGTTATCAAATCACGCATCCGGCCGCGAACGGATACGAGTTGTTTGTTCTCGATGGAAAAGTGCCGACGGAGGATGGGTTTCATGGATTTATTTCTCAGGAGCAGATCGAGGCACTAGCCAACCGCATCAGCGGAGACAAACCAGTGGCCGTTTTTTGCCATTATCCGTTTTCAGAGATCGGTTCGAAGTGGATTGATGATTACCTGCTCACCACCAATCGCGACGAAGTTCTCGCGATGCTGAAAGAGAAAGCCGGCGATCAGCTCAAGGGGATTTTTTCAGGTCATCTTCACCGTGGGCTAACTCTGTTCAAAAATGGCGTCCTGAATTCAGGTGTGTCTAGCCCGGCCTGTGAGTTTACTGCGGTCCCTGTAGGTGATTTTTGCGATTTTATCCCGGGAGGTCCCATTCCGTTTAACCACGTAACGCTGACACCGGAAGCGACCTGGGTGAAGGCCTACTCGATTCCTTTCGAGGGCGCGTGATGAAAAGACGCTGCGTATTCTTTGATCGTGATGGTGTGGTGAACCAGTCGCCGGGATCGGGGTATGTGTTGCGGCCGGAGGACTTTCATCTCAATGAAGGAATTGTCGACGCAATTCGCTGGCTCAAGGAACGCGACTGGTTGGTCATCCTCGTCACGAGTCAAAAAGGAGTAGGGAAGGGATTGATGACATCTGAAGATCTCGCCGCGATTCACCGGAAAATGCAGGACGAGTTGGCTGGGGCTGGCGTCGAGCTGGATGCTATCTACGCTTATACCGGAGAGTCGGGTTGTCTGCATCAACCGAAGCCGGATCCGGAGATGATTTTATCTGCCGCTGAAAGCTTTGGTATCGACCGGCATTATTCATGGCTGATCGGTGATGCTGATCGAGACATCGAAATGGGCCGGGCGGCTGGCTTGGCCGGTACGATTCGGATTGTGAGCGATAAAGCCGTCGGGACTCCTGCCGATCATACGCTGGAGTCGATTTCGGGCCTAATACCTCTATTTGAGAAAGTTTTATAATTGTGAAAATTTAAATTCTGACTGGCTTTTACTTGGCCCGTAGTTAAATTAACTTCCCAACCACGGCGGTTTGCCCCCGACCTATCCTCCCCTCAACTATCCAATGGCCAGAGCTACCAATCTCACGATGTGTTCGTTCTGCGGCAAGAGTCACGCAGAAGTTAAAAAGCTGATCGCCGGCCCCGGTGTCTACATTTGTGATGGTTGTATCAATGTCTGCCGTGGGATCCTTGAAAAGGAACTCCACGAGGAAGAAGAGGAAGTGTCCTCCGATATGTCGGTGCCGAAGCCCGCAGACCTCCTCGAAAAACTGAACCAGTATGTGATCGGTCAGGACCACGCCAAGAAAGTTCTATCCGTCGCGGTTCACAATCACTACAAGCGCCTTCAGCAGTTTTCAGCACCGGCGAAAGGTCGCGCGCACGGAAAGTTTTCCCAGTTCGAAGATGTAGAGATCGAGAAGAGTAACATCCTATTGATTGGGCCGACCGGTTCCGGCAAAACCCTTCTCGCCAAGACCCTGGCTAAAGTGCTCGATGTTCCTTTCTGCATCGCTGATGCGACGACCCTGACCGAAGCCGGTTATGTGGGTGAGGATGTCGAGAACATCATCCTGCGACTTCTCCAGTCCGCTGATTACGACGTGAAGCGTGCTGAGATGGGTATCATTTACATTGATGAGATTGATAAGATCGGTCGCAAGACTGAAAATGTCAGCATCACTCGGGACGTTTCCGGTGAGGGTGTGCAGCAGGCACTTCTGAAGATGCTCGAGGGCACTGTCTGCAACGTGCCGCCACAAGGTGGTCGCAAGCACCCCCAGCAGGAATACATTCAGGTGAATACTGAGCGTATTCTCTTCGTGGTTGGCGGAGCCTTTGTCGGCCTCGAAGAAATCGTCGGTCGCCGTCTTGGGAAGAAAGTGCTCGGCTTCGGTGACGAGGTGACCAAGGTCGCGAGCGAAAGCGAGATCGAGATGCAACTTCGTAACGTGTCTCCGGAAGATCTTCATGGCTTCGGACTTATCCCTGAATTTGTCGGCCGACTTCCCGTTGTCTCCACTCTTCGCCCTCTTAAGACGGAGGAACTTATCCATGTCCTGACCGAACCGAAAAACGCTATGGTGAAGCAGTACAGCAAGTTGCTCGCGATGGATGGTGTGAATCTCGATATCACCGAAGACGGTCTCGAAGCGATGGCCGAAGAGGCTATCGAACGCGGCACCGGAGCCCGGGCGCTCCGTTCGATCTTTGAGAAGCTTATGCTCGAGGTCATGTTTGATGCACCCAGTCACGATGGGTTTACCCGGGTAACCGTGGATCGCGAAGTGGTTGAAGGCACCCGTGAGGCCGAGGTCATAGTCGAGAATGTTGTCGAAAAAGACATCGAACCGTCCGATGATGGTGACGGCGGAGATGACGGCGGAGATGACGAAATGGAAGCCGCCTGATCCCCGGGGCTTCCTGCTGAGACTGGCTCAGATATAGAGCGGTGCCATGCGGCGCCAGTAGTAGCCGCGGTGGGCGCGTTCTCCCCAGATGTGAAGTTTGTGGTCGATGCCCTTCGTGTTGAGGATGTGGCTGAGATTCCTGTTATTGGGCAAAAAGGGGTCTTCCTGCCCGACAACCATGACAATGTCCATCTCCCTGAGATGCTTGAGGGTTTTCGGGCAGGTCAGGTTGGGAAGGAAGTGGGTTGGTGTGTTGTAGTAGATCTCGTCGTCATAGTAGCCGTCGAAAAGATCGCCAAAATACTCGATGCTTTCGCCGAGGTCGTAACGACCCGAAAAGGCGGCCAACTTGCGAAACTGGTGGGGATGACGAAATGCGATGTTGGCGGCGTGGAAAGCTCCGAGGCTGCAACCATGAGAAATGACGCACTCGTGTGGGTTCTTTTCGTGCATGAACGGAAGCACCTCATCGAGAATGTAGGCCTCGTACTGAAGATGGCGTTCGATGCGGCCTTTAGGATGCGCCCACCAGCAGTAAAAACTCTCGGCATCGATTGAGTCGACGCAATAGAGTTGAAGGTATCCGGATTCGATCTTGGACTGCAGCACATCAGTGATGCGCAGGTTTTCGTATTCGTAAAATCGCCCTCCGCGAGTGGGGAAAACAAGAACCTTTGCCCCCGCGTGACCGAAGACGAGGAGTTCCATGTCCCTTTCGAGATTCTCGCTCCACCACTTATGGTAAACGCGTTTCATGTTCCCTGAAAATTCAGCGGATCACATATGGGCGAAAAATGTCTCGAGTTCCCGTAACAGTTCTGTTTCCTCCTGCGCCTGGCTCGGGTAGTCCATGTGCCCGGCCTCGAGAACGAAAAGTTCCTTTTCTCCCGGCTTGGCATTATGAATCGAAAACTGCCCCGGAGGGGCAACGGCAGGATCGGCTAGGGCGCAGGCAAAGTGCATGGGTATCTCGATGTGGCGGGCTGCTGAAGCGGCGTCAAACCATTGGAGCGTGTTTAATGCCACACCGGGATGTTTCTTTTCGAACTCCCTGACGCTCTCCGCGCTGCCGATCGAG
Organism: Verrucomicrobiales bacterium; assembly: GCA_049594415.1. Taxonomy (GTDB): domain Bacteria; phylum Verrucomicrobiota; class Verrucomicrobiia; order Verrucomicrobiales; family DEV007; genus Arctic95D-9. The sequence continues at coordinate 104,593 of JBMYJM010000006.1, read as the reverse complement.
GGGAGGGTCAGGCGAAGGGCCTGATTGCCGAAGCTGGGGACGTTGACGTGGGCCCGCTGAATGCGGTGATCCCATGGGAGGGCGAGTGCTCCTACGCCGCCACTAAAACTGATACCGAGGTAGCCGATATGCCCCTCTATCTGTGGGAACAGCTGAAGCAGGGAACTGACTCCCAGCCAGGTGTCCTCGCTACATCCCCGAAGAACGTAGCGTTCCGCCGTGCGGATGCGGTGGAGGACGTGGTCGTTAGCTTGAGAGGGTATGTTGGGATGCTTGCTCTTTGAAATGCCGCGTGCGCAGGGAAAGAGGATTGCCGCATCGGGGAAGGGGAGGTTGCTCTCCGGACCGGCGCAACCCCCGTAGCCGTGACCCACCACAAAGCCGCGTTTCGCTCCCCCGGATTTGGGAACGAGTAGCCAGCCCGTGATGAGAACCTCATCAGTGGAGCGGTAGTTGATCTCGAAAATCTTCCAGTGACTGCGAACCTGCCCCGTGTCATGAATGACGGGGCGTGGGTCGAGCTGGGTCGCTTTTTTAAACCACCCACGCCAGCGATCGGAAAAACCGGCGGGAGCCTCGGGCGCCTGAACCTCAAGAAGTGTTTTGAGGGTGTAGCCGTATGTCGGATCCGTTGGCAGTTCCGGTGCCTTCGGGGATTCGGGCTGTGATGACTTGGCTTGAGGGGAATCCAAAAGAGGGAATCGTTCGTTGAACGGGGGAATCTATTCCGTTCGGCTCAAGACGCGAATGCCTTCTTCAAGAATCCACTGGGACCCTAGGCAGTGGTGCGCTTCGCAAAGAGGATAGATTTCCAGATCTGGGTCCTCGATTACTGCCAGAAAGTGGGTGCTGGCATTCTCAAGATGCGCGGGCTGTTCCGGGACGGTGAGCTCAATTCCGTTGGGGTTTTCGGAGGTGGCGAGGCGGATGTGTCCGTCATGGTTCGGCTCGATAAGGAGAGTTCCGGCACTGCCATAAAGTGTGGTGCTATAAGAGGTTAGTTTGCCAATTTGGGTCCAGCTCGCTTCGGTGGTGGCGAGGGCATTGGCGTAGGTCATCACGAGGATGGCGTTGTCCTCCAGCGAAAGTTCGGGTTTGAATCCGGTGCTGATTTTCGTGCCAGTGACCACATCTGGTTTTCCGAGCAACACCTCGGCGAGGACAGCGCCGTAGCAGCAGTAGTCCATGTAGGCTCCGGCACCGTTGAGTTCCTTGTCGTAGAGCCATTCACAGAACTGCCGCGAGCAGCCAAGCTCGACGGGACCCTGGTGGGCGGCCCGATACTTCACCTGCCACAATTGCCCGAGTTCACCCGCCTGGGCCATGGTGATGCCGTGGCGGAGCTGAGGCCACCACACGAAGGGCCAATTGATCATGAGACGTATCCCGGCAGCTTCAGCAGCGGCGAGCATCCGGTTGGCACCTTCGAGGGTGGCGGCCATTGGTTTCTCGACGAGACAGTGGAGCCCTCGCTGGCAGGCCATGACGGTGAGGTCTTCGCTAAGCTTGTTGCTGCCGAAGATATAAACGGCATCGAGTTCTTCGCTGTCGAGCAGGGCTTCGTAGGAGTCATAGAGTCTCCCGGGAAAGCGAGACGCGTAGTGATCGCGGAGTTCCTGATCCGTGTCGGCAGCGGCGACCAGTTCGGCGCGACCAGTGCATTGAAGTTCTTCGAGGTTGCCCCAGACGTGGTCGTGATGAAGGCCGAGAGTAGCGATACGGTGCATGGTTCAGTTGGGTGAGGTGAGGAAAACAGCTAGGGAAGAAGATCGTATTTCCGGTCAATGGCAGTTTGATAGTCGCGAAGCGTGCCGTTTTCGATCTCTTCGACGGAGACCATGCGTCTGACGAGGTCTGATTCAACGACCGCGTAGGCGCAGGCGAGATCGCGGAGACCTTCAGGGCCGGAGCATTCTGGCTGGGTTCCGTTTTCGATCGCGCGGAGCCAGTCGAGCTGGGAAAGCGCGAAGTCGTTGGTCAGGCCGAGCGGGAAGTGGCGCTCTTGCATTTCGGTTGGGGCGTTGGCTTCGTAGAGCGCTTTGAGGGACTGCGTCTCGCCACCATCGAGGGTAATGCTGTCCCCGGTGACGCGCCCCTTTGTGCCATAAAAGACAGGGCCTTCGCCGAGAACGGTGTTGCTGCCGTGGCCACCCCAACTGCCGAACATGGTGCCGGCGGCACCAGACTCGAGTTCGAAGTGAGCATAGAAGGTGTCGTCAGCATCGCAGGTGATCGGGTCGACCCGTTCACCGTCTCGAAGAATGTAGCGGGTTGGTTCGACGACCTGGGTTTGAGCGGTGACAGAGACCACTTCCTTCCCACCGATATGTCGAATCATATCGAAGAAGTGAGGGCCGAGATCGAGCGCCATGCCGCCGCCATTTTCGAGAACGTGCCGCCACGGCGTTTCCGCGACGATGAGGTCCGGAGCCCACCAGGTGCCGATGTTGCCCATCACCGCCATCTGCAATTCGCCAGCCGGGCCGCTTTCGCTGAAGGCCCAGTGCTGATGGCGAATGCCCTCAACGAAACGGAGATTTTCAAACACGCCGAAAGTCACTCCTGCGGCTTCAGCTTGCCGGCACATGCGCCGGGCCCCCTCCATCGAAACGGCGAGGGGTTTTTGGGAGAGAACATGTTTGCCAAGTTCGAATGCCAGGGCCGCGATCTGGTGGTGCAGGCTGTGAATCGTAAAGTCGTTGATGGCATCGACGCGGTCCGAGGCGATGAGGTCACGATAGTCAGTGTAAACCTCAACTTCAGTGTCCGGCTGAAAATCTGAAAGATACTGGTCGCCCACGGAAAGAGGATCTCCGGGGATATCGGAAACAGGTATTCGCTGTGGAGGCCCTTCGCCGCGCTTGACGTAGCTCTGGGCGTCTTCGGCTTTTCGTGAGCAGAGCGCCGTAATCTCGAAATTGTCCACGCCTGCTTCCCGCAGGATTTTGTAGCCCTCGAGGTGAGCTGCGAGGATACGCCCGCAGCCGACGATACCGATTCGAATCATGGTGAGAGCCTAGGTTGTGGGGGCCTCATGCCAAGAAGGAATTTTTCCGGAGCAGTGGCGGATGCAAGGGGAGTGAATCTGGTGTGGACCTGTGAGGTGCGTCCGTTTACATTTCGTCGGTTGTGACGAATGAGTACCGCTGAAGATCCCGCTGCCAAACCGGAGGTGAAGGAAGAGTTTGCCCGCACCCGTATGAGCCTGATCGAGCGTCTCGCCGATTGGGAGGACCAGCGCACCTGGGACGAGTTTTATCAAACCTACTGGCGATTGATTTACAGCGTCTCGACGAAGTCGGGGTTGAGTCATGACGAGGCGTTCGACGTGGTCCAGGAAACCGTGCTGTCTGTCGCCAAACAGTGGAAGAAGGGACAGAAATATGATCCTGACAAAGGCTCATTCAAGACGTGGTTGATGAACATCACCCGCTGGCGTATCGCAGACCAGTTCCGGAAGAAACAACGTAACCCCGCCGCCAACGCGCAGGTTGGAGGGACCCCGGATGGTGACGGAGGAACCCGAGATACCGCAACGGTTGATCGCATGATTGGTGAGGACGGGGAGGAAGTCCTCGAGCGCATGTGGGAAAACGAGTGGATGGCAAACTTGTTCCAGGTGGCAATAGAGCGGGTTAAGAAAGCTGTCTCGCCGAAACAGTTCCAGATTTTCCACGCCTACGTGATCAAGGAGTGGGACACGGCGAGAGTAAAGCGGGAACTGGGAGTCAGCCAATCACAGGTCTATCTCGCCAAGCACCGGGTCGGCAGCTTGATCAAGAAAGAGATTGAATCGCTGAAGAAGGAGTTTGTTTGATCACGATCCGGAGCGGATTTTGTCCTTCTCTGCCTCACACTCTTCTTTCAAGGAACCGATCTCTCGTGCCTTCTGCGTCTCGAGTTCCTGAAGTTCGAGGTAGTTGCCCTCCATTGTCGCTTTCTTAATGAGGTCGGTCAGGAAGAGTTCGCGCTCAGCCATCTTGGCCTTGAACTTCTCGTCGATGGCGGCGAGCTGCTCGCGCTGTTCACTGGTCAACTTGATTTCCGGCTCAGATTGATTGAGCCGTTCCATGGCGAGTTCGTAGGCGCTTTTCATGCTGAGAATTATTCCTCTTCGTCGGCGGCTGGTTCTCCGGTCTTTTCTTCGTCGGCAGTTTCCTCGACACCAAATTGCAGTGCTGGAGTGGCGGCGATGACATCAGAGATGGCATCCCACCCGTTGGAACGCTGCAGCTGGAAGACGCTGAGATAAATCTTCACGACTTCGGAATCGTGATCCTTAAGGAGTTTCTCGATGGTGGACTTCACCTTCTTGGGGTCGAGGGCTTCAGGAAGATCTTCGGCGGCGCCTTCTCCATCGTGGGAGATGCCGACGCCATCGAGAAATTGAACGAGCACATCCTGGTGCGCTTTCATGAGCCAGAGCTGCATGACATGTTCGGCAATTTCTGCCGAACCACGCAGCTTGATGTTCTTAGCGAGCCACTCGATCTGGGCGGCCGCCGGCTTTCGTTGAACGAAGACCGGGCGCAGCTTCCGGTTGGCAGCAAGCGATGAAAGTGACGCGGTGTAAACTTCGCGCTGCTCGTCGCGAAGAAATTGAAAGACGGAGTGCGTGGTTTCAGGGCTTATTTCCTGGAAGATTTCGAAGGCTTTCATGGAGGGGCAGGAGGTATTTTAGATAACTGAACTATCTTCAGCGGGCTTCGGGGATTGTGCCAGTAAAGTTTAGGGGTGCAAATGCAAATTCTATGAGAGCCATAGGGTGGCGTATTCGCTGTAAGCGTATATCTTCGTCCATGCCGCGTGGATACGCCTTGTTTGACCTCGATCACACCATCCTGCCTTTCGACACGCAGGCTCTCTTCTGCAACTACGTCCTTCGCCGTGAGGGGTGGCGTCGTATCTACCTTGTCTGGTTTGTCCTGAGTTTGCCCTTTGCCGCTCTGCGGATCTTTAATCTTAGGCTGATGAAGCGCATTTTTGCCAGTTACTTGGTGGGTATGAAGCGTGAAACGCTGGAGCGTCACGTGAAGGAGTTTCTCGAGAGTGACTTCGAGAAGGCTCTCTACCCGGAAGTTGTCGCGGAAATCGAACGAAACCGGGAAGAGGGTCGTATCTTGATTCTCAACAGCGCCAGCCCTGAGTTTTACCTGAAAGGAATTTCAGAAAAACTGGGTTTCGATCACTTTATCGGAACCGACATGGCGGTGGAGGATTCAATGCCATTACTGCCAAGGATATCCGGTCCTAACAACAAGCACGGTGCCAAGATAATGGCGATGCAGGAGCGGGAGTTGATTCCCGACGATGTCGATATGCTGGCGGATACGTGGGCGTATTCGGACAGTTCTGCCGATATCCCGCTGCTCTCAATTGCTGAAAGTGGGGTCATGATTCACCCCGGTGAACGCCTCGCGGAAGAGGGCCTCAAACTTGGCTGGCGAACCATGACGCCTCAGCGACCCTACGGAGGGAAGTGGGAGGGACGTTGGGCGTCGGTTCTTCAGGCGATGGGTCTGTATCGACTGAGCTGATAGTCATTTTAAAATATTCGATTCGCGATCTTTAAAGGAATCCGTTAGAGAAGGTAGCATGTCAGACAGGGGCTCTAAGAATACCGTTAGCAAACGTTCGTGGTTGTCGCTGGCTGTGGTCCTGATCGTCCAGGCGCAGAATGCGTTTAATGATAACTTCGTGAAGCTGGTTCTGACCGGTCTCGCCATGGCGGTGGCAGCCGGAACACCGGTCGGGGAGAATATCCAGTATATCCTCTTCGTGATGATCCCGTTGCCGTTTATTTTACTGGCACCCGTAGCGGGATATTTGTCTGATCGGTTTTCGAAGCGCGATGTAATTTTCGGCAGCCTTCTCTTTCAGTTGGCTTTGTTCATCATGATTGCCGGAGCGGTGGTGCTACGCTCGGTCGAGGTGGCAATTTTTGGCTACTTCCTGCTCGCGGTTCAGTCGACGATCTTTTCTCCAGCAAAGCAGGGGATCCTCAAGGAGATCGTGGGCTCAGACCGGCTTGGTTTTGCGAACGGCCTCATGTCGATGCTGACGATGGTTGGCATTCTTGGAGGGATGCTGCTGGCCGGGCAGTGGTTCGACGGCCGCCTTGAGATGTTCAACGAGCTCAACGGGGTTCAGCCTGAGAACGGTTGGACGGCTGCGATTATTCCGATCTACTGGGTTTCCGGCGCCTGTCTCATCGCCCTCGCGATGGGATGGTTTATCGAAAAAACACCTTCTCATGCCGGTGAGAAATTTTCCCGCGGGGTGTGGGTTCGCCATTTCCGCCATCTTCGCCAGCTCTTTTCGGAGAGGAAGCTCCGGACGGTGGCTCTTTTCATCACAGCCTACTGGTTCGTGGCGAATTACATGGGCATCATCTTTGTGAACTTCGCCAAGCAGCTCTATCCTGACGCCGGTGAGGCAGGGCGCATGGAAGCGACCGCCGAGATGCTGACGTGGGTCGGCGGTGGTTTGATTGTGGGAAGCACGATTGTTTCTCTACTTTCGCGCAAACACATTCGTCTTTCTTTTGCACCATTCGGCGGATTTGGCATGGCGCTGGCGCTTGCCGGCGTCGGCTTGTTCGAGCCGGATTCGATGGCGTGGAATCTCAGTCTCAGCCTGATGGGCTTCGCGAGTGGTTACTACGTGGTGCCACTGAATGCATGGCTGCAGGATCTGGCCGCAGAAGCTCACCGGGCGCGGATCATTTCGGCACTCAACCTGATGACCTCATTCTCGGGTGTCGTCGCCGTTGGTCTCGGTTTCGGTCTCGACAAGTTTGGAGTCATGCCGTCCGGGCAGATTCTCGTCATGGTGCCTGTCCTGATCGTAGTTGGAGTGTTCCTGGTCCAATTTCTCAAAACTGACGCTTCGGATTCTGAATGAGGTGGTTGGCTCAATGGTTTTTTAGAATCCTGTTTCTACCGTGGGTTCAGTTCTTTTATCGCGTCCGGCGCATTGGGACCGAGAACATTCCACGTGAGGGTGGCGTGCTTCTGTTGAGTAATCATGTCAGTTACATTGATTCCTTTGTGCTCTACCTGACTTCGCCTCGCCCCGTGAGATTCGTGGTTTTGGCCAATTATACCCAGTTCAAAGCGATCGGGTGGTTTCTAAAGTTGTTTGGTGCCATACCGATTCAGCCGCATCAGGCGAAGAAAGCGATCACCACAAGTATCGATGCACTGAAAGCGGGCGACGTGGTTTGCCTGTTCCCCGAAGGCGGGCTGACGCGACTGGGTGTGATCGATGAATTTAAAAAGGGTTTTGAGATCATCGCCCGCAAATCTGATTGCCAGATCGTGCCGGTTTACATGGACGGCTTGTGGAATTCAGTTTTTTCCTTTGAGCGGGACCGTTATTTCAAAAAGTGGCCAAACGGAATTTTCTGTCCACTCCAAGTCGCCTTTGGTCAGCCAGTTCCGGCGAGCGAGGCTAACACTGAATCGATTCGAGAGGCGGTCATGGCCCAGTCTGTCGAGAGTTTTGTGAAGCGGCGGGACTTCGACTTTAACTTGGAGAAGGCGGTGATTCGGTCGCTGAAAAAGAAGAAAGGACGTTCGCTTTTTGTTGAATACGGGAAGAACGGTCCACGCAACTGGTCGCGCGCTCAAACGCTTGGCTTGGCGACCGCGATGGCGCGGCGCTGGATGAATCATCCGCCCAACGACAGTGATTACGTCGGCGTGATGTTGCCTCCTGGACCGATGACGGCGGTGATTAATCTCGGTCTCTTTCTTGCCGGGAAAACGCCGGTAAACCTCCCTTTCACGATCGACCAGGAGGAACTCGAAAAAATCGCCAGATCGATTGAGCCGTTGGGAATGAGAACGGTCATCACGTCGCAGACTTTCATGCCTCACCTGATAGATTTCTGGCATGGGGACGAAGGGTCTTTTATCGACATGAAGTCGGTCGTTTCTGTTCAGGCCAGTCCCATGGGGTTGATGGAAAAATTGCGTGCCAAGTTGGAACCAGCGTGGGTCACATGCTGGCGCCTCGATTTGAATGATCGCGACCGTGACCGCAAGGCGGTTGGATTGGTGCCGGTGCCCGGCGAGCCGCCTGTCGTTCTGACCTCGACTCAATTGCACCGGAACGCCGTCCAGGTGCGGGCCGCGGATTTTGTCCGGAAAAACGACGTTGTCTTTATCGAGGACTCTCTGGCCGTTCCGGAGGGACTCACTCTCGGATGTTGGACTCCTGTGCTTGGCGACGGGCGAGTTGTGGCCCGATCATTCTCCCTGAGGGGGGAGTCAGATCTGCTTGAAAAGGCGGTCCGGGAGCAGGAGGTCACCCTTCTTGTCGGGCCGAGGGAGTTTTATGGGAAGCTTGATAATTCACTCGGTGGCGGCTCGCTCAGATACGGGCTGCTCTTCGGGCCGGTCCTCCAGAAAGAGATCAAAGAATGGGAGAAGAAGTTCGAGATTCCTCTCTGTCGAGCCTGGTCCTGTGTGGGTAGAGTCGTGACGATGAGCCGTCCGGACCCCGATGATCCTTCAATCGCCCACCACCAAGCCCAGGTCGGGCGTCTTTCGGCGTCGGTGGGGAGGTTTCTCCCGGGAATCGCCGTGCGCTTTGATGAGTCAGGCCTTCAAATGCGGTTTGAATCGCTAAAAGGCGAGGAAATAAAGGGGATCTGGCTCGACGGGCCGGAGCGTGCGGAGCTTGATAAGCCGGGCTTTTTAACCTTCCCGGCGGCCGGATTGGTCCCTCGCGAGCCGACTAAAAAAGGCCATTGAATCGTTTTAAAAAAAACCGCTTGCCGATTTGAGGGACCGGTGGCAAATTCCCCGCCCTCTAACCAGCTCAGAACGATGGCATACGCAATTTTCAAAACCGGAGGTAAGCAATACCGTGTCGAAGCCGGCGACAAGATCGACGTCGAGAAGCTCGACGCCGATGTCGGTGATACGGTGAAGTTCGAGGAAGTGCTGGCCTCCGGCAACGGCGCCGACATTCAGGTAGGTGCTCCTTTTATCGATGGCGCTGCGGTGACCGCCAAGGTTGTCGAGCAGTTCCGCGACAAGAAGGTGATCGCCTTCAAATTCAAGCGCCGTAAGGGTCACCACAAAACTAAGGGTCACCGCCGTCACCTCACCCGCCTCGAAATCGTTTCCGTTTAACCGGAGAGAAACTCATTCAGAATTTTACCATCCAGCAGTCATGGCTCATAAGAAAGGACAGGGAAGTGTTAAGAACGGTCGCGACAGTAACAGCAAGCGTCGTGGTGTGAAGAAGTTCGGTGGTGAGCACGTCGTCCCCGGTAACATCATTCTTCGCCAGTGTGGAACCAAGTGGCACCCCGGCAAGAACGTTGGCATCGGTCGCGACTACACGATTTACTCACTGGTCGAAGGCAATGTGCGGTTCGACCAGAACGGGCGACGGGTCAACGTTGACCCCGTTGAAGCCTAAATTTTGAAACGCCGCTCTTCAGCGGCGTTTCTTTTTTAGCGAGAACGCGTTCCATGCTGAACGTCGTGCTTTTCGAACCGGAGATCCCGCCGAACACGGGAAATATTGGTCGCTTGTGTCATGCGGCCGGAGCAGATCTTCACCTTATCGAGCCGCTGGGATTTTCGCTTGATGAAAAGGCCCTGAAGCGGGCTGGCCTCGATTACTGGCGCGAACTGACTCCGACTTTATGGCCGACTTTCGAAGTGTTCCTCGAATCGGTTCCTGAGGATAGTGCCGTCTATTACCTGACGACCAAAGCCGAACGGATCTATTGGGACGTTAATTTTAAAAGAGGTGACTACCTGGTTTTTGGCCCGGAGACGCGCGGACTTCCTGACAGTCTTTTGCAGAAGAATGGTGAAACTTGCCTAACTATACCCCAGGTGAGGGGGCGTAGTTTAAACTTGGCGACGGCTGCAGGAATTGTGCTTTTTGAGGGCATCCGTCAGGCTTCAGGGACGTAACGTTTCTATCAAACTATCTGCAATTGCCTTGTCATGTTTTCTAAAAAATTATAGACAGGAACGTCAGCTACGTTTGTTGTTCTCTAATCATTAACCCTTTATGATCGCTCCAAGACCAAATTACGGCATTACCCGTATCGACCAGCCGGAGAAAAAAAATCACGGCTTCTACGTTCGCGTCACTCATCGCGGAAAAAGTAACCAGAAATATTTTCCTGACAAAGCCTCTGGTGGAAAAACTAAAGCGCTGAAGGCGGCCAAGGATCACCGCGACAAGTTGCTCGCCAAGATGCCCAAGTACAAGCAGGAAGCGGCAGCAAAGAAGAAGCGGCGCATCAAGCAGTCAGGCGTCACCGGAGTCACACACGTGGTATCCAAATCGCCAAAGGGTAAGACCTACGAATATTGGCAGGCGGCCTGGGTCGATGGTAAGAACAAACGCAAGACAGCGAAGTTTTCTATCAGCCGTTACGGCAACGACAAAGCCCTTAATATGGCCAAGAGAGCTCGTCGGGAAGGGCTCAAGGGCAAGCGCTGAGACGCCCGGCGATTGTTGATTGAAAAAAACATTCGTGCCTGGAGCTTTCCGGGGCGAATGTTTTTTCGTGTCTATGACTAGATCCAGTTATTGGTCCATGAAAATGGCCGTCGAAGCCCGCGACATCGTTCGCACTTTCGAAATCGGTGATAACAAGATCGAAGTGCTGCGAGGCGTGTCTCTCGAAGTGCAGCATGGAGAGAAACTGTTTCTCGTAGGGCCTTCGGGCGCCGGAAAGACGTCGCTGCTCTACACGCTCGCCGGGTTGGAGAAGCCGAACCAAGGGCAGGTTTTCATCGACGGGGAATCTCTCTACGAGCTCTCGCGTCGCGAGCAGGCCAAGGTCCGCAATGCACGAATGGGCTACGTTTTTCAGAGTTTCTTTCTCATGCCGGAGCTGACCGCACTCGAGAACGTGATGGTTCCAGCATTGATCCGAGGACGGCAGGGACAAGATCGAGCCTTGGAACTGCTTGACCGGGTGGGGCTGGGAGCGAGGAGTGGGCACCTGCCGAACGAGCTTTCCGGAGGGGAACAGCAGCGCGTCGCCATTGCTCGCTCGCTCATCAACGAGCCCGATATCATTTTTGCTGACGAGCCAACCGGCAACCTCGATTCCAAGACCGGTGTTGCGGTGATGGAGCTTCTCATGGAGTTGGCGGACGAGAAGGAACGAACCCTGCTCGTGGTGACGCACGACAACCAGCTCGCTGAGCAGGGCGAGCGCATGGTGACGCTCGTTGATGGCAGGATCGTGGCATAGTGTTCCGATCGGCGGAACGCATCGAAACACAGGGCGACCCACTCAACAGGGGTTGTTCCATCACCTGACAGGGTTAGGTCTGTTGCTCGCGTTCTGGCTGGGGACAGTCGGAAGAGTGGAAGGACATCCCGCTCATGCGAAGCCGGTGAACTATCCGTTCGTGATTGGGTTTGAGCGTTTCTACAGTAGCCTGGATGACGACGACTACCTGACCCAGGGAGGTTTGATTCTTTTGAACGAACTCAACTGCGTGGCCTGCCACGATCCGCCGGAGCGATGGCGCGATCAGCTTGCCGGCGTCGAGGCGACGAACCTGGAGGGAGTGGGAACTCGGCTCGACACCCTGGATCTGGAGATCCTGATCCGTAATCCGCGGTTCGTGAAGCGAGACACCTCGATGCCGAGTTTCTTTGCGGGTCCTGACCGGGATCTCAGAGAGGTGGAGGCGTTGAAGCACTACCTTGCGAGCCTGGAGTATGAGGTCCCGTCGTATGAACAGGGCGATATTGAGGCGGGTCGACAGATCTATCACCGCATCGGCTGCGTGGCCTGTCATGCTCCCGAGGTGGGCTTCCGTCCGGATGGAGTTCCGGAGAACGCCGAGATCGAACTGGCCGGGTTGCCGAGTATTCCGATGAACCTGGCGGACCTCTATGATCTGCAGGCTTTTACCCATTTTCTTCTCAATCCGAACGAGCATCGACCGTCGGGGCGAATGCCTGATTTTCAGCTGAGTGAGAAAGAAGCCGCCGATATCGCAGCCTATTTGAAGGCAGGGCCCGATCTCGTCCTTCCGGATAATCTCGCCGAAGCTCTAACGGGGGATGACAACCTTGAAGCGAGGGATGATCTGATCGCTCAGGGGAGGGAAGTGTTTGCCCGGAAGAACTGCATCGTCTGTCATTCTATTCCGGGGGATGAGGCAAAGCCCGCAGGCAATTATTCGAAGTCGTTGCTGCAACTCGATCCCTCGGCTCGAACTGCCTGCCTGTCTGAACGTCCCCCGGGTGGGGGGGTGCCGTTTTACGGTTTGGATGAGGTGCAGAAACGGGCCATCGGTCTGGCGCTTGAGTTTATCGCCCGGCCTGAAGCTGAAAGTGCTCCGGAACTCGACTGGCGAATGAAGCAGCTGAACTGCTACGGCTGCCACGAACGAGATGGTGTCGGCGGCGTGGAGACAGCACGCGAAGTTTACTTCGGATTTGAAGAGGAATCCGCGAGACGAATGGGAAGAGAGGGGCATCTGCCTCCGGCCCTGAATCATGTCGGCGGGGAGTCGACCCATGCGCTGACGCGCCGTGCCATGCTTGGTATCGATGGTGGAAACCGAACCCGTCCCTTCATGTCGGGTCGCATGCCGCTTTACAGCGATGCTCTTGCGGAGCAGTTGATCGAAGCCTTCAGAAAGGCAGAAGCGCTCAAGGCGTTGCCCTAGCACTTAGCCTTCGAAGCCGCTGTCGTCGATGAGAGCGCCATATTCGCCGTCTGCAGCTTCGGTTGCGAGCGTATCGCAACGTTCGTTCATTTCGTGCCCGTCGTGACCTTTGACCCATTGCCAGTCGATCTGGTGTCCTTCCGCAGCTGTCTCGAGACGCTTCCAGAGATCGATATTCTTCACCCCGGATTTGTCTTTCTTTTTCCATCCCCGTGATTTCCATCCTTCGACCCAGCCCTTGGTCTGGGCATCGACAAGATAGCGAGAGTCGGAGTAGATCGTCACCTCGCAGGGTTCTCTGAGGAGCTCCAGCCCCGCAATGGCGGCCAGAATCTCCATACGATTATTGGTGGTCACTTTGAACCCCTGGGCGAGCTCGCGGGAGTGTTCTCCGTAACGAATTACGGTGCCGTAACCGCCCGGTCCCGGGTTTCCGCGTGAGGAGCCGTCAGTGTAAATCTGGACGTGTTTCATGTGGCAATTTGCTCCTGGAGAAAGGCGGAGACAGTCCCTGTGTCTTCGGGCGAAAAGAGCCGCTTCTGCCGCCCATACGTGTTCTTGAGATCGCGACGTTCCGGAAAAAGGTCCGGAGTGAGATCGCCGACTTGGACGATTTCACCTTCGCGAAAGATCCACGAAGTTTTGGGCCAAGGGCCCACCATTGCCGGATTCGACCAAGTATGCAGCGACAAAACCCGGTCAGTGATCCCTGCGGCGAGGTGCATGGGACCACTGTCGACGCTGACAGTCCAGGCACATTTTCGGATCAGGTGAATAAGCTGAGCCAGGCTGGTCTTACCGAGGAGGTCGGTCACGTTGTCCGGCCATACGCCAGGATTTTCTCCATCGAATATCCCGGCGAGAAAAACGGGAGTGGGTGATAGCTGTTCCGCCAGTTCGGTCACCTCAGCAACGGAGAGGGACTTGCCTTCGCCGCGGGAAAAAGGGTGGAGCAGGATGGCGTTTGCCGGAATCGAGTCGACGCCGTCGATCGGTTCCCCATCGGGCAGCACAAATGCGGGCTCAGAGATATCGGCTCCCGCCACCACGGCCATAGTGAGGTTGCGATCGACCGCATGGCAGGCTGACCAGTTCTTGATAATGACTTTCTCGTCGTAGAAGAGGGAGGCGCCCTCGCGGGCTTTTTGAAATCCAATAATCCAGTCAGGCCGGGAAAGCTTCGCTAGGAAACCACTGCGAAACAGTCCCTGGAAATCGAGGGTAAGATCGTAATGTGTCTTCTGAAGCGCCTCTTTGGCCCAATTGCCGGCTTTCCATCCTCCGGAGATGCCTCGGAAGTCACGACGTGGAAAGGAAATGAGTTGGTTGAGGAAGGGGACGCCTTCGAGAAGCAATGACCATTCCGTGTTGACGAGCCAGTCAATCTTTGCTTCGGGCGCGGCCCGGTGAATCGCTTCAACAGCGGGCAGGGTGTGAGTGATGTCGCCGAGCGAGCTCGGTTTCACCACCAGGATCCGTTCGCATTCGGAGAGCTTCACGCTACTTACCCAGTGAAAGGCGATGCGCCAGCATCTCGGGAAGACCAGCATCGATGATCTTGTCCTGAGCCTTCCGGATGTCGTAATCGAGACGGCGAATCTCCACGTTTTGATTTTCGGCGTCGTAGACGGCGTAGGAAGCTCGCCAGTCTCCGTCCCGGGGTTGTCCCGTGCTGCCGACATTAATGAAATACTTGCGGCCCATCTCGAGGTTCACTTCCATTTCCTCAAGTGGCTCGACGCTGTCGCCTTTGACATAGATTCTGGGCGTGTGGGTGTGGCCGTAGAAGCATAGCTGGGTGAATTGGTAGCTGAAGCTTGCCATTGCATCGAACTTGTTGGTTACATAAGTCCAGCTGCCGGGAGTGTCGAGTGTGGCGTGGACGATGGTGAAGTCAGCAACCTGGCGCACCAGTTTCATGTTGGTGAGAAAGTCACGCTCGTCTTCGTTCAGCTGGGCGCGCGTCCACTCCATGGCCTGTTTAGCGAGCGGATTGAGGCCTTCCAGGGAGGTGTTGAGAATGGCTTCTTCGTCGTGGTTGCCTTTCACCACGGGGCAGTTCATATCGCGGACGATTCGCAGACACTCATTGGGATCTGCCGCGTAGCCTACGATATCGCCAGTGCAGACGTAATCAGTGCAGCCTTGTTGTTCGGCATCGGCCAACACGGCCTCGAAAGCTTCGAGGTTGGCGTGAATGTCTCCGAAGATGGCGTATTTCATTGAGTCTCAGTCGGCCCTCTCGAATCAACAGCGGTTGAACGGGTGATCCTTCGAACTAATCATAAATACAGGGATTCGCAACGCGAGGGAATCTTATTCCATTACGTGTAGTGGGGGATCAGGGGATGACAATACCTCCCGGAAGGACCGGGGAGGACGGTTTCTGTGGGCGGGAGAGGTTGGCGTCTGGGCCGGCGTCAGGGATGCGCCCGGGGTAGGGTATCTTGAGTTCTTCTTCAAGCCGCCGGATTTCAAAGATCAGGGTCGGCAGATGCTGGTGTTCTCCCTCATCGTAGAGGTCTTTGAGGTAGTTGTAGGCCTCCTGCTCTTTGCCGGGAACTTTGGCGAGAAAGTAGCCGTGAAATCGTTCGGCATACTGCGGGGCGTCATCGAATTCCATCATCTCCCCGTAGACCCTGGCTGCGTTTTCCCAGTCCTTCAGTTTCTCGCGGTAGACCTCGGCAAGTTGTTTGCGGATGGGGACAGAATCGGGGACTTGTTCGAGGCCTTTTTCTGCAAATTCGATGGCCTGCTGCGCGTAGTTGTGGAAGCGGCGCTTGCGTTCGAAGCCGGGTAGTTTGGTGTCGAGTTCCATGTTGGCGGTAGCATTGATTCCGAGATGCCAGATCGCATTGACCCAGTGAGATTCTTCGAGTGGCTCCAGCGCTGTGATGACCAGGTAAGTCTGGCGGAGTTCATCCCAGTTTTTTTCGCTGAAATTTTCGTAGCCTCGCAGGGAGAGAAATCCGGCAACGAGTGGTCGTAATCCCCCGAGTGTGGCCATCAGGGCAGATTGACCCATCTGGTCGAGCACGGTCATTCCCGGCGGGGGAACGACTAGTTTGGCTTCGATTAATTGTTCCCCCAGCCGATTCTCAAATGGGGTTCGCACCAGTCCAAAGGCCGCAAGAACAGTGAGGACGATAATGGTGCGGGGAGTTTTCCGGAAGAACGACACCATCAAAACTCCTTATCAATGAAAACGAGCAGCGAGAGAAACAGGAACACCACGAGATAGACGCCGGTCAATCCGGTCATCTGCCAGACTAGGGAGTAGGCAACAGCTTCACCCTGTATAATTCCATGACTGAATGAATAAAGCTGGAAGTTTGGTATAAAGATTTTGACCACCTTTAACAGGAGCTGGACGAAAAGACTGTTGTCTGTCTGATAGAGCCAGAAGCTTGTCGCCATGGTATGGGCGTGACCGATGATGAAAACCAGCACGCTGATGATAATGGAGAACAGCGAACTGGATGCGAACGTGGACAGGAAGATCGTGACCGAAGCAACCACGGCGGCCTTGAGGAATGAGGCGAGAACGGCGATGCCGAGTTCCGGTCGAAGCCCCTGTTGTTCGATGAGCGCGATCTGTGCACTGACATTTTCGGCGGAGTAGCGGGCGTCGGCGTTCATGGCTTCAAGCTCTTCCGCGATGTAGAGTGTCTCCCGAGACCATAGAGCCAAGGCGCAGACGGCGTACATGACGAGTAGGGAAATCGCAATGACCCAAAGCACGCCCAGCAGTTTCCCGATGAGGTATTCGATGCGACGAACCGGTTTTGATAGAATGGTGTAAAGCGTCCGATCCTCAATATCCTTGGGAATAAGCAGGGCCGTCGAAACGATAGCAAAGAGCCAGGCGAACACATCCATCGTGCCGAAGGAAATCCGCTTGATCGTTGAAAGGACACCGGCTGGAGTGGTGGGCGGGTTCAGGCTCATCAGCACCACGATGATCGCGGCAAAGGCGAGCAGGAAGTAGAAGGTCTTCATGCGCACCAGTTGGGTGACCGAACTGGAGGCAATGACCATGACGCGTCTCAGTGAGAAGGGAGAGACGGTTTTTATGGCTGGTTCGAAAACAGAGGGAGGTGTCTGGTTCATTTCTCGTCCCCCTTATCGTCCGTGTTGCTGGCGTGAGACAGGCTGACAAAGAGTCGTTCCAGTGTGGTTTTGGGATGTCCCTCCTCAACAATCGTGGCGCCGGAGTCCGCTTTGATCAGCTCCCGCACCTTGGCAAGCAGTTCAGGCTTGGCTCCGGAGAAGGTCATGGCGGTTTGTTCCTCGATCTGGATCAATTCTTCGAGTGGGCCTTCGCGGCGCATGCGGCCTTCAAAAATGATGCCGACCCGGTCGCAGACTTCCTGGACCTGCTCGAGCAGATGTGAACAGAGGAAAACAGTGATGCCGTCGTCCTTGAGCTTGAGAATCAGGTCGCGGATCTGCCGTGAACCGAGCGGGTCAACGCCGGCCGTAGGCTCGTCCAGGATAACAAGGCGTGGTCGCTGGATCAGTGCCTGGGCCAGCCCGATGCGCTGGAGCATTCCCTTGGAGTAACCTCCGAGACGTCGATTGGCGGCGGATTCGAGGTCAACCAGTTCGAGCAGTTCGGCAATACGGTCTTTCAGTTCGCGCCCGCGAAATCCGCAAAGCTTACCGTAGAATTTCAAGGTCTCCTTTCCGGTAAGGTGCTTGTAAAAATAGGGATTCTCCGGAAGGAAACCAATCTCGTTGCGAGCGCGAATATCGCCGCTGTCGTAGCCGAAGACTTTGACGTCTCCCTTGGTCGGTGACATGAGCCCGAGGACGACTTTCATCGTGGTCGATTTTCCGGAACCGTTCGGGCCGATCAGTCCATAGACTTCTCCCGGCTTGATATCGAAAGAAAGGTTGTCGACTGCGACCACGTAGTCGCTTTTTTTCAGGCCTCTGCTGAAGACCTTTGTCATGTTTTTGACTTCTACGGCGAGGTCGCTCATCAAGACTGGATCAATGCTGAATCGAGAATCCCTGCACGTCGTCGAGTAGGGGGACGGTGCGTTCTTCCTGCTCCTGGATGTGATGACCGAGCGGGCTGTCTTGGAGCTCTTGGATGAACTCGTCGAGTTCTTCCTCGTCGCCCTGGATCTGCAACTCAACACGTCCGTCGGGAAGGTTTTTGACCCAGCCAAGGACATCGAAGCCTTTGGCGAGGTTCTTGGTGGAATAGCGGAAACCGACCCCCTGGACCCGACCCGCGAAAAGATACTGACGTGCTGTCATCCTTACACTTTAAGCAAAACCTCGAGGGGGTCACCACCAATTTTCGGAGAACAATCGAGGAATTCTTCCCGGAGCAGAAGGATTCCCTTGCAGAGGGCGCAGTGACGTCGAAAATGGAGTTTCAATGTCCTCCCAAATGCGATCGATCTGCGTCTTCTGCGGAGCCCACAGCGGTACCAATCCGGCTTTTGCGGAGGCGGCTCGGATCGTTGGGAAATACTTCGCTGAGAACGGGATTCGGCTGGTCACTGGCGGCGGAAGTTTCGGCCTCATGGGCGCGGTTGCGGACGGCTGCCTTGATGCCGGTGGCGAAATGGTCGGGGTGATTACGACCTACCTGGAGAAACGCGAACTGGCTCACCCCAAGGCGACCCGCATGGATGTGGTCGAAACCATGCTCGAACGAAAAACGCGCATGGCTGAGCTTAGCGATGCCTTTGTTTCTCTCCCCGGTGGGATTGGGACGCTTGATGAGCTTTTTGAAATGCTGACCTGGTCGCGACTCGAGGAACACGAGAAGCCCAGTGGTCTGCTGAACGTGGAAGGCTTCTATGACGAATTGATCTCCTTCTGCTGCAAAACACAGGTGGAAGCCGGCTTTATTTCAGCGGAAGATGCCGCCAACTTGATTCATTCAGATAACCTCCCGGATCTTCTGGAAAAGCTTGCCGTCGCGGCCAATGAAGGGCCATCTTCTTTGTATCGAGATTAAGACACTCTTCGCATGAAAGCCTACCTCGACCTCCTCAACCTCGTTCTCGAAAACGGCAAGGCCCGTGACGATCGTACCGGCACCGGGACCATCGGTGTATTTGGTGCCCAGGCTCGTTTCGACCTTCGTGAATCTTTTCCCTGTCTCACGACCAAGAAGCTTCACTTGCGCTCTATCATTCACGAGCTGCTTTGGTTCTTGAACGGCGATACCAACATCAAATATCTCAACGATAACGGCGTCACGATCTGGGATGAGTGGGCCGATGAAGATGGCAACCTCGGGCCGGTTTACGGCAAGCAGTGGCGTTCCTGGGCCGTGGGCGACAGCGGGGAAACCATCGATCAGCTGGCTCGCGTGGTGGATTCCATCAAGAATAATCCCACGAGTCGTCGCCATATTGTCAGCGCGTGGAACCCGGCGGATGTGGAGGACATGGCCTTGCCTCCTTGCCACACCATGTTCCAGTTTTATGTCGATGCAACGGCGGGTGACTTGAGCTGCCAGCTGTATCAGCGCAGTGCGGATCTGTTTCTCGGCGTGCCGTTCAACATTGCTTCGTATGCCTTGCTCACGATGATGATGGCGCAGGTGTGCGATCTTAAGCCGGGTGACTTTGTGCATACCTTTGGTGATTTGCACCTCTATCAGAATCACCTCGACCAAGCCAAGGAGCAACTCAGTCGCGAGCCGCGAACCCTGCCTCAAATGAAGATCAATCCGAATGTGAAGGAGATCGATGGTTTCTGCTATGAAGACTTCGAGCTGGTAGGCTACGATCCTCATCCAACGATCAAGGCTCCCATTGCGGTGTAGGAGGTGGGGCTCTGTGGAGGAGTACGAGTAGAAGTAAGAGTGAGATTAAGATTCGATGGAGAAGCCAGTTCTCAAAGCCATTGTTGGAATGGCGTCGAACCGAGTCATCGGGAAAGACGGTGATCTCGCCTGGCGATTGCCGGAGGACTTGAAGTGGTTCAAGAAACTGACTTTGGGTCATCCGATTGTAATGGGTCGCAAGACGATGGAATCGCTGCCTAACGGCCCGCTTCCAAAGCGGCGCAATGTGGTAATTTCAAGAAGTGGAGCCCAAGCGGCCGAGGGCTTCGAAATAGTGGGATCCTGTGAGGAGGCGATAGAACTGCTCAAAGAAGAAGAAGCCGTTTTTATCATCGGTGGTGCCCAGATTTACGGCGAGATGATTCCTCAATGCGACGAGGTTTTGCTCAGTTATGTGTTCCACCCCTACGAGGGCGACACCTTTCTGCCCGAATTTGAAAACGGGTTTGAAGTGGCGGAGATACTCCACCGCGACGATGATTTTGAGCTTCGTCGCTACTGCGCCCAAAAGGGTTAACCGCTGCCGAGGCTGCGGACGAGCTGCTGCAGTTGCGGGTCGGCCGGGTTGGTTGCCAGGGCGGCTTTCGCGTATTGCAGCGCGAGATTGAGCTTGCCACCGTCACGGCAGATCGTGGCCAGACCAATGAGATACTCGACGTTGTAGGGATCGAGCTCATGAGCTTTCTGCAGGTAGGGCAGAGCGTCTTCGAAACGGCCGGTTGAGTTCAGGGCGACGCCGTAAAAATACTGAGTTTGAGCGTGGTTGGGAATGAGCTCGGTCGCTTGGCGAAGTTCTTCAATACCCTCGTCGTAGCGTTGCAGGCGAATCAGGAAGCGGGCCAGTGCATCGCGGGCGGTGCCCTCGTTTTCAGGCATCATGGCCAGGTCGATAGCGGCGCGGAATTGTTCTTCGGATTCCTTCCTCCGGTTCTGGCTGTAGAGCATTTCGGCATAGTTGATGTGAGCAGGAATGAACTCGGGTTCGACTTCGGTGGCTTTGCGATAGGCGGCCTCTGCCTTGGGTAGATCGCCCAGGTCCGTGTAGAAGAGGGCCAGATCCATGTGGCCGGCGGCGCGATCAGCGATAGCGTTTTGCTTGTTGATGTATTCTTCGGCCGCTTGATCGAAGGCGACTTGCTGTTCTTCAGTCAGGCGATGGCGGACGGCGGCGAGAGCGCGGGCAGCAGCGATGCGAACCGAGCGCATTTCATCGATCAGCAGAGGGGCGACCGGGCCGAGTCGTCGGTCTGCGGGAACAAAAAGCAGGGCGCGGAGAGATTCGAGGCGAACTGAAGGTGAGGGGTCCTGCAATCCGCGTTCAACGGCTTGCAAGGCACCCGGAGAGTTGAGATTGAGACCGGCCGTTTCGATGGCGGCGGCACGCGCGCTGCCGGGACGTTCCATGTCGTTGGCGAGAGCGATAAGCCGGTCCATAGAACCGGGCTCGCCACGTCGGGCACTGGCGAGAATTTCCCCGTAGTGGGCATTGCGCGGGCCGGCGCCCCACCAGTTCTTGAAATGCTCGGCGGCCCAGTCCTGGGTCTGGTCGGTGTGGCACTGGGTGCAGGCATCAGGCGTGCCGAGCTTCTTGGCAAGGTCGGGACGTGGGATACGGATGCTGTGATCGCGGCGGGGATCTACCACCATGTAGGTGGTTTCCGGCATGTGACACTCCACGCAGCTCGCGCCCGTGCTGTCCATGGGGTGGAAGTGGTGGGCGGGTGTATTAAGTTCGCCGGAGTGACACTGCAGGCAAAGGGCATTGCCGGGCAGCTTCAATTTCATGGAGTGCGGGTTGTGGCAATCACTGCAACGAACCCCGGCGTGGTACATCTTGCTCTGGACGTAGGAGCCGTAGACGTAGACCTCTTCTTTGATCTGACCATCGTGATGATAGAGGCGCTCGTTGATGATGGACGGGCTGTGCGAATCGTAGAAACTCTCGCCGGAGGCAAAAACAGGCTCCATGAGCTGGCGGTGCGAGTGACAACGAGCACAGGTCTCGACCTGGACGTTGGAGGCGAGTTCCCTGGTGCGGCGCGGCTGGCCGGTTTCGGGATTAATCTCCCAGGCACCTTCTTCAGGTTCCTTGAGCGTGACGACGAGACCCTTCGAGGCGACGTAGTCTTTGAGCTCTGAAAAGTCAGACTCCGGTGCCCCGGCGTCGACTTTGGCCTGAGCTTCCGCCCAGGCCACATGAGCGGACCCGGGACCGTGGCAGGCCTCGCAGCTCACGTTCATTTCCGACCAGGTCGTGTCGTAGGTCAGGGACTCGGAGTCGAAGTTCTTGTCCAGATTGGTTGAATGGCAATCGGCGCACATGTAGTTCCAGTTGAAGTGGCGTCGCGTCCAGTGAAGGAGGTCGTCGGAGGGAATGGCTTCGTCCGGGTAGAGGTGATACCAGCGCTGGCCGCCCTCTTCTTCCGGTCGGGAATCCCAGCAGACCTGAAGGGCCTGGTATTTGCCACCATCGAAGGGAATGAGGTATTGCTGGAGCGGGTAATGTCCGAAGGTGTAGTCGACCTTCATGTCCCGGTATTCCCCGTTTTCATCCTGGGCGTTGATCCAGTATTCGTCGCTTTTGCGGAAGAAACGAAACTTGGATCCAAAGTGCTCGAACTCGCTGTCGTTGAAATCGCCGAGCACAAACTCTTCAGTTGCCGGGTTCATCGCGAGGTGGTGGTCGCTTTTGAGCCAGTCCTGGAATTCGGGTTCGTGGCAGGTCTTGCAGCTCTCGACACCGACGAATTCCGCATTGGGAATATCGTGATACGGTTGGTGAGCCGTGACTTTCGTTTCCGCCTCTGCAGGGGTGTTCTCTTTCTCGGAACCGCAGGAAGCGAGAAAAAGTCCGGTAAAGAGCAGCAGGAAAATGGCGTGAGCTCGCAGCATGGAGGAAAGATTTCGTCGATTTTTGGTTCCGGCAACTGCCTAAACCCTGTTGAATGCAGGACCTAACCCTGTTTGTTTTTCGGGACCATGCCGGATATACGCGCTTTTCTCCATCAGACTTTTGAGAAATCGGGCGGCGAAATTCCTTTCGAGAATTTCATGGCACTGGCTCTCTATGACCCTCGTTTCGGATATTATACGACGGAAATCGACGAAGTGGGAGGGTCGCGTGGTGACTTTGCCACATCGGCGACCTTGTCATCGGCCCTGGGACGGGCGATCGCGAAGTGGATTCAGGAGGAACGGGAGTATCACGAGTGGGAAGGGGCTCTTCACGTGATTGAGGTCGGCGCCGGTAACGGAGCACTCGCCCGAGAGGTGCTGAAATCCTTCAGTTGGTGGAAGCGCCGACACGTGCATTATCACATCGTTGATGTCTCCGCTCCCTTGCGCGAGAAGCAGCAGGCGGCGCTGAAGGGGCTTAAGATCAACTGGCATGCCAAGATGGAGGACGCACTGGGAGCAGCTGGCGGCAAGGCGCTGATATTCTCGAATGAACTGGTGGATGCCTTTCCGGCGAAGTGGATGATCTGGAGCGAAATTGAAGGCAACTGGCGTGAAGTGTTCGTGACGTTCGACCGGAAGAAAGGGCTCAGTGAAGTCTTTCGCCCGCTACCAAGGGGATTCCCCGAAGACGTTTATTCGGCGCTGAACCTTTCGGAGCGACCGCAGGGGCAGCGGGTTGAGATCCAGCCTCTCTTTCAACTTTGGCTGGCGCGCGCGGTGCAGCACTGGGAGCAGGGCTCGATGCTGACAGTCGACTACGGTGGAGAGGCAGCGGAGATTTATCATCGCCGACCGTCCGGGACGGCGAGGGCCTACTTCAAGCAGCAGCGTTTTGAAGGTGGAGAAATCTATCAGCGTATTGGGAAGCAGGACTTGACCGTGGACGTCAACTTCACTGATTTGATGAACTGGGGTGAGGAACTGGGGCTTGAGAAAGTCTCCTACGCGAACCAGGGCGAATTTCTTGCGAGACATGGTGAAGGCAGTGACGCCATGGCTGGTGCCGGGGCCGGCGAGGCCTTCAAAGTGCTGGTGCAGCGACGCTGGTAGCGGGGCCACGGATGGGAGATTGCCGCTGGACACAGGCCGCATTCGACCTACGTTGACTCTGAACGGATGAACAACAAGACAAACAGCACCGAACTACTCGCTCTCCTGCTCGCTTTTGAGCTGGTGCTACTGGGCTGATCTGCCCTGTGTTTGTCTTTCCTCCCAACTTTTTGATACCCGATGATACGGGTGAATTGCGTCCCGCCGTTTTTCCTTTTAGATAACACCTGAGAACCCATGAATCCTGATTCCATCCAGAAGTACCGGCCGTTTCCTGCGGTCGACTTGCCGGACCGCCAATGGCCGGACCGGACGATTACGAGCGCTCCCATCTGGTGCAGCGTGGACCTTCGCGACGGAAACCAGGCGCTACCGATTCCGATGAGCGTGGATGAGAAACTTCGTCTCTTTGACGAGTTGGTCCGCATCGGTTTCAAACAGATTGAGGTGGGATTCCCTTCAGCGGCCGATACGGAGTTCAATTTCCTTCGCGCGCTCGTGGAGCAAAATCGGATTCCCGATGATGTCACTGTACAGGTCCTCGTGCAGGCGCGTGAACACTTGATTCGCCGCACCTTCGAAAGTCTCGAGGGGGTGAAGAAAGCGATCGTTCACCTTTACAACTCGACGTCTCCGTTGCAGCGTCGGGTCACCTTTGGTGATGCCTCCAAGGAAAGCATCAAGCAGATTGCCGTGGACGGGGCAAAGCTCATTAAAGAGTTGGTCCCGACTCTTCCTGATACCGAGATCACGTTGCAGTATTCGCCGGAGAGCTTCTCCGATACGGAGATGGATTATGCGCTGGAGGTCTGTAACGCAGTTTCCGGTGTTTGGGAACCCAACCCTGACAAGAAGATCATTTTGAATCTTCCTGCTACGGTGGAGTGGTCGACGCCGAACGTGCATGCCGACCAGATCGAGTGGTTTTGCCACAATGTCGATAACCGGGAAAACTCCATCATCAGCCTGCACACGCACAATGACCGTGGCACTGGAGTCGCGGCAACTGAGCTGGGCTTGATGGCCGGTGCTGATCGTGTCGAGGGAACGCTTTTCGGAAACGGGGAGCGGACCGGTAACCTCGACATCGTCATCGTGGCCTTGAACATGAACAGCCACGGTATCGAAACCGGCCTCGATTTTTCCGACCTGTCTTCCATTCGACAGGTCTACGAAGAGACGACCCGCATGGAAGTTCCGGAGCGTCAGCCATACGCCGGTGAACTGGTCTTTACCGCTTTCTCCGGCAGCCACCAGGATGCGATTAAGAAGGGCTTTGATCGTCGGTCCAAGGAAGTCGGTGAATCGGATGAAGAGGTTGCCTGGGGCGTGCCTTACCTGACGATTGACCCCAAGGACATCGGGCGAAGCTACGAAGCGATCATCCGGATCAACAGCCAGAGTGGTAAAGGTGGAGTCGCCTACGTGCTCGACCGTGAGCACGGCTTTGATTTACCTAAGTCGATGCACCCGCAGGTCGGCAAGTTCGTCTACGACAAGGCGGACGCTGCCGGCCGTGAGCTGAGCAATGAGGAAATCGGAGAGCTCTTCTTTGAAAAGTTCGTGAACATTGAATCCCCCTTGAGCCTGGAACAGTTCGAGCTCGATCACACCGCTGGCGGCGTTGGCGAAGTTCTTTGTCATGCCACGGTGAAAATCGGAGGTGAAGAAGTGAAGGGCATCGGCAAGGGCAATGGCCCCATCAATGCCTTTGTTCATTTTCTCGGAGAGGTTGGCCGCAAGGATTTTGCGGTGACTGACTACCGAAGCCAGGCGCTGCGGGGCGGCTCAGATGCAGACTCGGCTGCTTATGTTCAGGTGAAGCATGCTGGAAACGGGACGTTGCTCTGGGGTTGTGGGATTGACTCTTCGATCGAGATGGCAGGTTTGAAAGCGCTCATCTGTGCCTGGAACCTGCTTCGTGATTCGGAAGAATGAGTAACGAAAAGAAGGCAGTCATCTTTGACCTCGACGGGACGCTGTTGGACACCCTCCGTGACCTGGCTGAATCGGGAAACGCAGTTCTGCAGGCGCGCGGTTTCGATCCTCATCCCGTGGATGCCTATCGGACATTCATCGGTAACGGGATGATAAACCTGGTTCGCGATATCTTTCCGGAGGGACATCGCCCTGCTGCAGGAGATGAAACAGATGCAATTCTTGCCGAGTATCGTGAGGCCTACGGGCGCAACTGGCAAAACACGACGAAGCCGTTTCCGGGAATCGCTGAGTTGTTAAATGAGCTGAGAGACCGTGGGGTCTCGTTCGGCGTCATGTCGAACAAGGCTCATGACTTTACCGTAAAGTGCGTTGACACATTCCTCCCCGGTTGGAACTGGACTAGTGTTCTTGGTGCTCGTGAAGGGGTGCCAAAGAAGCCGGATCCGACGGCAGCCCTGGAAGTGGCGGCTGCTTCTGGAGTGAAGCCGTCTGACTGTTTTTTTATTGGAGACTCGGACGTCGACATGATGACAGCGGTCAACGCCGGGATGTATGCGGTAGGAGTCTCATGGGGATTTCGACCGGTCAAGGAGTTGCTCGAGCACGGGGCGAAGTCCATCCTCGACGCTCCGGAGGATCTACTGGCTCTTCTATAGAATTTTACTCAGATTTCCATCACTGCCGGAACTGCACTTTCCAAAAGCTTGAAAAGCTGAGTCGCAGCCTGATGACCCACTTCAATAACATCTCCGTGGTTGAGCAGTTGCCCTGACAAACCTGCGCCAAAGTTAGTCAGGCAGGACAAGGCGACGGTTCGCAAACCGAGGGCGCGAGCCTGGATCGCCTCTGGAACGGTCGACATACCGACGGCATCGGCGCCGAGTGAGCGCAGCATCCTGATCTCAGCCGGCGTCTCGTATTCCGGTCCGTTTACCCAGGCGTAAACACCTTCGTAAAGCCTGGTATCTTCGGAGTCAGAGGCGATCGCTTTGAGCAGTTCACGCAAATCACGAGAGTAGGTTTCGGTTTGATCGATGAAGTTGGCGGAACCGGTCAGTGGAGAAAGCCGGGCCAGGTTGAGGTGATCGGAAAGCAGCATCCAGCGGCCGGGCCTGTAGTTAGCGTTCACGATTCCGGCCGCATTGGTGAGTATGAGCGTGGAGATGCCAAGTTGATAGAGCAGGCGAACCGGCGCGGCGGCCGCCGCCGCCGTGTGGCCTTCATAACAGTGGAGTCGCCCCTGGGCGACGGCGATCTCGACTCCACCCAGAGATCCAAGGTGCAGTTTGCCTTCATGCCCGGGAACCGTGCTGGCTGGAAGTCCTTCGATTCCTTTGTAGTCGATTGAAACGGTGTCATCGAGGGCGTCGACGAAGCCACCGAGGCCTGAGCCGAGAACCAGCCCCACTTGCGGAGAGGCAGACGTTGCGATGGCGGGAAGTTCAAACTCGGTGGCAGACATGAAACAGGATTACCGGTTTTCAATCGCCTCGCAAATCTCGAAGTGCAGCTTTTCGATCTCTGGTGCCTCAACGCCCAGTCGCTTGGCTTCGCTCAGCGGCTTTCCCCAGATGGCCTCTACTTCGATTGGATTGCCGGCTTTGAAATCGATCAGGCTCGAAGGCTCATAGGGGCCCATCCCACGAGTTCCCTCGATATTACCCTCAGCGAACTCTTGATCAATGACGTGTCCCATCATTCCGGCAATGTCGATAACCTCGTGCATGAGGCTGCGAACGCGGGCAACCAGCGCTGGGCGTTCGAGAATCTCAGAAGTATTGAGATTTCCTGCTGCGATGGAGAGGCCGTTAAAAGGAATGTTCCAGACCAGTTTTCTCCATCGGGCCAGATTCAGGTCGGGCAGTTTTCGGCAATCGATGCCCGCGTTATGGAACATCTCGGCAATCGCAGACAGCTCACCTTTTTCGGTAAATTCTCCCATCTCCACTCTCCCGTGGGCGATGTGACGAATGACTCCGGGATCGCCGCGATTGATGCAGACAAAGCACATTCCACCGAGGACAGGATGTTCAGGGAAATGTTGATGAAGGAACGGTTCGTTGCCGAGGCCATTCTGCAGGGTCAGCAGGCGGGTGCCGGATTTGAGAAGGGGAGGGATAATGGACGGAATGAGATCGTTGGAGGTCGTCTTGAGCGCGATGATGACGAGGTCGACAGGGCCGATCTCTTTGGCAGTCCCGAAAGCCCGCACCCTATCGAGACGGAAGTCGCCATCCGGGCTTTCCACGGTTAGTCCGCTTTCCTTCACGGCTTTAAGATCCCGGCGCATGAGGAAGGAAACTTTCTCCTTCAGAGCCAGCTTGGCTCCGTAGTAACCGCCCACGGAGCCTGAGCCCACGACAGCGATGCTGTTGATTTTTCCCATCACGTTGGTGATACGATTTCCGGGCAGGAGAAGCAATGGTGCTTCTTGACGAATCGCTGAGTGCCCCAAAAGTGAGGGCATGTCTATCGCTTCTGAAATTCTCTCCGCGACCGGTGAACTGGTGTCGCGTTTGAGCGGTCTGTCATTTGGCGACCCTGTCAGTCATGTCTACAACCCGCTGGAATATGCGAGGGCATCACACAAGCAGTATGTGGAGCGCTTTGGAGATTCTACCAAGCGTGTCCTCATGATGGGCATGAATCCGGGACCCTGGGGAATGGCTCAAACGGGGGTTCCGTTTGGAGAGATTTCCGCCGTGCGCGACTGGATGGGAATCTCTGCAGAAGTTGGCAAACCGGAGCCCGAGCACCCGAAGCGTCCTATCGTCGGATTTGAATGCGAGAAATCTGAAGTCAGTGGGCGTCGCTTGTGGGGACTGTTCTCCGAGAAGTGTCCTGATGCCGGCGATTTTTTTGCGGAACACTATGTGGTGAATTATTGCCCGTTGGTTTGGATGGAGGAGTCGGGTCGTAACCGCACGCCTGACAAACTGCCAGCCGGAGAGATGGCTATGGTTTCAGAAGCTTGCGACGCTTACGTGGCCAAGCACCTGGAGTTGATGCAACCGGAGTTCGCGATTGGCGTGGGGGCATTTGCAGAAAATTGTCTCAAGCGGGTGGCTGGTTCGATGGGAGTGGAGCCCTTCATAGGTAAAGTGCTTCATCCCAGTCCGGCCAGTCCGGCCGCGAACCGGGGGTGGGCTGAGGCTGCTGAGAAGCAACTGCGTGAGCAGAGAATTTGGGAATAGAACCCCTCTTCAAAATTACGTGACTTAGTCAAAGTTTTAACGCGGACAAATCCTGCGTCAGAATCGTTGGAAACGACATTCTCTGCGTGACAAAAAACAACGATTGAGGCTGTGATCCTCAATTAAAATACTTTAGATTCCTGAACCAATGAGTGCTTCGATCCTTGATCTCAAGACGGTGTTGGTTCTTAACCGCAACTGGCAGGCGATCAACACGCGGACTCCCGCGGAGGCTTTTTGCCAGATGGCAACCGACGCCGCGACGGCACTCGACATCCACGCGAACGACTGCGGTTACGCCGGTCGGATGGCTCCTACTAGCTGGGAGGACTGGCAGAAATTGCCGGTCCGCGAATGCGACGCCAGCATTGGAACGGCCCGCGGGCGTATCCGTGTTCCCACGGTCATTGTGGTGGTGAACTTCAGCAAGGTGCCGAAGAAGCGCCCGAAATTTAATTCACGGACGCTGTGGGAACGCGACGGCGGTCGTTGCCAGTATACGGGACGCAATCTCGCTCCCGGAGAAGGCAACATCGATCACATCTTGCCACGTTCACGCGGAGGTGAGACCACGTGGGAAAATTGCGTGCTCGCTGCGCGCGATGTGAACTCCCGCAAAGCAGACCGCACGCCGGAGGAAGCGGGCATGCGTTTGCTGCAGGAACCCAAAGCACCGGCCGAACTGCCGGTGACGATGTTCCTGCGCAACACCCACGGCATTCCGGATTGGGACTCGTTCCTGGTGAACTGACTCCGTTTTTTTATTTCCTGCCGCGCGGCCCGGAAGATGCTGGAGGTTGATCCTGTCGTAGTGACCCATCTTGAGGCGAAATAGGATCATGTCAGGACCAACGGTTATGCGCCGGGTAACGAACCTCTTCTTGCCGATGACAGGCGGGATCTTTCCCCAGACTAGGTCAGGTGTTTCACATTCGAGTGCCTGAAGCTGCTATCGAAACGAAAGCCATGCCACCAGGCCGAACGATAGCATTGAGGCCAACAGGGCGCTTCCGCTTCCTTCCAGGATTCCGACTATAATCCCGACGATGCCGGTGAGGAAGAGGCCAACGATAGATAGTCCGGGTGATACCGGTGCTTGGGTAGATGCGGTTTGATCCTGATCTTTCATCATCTCAGGATAGCTCGATTCTGGATTCGATATCAATGGGAATCCTTGATGAATCAGATGGCTTCCTAGTAATCGCGGTCGAGAAGATAATCAACAATCTCGCGCAGCCGGTCCCCTCTTTTTGCAAACGGCTTGAGGGCGTCATGAGCTTTCGCGGTAAGTCGAGCGGCTTCCTTTCGGCTTTTTTCCAGTCCGAAGAGAGCAGGGTAAGTTGATTTGTCTGTGGCTTCGTCCTTGCCGGCGCTCTTGCCAAGTTTCTCGCTCGTTTGGGTAACGTCGAGAATGTCGTCGATGATTTGGAAAGCCAGGCCAAGAGACTGGCCGTAGTCGGTGAGAGCTTCCAGCTTCTTCGGAGTCGCGTCGGCAGTCATCGCGCCGAGGCGGATGGATGAAGTCAGCAATGCGGCGGTTTTACTTTGATGGATGTAGTTCAGCTGAGCGGGAGTAAGCTTCACATCACTGCCTTCGCCTTCAAGATCGAGGACCTGACCGCCGATGAGATGTCGACTGCCGGAAGCGACAGCCAGTTCGCCGACGTAGGCTCCCACGTCGTAGCGGCGCGTCGGTGGTGTTTGTGCGAGGATCTCGAAAGCGATCGTAAGCAGGGCATCCCCGGCTAGCACGGCAATGCCTTCGCCATATTTGATATGACTCGTCGGCATCCCTCGGCGTAGATCGTCGTCGTCCATGCACGGAAGATCGTCGTGAATCAGCGAGTAGGTGTGGATACACTCCACCGCGGAAGCGGGGGCGAGTGCATTCTCGTAGTCACCGCCACAGGCTTCGGCCGCGGCCAGGCTAAGAATGGGACGCAGGCGTTTCCCGCCAGCAAACACACTGTATCGCATCGCGTCATGGACCGTGGCAGGACGAGTGCGTGCTGCCGGAAGGAACCTGCCGAGCGCTTTGTCGACGATCTTGCAGCGTTCCGTGAGATAGTTTTTCAGCTCTTGAGCCATTAGCTTATTAGGGTGGGCACCAGCGTTACGAATATGAGGTCATATTTAGCAGAGCAGTTATCAGCCAAATCGCTAGTGAAGGAGCTCCGCGATCTGTACCGCGTTGAGGGCAGCTCCTTTCCGAACCTGGTCGCCCACGACCCAGAAGGTAAGAGCGTTGTCTAGGACGAGGTCTTCACGGATTCGACCTACGAGGCAGTCATCCTTGTTGGTGCAGTCCAGTGGTGTCGGGAAGAGTGGCTGATCGGCAAAGGGCTCGTCGAGAACCTGAACGCCTTCAGCTGCGTTGATGGCTTCGCGGGCTGCTTCCACTCCTGGCTTATCATTGAACACTGCTGTCACGGCGACAGCGTGCGAGCGCATGACCGGGACACGGACGCAGGTGACAGATGCCTTCAAGTCCGGAGCGTGAAGAATTTTCTGCCCCTCGAAGTGCATCTTCATCTCCTCCTTGGTGTAGCCGTTCTCCTGGAAAGCGTCGACCTGGGGAATGACATTGGAGGCAATCTGGTGGGAATACACGTTGCGCTCCGGCATCGGTTTGTCGTTGGCGAGCGCGTTGATCTGCTCTTCCAACTCGGCAAGGCCCTGGGCTCCGCTGCCGGATACTGCCTGGTAACTGGAAGCAATGATGCTCGTTACGCCACCAAAGGCTCGATGCATCGGGTTCAATGCCATCAGGGTCACGATGGTGGTACAGTTTGGATTGGCAATGATGCCGTTGTGCTCTTTTGCGTCGTCGGGGTTCACCTCGGGAACAACCAGCGGGACTCCTTCATCGAGGCGGAAAGCAGAGGAGTTGTCGACAACGACGGCGCCTGCGGCAACGGCGTGAGGAGCAAACTCCGTGGAAATGCCCCCACCGGCGCTGAAGAGCGCGATATCGACGCCTTCGAAAGAATCAGGAGTGAGCTCTTTCACGGTGATCTCTTCTCCACGAAAAGTCAGTGTCTTGCCGGCAGAGCGGGCAGAAGCGAGAAGAGTCAGTTCGCTAACGGGAAAACTGCGCTGCTCGAGGCACTCGAGGATTTCAATCCCCACGGCTCCGGTAGCTCCCGCCACGGCGATGTGCTTGGGCTGTTGGTCCATGATTCTTAGATTGCAAAACGGCTGCGACCTTACTTACTCTTCAGGTGATTGCAACCGATTGGGCATCAGCCGCGTTTACTAGTATCGGGCGGTCCTGCCGCTTGTGAACCTGAACGAATTAACTCAATTAGCCATTTCATGAAACGTATTATCGCGATAGTCGCTCTCTCAATCACAGCTCTTTTCCTTGGAGCATGCGCCACAACCAACCACGGCGGCTGCTGCGGTGGGGGCAAAAGTTGCTGTGCTTCCGCCTGTTGTGGAAGCTGCGGCGGTTGAGACGACCTCTGATCAATTTTCGAAGAAAGGTTCTTCCCATCGGGAGAGCCTTTTTTTGTGCCCGGTGAAAGAAATTTCCGGAGGGGTCGTAAAGGTCCTCTCGAGTTTCGATCGCATTCGCCGAAGAGCGGACAGGGAGTCGAGACCGCTCAAACTGAAACCATACTTAACCTTATGAAATTGACTCTCCTGCCTGTAGGAATCGCCTTCGTCTCACTCACCCTGGGTGCCTGCAAGCACCGCGGCTACCCTGGGAAAACTCCTGTGGCCCAGCCTGTCTGTTGTCCTCCTGCTCAGGTGAGCTATGGCTATGGCTACACGAAGTAAGCGACTCGAAGTGCTGCCGGCTGCTTTTCAGGAGACCGTCCCCATGAAGTCTCCAAACCTGGTGTAGAGTTCGACGCCATTTGCCGAGTGCTCGACGAGATCGCCTGCCGGGGAAAAACGCCCGGCCTGAAACAGGGTCATCACCATCGATCCTCCGAATTTGAAGTATCCTTTTTCCTCTCCAGTCGCGACAGGGAAGCTGTGTTTCGAGGTATCGACAATGCTTCCGACATTGGTGGCACCGATCTCGAGGAAGAGATAATCACCAGCGGCTGAATCCGATATCTGAGTGATGCGGCGCTTGTTCTGCCAGAGGTAGGAAATATTTTGTGCCAACGCGATGGGATTGACCGAGTAGAGTGGGCCGTTGATGAGGCGGGGTTCACCGGGTCTTCCGGCGAGGGGGTAGTGAAAGCGATGATAATCAGTGGGACAAAGCCGGGAAATGACCGCGGTGCCGTTGGAGAAACGTTCTGCGAGTGACGGGTCGCCCAGTAAGGCAGACAGTTTGAATTTTTGGTTCTTCGCGTAGATTGCGGTCGCTTCTGAGAGATCGCGGATCACGAGTTGGCGGCCGTCGGCGGGAAAGCAGGCATTTCCCGGTTCATCTGCAACTGGCCGGGCTTCGGGTCTGAGCCGACGAAAGAAGAATTCGTTAAAGGTCTCGTAGGATTCCGGCGCATTGAGGAATTCGCCGGTATTGAGACCAAAGCGTTCGATGAACGGCAGGACTTCTCTAGCGGAGCAGCCACAGTCTGCCCATTTCCCGTAGACGCCTGAGAACCATCGCTGTTTGATGGCAGCTTCGAGGCAGAAACGGCCGAGTCCCGTTTCGTATGCCCATCGCAGTGGGTTTTCGCCATAGATGGCTTCCGGTTTGAGTTCTCCGGCGTAGCGATCAAAATAAACCAGTTCTTGCCTTTGTTGCACAGGTGAGAGATAGACGCATAGCGGGTGCCCGGCAAAAACGTTTTCGCGGCCAAGATTGAGAATGATTGCACTGTTGACCAATGACGACGGAATTGACGCGGATGGGCTGAAGGCTCTGAAGGAAATTGCTGCTGATTATTTTGAATCGGTCTGGGTGGTGGCTCCGGCTGATCAGATGTCCCAGATCGGGCACCGGGTGACGACGGGCACACCGATCCGTATCGAACAAAAAAGCGAGAGGTCATTCGCTGTGCACGGAACCCCGGCGGACTGCACAAGGGTGGCATTGGCGCACCTTATGCCGGAGCGACCGGACTGGATACTTTCAGGGATTAACCACGGAGGGAATCTGGGGAAACATGACTTTGTGATTTCAGGGACGGTCGCGGCCGTTCGCGAAGGTGCGTTTGCCGGTATCAAGGGGGCTGCGTTTTCCCACTTCATGAAGCGTGGCCTGAAGCTCGACTGGGAGAGAGCCTCACAATGGGTCAAGGCGGCTTTCGACAGCTTTATCGAAGAGGAGACGGAGCGCGGCGAATTCTGGACCGTGAACCTGCCTCATCCTGCTCCGGGTGAACCGGAACCGAAGGTCGTGCGCTGCGAGCAGGAGGAGCATCCCTTGCTGGTGGCCTACGAGCAGGTTAGTGATGAAGAGTTAGTTTACGTGGGGGATTACCATGAGCGTCCACGCCGCGAGGGTAGCGATGTGGATGTTTGTTTTGGCGGAGATATTTCAGTCTCTTTGGTTACTGTGTGATGGTTCTTTGCCCTGCATTTCGAAAGCTGGAGAGGCAGACCGCCGAACTGGCCAAGCGTCTTCGGAAGGCGGCGGCAGAGTGGGGTGATGTATTCGGGCTCGATCCTGAAGCGTGCTTTTTTGAGGGGCATGAGGAGATGCCTCCCTTTAATCTTAAAAGGGAAGGCTTTTGCCCGGTGAATGCATGGTGGCTGAGCGAGCTGTGTCGATTGGCCTACACTCCGGACTGTCGAGAAGAGCCTCGGGACAAGGAGGGCAAATTGCCGAAACGTGGACTGATCCTGAAGGCACGAACGAATTTTGAAGAAGTTTGTTCCATCCATACGATGGGGAATCATGTGTCGATTTACAGGCCTAAGGAAGGGGAAGGTGCGACGATCGTTTGCTTTCGTGGTACAACCCGCAAACGCCAGTGGATGTTCAATGCGCTGTTTCGCCCGCATAGCTGGCGGCGCTTCCGGCAGGAAGGTGAAACTGAGAC
Organism: Verrucomicrobiales bacterium; assembly: GCA_049594415.1. Lineage (GTDB taxonomy): Bacteria > Verrucomicrobiota > Verrucomicrobiia > Verrucomicrobiales > DEV007 > Arctic95D-9. Next base: position 70,005 of record JBMYJM010000006.1, on the reverse strand, counting down.
AGGATTCGTTCACTCCGGATTCTACGTGGTTTTCAAGCGTCTCTGGAGTCGGCTTAGGCCCCGACTTGAGCAATATCCGAGACCGTGGGTTTTCACGGGGCATTCGCTTGGCGGCGCAGTAGCGATGATTGGAGGGGTTGTATCTGATGCGGATCTAATTTGTACTTTCGGAGCTCCTAAGATCGGAAACAACGAGCTGAATCAGATTACTGGGAATCGTCGGATCTGGCGCTTTGTGAACCGCGATGACCTGGTGACCCGTCTGCCCCTGCCGGACAAATATTTGAAAGGCCGGCAGTTTTCCCACGGTGAGCCAGCCAAAAGGTTGATTGGAGAGGGCGAGATCACCGGCTATTCGGATCCTGCAGATGAGAATGAACTGCCGTTTGCGATGGCGAATCTGACGGAGGAACTGCAATCTCCGCCCAGCTGGTTCTGTGACCACAGGATTGGAGGTTATTGTGGACGCCTGAAAATGGCAGTTTTCCGAGGGGATGTATGATTGATCCCTTCGGGATTTCTGCGATAATTCTGAGGTTCAGTAATGATTCGAAATATTCTCATTCAATCTGCGATTCGTACTGCTCCTGTGGTTGTGGCGTTCACGATTTCGACGACAGCTGCTTGGGCTGAGAACGATGTTCCCGAGCAGTTGGACCTGGCTAACTTTCCGGGAGAGATCGTGGATAAGGTGGTGGTGCCGATTCCCGCTGAAATTTTTGCTGTGCTGGACAAACTCGGGGAACCCGAATGGTCGAACGGCATTTCCATTCCGGAGAAACAACCTAAGACGACCGACCGAGCGATCCTTGCGCTCACTTTCGGCTCGCTGATCGGAGAAGGTTTTATTGCCGTGCAGGCAAAGGACGAGGAGAAAATCAAGACAATCGGGCACCGGGTCCTGAACTTGTCGGAGTCACTTGGGTTGGCCAAAGCGGTCAGGGCTCATAGCCTCGGTATCATTGAGGCGGCCGATAGAAGGGACTGGGATCAGGTAAGACGGGAACTCGACGACACCCAACGGACGGTCCGGGAAACCATGGAACGTCTCCGTGATGAAGAAGTGTCAGGGCTCGTCAGTCTTGGTGGCTGGCTGCGGGGCACCAACGTTGTTACCCGTTTCATCGGCGAGGCCTACAGTGAGGATAAGGCCGAGTTGCTTAATCAGCCGGGGCTGATCGTCCACTTTCGCGAGATGCTGGCCTCCATGGAGGGTCCATCAAAATCGTCTTCAGAGATCCGCGCGATTTCCACCGGCCTTGCTCGTCTCGAAGGTGTCATCACCGGAGCTGAAACGTTTTCAGAGGAGGATATCAATGAACTCCATGATATCAGTCAGACCATGCTGGAAGAATTCTACTTCGTGCCCGTCACTGCTGAAAATTGATTTTTAGGCGCATGATTCTGGAGAGACAACCCAATAAACTGCTGCGCTTCACGGCTTCCGGGCTTTTGGCTGCTCTTTGTCTGCTGATGGTAGGCAAGGTTTACGCTTTCGTGAATGAGGCGATCTCTATCGCGCTGGAAGCTGCTACCCCCTACGTGGAGCAGGGATTCGAAGTTCGCGAGGATAATTGGTCAGGTGAGGTGGAGCCCGGCAAGCCGCTTCTCGTCCGCCACCAACTCTTTCGCGGTAACGAATACTGGTTCTGGGCAGGGACCAGCTGGCCGGGTGCTTCTGTTAAAGTCGATATCTTTGACAGTTCCGGTAACTCCGTGGGCCTGGAGTCATTTGCAAAGAATTCATATGCTGGCGTTCGCGTTCTGCCCCAGAAGACGGCAACCTACTTCATCCGGGTGATCGCAGAATACGATCCGGAGAAAGCAGCCGCTGAGGCTCGTGCTGCCGGATTTCTTCCCGCGGCTGACGGTGTTGGAGAATTCCGCGGCACCGTTGACTGGGGCCTTGTCTATGGCTACCGCTAGGTTTCATCGCGCGCCCCGGCACGGACCGCTCACTGGTGGGGCTTTCTTCCAGAAAGGTATTCAGCGTGATAGTGCGAAGGAGACCCCAAAAAAGTATGGCTGAAAAAACACTAGAGTTTGAGAGTCCTCATTTCCTTCACAGCCTTTTTGCCGACGACGTTGGCATGCTCAAGGAAATGGGTGATCAACTCGGGATCACGGTTACGACGCGTGATGCCTGGGTGAAGTTCGAAGGAAACGAAGACAGCGTTCGCGCTGGTCAGGCGGTTTTTGCGGACCTGGAGGAAGCTCGTCGTCGCGGCGGGGCGATCACTCCTCATTCTTTCCGCTATGCGATGAAAGCGGCGGCTGCCGGCAATGAACTTGATGGTTCGCACGAGAACTCTCCTGAAAAACCAAATACCAATATGGAAACGGCAAAAGTTTCTGAACTGTTCGATACCCGCTTGCTTGGCGGGGGAGGGAAACCTGCGGTAACGCCGAGGACAAAGAACCAGCGAGACTACATCGAGGCTTTAAACTCGCACGATGTTGTATTCGGTATCGGGCCTGCGGGTACGGGAAAGACTTACCTGGCGATGGCTTATGCGCTCGATCTGCTTAAGAGCCGCCAGATCGATCGCATCATGCTGACGCGTCCGGCTGTGGAAGCGGGCGAGGCGCTCGGTTTCCTGCCGGGCGCTCTCGAGGAAAAGGTGCTTCCCTACCTGCGCCCACTCTACGACGCGATGAATGACATGCTTGACAGTTCCGAGGCGCTTCGTTTTGCCGAGAAGAACCTGATCGAGATTGCTCCGCTTGCCTATATGAGAGGGCGAACCTTGAACCGTGCCTGCGTGATTCTGGATGAGGCGCAAAACGCAAGTCGCGAACAGATGCTGATGTTCCTGACCCGGATGGGTGAAGACTCCAAATGTATCGTCACTGGTGACCCATCGCAGATCGATTTGCGCCCCAAGAAGAAATCTGGGCTACTGGAAGCAATGTCACTTCTGCACGGAATTGAGGGAGTCTCCTTCGTTCGGTTTGAGCGCGAGGACGTCGTTCGTCATCCGGTTGTGGCACGCATTATTGAGGCCTACGAACAGGGGCGGGAGGAGAATGAAGTGAAGGAAAGCCATGTGTCGGCCTAGTGGAGTGCTTCGACGGAAGGTTTGACGTCGAGGCATTCACGAATTGATTCTTCGATTACGCTGAGACGGTCCGGGTCCGTAATCTTTTTCTCGCTGGCTGAATCGACGAGAAAGAAGCGGTCGATGGCAGCGCCGGCCTGGGTACTGATTCTTGCGTTGAGAACTTCGGCACCAACGTTGCCGAGAATGGTGAAGATCTCGTAGAGCAATCCGATACGGTCCTGGGCCTGGATCTCAAGCACGGTGGATTCCGGTTCGAGATCGTTGGAAAGAATGACTCGCTGGGGGATATCAAAGTTGGGTGGTTCCGCCTGAGTGACAGACGGGGTGGCCTGCTTTTCGATCAGTGATTCGAAGTCCACAACGCACTCGTCCACGCTGAATTCATCTTGCATCATCTTCTCAATTCGTTCGATTTCGCGGGGTGAAGTCACCGGATTGAGGGTTGCAGTACAGATGCGGAAAATGTTCAAGACCAGATCGTCAGAACGGGTGAAAACGTCGGCAGAGAGAATGTTCAGGTTCCGAGCGGCCAGTGCTCCGGCGACCTTGGAAAGTAGGAGGCGGCGGTTCCAGCCAGCTACTTCGAGAAGGCTGTAACCTTCGTCTGGACGGGCTTCCCATCCTAACTTCGGCACCATGGCATCGTGAGTGGTCCGGTGAATCGATTTGAAGAAACGGTGAAACAGTTTCACGTGGCGGGCAATACTGGTCGAACCGCGATGGCGAAAATAGCGTTCCGGCATGGCTTTGAAGTGAGCTTCCACCTCTTCAAGGTAGGTGTCGGGCAATTTGCTGATGACCTTCTGCTTGGTTGCTTCTTTGGGGCGATTGAACTGGTTCTGAAAGGATTTTCGATCCTTAAAGAACTCAGCAGTGGACTGATGAAGTTGTCGCATCAAGGAGGCCTTCCAATCGTTCCAAGCCTCTTCGTTGGTGCCGTTCGAGTCGACGTAAGAAAAGAGGTGCAGGGCCTCCATTGCGTTGGTGTTCTTCACGGCTCCAGCGAAATCTGCAATTGTGTTAGGGTCACTGATATCCTTGGTCGTAGCAGTTCGCCAAAAGGTGAGGTGATGATCCACGAGGAACATGATAAGGCGCAGACGGTCACCGGAGTAGCGGAGGCGTTTGCAGACTTTGGCGGCCAGAATGGCGCTGGCGTCTTCGTGATGTCGCACTTCCTCAGCCCGACCCGTGTCATGCATTAGCAGTGCGATATAGATGGCGACGGGATCCTCCATGTCCTGGAAGATTTTGCGGAAGAATTGCTTCTTGGGATCCTCTGAATGGATGAGCCCGTCCAGCACATCGATACAGCGCAAAGTGTGCTCGTCGGCAGAATAGCGGTGGAAAAACTCGTGTTGAACCAGGTCGGTCAGCTTCCCAAATTCCGGGAGGTAGCGACCCAGGAAACCGTTTCGGTGCATGCGCCGGAGAATATGAGCTACCTGCCCGCGGTTCTGAAGGATCTCTTCAAAGGTTTCCCGATTCGATTTATTGCGTCGGAAGTTGCCGTCGATGAGATGCCAGTTCTGCTTGAAGAGACGTCTGATTTCCGGGCTGGTGCGCAGATGCCGGCGCTGAGTGTGAAGGAAGAAGCGCATGAGGCGCTTAGGGTCCTCGGTAAAGATATTGTCGTTTTCAGGATAAATCAGTCCACCCTTTGCGTAGAATCCGTCGAACGATTCGCCCCCGGTAATCTGGCGGGCAAGGAAGTTGAAGACCGGAATCCGGCTAGTGTCGTCGCCGACCACTTCAAGACGGAAAGTTTGCATCAGCGATGTACTGTGATGAAACAGGTTTCGGGTATGACGGTAGTAGTCGCGCATGAAGCCTTCGCTTCGACGAATGATGTTCTTGCCGGGATATTCGAGATTCGTGGCGACAATTCCCTGGAGGCGCAAGGTGAGGATGTCTCCGGAACGCCCTTTCTGCGAATAGTGAAGCTCGTTGCGGACGCGCATGAGAAATTCGTAGGCTTCCTCGATTTCTTCGAATGCAATTTCAGTGAGCCGATCCTCTTCGACAAGTGCCTTAAGGTCGCGTGATTTCCTCAGCACCCAGATGACCCAGACCAGATTGTGATAATCGCGGAGGCCGCCGCAGCCTTCCTTCACATTAGGCTCTTGAAGGTGGATGGTGCGCCCGTTCTTGGAATGCCGGGAACGAATATCATGGCTGCGTTCATTTAGATACGACTTTTCGTGACCGCGAATGCAGTGCTCAAAGAAGGCGTCCTCGAAGTCGTTGAACAGGGCCCGGTCTCCGGTAATAAAGCGAGCATCAAGCAACGTGGTCTTGGTCTGGTGGTCTTTATTAGCAAACTTGCAGGCCTCTTTGATGGATCGAACCGGATAGCTCACGTCGAGTCCCAGATCGAAGAGCATGAGGGACACCTGGTTGACGGTTTCCAGAACGCTTTCGTGGAGATTGTGGCTCGAATCGGGGACAAGAAACTGAAGGTCAATGTCGCTTCCGGGGTTGAGATGGCCGCGGCCGTAGCCTCCGCTGGCGACAAGAGTAATCGGGTGCTGTTCCCCGGTTTTCTTGACAGCTCCGGATTGTTCCAGGCAGTGATGAAAGACATTGTTTATGAGGACGTCCATCAGCGCAGAGCGACAGACGCACACTTCGATTCCGCCCATGCCGTTGCGATGAGCATCCTTGATATCGTTTCTGACAAGCTTGAGAAAATCGCGATATAGTTTCAGGCGCGAAGCGTTCTTTCCAGCTCCTGCCAGGATCGTCTTGAGACGCTCTTCAGCCTTGGCACGGGCTTCTTCTGTCGACGTAGGAGGTGACATATGGGGTCGAATTAAACCAGTACGGAGATGTTTGCGAAAACTATTTGCTTGAGGAGCATTGGCTGGGCTTAGCTTGGTTTCGTCATGCCTGCGCAAAAAATTCTACTATTTTCCTCAAACCAAGGACATTTCCGCCGCCTTTTATTTGAAGTGCTCTCGATGGCAATCTTTGCCCTGGCTGCTGGTGGCAATGTTTACGGAGTGGATGAGATTCGAATTGCAATGGGGTCCTGTGCTGACGAGAAAAAGAGGCAGCCGATCTGGGAAGCGGTGGTGGCGACTCAGCCTGATGCGTTCGTGTTTCTCGGTGATAATGTCTACGCCGATACCGAGGACATGGAGATAATGAGAAAGTCCTACGAGATGTTGGGAGAGAAACCCGGTTACCAGACCTTGCTGAAGACTTGTCCCGTTTATGCAATCTGGGATGATCATGATTACGGGGTGAACGACGGAGGAGCGGAGTATCCCATGCGTGAGGGTGCCGAAGCGGAATTTCACCGGTTCTTTAAGACTCCCACAGATGCTGCCTCGCGCCGCCGACCGGGGATCTACGATGTCGACTACATCAAGTCGGCTGGTGGCAGGGTGCTGCAATTAATCCGCCTGGATACGCGCTATTTTCGGGGGCCACTGGTAAAACTGAGCGAGCGAACGAAACTCGGTCCCTATGATCGGAACAGGGATGAGTCAGCCACGATTCTCGGAGCGGCTCAATGGGCCTGGCTGGCAGAGGTTCTAGAAGAGCCTGCGGATGTGAGGGTCATTGCCACCAGTATTCAGTTTCTGCCACAAGAGCACCGCTGGGAAATGTGGGAGAACTTTCCCCACGAGCGGCAACGGATGCTGAACCTACTGAAACGGAAGGCAATCGGTCCGGTGTTTTTCATCAGTGGCGACCGACACATGGGCGAAATCATGAAGCTGAAAGTTGACGATCCGGCCAGCCCGGGCTTTCCGGTCTATGAAATCACCTCGAGTGGTTTGACAAATGCTGGAGGCGGAACAGTAGGTGAGCCAAACCGGCATCGAGTCAGTCCGACAAATTTTCAGAGCCGGAATTTCGGTCTCATGACCATCGACTTGGACTCGAGGCATGTCCTCCTCGAGCTTCGCGATGTGGAAGGTCGTGTCGTTGATTCTTACGAGGTGGACCTGAATGCTGCAGAGTAGTCGATTCAGCGGGTCACGGGTGTGACCGTCCGGGCTTTCGGAGTAGGAACTCCCGCAGCAGGAACTTTCGGAGCAGGAATGCGACCGGTGTAGTTTGAGTGATTACTGAGAGGCTGGGTTAGTCCTGCGGGGGAATACGGCTGGGTAGTTGCCGGGGCTGGTGCGCGGTCTCCGGAGCGGTCCTGATGGTTTGTTATTGCCGGGGAAGGGGCAGAGTCACGTTCCTGCTGATCAATCGGCGCCTCGTGTTTTTTAAGGTTGGGATGATAGGCCACCGCATCCTGGTAGTGCAGCCACATGGCATTTTTTGCGGCGAAGAGTCCGAGAACTGCGGTGGCAATACCGAGGCCGTAACCGATACGATTGCGGTTTACGCCAATCATGATGGTGATCGCTGCGGCAAGAACCAGCAGGCGAAATTTCCATGAGGATGCGATCCATTCCTGTGTGTTCGAGTTGAATCCCTTCATGCGTGCCGGTGAATTGATCTTGTAGACCTGCTCCATTCGCGGCTGGGCAGAAAGTCGCGCGTCGTTGTAAGGGACGTGGGTGAGAGCGGAAGCTCCGAGAACGATCAGGGAGGCAATTTTGAGTTTCGGGGCTTTGATGCAGTAGCCGAATATCAGCATCACAACCCCGGTCAGGATTCCGTAGAAGATCATGGGCTCGAGGAGCAGGAACCGGTATTCGGGATCGCTGTAGGCGCTCAGGAGTTGCTCAATTTGCAGGATGAACTCGCTCATGACAGGATTAAAGTAGGTCGAGTTGTTCGCCGTCGGGGCGTTCAGGGGGGGTGGCCCCGAGTTTATGGTAGGCCAGTGGCATGGCCGTCCGCCCCCTCGGGGTGCGTTTGAGGAATCCTTTGAGGATCAGGAAGGGTTCGTAGACTTCGTTGATAGTCGCTTCATCTTCTCCAACCGCTACGGCAATGGAATTGAGGCCGACCGGCCCGCCGCTGTATTTGTAGATCACAGCGTTGAGAATTCGGATGTCCATTTCATCGAGTCCATCCTCGTCGATGTCGAGCATAGAGAGGGCGTCGTGGGCGACCTGCTGGGTGATGACGTTGTCGGCGCGAACCTGGGCAAAGTCGCGAACCCAGCGGAGTAGACCGTTGGCGATTCGAGGCGTTCCGCGGCTGCGGGCACCGATTTCGAGGGCGCCTTCGTCTTCGATCGGCACGGAGAGCAGGGAGGCGGAGCGCTTCAGGATCGTCACCAACTCTTCCGGCGAGTAGTAGTCGAGCCGGTTGGTGATGCCAAAACGGGAGAGCAGGGGACGCGTCAGCATGCCCGCCTTGGTCGTGGCGCCGACCAGTGTGAATTTCGGGAGGTTCAGGGCAATTGAACGCGCATTGGGGCCCTGATCGATCATGATATCGAGTTTGTAGTCCTCCATCGCGGGGTAGAGGTATTCCTCGATCGCCGGGTGGAGTCGGTGGATTTCGTCGATAAAGAGGAAGTCTCCATGCTGTATAGTTGTGAGAATTCCAGCGAGATCGCCTGCTTTTTCGATCTGTGGACCGCTGGTGATGTGGATTTCACTTCCGAAAGCGCGGCAGAGAATGTGTGCCAAGGTCGTTTTTCCCAGACCTGGAGGGCCACAGAGGAGGACATGATCGAGGGCGTCGCCACGCTGCTTGGCAGCCTCAACCATCAGCATGAGGCGTTCTTTGACCTTGTTTTGGCCGCAGAATTCCTCGAAATCTGGAGGTCGGAGGCTGTTTTCGAATTCGCCGGTCGGTGTGTCGTCCGGCTCAGGTTGTAGCGGGGCTGACACGGCTGAGTAGGTTCAAGAGGCAGTAATGTCGCAGAATGGCGAAAGAATTTTGTATTTACGAATATTTAAGATAACCTTAAAATTATAAAAGTCGATATGTTTTGGGCAAGGAAATATCCTTTTAATATTTACGATTGCGAAGGGCCAAATTTAGCGGTTTATTTGTCGTGGTTTTAGCTGCAGCAATGTGCCCGAGAGGGCAAATTCCAGCTTGACCCAACGCTTGAATCCCGTATCTAAACAGGCTTCGTCCGAAGCCGGTTTTGGTCCGCTCAGATTCTCCCCGTTACCGGAACACACAAACAGCTCATGAATTTTTTCAGACGTAGTCTAAAGACTTGCCTTGGCCTGCCTGCTGCCACGCTGGCCGTCGGTTTGTTCCTCTCGATTGGTGCCTCGAAACATGCCCAAGCTCAGGAGGGGAAAACCGTAATGTCAGTCGATGTCCAGTATGTCGGATATCAAACAGTTGCTAAAGACAGGATTCTATCCAGCACCTCAACTCGGGTCGGTGACAAGCTCTCACTCGCAGTCGTTGATGAGGATGTTCAGGATCTCTATAAGAGCGGCGATATTGAGAACGTAAAGGTGCTCGCCGAAAACGTCAACGGAGGCGTGGCTCTCATCTACGTGGTTCAAACCCGCGCCGTCTACGGCGGAGCCCAGTTCGCCGGGAACACGGTGGTGGACACCAGCAAGCTGAAGCGCCAGGTCGATCTTCGGGTCAACAGTCCGATTGACGAGGAAGCCCTCAAAACCGCCCGCGAGGGCATGCAGGAGATCTACCGGAAGAAAGGGTTCTCCGAAGCAACGGTTTCCTATCGCATCGGTGCTCCTACGCCCGAGGGTTACTCCGTCGTCGTTTTTGTGATTAATGAAGGGACTCAGGGCGTCATCGGAAATATCGAATTTGTCGGAAACACCGCTTTCACCTCCGCTCGTCTGAAGGACCAGATGACCCAGAAAGAGAAGGGCCCGCTTTCTTTCATGGGCGATAAAGGAGCCGCTGATGCGGAAACCCTGGCCCAGGATGTGAGGGCAATCGAAGATTTCTACCGCGATAATGGATATCTGAACGCTAAGGTTGTAAATGTCTCCCGGGTTCGCGCTGATGCCAAGCATGTCGACGTGATCATCACTATCGATGAGGGTGGCACCTACCTGGTCGACAGCCTCGCTATCAATGGTATCTCCGTCCTCTCGATGCAGGACGACGTCATGCCCTACCTGCGCACCAAGGCGGGTGACAAATTTGCCGGTAGTTCTCTCAAGTCGGATATCAAACTGATCAATGATCAGTATGGCAGCCGCGGCTATGCTGATGCTCGAGTCGTCCCCCGGCTGGAAGAAGCCGGTAACGGCGCTGTCCGCGTGGTGATTGATGTGACTGAGGGACAGGCCTATCGCATTGGCCAGATCCACATCGAAGGTAACGACAAAACCAAGGATCACGTGATCCGTCGCGAACTGCCGCTCGAACCCGGCCAGCCTTTCGACACCACCAAGACGGCAGTTACCGAGCGTCGTCTAGAGAACATGAACTACTTCGCTAATGTGGAGTTAATGCCACTCCCTACCAGCTACCTGGACGAGAAAGATCTCCTGATCCGAGTGGTTGAGAAACCTACCGGTTCCATTAACTTCGGAGCGGGTTTCAGCTCGATCGACAGCCTGACCGGGTTCTTCGAAGTCACCCAGAGTAACTTCGACCTGTTTGACTGGCCCAGTTTATCCGGGGGTGGACAGCGTTTCCGCTTCAGCGCTCGTGCAGGCACTGAGCGACAGGACTACAGCATCTCTATTACTGAGCCTTGGGCTTTCGGGCACCGCGTCGCTCTCACGACCGAGGGATACTATCGTGACCTTCTCTATGTCAGTGATCAATATGACCAGCGCAACGTTGGTGGTGCTATTAGCCTTCGTAAGTCTCTTGGAGAGTTTACCTATGCAACGGTTGAATATCGTGGCGAGAACATCAAGATCGAAACCGAGCCGAATGCTTCTCCCTTGTTTACGGCAGAGGCCGGAAGTTTCTTCCAAAGCTCAGTGAATGTCACCGTGGTTCGTGACACTCGCGACAACCTCTTCCTGCCGCGAACCGGATCTAAGATTTCAGCGGGATTTGAGTTTGCTGGACTTGGCGGAGACATTGAAGACAATATCTTTACCGTGCAGGGCTCAAAGTATTTCAACCTGCCCTATGATGCGATCTTGAGCTTCGTGGGACGCTATCAGTATTCCTCTAATGGAGATCACATTTTTACCCGTCATTTGCTCGGTGGTGCCAACAACCTCCGAGGTTTCGATTACCGTGACGTAGGTCCGCGTGATCCGGTGAGCCTTGAAGTGCTGGGTGGAAACCAGGCTTGGCATGGAACCGCTGAGGTTACCGTTCCTTTCGTTGAAAAAATCCGCGGTGCCCTCTTCTACGACATCGGTGAAGTTAGTGACGGTCCGGTGGGCAGCGTCGGTGGTGGTGTGAATTCTGACTGGGGTATCGGTGTTCGTATGTTCATACTCGGTAGCGCCCCGGTTCGTCTCGACTATGCTTTCCCTCTGCAGGCTGATGCGTTCAATGACGAGGGTGGACGCTTCCAGTTCACTATGGGTGCCCAATTCTGATCTGAAGGATTTTCTCCTAAGAAACCCCCTCCTAACCACGTCTGTTGAGAGGCTATCGTGACGTTTGATCTCCACCTAGTTTTAAATTGCTACGAATTTCTACAAAACATTCAACATGAAGTACAATCTGCCATCCTTCCTGTGTGCTCTTGCCATCGCTGCCAGTGCCTTTGGTTTCAATGCTACCGCTGAGGAGCTCAAGATCGCCGTTGTTGACATGCAGGAGGCGCTCAACAATTTCTACAAAACTGACGTCGAAGTTGAGAAGATTAACGCGATGGCCGACGAGAAGCGCAGAAGCCTTGACGAATTCCAGGCTGCTTACCAGCAGATGACCACTAAAATGGCCGAGCTTGATAAGACGGCTCGTGACACTCTGCTCGACGAAAACGTGAGGAAGGATGCTCTGGAACAGCTTCAGGCACTTGCTCAGGAGCGTGCCGTGAAGGGTCAGGAAATTGCGGATGCTCAGCGCAAGGCTTCAGCTGAGGTGATGCAGGCGCGCACCGAAATGGAAAACACGCTTGTTGGTGAGATCAAGGAGACCGTAAATTCTGTTGTCGAATCTCATGGCCTTGACCTTGTCTTCGATAAGTCGTTCCTTCCCAAAGCAAATAAGGCGATCGTTTATACTTCCGCTAATGTGAAAGATTTGACTGAAGAGGTGGTTTCCAAACTCAATGCAGCTGCTCCGGCAACGTCAACGACGTCAACACCCTGATACTTTATTTCACGTGAGATCGTGAGTTCGAAAGCGGCGGTTTTTCCGCCGCTTTTTTGTGTCCACCTTAATCGAAGAGATCATGAAAACGACCGTCGCCGAAATCACAACGCTTGTAAGCGGAGAACTGCTGCGCGGAAATCCTGAGGCAGAGCTTACTAATTTTGCAGCATTGGATCAGGCTGATGGCAGCTGTGTCAGCTTCTTTGGTAACGCCAAGTACCTGGAACAGTTGCAAGGGACCAAGGCCGGCCTCGTGTTGGTGCCGTTGGCAGAGGCTCCTGCTCCGGAGACTGCGGCTGTTGTTCTGGTGGAGAACCCGGTGGTTGCTTTTGATGCGATCGTCCGTCAATACGGTGTAAAGCCGCCAGAGTTTGTTGCCGGGGTGCATGAGTCAGCCTGGGTCGCGCCTGATGCTGCTGTAATCGCTGATGAAGTCAGTGTATTGGCCAATGCGACCGTCTCTGCTGGAGCATCGATTGGAAAAGGGAGCCGAATTGGAGCAGGCGCCGTGATTGGTGCAGGTGCCGTGATTGGCGAGGACTGCGAGATCGGTCCCAATGTGACGGTTCGCGAGGGGTGTATCATCGGAGACCGTGTCATTCTGCACCCGGGTGTTGTGGTTGGAGCTGACGGATTTGGATTTGAATTCATTGAGGGGCGGCACCAGAAGATTGAGCAACTTGGCATCGTTCGTGTGGAGGATGATGTGGAGATCGGCGCCTCCACCACGGTTGATCGTGCCCGCTTTGGCGAGACTGTTATTGGCGAGGGCACCAAGATCGATAACCAGGTCCAGATTGGGCACAACGTCATCATTGGAAAGCACTGCATCATCGTGGCGCAGACAGGGATATCCGGAAGCACTCGAATCGGGAACTATGTGACTCTCGCTGCGCAGTGTGGCGTGGCAGGGCATCTGGAGATTGCGGATCAGGTTACCTGCGGTGGTCGCTCTGGAGTGATTCAATCGATCACCGAACCGGGTGGCACATACTTTGGCTACCCGGCCCGACCCTTGAAAGAGGATCGGCGTGAAAGCATGCGAATTAAACAACTCGGTGGTTTGCTCAAGCGGGTAAAAGCGCTCGAGAAGAAGGCGGGCGAGTAACTCGCCGCTAGAGATCGATTTTCTGTCCCGGCTTGGGAACGATGATGCGTGAGTGAGGCAGTCGATCGCTCAGCTCGCGGTGAAACCATGATTTTGCAGCAAGGTCTCCGTGAACTAGTATGATATTGTCAGGATCACAGGATGCTGCGTAGTCGGCAAGTTGCTCTCGGGGGGAATGGCCACTGAAGTCAAACTTGTGGACCTCACACTGAATCTGAGTCTCATGTTCGCGTTCGGAGTCCATTCTTACACGGCCGCCTTGACCCGCTTCGAGTATCTTTCCGCCGGGAGTGGATTCATCTGCGTAGCCTACGAAGAGAATGGCGTGTTCAGAAGACTTCATGATGTGACGAGAGAACCGGTTCGAGACGGTGTGTTCGGACATCATGCCGCTGGAAAGGGCGTAGATACGACCGGGGTGGAAGTCGGGTTCGCGATGGCCGCGAGGAAGGATCTCGAGGTCCTCAAAGTCTTCGAGCATTCGAAAACCACGATGAAGGCGATGGGGGGATTCGTGGAACGAGTCTGCGATCTGAGTCATGCGGGTGCTAAGGCCCCCGATATGGACAGGGACGACAGGGATGACCTCCTCCGCACGGAGCTCATGCAGCATCATAAGTAGTTCCTGCGTTTTTCCGAAGGCGAAGACGGGTATGAGAACGGAACCATTACGTTCGAGCACATTGGCAATGGTTTCACCGAGGCGACGCTTCTCCGCTTCGCGCGTGTAGTCGGGGGGGCGGGTATAGTCACCTCGAGTCGTCTCGATGATGAGAGTGTTGATTTTTTGCTGAGGAAATTGTGCTGCGGTGGTGATCGTCTGGTCTTCGAAGTGGGCGTCACCGGTGTAGAAAACAGTTTTCCCCTCCAGTTCCAGCCGTATCCCGACAGCTCCCTGCACATGGCCGGCGTGATAGAATTCACACTCGACGCGATCATCGTGGCCAACGGAAAAGGTCTCTCCCACACCTCGCGAAAACCAGAAGCGTTCAAGTTCGTCGACTTTCTTGTGGGAGTAGAGCGGATACTCGGAGATACCGAGCTCCCTCCTTTGCGACTTCATTACGTTGACCGAATTGTGAAGCAGGGCTTCACCGCTTTCCCGGGTCTCTTCGGTCATAGCTACCGCGGCGTGCGGCTGTTTCTCCATCAGGCAGGGGAGAGCACCAATATGATCAAGATGAGGATGGGTGACGAGGATAGCGTCGACCGTATCGTATTCAATTTTTTCGAACAAAGGCAGGCTGTCACGCCCGACGTGTTTCGGGTGGGTGCCGGCATCGAGAACGATCCGGGTTTCTCCCATTTCAATGAGACAGGAGTTGGAGCCAATGTCGGAGTAGCGTGCGAGATGTTGAAAACGCATAAAGAAAACCGAGAAAAATCCCCTCAGCTTGAAGCTGATCAGTCGTTCTGGCCAGCCTTCTTTTTAATGCGTGCTTCAAGAAAGAAAGACTTGAGTAAGTATTTGGACTCTTCCTCAAGGACTCCCGGAGTGACTTCGCTGTGATGATTCAGCGTCGGTTGTTGAAGCAGGTTGATAAACCCACCGGCGGCTCCGCCCTTGGAGTCACCGCAACCGAAGATGACTCGCCGAATTCGGCAATGAATAATAGCTCCTGCGCACATGGGACAGGGCTCTTTCGTGACGTAGAGATCGCAATCACTGAGGCGCCAGTCTCCCATGGCCTCCTGGGCTTGGGTAAGCGCCAGCATTTCGGCATGGGCCGTGGCGTCCTTGAGGGTCTCCACCTGGTTGTGAGAGCGGGCAATGATTGATCCGTTTTGAACGATAATAGCTCCGACGGGGACTTCACCGTTGAGGTAAGCTTTTTGAGCCTGCCGCATGGCCTGGCCCATCAGGAAAGTGTCGCTGGCCAGATCGATCATGCCGGATTCCTCTTCGAGAGAAGAATCCAGTTCGCCATCGCCGGGAGAGTTGTGAATTTCACTGACCATATTGAAGATGTCGGGACAAAAGTTTTGCGGTTTGGCGCAGGCGGCAAGATAATGCCTGACAATGAGCGACTGCAATACTCGAATCATTGCCCCGTCCGTGCTCGCTTCCGACTGGGCCCAACTGAAAAGCGAAATTGAGCGCGCTGATGCGGCCGGTGCTGACTGGATCCATCTGGATGTGATGGACGGGATCTTTGTGGAGAACATCTCCTTCGGTCCCCAGTTTGTCGGAGCAGTGCGGCCTCACACCAGCTTGACCCTCGATGTGCACCTCATGATCACCCATCCCGATAAGTACATCTCGCAGTTTGTGGGGGCTGGGGCGGACTGTATCACGGTTCATGTGGAGGCAGATCATGATGTGTCGGCAACCCTAAAAGCGATTCGTGATGCCGGCAAGGAATGCGGTTTGGCTTTTAATCCAGCAACTCCGTTCGATGCCGTGGTTCCTTATCTCAAACAAATTGACCTGCTTTTGGTGATGACGGTGGTGCCCGGCTTCGGTGGGCAGTCCTTCATGGAGGAGGAGACCATGCCCAAGGTGCAGGCCGCTCATGCCTATCGCGAAGAGCACGGTCTTGCCTATCACATTGAAGTCGATGGCGGTATCGACCACGAAACGGTGCACATTGCCGGGAAGAACGGTGCGAATGTGATGGTTGCCGGTACCTCGTTGTATGGAGCCGAAGACATGACACGAGCCATTACCGCGATGCGCGGCTGATAACTTGATTTCTATTGGATGCTTGACGAAGTCTACAGCGTTTCCGACATCACGGCCGATATCCGTGAGAGCCTTGAAGATCGTTTTAATGGTGTCTGGGTTGAGGGGGAAATCAGTAACCATCGGCTTCCCGCTTCGGGGCATCATTACTTCACCCTGAAAGACTCGGGGGCTCAGCTCTCCTGTGTTTTATTTCGGGGCGCGGCGATGAAGAGCCGCATTCCCTTGTCGGACGGGATGCAGGTGCAGGCCTACGGCAATATTTCGGTCTACGAAGCAAGAGGGCAATATCAGCTCATCGCCCAGGTGGTGCAGCCACAGGGCTTTGGAGACCTCCAGGCGAAGTTCGAAGCCCTGAAGCGAAAGCTGGAAGCCGAAGGGCTGTTCGATCCGATTCGCAAAAAGCGGATCCCGTCTTTCCCACAGCGGATCGGTATTGTGACTTCACCGACCGGGGCCGCGATTCAGGATATGATCAATGTGCTCAGTCGACGGGCTCCGTGGGTTGAGGTTATGATACAGCCGGTACGTGTTCAGGGTGAAGGCGCTGCGGAAGAAATTGCGGCGGGAGTTCGTGCCTTTGAGATTGGCGCAGGGATCCCTCGCCCTGACCTCATCATCGTTGCACGAGGTGGTGGAAGTATTGAAGATCTTTGGTCGTTTAACGAAGAGGTCGTTGCCCGGGCGATTGCCGAGGCGACTGTCCCGGTGATGTCAGGAGTGGGGCACGAGATTGATTTTACGATTGCTGATTTTGTGGCGGACCGTCGTGAACCGACTCCAAGCGCGGCGGCGGAAAATGCAGTGCCGGACGGTGAGTCGCTGATGCGTCACATCAACCTTCTGCAGGCTTCGTTGAACGGTCGGGTTGAGGGGAGGATAGATAATCTTTCGCGGCAGGCGGAAGCCTTACAGCGCGAACTGCAGGCTCGCGAGCCCGGTCGACGGATTCAGTCATGGGCCCAATCGCTCGACTACCTGGTGGAGCGGTTGGAGAGTGCCGCAGATCTGCGACTTCAGGCGGAGGGATCCCGGCTCGAGGCGCAGGGCCGGTTGCTGGAGACAATTCAGCCGGAGAAGGAAATCGGCCGCTGTGCAGAGCGTCTGGGCTTGAGTTTGAAGCAGCTCGATACCTTGCTTGATCGTCGTTTGGAAGAAGCCGGCAGCGAGCTGGAACATTTCCATGAACTAGTGCGATCGTTGAGCCCTGATGCCGTCCTGAGCCGCGGATTTTCGATGACTCTCGATGGGGAGGGGAAGTTGGTGACAGAAGCTGCCAGCGTATCCAAAGGGGACCATCTAAAAACCCGCTTTTCGGACGGTGACGTTTCCAGCGTTGTGGAGTGAGGTTTGAGACTGTTCAGAATTCCCGTAAATGCGGGGGAGATTATGAAGTTCTTCTGTTGTCGGCTCAGGCCCTATGGAGTAAAAGAATGCGCTCGTGGTCAGTATTTTCGGAAAAAAATGGAACCGATCACTGGTTTCCGGTGTTCTATCCGGGCCTGCTAGGTGATCACGGGTACAAATAAACAATGAGTGGCGAAACGAGTCAGAAACTCCAAGCCTTTTGCGGCCTGGCCGGTGGGGCGTTATTCCTCGCGATTGGTTTGTGTGGTCCCAGCGTTTTTGCCCAGGAAGATGATCAACTGCGCCAGGCGCCATCGGCCTTACAAAGCGGTTCAGCCCCAATTGGGAACCGAGTGAATCTCCAGTTCCCGCTGAATCCGGTGAACGACATTCTTAACATCTACGAGCGTCTCATTGAGAAGCCGTTGGTCAAAGACAGTTCTATTTTTGAAGGGCCTCAGGTCAGCCTGGTGACTCCGACCGATGTTTCCAGGGATGAAGCGGTGCAGCTTATCGAAGCCGCTCTCTTGGTGAATGGCTATGTCATCATGAGCGAGGAAGATGGAGCCAGTGTTAAGGTGCTCCTCGGGGGAAATCGGGGAGCCGGTGAGAGTCCCTCTTTCAGCGAAGGCGTGGTGATCTACACTGATCCGAATTTGCTACCGGATGGAGAATCACTGGTCGGATTTTTCATGGAGCTTGAGTTTGTGGCGCCTGAAGATGCCGCAACGATTTTTGGTAACCACATCGTGTTGAATGAATTCGGTCGCATCACGCCGGTCATCAATCCCCGTGGGCTTCTCATCACTGAGACAACACCTATCGTTCGCCAGCTGATTCGTCTGCGATCCATCATCGATCACCCGATTGAAGATGCGCCGCTGATTACGGAATTTGTCTCGCTGGATTATGCTGAAGCCAACATCGTTGCTCAGATCATTCAGGCTGCGATGGATGCGCGCATGGAAGAGAGGCAGCGCCAGAGCGAGCTGAGCGGTTCCATTTCCGGGCAGTCGCGACAGCCTCAGCAAGGCAACCAGCAGGGAGGGAACAGCGGGCAACGTTCTCAGCAGGGCCAGGCAGCGAATCGCGCTGAGGGCGGTGGTTTCAACGGAGTGGGAACTCCGGATCAGCCGGCTGCGCAGCTGATTCCTGACGATCGCCTCAATCGCATTATGGTTGTGGCGGCTCCCACTGATGCGGCATACATCCTCCAACTGATCAAAGAATTCGATAAGCCGCTCGACAATCACAACCCCGTCGAGCGCAAGCTTCGATACGTGAAGGCGAACGACATTCTCCCGGTGATCGTGGATATCCTCCAGGACACTGGCACTGGTCAGACCCAGCTGCCCGGTGGTCGCCAGATCCAGTCGCGCCCAACTCCGGTGACGTCTTCCCAGTTGGCGACTTTGACAGGTGTCAACCAGGCCCAGAACAATCAGAATCGAAACACTCAAGCTGGTTCGACAGAAGAAATCGGAGGGCGGGCCGACCAGATCGCTTTTCCGATTGATGATGTCGCTCCGATTTCGGTGCTTGTCGGAAAAACTCGAATCATTGCTGATCGCCAGTCGAACTCCATCATCATTATTGGCACCGGCGAGGCAGAGCAGATCGTCCTCGACATGATCGAACGTCTCGATCGCAAGCCGGTTCAGGTTTATCTTGCTACCGTGATCGGCGAAATGATTCTAGGCGATGAGTTTGAGTTGGGGGTTGATTACATTCAGCGGTTCCGCCCCTGGGATGGGGACAACTTGAGCCGTGGCGGATTCACCGGTGGTTCTTTCAACAGTAGGACTGACGTTCCTCAAAACGGTAACATTGCGGATCTGTCCAATATGCTCACCACAACGCCGTTTGGCCCGACTGGTGGCCTCAGCCTCTACGGACAGATTGGAGATTCTCTCGATGTTATTATCACTGCGTTGGAATCCACCCAGCGGTTTACGGTTCTTTCCCGACCGGTGGTCTACACTCAGAACGGAAAGCGTGCCGAGATAACCAGCGGTCAGGAAGTCCCATACGCTGACAGCGCGGTGACCGACACCACGAACCCGAACTCGGTGCGTTCGACTGTGGACTTCAAGGACGTTGTTCTGAAGTTGGAGGTTCTGCCGACGATTAACGAGAACAATGAAGTCACGCTCGACATCGTTCAAATCAACGACCGGGTGGTTCAGACCACGGTGATTGATCAAAACGAAGTGCCGGTGATCGGAAAGCAGGAATTGAACACAACGGTGACGGTTGCCAACCGTTCTACCATCATTCTCGGTGGTCTGATTTCGGAAGAGGAAGACCGTCGCGACAGTGGCATTCCCCTGATTAAGGATATTCCGGTTCTTGGGCTCGCCGCTAAGGCGGACAAAGTTGGGACGCGCCGCTCTGAATTGATGATTTTCATTCAGCCCGTAGTGGTCACCGACCATCAGGAAGCGGCCAACGCGAGTTACGACGAAGATGTCCGTTCTGATGTCGGTGAATCTGCTGCCACTGAGTTTCCTGAGCCCGGTGTGCCGACCATTCAGCACCAGGCCGAGATGGTCGAGGAAGAGACCGGGCCCTACAAGGATGATAATCCTTTCAAGAAGTTCGGTCAGAAGCTCTTCGGCAAAAAGAAGGAGCCCCGCTAACCACTCCCATACAATCCGTAGACAACCGGCAGGCATCCCGTGGGCGGCTGATATTAAGGTGCTCTCTGCCTGTGGCGGGGGCCTTCACTCAAACAGGGTTAGTCAGGTCACCTGACCATTTCTTTTCAATGACTCTTTGAGAATCAATTCACGATCGCCTCTTCCTTGGGAGCGGGGAGATGCTTCAGCGCTTTCTCGACAGCAGCCTCTACGGTGAGACCGTGCTTGGAGCGCAGAATATCAGGTTTGCCGTGCTCGACGAATTCATCCGGCCAGCCAATACGCTCAACTGGGGTATTGATGCCGGCCTCGTTGAGGTGCTCCATGATGGCAGCACCGAAGCCGTTATGGAGCACGTGATCTTCAAAGGTGAGAAGCACTGGGCAGAGCTTGGCGAATTGATCGATGCAATCGGTATCGAGTGGCTTAATCCAGCGCGGATTGACGAGAGCCACGGTATACCCGAGTTCCTCGAGTCGCTCCCGGGTCTGCTCGGCCATTTCGAACATGTTGCCAAGTCCGAAGAGTGCAATGTCGCTGCCCTCGCTGACGATTTCTGCTTTGCCGATTTCGAGAAGCTGAGGTTCAGCTTTTGGCTTGGCACCGGTCCCCGTACCTCGCGGATAGCGAATCGCTGACGGGCCGTCGTTGTAGTTGGCCATGGTCCAGAGCATGTCGGCGAATTCGTCTTCGTCCTTGGCCTGCATGAAAATCCAGTTGGGGATGTGACGCATGTAGCCGATATCGAAGAGACCGTGGTGGGTCGGGCCGTCATCTCCACTTAGGCCGGCACGATCCATGCAGAGGCGAACCGGCAGATTTTGTATACCTATGTCGTGCACGGCCATGTCATAGGCGCGCTGGAAGAAGGTGGAATAAATGGTCAGGAACGGCTTGAGACCCTGGACGGCCTGACCACAGGCAAAAAGGGCGGCATGCTCTTCCGCAATGCCGACATCGTAATAGCGCTCCGGCACCACTTTCTGGAATTCGACCAGGCCGGTACCATTAGGCATCGCAGCAGTGACAGCGACAATTTCCTTGTCCTCCTGAGCGTATTTGCCGAGAGACTGGCCGTAGAGCTGTGAATAGGTCGGAGTGCCTGCGTTCGGAGTTTCCCCGGTTTCGGTTTTGTAAGGTCCAAGGCCGTGGAACTTCATCGGGTTCGCCTTGGCCGGTTCGTAACCGCGGCCTTTCTCTGTGATAATGTGGAGAATGACAGGCTCCTCCTGGTCCTTGAGGAAGTCGAAGGTCTTAACGAGCAGGTCGAGGTCGTGGCCGTCAATCGGGCCGTAGTAACGCATCCCGAATTTTTCGAACAGCACATTCGGGAAAAGGAGATTCTTAGCGCTACGCTCAACGCGATGAGCCATGGAGCGAACCGACTTGCCGGCGACTTTTTCGACAAATTCGGCAGCCTTGTCGTGGATGTGCGAATAAGTCGAGCTGGTCTGTAGCGCGTGGAAATATTTTGCGATCGCTCCGACATTGCGGTCGATAGACCACTCGTTGTCGTTGAGGACGAGAATGAATTTTTTCGTCGTCTCAGCGATGTTGTTCAGTGCCTCGAAAGTCGGGCCGCAGGTGAAGGCCGCGTCACCAGCGACAGCGACCACGTGTTCGTCGGAACCGGTAAGGTCGCGGGCTGCCGCCATACCTAGGGCCGCGGAAACAGCAGTGCCGGCATGACCGGCGCCATAGCAGTCGTGATCGCTCTCGGTGCGGAGCATGAAGCCATTAAGTCCTTCGTATTGGCGAATCGTATGGATCTGGTCCCAACGCCCCGTCAGCATCTTGTGCACGTAGGCCTGATGGCTGACGTCGAAAACGAACTTATCCTTCGGGGTGTTGAAGATACGGTGCAGCGCGATAGAGAGCTCAACAACGCCAAGATTCGGGCCGAGGTGACCGCCGGTCTTGGCGAGTGAATTAATCAGAGTACGACGGACGTTCTCCGCAAGTTTGGGAAGATCCTCGAGAGGAAGCTTCTTCAGTTCGTCCCCGTTATCGACTTTAGGGAGATCCTCTGTTGGAATCTCGGGAAATTCAGAATAGTTCTCCATTATCCTCGGATGCGTCGGATTCGTTTGGCTCATCGCTGGTATTCGCGGCAGGGCCGTCCTCGGCAAAAGGTTCTAATACGTGTTCCTCGTTACCCTTCTTTCTGATGATTTCGATGCGTCCACGGGCTTCGTCGAGTCGCTTTTCACAGGCCTGATAGAGTTGGGTTCCCTGTTCGTAGCTCTTGATGAGGTCCTCGAGCGGCATCTGGTCAGATTCCATATCCCGGACCAGCTCTTCCAGTTGGGAAAGTGCGTCTTCAAACGCCGGCTCGGCTTGGACGGCGGAATCTGAATCTTTGGCTTTTGGCATCTCAGTGATGAAGGGGGGCGGAATTTTCCCTCCACCTTATCTCTTCCCTTGGAAGGGCCCGAGTTCAAGCCGTTTTCGGACCCTGAGGAACCTTCATTTTGGCCGAAATTTGGGAAAATGGCTCTATTTCCTCTTCTTTTTGCCCAGGGACTTGATGTAAAGCAGCACGGAGTCGATCTCGTGGTCTTTCAGCACCCCGAGGTAGGAGGGCATGCCGACCCCGGTTTTTTCGGTCTCATAGCCCACGGCAACTCGTCTGCCGGGGTCGAGAATGGACTCCCTGAGATAGGTTTCGTCCGCATTCTTGATGAATGAACCATCAGTAAATTCGCGTTTCGAGCCCCAGAGGCCGTTCCAGGCCGGACCTACTGCGACCTGGGCGCCCGCTTGACCACCGGCGGCAGGGGGAGCTGGAATATCGCTTTCACCGGTAGCGTGGCAGGCCACGCAGCCATAACGAACCGCGACTTCTTTGCCGAGTTCTGCGGTTGGTTTGATCACTTCGCCGGCGCTGGTGAGCGATGGATCATAAGTGAGGTCGACCTCGTTGCTGGAGAACCCTTCCTTAGTCAGGTCAATTTCAGAAAGATCCCAAATCGTGAAGTAGGCACTTTCCACGGCGATGTTATCGGCTACCGGCAGACGGTAGGTGACCCGCAGGCTGTGGCACGGCTTCATATCGACAAGGCCGAGAAAGAGGCGTTTGCCGTCTTCGGAGAGTTGAGCACTGGCAACAGGAACGGGCTCCTGTCCCGGTTTACCATCGAGTTTGAAGTTCCCCGAGCCATAATTGTGGGTTTGCTGGTAGTTCCAGCGATCGACCGAATAGCGGCCGATGTCCGAGGTAAGCTCAGGTGAAAGCGGTTGATCAAACTCGAGCAGGACGCCACGTTTCGAGGCGTGCAGGCGGCTTGGTATCCATGAGGTCGCTTCAGTAGGGCGAACCCGGAAAAGGCCGCTGATGCGTTCCCCGGAGGTGCCCCAGATTTCAAAGCCGGTCACATAGAGCCGGCCATCTTTGGGATGCAGTTTACCCTTGAGCACGCCGGATGGGAAAACTGACAGAATCGGGACGATGGCACCCTGCTTGCGGTTCTCGTCGAGATACACTTTGAAGAGTTCGGGACGATTATAGCCAATGTGGACGAGCGATCCGTTGAGCGGACCCATGTTGGCGTTGCCCTTCATCCAGACCTGGGAAGCCCCGGATTGATTGATGAAGTGGGGGATCCAGATCTCCGGTGGGGCAATCGGTTCCGGGTGAACAGCGTTTTCTTTGAACTTCGCCGGCTGGAATCCGTAATACTTGTCTTGTTCGATACGGTAGATGGGAGTGGCCGGTTTCCAGTGGCCCTGCTGATCGCTGGAAGTGAGAATTCCAGTTTCCGGATCGAGGCCGATGTATGGCTGGCGCAGTCCGGTGGCGATGACGTCGAAGGATCGTCCGTCGGGTGCAATCTTTACGATAGTGCCGTTGAGCTTGCCGCGGGTAGAGCCTACCTGCCCGCCCTTGGCGACAATGAAGCCGCCGTCGGGTGTTGCCACCATATCCATGGCGAACTCCCGGGTCTCTGCTGTTTGAGGAACAATGTTAGAAAAATTTTCGTAGAAGTCGGCTTCACCGTTGCCGTCGGTGTCGTGAAGACGGGTGATACCATTTCGGCCTGAGACAAAGATCTCATTGTCTACCACGCAAACCGTCTTGAGTTCGTGAAGACCGCTTGCAAAGCGTGACCAGGTCACGGCGTCACTCCCTTCTTCAAGACCCTCGGCCAACCAGACGTCGCCATCAAAAGTGCAGAGTGCAGCGCGTCCGTCGGGAAAGAAATCGAGCGCGGAGAAGCGGATGTTGCGTTTCCACGGATTGGGAACGGGTAGGCCGATGTCATCGAAGGTGAAAGTGCCGTTTGCAGTGCCCGGCTCAATCTTGCTTTGGACGGTTTCGGGCCATCGCTTCTCTTCCGGGGATTCATCGTCTGATATAGAATTTTTCGCGAGTGATCCGATGAGGGGCAGTTGGTAACCCCGGCTGTCGGTGGCTGAAATCCACTCCGATTGATTGCGCAGCCAGACCGGGGTGCCTTCGGGGTTTTGAATCTCTAGAATTCTGGTCACTGATTTCTCGGTGGCAGCGAGATATTCCTGAACACTAGCTTTCCCAATCTCATATTCGAGGATTGCCCTGCCACCATTCAGCCGGATTCCGGTGAACCGACCGATTTCAGTTGGGATTGGGCCGAGACCCACTTCTCCATCATCGGAGATGCCGCGGTCCCTCGGATCCGTGTCTGCTGGCTTCTTTCCAATTCCAACGCCGGGAATCGCAGAAGAGGGGAGAAGAGAAGTTCCAATTGGTTGGGGAAGGCTGCTCTGACCAGCCGGTGCTTTTCGATTTGGGAGTCGATAGCTTCCCGGTCCCATGCCGTCCATCTTGAGGTATTCACCTTCTTCGTTCTCCTTCCAGATCAGTGACCAGCGAAGCAGGTCCGGGTCAAAACAGCCGTAGTAGCCATGACCGATCTTTATGATGATCCCGCGTGGGGTGAGGTTGTCCGGCTCGGGGTTCTCCCCGAATTCGCGGGCGTCGAGTGTTTGGGTGAAGAAGGGGAAACCCTCTTCAACAAAACTGCCGAAGGGCGAATCAATATCGAGGTGGGCCTGCTCCTGGGCTTTACCACAGGAAAAGAGTCCCACCAGGAACACTGAAAACAGGAGAGTTCGAGGATTCATGCGAGAGTCTAAGGTGGGTGACAGGACCGCTGCGATCAATAGCGCGATCGAATTTGTGATCTGCGCTTATCGGTTTCTGCGCTTGAATAGGTGGACGACCAGAGTATTCAATCAGTGATAATTTATGTTTCTTAGGCTTACGGTTTTCAGCGCGATACTGAGTCTTGTCTCGATGCCTCACGCAATAGCTGCTGAAGGTCATCGTGCCGCCGACGTGTATGACTGGCCACCCGCCTTTGAAGCGCTCTTCGGAAATCCGGTCATCAAGAAGCGGAGGGGGCTCATTTTTAAGCAATCCGCGATGGTGTATGGGGCGGGTCGCTACAATGCCTATGATGGAATGTTGAGAGGGACCCGGCCTTCGGGAGTGGTGGTTTTTTCCGCGGCAAAGCTGTCGGCTGAACGACTTAATGAGTTGGCCGCGGAAGCGTTGGCCAAGCGGTTTTACCAGTTAGTACTCCATGCTGACCGACGGACCAGATACGAGGATCTCATGCAGATGGGGGAATTGCTCCCGATGGGAAAGGAGCGTTTTGTTACCATCGCCACAAAGCGGCTTACCGGAGAGTTAACAGGTTTGCCCGAAGAGGATGCGTGGTGGAATGTAAGGATGGGGTCCTCGGAAATGGCGGGCAGCCGCTACCAGTTGATAATCATTAACCTCCACTACGACCAAGGAGGGGGGAAAGTGAAGCTGAACCACGGTCATTTTTGCTTCGCATTGAGAGAGATTGGCGGTGACGCAGAGCAGGATCTGGTTTTCGACTTCCGGGCGCCCTGGGATTTGGATCGCCGACCCAGAATCACTGAAGCGGTAAACCTGCACGGCAAACTCCGCCTGATGAGCGATACGCAGAACCTTTACGACTGGCTTTATACGCAGACAGAATACCGGAATTGCTGGGTCAACCTTTGGTTTCTACCGGCGACTCAATCTCAGGCCACTCTCCTTCGAAGTTTTAATGAGCGCGGTGTGCGGCACGCCGCGGGAAGTTTCCGCCCTTTCAGGAAGAATTGTGCGTCCCTGGGGTCGTTGTTTTTTGCCCGTCTCCAGCCCTTTACCGCGGATTCCCCGTTGAGACGTGGACCCTCGATCGATTTCCCTGTTGGGGTGGCAAACCGAGTGAAAGAGCCCTACGAAAAACCGCCTTTCTTCCGCGTCGAAAACATGACCCGCGTGAACGGGCGGGAGCCAACCGCAAAGTCGGAGATTCACCGGGCGCAACCAAGTCGGGCTTCCTCACGGGTGTTTCGTAATTTGCAGAAGGTGCCCGGTGCGAACTAACGGGTCGTAAGATGCTGCCCCTGTTTCTTGAGGAGGCAGAATCCGTTGTGAGGTATGATCAGGAGAAAAGTCCGATGATCAGGTTCGGGTTAACACCCGCGGCGATAATGGCAATAGTAAGAATGACCATGGCTGTGCGGGCAGGAGTACTCACGTGGATGGTCGAGAGTTTTTCACCTTCGTCAATGGCTGGATTACCGAAGAAGACGGGAACCGCAACCTTGAGGTAGTAGTAGAATCCAGCCGCAGCACCGATGAGACCGATGACGAGCAGAGTCCAGTTGCCTTGGTCAGCTGCGATCTTGAAAACGAAAAGCTTGCCGTAGAATCCTGCGGTCAGAGGAATGCCCGCAAGTGAAGCCATCGAAATGATGAGCATGAAAGCAAGGAATGGAGAACGCTTCGCGAGCCCCTTGTAGGATTCGATTTCCTCCCCGGCAATGCTGTTGCGGACCGTGGTGATAACGAGGAAGGCCAGAAGCGTCATCAACAGGTAAGCACCGAGGTAGAAGGTCACAACAGTTGCCGGGGAAAGGGAACCTTCGGAGCTCTTGGTCGGGGCGGAGGCCAGCGCCATGAGCAGGAAGCCGGCATGGGCGACGCTGGAGTAGGCCAGCAAGCGTTTGAAGTTCTTTTGGGGCATCGCCGCGAGATTACCCATGATAAGAGTGATGCCTGCGATGATGGCCAGAACCAGGGTAACCTTATCAGCGAGGACATCGCTGGCCAGGAAAGGGGAGACAAGGCGCAGGAAAACAATAAAGCCTGCGGCCTTTGAACCGACCGAAAGGAAAGCGGTGATCGGAGTCGGGGCACCCTGGTAGACATCCGGGATCCAGAAGTGGAATGGTGCGCCACCCACTTTGAAAGCGAGTGCCACGAGGATGAGGGCAAAAGCGAAAAGGGCTGCGATTGAGTTCACTTCGGGATCTGCGAGTGCCGTGGTGATCTCAGAGAGCTGCATGCTGCCGGTGATGCCGTAAAGCCAGGCAAAACCATAAACGAGAAAGCCGGTCGAAAGAGCTCCGAGGATCAGGTATTTCACTCCAGCCTCAAGGGAGCCGACGTTGCGGCGCAGGTAGGTCACGAGGATGTAAAAAGTAATAGTGACGGTTTCGAGGGAGACAAAAATACTGACCAGGTTGTTAGCCGAAGCCATCAACATGAGGCCGGCACAGGCGAACATGGGCAGGGCGAAGAATTCGCCCAGACCGGCCTGGGGGTGAGCTCCTTTTTCCGGGGCCGCGGTTTGGGCCACCACGATGTGACGGAAGTCAGCAGCCATGATCAGGACGATCAGGGTCGTGACAATAGCGATGCCCTTGTAGAAAAGGGAGGTCTGGTCGTTGGCTGAATAAAACTGCCAGAAGGCGCCGTCAGTTGACTCGGGCCACTGCACCTTGAAGAGCAGTCCGAAGACGATGAGCAGGCCCACCATGCCGATCCAGGCAATGGAGCGTTTGTCTTCGATCTTCGCAAATGCGTCTACCAGCAGCATGATCAAGCCGAGGGCGACGACGATGATTTCCAGGAAGTAAACCGGCATGGAATGGAAAGCGTTAAATCAGGTGAAAGGGGAAAGAGGGATCAGCCTGCCGCAGCGAGAAGAACGGTGATGGCAGGACGAATGAATTGATTGAGGAGTTCGGGAACGAATCCGACGGCCGTCAGAGCGACCAGGAGAATGAGTAGTGGCAGGCGCGTGCTCCAGCAAACATCGGCGGGTGCTTCCAGTTTCTTCGGGATCGGCCCCATGAAGATAGCGCGGTAGGCGCGAAGCATGTAAACCGCGGAGATCACCACACCCCAGAGAGAAATAATCGTGGCCCACTGAATCCAGCCGAGGCCGTCCTCGGCGCCGGCGAAAGCACCGATAAAGACTTCGACTTCAGCAGCAAAGTTGGCAAAACCGGGAAGGCCGGCCGAGGCGAAAGCAGCGAAGCCGAAGAGCAGGCCAAGTTTTGGAACCTGCTTGCCGATACCACCCAGTTTATCGAACTCAAGCGTGCCGTATTTTTCGCGCAGCCATCCGCTCATAGCAAAGAGAAGGGCGATGGAAACACCATGGGCAAACATGAGCAAAACCGCTCCGGAGAGACCCAATTCGTTGCCAGCGGCGATACCGAGGAAGATGTAGCCCATGTGCATCACGGAGGAGTAACCCAGCATGCGGTCGAGAGACTTTTGCGCGATGGTGACGAGGCCGATATAGATAATGTTTCCGAGAAGGAGCACGAGCACCAGGTTGAGCAGTGCTTCAGCTCCGGCGGGAGCGAACGGAAGAGCCACCCGGATAAGCCCGTATAGGCCGAACTTCTTCAGCACACCGGCGTGCAGCATAGCGACCGGTGTAGGGGCCTCGGCGTAGGCGGGAGCCGCCCAACTGTGGAACGGGAAGAGAGAAACAAGAACACCGAAGCCAACCAGCAGCAGGAAGAAGACCCAGTTCTGCATGCCAGCAGTCATGGGCGCATCGCTGGCCAGAGCGGTGAGTTCTTCGATGTTAAAGGTGGATCCACCGAGACCGATAACTGCGAGGATCAGTCCAACGAGGAGAACAAGAGAGCCAACCCCGAGATAGATAGTGATGGTCCAGGCCGTCCTGAGACGATCTTTTCCTGTGCCGAAGATCCCAATCATAAGGAAGGTTGGAATCAGGGCGAGTTCGTGGAACGCATAGAGAAAAAAGAGGTCGGTCGAGCAGAAAGCACCGATAGCACCGCCGCCAATTAGCAGGAGGGAGAGGTAGTAGAGGCGCGGGCCGCGCTCAAGGTCGGATTCCTTAGGAGAAACAAGAACCGCAGCCACCATGACGATAGCGGAGAGCAGCAGCATGACGAGGCTGATGCCGTCCAATCCAAACGACAGGCTCAGGGAAGGGAAGCCATCCATTTGCAGGAGCGGGCGAGAGGACACGTTCTGGAGCGTTCCCTCTATGCTCGGACTGAAGCGAACTGCAGTCACGAGGCTCATGATGAGCACGAGCACAGAGGCTCCCAGTGCGGTGAAGCGGGCAGGGGCTCCCAATCCGATCACCAGGGCGGCGAGGAGTGGCAGGGCAACGATGATTTCAAGAATACTCACGACTGTCCGGGAAATGGGTTAATCAGGAAATGAGGAAAAGAATGAGGGCGACAACGGCGATGGCGAACATGAAGGCGTAGGTCTGCACGTTGCCCATCTGGAAAATTCGAAGAATAGATCCAGTCGTCATGGCTGTCATGGCGGGCAAGCGGGCCACGATCGGATCGATGAAGTAGCGATCCAGCAGGTCGCAAACCTTGGAGGCGCCGTCCTGAAAAATAGCGATGAGCTTTTCGTAGATCTCGTCGATGTAGAAGCGGTCCGCGAAAGCGGGAATGGAAATGGGGTCCTTATCCTTGCCCTTGTAGAAATATATCGCAGCGCTAACGCCGACGACGAGGCCGGTGAGGGAGAGGATGGCAGTGAGACCGAAGTGGCCGAAGAGGTGACCGAAATCTGCATGGCTGTTTGCCATGAGCGGGCCAGTCAGGAATTCGTAGGCTGAGAAAATGGCCATGAAGGCAAGCAGGGCCAGAGGCACCCACATGGTCGGTCCGACTTCCTTGGCATGATCGGCATTGTCGGAACGGTTCTTGCCGAAGAACGCGACGATGACGAGACGGGTCATGTAGAAGGGTGTCAGGAAAGCGACAATGATCGCGAGAGTGTAGGGACCCCAGAGGTGCTCGTGATGAGCGGCCTCGAGAATGGCTTCTTTACTCCAGAATCCGGAGGTGAACGGTACGGCGATAAGGGCGGCGGTTCCGATTGCGAAGGTGATGAAGGTGATCGGCATCTTCCTGCGAAGGCCTCCCATCTTCCAGATATCCTGCTCGTGGTGGCAGGCGTAAATCACCGCCCCGGATCCGAGGAAAAGCAGGGCTTTGAAGAAAGCGTGCGTGTAGAGGTGGAACATGCCGGCGTCACTGCCGTGGTGAACGCCCTGGGCCATGATCATGTAGCCGAGCTGTGAGAGCGTGGAGTAGGCAAGAATGCGCTTAATGTCATTCTGCTGAAGCGCCATGAGGGCGGCAACAAGAGCGGTGATGGCACCAATCCAGGCAATCACCGTGGCGGCCATCTCGGCGCTTTCGACGAGGAAGGTCACACGGGCCAGCATGAAGACACCGGCGGCGACCATGGTGGCGGCGTGGATGAGGGCGGAAACCGGGGTGGGCCCTTCCATCGCGTCCGGCAGCCAGACGTGCAGTGGAAGCTGGGCCGACTTACCGATGGCACCGCAGAACACGCAAAGCACCGCAATGTTGAGCAGCTTGGCGTTCTCGACGCCGCCGACAGCGGCTGCGACCTCGTTGAAATAGATAGAGCCGGTCAGGGTCCAGACCAGCAGGATGCCGATCATGAAACCAAAGTCACCGATACGGTTGGTGAGGAAGGCTTTCTTGGCTGCGTCGGCAGCGGAATCCTTTTCGAACCAGTGTCCGATGAGGATGTAGGAACTCACACCCACGAGCTCCCAGAAGATGAACATCATGATGAAGTTGTCCGCGAGAACAATTCCCGTCATGGAGAACATGAAGAGTGAGAGTCCGGCAAAGTAGCGTGATTTGCCGGCATCGCCCTTCATGTAGGCTAGGGAGAAAAGATGCACGAGGAAACCGATCGAAGTCACGATCAGCATCATGCCGCGGCTGAGATCATCGAGCACGAGCCCGATGTTGATCTGAAGAGCATCTCCCATGTTGATCCATGAGAAAGAAGCGGCTTCGAGATCGTCGCCTCCGCCGGCAAGGCGAATGCAAAGGAAGAGAGTAATTAAGGCGGAACCGGTTGATACGAGCGAAGCCAGCCCTGACCAGCGCTTCAGGCCGAGCAGGATGGAGGCGGCCACGATGAGTGGCAGCAGCAGAACGGTCCAGGCAATAGTTGTCACATCCATGAAAATGATCAGTCAGAAAATCAGTTCTTCATTGTGTTGAGTTTGCCGACATCTGTGGTCTCACGCGAGCGGTAGAGAGCAACGATGATTGCGAGACCGACGGCTACCTCGGCAGCGGCGACGGTGATGATGAAGAAAAGAAGAACGTGCCCTTCGTAGCTGGGCTGCCCTTCGTGCACATTGAAGCGGGAAAAAGCCACCAGAGTGAGGTTGGCGGCGCTGAGCATGAGCTCTAGGCACATGAATATAACGATAATGTTTCGTCGAACCAGCACACCGGCCAGACCGATTGCGAAAAGCAATCCACTGACGATGAGGAAGTGGTTCAAGGTGAGAGCTGATTCCATGTGGTTCTAGAAAAACGTCTTATTTGAGTTCCCGTTTACTGAGCACGACCACGCCCACGGTTGCGACAAGCAGGAGGACGGCCACGATCTGAACCGGGAACCAGTAAGTGCTGAAAAGGAGTTCACCAATCTGGTGCACATCAGATTGGCCCGGGCCTTTCTGGGCCTCAATCGCAGGAAGCTTGGCAGCGCCGATGTCGCTCTTGGTGATAACGGTGATCACGACAGTCACAAAGCTGACAACCACGACAACAGAGGCGCCGAGAGTGAAGACGGGGAAGCGCTTATTCTCCGCCTTGGGGATGTCTAGCAGCATGATGATGAAAAGAAACAGAACCATGATGGCACCTGCGTAGACAAGAACCTGGAGAACTCCGACGAGGTAGGCATTCAACTGGATGAAAAGCGCGGCAAGCCCCAGGAACGAGACGATCATCGAGAAGGCGGAAGTAACCGGATTACGGTTCACCACCACACCGATTCCACCAATAAGCGTCAGGGCTGCGAAGATAAAAAAGAGAAAGGTCATTCTTTTAGAAGAAAAGTAGTAAAGAAGTAGAGAGGCTAAGAATTCTTAATGGTTGATGTGTAAGAACTCAGAATTCGCCGAACCTCTTTGCTTTGTTCCTGCAATCTTGTTGTGTCTCCGTATTTAAGATCGTGTGAGAGGCGGAGTTGGTAGCGCGTTTCCTCCAGAGAGGCGTCAGCGTAATTGTAGAATTTTAACTTGTCGGCTTTGCCCTCTCGATTGAATCCTTCAACAATATTTGAAGTAACGGAAACGACGGCCCTTCGAAGTTGAGAAGTTAGTCCGAAGATTTCTTCCTTTGGAAATGACTTTGTGAGTCGATAGACGTCGAGAACGAGTGCGTGGGCCTTCTGCCACACAATCAGATCCTCAAATGTCTTCGCTGCCGTCATTCTTTACTGCTCTACTCCTTTGATTCTCTCTACTTTAACTCGTTCCACTTGTTGACGAGGCCTTCGCGGACACCACCGATTTCGTAGAGTTTCTGCTTATCGTGAATCATTTCTTCACGGCTGGTTCCTGTGATAGCGTAGTCCTTGCGCAGATAGATAGCCTGCTCCGGGCAGACTTCTTCGCATAGACCACAGTAAATACAACGGATCATGTTGATATCGAAAGTCTTGGGTCGTTTCTCAACCTTGGCCCACTTGTCTTCGGAGGGGATTTCCTCGGGCTTGATGGTGATGGCACGGGGAGGGCAGATAAACTCGCAGAGTTGGCAGGCGACGCATCGTTCGCGCTGTTGCTCGTCAGTGACGAGGGCAGGTGCGCCTCGGTAGTAATCGGGAAGGTTCGCATCCCACTTCTCTTCGGGATACTGCATGGTGACCTTTGTCTTGCCACTGAGGAGTTTGAAAAAGTGTCCCATCGTCACGCGCAAGCCTTTGGCAAGCGCGGGCAGATAGAGTTGTTCATACCACTTAAGTTTTGGACGTTTTACGACGATGGCCATGGATTAGGGGAAGGTTGGCTTACTTGAGCCACATCAATAACAAGGCAGTGAGAATCACGTTGGCGAGAGCCAGTTCAAAGAAGACGACCCAGCCGAGTTTCATGAGCTGGTCGTAGCGGAAGCGAGGAAGAGTCCAGCGCACCGCGATGAAGAAAATGATGAAGAGAATGACCTTGGCGAAGAACACCCCGATGTGGATGAGGCCGTGCCAGAAAGGAACCTCGGCATCGAGGCTCTCTGGAGTCAGCCAGCCGAAGGGGAGGCTCCAGCCGCCGAAGAACAGGGTTACAGCGAGGCCTGAACCGATGATCATAGCTGCGTATTCTCCGAGGAAAAAGAGGGCGAACTTCATTGAGCTGTATTCAGTGTGGTAACCGGCCACGAGCTCTGTTTCACATTCAGGAAGATCGAAAGGAAGACGGTTGGTCTCTGCGAACATCGAAGTGGTGAAAACGATGAAGGAGATGAAGAGTGGGATAGCAAGCAGCCAGCCCCTGACACTGAGACCTTCACCCCAGAGAGGGAGGAGAGCCCAGCCATTCTGCGCCTGTTCCATGACGATGCGGCCGAGGTTGAGCTCGCCGTAGATCATGAGCAGGGGAACAATGGAAAGACCGAGGGAGATCTCGTAGGAAATCATCTGGCTCGTCGAGCGAACACTGCCGAGGAAGGGATACTTGGAGTTTGAGGCCCAGCCAGCAAGGACGATCCCGTAAACCGTAAGGGAGGCGACTGCGAAGACGAAAAGCGGACCAACGTCGAGGTCGGCGATGACCATTTTTTCACCGAAGAGTTGGCTGCCGAACGGAATGACCGCACAGGTCAGCAGGGACGGAATCATGGTCAGGGCCGGTGCCAGCCAGTAGAAGCTCTTGCGGACGTGATTCGGGGTGAAATCTTCTTTGAGAAGGAACTTGATACCGTCTGCCACAGGCTGGAGGAGACCTGCGGGGCCGACGCGGTTGGGGCCGACACGGTCTTGGATCGCCGCACTGACGCGACGCTCAGCCCACACGGACATGGCGACCAGTGGCAGTGTCACGAGGAACACGAATACCACGATCTTAATGGTGGCTGCTAGAATGATGTACCAATCCATGGATGTAAAAGGTCAGCCTACGATGATGCCTTGGGCGATGCGCTCCTTCTCGCGTTCGATTAGCGGGATGGTCTCGCCGGTTTCAATGAGGGGCACCCCGAGGTCACCGATCTTGCCCCAGGTGAGGTCGGCAAATTCGGAAACTTCTTCGGTGAGTTGCTTAAAGATATCGAGGGCTGAATAGATGCCGTTGCCACCGCCTGTAGACTGGATGAGGTCGCGGACGATCTCCCACGGTTCGAGGGTCTGGCCAGGGCCGTCCACCACCTGATTGAGTCGCTGGAGGCGTCCTGTAACGTTGACCATGGTTCCAGTCTTTTCGGCCCAGCAAGCACCTGGCAGAACAACATCCGCCGCGTCGGCGGTTGGGTTGGCCAGCGGGTAGGAGGTCAGGAAAAAGTCGAGCTTGTCGAGCGTCTCTGCGTCGAATCCAGCGTCTTCAACGAGGTTCTCTTGGAGGCAGAGCAGAGCCTTGATGCGGCCTTCATTGATACCCTTCTTGATCGCTTCGAGTTGGGAGCCGGGATGGTCGAGGCCGAGCACGAGTTTAACCCCGTTGGTGTTCGGGTTCTGGTCGGCGGAAATGAGATAGTCGTCGCTTTCGCCTTCGCGGGGGACGGTGTCGATGTGTCCGGCGTCGAGATGCTTCACGAGGCGATTAACCATGAGTAGTTCCTCGTTGGTCATGCGGGCGGAGGCAATTACGGCGATTTCGCTACCATCAATGCCGGCGAGCTTGTCAGCCGTGGTCGCGAGAGCTTCCTGCCAGGTCGTGATGCGGTGGTTGTCGCCATCTTTCACGAGGGGATCGGTGAGTCGGTCGTCGCCGTGGATCCAGTGGAAATTGAGACGGTGTGAATCCGGCATCCAGTCGGAGTTCACATCGTTGTTCTGGCGTGGGGTGATCCGGTAGATCTGACCTTCGCGCTGGTAGACTGTGATGTTGGCCCCGGTAGCGCAGTTCACGTCGATGGTTTTGACTTCTTTCATGAACCAGACGCGCATCTGGAAGCGGAAATCGTTTGAGGTCAGGGCACCCACCGGGCAGATGTCGACGGTGTTGAGGGAGTAGTTGTTGGCCAGTTCCTTGCCGGGATAGACGGCGAGGGTGGTGTGGCTGCCGCGGTCGGTAAAACCAAGGACCGGATCGTCGGCGATTTCGTCGGTGAAGCGGATGCAGCGGCTGCACATGATACAGCGCTCGTCGTCGAGGCGGACGCGAGGGCCGACGTCAACGTTCTTGGGCTTTTTAACCTTCTGCTCGCGGAAATTGGATTCGCCCTTGCCGTGCTCGACGCTGAACTCCTGCAGGGTGCATTCGCCGGCCTGATCGCAGATAGGGCAGTCGAGCGGGTGGTTGGCAAGTAAGAGTTCCATGACGCCTTCGCGACACGTCTCGGTCAGCTCGCCGGTGGTTTTGATGCCCATGTTCGGAGCGACTGTGTTGGCGCAGGCGATCACGGGGCGGGGCATCCAGGAAATAGGAAGGTGGCCGTCCTCATCCGGCTCAGGAGCTTCTTCACCCGGGCGCGGTCGCGGTGGCATGCCCATTTCAACAAGGCACATGCGGCAGTTGCCGGGCGAGGAGAGCTTTGGGTGGTAGCAGTAGTGGGGCACTTCGACTCCAGCCTCGCGGCAGGCTTCGATCATGCGGGTGCCCTTGGGGAACTGGTGCCACTCCCCGTCAATCTGGACGTCTACGAGATCAGGTTTTACGTCGCTCATTTCAGGTTGGCAGCGGCGGTAAGAGATTCAGCGTTCACAAAAGCTTCTTCTAATTCAGGATTAGTGTCAGCGACCAATTCGTCGCGAAATTTTTCGACAAAACTCTCAGTCGGCCAGGAGGCAGCCTCTCCGAACGCACAAATGGTGCGTCCATCGATATTGCGTGCCACGGCGTCGAGTTGATCGATGTCAGACGGAGCGGCCTTGCCGGCGACGACTCGATCGGAAATCTTTTTCATCCAGAGAGATCCTTCACGGCAGGGAGTGCACTGTCCGCAGGATTCGTGGGCGTAGAAATTGTTCAGGTTGTTGATGACCCAGCTCATGGAGCGGCTGTCGTCCATGATGATGACGCCACCGGAACCGGCCATGGATCCGCAGGCAGCGAGGGTGTCAAAGTCCATCGGGATATCCCATATGGTGATCTCTTTTTCGTCATCGCCGCGTCCGACCTTGAAAGTCTCGTCGGCGCTAAGCACCTTGGCGGAGGATCCACCGGGGATAACAGCCTTGAGCTTACGGCCCTTCTTAAGACCTCCACACATGTCGTTAATCACTTCGCCGAGAGTGACTTTACCGACTTGAACTTCGAAATAGCCGGGCTTCTGGACGTCGCCGCTGACGCAAAGAATCCGCGTTCCGGTATTGTTCGGGGTGCCGGTCTTCGACCAGGCTTCGCCGCCCGATCCAATAATGTGTTTCACGTGGCAAAGCGTCTCCACGTTGTTTACGATGGTCGGGCACAGGTAAAGGCCCATGGCCGCGGGGAAGTAGGGAGGCTTGATGCGCGGATAGGGGCGCTTGCCTTCGAGGGATTCGATCAGCCCGGTTTCCTCACCGCAGATGTAAGCTCCGGCCCCGCGATGCACGTAAATTTCGAGATCAAATCCGGTGCCGAGGATGTCCTTGCCGAGGAATCCTTTCTCGTGGGCCTCATCGATCGCAGTTTCGAGAATTTTAGCTCCTTCGGGGAACTCTTCGCGAATGTAAATGTAGGCCAGTTTGGCACCTACGGCAAAGCATGAGATCGCCATGCCCTCGATGAGTTGGTGTGGGTCCTGATGAATGATGTAGCGGTCCTTGAAAGTGCCGGGCTCAGATTCATCTGCGTTGCAAATGAGATAGACCGGCTTGTCGTTGTTAGGCGGCAGAAAGCTCCACTTCATTCCTGCTGGGAAACCGGCGCCGCCGCGACCGCGAAGACCGGCTTTTTTTACCTCTTCGGTAATGTCGCCCGGCTCCATCTTGAAGGCCTTCTGCTGCTGCTCATAGCCACCATCTTTGATGTAAGTCTCGATGGACTGGTCCCAGTCCTCACGATCCACGTTCTTGAAGACCACGCGACTCTCGTTGGCGTGAGGCTCTTTGCCGGCAATGTATTTAACTTGGCTCATGGATCACTTGTATTGGCTGAGGAGGGCGTCCACGTCGGTGACCGCTTCGTGAAAATCGTCTTCGACCATGCAGACAGGACCGGTGCCGCAGCTGGCAAGGCACTCAGCAAATTCGACGCTGAATTTTCCGTCTTCGCTCAGCGCGACAGGGTCGTGGTGAGTGACTCCGGAGCGGTCGATTCCGGCTTTTTCGCAGATGGAATCCATTAGGTCGTAGCTGCCTGCCATGGCGCAGCTCAGCGTGCGGCAGACGCGGATGTGATACTTGCCGGGGGCTTTCTGGCGAATGCCCGGGTAAAAAGAAACGACTTCAAGAACCTTGATAGGTTCGAGCTCAAGCTTGGCGGCGGCCCACTCAATGGATTCTTCGTTGATGAATCGAAAGTGGTGCTGCAAAGCGTGGAGGACAGGAAGGACTGCGGAGCGCTTGCTCACAGGGTAGTGAGTGATGCGCTCATCGATTTCTTTTTCGAGTTCTGGAGGGACTTCGAGAGCCATGTTGCTGTGTTAGCCTTAAAACGCGTTTCGTGGGATCAACTTTAGCGGTCACATTCGCCCATCACGAAGTCGAGTGATCCGAGAATGGCGACGGTGTCACTCATCATAGATCCCTCGAGAAGCTGCGGAAGAATGCTGAGATTAATGAAAGAGGGGCTCCGGATTTTCATGCGGTAGGGGACGCCTCCGCCTTTCGAGTGAATAAAAAATCCGAGCTCTCCCTTCGGGTTTTCGGCCCCGAAGTAGACTTCGCCCTCCGGAGCGTCGAGGCCCTGGGTGACGAGAATAAAGTGGTGAATGAGCTCTTCCATGCTCATGAGGACGCGATCCTTGTCGGGAAGCATTTCCTTGGTGTCGGCAACGTTAACCGGGCCGTCAGGCATGTCTGCGATGCACTGGCGGAGGATACGAACGCTTTGGCGCATCTCCTCCATCCGTACGAGGTAGCGGTCATAGCAGTCACCGGAGGAACCAACAACGACGTCGAAATCGAAACGCTCGTAATCGAGGTAGGGATTGGATTTGCGCAGATCGTGCTCAATGCCTGATCCGCGGAGGTTGGGACCGCTGAGGCCCCAGGCGATGGCGTCTTCTTTGCTAATCACACCGATGTCTCGGGTACGGTCGAGGAAGATCTTGTTCCGACTCAGTAGCGTATCAACTTCATCGATGCAGGGCAGGACTTCGTCGCAAAACTTGGAGAGGCTTTCGAGGAAACCTTCGGGAATGTCGCGAGTCTGGCCGCCGACGCGGGTGTAGCTCGTCGTGAAGCGGGCGCCGGTGAGTTGTTCACTCAAATTATAAATAGTCTCACGCTGGGTGAAAGTGTAGAGGAAGACCGTCATTGCCCCCACGTCCATGGCGTAGGCTCCAATCCCGAGGAGGTGGGCGGAAATGCGGGCCAGTTCGCAACAAATGGTCCGAACGGTCTGACCCCGGGCGGGGAGCTCCCAACCCATCAATTTCTCGACAGCGAGGGCGTAGGCCACGTTGTTGGCCAGGGGAGCAAGGTAGTCCAGTCGGTCGGTGTAGGGGACGAACTGGTTATATTGCATGTTTTCGGCGATTTTTTCGTCACCGCGGTGCAAAAAGCCGACATCCGGGTCAGCTTTGGTGATCTCTTCGCCGTCGAGTTCGAGGATGAGGCGAAGCACGCCATGGGTTGCCGGGTGCGATGGCCCCATGTTCAGGACGAGCTTTTCACCGACTAGATCTTCGGTGGTCTGTTGGTATCCTTCCAACTCAGCACCAGCGAGTTGTGCAGCGCGAGCGGCGGAGTCCTGAATCTCAAGTTCTTTGCTTGTGTTCGCCATGGCAGGTATTTCCCAGCATCCCTCGGAAAGACGCCAAAAATTCGGATTATCGGTGCGCCCGATTAGAGTTTCAAGGCGACTTTGTGAAAAATTTCACAAAGTCTCCCAAGTGTGAATACGTTATAAATCTGAAACCGGATTGTAGTCGCGATTTCGAGGGCCAAACCTGACAATGCAAACCATGGAAAAAGAGCAAATACCTCCGCCCGAAGATGAGGGAAAAAAGAATCCCCTCACTGGTGTTATCGTATCCGGAGTCGGACTTTTCAGTGTCCTGGTGCTTCTGGCTCCTTCTGCGGTTCCCGACTTCATTCCTGTAGTCGGGGCCCTCGACGAAGCTGTCGCCACCGGCCTGCTGATCAGCTGCCTCGCCTACTTTGGGGTGGATATCGGTGCCGTCTTCGGACGTGGAAAGAAAAAAGAAGCCGAAGGCGACGTGATTGACGCCGAGGTCAAAGAACAGGACTAGGCTCTCGCCCTCGAAGGTGAAACAGGGTCAGGTCAGCCACTCAACCGGTTTCGGTGGCACCTTCCGTCGTTTCCGGGAGAAACTACCGAAGTGAGTGCCCCGAAGCTGCCACGATATGGCCGATGAAAGCTTCCGGGTATGAGTCGAATGCTTTGACACAAGGCGTGCAGCAAAAGAGGACTTCCTGCCCCTTGTAGATCCTGCGGTGTTTCACGGGGCGCTTGCTGAAGGGCGTTCGATTCACCGCGCAGTAGTCGAATGGATACTTGGTGTAGGGTGTTTTCGCTTTGTCGGCGGCCCTCGTGTTCTTGAGAGAAGACACTGAGGTGTCGATGGGCGCTGTTGCAGTCGTCTCGCTTTTGGTGGTGGTACACGAAGTGGATATCGCCAACAAGGCGATCAGAGCAAGGGTGCTGAGAACAGGTTTCATCTCTCTTTATTATCTTGCGCCTGTCGCCCCCTCACATCAAGTCGATTCGCGTGACGGGGCAGGCAGGCAGCTTTTTGTTTGCAGAGCTTTAGGAATCGGCTTTGACTGTGGCACTGCGGATGCGGGAAGTGGCTTCGCGACCTAGAGATTTACCATGGCGACGATCAAAGTGGCATGTTCCAAATGCGGGCAGAAAGTATCTGGAGACGAGACCTTTTTCGGCACCTCTGTTGAATGCCCGGTCTGCTCCGCGCAAATCTACTTCCCTGAATCAGCACCGGATAGTGCTCCAGCGGCTTCGGGAAGTTCCCCTTCAGCTAAGGATGCCCCCGAAGCTCCGGCGCGCTACACCGGTCCACAGCCAGTCCCACCTCGCGACGATGAGGAGGTGAAGCCCGACTCCGAAGCCGGAGAATTGCAGCCGGCATTTGCCAGTGAAGGCGTTGCCCAGGTCAAACCGTCGGAAGTTGAGCCCGAATCCAGCGAATCCGACGATATTGAGGAAGGCGAACGCGGCGCTGTGCCCTCTCCCATATTTGGTGCGATTTCGATGGTTTCTGCAGTTCTTGGTATTGTGACCTGCGTTAGCCCCCTTTTTGCCCCGATCGCGATCATTTTCGGCCACCTGGCTGGATCCAAGGCGAGGCACAGCCCGGTTCAGCCCGCGCCAGGCCAGACCCTCGGCGCCGTTGGCATGATGATCGGCTACGTGAACCTCGTTTTTACTATTCTCGGCCTCATTGTTCTTCTGGTCCTTAGGGAAATGGAAGTGATTCCGGACGGGTTTATTCGTAACATGATTTCAGGCGAGGAGCCGGCGGAATAAGCTGTTTCATTGTTGGCGCTTGCATTTCCAGCGGTATCGCTTACCGCTGCGCGAGGTCTCAGGTTGAATCGCCATAACCTTAGCTTTTTTAATATTGAAGATTTCTTAAATAATAGGAAACTTAACGAGATATAGTCATGCTTGAAACGACGATCACTAACGTTCGCGGACGCGAAATTGTTGATTCCCGCGGCAACCCGACGGTTGAAGTGGATGTGGAACTGGAAGGCGGCGCCATTGGACGCGCGGCTGTTCCGAGCGGTGCCAGCACCGGAGAACACGAAGCTTGGGAGCTCCGCGACGGTGACAAGGACCGCTACCTTGGTAAAGGAGTTCTCAAGGCGGTTGCTGCCGTGAATGAAAAGATCAGCGAAGAGCTGCTCGGAATCGACGCGACTGACCAGACTATCGTCGACAAAGTGATGTTCGAGCTCGACGGCACACCCAACAAGAAGGAACTCGGCGCTAATGCCGTTCTTGGTGTGTCTCTCGCGACTGCCCACGCTGCAGCTAACCAGCTCGGCCTTCCTCTTTACAAGTATCTAGGCGGACCTAACGCCAAGGTTCTCCCTGTTCCGATGATGAACATCATCAACGGTGGTTCTCACTCTGACGCTCCGATCGATTTTCAGGAGTTCATGATCGTGCCCAAGGGTGCTCCTTCGTTCCGTGAGGCTCTTCGTCAGGGTGCTGAGATCTTCCACGCCCTCAAGAGCGTGCTTCACGACCGAGGTCTTTCCACGGCAGTGGGTGACGAAGGTGGCTTTGCTCCAAAGCTCGAGTCTGCTGACGACGCTTTAGGCGTGATCGGCCAGGCTGTCGAGAAAGCCGGTTACAAGTTTGGTGAAGAAATCTTTATCGCCCTCGACGTCGCCTCCTCTGAGTTCTTCGACAAGGAGAAGGGCAAATACGTGTTCCATAAGTCTGACAACTCCGAGAAGACTGCTGAGGAACTCGTTGACTACTACCTTGAGCTTCAAAAGAAGTTCCCGATCATCTCGATTGAAGATGGCTGTGACGAGAACGACTGGGACGGCTGGAAAATCCTCACCGAGAAGCTTGGTGAGAAGACCCAGCTTGTCGGTGACGACCTCTTCGTGACCAATTCCTCTTTCCTTCAGAAGGGTATCGATCTCGGAGTGGCCAACTCTATCCTCGTGAAAGTTAATCAGATCGGTTCTCTCACCGAGACACTTGACGCCGTTGAGCTTGCCAAAGAAAACCGTTACACCTCCGTCATCAGCCACCGTTCCGGTGAGACTGAAGACAGCACTATCGCGGACATCGCCGTGGCAACGAACGCCGGTCAGATCAAGACTGGTTCCCTGAGCCGCTCCGATCGTATCGCCAAATACAACCAGCTTCTCCGCATTGAGGAAGAGCTGGGTGATGACGCCATCTACGGCGGCAAAATGCGTGTCTAAGCGCAGCCGCCGGGATCGCACCCAAGACTATGCGCGACC
Source organism: Verrucomicrobiales bacterium (assembly GCA_049594415.1). Taxonomy (GTDB): domain Bacteria; phylum Verrucomicrobiota; class Verrucomicrobiia; order Verrucomicrobiales; family DEV007; genus Arctic95D-9. The sequence goes on along the minus strand of JBMYJM010000006.1, from coordinate 27,710 downwards.
CGGAATTTCAAGACAACCTCGATCTCCCTCTTCAAATCAAAGGAGAGGGAGGCCCCCCGCGACCACCTATTTGGCGCCGGTTGTCCCGGGTCATGGAAGTCGTCATCTACGTGTTGCTCGCGTTCGCGGTCTACAAGCTTTTTGGACCCGAGCTCGATCGGCAGGCTGAGCTTGATTCAGAAATCAATCGGCTCACCCAGATTCGCGACGGCAAGAACGGGTATGCAGCAAAACTTCGCCAGGAGCATCGCCTCCTCAAAACCGATCGCGAATACCTCGAAAACGTGGCTCGCGATCGACTCGCCCTCCAGCGTGACGGCGAGTACATCATTCGCATCGACCGTGAGTTGGAAGAGTAGACGACCGAGTCGCTCACGAGATTTTTAGGGGTTTAGTTTTTCAGGTGTTTAGGGCTCGCGTCTGAATTCGCACCTAGACGCCAACTTTCCTAAATTCCTCAACTCCTGGAGACGCCAGTCTACGCCGGATAGCTCCCTAACACCTTCACAAACGAGCAGTGTTTCTCGAGCTGTTTGATCACATCTTTGAGGGCTTCGTCCCCGCAGTGGCCAGCCACATCGACGAAAAAGTAATATTCCCAGGCGCGGCGCTTGGAAGGGCGACTTTCGATCTTGGACATGTTGATCTCGAATTCCTCAAAAGGTTCGAGAGCGCGATGCAAAGAGCCGGGCTCGTCCCTCACGGAGAACATTACCGAAGTGCGGTCTTTGCCGGTGGGCGGGCAGGTCTTGTGGCTGATGACAAGAAAGCGAGTCGTGTTGGTCGCGATATCCTGGATGGAGGTTTCCAACACGTTGAGGCCGTAAAGCTCAGCCAGCAGTGTACCGCCTAACACAGCAGCACCTTCTTCCTGAGCGGCCACCTCAGCGGCGGCGGCGGAACTGGACATCTCGATCGCCTGGATGTCACCAAAATTCTTTCCAAGCCAGCCACGGCACTGGGCGATGACCTGAGAGTGACTGTAGATATTCTTGATTTCCTCACGCGGGCAGTTGGCCATGAGATTGTTCTCAATTGGCATCATGACCTGGCCGTAGATCTTGAGTGGAGAATCAGCAAAGAGATCGAGTGTGTGTGTCACCGCGCCTTCAGTGGAGTTCTCAATCGGGACCACACCGTAGTCGGCAATGCGGCGCTCGACGTGGTCAAAGACGTCGGCAAAACTGGGCTGGGGGATCAGCTCGACGCTGTGGCCGAACTTGCCGAGGGCGGCCTGGTGCGTCCAAGTGCCTGCGGGCCCGAGGTAGGCGATCTTGAGATCTTCTTCCAGGGCAAGGGCGGCGGACATGATCTCGCGGTAGATTGCGCGGATGGCGGTGTCGGGCAGTCGCCCTCCTTCGCCTTTCTCGCAGAGCTTGCGGAGCAGTTTCTCTTCGCGCTCGGGCGCGTAGATTTCCAGGCCATCGCGTTTCTTCACAACACCGATCTCGTGCACGATGTCGGCGCGCTCATTCAGCAACCGAATGATATCGGTGTCGATGGTGTCGATTTTCTGGCGCAGGTCGTCGAGGCTCATGGTCGGGAAAAATCAGGTTTCCTCTTCGCGGACTTCTTCTACGTCCTCCGCTTCGGGAGTGTCTTCTTCGGGTTCCTCTTCTTCGTCGAAACCAAGGTCGATGTCGAGGGTGATCTCGGTTTTGGGTTCGGTCGGGGTTTCTTCCTCTGCGGGCTCTTCGCCGGGAGTATCTTCAGCCGGTGCTTCCTCACCTTCGGCGGCGGGAGTGTCGCCCTCAGCAGCCTCTTCACCTTCGCCTTCTTTCTCCTCTTCGGATTCGGCGGTGGGCAAATCAACCTTGCGGAGTTCGTCGGCGTTGGGGAGGTCTTCGAGATCTTTGACGCCGAAGTGCTCCATGAAGTCTTCGGTCGTTTCGTAAAGCATGGGGCGTCCAGGCAGGTCCGCTCGCCCACCCACATAAATAAGGCCGCGATCCATCAATTTCTGGATGGTGCCATCGACAGAGACACCTCGCACCGCTTCGATATCAGCCTTGGTGATCGGTTGGCGGTAAGCGACGAGGGCAAGGGTTTCGAGAGCGGCGGGACTCAGTTTTTCCGGGCGCATCTCGGGGAGAAGCGCACGGATCCAGTCGGCATAGTCGTTACGGGTTACGAATCGCCAGCCACTGGCACCCTCTTGCAGCTCAATCGGGCTGCCACTCTGGTCGAGCCGTTCGCCGAGTTCGGCGATGGAGTTCTCGATTTTCTTCTGAGAAATGCTCTCCAGTTCGCGGGCAAAAGGAGCGTCGTGATCAGTTGCCGCCCGACGCACCGCCTTGGCGATCTCGGCGGACGAGATCGGTTCGGGTGCGGCAAAGATCAGGGCTTCAATGATGTGGATTAACTCCATAGGGGACGCGTATCAAAAGGGGCTTTCGGGCAGGCAGGTAAGCTGCAGCGGATTTGACGAATTTAAAGCGGATTCTCAAGCGCTATTGTTCGTTTCTCTGTAGCTCAATTTCCCCGAGAATCACCTTCTGGCGGACGCGGAAGAAGTTAAGCTTCATCAATTCGAGCAGGGCGAGGAAAGTCACGATCATTTCGTGTTTGCTGGTCGCGTCCTTGAAGAGCGCTGTGAAGGACATTAACTGACCGGGTTCGACCGTTTCGAGCAGGTGGTCGATCTTGTCGCTGACGGTGAAAGAGTCGTCGATGATTTCGCCGAGGCCCTCGTCCTGGAAGCGGTCGACGATATTCTGGAAGGCGCGGATGAGATCAAAGATACCGACGTCTTCGGAGAGGGGACGCGTTTCGTCCTCGTTGGTCTCAATCTTATCCGGCTTGCGCTTGAAGCGGTCCTGCTCCTCGGACTCGCGGTTGCCGAGATAGTTGGCGGCCTCTTTGAACTTCTTGTATTCGATCAGTTGGCGGATCAGGTCCCAACGCGGATCTTCCTCATCAGCATCGTCCTCGGGTGGCTGCACGTGCTTGGGCAGCATCATGCGGCTCTTGATGTAGCAAAGGTTGGCCGCCATGACGAGGAATTCACCGGCGAGCCCGATATTGAGCATCTTGAAGGTTTCAAGGTAGGCCATATACTGCTTGGTGATGCTCTCAATCGGGATGTCGTAGATGTCGACTTCGTCGCGCTTGATCAGGTAGAGCAGCAGGTCCATGGGACCTTCGAAAATGTCGAGTTCGACCTTGTAGAGAAAATCGGCCACTTCGGAACTGGGCATCGGCTCGCCATCGCCACTCGGCTCTGCGGTGGTGTCCCTGGAACGAGTTTCTCCTTCGACAAGCTCGCCGGATTCCTGCGTTGACTCTTCGGTGGGCGCAGGGGTCTCTTCCGAAGCGGTTTCGACTTCGGATTCTGCGGAGGGAGCGAGCGGGTTTGTCTCCTCAGAGGTTTCTGTTTCGGGATCAATCAAGATAGAACGTAATGTCCATGAAAGCGTGTCGCGGCGTGCTTTGCAAGGTGAGAGGAAAGGGCGGGAGTAGATAATTTCCATGGTCTTTCGGGGTTTCTGCGACGCAGAGGCGGATTGGGACCGGTTCGCGTGCTTTACCAGCGGTTGGTTTTCGGGTTCATTATTCGTGATGATCCTCCTCGATTGCCTCCGGCCGACCGTCCTGCGGGCCATTGTGGGCCTTTCCCTCTTTGCAGCAGCAGGAACCGCGTTTGGCCAGGCGGACTACAAGCGCTTTTACGACGAGGACAACCTGCCGCGCGTTCGCCAGATCTTTCAGCAGGGCGGTTACGAGTTTGTCATTCAGATCTGCGACTATTCGCTGAGTCGTGGTCAACCTTCCTGGGAATGGCGGACTCTTCGTTTCCAGGCCCTTGAAAATATCGGTCGCTACGATGATGCCGTGGACGAGGCGATTGCGACGACGAACCTGTTCCCCGAGGCCCTTGGGGCTCTGTTGAGAGCGCATGAGCTGTTCACTCGTCTTGGGCGTGAGGAAGAGGCGGCTAAGATGCTTGCTGGAATCAATCGCGCTGCCTCTGCGGTGCCGACTCGCGAAAGAACGCCTCGTGACTACGTTGAACTTGGCCAGGCCGCTCTTGTTCTGGGAGCTGATCCCGGTGTGGTGTTAGACAAATACTACGGGCAGGCCAAGGCGGCCAAAGCGAAGGGAAAGAACATCCCTGACGGTATGGTCGATGCGTATCTTGCGTCTGGAGAGCTTGCGTTGAAGAAAGACGACTACGGTCGAGCTGCTTCCGAGTTTCAGGGAGGCTTAAAGTTGGAGCCCGATAATCCCGATTTGCTCTTCGGATTGGCGCGGGCCTTTCTCCCCGACGACCGCGAAGCGGGAGAGCGCTACCTCGGTAAGGTGATCGAAGCGGCTCCCCTTCACACGGGAGCGCTTCTTCTTCAGGCGGAAGCTGCCATTAACTTTGAGCTTTTCGAGCAATCCAAGGGAATTCTCGACTTGGTTGAGAAGGTGAATCCGCTCGAGCCGAGGGCGGCTGCCTACCGGGCTGTGTTGGCGGAACTGGAGTTCAACGACGAGGCCAGCTTCAATAGTTTTCGGGATCAGGCCCTCTTTGTCTGGGCAGGCAACCCCGAGATCGACTATCTCATCGGTCGGGTGCTTTCCCGAAAATATCGATACCGTGAAGGTGCCAGCAGCCAATTGAGGGCCCTTGAAATGGATCCTGACTTTCTCCCGTCGAAGCTGCAACTAGCTCTCGACTACCTTCGCTTGGGTGAAGTTGAAAAAGCCTGGCCGCTTGCTGCGCAGGTGGGTGAAGCGGACGAATACAATGTCCTCGCCTATAACCTCGAGATCCTCAGAAAAGAGATTGAAAGCTTCGCTTCAGTTGAGACCGATGATTTCATCATTCGCATGCCGGTTGAGGAAGCGGCTATTTACGGAGACCGGGTTATTGAAATCCTGACCGAAGCAAAACAAATACTTGGGGAGAAATACGGTCTCAAAATAGAGGAGCCCACCCTGGTCGAGTTTTACCCCAACCAACAGGACTTTGCGATCCGGTCATTCGGTTCGCTTGGCGGACAGGGGCTGCTGGGAGTTTGCTTCGGATCCGTGGTGACGATGAACAGCCCCGGTAGTGTCACAGCCGGAAAGAATAACTGGGAAGCGACACTGTGGCATGAGTATTGCCACGTGGTCACCCTGACCGCGACTAAGAACAAAATGCCGCGCTGGCTGAGCGAGGGCATCTCGGTTTACGAAGAGATTCAGCGCAACCCGCTCTGGGGACAATCGATGACCCCTTCGTATCGGGAGATGATCATTGAAGAGCAGGCGCTCACGCCGATCAGTGAGATGAGCCAGGCGTTCTTTCAGGCAAAGAGCGGGCAGCACATTATGTTTGCCTACTACCAGTCGATGTTGGTGGTGGAGTTTATTGTGGAGAACTACGGCATGGAGGCGTTGCGGGGTATTCTCGGCGACCTGGCAGACGGCATGCTCATCAACGATGCTATCGCAGTCCATACGGTTCCTATGGAAGAGTTGGAAGTTGCGTTTCTGGAAGGAGTCCACCAGATGGCAATCGATTTCGGAGAGGACGTCGACTGGACCGTGCCGGAACAGGATGAAGTTAATCCGGTTAGCATGCTTGCTGTGGCTTCTTTCCTGAAAAAGAACCCGCGAAACTTCTGGGCACTGCAGACTCACTTGGAGCAGTTAATCGAGCAGGAGCGTTGGAAGATGGTGGTGCAGTCTGCGGATCGCCTCATTGATCTCCTCCCGGATTACACTGGCCCCGGCAATGGCTACGGGATGAAGGCGATGGCCTATCGCAAAATGGATGACAAGGAAGGCGAGCTTGCGGCGTTGGAGGAGATTGCTTCAATTTCGTCGGAGGCCTTCAATTCTTTCAATCGGCTCATCGACGTGGGATTTGAGACAGAGAACTGGGGGAGTATTATCACCAACGCCGGTCGCAGCACGGCAATCAATCCTTTCCTTGAGCGGACCCATTACTGCAGTGGCTGTGCCTATGCAGCACTCGATGAACGCGAAGCTGCGGTCAGTTCCTTCGAGAAATCGCTTCGCTTGTCACCGACCAACCCTTCGGAGGTGAATTACCGACTTGCCAAGGTCCTGCAACCGGATAATGCCGAGCGCTCCAAGCGTCATGTGATGGATGCCTTGGCCTATTCGCCCCGCTATCGCGACGCCTACGTCCTGCTGTTGGAACTTAATGAGCCTGAGCCTGAGGTGGGGGAGGATGGCGAGGCTACCGAGACAGGAGCACCTCGTACATTTCCCGAGCCGACTCAGTAAGGCGGACAAAGAAGGTCTGCCCGTTTGCCCATAGTGAGAGACCAAAGCCTTTGAAGGTAGCTGTGGGTGAAGCCACGATAAGCATGGTGCAGATCAGCAGCATGTTCGCGATAAAAATGGTAGTGAACGAAAAGAGCTTTCCGTTCTGATCCACATCCGGCTGTTCCCTGCCGATCATCCAGATGGTGAAGGTGAGGTGAAACATCCAGGTGAATCCAATGAGGGCATATAGCCACAGGGGATCGAGAGTGCCTGCGTCCTTGATGACCCATTCGGCAATCGTCCATCCGAGAATCGCGACCGCGGTGTAAAACGGGAAGAAGTAGGGCGACAGGGAAATAATGAAGTTGTTGCGGTTGGTCAGGATGTGGCCGCCCTCGGATGATATGTGCACTTTGGAAACCTTTCCCCGGAAGAGCAGGACAAAGAGGGCATGGGTGAGTTCGTGTCCGGCAACGTAGAGCCACATCATGGCCCGGGTGCGCCAGGCAAAGAAGAGAATGATCCAGACAAGACTGGCGAGGCCGAAGGCGAGGAACTCCTTGGATCTCCAGTATTCTCCCACCAGCGTGTCAGCTTTCAGAAGGACAAGGAACGTCTCGAGAAGAATCCAGCAGACCGGCAGAAGAAGCAGGCCGGTAAAAAACTTCGTAATCTTTGAACCGGCGATTTCGCTGAAGAAAGCAACGCTTCCCGAAGGGGTAGCGGTAAAGGCCGACAAGCCGTGGCGTGGGGCCGGGCGCCGGCTCCTGCTTCGCTTGTTCTTCGATCTATTGCGGGCCACGGCAGGATGTTGGGGCAGGGATTAAGCCCGGCCGACGTATTTTTTATCTTCGCTGCTGACCTTGATGCGGTCGCCGGGGCCGATGAAGAGAGGTACCTGGATGAGCAGCCCGGTCTCCAAGGTGGCTTCCTTGGTGGCAGAGGTCGCGGTGTCGCCTTTAACGCCGGGGGCAGACTCGGTTACTTCCATCTCGATGTTGGCGGGTAGATCGAGGGAAACGGGTTTGCCGTCGACGTATTGAATGTCAACAGCGAGGCCGTCGATGAGAAGGTCCTTACTGTCAGCGACGAACTCTTCCTGAAACGTAATGGTGTCGTAAGTCGTCGTATCCATGAAGTGGTAGCCAGTCTGGTCGGAATAGCTGAATTCCACTTTCATCGTGTCGGCCGGAACGATTTCCACCTTGTCGCTCGATGCGAAGCGAATGTCCTTGGTCTTGCCGGTAGTGAAAGAACGGATCGTCGCCATGATAAGCGCGTTGCCTTTACCGGGCGTGCGGTGCTCGAGATTGAGGACTTTGCCGGATTCCCCCTTGTAGGAAATGCATTGTCCGCGCTTGAGGTTCGTTGCAACGATGGCTGCCATGGTTTTGAGGGATTTGAGTTAGTTTATTAAGATAACTTAACTTTAGAGTTGGAGTGAAATATTGCCATCGTTTCTGTCGATCACAAGATCGGAAATAATGATTTGAGAGACAATTCCGCAGAGGCAGAGTGCTCTCATGAACGATTCCAAGCCCCAAACTCACTCAAAACGCGGCCGCCGATGGGCTGTCCTTCTCCCAGCCCTTGTGTTGCCCCTGGCAGCTTCATTTTTTTATTTCGTCCTCTTCCCGGGGACGGCGTTCGGGAATGGTTTTTATGTGCTTGCCAAGCTGAACCTGTTGCTTTGGCCTGTTATTACGACCCTCTGGATTCTCAAGGAACCGATGGTCGATAAGACCCTGAAACGACGGCACAAAGCCTCTTTGTTGCAGGGAACGGTTTTTGGGATCGCTGTGACGGCGCTGCTGATCTACCTCGTCAAAGGCACGCCCCTGGGAGCTGTCGTCGGGGAGAATGTGGTTCAGATTTCGGAGCGAATTGTCGGACTTGGTGTCGCGGATCACTACCTCTTGTTCGCGCTCTTTATCTCATTTCTCCACGCGGGACTGGAAGAGTTTTACTGGCGCTGGTTCGTGTTTGGAAATGCACGGCGTCTCATGCCGGCTGGAGCAGCTGTCGCCCTGGCAGCAGCGGGTTTTGCGGCCCACCACATTGTGGTGCTGAGTCAGTTCTTCTCACTTGGTTGGGGGTTCATCCTTGGTTCCTGTGTAGGGATCGGAGGGGCGGTCTGGAGTTGGATCTACCATCGCACCAACAGCATGTGGGGCGCCTACATCAGTCACGTTATCATCGACTTGGCGATCATGTGGATCGGGTGGGAGGTGCTGGTCGCTTCCGGCCTTCGGTGATCGTCTATTTGCGAAGACGCTTCTTTTTCACCGGGAGCGGTTTTTCTCCTGCCTCTTTCTTCAGCTTGTTGATCTGGTCGCGGATAAGGGCCGCTCTCTCAAATTCGAGCTTGCTGGCAGCTTCCTGCATTTCCTCTTCGAGTTCGCTGATGACGGCAAGCGTGTCGATGTCTTTCCCGGAATCAGCAACGAGAGAATCTTCGACTGCTTTGCCACCTGAATAGAGTTTCAGGGTCTCCTGCGCGCCGCGTTTCACACTCTGTGGAGTGATGCCGTTTTTTTCGTTGTGCTCCTGCTGTACCCGACGGCGGTACTCGGTGATGTTGATGAGGCTCTGGATGGAATCAGTCACGGTATCGGCGAAGAGAACCGCTTCACCATTCACATGACGGGCGGCGCGCCCAACCGTCTGGATCAGGCTGGTTTCACTGCGGAGGAAGCCCTCTTTATCAGCGTCGAGAATGCAGACCAGGCTGACTTCGGGCAGGTCGAGGCCTTCCCGGAGGAGGTTAATACCGATCAGAATATCGATTTCGGCAGCTCGCAGGCTGCGAAGGATTTCAACTCGTTCTATGGCATCAACGTCGGCGTGAATGTAGCGGACCTTGAGGCCGACGTTGCGGAGGTAGTCGGTGAGGTCTTCGGCCGTTCGCTTGGTCAACGTGGTGACAAGGACGCGTTCACCTTTCTCGATGCGCTGGCGGCAGAGCTCGATGGTTTCATCAATCTGGCCCTTCAGGGGACGCAGCGTCAGGATAGGATCGAGCAGGCCGGTCGGGCGAATGATCTGTTCAACAATGAGGTCTTTTCCCCTGGTTGCGGCATCGAAGGAATCGATGGGCTGCTTGCTGCCGGAGATGCGGGGCAGGCGTTCCGGGACGAGCTCGTCTTCGCCAATTTTCTTTCGCTGATGCGGAATGTAGCCCTTGTTTCCGACCGTCGAGTTCTGGATCTCAAACTTTGCCGGCGTCGCGCTGACGTAGAGGCGCTGGGTGGTCGCGCCCATGTATTCGTCGAATCGGAGGGGGCGGTTGTCGAGGGCGCTGGGGAGACGGAATCCGAAGTCGACGAGGGTCTGCTTGCGTGACCGGTCGCCCTCGTACATACCGCCGATTTGCGGGATGCTGACGTGCGACTCATCGATGACCGTGAAAAACTCGTTGGGAAAAAAGTCGAGCAGGGTGCCGGGCTTGGCGCCCGGAGGCCGACCGGTGAGGTGGCGGGAGTAGTTCTCGATGCCCTGGCAGAAACCCATTTCCTGCATCATCTCGATGTCGTATTCGGTGCGCTGCTTGATGCGCTGGGCTTCAAGGTATTGCTGATTCTTTTCAAAAACCTCAATGCGTTCTTTCATTTCCTCCCGGATCGCTTTGATCGCTTTGTTCATCTTGTCCTTGGGAGTAACGAATTGCTTGGCGGGGTAGAAAGTGGTGTTCTCAAGTTGAGAACGTGAGGTGCCGGTAAGCGGATTGATCTCGGTAATGCGATCAATCTCATCGCCGAAAAACTCCACGCGGATCGCCGTTTCTTCGAGGTAGGCAGGATAAACCTCGACAACATCGCCACGGACGCGGAATTTGCCGCGGGAGAAGTCGATGTCATTTCGTTCGTAGAGAATCGCGACGAGATCTTTGAGGAATTCGTCGCGGTCGACTTCCTGACCGACTTTCACCGGGACCATCATATTCTGATAATCTTCGGGTGATCCCAAGCCGTAGATGCACGAAACGCTGGCCACGACAATGACGTCCTTTCGGGTGAGCAGAGAACTCATTGCCGAGAGGCGGAGGCGTTCAATCTCATCGTTAATGGATGAATCTTTCTCGATATAGGTGTCAGTCCGGGGGATGTAGGCCTCAGGCTGATAGTAATCGAAGTAGGAAACGAAATACTCGACCGCGTTTTCTGGGAAGAAACTCTTCAGCTCGCTGTAGAGCTGTGCTGCCAGCGTTTTGTTGTGAGACATCACCAGGGTCGGCTTGTCGAGCGCAGCGATGACATTGGCCACGGTGAATGTTTTTCCTGAACCTGTGACGCCCAGCAGGGTCTGATGTTGGTTTCCGGCAAGCAGCGACTTGGTCAGCTTGGCGATGGCCTGCTCCTGATCTCCCTGCGGGCTGAATTCAGAGCTGACCTTGAATAGAGACATGGCGACAGTCGACGAAAAACCCCGCGCCGGAATGGCCGGGGTGTCGTGAAACTAAAACGCCGCCAGCGTCTCTGCAAGGAAAGGGCGGCGTCGGAGTAGAAGATTCGCGGCGTTCAACGCCTACTTGATCAATCTTCGTCTTCGTCGACGGCGATTTTCCCCTCGATGATTTCGGTGAGCGCGATGTCTGCTGCGCCCATGCGGTGATCTGTCTGAACGAGCGGAGCGCGGCCAAGATTCAGCTGCTTCACCCGAGCAGAGACTAGGTTGATCAAAACCGGGGGTTCGGGGATGATTTTGGATGCCTCTTCGACTAGGTCACTTCTCATAATGCTGGATCCTTTTCCTGCCTGGGTTGAATTGCCCTGACTGCCCGGTTCAGGAAACGCGACAATATTTGGGGCGTTTTCAGACATGAGTGGGTTAATTAGGGCAGTTGGATTGATTTAAGGGGTTCAAACCCAATGACGGGCGGGGAATGTACAGGCTTTTGCGCATAGCGCAAAAATTAAAAAATTCAACTCTTTTATACAAAATCCATCCTAAGAAGCGTCATCTGGGCCAGTTTCACCCCCGTTTTTAGGAATGATGGAGACTCGCTTGAGTCGGGCGGAGTCGGTGGGGCTCCAGGTTTCCACTTTGAGATGCTCCTTAAAATGATTGTGGATGAGGCGCCTCTGGTATGAGTTCATCGGCTGCAGTTTGACCGGCCTTCCGGTTGCGATCGCACGGGCGGCTGCCGTTTCGGCGTCCTCGACCATCTTGTATTCCTGGGCAGCACGGTAACTGTCGATATCGACTTTGAAGCGGCGGGCGTCCGGTATACGATCCTGAACTATTCGATTCACCAGGTACTGGATTTCCTCAAGGCGGTCACCGTGGTGCCCGATGAGAAGCTTTGGATCGCTGGAGGCTACATTGAGAGTCTCGGAATCGCGATCAATTTCCACGGTCACGGGGAAACCGAGATAGCCGAGAATGGAATCGAGAACTTCCTGCGCAACTTCGAGGTGATCCATAGCTAAAATTGTGCCTTGTGAGGACGTGGGAATCAACGGCGCTTTTTCCTACCCTTAGTGTGGCGTTCGCCTTTTTCACCCGGCATTGAGGTACGGCTTTTTCCAGGGACGGCACCGCCGCCTTTCGCTTTCTGGGCGGCTTCGGCCTGTTCCTGCATGCGCTGCATGAAGGACTTTTTGCCACTACCTTCGCGTTTTTTGAGCTCCGGCTCGGGGAGCTTGTTCATGATCCAAGTCTGGAGGATGGAGAAAGCGTTGGAAATGGTCCAGTAAAGGGCAAGCGCGGCTGCAAAGTTGTAGCAGAAGAGTAAAAAGATGATCGGCATCAGCATGAAGATCATCTGTTGGGTCTTGTCCCCGGTCTTCGGGGTGATAGCGATCTGGATGAAACTCGTGATCCCCATGAGGATGGGCAGGAGGTTGAACCCGTCTCCGAGGAATGGAATTGCAAAGGGAAGCGTGAAGAGAGTATCCGGCAGGGCGAGGTCGTCGACCCAGAGGAAGGACTCGCCGCGGAGCTCTACGGCACTCCAGAGCATGCGGTAGAACGCGAGGAATACCGGCAGCTGGATAAACATGGGGAGACAGCCGCCGAGAGGGTTGATGTTGTAGGTGCGGTACAACTTCATCGTCTCCTCATTGAGCTTCTGCGGATCGTCCTCGTGCTTCTCACGAAGCTCCTTCATCATCGGCGTCAGCTTCGACATCCGTTTCATAGAGCGGGCGGACTTCGCATAGACAGGCCAGATGAGCAGGCGAATCAGGATGGTGATCAGAATAATGGCGACCCCGTAGCTGCCGACGACGCCCTCCATCTTCACCAGGCTCCAGATCAATCCGGAGGCTAGTGGCTTGATGGCCCAGCCGAAAAGCCAGCCGAAGATAGGAATTTCGTCATAGTGCATCACGGCGTGCTCGCCGTTACCCAGTGCCTTGAGGCGGGCGAACTCTTTCGGGCCGAGATAGATAAAAAAGTTGAGCGACTGCTGGTCGCCGGGATTCATTGTCAGTTTTGGCAGGCCGATGGCTGCCTCTGAGGCGGCCATGCGTTTGTCGGCTGACTTCTCAGCGTCTCCTTCCACGATCACCGGAATGCGACTGCCCCACAACTCCGCGGCGTAAGGCGTTTCGGGCATTACAATCGTGGTGAAAAACTGATCATTCACCCCGGCCCATTTAAGAGAATCGAGCTGGAATTTATCCGAGGGGATCTCGCTCTTTCCAAAGATGCCCATGACCTTGCGACCACCGTAGTGATCGACGGTCTTGTATTCGTAGTCACTGTCGGTCTCCATCCAGAACATACCGATCTGCATAGACCATTCGTTGAGGTGAAGTGGTGAAGCAGTTCCCGCGTAGAGGTAGCGGTTCTCCAGTGCGAGCGGCGTATCAGCTGCGTTTTTGATCGTGAGGGCGAGCTTGATGCGGTAGGGGTCTTCGTCCTCGCCCGGAAGGGTGTAAGTCTTAGTCAGGACAAACCCTTCTGAAGTTCGGGACTCGTAGGAAAGTGACTTGTCTGAGGAAGAGGTGACCGTCCAGTTGGAAGTGTCGAAAGAATTGTGTCCCGTTGAAAGAGTTCCAACGGCGGCTTTGCCGACGGCGTTAACGGTGACAAGATCTTCAGTCCCAACGTCCTTTGGATAGCTCTTCAGCTCAGCAGTGGAAAGTCCTCCGCCCTTGTTGGTGAAGGTGAAGCGCACCAAATCGTTCTCAAGAATGTGAGTGGATTCCTCCACCACCTCACTGTTCGGAATACCGGTGGTCGCCGGAGCCGCTTTTTCCGCAGTGGTCTCAGGAGGGGTAGCTACCCCGGTAGCAGGCTGGTTGGCTTCCTCGGCAGCGGCGGTTTCCGCAGCTTCAGCGGCGCGGGTGCGCTGCTCTTCGGCACGCTTGGCCGCTTCCTTGGTGTTCCAGAACCCCCATGCAAACAGCAGTCCGAGGCATGCTAATACCCCGATCCACGATGTACGATCCATGTTTTTCACGACAGTTGACCTCCTATAAATGGTTGTGTTTGCAATTCTTGTCCGGCTCTCCGGAGTTACCCAGACGGCCTACATACGCGGCATCGGGGTTTTTTTCTACATATTCTTCCCACCCGGGCGGGGGATCGTAGCCGTGCCCACCCCAGGGATTGCAACGGCAGATGCGCCAGATTCCCTGGCAGGTGCCGCGCAAGGCGCCATTGACCGTCACGGCCTGAATGAAATACTGCGAGCAGGTGGGTTCGAACCGGCATCCACAGATAGGCCCACAAAGGAAGTGAATGGGAGGAGAAATCACCACCTGGTAGAAGCGGGCCAGCAGGATGAGAAGAAACTTCATACTTCACGCCTCCTCTTTTGGCTTCGTGAGATCTGCTTTGTGCAAAAGCCACTTCCATTCTTTCTCCAGTTGCTCGGACTCGACCTCCGCCGCGCTGTAACGGGCGATAATGACAAGCCAGTGTCCGTGCCTGATTTTCTCCCCGGTTCGATGAATGACACCTCGCAGGAGTCGTCGAAATCGGTTTCGAGTGACCGCGTTGCCCAGTTTCCGGGTGGTGATGAGCCCCAATTTGAAAGGTTCATCGAGTTGGTCATCCGCAAGGAAACCCAAAACGAGGTGTTTGCCCCGAATGGATTGACCGGATTGCCTGACTCGTTGGAAATCCGCCCGGCGAGTGATTCGCCTGCTGCGGGGGAGTTTCATGGTCCCGGAGTCGGCATCCGGAGGGGCCTGTTTCAGTCCCTGCGACGGCCGACCAGTCCAGGCAAGGGTTACTTGCCGTGCTGAACGGTGTGGCGCTTATACTTAAGCTCAGCCCCTTTGGGGATGAGGCGCTTACGACCTTTCTGGCGGCGGCGCTTAATCAAGTCACGGCCTGCTTTGGTCGACATACGGGCACGGAACCCGTGCTGGTTTTTACGGGAACGCTTGGATGGTTGATATGTCCGTTTCATCTCTTCCGGTTAAAAAATGTTTCGTTTCAGCTGGATATCGCGGCTTTCCGGAAGTCCGGCGCTGCCTGCAATTTGCCCTGCGATCTTGTAAATCAGGGGGAACCACCGATTTTACGCGCGAAGGGCCGCAACTGTAGGGGCTCAAAGCGAAATGTCAACGGGTCTTGTTACACTTCGCCCCCCCTTGTCGAATTTGTTATTCGAGGCGCTCCAGCTTGTTGATCCCATACTGGATGAGTTGCTCGTTCACAAAGCGTGAGGAGGTGTCGTCCACATAGATGATTTTTGGGAAATCGTTGAATTCGATGGTGTGAATCCCACCTTCCGGCGTCTCGCTGAGTGCATCGGCGAGATCCTGGATATCGGTGATCGTTTTTCCGTTCACTTCCGTCAAAATGGCCGAGGTGAGAGATTCGTAGCCCAGCGTGCTCGGGGTTTTGAGGACATTGCTGAGGAAAACCAGCTTTTTCCGGCCCTCTTCTTCGTAGGATTCTGGGTTGGCGTTGGCGTAGACGAGCTTGAAAGGAGCCCGGTTCGGCCAGTCTTCGCCCCAACTTTCGAGGTAGGGGAGGGTAAGTTCCTGGAAAATCAGGCCGCCGAAAATCATGTAACGGGGACCGCGATCAAACATGTAGGGGTCAATCAGGTAGTCCTCCGGGGGCTTGCGGGAGAGTTTAACCTCGATCGTCATTGGCTCGCCGTCGCGGATCAGGTCCACGGCAACGGTGTCACCTGCCTTGGCGCCGCCCCGCACCAGGTGGGAAAAGCTGAGCTTACCGTAGTCAGGATGCTCGTAGTTACCCCGCGAATCAATTTCATTTCCATCGATCGAGAGGATGACGTCCCCTTTTTTGAGGCCGGCTTTATCAGCAGAACTGCCATTGGCGATCTGGCGAATAAAGATGCCACCCTGTCCGTTGAGGCCGACGAATTCGCGAAGAGTTTCGTCGAGGGTCTGGGCATAGCCGATTCCCATATTAGGGAAGCCCTGGTATTCGCCGTCTTCACTGTCGGCAAGGAACGCCTCAATAATGGGAGTGGGAAGGACGGTAGAGGTCTGCTCTTTCGAGGAATAGCTCAAAAGCATACCTGCGAGCTTACCGTCTTTGACCACTGGAAGGGTGAAGCTGTTGACCCTCGCCTGCAGTGAGCCTTTGACCTGATAAAGCAGAAAAACCGACCCCGGAATATAGTAGCGGCCAACGTTGACGCGAAGGACGTCAACGTCGGTGGAAACTCCGTTGCCATTGTCTTCGATTTGCCAGACTTCGAGGGTATCACCGGCCTTGGTCGAGGAATCGAGTTCGAGGGGTTGCAGTCCCTCGAAAATCTTCGCAGGATCCCGGGTGGGTTCGAGAATGGCAAGGTTGGCCTCGTAGTCGAGGGCTGAAATCTTGGCGGGGACGCGGGCACCACTGGAAGGATGTTCCAGCTCCAGGTAGGTCGCGCTCACACACATTTCGGCAGTCACGAGAACGCGATTGCCGCCCAGAACAGCGCCGAGACCGCGACGCGGGGTCGGCGCTCCCTTCTCCCAGGGACGGAGAAAATTAAAGCTCTGCAGGGTGGCGTTGACCCGGACGATCGACTTTTCAGGGGAGGTTTCCTGTGCAGTTGCCGAAAGGACGAGTCCAGCAGGAAGCAGAACGGAAAGGATCAGTGTTTTGAAGGCTGACATGGTAGAAGAAAATTGAATGGGTTGGGCGAGGAGAATTCAGGCGGCCTCCTTAGCGCCATCGACTTCGGGTTCGTCCGACTCTGTAGTCTCGTCGGCTCCGGCTTCTTCCTCGGCCTCTTCGAAGATGCCGATACCTTCCAGTTCGAGGATTTCGGGCTCCTCGATAAAGTGGTCAATGCTGACATTGTATTTCGACATGATGCGCTCGTGGGCTTCCTCGGCTGAGTCACGCTTGAGAACCAGGGGGCGGCCTTCACCGAGCAACCGGATCACGTGGAATTCCTCGTGACCTTCCTCGGCAACATCGCTGTGAAGAGCGTCGTAGACGTCCTGAAGCAGGCGGATTTTCTTCCCGTTGATGGTGTCGACGATTTGCTGCACGAAGGGCTGCAGGTGAGTGTTCGATGAATCGGGCAGCACCTCGGTCAGGATGACAACTTGGGGACGCTCCTTATAAATTTCGTCCTGGCTGAAGTAGTTGAAGTGGTAGCGGGTTCGCAAGTTAGTGATGGAGTGGGACCCCATCACGCTGCGGTCCATGGGCTGGAACTGGAGGCCGGCAAAGAGGACAAAGTTGGGCTGATTGTCGTATTGGTTTGCCTGAATGAGATAGGGGATGAACCGCTTCAGTTCGATGGTGATTTCTTCTCTCTCCTGGTCGCGCCAGACTTCGAGGTCGACGGTGTCTCCTGCATATTTTCGCTCAATGATTTCGTTGAGGTCGACACGCTCACCTTCGATTTCGATGAAGCCGTCCGAGGCAATCGGGTGGCCGTCGATAGAGAGGAGCACGTCCTTGGTCTTGAGAACGCCTCCGGCCGATCCGGCTGCGTCGGCATCGGAAACCATGACACCGATGCCGTCGTTGGGCAGTCCGAGCGCGCGGCGCTGGGCGGGGTTCAGAATATTAAGGACGCTGGTGGCAAGGTCGACGTAGAAATCATAGGAGCCGTCCTCGACGTCCTTGAGGAATCGCTCAATAACCGGAACCGGGATCATGTATCCGGTATTTTGTGCCACGGAACCGGAGTAGCCCTGGAAGGCAACACCAACGACCTGATTATTCTGTAGAACAGGGCCACCGGAATTACCTGGGTTGATGGCCGCATCGACCTGAATGGTGAGGTGGTTGTCGATGCTTGAATGGCTGTAGGTGCGAAAGTCGATTCGGGAGACAACGCCACGTGTCACTGAAATGCGCTCACCGCCTATGGGATATCCGATGGCGACTACGGTGGTGTTTAGCTTTGGGATTTCGCCAATGAAGAGAGGCTCGACTCCGGAGAAAGCGGTCATGAATTCGTCCTCAGATTCGACCTCGATCATGGCGAGGTCGCAATCATGGGCGACATGAACGACGCGAGCTTTGTAAGGCTTGGGATCGTTTACCTTTTTGATGTAAATGAGGCGGCCGTTGCTGACGACGTGGGCGTTTGTCAGGAATTTATTGGGGCCAACGAGAAACCCGGTGCCGTTTCCGCTGCTCATGCCACCGATGTTCCATGGGACACGATAGTTGGGCTGCTTGGTGTCGACTTCTACCCTGACAATGGCATCAAGGGAAATTTCGGAAATGTCGGCCTGGACGGCTTCGGACTGGGGGAATTCGAATTCGGGTGCCGGCTGTGGAGCTGTTGGCAGCGCTCCGATGCGCGGTCCAAGCGGGGCAGTCTGCTGAGCAATGACGGGGAGACCCAGGGCAGCCAATGCCAAGGAGGCGGAGCCGATCGCCGGCAGGCCCCGGACGAGAAGGGATTTCGAAATGTTCATGGAAGGCAGCTACCGCCTGATTCGGGCCGTTTCGGGACGCGCTTTCAAACGGAGAGAAAACTTTAGGTGTGGGGAGGTGAAAGTCAATGTCGCCCGGTCGCTGATTCAGGTGAGGCAAAAACACGTAACGTTGCGAAACTTGGGACGTTAGTTTGTGTGGGATAAGCTTAATGTATTTGCTTTATCTACGCTCCGATCGTGACGTCCGGTCGAGTTGCGTGAGGCTGCGATGAGCTAAGACTGAGCGAATCATCTCTCATCTCCTCGTGACTGAATGCCTCGCCGCGTTGGCGTTGGCGATCCGGGCGCTGAGGAATTCAATTTAGACGTTGAAACGGAATTCAACGACGTCGCCGTCTTCCATGATGTAGTCCTTGCCCTCGATGCGCAACTTGCCCGCTTCGCGGGCTTTGGCGGTAGAGCCGAGCTCGACAAGGTCATTATAGTGAACCACTTCCGCAGCGATGAAGCCGCGCTCAAAGTCTCCATGGATGACTCCCGCGGCGCCCGGGGCCTTGGTGCCCTCGGTGATCGTCCAGGCGCGGGTTTCTTTCTCACCGGTGGTCAGGTAGGTCCGCAAACCGAGGAGATGGTAGACCGAGCGGATCAGTGCCGAAACTCCGGAGTCTTTGACCCCCATGTCGGCGAGGAACTCGGTCGCCTCCTCCGGCTCGAGATCGATCATTTCTTCTTCAATTCGGGCGGAAATGACAATGGCTTCGGCACCGTGAGTTTCCGCAGCGTAGTCGCGAACCTTTTTCACGAGCGGGTGAGCGTCGGGGTTTTCAATGGCATCTGCGAGCTCGTCTTCGGAAACATTACAGGCGAAAATAGTGCGCTTGGCGGTGAGCAGGAAAAATTCACGAAGGACCTGCTTCTCTTCGTCGCTCAACTCAAGGGTCAGGGCAGGCTTTCCGTCGTCGAGATGAGGGAGGAGCTTTTGGATGAGGTCGACCTCACGCTTAGCTTCCTTATCGCCTGTCTTGGCTTTTTTCTCCCGGGAGGCGAGACGCTTATCGAGGGCGGCCATGTCGGCGAGCATGAGCTCGGAATTAATGATCTCAATATCACGGAGTGGATCGACTGAGCCGAGTTCGTGAATGATGTCAGCGTTTTCGAAGCAGCGCACCACCTGTACTACCGCATCAACTTCGCGGATATTGGCGAGGAACTTGTTGCCAAGACCGGCGCCGGCAGAGGCCCCCTCAACGAGACCGGCGATATCGACAAATTCGATCGCGGCGGGAATGACTTTCTGCGAACCGGACATTTCGCTAAGCACACCGAGGCGCTCATCAGGCACGGTTACGACGCCCTGGTTGGGGTCGATGGTGCAGAATGGGTAGTTGGCCGCCTCCGCGTTGCGGGTCCTGGTGACCGCGTTGAACAGCGTCGATTTTCCCACGTTTGGAAGTCCTACAATGCCTGCCTGTAACATGCGCGGACGGTAGAGGATAGGTCGCGGGTTCGCACGCGGTTTTTTTCACCGGCTTTTTGAGTGGGAAAACGGTGGAAAGATGAAGCGAATTCTGCCGTATTGGTGTCTCACAAATTACATGAAGGGCCGATTCAAAAAAATTCTTCCTCTCCTGATTGTGCCTCTGGTGGTCGTCCTCCTGCTCGCCTTCAGCGGCAGCTTGTTGTCGGCGCGTAAGCTGGTTGCGAATTTGATACTGCCGATTGGATGGCTCTGGCTGGCAGGATTTACTGCGATGGTGTGGCCGGGGTTGAAGCGGCAGGTTCGCGTCTTAATTGGAGTCGTATGGGTGGTGTTCTCGCTGGCCGGGAATGGATTGGTCGCCGAGATGTTGCTTCGCCCGCTGGAATCCCCGTATTTTGCGAACGAAGTGATTGAGGAGAAGATGGATGCCCTCGTGGTGCTGGGCGGAGGGTCCGCACGAACACCCCTAAACGAGTTGCCGGCGGCCGGTTCTCATGGGGATCGTTTGATTCGAGCGGCGAGGTTGTATCACGAGGGGAAAGTTGGAGTGCTGATTGCCACGGGACAGAACATTTTCCAAACCGATAAAAGTCGTTCACTGGCTTCAGATACCTCGCAAATCTGGCAGGACTTAGGTATTCCAAAGGGAGCGATTCTCGAATTGCCCGAGCCAGCTAATACCGCGCAAGAGATGGCCGCAGTAGCGGCATTGGCCGAAGAGCATCCGGAGTGGAAGCGCATCGGGGTTTGCAGTTCGGCTTTTCATTTGAATCGCGGTTTAAAAGAGGCCCGTAAGCATGGGCTGGATCCAGTTGCAGTCCCCAGTGACTTCCGATCGGGACCGGTGGATCCTGAATCCACCAAATTCTCGACGATCGACTTTTTGCCTCAGGGTAGCGCATTCCGGAACGTCCATGTGGCACTGTGGGAATACCTGGGCGCCTTGTTGTAATTGAAGGGACGGCCATTCCACTCGCGGGCGGCGCATCCGGGTCGAGGAAATGGAGGCGAGGGTTTACGCGGTTTTCTATTTCAAACTTTGATCGATCGGCTTATTGATCGGCATGGCGAGTTTGAAAGCATTAGTCGATCAAGCAAATGAATGGCTTAACATCGCGGAGGTGCCGGACTATCCGCAGGCGCTCAATGGTCTGCAGTTAGAGAATTCCGGAGAGGTATCGAAAATTGTCGCGGCCGTGGATGCCTGCCTTCCTGTGATTCGCGTGGCCTGTGAGACGGGAGCTGACCTGTTAGTGGTTCACCACGGCATGTTCTGGCAGGGCGCTCAGAGAATCGAGGGAGCTGTTTATGAAAAACTGAAGCTGGCTATGGATCACGGCCTTGCGATTTACAGCGCGCATATTCCGCTTGATGTGCATCCTGAGCTGGGCAATAACGCGCGCTTGGTCGATACGCTTGGATTCAGTAGCAGTGCCGAACCCTTTGCTCCCTGGAAAGGCATTCAGATGGGATTGCGGGCGAAGGTCGACCTTTCCCTTGATGAGTTGGTCAGCGCGGTGGAGGCAGCGACCGGAGAAAAGGCCCATTGTTGTCCGGGAGGCCCCGAGCAGGTTAGCGAGGTCGGTGTTGTCACCGGTGGTGCCGGATCCCAGATTTATGAAATGGCAGCGACCGGGATCGACACGTTTATTACCGGCGAGGGCCCGCACTGGAGCTTTACCTCGGCCGAGGAGCTCGGTATCAACCTGATCTACGGCGGACACTACGCCACCGAGACCTTCGGAGTGAAGGCGCTCGCTCAACGGTGGTGCGACTCAAATGACGGGCTCAGCTGGAGCTTTATTGACCATCCGACGGGCTTGTAGGATTGTCCGGCTCGACCCAGGGCAGGACGGCAGAGAGTGTTTTTGAATCTATCGGGTCGAGGTCGTAGACGTCCCGCCCGGGAGCCATCACGATTTTTCCACCTAAGACAGGGCGGGGGAAGGTGGTGAAGTAAACGATAAAAATGTTGATGTCTTTGTCCACCTGCTCGCTCTTTCGGGATTCGGCGAACATGGCCTCTTTGACCTCTTCGCTGGTCCATCCCTGGGCTCCGAGTACGTAGGCCCCGAGTTCCTGGGGCTTGGCTACCCGGATGCACCCATGGCTGTAGTCGCGATTGGAGCGGGCGAATAAGGCCTTCGCCGGCGTGTCATGCATGTAGATATTATTGTTGTTGGGGAAAAGGAATTTGACGCGTCCCAGCGAGTTAGTCGGGCCGGGGAGCTGGCGAAAGAAGAGGCGTCCCTGCGCTACCAGTTCAAGGTTCTGGGGCGAGAGGCGGTGGGTGTCCTTATTGTAGGGGTTGAAGTCGCTCACGATTTCGTAGCGGTTCCGGCTCAGGAATCCCCAGTCTCCCTGTGCTTTTGGAAGAATCTCTTTCTCGGCAATGCTGGGAGGGACATTCCAATAGGGGCCGAAGACGACCTCTTTCATGACGTCCCGGAACACGGGAGTATGATGGGTATCCTTCTCCGCCTTGCCGTGGACGATACGCATCGTGGTAGTGTGGAAATCGTGATCCTCGAAACCGTAGAGCTCGGCACTGGGAAGATTCACCAGAATGTAGCGTTCCCCGAAGTCAGCAGGAAGAAGGCGGGCGCGGTTCAGGTTGATCACAATGGAACGGAAGCGGCTCGCTGCGTTAGTGTTGAGGTAGCGCCACGAGGCGGGGCCAAAAACACCGTCGGCGTCGAGGCCGTGGTCTTCCTGGAAAGCCTTCAGGGCGGTCTCAAGTTCCGGTGTGATCTGGGACAGGGCCGCCAACTGTTCTTCGGGCATCTCGAGGTAGCCGCGATCGACGAGGTGGGCTCCGATGGCGGTAGCGTAAGGGTAGGCTTCACCGGGTTTGCCGACTCCCGCGGTGGCCGGATCGGGAATGCCTGGAAGGCCTGAGTAAGATAAAATTGACTTCTTTGCTTCCGGATAAGCCTTGCGCAGTTCGCGATAGATCCAGTTCTTCGGTCCCATCTCGTCCATGATGCGCCCCATATCGAATGGGGTCAGCGAAGCCGCCCGAATCAGGTCGTTTGCGATGGAATCGAAATCGCGGGCATCTTCACCCGGGGTGTCCTCGCTGTTCCACTGGGGCCAGATCATTTCAGTCGGCACGTGGCCAAGACGAATCAACAGGGCCGCATCCAGGATAGCAATGCTGGCGGCGAGATCTTCCCTCGCGACGATATCCGTTTGAATGCCGGCTGCGATATTTGATGGGTCCAGCGCCATGGGTTCCGGCAGAGCATG
>JBMYJM010000005.1:0-206775 GCA_049594415.1 Verrucomicrobiales bacterium | reverse complement strand
ATGCCGGACCGGCCTCAAAGGGAATCCTCGAAATCGGCGCGGGTGAGGGAGATCTGCTAAAAACTTTGGCTTCCCTGGGCCCGGCCCACGGCCTTGACCTCCTCGCCGGCCCAGACGATTCCGGACTAATCTGGCATCAGGCTGACCTGATGGATCTCGAGGAACTGCCCAAGGGCGGAATCCTCATCGCCAATCTTTTCCTCCATCATTTTGAGGGCGAAGAACTCACACAGATTGGCCGCCTCTGCCACCCTTTCGAGGTCCTGGTTTTCTCGGAACCACTCCGTTCCAGAAGAATTCTTAACCTCAGCCGATGCATCACTCCACTGGTTGGAAGCGTAACGCGCCATGATATGCCCGTGAGCATTCGGGCAGGATTTACGATGGGTGAAATTCCGGACAGTCTCGGCCTCAACAAAACCGATTGGCATCTCGAAGAATCGAAGACAGCCCTTGGAGCCATCAGGCTGGTCGCCCGAAAGAAACCATGAAACCCGTCTCCATTATTGGTGGCGGGCTCGCCGGCCTCTCCCTCGCAGCCGGCCTCGCGAAACGCCGCGTCCCGGTTACGGTGCACGAAGCCGGATCCTACCCGCGGCACCGCGTCTGTGGAGAGTTCATCTCCGGTATCGATCCGAAAACACTCACTGATCTGGGCATCGCCGCAGAACTGTCCGACGCGCAGAAGCATACTTCCGGAGAATGGTTTAGGCAGGGTCGAAAGATACTCTCCATGGAACTTCCGGTTGCTGCACTCGGCATCTCAAGATGGACCCTCGACCAACGCCTCAGCCAGCGGGTCAAGGAGCTCGGCGGTGAGGTCATTACCGGTGAAAGAACCGAATTGAATCATGATGCCGGAACCGTCCTTGCTCACGGACGCCCTTCGGAAAAAAGCGCCTGGCTCGGACTGAAGTGTCATGTCAGGAACTTCCCGCTGACCTCTGGACTGGAAATGCACCTCGGCAACAACGGCTATATTGGCCTGACCCCGGTCGAAGACGGCAGGGTGAATCTCTGCGGCCTCTTTGCCATCGACGAAGAATGCCGGGGAAAAGGCAGCCAGCGATTGATCAGCTATCTCGAAGCCGGAGGGCACGGGGACCTCGTCCAACGGCTTGAGAAAGCCGATATCGACGAAACCTCATTCACCGGAGTCAGTGCGCTTAAGCTGGGCTGGCAGCCTCACCAACCCGGCACGATCGTTCTCGGCGATGCCGGATTCATCATTCCGCCCTTCACCGGCAACGGCATGAGCATGGCCTTCGAGTCCGCTGCCATCGCCACCGAGCCGCTATCCTCCTGGAGCCGCGGCAAGGCCTCGTGGGAAGACACCGCCGCAGGTGTGATGCGTCAACAGCACAAGGCCTTTCGACGACGCCTTCATGCGGCCCTGGCATTGCAGAAACTTCTTCTCAGTTCGAGGGGACAGGACTTTTTTGAGCTTCTCTCGCGTCGTCGTCTCATGCCCTTTAAACCTCTTCTTTCCCTCGTCCGCTGAGCCATGTTTCTCGAATCCATCGCCACA
This sequence comes from Verrucomicrobiales bacterium, assembly GCA_049594415.1. GTDB lineage: Bacteria > Verrucomicrobiota > Verrucomicrobiia > Verrucomicrobiales > DEV007 > Arctic95D-9. The sequence goes on along the minus strand of JBMYJM010000005.1, from coordinate 205,247 downwards.
GCGCTTCCTGAATACCACTACACCCAGCCGGAGTGTCTTGAGGCGATGAAGAGTTCTTCGATTACCGAAGGCCTGCGCCCCGGTTCACTGATCCTTCTCGATCGGCTTCTCAGCAAAGGGAAGTCGGGAATTCAAAAGCGTCACTTTTGTCTCGATGACCTTGAACCGGTATTTGATCGAAGCGCGCAGGAATTAAATGAAAGCTTTGAAGTTCAGGCTCCTCAGCTGGCAGCAAGTGCACTCGTGCCGGCGCTTGCGGAGGCCGGGATCGAGGCCCACGAGCTCGATGCCCTTTTCGTCTGCACCTGTACCGGTTACCTCTGTCCCGGTGTTTCCAGCTACCTCGCCGAATCCCTGGACATGGCAGCAGGTATCTACCTCCAGGATCTAGTCGGTCTAGGCTGCGGTGCCGCCATCCCAACGATGCGGGCGGCGCAGGGATTTCTCGCCGCTAATCCCGGAACCAAGGTCGCCACGGTGGCGGTGGAAGTCTGCTCGGCCGCCTTTTACGCGGACAACGACCCGGGCGTTCTCGTTTCCCTTTGCCTCTTTGGTGATGGAGCAGCCGCTGCCATCTGGACCGATGAGGCCGCACCCGGAAAGTGGAGAGCGGGCGCCTTCTCCACGGTTCACCAACCTGAAGATCGGGAGAAAATCCGCTTTGTGAATTTCGGTGGAAAATTGAAAAACCAACTCGCCAAGACCGTGCCGGGACTGGCCGCTATGGCGGTGAAGGGACTCTACGACGACCGGCAGGCAGAACCCGATCGGGTGCTCTCGCACGCCGGAGGCCGAGACGTGATCGAAGAAATCGAAAAGCGATTACCCCACACCCTGACAGAAACACGAGATGTGCTATCTAATTGCGGCAATATGAGCAGCCCTTCTGTTCTCTTCGCACTTGAGAAAGCGTTCCGCGAACCCGGCGACGACCGGCACTGGTGGCTCACCTCCTTCGGAGCCGGCTTCGCCGCGCATGCCTGCGAACTTAATCGCGAATCTTGATCCACGAAACCAGCAGGCAAATCGATACCGCTGCCTTAGCCTGCCACAGCCAGAACCGAGTCCAGTTGCCGGCCACCAGCGATTCGATTACCAAGGCATCGTAGCCATTCGACAGCTGCCCGTGCTGAGGCACCTGGACCAAAGCTGTGACCACCCAGATGGCCCCGACCAGTCCGAGAGCCAACCACGCCAGCCATCGCATTCGCCCGACCGGAAGAACACGGGTCGACACAACGGCGGCGACCAATTCCATCGGCATCAAAACCCCTACGATCCAGCCAATCCGGATCGAATACCACTCGTGAAACGCAACAAAACGTTCCGGCGAGACTTCAACGAAAGAAGGGTAAATGATCAACTGCACCGCTGCGATCACCCCGGCCATCGCCGCACTTGAAATCAACGCCACCAGCAGCACCACGATGCCGCGGAACTGACCTGATCTTCTCTCGGTGAGTCCACTCATCTTCATTCAATCGGAAAATCAAAGTAGATCCGGAGATAAGGCTCACCATTGAGGGTGAAATGCCACCACTCGCGATCATAGAGACGGAAGTTTCGACCTCTCATCGGCCTGATCGTATCGCAGCGGGTCAGCCTCAGCAATGCTGAAGCACGTCCTCACTTGAGTTTCCGTGTGATCGCGGCACTGTTCACGCTTAATGCCGAAAAAGCCCAAGAACGAACCTTACCCACTCCCCAACGAGCTGGTGCCTGATGAGTGGTTTGCCCGACTCACGCGCGAGCAGGTCTTCGCGGACGACCGGCCCATTGAGATGGATCTCGGCTGCGGTGATGGTTCCTTCCTCATCCGCATGGCGAAACATTTTCCGGACCGGAACTTCATTGGCGTCGAACGTCTCCTTGGACGCGTCCGCAAGGTCAGCCGCAAGTCACATCAGGCGGAGCTGAAGAACGTGAAGGCTCTGCGCATCGATTCGAATTACGCCGTCAACGAGCTGCTGCCTCATGGGTTTGCCAACCGGATTCACTTTCTCTGTCCCGACCCTTGGCCAAAGAAAAAACACGCCAGGCGTCGGCAGATGTGTCAACTACCATTTCTGAAGGCACTGCATGGCTTGCTGGAAGAGGATGGGGAGCTGATCTTTATGACTGACGACCCGCCCTACTACGAAGAGGCGCTGGAGGTTCAGGAAAGCTGTGACCTCTTTGAACAACTGCCATGGGAGGAAGGTGACTTCTTCTATGCGAAGACGGATTTCGAAGAGCACTGGCTGGCGGAAGGGAAAACTATGAATCGCATTCGCCTGCGAAAAGTTTGAGGCTCAGCCTCCGGTAGATACAACGCAGGTCGACGTACGCTGCCAAGTGACCACCGCGATTAAAAACCCGAATGCAACGACTCGAAAATCCAAGCAGTTCAGGAAGACAGGCTCACAATCGCTTCCTCAAAACCTTCAAACAAAGGCACCTCGCCCAAGTGCTGGCGCAAAACCTCAGCATTCGTCTCGCAAGACACATCTTCACCGCTCTCGCCAAAGGTGTTGAGTAACACGCCCATACATTCCAACCCGGCGGCCCGCACCGCCGTCAATGTCAGCAGCGTGTGATTCATCACGCCAAGCCGATTGGCCGCCACGATCAACACCGGCTGCCCTAACTGAACTGCTAAATCTACCATTGTGCGAGTTTCATCCACCGGCACGACCCAGCCGCCGGCACCTTCAATAAAAACGAGTTCGCTCTTCGCTGCGAGATTCTCGTAAGCCTCGCAGAGCTGATCGAAATCGATCGTCACTCCGTCCCTCGACGCCGCGGGCGCTACCGGTTCACTCAAGTTGATAGGATTCACATCGCGCAAATCCAGGTCATCACGACTCGACGCGGCCAACAGAGCCTCGGAGTCTTTCGTGCCACCGCTTTCGATCGGCTTCATGCCGACAGCATCGACCCCACGCTCACGGAGCGCTTCGATCAGGCGGACCGTCACCCAGGTCTTACCAACGTTGGTGTCGGTCCCGGTGATAAATAGACCGCCTTTCATTATTCGCCGATTTCCTGCTGAATCGCGGCCGCCAGTTCCTCGGCCTGACGCTCAATGAGTTCGGCGTCACGACCTTCGATCAGGATACGCATAAGCGGTTCCGTTCCGGAGTAACGAATTAGGACACGGCCACTTTCACCAAGCACCTTCTCAATCTCGGCGACCTTGGCAGCGGATTCCATTTCTTCCAACTCCGGCTTCCTCAACACCCTGACATTGCGCTGTGCCTGAGGGAGCTTGGTGAGAACTTTCCGGAGTTCACTGAGTGGCTGCCCCTTCTTCTTCATGATGCGCAGCAGTTGCAACGTGGAGACGAGACCGTCACCGGTAGTGTTGTGATCCAGGAAAATAAAGTGACCGCTCTGCTCACCGCCGAGATTGTAGCCTTGCTCTTTCATTACCTCCAGCACGTAGCGGTCACCGACGCCGGCGCGAATGACCTGACCACCGGCATTACGGACCGCTTCCTCAAGACCAGCGTTACTCATCACGGTAGCGACGAGCGTGTTGTCTTTAAGGGTGCCTTCTTCGATCATGGCGACGGCGGCGATGGCCATGATTTCGTCACCGTCGAGGACGGAACCGTTTTCGTCGCAGAGCAGGACGCGGTCAGCGTCGCCGTCGTGGGAAACACCAACCTGAGACCCAGTTTCCTTGACGAGCCCTTCGATGACTTCGGTATGAGTGCAGCCGCAATCGGCATTGATATTAATGCCGTTGGGCTGGTCGTGAAACGAAGTCACTCTGGCACCGAGCGAATGAAGCGCCGAAGCACTCGTCTGGAAGCTCGCCCCGTTAGCAGCGTCGAGCGCGATGTTCATACCATCGAGCAACTCGCTGTCGTTACCTACGCCCTCGCGAACAAAAGCGACGTAATCTTCGGCTGCGTTCTCCATCAGAAAGCAGCGCCCGGTGGCACCTTCGTGAGCGGTCGGTTCTGCAAGCACCCGTCGCTCGAGCTCACATTCGAAGGCATCATCAAACTTGAACCCGTCGGGCCCAAAAAATTTGATACCGTTATCTTCAAAAGGATTATGGGACGCAGAAATCACCACGCCGAGGATCGCGCTACGCTTTCGAGTCAGCATGGCAACGGCCGGAGTCGGGACCACGCCGGCGAGGTAGACGTCAACACCCCTGGAATTTAACCCGGCAGCGATGGCTTGCTCCAGCATATCGCCGGACTGGCGAGTGTCCTTGCCAATGACAACAGTGGGCCAATCACGTGAAGCATTGTTCTTCTCCAGCAGCAGTTCGGCCACGGCCTGCCCAAGGCGCAAGGTAAATTCCGGCGTCAGGGGATAGACATTGGCTTTACCGCGGATGCCGTCAGTTCCGAAGAACCGTCTCTTGGTGTCACTCATGTTCCGAGAATGTCAGTTGCCGGATTTATCGCCGGGAACCGGTGTCGTCAAGGGGGCAAGGATGGTTTCCTCCAGCCCTGATACGGTGGACGTCTTAGGCGGCGGCGTGCCGGTGCCTGGAACAGGAAACGTTGGTTTTTCCGAATCAAGATGCGATTTGATCATGTACCAGATCGCCGTCGCGATAACGAGGGAAAGTAGCTTCGCCAGCCAGCTCTCTGCGAAAAAAGCCTTAATCATCACTCTTTTCCTCCTCCTCGTCGTCTTCAGCTTCTGCCTCCGGGTTACTCAGGAGGTCAATGAGACGCTCCCGCAATTCCTTGTTTTCGAGGTCGCGCTCCAGCTTGCCCCCAATGGCGATAGAAATCGCACCCGTCTCCTCTGACACCACCAGGGCAATCGCGTCGGATTCCTCGGTGATACCCATGGCAGCGCGGTGGCGCAAACCAATCCCGGGATCCTTGAGTTCGCGCTGGATCACGGGGAAAAGGCACCCGGCTCCGAGCAGTCGCTCGTCAGCCATACGGACAATGAGGCCGCCATCATGCAGCGTGGTTCCGCTGTGGAAAATAGTGTAAACGAGGGCGGGTGTCAGCTCACTGTCCAACAGCGTTCCGGTATCGAGGTATTGCTTGAGGTCGATACTGCGCTCGATTGCAATCAAGGCGCCGACACGCTGCCCCGACAGGGTTTCCACGATTTCACTGAGATCTTCGGCCAACTGCGTTCGCGACTTCTCATTCATCGAGGAGAAAAACCGGTGACTACCCAGCTCAGCAAGCGCACGACGCAACTCCGGCTGGAAGATAATGATAAGTGCAATGGCGAGAAAGACGGTCACGTATTTCAGCAGCCAGCCAATCACGGTCAGGTCTAGCGACTCAGACAGGAGCGTCATCCCGATGTAGATACCGACCAATGCGGTGAAGATACGGGCCCCACGAGTCGCGCGAAAATAGCGGTAGGTGTTGTAGATGATGACCCACAGGATCATGACCTCGAGGGCCTGCCTCCAGTGCTGATCAATGAACTGTCCTACCGCATCCATAGAAGGTTTCGAAACCGGAACGCTGCTAACTTACAACGTGATGCACTGGTTTGCACCTATCGGGCAACGATTTTTCAGCTCCTGTCAGGTAAAGCGACCGAGACGGAGGCAAGAGCGGCGATCCCTTCTTCCCGACCAACGAAACCCATCGTCTCGTTGGTGGTCGCCTTGATCCCAATATCGGCCGCATTCATTCCGAGTGCTTCCGCGATCTTTTCCTTCATCGCCGGGGCGTGTTTCATGACCTTGGGCGCCTCGGCGATGAGCGTGGAATCAATGTTTTCGATCTCGCCGCCTCTCTCTCGGACCAGCTCAGCTGCTTTCTCGAGAATTTTGAGGCTGCTGATGCCTTCGATGCTGTCATCTGTGGGAGGAAACCAGTAACCAATATCGGGTTGACCGATCGCTCCGAGAATCGCATCAGCGATCGCATGAGAAAGCACGTCGGCATCAGAGTGCCCGGAAAGCCCCCTGGAATGAGGCACGTCCACACCGCCCAGAATCAAAGGACGCCCTTCGGCGAACTGATGCACATCGTATCCAATTCCGCTGCGGTATCTCATGGCTTAAAGAATATCCTCAAAATCGAGCTTCCCGTTACTGGAAACAATCGAAGATTTATCGGGGTTGGAGGGAGAAGTGACCAGCTCAACGGTGCCGCCACCTCGCTCAAGCATCAACTGGCCGGCCGCGATGTCCCAAATACTGATCTGCTCCTCAATGTAAGCATCGAGCCGGCCAGAGGCAATGTAGGCCAGAGCCAGAGCGGCGCTCCCCAGCATGCGGGTTTTGCGGACGCGGTTGGCAATGCGGCCGTAACGGGCCAGTCCGGCTTCGATCGCATCCGCGCTCTTGGAGAATCCGATTGTAACGACTGCTTCTGCGAGCGTGGCGCGGTCACTGGGGCGGATCGGCTCACCGTTCCTGGTAGCGGGGCCCTCAAAATCAACCCCAAACATCTCATCCATCGACGGATCGTAGATGGCACCGATCTTGAGTTCGCCTTCGCGGCGCATCGCGATAGAAACACAGAAATGAGGCAAGCCGTAAAAGAAATTCACTGTGCCGTCGATGGGGTCGACGATCCACTGGGTGTCGCTGGTTTGATCGCCGGCGATTCCTTCTTCACCGTAAATGGCGTGGTCAGGAAACGTCTCGAGAATGCGGGACTCAATCAGCTTCTGACTCTTCACATCAAGAGCCAGCTTGATGTCGTGGTCACGAACTTCATTGACATCGAGATCCGCATCGACGTTTTCTCGAAGCAAAGCACCCGCCTCGCGGGCCGCTGCCATGGCCAGTTCCAGTTCAGGGGACATCTGCCAAAGTCATCGTTTCGATTACCGTCTTTGGCAAGCGACTATGCCTTTTCGTCGGAGTACTCACGAAGTGGCAAGAATACCCGTTGCCTCGGCTCCGGAGAGAGTTTCATGGTCGCGCGAGAAAGCAATCCTCCATTCACAGTTCCAGCACCATGCGCTTGTGGGGCAAGCCAACCTCAAAGAACTTTTCCCCTTCCTCCACGAATCCGAGGCGACTGTAAAACGGAATCACATTCTTCCGAGAATGAATTACGACACGTTGGTAGCCATCCTCGCGGGCGGCATCCATCGCGACCTCCATCAGCTCCCGCCCGATTCCAGTTCCCTGGATTCGCTCGCGAACGGCCACTTGACGAATTTTGCAGTCACCGGGCGGCATTCCCTGGTCGGTTAGTATCAAACCGCCAACCAAATTGTCTTTCATCCAACCCGTCAAGTGGCGCTGGCTGCGTTCTGCCTGGATGTCCGTATGCGAGTACATCAGGCCGAGAGGTTCACGAAGCACTCGCTGACGCAGGGCAACCCAGTCCTCAAAAGCTTCATGGTCGTGATCTATCCAGAGCGTTTTCAAAATCAGGATGACCGTTTTACAAAAAAATGGCCGGCAGTCACGGACTGCTGGCCATTAAAAACTAAATTCTAAGAACTAAAAACTCCTTAGTGCGCAAGGCAGAACTCCTCGAAGCGGTCGAGTCCCTTTTTAATGATATCCAGACTCGTCGCATAGCTGAGACGGACGGACTGGTCGTAGCCGAAAGCCGCACCGGGAACCGCTGCCACGAGATAGCGAGATAGGAGCTTCTCGGTCAGGTTCATGGAATTCAGACCGATCTTGGCGGTGTCGACAAGGAAGTAGAAAGCACCTTCCGGCTCGATCACCTCGATGTTGTTGATCTTCTGGAGACGGCTCATCATATACTGGCGACGCATGTCGTATTCCTCCACCATGTCCTCGATCATGTTCTGAGGCCCCTGGAGCGCAGCAAGAGCACCATACTGGGCGAACGTTGTCGGGTTGGAAGTGGTGTGACTCTGGATGATGCTGATGGCCTTGGCGATCTCCGGGGGAGCCGCAGTATAACCAAGACGCCAACCGGTCATGGCGTATACCTTGGAGAGACCATTGATGGTGATGGTGAGATTCTTGGCAACCTCGCTTACAGAAGCCGTGCTGACGTGCTTCTTATCGTTGTAGATCAGCTTCTCGTATATCTCATCCGAAAGAATGATGATATCCTCGGACTCAGCCACTTCGACGATGGCTTCGAGTTCTTCCTTGGAGTAAACCGAACCGGTCGGGTTGTTGGGGCTGTTGAGAATCAGCATGCGGGTGCGTCCGCTGATGGCGTCCTCGAATTCTTCGGGCGTCATCTTCCAACCATTCTCGCGCTTGGTCTCAACGAGGTATGGCTCGGCACCGGCAAGTCGAACCATTTCAGGGTAACTAGTCCAGTAGGGAGCAGGAATAATGACTTCGTCCTCAGGGTCACAGCAGGCGAGAATGGCGTTATAGCAGGAGTGCTTGGCGCCGCAGTTCACAGAAATCTGGCTGACGTCGTATTCCAGCCCATTATCCAGAAGTAACTTCTCCTGGATCGCTTCTTTCAACTCCGGGATACCCGTGGCCGCAGTGTATTTGGTCTGACCATCGTTGAGAGCCTGAATACAAGCATCCTTGATGTGCTGGGGGGTATCGAGGTCAGGCTCTCCAGCGCCAAAGCTGGCAATATCCTGGCCTTCGTCGCGCATCTTTTTGGCGGCAGCTGTGATGGCGAGGGTCTGGGACGGTGAAATCTCGGAGAATTTTTCGGCGATGAAACTCATTGTGTGGATGCTTAATAAGGTTGAAACCCAGCTTACGCGGGCATCCAGACTGACTGAATCGCCAGAAAATCCGGAGTGCGTCGCCTGAAACCGGGCCTTCTTAATACAAATCTCCCGCATCGACGGGGGTTTGGTGATATGGCTCAGCCGCAACTCCGTGAACAATGCGGATGTCTCCAGTACCCGATCTGGGGTTTCTTTCAAGCGAAATGCTCGATTGATGAAAAATTCCTGACCCTTTCCTGCTCAATCCCGCACCATTCAGGATTGCAGAACGACGGCGAGCGATTTACTTCTCATGTCGTATGGCGGGAAAGTCGAACATATACGCCTTCTTCGGAAACGATGAGGCTCAGGTCAAAGAAGCCGCTCTGAGGCTGTCACAGAAGATCGCTCCCCAGGACGACGAGTTTGGTCTCGAGATCGTCAGCGGCAGCGCTGACAACTCCGATCACGCCGTCCAGATCGTCGGCCAGACCATCGAGGCCATCCAGACCCTCCCTTTCTTCGGCGGTGAAAAAGTCGTTTGGCTGCAGGGAGCCAATTTCTTCAGCGACAACCAGACCGGAAAATCGGAAACCACGCTCGGCGCCGTCGAGAACCTGACCGAAGTTCTCTCGGCCGGACTACCACCGGAGGTCAACGTAATCATAAGCGCGACCGACGTCGACAAACGCCGCTCCTTTTACAAGAAAGTCACCAAGCTTGCCGATGTGAAAACATTCGACAAAGCCGACGTTACCAAGGCTGGTTGGGAAACCACAGTGATGGGCCAGGTTTCCAGCAAGGCCGACGCGCTCGGGCTCAGTTTCAAAGGGCAGGCTATGGAACGCTTCGTTCTGATGGTGGGCGCCGAAACGCGTGTGCTCGACAGCGAGCTTCAGAAGCTCTCTCTTTTCGTCGGCGGTCGGCCAGCCACAGAGAAAGACATTTCCGAAGTTGTATCGGCAAGCCACACCGGCGTGATCTTTGAAATCGGCGACGCGATCGCCAAAAAAGACCTGCCCAAAACGCTCAGCCTGATCGACAAGCAACTCCGCAGCGGGGAGAAACCCGTCGGTATTCTGCTCGCTGCTATCGTCCCCCGTGTCCGTAGCCTTCTCCATGCCCGCGATCTCATCGAGCGCCACGGCATCCGCGCCGGACGCAACTACCAGAGTTTTCAACGTGAGATCGACCGCCTGCCGAAATCTGAAACTGCCCACCTCCCACGCAAAAAGGACGGCGGCATTTCCGCTTACCCGCTTTTCTTCGCCGCCCAGGCTTCCAACAGGTTCAGCGTCGCTGAGCTTAAGAACGCCCTCGAAGCCTGCCTCGAAGCCAACGAGCGACTCGTCACCACCCAGCTCGAACCTCACCTCGTGCTGAACCAGCTCGTCACCAAGATTCTGGCCAAACCCACCTAGGCCCCTAAAAGCCAAAACCCCTAAACGCCTTAGGCGCAGCCGCCCCATGAAACTGATCCTTATCTCCCTCGGCATCGGACTGTTCGCAGGAGTCACCGCTGGTCTTTGCGGAGTCGGAGGCGGACTCGTCATGGTGCCCGCCTTTGTCTACTTCCTCGGGATGGAACAGAAAGCAGCCGTCGCCACAAGCATGGCTGTGATCGTTCCCACAGCCATCATGGCGCTGGTCCGATTCAGCCAGGCCGGTCTGGTGCAATGGAATGTTTTCTGGCCGACCGCCATTGCCGCGATGGCCACCGCTTATCTGGCCACGGGATGGCTCAAAAAGATGAGCAATGACCAACTCACCAAGGTCTTCGCCGTGCTCATGATCCTTGTCGGGGTCAGCATGCTGTTCAAGAAGGCGTGATCAAAACCGGGTCCCGGGACGCGGGAACTTTCGCATCGCGGAGTTAGACATATTGTCCATCACATCAGCCACCATGGGCGGAGCCGGGTGCGGCGGCGGAAGCGGATACCCAAACTCCGAACAAGCCGAACGGCTGTTGGCTTCATTGTGCTTGCTGGAACAAGCCCAGACTTTCTTCCCGTTCGACAAATCGTAGAGTAGGTAGTCGGCTTGCATGGAGCGATGAGCCCGCGAAGTCGTGGTGTATTCCGTCCAATGCCGGCAACCCACCACGTTACCTTCCTTGTCATAGATTGGCTCCTCGTGATGGGTGCACGACTCATCCACATCGCACCAGGTTTCCCCGGAGTTGACAACGATCACCAGCGCAAACTGGGCCCGAATTTTTTTCGCCCTCGATACCTGGCCCGGCGTGAGAACATACGAAATAGATCCTGACGAACCACTGCCGACGGAACGGGTTCGTCCTACCAAACCCTCAAAGGTGACATGACTCATCACCTCCTTCTTGCGCCGTTTCTGGCTCAAATTCTTTTCGAGCCGGTGCAGGATTCTTTCCTGCTCGCTCTGCGGCAGAACGCAACTGGAATCACGCGCCACAATGCCGGCCACCACGACTGTTCCCGGATTGGCAATTGCCGGAGCGACCTGCGCGTCGATGTATTCCACTCGCGAAGTCGCGCAACTGGTCAGTAATGCCGTCATGGCAACAGCCAGCATCAGGGTAGGTCGAGTCACATTCATAAGAAAGAGGCGGGCAGTTATCCGCTGCCGTTCGACGCGTGAGCGCTACCAACTATGCTGAGAATATGTTCAGACGAGGGATTCAACGACTCGATCAGCGAAAAGAGACTGCTCCAGTAGCACATGGCTTCGATGGCGAAACTTTGCCAGGTAAACACCCGGCAGCAGCGGGCCACTGGCCTTATCGTGGCAGCTTTCGGATGGGCAATTTTTCGCTGTCGGGCAGACTACCCACATGAAGCTTTGGTCTCTTTTGATCACATCCGTGTCAGCTGTCTCGCTTCTTGCCTCCAGCCACGCCAAAGAGACCCCCAATTCGGTGGATCATGCCGGCATCCTGCAGTCGCTTGATGACGAGGACTTCGCTGCTGGGGAAACCATTTACAAGAACCTGTGCACCAATTGCCACGGCGCCGACGGCACCACCGCTCCGCTACCGACGGCACGCGCATTCGGCTCCGGCGAACTGAAATTCGGCAAAGATCCCTATTCGATGTTCCTGACCCTGACCAAGGGCAACGGGCTCATGGGGCCACAGACCTGGATGACCGATCGCGAACGCTACCAGGTCATTCACTACATCCGCGAAACCTTCATGCGCCCGATGCGGGATGACTTCGAAGAGATCAACGACGGCTACCTCGAGGCACTGCCCACCGTGAATATCGCCGTCAGTGAAAAGGATCTCATCCAGCGTGACTTCGGACCCGCACTCGCCTCCCAACTCGGCCGGGACATTTCCAGCGTGCTCACCATCAAACTGAGCTCTGACACCACCATTTCCTACAACCTCCACACCATGGACCAGGCCGGACTCTGGACCGGCGGCTTCCTGGATCTGCTCGCCACTCAGCACCATCGTGAACGGGGCGGAGGCGTGGCCGAGGTGAGTGGTGATCTCATCCCGGAACTGCAAGGCTGGGCCTGGGGTCACGAAGGCACGCTCGACTACCCGACTGAGGATCTACTTCCTCGCGGCCCCATGCCGGAAGCGTGGATGAGCTATCGCGGACACTACCTCTACAACGACACCGTTACCTTCGCTTACAGCATCAACAGTCGGGAGATCCTCGAAACGCCAGCCGCCCCTAGAGGCTTCCCTGCCGTTCAACACACCCTTGAAATTGGACCGGGCGAAGCCCTCTTGCTCAGCCTCGGGAAAGTGGAGAACGCTTCCACAGATCACAGTGGCCAACTCGCTGCCGACGCCAAAGAATTCGCCCTCAATGGCGAAGGAGAAATCCATGTGCTGGGCACCGCCGGTAATGGTGACAATACGATCGGACGCTTCCTTGCCGCCGCAGCCTGGGGTGACACCGGCGGCCTCGAATGGACCATCGACGAGCAGGACCGACTCACCGTGGCCATCCCGGCCGATACCGAAAAACGCGTCTTCCAGCTCATTCGAAACGCCGGAGGTGGCGAAGGAGAACTACTCTCTTTCGCGAACTTTCTCCGCTCCCGGAAGCTTGGTCGCGAAGCGCCAGTCAGCCCCTCCACCCGCCTCACTGGAAGTGAACGGCGTTGGAAAGAAACCCTTCATACCAGTGGCTTGTTAGGGTCTGAATCTGAAGCCTACACACTCGACAAACTCGACCTGCCACCCGACCACGAAGGCAATCCCTACAACGCGTGGTTCCGCACTTCGGCGCTCGCCTTCTTCCCGGACGGGCGCATGGTTGTTTCCACTCACGGGGGTGACATCTGGATTGTATCCGGAGTCGATCACGACCTCGAAGACCTGGAGTGGAATCGTTTCGCCGCGGGGCTCTACGAACCTTTCGGCCTTCAGGTAATTGACGACACCATCTATGTCACCTGCAAAGACCGCCTCACCCGCTTGCACGATCTGAACGGGGACGGCGAGGCGGATTTCTACGAATCCTTCAGTGCGGATGATGATGTCTCCACATTCTTCCACGCCTTCAACTTTGACTTGCAGCGGGACTCAGAGGGTAACCTCTACTACGCCAAGTCCGGCCAGTACACCAGCTACAAGGAACCCGGTTCCGTCATCAAGGTCTCCCCCGATGGAAAAACCCGCGAGATTTACTGCACCGGATTCCGCACGCCGAACGGCATGGGCATGATGCCTGACGGACGCCCCACCGTGAGCGACAACCAGGGCAGCTGGATGCCGGCTTCCAAGATCAGCCTCTGCAATCCCGGTGGTTTCTACGGCTACGTGCAAACCTTCCGCACCGAGCATTGGGCCCCCGACGGCGGGGCGATTGATCACACCAAAGTGGTCGCGCCCGATACCTTCGATCAGCCTATCATCTGGATGCCGCAGAACTTCGACAACTCTTCCGGTGGTCAGCTCTGGATTGATGACGAACGCTGGGGACCTCTCTCCGGAAAACTCCTTCACACCAGCTTTGGCAAAGGCTGGCTTTACTACATGATGCTCCAGGAAGTCGATGGCGTGGACCAGGCGGCAGTCGTGAAAGTCGACATCGACGACGCCACCGGCATCCACCGTGCGGTCGTCAATCCGGTCGACGGTCAGGTCTACACCACCGGTCTCAACGGATGGAACGGAGGGGGTCGCAAGGGCCTCACCCAGGGAGGCATCTCACGCTTTCGTTACACCGGCGCTGACTCGCCGCTGCTCACCAACGTGACGGTGAAAAAGGACGGCATCACCCTCGACTTCAACTTCGTCCTCGACGAAGAGTCCGCGACCGACCCGGAAAGCTACGAACTCATGCAGTGGAACTACGCATGGACCCGCAACTACGGTTCGGCCTACTACTCACTCAAGAATCCGCTCGAAGAAGACGAAGACGAAATTCGAATCAAGAAGGTCATTCTCAGCGACGATGGAAAGTCCGTTCACCTCGTCATTCCCGAAATTCAGCCCGTTCACCAGGTTGAGATCAATTTTGAAGTCGAAGGTGCCAACGGAAGAGTTCTCGAGGAGCAAGCCTACCTTACCATCAATGCTGTTCCCGGCGGCAAGTATCCCGACATGAAAGAGCTCACCCGCCAGCGGGCCGGCCAGCGCAAACAGCTCCTCGAAATCGCCGAAGCCAAGCGGGCGGCACAGCGTGCGGAAAAAGAGCGCCGGAAAAAGGAGCAGCAGCAAAAGAAGGAGAAAGAAAAGTCCTGACCGATTGCCCGGCAGGACGACGGACACCGTTCCATTTTCCAGCTTTCTTCAACCTTCGGATCCAACCACGTCCACGGTTTCGAGGTGCTTACGTAGCTCCCGTTCGGCCTTGCGAATCCCGTCTTTCAGGATCCCCGCAGAAATGCCCCGAATACTCGTGGCCCCGTCTGCCGTGGTCACCAACACCATTGGAATCTCCGTTCCTGAAACTTTCAGGGCGGCTTCGGCTCCTTTCGGCAGAGCTTCGGAATCCGTCTGGATGTCGGCCAGCAATACGACACCGGAATTTCGAAAAGTCCTAAGAGCCGCCAGACCGGCAGCTCTGCAGGCGTGTCACGTTGACCCCGGGTCCGTGTAAACAAAGATCAGGGGTTCTCCCTTCGCGAGCGCTTCCGCCTTGGCCTCCTCCAGCGCGTCCATGGCGAAGACCGAAGAGGGAATCCCTCTACCAACGTGGAAGGCGAAAAACAGCAACCCGATCAAACAAAGCGCCAGGAGTATCCTCTTCATGGCTGGCAATGTGCCCCGGTCGGCAAGGGGTGTCTAGAGGCCATCGTGTTTGCCGAGTCCTCAAATATGCGGACCGAGCAAATTTGGAGGCGAGGGCGGGCAGCGCCAATTCGAGCAAAGCGAGAGATTGAGATTCGTTTCGCAACGCGAAACCTCACAGCGCATCTGGCGCGATTCCCCAAATATGCGGACCGAGCAAATTTGGAGGCGAGGGCGGGAATTGATGGCAACTACGTCGCCATCCGTGCTGTTTTGAATTCGCGCTGCGAATTGAGTGACAATCCTGCTTTGCAGGACGTGGATATTGAACCTGCGGTTCGACTCCCGCCCCTTTGGGGCAGGTTGCATTTCGCTTTGCGAAATGAGAGAGGCGAGGGCGGGAATCGAACCCGCGATAGAGCTTTTGCAGAGCCCGGCCTTACCACTTGGCTACCTCGCCGAAACACCTTCCCGATTTGGGAGGGGCGGTATCTAAAGCGCAATCCGCTTAGCTGTCAACGGGATACCTTTCAAGCACCCCGCTGCTGCCCTTACACAATCATACCCGCTGCAACCGTTTCATTGGTCTGGGCGTCGATGAGGACGAAGCTTCCAGTCTGGCGGTTGCGACGATAGGAGTCGTAGTGCAAAGGAGCCGAAGTCCGGAGGCTGACGCGGCCGATCTCATTGAGGCTGAAATTCTTGTCGTCCTCTATCTTGTGCAAAGTATTGATGTTCACCTTGTAGCGAACTTCCCGAACAATCGCTTTCACCTCCTTGGTGGTGTGGCGGAGGTAATACTTACCACGCGGCTGAAGCTGAGTGCTCTCGGAGAACCAACAGATCATGGCTTCAACTTCCTGGCCCTTTTCCGGAGGATTATTCGGCTTGGCAATCATATCACCGCGGCTGATATCGATTTCGTCCTCGAGTGTCACAGTGCAGGAAAGCGGCGCAAACGCCTCCTCCACTGGGCCGTCGAGCGTTTCGATCGACTTGATCTTAGTGGTGAAGCCTGAAGGCTGAACCACGACATCGTCGCCCGGCTTGAAGACCCCGCCGGCAACACGACCCGCATAACCGCGGAAGTCATGGTGTTCGTCAGAGTGAGGACGAATAACCCATTGCACCGGCAAACGAGCATCGACGTGGTTCTGGTCGGAACCGATGTAAACGTTCTCCAGCTGGTAAAGCATGGTCGGGCCCTCGTACCATGGCATCTTGTCAGACTTATCGACCACGTTATCGCCGTGAAGAGCGGAGATCGGAATCGCAGTCATGTCGACGAGGTTGTCGAGGCGTGAAGCGAACCTCTTAAAGTCATCCACAATGGTGTCGAACTTCTCCTGGTCGTAGTCGACGAGGTCCATCTTGTTAACCGCCAGAATAACGTGGCGGATACGAAGCAGGTTCGCGATGAAAGCATGACGGCAGGTCTGCTCGATCACCCCGGTGCGGGCGTCGACGAGAATGATCGCCAGGTTGGCCGTGGAAGCACCCGTCACCATGTTGCGGGTGTACTGGATGTGACCGGGCGTATCCGCGATGATGAACTTCCGCTTTGGCGTCGCGAAATAGCGGTAGGCCACGTCGATGGTAATACCCTGCTCGCGCTCGGCACGAAGACCGTCGGTTAGCAGCGCGAGGTTCACGTTTTCATCGCCGCGCTTCTTGGAAGTGGCTTCCACCGCTTCAATCTGATCCTCGAAAGTGTTCTTGGAGTCGTAGAGCAGGCGGCCAATCAGAGTGGATTTCCCGTCGTCAACGCTACCGGCTGTCGTGAAACGCAGTAGGTCCATGTCAAGATACCCTTCGTCGTATGGAACGTCAGTGTGTGACATATCAAAAAAGTAGTAAAATGTTAGTTTTTATAGTGTTCGGGTATCGACCTAGAAGTAGCCCTCCTTCTTGCGGTCTTCCATGGCAGTCTCGGAGCGCCTGTCGTCGGCACGGGTGCCGCGCTCGGTCTGGCGTGCCGTTGCGACTTCCTGGATGATGGCATCCATATCGGAGGCGTCGGAATAAACAGCACCAGTGCAGGTCATGTCGCCGATCGTACGGAAACGAACCGTCGCATCCTTCTCAACTTCTTCGCCTTCCTGGGGAACGACCACGTCGCTGATCGCGAGCATGGAACCGTTGCGGTGAACCACGTCACGCTTATGAGAAAAGTAGAGGCTAGGGAGCGGAATGTTCTCGGCCTTGATGTATTGCCACACATCCATCTCGGTCCAGTTGGAGAGCGGGAATACGCGGAAGTGTTCACCGTGGTGCTTGCGACCGTTAAAGATATTCCAGAGCTCGGGGCGCTGGTTCTTCGGATCCCACTGACCGAAGTCATCACGGTGGGAGAAGAAACGCTCCTTGGCGCGGGCTTTCTCTTCGTCACGACGGCCACCACCGAGGCAGGCGTCGTACTGATTGTCCTCGATGGTGTCGAGCAGGGTCACGGTCTGGAGCACATTGCGGCTCGCGAAGGGCCCCTTCTCTTCCTGGACGCGGCCCTGGTCAATGGAGTCCTGGACGAGACCGACAACGAGTTCAGCACGCAGCTCGGCAACGTAGTCGTCACGATACTGAATTGTCTCGTCGAAGTTGTGGCCGGTGTCGACGTGGACAAGCGGGAAGGGAATGCGGGCCGGGTGAAAGGCCTTGCGGGCGAGGTGCGCCATGACGATCGAATCCTTGCCGCCGGAAAACAGCAGGGCCGGCTTTTCGAACTGGGCCGCAGTTTCGCGAAGAATAAAGATCGCCTCAGATTCCAGCTGAGCGAGGTGGTTGACTCGGTACGAGTTTCTTTCCTGTTCCATGATGTTTTTAAAGGGATGAATCAGCCGATTTCTTGGTCAATCATTGCAAGTACAGCTGAGAAAAGTTGTTCGAGTGCGTCGTCTTCGCTGAGCGTTTCGGTGTCGATAATGAGGTCGGGACGACTTGGCTCTTCGAAGGCCGAGTCCTTTCCGGTGAACTGCTTCACCTCGCCGGCTTTGACCTTGGCATAGAGACCTTTCGGGTCGCGTTCGGCGCAGGTTTCGAAGGAGGCTTTCACATACACTTCGAGGAGGTCATCATCGCCAATGACTTCGCGAGCGAGATCGCGCAGCTCATTGTTAGGGGTGATAAAGGATGTCACTGTCACGATGCCGCTGTCGGCAAAAAGCTTGGCTACTTCCGCGACACGGCGGATATTTTCGAGACGGTCTTCGTCGGAGAAACCGAGATTGCTGTTGAGCCCGGAGCGCACATTGTCGCCGTCGAGCACCTTGACCATCTTGCCCTTCTCGTGAAGGCGTCGTTCGAGCAGATTTGCCAGCGTGCTTTTACCGGAACCGCTCAGGCCATACATCCAGATGACGGCGCCACGTTGTCCGAGCAGTTCCTCCTTCGCTTCACGAGGGAGCATCTTATCGAAGACAGGATAGATATGGTCGAGGTTCGAGCCCATGAGATCAGTCGCAGGAAAAGTGAGCGATTAGATGACAAAGTCCATATCCTCATGAAGGCCACACTCGCGCTTCAAACCATGGAAGCGGGTTTCCTCTTCACTCATGCCATCGGTGAGCTTGGCCGAAGTGTGCCAGTCTCCAATCGAAACATAGCCTTCATCCCAGAGCGGATGGTAAGGCAGGTCGTTTTCAGTCAGATACTGGCCGACATCTATGTCAGTCCAGTCGACAATGGGATGAACCTTGAAGCGCCCGCGTTGCGCCGCGAGAACCGGAGCGGCCTCACGGGTGCTGCTCTGCTGTCGACGAATCCCGGCAATAGAAGCTTCCAGACCAAGCTCATCAAGCGCTCGGCTCATCGGCTCGACCTTGTTCATCTGGTTATACTGCTCGATGCCTTCGACACCTTTCTCCCAGAGCTTGCCGTAGCGCGCCTCCTGGAAAGCGGCGGACACCGGATTCTGGAACACCTTGAGGTTCAGATTGAGGCGCTCTGTCAGCGAATCGATAAAATGGTAAGTCTCCTCAAAGAGGTAGCCAGTATCGACCAAGATCACTGTGATATCAGGCTTCACCTTCGTCACCATGTGCAAAAGGACAGCGGACTGAGCCCCGAAGCTGGAGGTCAAACCGACCTTATCGCCCCAACGATCCACGGCCCATTGAATCCGCTCCTGCGGTTTCATAGTCTCGAGTTTGTTGGCTTCGGCTGATAGGTTGATGGTGTCTGTGAGTGTTGGGGCGCTCATTGAAAACTACCTATTCTTGATAGGATTTGTCAACTTTAGACTTCCCCAACTAACCTTCATTACATCCTCCGGTCAAATTTTTTCCTCTACTCCCTTTTCTCAGGCCTGCTTAAGTTCGAATTCTGTCCGGATCCGTAGTTGACTCAGTAGAGGATGCAACCACCTTGCCTCTTCATCTAACCAAACCGTTGAACACACCATGTCAGTACTCGTAGGAAAACCCGCCCCTTCTTTTAACGCCAGCGCCGTGGTGAACGGCCAGATCGTCGAAGACTTTTCGCTCGATCAGTACAAGGGTTCCAAATACGTCATTCTTTTCTTCTACCCGAAGGACTTCACTTTTGTTTGTCCGACCGAGCTTCACGCCTTCCAGGACAGCCTCGCTGAATTCGAAAGCCGCAACGTCGAGATCGTCGGCGTCTCCACCGACACCGAAATGTCTCACTGGGGCTGGCTCCAGGTGCCCCGCGACAAGGGCGGCATCGGCGGCGTGACTTACCCGCTCGTCGCAGACACCAACAAGACCATTTCCGCTGACTATGATGTGCTCGTGGGCGAATACGGTTTCGACGAATACGGCGACCTCATGGTCGAGGGCGAGCTCATCGCCTACCGTGGCCTCTTCCTCATCGACAAGGAAGGCATCGTCCAGCACCAGCTCGTCAACAACCTGCCGCTCGGTCGTTCTATCAAAGAAGCCATTCGCATGGTCGACGCGCTCCAGCACTTCGAAGAAAACGGCGAAGTCTGCCCGATGGACTGGGAAAAAGGCGCCGATGCCATGGAAGCAACTCACGAGAGCACCGCGGCTTACCTTGCGAAGTAATCACAAGCTTCACAGCATTTTACAAAAAGGCGCGGATCACTCCGCGCCTTTTTTGTGCCCGGCAGCCTGATTCAACAGGGTTCAATTGCTCCCTCTACCCCGTTAGACCTCGATCTCACCACGCAGATAGGTCAACGTCTGGCCCCGCAGTTTCACACGATCTCCATCGGGTTCACAAATCACCTCGCCACACCTGGCGGAAACCTGGTGGGCAGTGAGAACTCCGCGCCCGAGCTTTTCGGACCAGTAGGGTGCCATTGTCGTGTGAGCGGACCCCGTCACCGGATCCTCATCGATCCCGGCCGCGGGAAAGAAGCAGCGGGACACGAAGTCCACCGCT
This sequence comes from Verrucomicrobiales bacterium, assembly GCA_049594415.1. Classification (GTDB taxonomy): domain Bacteria; phylum Verrucomicrobiota; class Verrucomicrobiia; order Verrucomicrobiales; family DEV007; genus Arctic95D-9. Next base: position 185,158 of record JBMYJM010000005.1, on the reverse strand, counting down.
TCGCCGGGTGCTGTCACAAGGATGCCACGGGCCGGGAGATCCGAGACCGCGCGTGTATCAGGTTCCAACCCGCGGACAACGGATTCGTCCTCAACAACAGCCATGAAGTCATCGCGCCCCCGCCAGAGTTCCGAAAGCCGGCAACCCAGAGCAGCGCTGACGCGATCCTTCTCAGGCTCAGCCGGATTCAGTTCATCAGAGGGCAAATCCATTTCCAGCTGCGAGCCCAGGTTAAGCACGGTGAGATCGCCGCTACGCGAACTGAAGACCACGGAATCGCCATCCCAACCCAACTCCGAAAACAACACGTGCGCAGACGCCAGCGTAGCGTGACCGCAAAGATCGACTTCGATCGCCGGGGTGAACCAACGAAGAGTCACTTTCTCCTCCCCAGGAATCATGAAGGCAGTTTCGGAGAGTTGATTCTCCATCGCGATGGCCTGCATCGTTTCATCCGGTAGCCACTCACCGAGAGGAACTACAGCCGCCGGATTCCCGGTAAAGACCTTCGAAGCGAATGCGTCGATTTGATAAAGTGGGAGTTTCATGACAGAGGCCCATTCACGGGCGGGGCGGGAATTGACGGAACAAACCGCCACGCCTACCGTAACAACAGTTCGAAGGCGGCCTTCCTCCCCTCGTTGACTATTGAAGACGAAAACCCCCAGTCAACTCATTCAGGTCACCGCGCTAACCCTGGCGATCGGCGTTATTCCTATTTTGTCGCGCGCCCAGGACGAACCCACTGAGGAAGCCGTCGCCGCTTCTCCCTGGACCCAGGCCGACACCAAGCTGGCCAACCATTACATTCGCCTGCTCGAGAAAAGTCCCGAATACGGTAACGTCCTCGACCTGCTCTGGAATCTCTATGAAAAAAAGAGCCAAACGGAGCTTCTGCTGAACTACTTCGAGTCGGCCTCCAAAGCCGAGAACGCACCTGCCGCAGCCGTCCTGATCCACGCACACCTCCTTCGCAAAAGCGACAACATCGAAGCTGCCCGCGCGGCTTACGACCGAGTCACCGATCTCGAACCGGAGAATATCCCGGCTCTGCTCGCGCTCGCTGAAATTGCCGACCTCCAGAAACGATCCAGCAAGGCTCTATCTCTCTATACCCGCCTTATCGAAAAACTCCCCGCTGAGAGCGAAGAGGGACTCGCCATTCGCCTGAGAAAAGCGACCCTTAATCAGCAACTCGGACAACTCGACACCGCTATCGGAATCTGGAAGGAACTGCTCAGCGCTTACCCTGACAAACCCGCTCTTCGAACTGAGATCGTCTCCCTGCTTCTCGAATCCGGAGAAACTGAAACCGCCATCAGTGTCCTCACCGAACTTTCCGAATCCGGCGATCCAAGGCAACAGATCAATGCCCTCACCGAGCTAAATCGAATCTACGAATTCATCAGCAACTTCCAAGGTGCCGCCGTGGCCGGTCGAAAGGCTCTCGAACTACTCCACTTCAAAAGCCGCGATTATGCCGTCTTATTCAGTCGTGTCGTCCAGTTGCACGAACAGTTCGACCGCCTCACCGAACTGGAGAATTCACTCACCGAAGAGGTGAGCGAAGAAAACCCCACCGAAAAATCCCTCCACGATCTTGCGACATTCTACGATCTAACGGCAGATCTGGTGAAGCAGGAGAAAACCCTCCAACGTCTCGTCGAGAGCCTGCCCAATAACATGGACTACCGGCTTGAGCTGGCTCGCACGCAGCTCCGCAACGACCGCTTCGACGAAGCCGCCGCCATGCTCGACGGTGTCATCAAAGAGTCCGCCCGACCTCCACTCCACCTTATTCTCCTCCGTGCCGAGATCGCCCTGAATGCAGAGGACCACATGGCGGCAGAGACTATCCTCGGCAATCACCTCGATACCGTTCCCTCAGATGCCGAAACGCTCGCGACCATCATCGACTTCGCCCGCAGCAACTACCTCGACGGACTCGTCGAGCGCCTCCTCAAGCAATCGGCTGAATCGATTGAAGCGGTCCCTCCCACCGAGTTGGCCCGATTCCTCAAGGAGCGTGGACGCCCCCAGCAGGCCGTCGACGTGCTCAACGAATACGTGACCAAAGTCGGCGAAGAGAAAATTGAGAGGAAGAACCGACTCCTCCAGGTCACCAACATTCTCCGCGACCTCGATCGAACCGACGAAGCTCTCAGTGCCATTGAAGAAGCGATCGTTCTTTCACCTGATGAACTCACCCTTCAGGAAATCCGCGCCGACGTCCTGATCGAGAGCGGAAGAATCGAAGACTCTGTCGAACAACTCTCCAGGGTTTGGGACATGCTCGAAACTCTCGAAGAAAAGTCTCAAATCGATCAACGCCTCTTCAGCCTTCTCCGGGGCCACTTCAACAAAGAACCCGAACCAATCGAGGACCCGAGCCTACTCAGCGGAGGGAATATCCAAACCCTGGCGCAGTATCGCAAAATGGCCATCGTTGCGAACAAGGCCCGGCGCCCCGGTGATGAACCACCACCCGAAGAGCTGATCGCGTTCTACGAAAATGTCAAGAAAGCCGCAGAAACCACCAAGACCCTCACCAACCGCTACCGCGCTGCCTGGTGGGCTTTCAAACTGCAGGACAATCACGAATGCTACGCGCAGCTCACCACAGCCAAGGAAGAAGCTGGCGGCCCGATCCTCGATGTTGAATTGATGCTCTTCTCTCTCGCCGAGCTCAACGAGCGCACCACGCTCATGGTCGACCACCTCACCACGCTAGCCGAAATTGATCCCGCCAACGCCGATGATTACCTTCAGCGCCGCGCCGAAATGCGATTCGAGCTCGGCTACGAAGACGAAGCGATCCGCGAGCTCAAAAAACTCGCCGCCAAGCCCGAGGCTCCTCTTACGACCTTGAGCACCCTGGCAAAGGTCTATGCAAAGCAGGGCAGCTCCGGCAAGCAGATCGAAGTCTGGCAACAGGCCTACCGCCAGGCCAACTCCTTCGAAAAGCGTCGCATCATCAAGCAACTCTCAACCGTCCTGATCGAGAACGGCCGCCCCGAAGAGGCTCTCAATGCTCAACTCGAACTGCTCGAGCGCGAGTCCGACATCATCCAGCGTCGCAAACTTCTCGACAACCAGCTCAACCTGGCACGGACCCACTTTCTCCTCGACTGGATGCTGGAACGTTTCCAAGCCCTGACACAGCAACATCCTTTTGATCGGTTTTACCCCGAAGCACTTGCCCGGGTTCAGCAGGCAACCGGCGATACAGCAGGCGCTTTTGCCTCGCTCAAGAAAGCCTACTACATGTCCGAGCAAAATGAGGGCCTCCTCGGTGAACTAAGCGCTATCGCCGACGAACTGGGTGATCTCAAGTCGGCTATCTATTACCGGCGCCAACTCCTTTCCCGCGGCGAAGGCGACCAGCTCGAGAACTGGCAGACGCTTCTAACCATGCTGGAAAAGGACCTTCGCCTCGACGAAGCGAACCTCCTCCGCCGGCGCCTCGAGAATCGATTTGGACGTGATCCCGGGTTTCTCTCAGAACTGGCCGTTCACTACAAGCAGGACGGTCTGCGCGCCGACGCCCAACGTGTGCTCGCAAGGATTGTTCAACTTCGTGATTGGGACCTCCAAGCCCGCTTCCGCCTCGCCCTGATCCAGAGTGAACGGGGCTATCACTCTGAAGCGCTCGCCAATTTCCTTCATGTGATCGAAAACACCCCCGAAGTCGTTTACCCGGGGAGCTTCAGCCGCTTTGCGCGACCGCTCATCCGTGTCGCCCGGCTCGACGACGACGCCAAGACTGACTCCGGCAACGAGCTTCATTCTTTTGTCCTCATAGTCGAAGATTTCCCTTACCTCGGTGGCAGCATGCAGGATGAAATCGCCGAAGCTCTTCTCGCCAATCACCGCGAATATCAATACCTTCCGGCGAAACCGCTCTGGCTTCGCATCCGGGCCATCGAAGAAGCCGCTGCTTTGTCAGGCCTGACCGGACAGGCAGACGCCTGGCTGGCTCGCTGGGGGCAAAGCGATCGTCCCGATGTTGAAAAGCTCTGGGCCTATCGCTATCTCGCCGGCAACGACGAAGCCCACGCCCGCTACGGTGCGTTGCTTCAGTCGATGCCTGATTCCGACGCTTTCATCAACCTTTTCCAGGGAGCCTTCGCCCGACTGCTTGCCGGCAATGTTGATGCCATTCGCGCTTGGATCAACGATCCCGAGGCTCGAGTGGGGAGACACGACCGCGCCGCCTGCCTCTCGATGGCCACGCTCGTTCTATTGACGGATCCTGTTGTCGACGCCGGGGTTTCTCACGATTTCCTCTACCGGGTCATTTCCGAATTACCCTACCTCGATAAATTTGGCGCCTACCTTTTCGCCGAACTTCGAGAAATGGGCTTTATTGATGAAGCTTTCGAAATCGGATATCTGGCGGCTGAGACGATGAAAGATCCCGATGTCAGCTTTCTCTTTTCACTTTCGCAGATCGCTGGGAAAGCCGGTCAAAAACGAGCCCGGATCCAGGCCCTCGACCAGGCCCTCGACGCCATGGAGCCCGGTGACAGCATTCGTTCACGCGACCTCTTCCTCTCTGCCCTGACTGAGCGACTTTCGTTGATGGATTCTGATGTCCCGCGAGAGAAACTGATCAATCGCTTGCTCCGCGAAGCAGAAGCCGCTGATCCCGCCAGCCAGAGCAACAAAGACGAGAAAAAGCTTCTCATCCAGATCGCCGGACATCGCTACAATGACGCTATCAAAACGCTCGGAGAAGTGACTTCCCGCCAGATCGACTTCATCCGTCCGCGTGACCCCGATCCCGACCGGGTTCGCTACGTCCAGATCCAGAGCTGGCAGAGAATGGATCAACTGCTGCGTTACTATTCAGCACGGATTCCCCAGGACCTCAGGCACGGCCTGCCCTTTGCCGATGCCATCAGTGGCGATGCCCTTGCACTTCCAGTCAACGACTCCGCCATCGCCCAGTTCGAGCAGTTCGAAATTGGGTGTAAGACCCTCTCACTCGAATGGCTCAGCGCCCCGGAACGGGCTGCACTCGCGCTCACCATCGAAAATCAGCTGGTTGATCCCGACAGTCGTTTTGAGCTCGGCAAATCGCTCGAGACCCAGGGCTTTCATCGAGAAGCCGTCCAGGTCTACCAAGCCGAAATTCGCCGACGCGGAAAGAACTATGCCCCCATGCAGGGCCTCTTTGATGCCAGCGAAGCTGCTCTCGACCCTGAGCCAGCACTCGATGTTATTCACCGGCTCGGGACACGCGAATACAACCCGCCTCCCGGCATCACCTCCAGCTACATTGCCGAACAGCACGCCCGGTTCCTCGCCATCTCACGTGACATTGACCGGCTCGTCCCTCTCAGCCGAAAGCCTACCGGTGCCAGGGGCGCTCCACCCATCACCACTCAAGCTCACCTGCCCTTCCAGCGCGCGCTTATCGCAGCCTATCGCCAAAGCGGTGACGAGGACGCGCTCCTGCGATTGCTGACCCATCTCCGCAATTTCGAAGAGATCGAGAACCGTCATCGTCTCCTCGGGGCAAAGCTACTTGAAGGTAAAGGCCAACCCGAGGAAGCCCTGAAGTGGCTCACCGAAATCACGCTCAACGGCGATGATTCCGAACTCGAACGCGAGGTGATGACCCAACTCGCCCGGCTCTACCGGAGCGAACAAACCGCAGACATTGATGCACTCGTCGCGCTGGCTCACCACAGTCTCGAAAGCCAGCCTCATTCCGCCGCTCTGGCCCTGGCACTTGCCACCGGTGAAGCCGGTGCCACCGAACAGGCGCTGGCCCTCTTAACCACGATTCGTCGGAACACGTCCGACCGCAGTAATCGCTTCTTCACATCGCTTTCGTTGATACTAACAAAACATCAACAGGGGATTCAACTCTCACGGATGCCGAATGAGTGGGAAGCCATCTTCCACGATTTTGACTATAACGATTCATCGGTGAACTCCGCCGGCCTTCCGGAATCCAACGCCTCGCATCTCGTCAACTGGATCAACGACCTCACGGGACCGTCCCTTGAATTGGCGAACCTAATCGCGGAAACCCCGGTGCCAGTTGAGGCCGCCTGGCTGCAGCAACTCATCGTCGCGTGGAATCGTGATCAACTGCAGGCAACCGCCCTGGAGCTTCTAGCAGACGCTGACCGAACCGGGCGTGATCGCATTCTTTCAACGCTGCCGGCTTTCGGTGAATCCGGCATCGTCGCCGCCCGCGACTTCATAAGTGCCTCCGCCATGCCCGGCACTCACTACTTTGCTGATTTTCCGCAACAGCAGGTCCTATTCTTTCATCGCATTGGCGACCGGGCTCGCCTGCTCGAAGTTCACTCCCGTTTCATGCAGGAAGCTGAGTCCGACATTTTCCGCCAGACCGGACTCAACACCGAATTCGCGACCTTGCTGTCCCGCCGAAAACTGCCAGCCCTTTTCCAACAGCTTGGGGAGAAAGATCTCGCGGGGCGCCTCTTTCGCCGCTACCACGAGCAGCTCACTTCTTACCGATGGAATCACCATCTCTTTCTCGAGGATTTCGCCTCGTATCTCATCGAAACGGAGCAGTTCGACGAAGCCGAAAACCTTCTCCACAAAGTCTTCCAGAAATCACTCTCCGTCGACCTGCGCCTGCTCATGAAGCTATATGCTGACTGGGGCAAACTCGACTCGTGGGAGGACCGAACCGCCGAACTCCACCTCACCAGCGGACGTCGCATCCTCCTGCGTGAATGGCGGACCGCTCTTGCCGAAGGCCGCGAAATGGTGGAATATACCGGCTCATGGTGACCCTCCCCCGTCAGATTCTGCTCGTTGCAGTAGCCCTTCTCTCTGTGCTCTTCCTTTGCCAGTGCGAGACTCAGCGGACTTACGGTGAGGTCCGTCGCGGCGCCATCAGTTTCGATAACGCTGCCTGGGGCGGACAGGGCAACAGCGACGAAAGCGCGATTCGCTCGAAGTTTGCCGAGCGAGGCTACACCGTGGCGGAGGACGGCACTCTCATTGCCGATCGCCCGAATCTCTACTCGAACAACAAAGCCAAAGGCGTCGACGGAAAAGTCGGCAAGAAGCTGGCCCGCCTCCAGAAAAACCAGGCTGCAACCAAGCAGTTCCGCACCCCGGAATACCTCAAGCGGCAGGACTATTCCGGATACGAGGAATCCCGCTACGGCGACGACGATGCCCGCGAAGGCAATTTCAACAACTCACGGGACGGTGACTCTGGCCGCCTCTTCGCCAACCGGAAGAAGGCGAACTCCACCAACCAGATGAACAAATTCAACACCGGCTCCTACCGGGAAAGCGGTCAAACCTATGCGACCAATCCAGATCGCCGCGGCACGGCCGGGGTGCAGAATTCAGCCGCTGCGCAGGGGTCGCCTTTCAAAGCCCATTACCACGATACCCAGCTTTCACTCGATGATGTGAAGCGGATGGTCGATCCGGGCGACTATGCCCGCGCCAAGAAACTTGATTAAGCCGGCGGCTTAAAACCGCAGCTTCACGCCACCCGTCACGAAAGCAGAAGAATCAAGATCCTGCTCAAAAGTGTAGGGAGCATCCTCGATCGAAATCTCCTGCCCCAACTGGGCGCCGGCATCGAGGTAAGCCCACCAGGGACCGGAAAGGCGGCGCTCGACGCCCAGCCCAACCCGCATGCTCTTGTAGTCGAGGTCAACGTCATTGGAGCCACCAGCCGGGTCCGTGATATTCCAACCGGCGCCACTGAGGAATACTCGCGCCGCGATAAACCAGTCGCGATTCGGAGCGTAGGCCACTTCCGCTCTCGGAAAAGTGAGGGCAATCGACCACTGAGGATCCGGCTCGAAAATGAAACCAACAGCGGGAAGAAGTCGAGGCTCCCCGAGGTCACGGGAGTAATACCCACCAAAAGCGACCCTGGTCGTGTCGTTCCAGCGATAAGACAGCAAAGCGAGGGTTGTCAGGATAAAGTCATCTGATCCCACATTATCGAAGTCGGAATACCAGCCCGGCTGCAGTCGAAGCCAGAACTTCCAGCGGGAGTTCAAGTCGGCCCAGAGGTTCAAAGGCGCATCCACCCGGTGCAGTTCGAGGTCCCTGTTGCTGAGAGGCAGGGGTGCACCGGTGAAGCTGAGCCTGTTGTAACGATACTGGATTCCCGCAGTGAGACGATAGTTGTCCCGGGTCAGGATGGGAGCATTTCCCTGGATCCCCGCCTCCCATTGAGACACGGAGCCAGTCCCGTTGGAGAAGTCAGCATCTGAAGTCCACGAGATGTAGCCGCCAGCAACCGCATACCGGGGAATAAAACTTTCTTCCGTCCGATCTTGTTCAGAATCAACGGCATACGAAATTGGATCGCCCGCCCACGCCGAAGCGGCGAGCGATAAAGCGAAAGCTGAGAGAAGGAGACGTCTCATGATGTTACAACCCATACTCTCAAATAGTGCCAACAGCTAATTGTAAAAAGCCGCTAATACGTCTCAACCGGCGAACGCTTGCCGTCTTCCACGGAAAGAATCTTGGCCCGCTCTTCCCCGAGGGTGGCCACGCGAAGATCCCAGATCTGGGAATCGATCTCTCGGAACTTCTCCATTGACCAGTCGTAGGGCGCCTTCATCTTCTTCTTCGCCGCCTCAATTCTGACAAGGGCATCGTGCAGGACAGGATCAGGCAACGTCTCGATCACCTTGGCCGCCGCCTCCACCAGCTCGACCCGGTGGCAGATCATGGCGAGATCGTTACCCGCTTCGATGCAGGCTCGAATAGTCTCGTCAAATGTCACCTCATTGAGCACCGCACCCATATCGAGGTCATCGGTCATAACGAGGCGATCGTAGCCCAGCTGGTTGCGCAGAAACTGGGTGATGATGTTCTTCGACAAAGAGGCGGGCCAACGCGGACGGTCGGCATCCCAGCACGGGTAGTGCGAATGACAGGCCATGATGCTGTCGAGGTCAGGCAGGAGGGCGCGGAAAGGTTTTAGTTCATCCGCTTCCATCTCCTCCAGCGTCTTATTGATCACGGGAAGCTCGTGGTGAGGGTCCACCTCGGCTGAAGCGTAGCCGGGAAAATGCTTACCGCAGGAAAGCACACCTTCCTTGCGCATCCCGAGATTGAAGAGCGTGGCGTTCTGAATCACTTCTTCGGCCGTGGCGCCGTAGCATCGTCCTTTCAGCGAATTATCTGCTTCGTCATCGAAGGAAATATCAAGCACCGGGCAAAGGTCGAGATTGAACCCGAAAATTCGCAGGATCTGGCCGGTCAGCTTGCCGTGTTTTTCGATCAGCTTGAGGTCGGCCTTCTCACGCAGCTGCTGGGCGTTCGGCGGTTCGCTGCCAATCAGACGAATCCGGGACACCCGGCCACCTTCCTGATCGATCGTAATGAAGGGTTCGATGTCACTGAGGTCGCGCAGGTCATCGATCAGTTTCCTGAGTTGTTCCGGTGACTTGATGTTGCGACCGAAGAGAATGAAGCCCCCCGGCTGGAGCTTTTTGAAGCGGGCGGCGGTTTCGGGATCCAGTTCCGTTCCTGGAACTCCAGTGAGTAACAATTGCCCCAGGGGCGCGCTCTCGTGCATAACGTCCAGTAAACCGGAAACCCCGCGTTCCTCAACGCTTTTCGGCATCCTAGCATTCCAAAACTTCCGCATTCTTGTAGTTCTTTTCGACGGGAATTCCCCTAAGCTGGAACTCATGAGCGAAGAGAATACCCCTCCTGAGCTGACTCCTGATCCGCCTGAGATTCCCAAAACCCCGCCGACACCGACGGACGATCCCTATGCGAAGCTGCCCTCCGATCCCGCCAAGCAGGAGAGGGACTGGGCCATGTTCACTCACCTTTCCGGGCTCTGCAGCGCTATTGGCATCCCTTCATTCGTCGGGCCGCTCGTTTGCTGGCTGCTGAAGAAGGATGAATTCGCCAAGGTCGATCTCGCCGGCAAAGAGGCCCTCAACTTTCAGCTCTCCGTGCTCATCGTTCAGTTGATTTCCATCCCCCTGACCCTGGTCGTGGGAATCGGTTTCGTGACCTTTTTTGCTGTCGCTCTCGGTGGCCTGGTCTACACCATTATCGCCGCCGTCGCAGCCAGCAATGGCGAGGACTACCTCTATCCCCTCACCTTCCGGATGATCAAATAGGCGCGCAAAGCGAGCCGTCATCGGTCACGAGTCAGCAGTCACGAGGGACTACCTGACAACTGACCACCTAATACTGATTACAGGCTACAGCCGTCGCCATTCGTGCCCGTCGTGTTCGAGCAACTCGTCTGCCTCTTTGGGCCCCCACGAACCGGCCGGGTATTCGGCCATCTTGGGCGGATTGGTGGACTTATGCCAGGCATCCTCAATCTGGTCGACATACTTCCAGGCGGTTTCCACCTCATCAGCACGGGCAAAGAGGGTGGCATCGCCAGCCATCGCATCGAGCAGGAGACGCTCGTATGCTTCCGGGCTGCTCTTGCCGAAGCTGGTCTGGTAGTTAAAGTCCATCTTAACCGGCTGCAGCGTCGCTGCCGGGCCGGGACGCTTGGAGCGCATCCCGAGGGAAATTCCTTCGTTGGGTTGAATGCGAATCACCAGTACGTTTCCCGGCATTGCTTCCGCACCCACAGCGGCGTTGAAGAGCACGTTAGGAGCCTGCTTGTAGTGAATCGAAATCTCGGTGCCTTTCTTCGGCAGGCGTTTGCCCATGCGGACGTAGAAAGGAACGCCTTCCCAGCGCCAGTTGTCGATCATGATCTTCATGCCGACGTAACTCTCAGTCATGGAACCGGGATTGATGCGGTCTTCGCGGCGGTAACCGACCACTTCTTCGCCATTCACCGTGCCGGCGGTGTATTGCGCGCGGACCACGCTCTTGGCGACCTCGTCCGGGCCATCAAAATGACGAAGCGACTTGAGCACTTTGACCTTTTCATCACGCACACCGTCGGCAGACAGGTCTGATGGCGGCTCCATCGCGATAAGACTAAGCAGCTGGAGTAAGTGATTTTGAATCATGTCGCGCATGGCGCCTGACTTGTCGTAGTAACCGCCGCGTCCGCCTTCCATCCCGAGATGCTCGGCACAGGTGACCTGGACATGATCGATAAAACGGTTGTTCCATAGCACCTCGAAAAGATGATTCGCGAAGCGCAGTACCATGATGTTCTGCGCCGTCTCTTTTCCGAGGTAGTGATCAATTCGGTAAGTTTCTTTCTCTGGGAACACCTCGTTCACCACTTTGTTGAGGTGCTGGGCGGTGGCGAGATCGGTGCCGAAAGGCTTCTCCACCACGGCGCGGCACCATCCGGTGTCTGACTTGTTAAGACCGGCTTTCTTGAGGTTTAGCAGAATGTCGTCAAAGAATTCGGGCGCCGAAGCGAGGTAATACATCCGGTTCGGGCTGGCACCGTCCTTTTCCATGGCATCGAGCTTTTTCTTGAGCGCCGCATAGCCTTCTTCATCAGTGAAGGTGCTCTGGTGGTAGATGATGCTCTGGGAAAACTGCTTCCATAGGTCTTCGTCGTGCCCCTGGCGGGAAACCTCCTTGTTCAACTCTTCAAGGCCTTCCCGGAAGACGTCATCGGACTTTTCGCGACGGGCAAAGCCGACAACACGCAGGCCCGCCGGCAGGTCGCCGTCAGCTGCGAGATTGTAGAGAGCCGGAATCAGTTTCCGGTGCGTCAAATCGCCCGTAGCGCCGAAAATCACAAGAATGCAGGACTCCGGGTGATTGCGCAGACTCAGATCGGCCTCTCGAAAAGGGTTATCTTCCATTGCGGCATCTATCAGCAGAATTTGCACCCATGCAAATGAATAGACTGTCGAATTGCGATGAGTAGAATTAAATCGAATATCGAAAACGATTAATTCCCTTGGGTTTCGGTATTGGTGCAGGCTCGATCAGGTCGGCCTACCTGAAAACCTATTACACCGTGAGCGTGATATCCAATCACCAGACTCAGAGTTTTCGTCCAACCCGCCCCGGTGGATCGAGCAGACTTGTCTCCTCAAGGACTGGATCGATAAGTTTTGAATTTTTCAGGGGCGCTGCCTGCAAGCCGAAAAACCCGTAATCAATCCATAAACGCCAAGGATAATCACCCAGTTCACCACCTCGGGGAGAAAGATGTCCCGGCCGTAAATGAAAGAGGCGACCACTAGCGAAGGGACTATTCCGGCTACCGTCCCAAGGACCAGGGCAACCGGCCACCTCCAGAGCCATCGTCCCCTTTCCTTTCCGCCGTATATGAAGATCGGCAATCCCACCAGGGCATACATGACAAGATGGATTGGAACTGAGAAGAAAATATAGATATATAAGAACGCGAAGACGGCTCCCAATTCACTCCTGTCGAGCAGCACCGCGCCGATCATCATCAGTGCCCAGATCGCAACAGGAATGAGCAACCCCAAGGGCAAGCTCTTCGCCCAAGCAGTAACCGGGTTCCAACTAGGATCGAGAGCACTTCTTCCTTTCATGCCGCCAACTCCTTCCGAAGTTTCGGCCTCACTGCAACAGTTGGCATCAAGAGGTCCTCCAAGGCATCGGCCAGTTCATGGAAGCGAAAGGTGAACCCGAGTCCGTTGATTCGGACAGGTAAGCCACGCCGACCGTTCAATGCGAGATCAGGATCAGCCCCTATCACCGGCGCAGCGGCTTTCATCATCCAGGTTGGCGTTGGAAGCCCCACGGGTAGGCCAAGCGTATCACGCAGGGTTTCCATGAACTCGTGATTCGGGACCGGCTGCAGGCCGGTTGCATTGTAAATTCCATGCACTGCCGGATTCTCGATCGCCTCGACAAAGAGGCGCATCATGTCCTCGATGTGAATCCAGCTGATCCACTGGCTGCCTCGACCGATCGCGCCTCCGAACCCAATTCGGGCAAGGTTGGCCAGCGCTGGCAAAGCGCCGCCATCAGAACCTAACACAAACCCTATTCTCAAGACACTCCATCTCATCTCGGGTCGGATCGCGCTCCCAAGCGCTTCCTCCCACGCGAGGCAAACATCGGTGGGGTATTCGGTGGGAATGAAAGCTGCCTCGTCACACACGCGGCTTCCAGCATTACCGTAGATCGCAAGGCTGCTTCCCTGAACCCACACCTTAGGAACGTGATAGACCTTTCTCAACGCATCGCCTAACACACGAACAGAATCGACCCGGCTTCGCTTGATCTCGGCCCGATTAGCTTTGGTCATGCGGCAATTCACACGTTTGCCAGTGAGGTTGACGACGGCATGGGCGCCCTCGAGTTCCCGCACCCAGTGATCCTCTACCGTGCGTCCATCCCAGAGGAGGGCCCGACCACGTCCCGCGTAGCGATCAGGATTTCGGGTCAGGACGGCAACATCGTAACCGCGGCGCACCAACGTCCCGGCGAGGTGCACCCCGAGGAAGCCGCTACCGCCGGCAATCACGATTCTTTTCTTCTCCGTTTCCTTCATGGTAACAATGCTGTTCAGGCTATATCCGGCAAACTCCGTCACCGAGGCAGCGGCGCCTGCTGGCCACCGCGTCGTATAATTTTTCGACCAGCCAGTAGCAGCCCGGAACCCACTCCAGGCAGCCCAGCGGAGCCGACCACCACCTGCGTCGGGCGAGAAAGAAGATCACGTTACCTCCGCCGCGAAGACTTCCATCTTCCCATCGCAGTTTCATTTCAGGCTCAGCTGCCCCGTTGGCAAAGGGCTCAGTCGCTACACCAAGCCGGGCGAAATGGGGGCGGAGACGTTTCACGCTCCCAACGCAAAATCCACAGGTGCCGTCATAGAACAGAGTTCCCCGTAAGGGTTTTGCAGCCGCTTCAGTTCCTGTCTTCTTCATTTCAGTTATTTCTGTTAAAAGAGAAATTTAAGAGGAAATTAAAAGAGGGGTTCTATTTGGTAATGACGCCCAGAGTTTTGGCGATCTTGTCGCCCATTCGAAACATCTTCACAGCGGACTTGGTCGGCATCCGGTCCATCTTCTCGTAAAAGTCGCTGATCATCTCAAAGAACCCGAGCAGCTCTTCGAGCTGGCCCTTGGCATAAGCATCGGCAGGGTCATTCGTTTCCCCTGCCTCGTCGGCGCTCTTGCGAAGGTTCCGCAATGTCGGGTCAATCTCCCGGCGCTTGCGCTCCGTGGCGATGATGCGGAACAACTCGTAAACGTCCTTCACGCTTTCAAAGTGATCCCTTCGATCGCCAGGAAGATGCACCACGTTCACAATGCCCCAGTTCTGGAGTTCCTTGAGGCTGTTGCTCACATTTGAGCGGGCCACCCCGAGACGGTTGCAGATGTCTTCGGCATTGAGAGGCTCTTCAGAAATGAAAAGCAGCGCGTGAATCTGCGCGACTGTCCGATTGATGCCCCACTTCGTGCCCATCTCTCCCCAGTGGAGAATGAAATTTTGAGCGAATGGAGGCAAATCGGTCATTTTCCTTATTTCTGTCTTTACAGAAATCTATGAAATAGATTTCGCAAGGGAAAAATTCCAAATTCGTTCCCATATCCCGGGTTTACGGTTCTGGAAGCCACCCTTATAGTTTTCACAGATGGAAACACTCAAGACTCTCGTTACGAATCCTTTCTTCTGGGGCTGTGTCCTGATCGCAGTTCTTTACCTCCTTTCCCTATCCTCTCATTTCACGACCAAGCGCGAGCACAAGCGTCTCAAGGCCCACCTTTCCGACAAACTCGAGATCGAAGCCGAAAACATGGCTGAGATGAAAAAGAAGATCGACGACCTTCGCGAGGAAAACGAAAACCTGCGCCTCAAGATCAACTCAGGTCGTGCTCAGGACAGCATTCAATCACTGGAACGTGAACTGGAAATCTATGTTCGCGCCGAGAAGTCCATGGTCATGCATGCCCCCGGCTTTGCCCAGGCCTGGGAGAAAGCCAAAGATGCCGCTCTCGGCGAAGTTGAAGCCGAAGAAGCCGGCAAGAGTTTCCCGCGCCGAATGTTTAAGAAATTCTTCAAAGGCGGCTCCACCGACGCCGAAGTCGTCGACGCTCTCCCCGCAGAATCCTCCGTCAAAGAGACCTAGAAAGCGGCTCCTTCAGGTTCCTGATTGTCACGGGTTTCACGCCATCGATCAAAAAGGTCGGTTGCGTTGTCGAGCTAAGTTGGCAGGTTCGGGATCATGACAATCGACCTGCCCGATCGCGAATTCGCCGGTTACATCTTTGATTGTGACGGCACCTTGGTGCACTCAATGCCGCTGCACTACAAGGCGTGGACCGCGAGCTTTGTCCACAACCAGGCGCCCTGGGTCTGGGAGGAAGACGAGTTCTATGCTGCCGCCGGCGTCCCTGATCGTGTCACAGTGACAAAGCTAAACGAGCGCTACGGCGCTGCCATCTGTCCTGATGCCGTTCACGAATACAAGGCGGAATGGTATGCCGAACACGTCGATAAGCTGAAGCCTGTGCCTGCCGTCGGCGAACTGGCCCACAAACTCCACGCCGAGGGCAGAAAGATTTCAGTGGCATCAGGCAGTGACCTCTCGCTCGTCGAGCCTTCACTCGAAGCCACGGGCCTTCGCGATCTGTTTGATATCATCATCACTCCGGCTCTCGTCGAACATGGCAAGCCTGCTCCTGACATGTTTCTTCTCGCTGCCGAGAAAATGGGAGTGCCGCCGGAAGACTGTCTCGTTTTTGAAGACGGCCAGGCCGGTATCGACGCTGCTAACGCCGCCGGCATGGCGAGCGTGTTTGTCGATTCCCGAAGCCTGGGTGTTTGAGTCTTCAAATAAACTCAACGATCAGCCTGGATCTCGACCCTCCTTTTGCCTTCTGCCTGAAAAACGCCGCAACTTTTTCGTTGTCTCGAAACGGCGGCGGGGGAACAGTTACAACGTGTTCCAGATCATCTTCAACGAACTCAGTGCTGCCGAGATTTCCCAGTTGTCCACACTGGAACAGCTATCGGTGCTGAGTGAATTCAAGGTCAGCCCTGATGACTTGGACGGCATCGAAGACAACGACGCTGATGCGCTTTTCGGCCAGATCGATCGCGACGGGAAAACCCTTTACCGCTACCGCGCCGGCGAAGTCCGCATCTACTTCGAGGTCACCGATGATCACCAGTCTATCGTGGTGCACCGTGTGCTCAGTGCCAACACGTTCCAAGATTTCCTCTTCCGAGCGAAGCTCCCGGTTGGCGACGACGATACCCTCGCGCAGTCCAAGCAATTTTGGGAACTGATCGAGGAAGGTGAGCGCGCCCGACCCGTCTGAGTAGAATGAGCAATCTCCTTTCACGCGTCGAAGCCGACGAAGCCTGGCGCCGGGATACCTTTCCAGCGTGTCGCGACCGCATCTTCCTGGCGCATGCCGCGGTGACTGCCGTGCCGCAGGTGGCCGTCGATGCAATGAACCAGTTCAACATCGACTCGTCCACCGGTGAGCTCGATTACTCCCGGGTGCTTCTCAAACAGATGGACCGCGTCCGCGAGTCCGGTGCCCGCCTACTCGAATGTGGCGCTGACGAAGTCGCTCTGCTCGGCCCCACCAGCCTCGGGCTCAGCCTCGTCGCCAATGGCATCGACTGGCAGGAAGGGGACGAGATCATCACCTATCTGGACGACTACCCGGCCAACGTCTACCCGTGGAAGAAGCTGGAAGAGCACGGGGTGAAGGTCGTTTACCTAAGGCCGGAAAAGGTCGGGGAAATCACTCCCGAACTCGTCGCGGCTGCGATCAGCCCGAAAACCCGGATGCTGGCGCTCGCCTCAAACAACTTTTTGAGCGGCTATCGCCTTGATGTCGAAGCCGTGGGCGAAATAGCCGCCAAACAGGATATTCTTTTCTGTCTAGACGCGATCCAAACCGTCGGGGCTTTTCCTACCGACGCGAAACTAGTCGACTTCCTCAGCGCCGATTCCCATAAATGGATGCTCGGCCCCATGACTGCCGGGCTCTTCTATGTGAAGCGTTCCCGTTTAGAAACCCTAGAGCCCAGCCTAATCGGCGCCTGGAACGTCAAATCCCCCAATTTCATCGCCCAGGATGCCGTCGACTTCGAACCCGGCGGACGCCGTTTCGAGCCGGGAGTCCTTAATGTTCAGGGACTTCTAGGAATGAAAGCTTCCATGGACCTACTGACAGAGATTGGCGTGAACAAGGTGGCCGCGCGGCTTCTCGAATTGAAATCTCATCTGCTCGAAGGGCTTGATGCTAAGGGTTTTAAAATTATCGGCCCGCGTAGTGGAGCGAATGCCTCCGGAATCAGCTCATTCACCCACCCTGAGCGCCCCGATTCCATGCCTGCTCTATTCGAGAAACTCACGGAAAACGATGTTGTAGCGAGCTTCCGGCACGACCGCGAAGGGGTTCCCTACATCCGTTTTAGCCCCCATTTTTACAATACCCACGCCGAAATCGACCGGGTCTTCGCCACGATCGACAAGGCTGAAACTTGACGAATCACCAATCTGCGTATTCTATCGGGCGCTTTTTGCGCTGGAAAGTGACCAACTTCTGCGTGAAACTTTGCGCGGTATCTGCGTGGAACCGCGAAAGGATCCGATCGCAAGACCCATTTGAATTTCAAACCGGAAGGCAACTGCTGTGGACTTCAAAGACATCAAAAAAATCGTAGAGCTCATGGATGAACATGGGCTCTCTCAGTTCAAACTCGAGCAAGATGAAACCAAGCTCGAGCTCAAGAAAGGCGGAGACGCAGACGTATCTGCGATTTCCCAGCTGATGGCTGCCGCACCTGCTCCTATCGCAGCCGCGCCCGTCGCTGCACCGGCAGCCGCGCCCGTCGCCGCTCCTGCTGCGGACAGCGATGGCCTGCCCGCCGGGACCGAAGAAATCACTTCTCCAATGGTAGGCACTTTCTACACCGCCTCCGCCCCCGACGCCGATGCTTTCGTTAAAGTTGGGGACAAAGTCTCCGCCGAAACTACGGTCTGCATCGTCGAAGCCATGAAGGTGATGAACGAAATTCAGGCCGAGATCTCAGGCGAGATCCTAGAAATCCTCGTAGAAAACGGAACAGCCGTCCAGTTTGGTGAACCGCTGTTTCGAGTCAAAACTTCCTGATCCGGCGCCTGAACCGGGACCGGCCAGACAACGTGGAGCGGAAACGCCATGTTCAAAAATATTCTCGTAGCTAACCGGGGCGAAATCGCCCTACGCGTCATTCGTGCTGCCAAGGAACTTGGGGTGAGAACCACCGCCGTGTATTCCGAAGCCGATGTGGACTCCATGCACGTCCATCTCGCCGACGACGCTATCTGCATTGGACCCGCACCGAGTGCGGAATCCTACCTCCGCATGGAGGCCATCCTCTCCGCCGCTGAAATCGCCAACGTCGATGCGATCCATCCCGGTTATGGATTCCTTTCTGAAAACGCCCGCTTCGCTGAGCTCTGTGAGAGCTGCAATGTGAAGTTCATCGGACCTTCTGCTGAAGTCATCACGATGATGGGTGACAAGAACACCGCTCGCGCCACTGCAACCAAGTATGGCGTTCCGGTCACTCCCGGCTCCGAGGGCATCGTCGAAACCGAAGAAGAGGCCATTAAGCTGGCTGAAGAAATTGGTTTCCCTGTCATGATTAAAGCGACTGCCGGTGGCGGTGGTCGCGGCATGCGCCCAGCGCTCAACAAGGCTTCATTCGTGAGCGCGTTCCACGCCGCTCGCCAGGAAGCAGAAGCTTGCTTTGGCAATCCCGACGTCTATCTCGAAAAGCTTGTCGAAAATCCGCATCACGTTGAGTTTCAGATTGTTGCAGACAGCCACGGAAACGTGAAAGAGCTCGGTGAGCGCGACTGCTCTATGCAGCGCCGCAACCAGAAGATCATCGAAGAGACTCCCTCTCCTCTCCTCACAGACAGCCTTCGCGAACGCATGGCTGAGGCTTCTGAGACGCTGGTGAAAAACATCGGCTACGAAAACTGCGGCACCATCGAATATCTGGTCGATGACAACGAGAACTTTTACTTTATGGAGATGAACACCCGTATCCAGGTGGAGCATCCCATTACCGAGGAAGTTCGCGGTTGTGACCTCATTAAAGAGCAAATTCGTGTCGCTGCCGGCGAACCGCTTTCCGCTCACGTCATGGATAGCTCCTCTCGCGGCCACTCAATCGAGTGCCGAATCAACGCCGAGGATCCCTACAACAATTTCGCTCCCAGCCCCGGCAAGATTAATCTCTTCTACGCCCCCGGTGGTCGTGGTGTCCGCGTCGACACTCATGTCTACAGCGGTTACTCCGTTCCTCCGAACTACGACTCCATGATCGCCAAGCTGATCGTGACAGGTGCGACCCGCGAAATCGCGATCGCAAGAATGATTCGTTCCTTGAACGAATTCGTTATTAAGGGCATCAAGACGACGATACCGTTCCAGGCGTCAATTATGAAGCACAGTGCGTTCCGCTCCGGTGACTACAACATCGCCTGGGTCGAGAAGTTCCTCGCATCACAGCCCGGGCCACCCGAGCTGCCTGACATCATGCTCGAGGAGGAATAAGAGAAGCTCCGAGCCTAATATTCTATTCGAATGAACGAAGGCTTCTCCCATTTCTAGCTGGGCCCGACACGATCGCTACAGCGGTGAGGCTCACGACCGGGAATGATCATGAAAACGTTAGTCTCGTCGTTGACGCCCTCGCCCTGATCTGCTTCGTGAACTTTTTCACCCTCTGCGTGGGCAAGAACCTGACTGACTTTCTCGGGCAAAACGCCATCAAAGTCGTAACCTGACTAATGGATCTACTTCTCGCTGTTATCGGTGTGCAAATGCTGATCACCGGGATCCAGGGAGTCGACCGGGCATAGAACGGACCAGTAGCCCCGGATCGGCACCGCTGCTGATTAATCTTCGATGACGCCGGTGCGTCCGGCTTCATACATCTCTTCGATCATGCTGTTGACGGAGACGCCGCCAACCTGGTAGCCGGGATCTTCGGTTAGGATGTCGTAGGAGCGCTCCACGCCCTGGTAAACTTCGATTTTAGTCACCACATGACCTCCGAAAACCACGCTTCCCACTTCAAGCTCCTTGGCACGAATGCCGCCGATCCGGTGCATGCTGCACAAATCCACCACACCCCCGTTAGAGAAAGAGACTTGGTAGAATTCCGTCTCCGTATCTTCCATGTAGCCATGGATCTGTCGAACCATGACAGGCTCACTGTCATAGCCAACCACCAGGTCACCGGCACGAAGAGATTCAATTGGAACACTACCGTCGGGCGTGTCGATCTGCGTTCCCTCGGGAAGACAAGCAAAGGCGAGTTTCAGTGGCGCGAGAGCCAGCCCCATACCCAGAGTCGGCCCGATCAGCGAACAGGCCGTCGTCGCCATCATCGTAACCACCATCATGGCCAGCAGCAGGGGATGAAGAGGTTTGAAGAGGAGAGGAAGGCGCATGATGTGGAGAGACCCTATCGGGGAACACGGACAGCCACAATCAATAACTTCGGCGATCAATAAACCTTGCGGTTCCCGGCCCAGTATCCACGCGGGACGTTACCCAGCTTCAAAAAGGTTCGGTCCGCCGGAACACCCAGCTTCTCTTCTGCCAGATCGGATAAGCCGATGCAAAGACCTTCCGCAGGTTCACCATCAAGCTCAATTCCTTCAACTTCAAACAGCACCGTCGGCTCCGGCGTGCCCCCGAAAGTCATGGGCAAACCCGTTTCCACGACGGCCATAGTTACCGATTCCGGTTTTCCCAACAGCTCCGCAACAACAGTTGTCGCTGAAGTCGCCAGCGCAGTTTCTTCGTTCTTTTGGAGCTGGGCGTTTGTCTGAATTCTAACCAATGGCATGTTGGGATCATAACCGCAGATCACGTTAAAATCCCAATGAGATTATTTGTCTCACGAGACAAAAACCCTCAACATGCCCGTTCACTCTCCCTATTGCCCCTGTATGGCGAAAGCCTCACCAATCACTATTCTGCTCTGCCTCCTCCTTGCCGTGCTTCCTCACAGCGGCCGCGGTGACGACTTTCCAACGCGTCCGATCAACGTGATTGTCCCGTTCAACGCAGGCGGCGGCAGTGACATCTTTACCCGCATCTTCCAGAAAGCGATCCGGGACAACAGACTCAGCCCCCAACCGCTGGTTGTTGAAAATCAGGGAGGCGCCGGCGGCACCATCGGCAGCCGAATGACCAAAGACGCCGATCCCGACGGTCACACCATCATGTGCCTGCACGACGGCATCTACACGGCCCAGCACTACGGCAACGCCGACTGGGGGCCGGACGATTTTGAGCCTATTGCTGCAACAGGACGTTCGGGCGTGGTCATTGCCGTCGCTGAAGGTTCGGAATACGAATCGCTCGCCGACCTGATGAAAGACGCCACGAACCGCCCCTACGAACTCGTCTTCGGCACTAATCTCGGGGCCCCCAACCACTACAGCGCTCTCTTCGTTCAAAACGGAAAGCCCGGGGCCAAGTTCCGCTTCACCCAGACGGGCGGGGGATCCAATCGCCTCAACCAGGTCAAGGGAGGTCATGTCGATGTGACCGGTTTCTCCATCGCCGAATACGTGCAATACAAGGAAGCCGGTATCCGCGCCCTCGCCGTTCTCAGTGAAGAGCGGGAAGCCGCACTGCCCGATCTTCCCACCGCGCTCGAGCAGGGCGTCGAAGCCACTCACAGCCTCATGCAGTTCTGGTGGGCACCAAAAGGAACCCCCCAGGAACGAGTCGACTATTTGGCCAATATGTTAGGACAGGCGATGGAAACCGACTACGTGAAGGAACGTCTTGGTCAGCTTCACATTGAGCCCATTTTTCTCACCGGGGACGAGCTTAAGGCCAAGATCGACGAACGTGGTGCCCTTCTCAACCAGATCACCATCGAGAGCCCGCCGGCCCTGCCCCCTCTCCATTGGATCATTCTCGGTCTGACAATTATCTTTGGCATCTGGGCCTGGCGTGAGGACAAGAGCAAGAAAGCCGCATGATCGAGATTTTTACATCGCCGATCGTTCTCGGCCTCATTCTTCTCGGCACCGCCCTCGGTATCACCGTGGGAGCCGTTCCCGGTCTCACCGGAACTATGCTCATCGCGCTGGCCCTTCCGTTGACCTACTCAATGGAGCCGGTTCATGCGTTGGTTCTCCTCGTGGCTATGTATGTCGGAGCCGTCAGCGGCGGCCTCATCAGCGCGACCCTGCTGCGGATGCCGGGGACTCCAGCTGCCATCATGACGACACTCGATGGCTATCCCATGGCCCAGGCCGGAAAGCCGGGACGTGCTCTCGGCCTCGGCGTCGGAGCGTCCCTTGTCGGGGGCCTGGTCTCCTGGCTGGTGCTCTGGCTGCTGGCTGAACCCATGGCTGATTGGTCCACCTTGCTGGGGCCGTTTGAATACTTCTCCCTCGTCTTGCTCGCGATGGCCTTGCTCGCCGGGGTAGGGGACTCGACCCGGGCCAAGGGACTGCTTGCCGGAGCACTCGGCATCCTCGCCGCGATGCCAGGCACCCATTCGGCTACCGGCGAACTGCGCTGGACCTTTGGGGTCACCTCGATGAATGCAGGCTTCCAACTCATCCCTGTTCTCATCGGCCTGTTCGCCATTGGTAAGATCCTCACCGATATCGGTAGCGAAGAAAAGAAGGCCGAGCAAAGCAAGAGCCATGATTCCTCCTACATTCCTTTCAAGCAGTGGCTCCCGCACTGGCGCAACCTTTTGCGCTCCTCCGGAATCGGCACGGTCATCGGCGTGCTGCCGGGAGTCGGCGCCAACATCGGCTCTCTCGCGGCCTACGCTGCGGCACGGCGCTCCTCGGACAAACCCGAGAAATTCGGCCACGGCAGCGAAGAAGGCATCATCGCTTCGGAAGCTGCTAACAACGCCACCGTAGGTGGGGCGCTCATTCCCCTGGTCGCCCTCGGCATGCCGGGTAGCGTTATTACTGCTGTTCTGTTAGGGGCGCTCGTACTGCACGGCCTTCAGCCCGGGCCGCTTCTTTTCCGTCAGAACCCGGAAGCGATCCACGCCATCATCGGTACCATGCTGGTTGCCAACGTGGTGATGTTTCTGCTCATGCTAGTCGGGGCGAGATGGATCGCCAAACTTTCAGCAGTGCCTCGCAAGATCCTGTCCCCACTCGTTGTGCTCTCCTGTCTCTGGGGGGCTTACGCACTTTCAGGTCGCTGGTTCGACGTCTTCGTGATGCTGGGATTTGGTATTCTTGGCTGGCTGATGGAACGCTTCAAGATTCCCCTCGCGCCTTTCGTGATCGGCTTTGTCCTTGCTCCCGTTGCTGAGGAAAATCTCTGTGCCGGCCTCATGGCCAGCGGCGGCTCCTACCTGCCCCTGCTGACACGCCCGGTCTCCCTCGCCTTCATCATTCTGGCTGTTTTTCTACTGGCCCGCAAAGAGACTAAACGCAAAAAACCTCAGGATCTGGTTTCATAGCCAACACTTTCGCACCTTTTACCTTCACACCTTTAACCGCCGGCAGCCGACTGCCTCGTAAACATGAAACGCTTCGTTCCAATCCTTGCCGCCCTCATTTCGGGGTCCACTTTTGCCGGCGACTTGTACATTATCGACACGCACACCCACTTCAAAGGTGAAGAGCAGATCGAGCGACAGATCGAGCGCGGGCAGAAAAAAGATCCTAAGAACACGCTCACGCAGGTGGTCACCGCGGAAGACTACCGGGGACTGGCCGACCGCCTCAATATTGCCGCCACCCTCGTTGTTGAAGCGATCGATCACATGGACGTCGACCTCAACACCTGGATCTTCGATCAGGCAAAAAGTTCGGATCTCTTGTGCGGTTATGTCGCCCGGGGGAACCTGTCCGACCCTGAATTTGCAGAGCGCTACGAAAAGTGGAAAACAACCGGCTACCTCAACGGGTTTCGCTTTCGCCGTGAGGAGCTCACCGGTTACCTTGGCGACGAGCTCGCCCGCGAGAACATCGCGCGCCTCGCCAGGGACGGCATGGTCGTGGACCTACTCATCACCCTGAACCAGCATTCGGATGCTCTGACGCTGGCCAAAGATTACCCCGACCTCAAGATTGTCATCAATCACGCCTACGGCGCCCGCATGACGGACGGACAGATCAGCGACGAATGGAAAAAGGCGGTTTCTGAAACTTCGCAACATCCTAACGTCCACATGAAGATCTCGAGCATTCTCAATTTCGCGGGCGTAGCCAAACCGGCTCCCAACGATCTCGATCACTACCGTGAGATCCTCGACCACTGCTACGACTCATTCGGTGAAAACCGCGTCATCTTCGGCACTAACTGGGGTGTCTGCACCCACTGGGGTTCAGTCGACGACGTGGTTCGAATCGTCGAAGAATTTCTCGCTCCCAAGGGAGATGTCATAACGCGCAAAGCGATGCGTGATAATGCCATGAGAGTTTACGGGATTTCTCCGGAAAAGGTACGAAAGTGACCGCCTTCCATTCCGCCAGGGCCTGAATCTCAGGCGCTCAACCCCTTGCTGGATCGGTAGGGGATACATTATCAAATCTGGATCAGCCTCAAATTTCCCGGAAACGCGAAATAGAACGGATATTCCCGTCGGGCTCGCTATATTCGACGAATACATGGAAAACGAACGCGAAGCTTTTGCTCAAAAACTGGATGCCGTGCGTGCCGAGATTGGTCGCGCCGTGGTCGGGCAGGAAGAACTGGTCGACCGCATGCTGCTCGGCCTCCTCTGCAACGGCCACGTCCTCCTTGAAGGCGTGCCCGGGATTGCAAAGACCCTGACGGCCACCAGCCTGGCCAAGGCGGTTCAGGCGGAGTTCTCCCGGATCCAGTTCACCCCGGACCTCCTTCCCGGCGACCTCACCGGCACCCTGGTTTACAATCCCAAGGATCACACCTTCACCGCCGAAAAAGGCCCCGTGTTCGCCAATCTGCTGCTCGCCGACGAAATCAACCGGGCCCCAGCCAAGGTCCAGTCCGCCCTGCTCGAAGCGATGCAGGAAAAACAGGTCACTCTCGGTAAGGACACCTACGATCTTCCCCGTCCTTTCATGGTCCTAGCGACTCAGAACCCGGTGGAACAGGAAGGCACCTACTCACTGCCTGAAGCCCAGGTTGACCGCTTCATGTTCAAGCTCAAAGTCGATTACCCGAGCCCCGAACACGAACTGCTCGTGATGCAGCGCATGGCGGCGACGGCTCCCGACATCGAGATCGATTCCATCCTCAGCCTCGACGAGCTGATCGTGATGCGAAAAGCTCTCGAGGAGACCTTCATCGACGATAAGGTGGAGAAATACATCATCCGCCTCGTCGACTGCACCCGTCACCCCGAGAAGTTCGGTCTCGACCTGGAACGTTACCTGCGCTTTGGCGCTTCTCCCCGTGCCTCCATTTACCTGAGCCTCGCCGCCCGTGGCAACGCCTTCATGCAAGGCCGTGACTACACCACGCCGCAGGATGTGAAAGACGTCGCTCACGATGTCCTGCGTCATCGCCTTGCCATTTCCTACCGGGCCGAAGCCGAAGCGCTCACGTCCGATGACTTGCTGGATCAAATGCTCTCGACCGTCCCGGTGGTGGAGGATGAATGATTACCGAAGCTGACAGCCGACTCTCACTCCTGGAGCTGAAATGCCGACGCCCGGTCGAGCACCAGCTCGCGGGCGAGTTCCACTCAGTGTTCCGTGGTCAGGGTATTGAGTTCGAAGACGTGCGCCCCTACCAGCCCGGCGACGACGTACGCTCGATGGACTGGAAGGTCACCGCGCGAACCGGCGAACCGCACATCAAGCGCTACATCGAAGAGCGCGAACAGTTCCTTTACCTGCTCGTCGACATCTCTGCCTCCGTTCTCGAATCCCCTGGCGGACGCAAGCGCGACACCATCGCTGAGATCGCTTCGCTGCTGACCATGGCCGCGGCCAAGAATCAGGACCGCGTCAGCCTGATCCTTTTCACCGACCAGATCGAAGTCGTCATTCCTCCGGGCAAAGGGCGCACCCACACGCTGCGCATCATGGATGCCTTGCTGAACTTCAAACCGGAAGGGCGCGAGACGAAGTTCGAGTCCCTACTACGCCGTTTCGGTCACATCGCGCAGAAGCACTCCATCGTCTTTGTCATTTCCGACTTCCTGGCCAAGGATTACATCGAGGAGCTTCGCGCTCTCGCCGGGCGCCACGATATCAACGCGGTGAATGTGTTAGAGTCGCAGACAGTGCGCTCACCCGGCACAGAACTGGTTCACATTCACGATGCCGAAACCAACAGTCGTCGCATCATCGATTTGAAGAAGGCGGTCAACACGGGCGACTCGTATCACGAAACCTTGCAGGAGGAGATGCTCGAAAGCGGCATCAACCTCATGGAAATAGCCGAAGGCGAAAACTGTGCCGAAGCGCTCAGTGGATTCTTCCAAGTTCGCCAGCGCCGCGTTGCCGATGAAACAGGAGGATAGGGGGAGTGAAAGGTTTCATTATCCAGATGGCCGGAGTGCTCTGGCTGGCGACCGCATCCCTGCAGGCAGAGGACCTCGGCGGTCTGTCGATCAACTTCACCCCGGATACCGCCAGGCCCGGTGATCTTGTCACCCTCTGGGTGCAGATGAACCGCGAGGACTACGCTGAATTCAAACTGGAGCTACCCTCGCATCCTCAACTGCATCTCATCGCCCGCGAGCAAATTGCCCCGGCGCATGCGAACGGTCAATACTACCAGGGCGAACGACTCATGCTGCAACCGCTCTCCTCCGGTGAGATTACCCTGGCCGATGTCGCCGTCGAACTCACCGAAGCCGGTGGCGCCCGCAACGTCAGCC
Source organism: Verrucomicrobiales bacterium (assembly GCA_049594415.1). Taxonomy (GTDB): domain Bacteria; phylum Verrucomicrobiota; class Verrucomicrobiia; order Verrucomicrobiales; family DEV007; genus Arctic95D-9. Next base: position 158,455 of record JBMYJM010000005.1, on the reverse strand, counting down.
TGCCCGCCGCCACCCTGACCGTCGAACCTTTTCAAGCGGATGACGAAGCGGCCACCCCCGAAGCCCTGCCCGAGACCACACCTGCCAAGGCCCTGAGCCCTTCTATTTTTATCCCGCTATTCTGCATGGTCGCAGGAGCGTTTGTCCTCGTGCTGCTGATCCGCCTCAAGATGAATCTCCCGGTCGATTCTGAGATCAGCGAGGCTGAAGGCGCCCGCAATTTCGATTCCATTCTCCGGGCCGCGACCATCACGAACGAAGACCTCGAAGCTCTGCTCAACCATAAGGGCGGCGAACTCTCCGAGACCCTTCGGTCCAACCTCGAAATCTACCTCTACGCCCCCGAAGAAGACGAAGCGAAGCGCCAGGCTCTCCACCAGCAACTCAGGAAGGAACTCGACGCATGAGTTTCGCCTGGCCACTCGCCCTCATGCTGGCCCCACTGCCTCTCATCGTGGTGTTGTGGCGCCGTCGCCAGCGGCCCACGCTTTCGGTGTCGTCTCTTCAACTCTGGGAGCACGCTGAATCCGGACGTGCCCGCTTTCTCTGGATTCCCCCGGTGATCAAGGCACTCGGCCTCACCTTGCTCATCGTCGCCCTGGCCCGCCCCCAGGGTGGCACCGACCACGCTGCCCGGGTCTCCGAGGGCATTGCCATCGAAATGCTCATCGATGTCTCCTCCAGCATGAGCATGGACATGAAGCTCCCCGACGGACGCGGCAAATCCCGCATGGAAGTGGCCAAGGAGCTCGTCGAAAAGTTCATTGCCGGAGACGAAGAGGAACTCGAGGGCCGCGACGGCGACCTCATCGGCCTCATCACCTTCGCCCGCTACGCCGACACTCGCAGCCCCCTGACACTGGGACATAACGCGCTGCTCACTATCGTGCGTGATCTCACCATCCAGGAGCGCCCCAACGAAGACGGCACCGCCTACGGAGACGCTCTCGCTGTCGCCGCAGCCCGGCTCAAACAGCTCGATGATCCCGAAGTCCGCAAGATGCGATCGCTTGAAGGAGACATCTCCAGCCGCGTCATCATTCTCCTGACCGACGGCGAAAACAACTCCGGCAGCCACCTGCCCCTCGAAGCCGCCGGGCTCGCTAAGGAATGGGACTGTCGGGTTTACTGCATCAGCCTCGGCGACCGGCCGCGCGGTGCCATCGAAGGCACCCCCGCCCAGCTCTCCGAAGCCGAGCGCGTCCTCGAACACATCAGCAACGAAACCGGTGGCGTCTTTCGCACCGCTACTGACTACGATTCTCTTTTCGCCGTTTACAAGGAAATCGACGAACTCGAACAGGCTCGCATCGTTTCGCGCACCTACACCCGCGTCTCGGAGTGGTTCTGGGTTCCGCTGGCCGGAGCCGCCGCTTTCCTCGCTTTCGCTTTCTGGCTCGAAGCCACCTGGTTGAGAACCATCCCATGATCCCCTTTGTCTTTCAACAGCCCTGGATGCTTCTACTCCTGCTCGTGGTGATCCCACTGGCGGGCGTGCTGCGCCATGCCCGGCGCCGGTGTCGTGTCGTGCTGGAGGAAATGGGCACAGGAGAGCTCCCGCCTTTTGCCCGCTGGCGTGACTGGTCCCGGCTCGCGGCGCTGGTGCTCATGGTGGTCGCACTGGCTCGTCCCGGTTTCGATCCGCAGCGCCACAGTGTTTCCCAGAGCGGACGCGATGTGGTTTTCGTGCTCGATGTCTCACGCTCCATGCTGGCCGAGGACGCTTCCCCCAATCGACTGGAAGCGGCTAAGAACGGTATCCGCGATGCGCTCGACGCCTTCAGCACGGAACGCGTCGGCCTCGTCATCTACGCCGGCAGTTCCAACATCCTCTGCCCGCTGACCTACGACTACAACTTCGTCCGCTACATGCTCGACCAGGCCACCACCCGTGCCGTCGATTTCGGAGGCACCATTCTTCTCTCCGCCGTCGAGAAAAGCATCGACAGCGTGCTCATGGAAGGTCGCGGCGGCATGCATGACCTCGTCGTCCTCACTGATGGAGAAGAACACGGCGCCCAGAATGAGCGCGTCGCCGAGTTACTCGAAGAAAACGGGGTCGGCCTTTTACTCGTCGGAATCGGCGATCCTTCCGCCGGTTCCCGTATTCCGTTCACCGATGCTGAAGGCAAGCGCACCTATGTGAAATACCAGGGCGACTTCGTCACCACCCGTCTCAAGGACAAGGAACTCGGTGAACTCGTCCGCGGCATCGACCAGGCCAGCTACCAGTCGGTTGGCGCTTCCAGCTTCGACCTCGCCGGGCTCTATCTCGACTACGTCGCCGAGAAACCCGTTTCCGGAGCCAGTGGCGATGACACCTACGTGACTTATCGGGAAGCTGGTTTCCCGCTCATGATTCTCGCGCTGATCCTGCTCATCCTCGGGGAAGGCCGCATCATTCCGAAGGGGGCCAAAAACGAACTCGCTGCGGCCGCCACTTTAGTTTTCCTGTCAGGGCTTATTCTCACCTCACCGGCTCACGCCACCGAGCCGTGGATCCGGGAACATTTCTCGACGGCCCTCAAGCACCAGGAAGAGGGACGTTACGGCGAAGCTCTCGACACCTTCGCTTTGCTCATCGAAGAAGGCGGCACCGACCTGATGGATAACGGCCAGATTGCGACGATGGCCTTCAACGAAGGCCTCTGTTACCTCGCCCAGGCGGAAGCCCGAGCCGGACAGGAACCGCAGGCCGCGCTTGGCCTCGCCATGCAGGCCCGCAGCCGTTTCCTCACCGCCCGTCGCATGAAACCGGACTTCGAGCGGGCCGGGCAGCGCCTCGATCCTGTCGCCCGCATGATTGTCTCCTACCAGGAACAGATCGCCGAGGAAGAACAACGCCAGCAGGAAATTCAGGAAAAGATGGAGGAACTCATCGAGATGCTCCAGGCTCTCCAGGACGCTCAAACCAAACTGCGCAGCGCAGTTCCGGCCCGGCCCATACAAGCAAGCGGCCCCGCCACCGAGCCCGTCGCCACTCCTGAAAGCGCGGCCGCTGATTCGGTGCGTTTCAACAGCGACCAGCTCGACCTCATCGAAAACGCCAACAACATCAGCACCTTCATGGCCGATCTCGATCAGGCCATGATGCCGGAGGGCGTCGACATCGATCAGTTGCCCGTTTCCATTCTCCACGAACCCCGCCAGCTCATGGGTGAAGCGATCGAAGCCCAGGGCCGCGCCGCTGAGCTTCTCCGCCAGTGGTCCTCCTGGCCCGATGCCCGGGTCCAGCAACAGATCACGATCGACAAGATCCAGGAAATCCTCGACCTGCTGGCCAGCGATCAGTCCGAAGACTGGGACGAAGGCGACTGGGAGGATTGGGAAGAAGACTGGGACGACATGGAATTCAGCGACTCCGAGGGCGGCATGAACGCTTCCATGGAAGGGCAGGGGGATCTCGCCGCCGGTGCCGAGATGCAGGCCCTGCCGGTGCCGAATTACTCCGTCGAAGACATTCTCATGGAAGAGCAGGGCAGCCTGCAGTTCCGCCAACAACAGCGCGCCGCCGCCAATGAAGGCAAAGTGGAGAAAGACTGGTGATGCGATTCTTTTCGACAGTGTTAGTGCTTGGCTCACTCATGACTTCACCGTCATGGGCCCAGGATGCTGCGCCCGCGAATCCGGCTCCGACGGACGCCGGGGAACCGGCAGAAAAAACCGACCCGCTCGCTCCATTGAAGGAAGCCACCGTCGAAATCGAGATCGACGCTTCGTCCTTCTTCACCGACATGGCCATCAACGCCGTGGTCAGGTTTCCCGAACTGGTCGCCGAACCGCTCGAACTGCCCGGACCTGACAGTGGCATCTCCGTCATCAACCTCGATGTGACGGAAACCTACAGCGACGACGACACCAAGGCCGTCGCTTCCATCAGCCTGATGCCGCGCGACGCCGGGCTCATTACCATTCCTTCGTTCCAGTTCCAGTCCGACACCACCGCCTACCGCACTCCCGCACGGCAGATCCTTGTTTCCACCCCGGTCGAGAGCGAAGCGATGACCTTCACCATGACGCCGGCCAAGACAACCGTCTACGCCGGCGAACCGCTCCGCATCGACGTGGAATGGACCGTAGATCTCATCACCAACCAGATCCGTTCCTTGCGCTGCTTTCCGAAGATCTTCTCCCACCCCAACTCCGAGATCGTGATTCCCCGCAACACCGATCTCGAGAAACACCAGATGGGTATGCCCTTCGGCGGACGCCGCATCATCGCCAAGCGCGTCCCGCCCCCGAGCAATGAACCCAACAAGCAATTCGAAAGGTTCGGCACCGTTACTTTCCCGCTCTACGTGAGGTTCAACGATCCCGGCACCGTCGAACTGCCGGAGGTCCGACTCGAAATCGCGCACCTTCAGGGCAAAGGGGGTGCCTTCGCTCCCTACGCCGCTTACTTCAATAACGGTCTCTTCGAGCCGCTCGCCGCGCTCGAAGCGTTCGAACGTTTCTACACGAACGCCCCCGCACTCACCATCGAAGTCCTGCCGCTCCCCGAAGCAGGGCGCTCCGAAAACTTCAGCGGACTCTTTGCTCCCATTTCCATCGAAACGAGCCTGAATGCCCATGAAGTCGAAGTCGGCGAGGTGCTCGAGGTGTCCCTGCGGGTGAAATCCGCCGCTCCCCACGGCATGATCGATCTGCCCGCTCTCGATCTGCAGCGCGCCCTCCGTGGACGCTTCCGCGCCAGTAACGAATACGGCCGCACCTGGTACGAAGACGGGACCGGTTTCACCGGGCGGGTTCGTCCACTTACCACAGGGGTCAACGCCCTCCCATCGCTCCAAGTCCAGGTCTTTAATCCCGTAGCTGGAGCCTATCAAACCCTCCAAACCGAAGCGCAGGAGCTCACCGTGACCCCGGCCAACGGAAAAGACTTTTTCGACATCCGCAGCCTCGCCCCCGAATCCACTTTCACCAATCAGCCGGAAGGAGTCTGGCACAACGCCCAACCTGGAATTATGAGAGACCTGATGAACCAAACTATCGGCTTGCTCGCCGAGAATATGCTGATCCTCAATCTCATCGGGGTGGGGCTTTACTTCCTCCTGCTCCCCTGGGTGAAGGAACGCCGCCGACGCGCCACCAACCCCGTCTACCGCGCCCAGGCCGAAGCCTACGAAGCCTTTAAAAAACTGCCTGAACGCAGCGAGGCCAAGTGGGAGGCTTTCCGCCAGTTCCTCGCCACCAGCTTCTCCATGCCCGGTGGAGCCTGGACTCCAGGTGAGGCCCAGCGTCTACGCGACAGCGGGATTGACGAGACAGACGTCCGCGCCGTGATCGACACCCACACCGCGATGGACGCGACCGACTTCGCTTCTCACAAGCCCGCCAGCCAGGTGCCGAATCTCAATCCACTGGGACGCCGTCTCTTTGATCACTTCCGCAAGGCCGTTCCGATAATCGCCATCGCCTGGCTCGCCCTCGGCTCGGTGTCTCACGCCGACGACTGGTCCGAAGCAGAAGGTCTCTTCGAGCAGGCTCTCGCCGCTACCCCTGGACAACCTTCCACTGAATCTCTCTTCACCCAGAGTGCGCTCAAGTTCGAAGCCGCCGCTGATGATCGCAAACGCCCCGGAGCCGCCTGGTTCAATGCCGGTAATGCCTGGTTCCAGGCCGGGGAGATCGGCCGTTCCATCGCCTGCTACCGCCAGGCCCGTATCTACCGCCCTTTCGATGAAACCATCAGCAACAGCCTTGACGCCGCCCGCGCGCTCAGCGTGGATGTGGTCGAGGACAAGCGTGGTCTCCAGCTTGATATCATTCCTGTTCGCTGGCTCAGTTCCGCCCTCGTAGTCGGCGTCTGGGCTTTGGTGGTGTTTCTCCTCATCCATCGACGTTTTAAGACCAACGGAACGCTAACCGGCGTAATCGCCATGTTAATGCTGCTCATCCTGGTGGGCTCGCTCACCGCTTTCGCCAGCAACCGCTCCGGTAGCGAAGGTGTCGTAGTTGCCGGCAGTCTTTATGGTCGAAAGGGGCCGGCTTACAGTTATCAGCAGGCCTTCAACGAACCTGTGCACGATGGTCTGGAAGTGCGCATCCTCGAGGAAAGAGAAGGCTGGCTGCTTGTTCAGTTAGCTGATGAGCGGCAGTGTTGGGTGCCAGCGGATCAGGTCCGGCGGGTTTTGAATGGGAGAGGGTGAATCTTTGGGCGGTTGATTCAATGCGTCGCTGCAGAACCGACTCGGTGTGATAGAAGAGTGCCCGCCTGGGGCTAACCAAAAATGAGAAAGGAGAGTCGCGCGTTCCTAATCTTTCTGATTTTCGATTTGGAGAATGGTTCCATCCGGAGCGCAGACGACATCCATGTTGGGACCCTCCTGCTTGAATTCTAGGTCGAAGAACAACCCTTTCCCGGCACTGTCGACCCATTCAATTTCGTTAAGTTCCCGATCGGGGAAATTTTCAGCAATCAACTTGCGAATCGCATACGGCACTTCGAGGAGCTCAACATCCCGCTCCGTTTCATGCCACGCCCCGTCCTTTAGAAAGTCGGCACGAAACATCAGATCATTGATCTCAAATTTTGCCTCCCAGTATCCATGATCATCCAATTCCCACTTATCCACCTTGGTATCCGGGTAGTGCTTGGCGAAACTCTCTTTCACCACATCAGGAACGTCCTCAGCGTAGCACCACTCTGCCAGTAACATCGAAACTATTACCGCCGATATGGAACGACAAAATCTCAGCCTCATACTTCTATCCTTCACGGCGTGGTTAACATGAACAGCAACTTTTTGTGACTTCGCCACCAACAGATTTCTTTCATCTTGTCACCCGCACCTGATTGACGAGAATAACTGCCTCTTCATGGAATCTCTCGCCTGGATTGCCGCAGGATTCGCTTTGCTGCTCTCAGCCTACGCTCTGCTTTGCTGCTGGAAAGATGTCAGTGCTGCCCCAAAGCACAAAGTCGTCTATACCGTCGTGATCATGCTTCTACCCGTGCTTGGGCCGGTCATCTTTTTCAAACAGCGGGATGAAATGAGAAGAAACGCCAAGCCCCGTCGAAAACGCAGCCTGTAATCGTCAGTCACCATCGCCTCCACCCGGTCCACGACCACCTCCAGGTCCACGACCACCTCCAGGTCCACGGCCGAACGATTCGCCGCTAAGCTCGCGCTCGGCACGCTCAGCTTCTCGCTGAGCACGCATCACATTGCGCTCTGACTCGGAGAGCATATCGTCGCTGTTGGTGTCACCGCGTTTCATAAATTCCCACATGCGCTCGGGCATCTCGTCTTTTCCAAGATTGCCATCGCCGTTTGTATCGATCGAGGCAAAGAACTCCTCGCGTCGTCGGGCACGTTCCTCATCAGACATGTTTCGCCAGTCTTCGCGGCTCATGCCACCAGGTCCGCCTTTACCACCCTTTCCGCCTCCAAAGCCACCTTTACCACCACCATTGCGAGATGGGGCCCCAAAGGTCGTCACCACTTCACCCTCCGGGGTCAGCTCAATTTCACGAGGCTCGCCCTCTACGGCGACAAGGTCCATACGTATCTCGCCTTCCTCCCAGACAAGACCTTCGTTGTCACCAAAAGGAATAATGCCGTAGTCCCTCCACTTCACGGGGAGGCTCAGACTGACCATGAGTCGATCCCGTTCTTCGTCAAATCGCACCTGAGCGGGAATGGTCACCTCCTGACTGGCGCCGTGAGCCTGGTAGGTTCCGGTCAGGTTGACCAGACCTTCCTCGCCGGGAATGGCACTGGTGATGTTCAAAGTGGAGATCGGGAAAAAACTCACGGCGAAGAATTCGTCCGCCTTTAAGGACTGCATCAATTCCTGATCACGAGAGACCACGGAGTTCATATCGATGATGAGGGAATGCTCACCATCCGGGTTGAGGCTGTTCCCGAGCAAATCCAGCTGACCCACAAAATTTGCGAAAGCACCGCGCGGGGCATCTTCGCCCTCACCGCCACTGAATCGAATTCGGGACCCACCGGTAAAGACAAACACCCGAGACTCCGGTTCCGCTTCTTCTGTGACCTCCGGTTCTGCTTCGGGCTCCTCGGTTGTCGGTTCAGCCGCGGGAGGGATTTCTTCTTGGCAGGCGGATAGAAAAAGAACGCCCGCCATCATGGGCACCACCGGAAAAATTTGCCGAGCTTTCATAACGTGGAATTCATTTAAACACATTTGCCGAGTCAATGGCACAGTAATTCGTCTGATAGAACTCCAGTCTCCCGTGGACGTTTCGCAGACTTTTCATTTAAAATGTTGTTGTTCATGCCGCTTCAAACCCTCTCCCTGTCCCTCTCAGATGATCCACCCCCGCCGGACATCGCGGATTGGATTGATGAAGCCAACCGGCGCCGGGAGAAATTCTACGACGAAGGGCTCGGGCTCCGCATCCCCAAGTATGTTCCAAGCAATCCCGGGATGGTCTACGCCGCCATGGTCGACTTGAAGGAGAACGGACACCTGCGCGGCCACACATTCTGCGAGTGGGGAAGCGGTTTTGCCATTGCCACCGGGATTGCCTCGCTCCTCGGCATGCAAGCCTTCGGCCTGGAGATTGAGCCCGAATTGATCGCCCGCTCACGCAATTTGGCAGCGGATATGAAGATCCCCCTCACCATTCTCGATTCCGACTATCTACCGGAGGGTTTTGATGAATCTGAAGAAATGGGCGGCAAGGAGTTGATCCTTCCCGAGGCCACAATGGCGGGCAGTATGGTGCCAGAGTACGAGGGCCTCAACCCCGCCGATGTCGACCTTTTTTTCGTCTACCCGTATCCGGACCAGGAAGAAGTGATGATGGATCTGTTCACCGCGGTTGCCAGTCACGGGGCCGTCCTCCTGATTTACCGCGAAGAGGGGGAGGTGGATGCCTTCCTGCTCGAAGAGGGTGACGACAACGACTTCTAACACATCCACTGTTTGAAGATCCTTCCAAAATACCCGCGGTCAGGCTCCACCCACCCGATCATGAAGCCTTGTTTCGCTTTTCGAAGCCGGTGATTATTTATAATCGCATCTAAGGTTCGCTATGTATTAGTCTATCTCCTGATCCACCATGCGAAACATTTCACATATCATTAATGAAGTCCTGCCCAAGCTTCAACAACTGGAGCAGGATCGATTAATATACCGTGCCCGTCATCGCACCTACTTGATGATTGGTATCATTCCCCTCGTGGTCCTTCTTCTAGGCGGACTTCTCTCAGGCCTGATTTTCATCACCTTTTCCATCGCCATCCTATGGCTCATTGTTTCAGGGATCCTCTACTACCTTAAAGCCGGAAAACTCGGCAACGCCTATCGCGACAGCTACAAAGCCTCCGTTCTACCTCCACTGATTCAGGCAGTGGATCCAAACCTGAAGTACGACGCCAAGCTCGGAATATCATCGCCCTCCTTTGTAAATACTGAACTGTTTACAACCCGCCCGGATCGCTACCACACTGAGGATCTCATCCACGGCACCTACGGTAAAACTCATCTTGAGCTCGCGGAGATCAATGCAGAAGAAGAACGCACCCGTCGTGACAGCGACGGCAACCAGGAAACCTATTATGTCACTATTTTCAATGGCATTCTGCTTATTGCTGATTTCCACAAACACTTCCACGGCCGCACCTTCATCTTCCCGGATAAAGCCGAAAAGTCTTTGGGGAACCTAGGACGCTTCTTCCAGAAAATGGGCGGACGCAGTGGCACGAACCTGCTCCGCATGGAGGACATCGAGTTTGAAAAAGCTTTTGCCGCCTATTCCACGGATGAAGTGGAGGCCCGCTACATTCTGAGCACCTCCATGATGCAACGACTCGTCGACATGAGGAAACGATTCGGCAAAGACGTCCGTGTCGCCTTTAAGGATTCGTGCCTGATGCTCGCGGTGCCTCACCGCGAACCATTCCTCGAGCCTAGTAAGAAAATACCCGCCACAGACACCAAGCAGATTCAGGACCTTCTGTCCCACCTTAGCTACTTCCTCGATACTATCGAAGAACTAGATCTCAACACCCGGATATGGACAAAAGATTGAACAGTTGGCGGTAATTTGCAGGCTGAGACTTGGCTGAGAACGTCAACTGTTTCCGATCAGGAAGGCGCGAAAGATCAATCTTTGTTTTCCTTTCATCACCACTTCCCTTTCATGGTTGAGGTCAGCTGCCTTTCTTGTCCTGAACCGTCGACTTCACGTAGAGCTCACGCAATTGCTTGAAGTCCACTTCAGCCGGGCTGGCCGACATGAGATCGACGCCCTTGTTGTTCTTCGGGAAAGCAATCACCTCGCGGATACTGTCTTCCTTACAGGCCAGCATTACGAGACGATCAAGACCCAGTGCAATACCGGCATGCGGCGGCGCACCGTATTGGAATGCTCCGAGGATGTGACCGAAGTTCTCGGCCTGTTCCTCTTCGTCGATTCCAAGAACGGAGAACATCTTGGACTGGAGGTCACCTTCGTGAATTCGAACAGAACCACCACCGAGCTCGTTGCCGTTTAGAACGACATCGTAAGCCTCGGCGCGGATTTCGCCCCACTTGGATTCGTCAGCCAGAAGCTCTTCCTGGCCGGCCTTCGGGCGGGTGAAGGGATGGTGAACCGCGTTCCACTTGCCTTCCTCTTCGTCGTAACCGAGCAGCGGGAAGTCGACGACCCAGTGGAAGTCGAGTTCGTCTTCTTTGCCGTCGAGCCAGTTGTTCATCTCGGCACATTCAAGACGCAGGCGTCCGAGCACGTCGCAAACGGTGGCGCGGTTGTCGCAGCCGAAAAGAATGAGGTCGCCCTCTTCGATATTGAGGTCTTTCTCGATCGCAGCGAGTTCCTCTTCGCTGAAGAACTTCACGATAGGGGAGCGCCAGGTGTCTTTCGTGGCACCACGAACCTGGATGTAGGCAAGACCACCGGCACCAGCTTCCTTGGCCACCTCTTCAAGGCGTTTGATCTGTCCGGTGGAAACGCCGGCAAACCCTTTCGCGTTGATCGCGCGCACAACACCGCCGGCCTCGACGGCACGCTTGAAGACACCAAATCCAGATTCAGCAAAATGCGGGGTGAGGTCAACGATCTCACATCCGAAACGACGCTCAGGCTTGTCGCTACCGTAGCGATCCATCGCGTCCCAGTAATCGAGGCGCTCAAACGGGGTCTTAATCTCAACGTCCCGGCTCTCTTTGAACACCTTCGCAAGAAGGCTTTCGATCAGGGCAAAGATGTCTTCAGATTCCACGAAGCTGGCCTCGATGTCCACCTGGGTGAACTCGGGCTGACGGTCAGCACGCAAGTCCTCGTCGCGGAAACAGCGGGCAATCTGGAAGTAGCGTTCCACACCGGCGACCATGAGCAGTTGCTTGTACTGCTGCGGCGCCTGGGGCAGGGCGTAGAACTTGCCTGGGTTGAGGCGGCTCGGGACGAGGAAGTCACGGGCGCCCTCGGGGGTGGACTTGGAAAGAATCGGCGTTTCGATTTCGACGAAGCCATTGTCGTCCAGTCCATCTCGAATCGCCTTGGTGATGGTGTGGCGGGTGCGCAGGTTGTTGGTCATACGCGGACGACGAAGATCGAGGTAACGATGCTTCATGCGCAGGTCCTCATTGCTGAGTTCCTTGTCGAGCTGGAACGGCAGCACCTCGGCCTTGTTTAGAATCTTGAGTTCAGTTGCGACTAGCTCAATCTCACCGGTCTCGATCTTATCGTTCACGGTGGACTGCCCCTCTATTTCAGGGCGGTCATCAACCCGGCCCGTCACTTGAATGACATCTTCACCGCGCAGGGTGTGGCTCAGCTTGGCGGCATCTGCATTTTCTTCGGAACGGAATACGCACTGGGTCACCCCCTCGCGGTCGCGGATATCGATGAAAATGACACCGCCCTGGTCACGCACGGTATTGACCCAACCAACGAGAGTGGCGGTCTCGCCGGCGTTGGATTTACGGAGTTCGTTACAGTGATGCGTTCGGTACATGGCTGTCGCAGCTGGGTTGTTTATCGTGTACGCCGGAGCGGTTTTGGGCCTAATTGCCCCTGTCCAGCGTGGGCGGAGACACTACTCGCCAATTCTAAAGGTGCAAGCGTCGGTTCTGGAGGGGCTAAGGAGCGATATTCCCCATCCGACCTCCCTCTCCAGACCGGCTCGGTAGGTCTGGATGCCGAAATCCTCAGGGGAACACCGGGAATGAGATGAATGCACCCTCTTTAAAAGGAACCTTTTAACTGTCGACTTTACCCATGGACCGAAGACCTAAATATGAAGAGAAGTGTATCAGAAAAAGAGCGACCAGACCGAAGACCAGCTTCCTCCGACGCGCCCTCATCATTAATACTCTCCCATATTCTTGCCAACACTGGCATCGGTCCACCAGTAGAGAATGCGGCCGCAGTTCTCACAGAAGGCGACCTGTTTTTCAGCGCGGACGTCGACCACGGTGGACTTGGTTACCTTCATATGGCAGCCCTGGCAGACTTCGTCGACGAGCCCAACCACAGCCATGCCAGCTTTGGCATTAAAGAGGCGGTCGTAAACGTCGAGCAAATCAGGGTCAACCTCCGCAGCCTGCTCGGCACGAGCGGCCTTTTCAGTTTCGACATCTCCTTCGAGCTTGATCTTGAGCTCCCCGAGATCCTCGATTTCCTCTGTCACCGACTGCTCATTTTCTTTGAATTTAGCGCGGGCAGAGTTGAGGGCGTTCTTCTGCTCCTCAGCCTGCTCCATCAGTTCGATCTCCTTATCTTCGAGACCAGAAATCTCTTCACTGTAGCGTTCGATCTCTTTTCCCATTGCCTGAAACTCCTCGTTCTTCTTCGTCTCGAACTGCTGGGTCTTGAGCTTGAGAATGCTGTCACGCCGCGTCTCCACGTCTAGTTCAAGATTCTTGATCGCAACCTCCACATGCTGCAAAGCAGCCTTGGCTTCATCGAGCGCCTTTTGATCGGCCACCAGCTTATCGCGAATGTCTTCTTCCTCGAGCGGAATGCCGGCCAGCTCTTTTTCGAGGGCCTTTAGTTTCTGGTCGTGATGTTGAACGCGGACGAGTTTCTCAACTTCTGGGAGCATAATGCGGTTTCGTGTTTCGGAAGGATGAGAAAAGTAAAAGGTGGGACAGTGAAAAGTAAAAGGTAAATCGGCCACAGACGGTCAGGTTCTTTTCCCCATCTTACTCACAGTTATTCCACGGGTTATTCACATGGCCTCAGAGTAACCAATCCGGTCGCCCACAAGTGGGCGCCGACGGAATGGCTTCGCAAATCATCTGCCGCCAGTCACCGCCTTCATCTGCTGGTAGTCCAAACCAGGACCGGCACCCACCGAAAGTATCCCGGTCCTCGAGCAGCCACGGCTCCTTGAGCAGATGCGGCTGCACCACAGCGTAGGAAATGCCGAGTTGATCGCCCCATTCAAATCGTTCCCGCACCGTTTCTTCCGTCCAGATGTGAAAGCATTGGAGGCGGTGCACTTCTTCCCAATTCGTCAGTCGGCCCGAGGCAAGGGTTTCGACATAGACCCCGAATGCGATCTTACCACTGATCCGACCGTCGCTGTCGAGTGTGCGCGGGGACCCGTCTTCGTTTGGCTTCACTTTTTTGGCTTGCTCGTGGAAAAGGCTGGGAAAGAGAAAGAATCGGTCGTGCAACCATTGGAATCCAGCTTTGCCCTCGGAGATTCCACCTTTGCGCAAAATCACGGTTTGCTCCCCACGAACCAATGCCTGAACCACCAATTGCCACTCTTTGAAGGCAATGGGGCGCCACTCAGGATCAAACTTCTTCATATACCTTAACTTTTTCTCTGGCATGGGGGCCGTTAATGCTTTGGCAACGGGGCGCGTTACCTACGAATTTTCCACTGGAAAAACGAAATTGATGCTATATTTTCCGCCCCTGCCGATTCGGCCTTGTGCCTTTCTGCAGATAGATGGTGGCTGTAGCTCAGGGGTAGAGCCCCGGTTTGTGGTTCCGGTTGTCGCGGGTTCAAATCCCGTCAGCCACCCCATCTCCCCGTTTCGAAATCGCTCCGGAAGTTGGGATTCCCCCGACCTTGCTTTTGGCATCGTCGCAATACCCAGATCACATGGACTCGCTCGAAACTCGTATTGACTATAAGTTCGCCAATTCTTTGCTTCTTGCAGAGGCGCTGACACATCCCAGCCTCGCTTACGAATCCAAGCGTCCGCATTTTGACAACCAACGTCTCGAATTTCTGGGCGATGCTGTGATCCAGCTTATCTTAACAGACGAACTCTACCAACTCTTCCCGAAGTTCAGTGAAGGGCGCCTCACCAAGTTGCGCAGCCGACTTGTGTCACGCGACGCTCTCTGTCGCTACGCAGACAAAATTGAACTCGGCTCCTATCTAATGCTTGGAAAGGGCGAAGACGCCAGCGGTGGGCGCAAGCGCCCTTCTAATTTGGCCGATGCTTTCGAAGCGCTCGCCGGTGCCATCTACCTCGACAGCGGATTCGAACCGACCCGGCAATTTCTGCTTAATAATTTTCAAGAGTTCATCGAAGAAATCGCTGCCGAACCTGAGGAGAACAATCCCAAGGGCGAGCTCCAGGAACATCTCCAGTCCATTTCACCGACGAGCCCATCCTATGCGATCATCTCTCAGGAAGGCCCCGATCATCAAAAGAAGTTCGTATCTGAAGTGACCTGGGAAGGACTCAAGTTGGGTCGTGGCTCCGGTTCGAGTAAAAAAGAAGCGGAAACCGAAGCTGCCATAAAGGCGCTCGAAGAGCGCGTCTGGGAGGGTTTCAAAAACAGTGAATAACCCTGCAACAAGTGTGAGCAATTGAGTAAAACTGTGAAGTTGTTCGCAGCAAAGACAGCTTACTCAGTTTGTTCGCATCAGTTCTTCACAGCAGCAAATCACACTTAAGTCTTTGATGGGCAACTGATTTGAATCAGTGTTTAGGGTTATTCACGGATAGAATAATAAATAATCATTTCCTTATAAAATTAGTCTCTTCTATTAGGATGTGAAGAAGTCCACTCTCCGAGTGTTTTCAACACTTCCTGCACCTGGATTCCTCCGAGAGACTTGTCCTTTGAGACGAGTCGCTTCATGGCTGGAGACACCGGAGCCCAGATCTCCGGATTGGTGGGCCCAAAGAGAAGGAGACCTCTCGCTCCAGCACTTGCAGCAAGATGAGATAGGCCGCTGTCGTGTCCGAGGTAGAGGTCGACATCGTTGAAGACGGCTCCGAGCTCCGGTAGAGCGAGTCCGCTGAGATGCGTGTAGGGAAGTTCGCGTTCATCGAGCAATGCGAGGAATTGCCCGATGGTTTCGTGTTCCGCTTCTCCGCTGGTGACGACATACTCGATGTCCAGTTCGCGATGGAGTTCGGCGAGGACGCTGGCCCACGATTCGAACGACCAGTTCTTGCTTGCGCTTCCGCTTCCGGGATGAATGGCAACGCGGGGGCGCCTCGAGGCTTTGATGGCTTCAGAAGAGATTCGGTAGTCGAGCGTCATTCCTGGATCATCGAGATAGAGCGCCAGCGTTTCGAGAGGAGTGGCAAGCTGTGAGGCGGCGGGAATGAAGGGCGCTTCGTCTGCCGGCCGGAAAGGACCGCGCAGAAGTGTCTGCACGCCGGCACGCTCGAGGTTGTCGCCGAAGAAACCGTCGGGATCATAGAGGTAGCTAACGACGACGTTGAAGGATGAGAAATAGTCGCACCATTCCTGATCGAGTTCCGCTCCCGGAGCAAAAAAAGCAGCGAGACGGGCGTCCTCGATCGATCGTGTCCGATTGGCGAGGCCCGTGGCGGTGGCTAGGCTGGTGATGGCTGGGTAGCCGAGAATTTCGATCTCGTTGTCGGGCAACTGTTCGCGAACCAACTGGATCGCCGGCATCGTCAGAATGAAGTCTCCAACAGCACCGCCGCGAATGAATAGAAACTTACCCATCGTTGCAGTAATCGGTGGTCGGTAATCAGTAGCCGGTCAACCTCGGTTTGAACGTTGTGCGATTGCCCTACCTTAACCACTCCAGGGCCTTCATGATGATCGCATCCGGAGACTCCTCGATCGACAGCACCAAGATGTTATCTCCTGCTTCCGGTTCTTCGAGGGTATCGAACTGACTCTTTAGCAGATTGGAGGTCATGTATTCATGATCCCGCGCATCCATCCGCCCTTTGATCAGGTCAAAGCTGCCCTCGAGATAGATGAGGTGAGGAGCTTCAAAATCTCCGAGCAGGTAGTCACGATATGCCTGCTTGAGCGCCGAGCAGGAAAGCACCGGGGTGCGACCATGATCTACCTCAGTGCGGGCTGCGCTGATCATACGATCGAACCAGGGCCAGCGATCATCGTCTGTCAGCGGAATGCCTTCGCCCATCTTTGCTTTGGCTTCAACCGTGTGAAATAAATCTCCTTCCAGGTAAGTGCCGCCGAGCGCTTTTGCGAGTCCTTCGGCGATCGTGGTTTTGCCACAACCGGAGACACCCATGACGACGATGAAAGGATTCATGGGCCTACCCATAGACCGGATCCGGCAAGGTGCGCGAGATTTCTTCGACGCGATAACCGAAACCTCGATCCGACAGGGTTGAGCCATCGAGTCTACCCAGTTGCCTGCGGTAGAGGCCAGGGTGGACGTATCGTTCCGGGGCACTCGCTTCCGGGTAGAACTGCATGCCGTTGGACTCGACGCCCATGATAGTTCCGGCGTGTGCCGCGAGGAGGAAATGGGGAATTTGGGCCAGCATCGGATTTGTCAGATCCTGGACCATCAGGGTCATTCCGTGAGCCTTGGCCCAGCAGAGGCTGAGCAGGGCACCGGTCTGCGTTTTGCAGGTCTTCAGGGCCACGCCGGTCCATCCCAGCTCGCGACCCATCTGGACAAACTTCCAGTCATGCGCGCTCTCGTCCATGAAGAGCGGCTTGCGGGCGCTGACGCTGTGCACATCGATCTGGTTGGCTTCGAGATCGTAGGGGAAGGGCTGCTCGACGTAGAGAATCTTCTGGTAGGTAATCGGGTCATCGATCTTGAGGCGATCGAGAATGTCATTCACGTAAGCGGGATCAGTCACGGTGCAATTGAAGTCCGTCGTCAGCCAGGTGACGTCTTCGTCTTTGCAGATCTGCCCGATTTTTGCAAGGCGGTCGTGGTCCCACTCAGAGTCGTTGCCGCGCAGTTTAATCTTGAGGCAATCGAGCCCGTCCTGCTGAATCCAGTCGCGCAGGAGAACCGGGTAGCCGTCGTCGGGTTCGTTGCCGGTGAGCTCGTCTTCGCCGATCGGATCGAGTCCACCGACGAGGTGCCAGACCGGCAATTTCAAACGCGGTGAAGAACTCAGGAATTCACTGGGAAAAACTCCGTTAAAGCTGACGCGTTCAGCGCCAGGCTTGAGGAAGGAAGCGAGGTCGCGGGAGAGAAATTCGCTGCTGTAAGTCGAATAGATCGGTCGCTCGTGGAGATGACCGTAAGCATCGTGCACCGCAATATCGAGAAGCGAAAAACAAGCGAGGGCGGCCAGATGAGGAAGAGCGCCTTCTTCGGAACGGGTCGCATTGAAATCATCCTGCAGCTGATGAAGTCGATGTTCGATAAAGTCGTGCCCCAATTCAATGGGGTGACCCGCTTCGCCGAATTCATTGATTGCTGCAGCCAGGTTGATGGTGAATTGCTTCAGTGCCTCGTGGCGATCCTCGTAGTCGATCGTCGATGGCCAGACCCAAGCGACGGAAAGGGGCGTTTCACCCCAGCCTTCGGCGGTGCGTCCGTTCTCTCCTTCAACAAGAACACGCGCGCGGGCGCAGGTGACAGAGTCGAGGACCTGCGCTCCGAACTTAAGTGGCACCCGCATTTCGACGGGAATGAAGTGAAGGGAGACCTCCCGAACTTTGGCGTTTTTGGACATGGTGAATAAGTGTTGGCAATAAATATCCCGATCACAATTCTGCCATCAGCGCTTCAATCTCATCCACTTCGATCGGGATATCGGCCATCAGGTCCAGATTGCCTTCCGAGCGGACGATGATGTCGTTCTCGAGGCGAACGCCGAAGCCTTCCTCGGGAAGATAGATTCCCGGCTCTACCGTTACACACATGTTCTCGACAAAAACATTCTCCGTCGAAGTCACATCGTGCACATCAATACCGAGGCTGTGGGAAACACCGTGCATGAAGTATTTGCGATAAGTTCGTTTCTCTTCGGGCAGTTCACCGTCCTCGCGTTCTTTGGCGACAACATCAGGGTCGAGTAAGTCGAGGGCAATCAATTCGTCCTCGGTCGCCCTAGCCACTTCTTTTGCATAAACTTCCCGAATCGGTTTACCCGGAACGATAAGCTCATCAATGCACAGTCGAAAGATGCGCAAGACCGCCTCGTAGACTGCGCGTTGACGCGGGGTGTATTTACCGCTCACCGGAATGGTTCGCGTCAAATCGGCATTGTAGTTTGCATACTCGGCCGCCACATCCAACAGCAAGAGATCGCCATCCTGACACTCCTGGTCATTAGTTAGGTAGTGGAGCACGCAGTTGTTCACCCCGGAAGCAATGATGGGCTCGTAGGCAAAACCGCGCGAACCGTGACGAACGAACTCGTGGATCAATTCCGCCTCGACTTCGTATTCCATCACACCGGGTTTCACAAAACCGAGGATGCGGTTGAATCCCCTCGCGGTGATGTCGCAGGCCTCCTGGAGCTGGTCGATTTCGATCTGAGATTTTTCCTGGCGCAGACAGTGCATGATCGGGCCTAGTCTCCGGTATTCGTGAGTCTGATAGAGTTCCTGGCAGTCTTGTCGAAAGCGGGCGTCACGGGAAGTGTGCAACGGGGCAGAGGAGCGGGAGTATTCGTTGGCGTTGCAGTAAATGATTCGGTTCTGGCGGGTAAGGCGGCGGAGGTAAGCGTCGAATTCTGTAGTCCACTGGACGTTTTGAATACCTGATACCTCGGCGGCTTCCTCCTTCGACAATTTGTGACCTTCCCAGATCGCGAGCAGTTCTGAGCTTTCGCGAACGAAGAGTATTTCTCGCATCTCCGGATCGGGGTGGGACGGACAGACCAAGAGGATGGTTTCCTCCTGGTCGGCGCCGGTCAGGTAGAACAGGTCGCTGTTCTGAATGAAGCGGGTCGATCCGTCGGCACAACGCCAAGGAACTTCCGAGGAATGGAACACAGCGAAGGAACCTTCGGGCAGTTTGTCAGCCAGTCGGCGTCGGTTGGAAATAAATAGATCCGAAGGAATTGACCGGTATTTCATGGGCAAATTTTCAGTGAAAACAAGGGATTGTGGTATAGTTCCGACCCGAAGTCACGGGGGGAACTTAGCTGTTTTCTTTAGGACTTTGAGTTTCAACCCTTTATGGCAGATATCCAGAAACAAACGGTCGTTATCGCTGACAACGACCCCGACTTTCTTGACTGGGCGTCCAAGCATTTGGAGGCGAGTTCCGTCCAAATCGTGACGACGACGTCGTCTGAGGATGCCCTTAAGCTTTTCAAAGAAAAAGAAGCGGATCTCCTCATCGCCGAATTCAATCTTCGTCCGATCGAAGGTCTCGATCTGCTCAAAAAGGTTCGGTTGTCCCAGCCTAACGCTATGGTCATTCTTAATGGCCACATTAATTCTACGAATGCTGTAATTGAGTCGATGCGGCTGGGCGCCTTCGATGTTCTTCGTCGTGAGTCCATCAATTTCGAGCTTCGCCAGGTCGCTGAGCAGGCGCTCGCCTCGGCCGAGCAGATGAAGGTGGCGGCGGACAATTCGGACTCCGGAGCGATCATGCCTCCTCAGTCGCCTGATGATTTGATCATTGGTAACTCCCCGGCGATGCAGGACGTTTACAAACTCATCGGTCGCGTCGCCCGCGCTGATGCGCCGGTGCTTATCACCGGTGAGAGTGGTGTGGGAAAAGAAGTGGTTTCCAACGCGATTCACAAGTTTTCCCGTCGCGCTAAGTCTGAATATGTCGCGATCAACTGTGCCGCGATCCCAAGTAACCTGCTCGAGAGTGAACTCTTTGGTCATGAGAAGGGGGCTTTCACTGGTGCCGTCAGCCAGCGGATCGGACGATTTGAGCAGTGCGATGGAGGCACGCTCTTTCTCGATGAGATTGGCGACATGCCCCTCGAAGTTCAGAGCAAGCTGCTCCGTGTTTTGCAGAGTGGGGAGTTTTCCCGAGTCGGCGGCAACCAGACCCTGCAGAGCGAAGTCCGCATTCTCGCGGCTACTAACAAACAGCTCGAAGAGGAAGTCGAACATGGTACTTTTCGCGAAGATCTTTTTTATCGACTTAACGTGGTAAGGATTCACATACCGCCGCTGCGTCGTCGTTTCGAGGACATCCGTCTTCTTGCGGAATATTTCCTTCAGAAGCAAACTGCCCAGGGTAGAAACCGCGCCATGCAGTTCTCTCGTGAGGCCATCGAAACGCTGGAATCGTACAACTGGCCCGGTAATGTGCGCGAACTGGAAAACCTCGTTCAGCGTGCCTGTGTACTGGCTTCAGGTAACGTACTTCTTCCCACCGACCTGCCCTTTGATCAGGGCGGCCCGCGAGACGAAGAACGTTCCAAGCTCAAGCGTGCGGCCCGCCGTTTTATCAATGCGGCGGAGGAAGAGGGGATCACTCCGGTGGAAGTGGCGATGCGCCAACTCGTTGAGGCGGCACTGGAAACAGTCGAAGACGACGATTCCGCTGCTGCCAAGTTGCTGGGTATCACCAAGACTGATCTCAAGAAACACCTTCCCTCATCAGCTGCGGACAAGTCGGCCTGACGGATCAGTTGTTGGTCGATACGCAAAGTCGATTCGGATGATTTTCTCTGGGAAAAATTAGAGGAAATTCCGAGTGATCTGCCGTATGAAAAGCAAAAGCATGAGCGTCCCATCCGAGCCGACGAACCGCACCTTCAACCCATCTGAGTCAGATCAGAGCATTAGGGAACGAGGCATGGCCTCGATTGAGACTGAGCTTCGCGAAACCATGGAGGGACTTCGCGATGTCCTTCAGTCAGCGGGGCAGGATCATCTCGCAGCGCTTCTTCCGTGGCTGAATAATTCGAAAGAAACCGCGACTCTCGCCGAAGCTGGTGATATCGCTGAGGTTTATTCCATCGCGTTTCAATTGCTCGATATGGTCGAAGAGCGGGTGGGCTTCGAATTTAGGCGGGACCGTGAAGCGAAACTGGGGCCGGAGTCCGAGAAAGGGTTGTGGCCTCGTTGCCTCCAGGCACTTAAGAATGAGGAATTTACCGAAGAAGAAATCGCAGAGGCGATGAGCCACGTCCGGATCGAGCCGGTTTTCACGGCGCACCCGACGGAAGCGAAACGACCCAGTGTGCGCGAGCGTCACCGCGACGTCTATGACCGCCTCCACGGCATGGAGGAGCATGATCTGACTGTGGAAGAGAAAGTCACTGCCCGAGAAGACTTCCTGACAGCGCTCGAGGCGCTTTGGACCACCGGGGAAATTCACGTGGAGCGACCCACTGTGGAGCGCGAACTGCGCAACGCCCTCTATTACCTGCGCGAAGTCTTTCCTGACACGGTAGAGAGAATTGGCCAGCGACTGGAATGGTCGTGGGAATCGGCCGGCTTTTCACTGGACACCCTGAAGAAAGCCGGCGGCGGGCCGAAGATGCGATTTGGTTTGTGGATCGGCGGAGATCGCGATGGACACCCGTTTGTCACCGCTGAAGTGACCCGCAATACCTTGCAGGAACTTCGACTACAGGCGGTGAAGCTTTTCCGCCGGGAGTTGGCTAATGTTGCCCAGGAGTTGACGGTTTCGGCTCCGGCGCGTCCAGCTTCCGAATCCCTGACGCATCGCATCGATGAGTTGGCTAAGTCTCTCGGGGAAGAAGGAAAATACATCCTGGGCCGTAACCCCGAGGAACCCTGGCGTGCCTTTGGCTACCTGCTGCGGGCCAGACTGGAGAACGACGATGCAGTCACAGTGGAACAACTGGAAGCCGATCTCGAGTTGATGGATGATTCGCTCGTCGCGATTGGAGCTAAACGCCTCGCTGGACGTGTGGTGCAGCCGGTAATTCGCAAGTTAAAAACTTTCGGTCTCCACCTCGCCGAACTGGACGTTCGCCAGAACAGTGAGTTTCACGATAAAGCGATGTCTCAATTGTTGCAGGCTGCCAGCGTGGAAGACGGTGAGAACTATGGCGATTGGCCGGAAGAAAAACGGGTCGCCTTTCTCAGTGAGGAGCTTGAGTCACCCCGCCCGTTCCTACACCCGGACCAGTCGGCCGGAACCGAAGCGGATGCCGTGAGGAGTTGTTACCAGGTTCTCGACGAACAACGGCGCAAGAGGGGCGAAGGATTGGGCAGTCTCATCGTCAGTATGACGCGCCAACTTTCCGATCTGCTGGCCGTTCACCTTTTTGCCCGCGAAGCTGGCTTGACCGACATGGTAGACGGCAAAACGACGTGCGTGCTGCAGGTGGTCCCACTCTTCGAGACTCTCGGAGACCTCGAAAATGCGGCGGGCATCGTGGATGAGTATTTAAGCCACCCCGTAACGAAACGAAACCTTTCGATCGCCTCCGACGAGGAGCGTCCGGTTCAGCAGATTATGCTGGGCTACAGTGACAGCAATAAGGACGGTGGTATTCTCGCCAGCCAGTGGGGACTCCAGGGAGCGCAGCGGGCCGTGACTGAAGTTGGCAGAAAACATGGGGTCGCCTTTCGCTTTTTTCACGGCCGCGGTGGTACTGTCAGTCGCGGGGCCGGCCCGACGAACTGGTTCATGCGGGCCTTGCCTCATGGTTCCTTGTCAGGGGATTTCCGCATGACAGAGCAGGGCGAAACTATTGCCCGCAAGTATGCATACCCTGACAATGCTGCCTATCACCTCGAAAGCCTCGAAGCCTGCGTCACCCGGACCACAGTGAAGCACCTGAGAGAGGAAGCACCTGAGGATCCCGGCATCGATCTCTTTCCAACACTGGCAGCTACCAGCATGAAGGCTTACCGCCAGCTCTTGGAGGAGCCTGACTTCATGAAATTTTATCGGCAGGCCACTCCAATCGATGCGCTCGAACAGAACCAGATGGGTTCACGACCTTCGAGACGCACGGGCAGCGCAACGCTTGATGACCTGAGAGCGATTCCCTGGGTATTCAGTTGGACCCAGGCGAGGTTTTATCTTCCCGGATGGTATGGCGCGGGAACGGCTCTTGAAACATTAAAACAGGAGCAGCCTGATAATTTTGCCCGACTCGCCGGTTCAATCGGCGAGTCGACGTTCGCCCGTTACGTTTTTACCAGTATTGAGACGAACCTGATGAGCTCCAGTCCTGAGTTGATGCAGGCCTATGCCTCACTCGTCGAAGACGACGAAATTCGAGAGCGATTCATGGGAAAGATTAACGCTGAGTATCAACTGCTCTCCGACCGCCTCGCAGATCTGTTTCCAACACCGATACGGGAGCGCCGTCCGCGTTACGCCAAGACCCTCGCCCTCCGGGACGAGCCGTTACGCACCCTGCACCTGCAACAGGTGGAACTCTTGAGGGAATGGCGGACAGGCGACTCTGACCTTCCTCGCGAAATCATCTTTTCAATCAGTGCGATTGCGAGCGGATTGCGGACGACGGGATAGTGTTCTCATGCCCGTGCGACAGGATTCTAATCAAATGGTAAACGGTGGTGTTTTAATTCGACATCACTGAATTCACCTCGAAGGCGGGGTCGACGCCGCCAATCGGGCGATCAACGACCGACGAGTGCTGGGAAAAGAGCAGTTGGTGGCGTTTGCGGGATTCACCGTTTCGTGCTGGCCCGCTGGAGACAAATTCCGGAGGAAATGGTCGAGGATTTTATTCGTTCTTCTTGCCGTCGAAAAGGCTTTCTCTAGAATGTGGAACAGGTCTCTTTTTGACTGTTCTGCACAATGCCCACCGACCCGTTTATCCACCTTCATTTGCACACCGAATACTCGACTCTCGACGGGGCGGTGCGAATTAAGGATCTGATCAAGAAAGCTCAGCGCTGCAAGATGCCCGCGGTGGCGATGACCGATCATGGAAACATTTTCGGCGCTATTGATTTCTATCAGGCAGCTAAGGCAACGGAGGCCAACGATGAGGAATTCACAGTCAAGCCAATCATAGGTTGCGAGGCCTACTTGACACCTCCCGGGGTGAAGCTGTCGGAGAAAAAGCCCCAGGCCGTGGCGGTCGGGAGTACAGCCAGAAAGAAAAGAAATTCCCACTTAACCCTCCTCGCAGCGACGAACAAGGGATACGAGAACCTCATGAAGCTGACCAGCATAGGTCACCTCGAGGGGATGTATTACAAGCCGCGGGTCGACAAGGAAACGTTGGCGGAGCACTCCGAAGGGCTCATCTGCATGAGCGGTTGCATCAACGGCGAGGTCAACCAGATGATCCAGAATGAGAATCTGGATGGAGCTCGTAAGAGTATCGGGGAATTCGTGGATATCTTTGGTCGCGAAAATTTCTTTCTCGAAGTGCATGACCATGGCTTTGCCGAGCAGGCCATGTGTACGAAGCAGATGGTGGAGTTCGGCAAGGAATTCAATCTCGGACTGGTCGCGGCGAATGACGTTCACTTTCTCAATCAAAAAGACCACGACGCGCACGATGTCATGATCTGCATTGGCACAGGTTCGCTCCTCATGGATGAGAACCGGATGAAGTATTCCCCCGAGGTTTACTTCAAGACGACCAACGAGATGCGTCGTCTGTTCAAGGATATTCCCGAGGCGATTTCCAATACGCTCCATATAGCGGAAATGTGCAACGTCGAGATCCACCTCGATTCGACCAGCTCGGAAAAGTATCCGCAATTCGAATCTCCTGACGGCAGTTCTCGCGAAGCTTATTTCCGCAAGGTCTGTTTCGAAGGCCTCCGGATGCGCTACGGTGATCGAGCCGACAGCGACGAAGAACTTCGTAAGCGTCTTGATTACGAGATTGGAATCATGGAGAAAATGGGCTTTGTCTCCTACTTCCTGATTACCTGGGACTTCGTCAAATGGGCCAAGGACAACGGAGTACCGGTTGGTCCGGGTCGTGGTTCAGCAGCAGGTTCTCTGGTCGCTTATGTGTTGGAGATCACCGATATCTGTCCGATCCGATTTGGCCTGATTTTTGAGCGATTCCTCAATCCTGAACGCGTCTCACCGCCGGATATTGATATCGACTTCTGCCAACCGAGACGGGCCAAGGTGATCGATTATGTGCGCCGCAAATACGGTGAGCGAGCTGTGTCCCACATCATAACATTCCAGACTCTTGGAGCGAAGAGCGTGGTGCGGGATGTGGGTCGCGTTATGGGACTGAGCTACTCGGAAGGGAACCGTATCGCCAAGATGATTCCCAATGAGCTCAACATCACCTTGGCTGATGCCCGGAAAAAGAATCCGGAGCTACGGGAAGAGCTCGAGAACAATCCAACCATTGCGGAGCTGTGGAAGTACTCAATGTTCCTCGAAGGCCTTACCCGTGGTACCGGTATTCACGCGGCGGGGGTGGTGATTGGTGACCGTGAGCTGACCGAACACGTGCCGCTGGTGCGAGGCAAGGAAGGGGAGGTGGTGACCCAGTATGCGATGGCACCGCTGACCGACCTGGGGATGTTGAAGATGGATTTCCTTGGTCTCAAAACCCTGACTGTGATTCAGGATGCGCTGGATCTGATTCATGAGCACACTCCTGACTTCATAATCGACAACGACGGCTTCGATGACAAAGCCGCCTTCGATCTCCTCAACCGCGGCGAAACGACCGCGGTGTTCCAGTTGGAATCCGGTGGCATGATGAACCTCTGCCGCCAGTTTGATGTGAACCGGATTGAAGATATTATTGCGTTGATAGCGCTCTATCGTCCAGGTCCGATGGACCTCATTCCTGATTTCATTGACCGGAAGAAGGGCAAGAAAAAGGTCAAGTATCTCCACCCCCTGCTGGAGGAGGCGAGTGAGGAAACTTATGGGATTTTGATCTACCAGGAGCAAGTACAACGAGCCGCCAACCTGCTGGCCGGCTACTCACTTGGCGAGGCTGACCTTCTCCGCCGTGCTATGGGTAAAAAGAAGCTCTCAGTCATGATTGAGCAGCGCAAAAAGTTCGTGGAAGGTTGTGACAGGGTAAACAAAATCCCAGAGAAGCAGGCCAACGAGATTTTTGACTTGCTGGAGAAATTCGCCGGTTACGGATTTAACAAGTCGCACTCGGCAGCTTATGGCCTGGTCAGTTATCACACGGCGTTTCTCAAAGCGAACTTCCCGGTTGAGTTCATGTGCGGGGTTCTTAGTAACGAGATCAACAACATGGACAAGATCTCGATCTTCGTGGCTGAGTGTCAACGCATGGGGATCGAAATCCTGGCGCCGGACGTGAATCGCAGTTCTCTTAAATTCCGCCCTGAAAAACTCCACAACGGAAAAGACGGGATTCGATTCGGTTTGTCTGCGATCAAGAACGTGGGCGGCGCGGCGATGGAAACGGCGATTGCCGACCGGGAGGCGAACGGCGAGTATAAATCGCTCGAGGAGTTCGCGAGTCGTCTCGACAGCAGATCAGTGAACCGCAAGATTCTCGAAAACCTGATCAAGGCCGGAGCCTTCGATTTCACGCTGGAGCGTCGTGATGAGATGTTCTCCCGCGTTGGCCAGGTTATTGCCGGGTCGAGTGCCGCGCAGAAAGATCGCCAGTCGGGCCAGGGGGCTCTCTTTGACATGAACGAACTCATGTCAGCGGCTCCGGCTCCCGAGGTGATCGAAGAGGACAAGGTGGAGTGGAATCAGCGCGAATACCTCACTCATGAAAAAGACCTGCTCGGTTTCTACGTCACGGGGCACCCGCTCGACGAATACCGCAGTGTGATCGAGAAAGGGAAGTATTTGGAGATTAAAGACCTGCCCCAGATGAAACCTGGCAAGAAAGGTCAGCGCTATGCTGGACTGATCGCTGAATCGACGGTGAAGTACACCAAGCGCGAAGGAAAACCGTTCGCGATCCTCAGGTTGGAGGATTTCTCAGGCCACACTGAGGTGATGGTGTGGAATGAAACCTACCAGAAGTGCAACCCCTACCTGGAAAAGGGAAGGGTGATTGAGCTGAAGGCCAAGGTGGAACAGGACAATCTTAGCGAGGAGAACCGCCTCACTGCGGATGAGATCCGGGAGTTGTCCCCAGGTGCTGATGCGACGACCGTCTCCGTCGATCCGCAGGCTCGACAGCGCGCCATGATGCAAGCGCATGGTGGCCAGACCAACGGAACACACGGTCATTCCAATGGGCAAACCAACCGAAATGGTGAAAATGGACACCAGGACCAGCCGCCTTTTGCGATGCCTGTGTTGCTGCACCTGGATTCGGTTCGTGACACCGTGTCGGCGATTAAAATGATTCGCACGGCTGCTCAGCAGTTTCCCGGGGACCGCCCCCTGCAGATAGAGGTTCGGCGTGCCAACGGCCACCGCGTAACTCTTGAGGCCGGAAAGTCCTACCGCGTGTCGGATGAGTTTCTCAAGAGTGGCGACGTGGAAGCGTGGGTTTAGGACCGCACGAAGGCTAGTTTTGCAAGCCTACCGCTTGCTCACCGCGCTCTTAAACTTCACCACTGCATCTGCGACGGAGTCGGCAATCAGTTGGCGGTGGGCGGGATCGTGGATCTGCTTACTCTCAGTTGGGTTGGTGACGAAACCGCCTTCGAAGAGGATGGCTGGCTTGTTGATGCCGCGCAGGACGTTGAAACGGGCCCGCTTGATGCCGCGGTCGATGGGACGAAGCTTTTGGATCACGTGAGCGTGAACCGAGGTGGCGAGAGCAATATTCTCAGCGTCACGAACGTTTCCGCTCAACGGGGAGCTCCAGGGACTCCCGCCATTGGTCGAGCGAGTGCCTTGCGGGGCAAGGGCGTAGGTCTCAATGCCCTGTCCGGTGCTGGAGCCGGATGAGTTGAAGTGCAGGCTGATGAAAATGGCGTTTCGGGTTCGGTTGGCGATATCAACCCGCTGTCCCAAGGTGAGGAAAGTGTCGGTGTTGCGGGTCATGACCGTCTTGAATCCCCTCGATTGGAGGGCCTTTTCGAGCCTTAGCGCCATATCAAGTGCATAATCTTTTTCGTAGCCGTAAATGCCCTGAGCGCCGGAATCGTGCGCTCCGTGGCCCGCATCAATGATCACGGTGTCAAAAGTGATCGGCTTCTTGATGTAGCTTGGACGAACCACGGGGTCGACAAGCTTGGCGAGATCTACCGTGGAGAGCATCGCCTTGCCTCCACTCTCGATGACGGGGAAACTGAGG
This sequence comes from Verrucomicrobiales bacterium, assembly GCA_049594415.1. GTDB lineage: Bacteria > Verrucomicrobiota > Verrucomicrobiia > Verrucomicrobiales > DEV007 > Arctic95D-9. The sequence goes on along the minus strand of JBMYJM010000005.1, from coordinate 130,240 downwards.
TTAAACTTGATATTGTTCACGTAAATCGACTGGGAGCCGATCTTCCAGGTCATCACGAGGCTGGGATGCTTGAAAAGGCGGTCTTTGTCTTCCTTCGCGAATCGTTGAAACCCATAAAATTTCGCCACATTCTCATCGGAGACATATTCCCGTCCGCCGAGGCGGTAGATTTCCCAGTCCTTAGCTGCGGCAGAGGCCGAAAAGGCGGCAAACAGGAGCGCGCCTGCCAGAAAACTCAGGCCGGAAGCGGAGATTATGCGCGTCATCCTCACGGGATGGGACTGTCGTGCGAAGGATCGCATAAGGGATGTGGCGGGGGGCGTCGAGCCTTGAGGATCGACAAATAGAACAGAAAAGTTAAGCGATTTCGAGAACGAACGCAATGGGTGAAATGGGGATTTCAGTTTTACAAATTGGCGCAATCAAGAATAGTTTCGCGCCAATCAATTGGGAGGTCCCTATGACGACAGAAATATCTAAAGGCTATCAACCCGGCGACGTAGAAACTCAGTGGTTCGACCGCTGGGTCGAGTCTGGCTGCTTTCGCGGAGATGAAAACGGTTCAAAGGAGGCCTATTCCATCGTCATTCCGCCGCCCAACGTGACCGGCATCCTGCACCTCGGGCATGTTCTCAACAACACGATCCAGGACATCCTGGCCCGCCGCGCCCGCATGGAGGGCAAAGATGTGCTCTGGCTTCCGGGAACGGATCACGCTGGAATCGCCACCCAGTCCAAGGTGGAGCAGAAGCTGCGCAAGGATGAGGGCAAGACCCGACGTGACCTCGGGCGTGAAGCTTTTCTTGAGAAAGTGTGGGATTGGAAAGAAGAACACGGCGGCATCATCATCCAGCAGCTGAAGCGACTCGGTTGTTCCTGCGACTGGGAGCGCGAACGCTTCACCATGGATGTGGAATATAGCCGATGGATTTCCAAGATTTTCGTTGACCTCTTTGAAGAGGGCCTCATCTACCGCGGCAAGCGCATGGTGAACTGGTGTCCAAAATCACTCACCGCCTTGAGTGATGAGGAAGTCATCATGAAACCGCAAAAGTCGAAGCTCTATTACATGCGCTACAAGGTTGTGGGAGCTGATCGCTGGGTTGAAATTGCGACAACGCGGCCCGAGACGCTCATGGGTGACTCCGGCGTGGCGGTGAACCCGAAGGATGAGCGCTACGGTGATCTTGTCGGGAAAAAAGTGCTGCGTCCTTTCCCTAAAGCGGAAATTCCAGTCGTGGCGGATGAACACATCGATCCGGAATTCGGAACCGGTGTGCTCAAAGTCACTCCGGCACACGATAAGGCTGACTTTGAAATCGGTTTGAAGAATGACCTCGAAATTATCGATGTCTTCAATCCGGATGGCACACTGAACGAACATGCCGGTCCTGACTTTGAAGGCATGGACCGCTTCGACGCCCGTGAAAAGGCGGCTGAGAAGCTCGATGATATGGGGCAGCTTGTGAAAGTAGAGGACTACGAGAACAACGTGGGCTTCTCCGAGCGTGCTGATGTGCCGATTGAACCTCGCATCTCGATGCAGTGGTTCTTGAAGTATCCCTGTGTTGAGGCGGCTGCGGATGCGGTGGCCAACGACGAGATTCACTTTCGTCCTGAGCGTTGGAAAAAGACCTATGCTCACTGGATGGAAGGCATTCAAGACTGGTGCATTAGTCGCCAGCTGTGGTGGGGTCACCAGATCCCGGTGTGGTATCGCAAAGAAAAGGCAGATGAGCTTCAGGGTCGCGAGAGCCTCGACGCGGAAACAAGCGGCGGCGATCTCCATGTGGGTATAGAGCCTCCGGCCGATGAAGAAAACTGGGTCCGCGATGGGGACGTGCTCGATACCTGGTTCTCCAGCTGGCTTTGGCCCTTTGCCACAATGCGTAACTGCGACGAAGACAGCAGCCCGACACTCGAAAAGTTCTACCCAACGACTGACCTCGTGACGGGCCCTGACATTATTTTCTTCTGGGTCGCCCGCATGATCATGGCCGGATATCGCTGGGAAGGGAAGTTGCCATTCAAGAACGTATTTTTCACTTCCATCATTCGCGACAAGCGTGGACGGAAAATGTCCAAGCAACTGGGCAACTCACCTGATCCGCTCGACCTCATGGCCGAGTACGGTGCCGACGCCCTGCGCTTCGGCCTCATGCGAATTGCTCCGACCGGAACGGATGTGAAGTTCGATGAAGACCAGATTGTGGAAGGTCGGAATTTCGCCAACAAGCTCTGGAACGCGGCCCGCTATCGCCAGATGCAGGAAGGCAGTGGTGTATTTGATCCGAAGGCTCTGTCGATCTATTCTGTCGACATTCTCGCCAAGCTAGACCAGCTCGAGCGCGATATGGCGGCCTCCTATCAGGACTACAAATTCAACGAGTTGGCTCAGCAGCTTTACGACTTCTTCTGGAGTCAGTACTGCGACTGGTATCTTGAGTCCTCTAAAGGCGCTTTTGCCGAAGACGCCGATCCGGCGTTCAAGGCTTCGACGCTCGCGACGATGGACCTGGTGTTGAAGCGATTCCTTCTCATGCTTCATCCCTTCATGCCTCACATCTCAGAAGAACTTTGGGAAAAACTCGGCTGCGGCGGAGAGGGTGGTGAGGAATTCCTTATGCAGACAACGCTGGCGGAGGAGGCGACATTGGCTGACCTCGCGACTTCTGAAATCGAAGCCGCCCAGGCGCGCGTTAAGGCAGTTTACGAAGCCGTTGGCCGCGCCCGTAACCTGAAGGCTGAGTACGGTCTTTCTGCGAACAAGGGAGTGAAGTTTATCGTCGATCCGGAAGGTGGCAGCTTTGATGAGGCTGATGTTTTTCAGACTCTCGCCGGCGCCGGAGAGATCGTGGTTGAGCCCGGATTCGAAGCAGAGAAAGGTGTGCCCACTGCTCTGACAGCGATCGGAAAAATTTACCTGCCGCTCGAAGGTCTCATCGATGTCGAGGCCGAGAAAGAGCGTCTCGGAAAAGAACTCGCCAAGGCGGAAGATGAGCTCAAGAAGGTGAACGCGAAGCTCTCCAACGAGAACTTCACCTCCCGTGCTCCCGAAGCTGTGGTTCAGGAAATGCAGGATCGCCAACAGCAGTGGCAGGAACGTGCTGACGAACTCGGCCGTATGATCGAGAATCTCGGAGCGTAGTCACTAGCAGATTTCACCGTGGTCCTATCGAGTCAAAAGGCCGGCTAGTGGTAAGAACTTTACCATTCATATGACGTGTCGATCCACCAATGACATTTACGATCTACCGTCGTCGGAAGATCTTGAGATGGATCCCGCAGCGATCCCCGGCTCACGTTTTGAGCATCGGGCTTGAGTTAGGGCGGTGGTCCCGTAAACTCAACCCATGGATCTCGGACTGGCGAAAAAAGGGGCTCTCGTGATGGCTTCCAGCGGCGGCATTGGTCGTGGCGTGGCCGCGGAACTGGCTCGCGAGGGAGCGCGCGTGATGCTGTTCGCGCGATCCGAAGAAAAACTTATTGATGCCGCATCGTCAATTGAAGCTGAGACTGGTAACCGTCCTCTCTATACCGTGGGAGACATCACTTCTGCGGACGACGTCGATGGCGTTGTGGAGAAAACGGTCGCCGAGTTTGGCGGGCTCTGGGCCTTGTTCAACAACACGGGTGGCCCGCCGGCGGGAGGCTTTGAGGATTTTGATGATGCGGCTTGGCAGTCCGCTTTCGAATTGACCACGCTCGGTTATGTCAGGGCGATCAGGGCGGCATTGATTCCAATGAAAGCTGCTGGAGGAGGGCGCATTGTGAATAACACGTCGGTCTCGACAAAAACAGCGATTGATTCACTGCTTCTCTCCAATGTTTTTCGGTCAGGCTTGGTTGGTCTTGGGAAATCATTGGCTCGCGAACTGGGACCTTCGGGCATTCTGGTGAACACGGTTGGTCCGGGTCGTATTGACACGGAAAGGGTTGAACAACTCGACACGATCTGGGCTGATCAGGCCGGGATCAGCTACGAAGATCAACGCAAAAGGTCGCAGGCTTCCATTCCTCTGCAGCGCTACGGAACGCCTGCTGATTTCGGGCGAATTGTTGCTTTTCTCTGTTCTGAAGCGAATGCCTACTTAACGGGACAGAACGTCCTAATCGACGGGGCTATGGTCGAGGCCTACTAGTCGCGGAGGCAACCTATTAAGGAGATAATTTAGGGGGGCTTCGCGGTCGGATCGCTGCCTGCTTCCGGTCAGGAAGGCACCCGCGGCGCAAGTGCCGGCGAAACAGGGGATATCGATGCCGGCCCGGTTGGCATTGTGTAGGTTGGGGTAGTTGTGCAGCTCTTTAATCAGGCCCTGAACTTTGTTGTCCTGTCGGGACTGAAATTCGATGAAAACCTCTGCGCCGGGAATACGAATGATTTTGCAGTTCATGAAATTCAAGGCATTGATTGAGCCGTCAATGGACGACAAATCAACAAGAACTGCACTTTGAAAACTGCAGCGAAACTTTATTTCTAATTATTATCGAAATAATTATTTAGTCAGCGGATTTGTCGGTCGAGCAGTTCTCGTGGATCTTTTTCACCACGTAGATCGGGCGACCCTTCACCTCGTTATAGATGCGGCCGAGGTATTCTCCAAGTAATCCCAGACTGATCAGTATTATCCCCCCCAAGGTGAGCATGACGACCATTAGAGAAGCGTATCCCGGTTCGTCTACACCCAGTATTAGTGTTTTAACAATAACGAAGCAGGCATAGATGAAGGCGGCCGCTGATGTGAGAATTCCGACGAGGGTAGCAAGACGAAGGGGTATCGTGCTGAAAGCAAAGATTCCGTCAGCCGATAGCTTGAACAGGTTACGGTAGTTCCACTTTGTGTGCCCTAATGCCCGGTTTGGCCGTTCAAATTCAATGAGTTCGGTCGAAAAACCGGGCCAACTCAGGATGCCCTTCATAAAGCGGTTGGATTCACCCAGGGAATTGACCACATTGAGCACCTTGCGATCGAGGAGTCGAAAGTCTCCGACGTTCTCGGGGATCGGCTGTTCAGCAAACCGGTTGTAGATGGCGTAGAACCATCCAGCGGAGAGACGCTTCATGGGAGTGTCTGTATCTCGTGAGCTCCTTTTTGCGAGAACCACCTCTGCTCCTTCCTCCCACTTTTTGACCATCGAAGGGATCAGCGAAGGAGGGTCCTGGAGGTCGGCGTCGATAATAACCACACAGTCCCCGCTGCATGAGGCCAGCCCGGCGGTGAGCGCGGCTTCCTTTCCAAAATTTCGAGATAGCTCCAAGACACGAATACGTGTTGATGCCTGTTGCCGCTTTACCAGGCCGACCAGCGTGTGGTCAGTGCTTCCATCGTCGATGCAGACAATTTCGTAGTCGTAATCCGAAAGGACGTTTTCAACGGCCTCAAAATATTCATCGAGACCTTCCTCTTCGTTGTAGAATGGAGTAACGATTGAGATCTTCATGCCCGTTCGAGAAGGTAGAGCGCATGGAGGCGTCTTGCCAACTCTAACTGCCCCTCAGTTCCGCCATGCGTGCGGATTTGTCTTCTGAGCGCATCAGGGCTTCGCCCACGAGGATGGCGTCAGCACCCCACATTCGGATTTTGGCGGTGTCTTCGCCGGTGTAGATTCCGCTTTCGCTGACAAGGATACAATCCCCGGTGACTTCCTCGCTGAGGGACTCCGTGGTGCCGAGATCGACTTCGAAGGTACGCAGATTGCGATTATTCACCCCGATAATGTTTGCGTCTGTCTCGAGGGCCCTTTCCATTTCTTCGAGGTCATGGACTTCGGTGAGGACATCGAGTTGGCATTGGTTGGCGACATCGAGGAGATGAACGAGCTCTTCCTGTTCCAGAGCCGCGACGATGAGAAGGATAGCGTCGGCTCCAGCCACAATAGCCTCGTAGATCTGGGATTCATGGATGATGAAATCCTTCCGTAGCAAAGGCAGATCAACCGCCTCGCGGATGTCGGAAAGGTAAGAGAGGTGCCCTTTGAAATATTTCTCGTCGGTCAGGATGGAGAGGGCGTTAGCGCCTGCTTCTTCGTAGGCTTCAGCAATGGCGATGTGATCAAAGTCTTCGGCGATGATTCCTGCAGAAGGGGAGGCTTTTTTCACTTCGGCAATGACAGCCAGTTCGTTGGTTCCGTAACCCTCGCCCAGTTCCTGGTCACGAAGTGTGCCTCCGAGGGCTGTGAAGAAAGATCGAAAATCCTCGCGTTCGCGGGCGGCGCCTTTGAGCTCATCGAGTCGGGGAAGCAGGGCTTCCACTTCGATTCGCTTGTCTGCGATGATCTCGTCGAGCTTATTTCCGAAAGTCTTCATCGTGATTTTTCCCACCTCCAAAGGTCGGACGGCATCGATACGCCCCACGGGGAAGCGCTTCCAGCGCAATTTATAATTTTCTTGTTGAAAAAGTAACTTTCTTATCCAAATTACCGGCCCCGCTGCTGAAACGCAGCGGAATGCGGGTGTAGCTCAGGGGTAGAGCGCAACCTTGCCAAGGTTGATGTCGGGCGTTCGAATCGCCTCACCCGCTCCATCAATTTCCCCGAAAAGGCTCACGATTTCTCGTGAGCCTTTTTCTTTTCCCGGCAATCTGCCTTGATTCTAGGCCCGGGAAGCCGGATCTATCCTGGTGGAAACGTTATTTCGCTGGTCGAAGTTTGTGGACGAGGAGCACCTCGAGGAGTGGGAGGCCCGGCTCATCATGGCGGAGGTGGTCTACACGTTGGAAAAACAGGTCAAACGGAAGAACTGGCAGATCTCGAGCTACTTGACGACTCGTGAACATGCCGATGAGATTCGAAAGCTCTTCGGCGGGGGAGTGACAGAGGTTCGCCCAGACGACTGGCAGCCGACGGCTGAGGTTGGTGCCAAGACTCGATTGAAGATACGCGACACTCTCGTGGTGACCGAGGCTGAGGATGAAGCCACCTGGGCCAGTGTGAAAGCGGAGTTTGCTGATCGCATCGTGTTGAGCTTTCCGCCGCAGCTGGCTTTTGGAACAGGCGGTCACCAAACCACGGCGAGTTGCCTGAGGTTTCTCGTTGATGCGGCCAAAACGCGGGAGGAAGAGAAGTGGCGCCTGCTCGACCTGGGTTGCGGTAGTGGTATCCTTGCGGTGGCGGCGGTGCTGATGGGTGCCACGGAAGCGGTAGCTGTGGAAAATGATCCCCTGGCTATAAAATATGCCCGTCTTAATGCGGAGCGGCATGGAGTTGCCGATAAGATCCAGTATGTTGAGGGTGATGCGATTGCCCTGACTGAGTCCTGTGCCTTCGGGCAGTTTGAGATGGTTGCCGCGAACTTGTTCAGCGACCTGCTTATCCAGTTGTTTCCGTATTTCCCGGACAATCTCTTGGCTGGCGGCGACGTGATTGTGTCGGGATTTCTGACGTCCCAGACCCGTTCTGTCACTCAGCGGGCCGCATCAGTGGATTTGCCCCTGGCAGATTTCCAGCGGCGCGGAAAATGGGTCGCCGCTCACGGGAATAAGCCCTGATTGGAGCGGCGCCGATCGCGCCGATCGTGTAGATCCCCTTTCGCATATCGGCGAGGCCGTAGTATACTGCCGCTCCTTCCCCGTTTGTTTATCAATGAATACTGGTTCCATACTTAACGTCGTCAGGATGTTTTTCCTGCTCCTGGCGAGCTTTATAGGCGTTTCTGTGGCCCTGGGCGAGAATACGGAAAACCATTGGTATGCCGCATGGTTCGGCGCGGTTTTTGGACTCGGTTTTGCTTCGTTGATGATCGTGCTCGATGTGATGTTGCGCCATGTCACGATTCGGGCCTTTTCTTACGGGACTTTTGGTCTTCTTATCGGGCTGCTCTGTGCCTGGCTCGTTACCAGCATCGAGTTCTTCGAATCCGGTTGGGTCGAGCAGTTTCCTCTCGCCGCGAATATCTTCAATCTGGCGATGTTCCTCGGTTTCGGCTTTCTCGGAGTGATGCTGGCCCTGCGCAGTAAGCGCGAAGAGTTCTCCCTGCTGATTCCGTATGTTCGTTTTCGCCAGGATGCCCTGCAGGATCTTCCAATCTTGCTGGATACCAACGTCATCATTGATGGCCGGATTCCCGGCATTTCCGCGGCCGGGTTCATGGGCGGAACCCTGGTGGTGCCACGCTTTGTTCTGGAGGAACTCCAGAAAATGGCGGATTCCAATGACGACTTGAAGCGTGCGCGGGGGAAGCGAGGCCTCGACAGTCTCAACCGGATGAAGTCGGTCGACGGGATGGAAGTGGAGATCAATGACGAGGAATTGCGCTCCGGCTTGTCTTCAGACGGAAAAATGGTCGAACTTGCCGATATCCTCGGAGCTCGAATTCTGACCAATGATTCCAACCTCGGGAAAGTGGCCCGCCTCAAGGGGCTCGTGGTTTTAAATCTTAACGAACTGGCCATGGCCCTGCATCCCGTGGTTTCTCCCGGTGACGAACTGGAGTTGGAGCTGGTCAAGGAGGGCAAGGACGATCATCAGGCCGTCGGCTACCTTCCGGACGGCACTATGATCGTGGTCAATCAGGGTAAGCCCCTCATTGGAACAACCCAGCACGTGGTCGTGGCCGGTGCCGTCCAGACCAGTGCCGGTCGCTTGATTTTTGCTGAACTGAACCGCTAAGATTTGGGGGATTCAGGCCTGGATCAGTTTATCCAAGGCGATTTTGTCGGCCTTGATTGCTGCGATGGAGTCATCCAGCAGCATAGGATCCTTGTGGCTGATGTATTCCATGTGGAGTGAGATCGGTCCGGTGTAGGCGCTCTTTTTCAGCGTCTTGAAGAAGGCGGGGTAGTCGACCCGGCCTGTTGTCAGCGGAACATTGCTGGGCTTTTGGCTACCGTCTTTCCAATCGAAGTCCTTGCAGTAGACAAAGCCAAACCAGGGGCGAAGCAGGTGAAATTCGGTGGGCCAGGACTGGCCGCCTTCGACAACCGCGTGGCGAATGTCGAAGGCGATACCGACATCGTTCGGGTCGCAGTTTTTCAATACCTCGTAGATGTCCCAGAGGCCGGCGCCGAAACGACCGGCTCCAGCATGGTTTTGATAGAGCGGCTGAATGCCAAGTGGCCGGCAGAACTCGACGAGCTTCTCGAAGGTCGCTTTAATTTCATCGAGTTGATTAGGGATGGGGCGGTCGTAGGTAAACTTGATCGACCCCATGCGGAACTGCTTCACCCCGAGGTCAGCGGCAGTTTTCAGAACAGTGCGATGAGTTTCATCTTCGGCGTTGTTCACATCGGTCGTCATCAAGGTCATATCGACTCCGTTGTCGCGCAGAGCCTTGATTTGTTTCGGGAGATCGGTGGTAACTTTGTCAGGTGTGACATGACCGTTGACTCGAACGGTACCTTCGATACCGACGAACCCCATCTCAGCGACAAGCTTTGCCTGCTCCTCGTAGCTGAGGTGTTGAAGCGGCTTGTTGAAGACACAGACAGGCAACTCGACTGGAGAGGTGGCAATGTTTTGAGCCAATGCTGGTGATGCGAGAGCAGTAGACGACGCGGTGTAGAGGAATTGGCGGCGGGAGAAGGTGGTCATAGATTGATTGGATATTGAGATCTGCTCTTAAGACCGGCCCAGCTGAAACAGGCCCCGTTTCAGCGCTTCAGTCACCGCGTGTGTTCGATCCTTGGCGTTGAGCTTCGAGAGGATCGACTTCACGTGGTTCTTTACCGTGTTTTCCGATAGCTGGAGCAGTTCACCGATCTCTTTGTTGGCGCGGCCTTCTGCGATTTTCTTAAGAATCTCCAGCTCGCGTGGGGTGAGATGGGCGCTCCATTCGCTCTTGGCGAGGAGCAGGGAAATCTCCGGAGGAAGGTATTCGTTGCCCTGGCCAACTTCGCGGATGGCATTGAGCAGTTCGTCGCTGTTCTTGTCCTTGGAAAGGTAACCGAGCACTCCGGCCTCGAAGGCTTGACGGACGTCTTCCTCCTTCATGTAGCTGGAAAGCATGAGGATCTTCTGGTCCTTGAGTGCGGCAGCGACTTCGATCCCGCTTATGTCGCCGAGGCGAAGATCGAGAACAAGAACATCAGGTTTGTGTTTGCCGGTGAGATTGATGGCTTCCTCTCCATTAGCGGCTTCGGCGACCACATTAAGATCAGGCTCGTCGTCGATGAGGCTGACGAGTCCACGCCGGACGATAAGGTGGTCGTCAGCGAGGAGAATGGTAAGAGGCTTGTCGGATTCACTCATTCGAGAGGCAAAGTCAGGGTAACGGCAGTACCGTCTTCTGAGGAGGAAATATCGAGCTCGGCGTCAATGCTGCGGGCTCGCTCTTTCATCCCCTGGAGGCCATAGTGTCCGATACCAGCGGGCGTTTGTGCATCAAAACCGTTGCCGTCATCGCGCACGGTAAATTGCCATTGTTTGTCGGCTTTTCTCAGGGTGACGTTGACTTTTCCGGCCCCGCTGTGGCGAATCGTATTGGTCAGTGCCTCAAGGAGGATGCGGTGACAAGCATAGGCAATCTCGGTTCCTAGTTCGATAGTTGATTGATTTCCGTTGGATTGGATCTCCAGATCAATGGAGGCCTCGTGACATCGGTCCTGCATGATACCGATCATAGAACCGGGGAACTCAAGGGATTCAGCTGCAGTGGGCACGCGCAGACCAGTGAGGGAGTCACGGGCTTCAGAGAGGCTGTGCTCTACCATTTCTCGGGCAGTGGTGAGCTTGGTCCTTGCCTTTTCAGGATCGGAATCGAGATGATTGTCGACAGAGGCCAGTTGGTAGCCGACCCCGGAGAAGCCCTGCGAGAGTGTGTCGTGAAGTTCGCGGGCAATACGGTTTCGTTCCTCGAGAGCGGCATTGGACTGGATTTGGCTTTCAATCAATGTGGTCTGAGTAGAGACGCGGCGGTTCAGGGCCAGGGACCAGAAGAGGATTAGGAGAATGCAGCCGGTCAGGGTCAGCATGACGGTCCAGTAGCGTTTCGGCGTCCACCAGGACGGCGTAGCCAGCACGACCAAGTCGTTCTGGCTGCGCATCATTACGGTGACAGAGCGAAGCTCGCCCCTCTCGTCGGCGTCGACGATCTTGACACCGGTGATGTTGATAGCACTGCCCTCGGCTGGCAGGGTGTCTGGCGGAAAAGTTTCGGGCAGCGTTACAGGGACAAGCTGGCCTCTGGATTCGAGATTTAAGATACGACCTTCGCGTCCAATGAATTGTCCTGACAATGTCACTAATCTAAATGCGTTCTCCCGCGAAAGGGCATCTTCGTCCCCGAGAGGATCATCGACAGGTAGGAGCGTGCTCGAAGGACTGCTGCTCGCATATCGTAGGCCCACAAAATACCCGTCGGTATCGGGCAGGCCCTTGAACTCCAGCGTATCGCCGAGACTGGCTTCGTGGGGGCGAAGAGTTTTGACGCGAGCCCCATTGTCGGCGGACTGGACTACGATCTGGTTGGGACCCTCGACAAAGGTGACCGTTCCGATCGTGCGAACGAGACCGGGAGTGGCCCGTCTTGAATCCCATCTCCCGATATCGCCGAGAGGCACATGCTGGGTGGTGAGGCCTTCATTCACGACTTCGATGAAATCTTGGCTTGAACAGATGATGTCCGATCCGATTCGCTGGCGGGCGTCGTTAAAGAGAGGCGCACCACTGCCCTGGAGTCGAACCCAGGATCCGATCATGCGTTTCATGTAGTCGGCGTCGAACTTGACCTCCTGGTTACGAAATCGAATTGTCAGATCAGTTTGGCCGTTTACGATGAGTCCTTTTCCGCTTCGCCCGGATTCATCGAATTCCACATCGACCATGAGGCCTTCTATGGAGATGAGCCGGTTGTCGCCGATACCGGTCTGAACGAAGTCGGGCCTGAAGATCAAGGGACGGGGAAGATTTCTCGGCCCGCGACTGCGGATCTCGTCGACAACGATGTAGGGTCCGTAGAATCCTCCGGTGACGTTGCCATAGACTTCCACAAATTCACCCAGTGGAGGAAGCTGGTTATTAGGGATTTCAAAGAAAAGCCCACCGGTGATATCCTGCCCGTCGAATCCTCCGTCGAGATGTGAAATCACAGTGACTCGCAGAACGACTGGCGGTGCCATCCGAGCTTCGGCATAAGTCAGCAATCGAACCTCATCAACTGTTCGCAGTCGTTCGACTGATTCCGGCAGTTCGATGGCGTAAGCTTTTGTCAGGGCCAATGTCGCGAGGGCGACGCATGTGGATTTCCAATTCAACGCTGACAAAGTAACACGAAACTGTTCCACCAGCGAGGTTGGGAAAGCTGGCCCCTTTAGGCTATCCGGCTGCGTGTATCAGTGGTTCATGGGAGTTGCCTATTGGCTCGTAGAATACGAGAGTAGCAAGCGTGAGATGTTTCTTTCAGGCGGCCGCAGTTTTGGCGGCGAGTTGTCCCTTTTGTCTCTTGGGGCAGGACCTAACCGTTCCGGTCATGTTCCCGGACCTCGGGGGAATCGTTGATGTGAGAAATTTTGGTGCCTTTGCTGATGACGGGGTCGATGATACCGAAGCGATCCAAGCGGCATTGGATGCGCATCCCAACGGCAATCGGATCATTTACCTGCCGCCTGGAGAATACGAGGTGAGCAATACCCTGCGATGGCCGGTTGGAGCTGAGGAAGGAGAGTCTCAAAAGCGGACCATCCTTCAAGGTGCGGGTGTTCTTCACTCCGTCATTCGTGTGCCGGATGGCACCTCTGCCTTTTCGGGTACGGAACCGAAGGCGGTCATCTGGACCGGAGCAATGCCCGCTAACCGCCTCCGGAATGCGGTTCGTGATTTGAAGATCGCGGTTGGAGCGGAGAACCCGGCCGCCGTGGGATTGCAGTTCAATGCGAGCAACCAGGGCTGTGTCAGGAATGTGGTGATTGAGGCGGAGGCCGATTCCGGGATTACCGGACTGGATCTCGGTTACACTGATGAAATTGGATCCCTTTTTGTCCAGAATCTCGCTGTGAAGGGATTTGAATACGGCATTTTGACGAAGTGGCCATTGAACTCGATCACCTTTGAAAACGTGGTGCTGCGGGATCAGCGGCGACTGGGGTGGTGGAATTATCACCAGATGGTTTTTCTACGCGGACTGGTAAGCCACAACTGGGTTCCCGCCATCTACAACGAGAGGGATTCGTGGGGAGCGATGACGGTGATGGACTCCCAGATCATTGGACTGGAACCGGACAATGCGGATCCCGGCATTGCCAACCAGCGGCAGATGTACTATCGCAACGTTGAAGTGGCAGGCTATAACCGAGCCATTGAGAACTCGGATCGAAACCGTTCCCAAGGGAACTGGATAGGAGCTGCTCACCTCATCGAAGATACTTCGCACCGTAATGTGGTGAGCCAATTTCGGCACCTCGATGAATCGACCTTCGCTGCAGCGGGAGAAGTTAGACATCTACCAGTGAAAGAAACACCGATTGTTCCCTGGGGGGATCCAAATTTGGAATGGGCCAACATTCTCGATTTCGGGGCGGATGCTACTGGCGAAACCAATTCAAGCGGGGCCCTCCAACGCGCCATCGATTCCGGTGCTCACACGGTCTACCTGCCCGGAGGAGCGAGATTTCGTTTCGATGGAGAAGTTCAGATTCGCGGTCCCGTGAGAAGGATTATCGGTCTGGAGGGGAGCTGTCAGTCCGAGAGTGGTGCGACATGGCGACTCGTCGATGGACAGCATCCTGAAGGACTGGAGGATGCGCCGGAAGTGGTGATAGAGCGCCTTGAAAACTGGAAAGCACTCAGAGGTGGTGAATTAGAGCTGGTGGTTCAAAGCGAGTCTGCGCGGACTCTCGTTGTCAGCTCAGCAATTGGCTTCCGTGTCCTCGGGATGGGGAGAGGCGATATCTTTCTGGAAGACTACTGTGGACACCTTGAATTGCAGAGCCCAGGGCAGAGTGCCTGGTGCCGGCAGATCACCTGTCGGAGAAAGGGCAGCAAGATTCGCAACCGTGGAGGCAATCTCTGGATTCTTGGAATGCGAGCCGAGCGCACCGGCACACTGATCGAAACCCTTGATGGCGGGGTGACAGATGCGACGGGCATCTTTGTGTACTCCAACCAGGGTTGGGTCGATGAGGAACCTGCCTTCTTTATTCGTAACAGTTCAGCGGTTTTGTCAGGAATCTCGGAGCGCAACTTTAACCGCCGGCCGGTATCACTTTGGTTCCGCGAAACGCAGGGCGGCGAAACCCGGGAAATGAAGAGCCCAGCCTGGGTATATCTTAGCAAGTGAGGTTTACTTCGAACTGTTTTCGAACCAAACGATATTGTTGCTGGCATGGCCGGCGATCAGCACATCGAGGTCTCCGTCAAAATCCATGTCCACGAAGCGGGTGTCATATGAGCCCTGGTCGGTGCCGATGATGCGCTTGGTGAAGGTTCCCGTTCCATCGTTCTCGTACCAGGCCGCAACGCCGTCTGCTTCCTTGCCGCACGCAACCGCATCCATATCGCCATCTTTGTCGAGATCAGCTAGATCGAGGGAGTGCGGGTAAGCGATGTCCGGATCGATCTCAATGAGCTCAAAATCCGGCCCTTTGAACCAGAGCACGCCATTGCCATGGCCGCGGGTGGCGAAATAATCCACATTACCGTCGCTATTAAGATCAGCAGGCATAATGTTGGAGGCTCCCGGTTGATTCGCCGCCAGCAGGTGCTTCTCCCAGACGGCGTTAGGATCCTCGGGCTGCTCCCACCAGGCAAACCATTCTCCACCAGGGTTCTTTTCACCGCCCTTGGCGGCACAGCTGATATCGGGACGTCCGTCCCTGTTGACGTCTCCAAAGCCGGTGTAGTGAGAACCGCCGGGCGCGTCTCCGTCAGCGAAAACGTGACGCGTCCATTCGGTGGCGTTATGAGGATCCTCCGGCACTTCGAGCCAGGTGATTGAGTTGGGAATCGTCGTGGCCGTTTCGGTGCGACCGGAGTTGGCGATTAGGTCCAGTTTACTGTCACGGTTCACATCTCCGGTGATGAGACAATGGGTGCCGAGAATAACGTCGTCCACGAGGCGAAACCTCCAGGGCTCTCCGGAGAACGGATCGTCTGGACATTCCAGCCAGAATACGGTGTTGTTGGAGCCGATGAAGTCGGGATCACCGTCGCCGTCCACATCCATGAGACAGCTGTGGATGCAGGCAGGGCGCATCTTGTTGCGGGTCTCACCATCGCCGAAAGTGTGAATCGACTGACGTTTCCAATCGGGGCCCTGGTAGAGCATGACCTCGCCCTGAAGCGAAGAAAGAACATCAATGTGACCGTCGCCATTCCAATCGTGAGCGACCGCGGAATTGATCATGCTGAGGATGCGTTTCTGAATGATATGCTTTTTCCACGTGATCTCAGCCTTAGCAGAGAACGGCAGGAGAAGGAGGCAGGCGATCAGTCGGCAATTCATGATGTGGCAACAAGGGATTGTAAGACCGGGAGGAATCCAGCGGCAAGCGTGATTCACGGCCATCCGTAGGCGGAAGCGTTCGCATCACTGGAACACTTTTCCACATGGTGTTGTCATGAGGTGGCACGGTGTTTTCCTATTTTTGCTCATGGTTTCTCCGGTTGGTGCCAATTCACCTTCGGCCTTGTCTGCTGCTGAAAAAGATGAAGCCAAGAAGTTCGGTAAGACCATTAATGAAACCATCCGCCCGAAACGGTGAAAGCTCGATTTGAAATAGACCCGGCTCGGTGTTGGCCGAGTCGTCGGGACTCCAAACGTGAAGCAGAGTGAAAACGGAGTGCAACAACGTGAACCCGCAAGGAATTCGCTGAAGACGAAACTTGGCGAGTTGCGGCGGAAGGCCTATCAATGGAGCCGCATGATGTCTCCTTTGAAACTCCTTTTGCTGCTGTTACTGGGCACAGCGTTCCTGACCGGTCCATCCCTCGGCCAGCTTGCTGTTCCGGGCGATATATTGTTCGAGGAAGCCTTCGCTGACGGGCCCTTTCCGAGGGGGAAGAACACCCCGGTAGGCGACACGGGCTGGGTTGCCCGCACCACCTTCGGTGACTGGGTTAAAACAGATGCCGGTATCGAAGGAACGATCAATCCTGATGACGGTCATACGCCGGTGATTGCTTTCACTCCACCGGTAGAGTTGGAAGATCTCATCGTGGAACTCGAGTTTCGGTTTATCGACGAAGCTGACGACGGCAAGCAGTCGGTCCGAATCGCGGTCGACAATCGGGAAGTGATTGAAAAGGGCCATGTCTGCTCAGCCTGGGCAAACTGGGGAAATGATTTCGTGCCGACCGGTCTCACCCTCGAGCACATTTACAAGGACGAAGTCCTGCCTAAGCCGGAGAAGAAATCGCTTCAGTGGCGAGACAATCGAATCACGATGGGTAATAAGCCGGCGGCCTACGAAGCGGGCAAATGGTACACCCTCAGACTCGAGATGATCGATGGTCGGGCTTTGATTGCAGTCATTGATGACCAGGGTGATACCGTCACCGTTTCCGGCGAATTGAGAGCCTTTGCGACGCCCAAATCAAAGATCTCTCTGACCACTGGAACCTCGCGCCATGAGTTGCGGGCTTTTCGCGTGATAGCCGCAGCAGCGAATAAAAACTGGACTGATGCGAAGACTGAACCAACCAACGGAAAACGTCCTAACATCATTCTTATTCTCGCTGATGATATCGGGGTGGAAGCTTTCAACTGCTACGGAGGCGAAGACTATGAGACTCCGCGCATTGACGAACTGGCGGCTACTGGGTTGAAGTTTACCCACGCCTACTCTCAACCGCTCTGCACTCCGACCCGGGTGCAGATCATGACCGGTAAATACAATCATCGCAACTGGACCTATTTTGGAATTCTCGACCCGGAGGAAACCACTTTCGGACACCGGATGCAGGCGGCGGGATACACCACGTTCATTGCCGGGAAGTGGCAACTGCAAAGCTACGATCCGCCGGACTGGCCCAACGCAGAACGCCGCCGTGGTAAGGGCATGAAAGTGGCCGATTCAGGCTTCGACGAATATTCGCTTTTCCATGCCTGGGAAACGGAGGACAAAGGTTCGCGTTATCCGGATCCCAAAATGGACAACAACGGAACCATTGAGACTTTCGAAGGCAAGTACGGCGAAGATATCTGGGTGGAGAAGATCGCGGATTTCATGGAGCGAAACAAGGACAGCAACAAGCCGATGTTCGTCTACTACCCGATGGCATTGCCGCACTGGCCCTTCAACCCGACTCCGGATTCCGAAGCGTGGGGGGATCCATCCCGCCGCTACGAAGAAGACACTGCCTTCTTCCCCGATATGATGACCTACATGGACAAAATGGTGGGGCAACTTGTCGACAACCTGGAGGAGCAGGGGTTGCGGGAAGACACCCTGATTATCTTCTACAGCGATAACGGAACAGACCGCCGCATCACTTCGACGATGAACGGCGTCGAGATCCAGGGAGGAAAAGCCTATCCGATCCAGTCAGGAGTTCGCGTCCCTCTTATTGTCAATTGGCCTGCTACGATTGAGCCGGCCGTCTGCGAGGACCTGGTGGATGCCTCAGATTTTGTTCCCACATTGGCCGATCTCGCGCGCCTCAAGTTGGAAGACTGGTGGGAAACTGATGGGCAGAGTTTTGCGCCACAGTTGTTTGGAAAGGCTCATCCGAGCCCTCGCGAATCGATCTTCTGCTGGTACGATCCGCGCCCGGGCTGGGACAAGGAGAAGTTTGATCGCTCGGTGTTTGCTTTGGATAAGACTTACAAGAAATATCGGGACGGCCGCCTCATGAAAATTGACCCCTTGGTCCCGGTAGAAATGGAAATTACCGGGGAGCTGGATGCGGAAGCCAAGGCGGCTGACGTCAGACTCAGTGCTGTCATCAAGGAAATGATGAATGGTGGTGAGCCTCCGGTGGTTGATGCCTATGGCGACCCGACTGAGGAGTAGACGCTGATCAGTAATCGTTGGTCGGTAGTCGCTACTGAATACGGCTTGCGGATCGCCGATTACGGTGCCTCTGACTGGTTTGCCTTCTTGGAGGACTCCTTCGAACCCCGCGTCAGGTTGTCACGCTTGGCGTTCTGAATCGGGTCGGCTTCAGCCGTGATAGCGAGGTGTTTCTTGAGGACACTGTTCAGCATTTCCACGGTGGCTTTATCGCTGCCTTCGAGGTCTGATCTCTTGAGGGGGTTTTCCTCATTAAAGTCGTCGACCACGTTGAAGATTCTTCCGTCACCGTAGACCTTGAAGCGCTGGTTGCGCACGAGCTCCTTAGCTTTGTCGCGAATGCCGTCGCGGGAGTACCAACAATAAATCCAATTACGGGGAGAGGCTTCGCCTCCCTGGATCTCGGACGCAAAACTGATGCCGTCGACGCCCCACCTCCGGGGGACTTCGATACCGGCAACGTCGGCGATGGTAGGCAGCATGTCAGAGAAATCGACAAGGCTCTGGCTGACCTTTCCCTCCGGGGTATTTCCAGGCCAGTTCACGATGAGCGGGACGTGGGTGCCGTTGTCTTTGGTATTGCCTTTGCCACCCACATAGGTGCCGCCATTGAAATCAGTTTCCATGCCGGCGTAGGTGCCGTTGTCACCGGTGAAGATAATCAGCGTATTCTCCCGAAGACCGAGCTCCTCGAGTTTGTCTACGATCTTGCCAACCACCTTGTCAGTGTAGGTCACCATGTCAGCGAACCATTCGTCACGCCATTCCTTCTTGGGATACTCGCGGCTCTCGGTGGGGTCCCACTCTTCCGAATCCGGGGTTGGCTGGAAAGGGTAGTGAGGGGGAATCATGGGGTAATAGGCGAAGAATTCTTCGTCCTTGTTTCGCTCCATGAAATCGCAGAGGTAGTCAGAAGCGATGTCCGGTCCATACTCACCCATAGTGTAATCGACCTCCTTGCCGTTGATCTCGAATCCGGGGTTGGGGAATCGTGGAGGACGACGAGTCAGCTGCCAGAGGCAGTATTCATCGAACCCGAAATTGTTAGGGCCTTCGAATCCGCCGTCGAGTTGCCACTTACCGGCGATCACGGTTTTGTAGCCAGCTTTCTGGAAGAGGTGCCCGAAAGTCTTGACCTTGGGGTCCATCACACCAAAGCGAACGTAGTTTCGGTTGTTGTAGACGCCGGTCATGATCTGGACACGGCTCGGGGTGCAAATGGGTTGCGAGTGGCAGTGCTCGAAGCGGATCCCGGTGGCCGCAAGCTGATCGAGTCGGGGCGTGTCGTATTCTTCGCCGCCATTGGCGCCGACGCATTCAAAGCCCATATCATCGGCCATGATGAGTACGATGTTGGGTCGATTCTCTGCAAAGGCTGCGGTGCTCACCGCAAGAGCGGCGAGAAGTAGGTTGGGCAGTCTGAAGGATTTCATGGGACTGGCACCATGACACTCAGGTTTTGGTATGACAACGGCGCGTTTCAGGATGACTGATTTATCCTGGGATTTTCCCTGCTTACCTGTATGAGCCTCCCTTAGGCGGTCGTGATCACCTACCTGGCCGAGAATGAAAACTGATTTTAGCCAGACGAATAAACCGGGTGACGAGAGGTGTTGCTCCCGACGCGTTCGTGGTCGTGTTCTGCTTTTCCTTGTTCTAGGGCTTTACCATTCCGGAAAAATGGTTCATCTCCGGGTTGCCGGATCACCGTTTTTTGCTAAAACAATCCTCTATGAAACTTGCCTCCACTTTTTTGGCCCTCGTTGCGATATTATTTCTCGTGAGCTGCGCCGGCAGTCCGGACGAACTCCGGGCCCGCATGGACAGGCAGGAAGATCGTTTTAGCAAGCGTCAGGAGAGGTGGGACATTCGCGCCGAGTCGTTCGATCGACGCATGAACCAGATGTCGGATAGCGCCGATGCCCGCTACGATCGCTCCTACTCCAAGATTATGGGGGACAGCTCCAGCGATTGGTAAGCGGTAAGCGTCCCCACACTTCGGATTACCTGGCGAGGCGTGGGGCAGAGTGGCCCTGTTCGCGAATCTGCTTGAGCAGTTTTTGCAGTTCCGCAACACGTTCGGGGTGATCAGCGGCCAAGTTGTTCCGCTGCCCGATATCTTCGGCGAGATTGAAGAGCTCAGTCGGCTGATCATCATCTGCGTGATAACCGTATTTTTCCTCCCAGTCTTTGACGCGACCACTGCGATAGCCGTCCTTGGCATTGATCAGCACCCAGTCGCCATGGCGAATGCCAAACTGGCCTTCGTAGGTGTTGTGAATGTGCGTGGTGCGCACGGAATCGCTATCACCCCTCAGGATTGGAGCGAGGTTGTGCGAGTCTTCCGCCTGGTTATCAGGGAGTTCATAGCCAACCACGTCAGCCAGCGTGGCCATGATGTCGATCTGAGAAACGAGCGCGTCAGAGACGGTGCCGGCTTCGACGACGCCGGGCCATTTGACGATCAAGGGGACATGGTGACCACCTTCATAGACGTCACGCTTGAGACCGCGAAACGGGAAGGCAGACCAGTGGTCAAACTTCTCGTCGCGGGCATAGGCGTACTTCTCCGGACCATTGTCAGCGGAAAAAATGACGATGGTGTTATCGGCCTGGCCGGAGTCCTTGAGCGCCTGGATCAGTTGGCCGCAGGAATCGTCGGTTTCGACAACGAAATCACCGTAGGGGCCTGCCTGCGATTTTCCGTCGAACTCGTCGTTTGGAATGATTGGGGCGTGAGGTGAGGGGAACGCGAAGTAGAGGAAGAAGGGTTCATCAGTCTCGGCCTGCTCGAGGATATACTTCACACCACGTTCAGTTGTTATTGGTATGTTAGTGTATGGATCCCAGCCGCTGATCATGGGACCAGGGCGAAACTCCCAGTTTCCTTCTTTGATCGGTTTGAAGAGACTGGTGTCCATGAGGATGTCGGGAGTTTCGGTGACCTTGTCATCCTCGATCCAGCAGTAGGGTGGGAAGTTGATGACGGTGTCACCGAAGTAGTGGTCGAATCCGTGAGCAAGTGGGCCGTTCGGGATGGGCTTAGACCAATCGATGGCGTCCGGGCCCCATGTTTTCCGTTTTGCGTCGCCAACCTTTTCAGAACCGGGTTTGACAACGGCATCCCAGTTCCAGCCAAGGTGCCACTTACCGATTACGGCAGTGTGATAGCCCTTTTCCTTGAGCATCTCGGGGAGAGTGAGCTCTTCGGCGTCGAAAGCGGAGGCACCGAAAGCGTTGACGATGCCATGGAATTTGCGCCAGTGGTGGCGACCGGTGAGAAGGGCGTAGCGACTTGGAGTGCAGATTCCGGATGACGAATGGCCGTCGGTGAAGCGAATTCCCTCAGCGGCTAGCTGATCGAGATGGGGGGTCGGGATCTTTGAATTTGGATTGTAGGAGGTGAGATCGCCGAAACCGAGGTCATCTCCGTAAAGAACGAGGATGTTAGGCTTGGTGTTCTCCGCCTGTGCCGTTGAGAAGGTGAAGGCGGCAGTAGCGGTGAGAATCAGGGGGAGAAAAGAAGGCGCTTTCATATAATATGGAGATGCGTGGAAATTTATTCCCATGACACGGGGAAAAAGAAAAGGGTGACGAGGGTCCCCCTTCACGTATGCGGGAAGTGAGACTATTCCCTATTTCAGGGTGGGCTGCCGACCTCCATCGATGGTCCCTCCGACTGGAAGTTCATCGGGCGAGATATCGGTGTCCTTGATTTGCTGCCGCAACTCGGCTTCAAGCTCGGCCAGGATGGCAGCGGTTTCCGGATTACCGGCGATGTTGTGCCTCTGGTCAGGGTCGCTTTTGCGATCAAACAGTTCAGGGGGATGTCCTTCGAGTTGGACGTAGGTGTATCGCTTGGTCCGGATTCCCTGATGCCTGGGAGTGCTCCAGTAGGTGTAAAACTGCGAAGTGCGCCAGTCTTCGAGAGTTTCACCTTTGAGCAAAGGAACCATGCTGCGGCCCTGCATGGATTCGGGAGTTTTCGCTCCCGCGAGTTCGAGCAGAGTTGGTGCTATATCGACATTCATGCAAAGGTCGTCATTAGTGCTGCCCGGTTTGATCAGTTTGGGGTAGCGGATCAGGAAGGGCATGCGGATCGAGGTTTCCAGAGCGAGGCGTTTATCGTAGAAGCCGTGTTGCCCCAGCCAGTAGCCCTGATCGGAGGTATAGATGACGATAGTATTTTCGGTGAGTCCCTCCTCATCAAGATAGTCGAGGACGCGCTCGAGATTGTCATCGTTGCCGGTAAGACACCGGATGTATTTGTGGGCCATATGCTGGTAGGCGACGCGGATCTTATCCTCATCCCTGCTGGCATCGTGCTCCCACATCTGGTTCGGAGCCTCGTCCTTGAGGTGACGAGTGTAGTAGGTGCTGCCACTGGGATCCTTACCTCCCTTGCCCTTGGAGTGGAGCATGTGGAACTTGGTGTGCTGGAGAAACTGTTTTTTCAGGTTCGAATCGCTCTCTCGCACATTCTCGTAGAGTGTGGTCGGTTCGGGGATGGTGACGTCGGCAAGGAGATCGTCGTATCGCTCGGCGTGTCCGTATTCATGGTGAGGTGCCTTAAACTGGAGGGAGAGCAGAAACGGTTTGTCAGGGTCGCGTTCTTTGAGCCATTCCATGGCAATGTCGGTGTAGATGTCAGTCGAGTAGCCCTCGCGTTTCCATTCGCCTTCGCTTCCGTTGAAAGTGGGATTGAAATACTTGCCCTGACCTTTCACGGTCATGTGTTTGTTGTAGCCTTTGGGCGCGCTTTTGAGGTGCCATTTACCCACCAGCCAGGTCTGGTAACCGACTTTCTGCAGCTGTTCAGGATACTGTGGCGAATCTTCATTGATAGCGCCGTTAAGTCCGAGGACGCCGTTCTTGTGGCTGTATTGCCCGGTCAGGATTGCTGCGCGACTGGGAGAGCAGATCGAATTGTTGCAGGTGAAGTTGTCGAAGAGCATTCCCTCTTCTGCGAGGCGATCAATAGCGGGAGTCTTGGCGTAATCCTTGAGGAAATCGTTATAGGCGGAGATCGCTTCGAAGGCGTGGTCATCCACAAGCACGACGACCATGTTGGGTTTTTCGTCAGCGGAGAGATGACAGCCGAAGGCGGTAAAGCCCAGTGTGAGCAGGGTTGCGAGGGTTTTCATGCCAAGTATTTGTTTTATTCGCCAGACCTTGTCGCGAACGAAAGTCCCGTTTCGTGGGATCAAAGCTTGAGGTCGATGGATTCGCGCGCGCCGGCTGAAGCCTCAAAAAAGTCATGCTTCTTGAAACCGAATGCGGACGCAAAGAGGTTCGAGGGAAAGGTCTCGACGGCGTTATTGATCTCGAGCACAGCAGCGTTGTAGGCTCGCCTCGCTGCCGAGATTTGTTCCTCGATTTCAGTGAGATTGCGCTGAAGATTGAGAAAGTTTTCGTTGGATCGGAGATCAGGATAACTTTCGGAGAGAGCGATGAGCCGTTGGATTCCGGAGCCAATTTTTGATTCGATCTGGAGCCGCTGTGATTCAGAGAGCTGTCCCCCGGCAGCTTGGTTTCTCGCTTCAATAACCGCAGTCAGTGTTTGCTGTTCATGTGCGGCGTAGGCTTTGACTGTTTCAACCAGGTTGGGAATCAGGTCATGGCGCTTGCGAAGATTGACGTCGATGCTGCTGAATGCGTTTCGCACCATATTGCGCTTGCTGATCAGGCCGTTGTAAATGCCCGCGACAACAAGGAGTAATACGACGATGAGGCTGATGATGAGAATGAGAGCAGTGTTCATAGCAAGCGTCGTAGAGGATACAATTGGGCTACGAAAGCACCACTACAAATCGTCCATGAAATTAAGGTGGGTGGGTTGCGGCGCTACCGGCACTATGGTGCCGACGAAATAAAAGAAACTATGACAGGTCTGTTCATTCCGTCGCGGGACGCAGCCTACTTACCTCGGTGACGCTTTTGGAAAGCCCAACACGTGGATCGACGGAATTGCCTCATCTGGCTAAACAGTTATAGCCCGCCTCAACAAGGTTAAGGAACTCGGGGAAAGGGTCTGATCTCCGGCGAAGAATATTTCGAAACGAGCGGGCGGGCCCTGAACGAGATCTTACCGCGCGCAAAAAACCCGCAGGTCGATGAACCGACGTTTCGGGTTTTTGGAAAATGAGCCAGGTTCCGGTTAGCTTCCCTGGGAAAGGCGACGGGTCGCTTCGCTTTTCAGTCGAAGCGCGTTCAGGCGAATGAAGCCGGAAGCATCATCCTGGTTGTAGGCATGCTCGGCGCCACCTTCCATGGTAGCCACATCCTCGTCGTAAAGACTGAGAGAGGAGCGGCGACCGGCGGTGATGATGTTGCCCTTATAAAGCTTGAGACGCACTTCTCCGGAGACGGATTTCTGTGACTCGGTCACAAGTGCCTGGATGGCGTCACGCTCCGGAGCAAACCAGAAACCGTTGTAGACGAGCTGAGCGTATTTGGGGATGAGGCCGTCGCGGATGTGCATGACTTCACGGTCCATGGTCAGGCTCTCCATCTGGCGGTGAGCGTCGAGCAGGATGGTTCCACCCGGGGTTTCATAGATGCCGCGGCTCTTCATGCCGACGAAGCGATTCTCGACCATATCGATTCGGCCGATGCCGTGCTTGCCACCGAGATAGTTGAGCACGCGCATGACGCCGTAAGGATTCAACAGGGCATATTCACCCTCCATACCCTCTTTGCTCACATCACCGAGATTGGAGAGAACTTCGTCGAGGCCTTCGAGAGCGAGACCAACGCAGTTGCCTTCTTTGAAGAGCAGTTGGACATACTCGGGCTGGTCAGGTGCCTCCTCGGGGGAAACGGAAAGAACATACATGTCGCGGTCGGCTTCGCCGGAAGCGTCGTACCACACATCTTCAAGCACACCGCTTTCAAAGCTGATGTGAAGAAGGTTGCGGTCCATGGAGTAGGACTTCTTGGCGGAGGCCTGCACCGGGATATTGTGCTCGGCGGCGTATTCGATCATTTCGGCACGACCGGGAAACTGGTCGCGGAAACGCTGCTGGCGCCAGGGCGCAATCATCTCGATGTCAGGCGCTAGAGATGCGGTGGAAAGTTCGAAGCGAACCTGGTCGTTACCTTTACCGGTTGCGCCGTGGGCGATGGCGTCGGCACCATATTCGCGAGCGACGCGCACCATGCCTTCGGAGATACAGGGGCGGGCGATGGAAGTGCCGAGAAGATACTGGCCTTCGTAGATAGCACCTGCCTGGATCATCGGGTAGATGAAGTCGGCGGCAAACGTTGCCTTGAGGTCGTCGATGATGCACGCGGAGGCACCGGTCGCGAGCGCTTTTTCCTCGAGGCCGTCAAGCTCTTCCTGCTGACCGACGTCGGCACAGTAGGCGATGATTTCAGCCTGGTAGGTGTCCTTCAGCCAGGTGACGAGGACAGAAGTATCAAGGCCACCGGAGTAGGCCACCACGATCTTGTTAATGTTTTCGCTCATGTGAAAAATAGAAGCGTTGAGATTCGCTTGTGTTTCGGCGGCCACTGTAGCGACGGCGACCGCTCTTGCAACGGGATTTGACGGCGTTGCTGCGACTGACGGGAAGTGGAGCCAGCATTATTTCTTCGTTTTAACAGCACGCTTCCGGTCGGGAAAAAGCTCGCGACAAAGTTCGCAGACCGTGCCGTCGCAGCCGCGGGCGCTGCAGTATTCGCGGCCGTAAAAGATGATCTGGAGATGGAGCTTATTCCAGCTGTCCTTGGGAAAGGCACGCTTCAGGTCCTTCTCGGTTTGAACGACGTTTTTGCCGTTTGTGAGCTTCCAGCGCTGGGCCAGGCGGTGGATGTGCGTGTCCACTGGAAAGGTGGGCACACCAAAGGCCTGGCTCATGACGACTGACGCGGTTTTATGCCCGACGCCGGGCAGAGCTTCGAGGGCTTCTATGTCAGCGGGGACTTTTCCACCGTATTGCTCAACGAGGATTTTCGAGAGTTCCGAGATGGCGACGGACTTCCGCGGAGAAAGCCCGCAGGGCTTGATGATTTCGCGGATGGTGTCCACCGGCACCTCGGCCATCGCTTCGGGTGTCTCGGCGACTTCGAAGAGGCCGGGTGTGATCTTATTGACACGTTCGTCGGTGCACTGGGCCGAGAGAAGCACCGCGACCAGCAGGGTATAAGGATCCTTGTGATCGAGAGGGATGGGAGTCTCGGGATAGAGCTCCTCAAGCCGGGAGGCTACGTGTGCCGCGCGTTCCGCTTTGGTCATACGGAAGGTATCGCGGAGGAAGGCCGATCAGGCAAAAGAAATCAGGCGCTACCACCGCTGGTTCCTGTGCGGTAACCGGAGCGGCCTTTCTTCTCGATCTCGCTGAGCATCTTGCGCACATGGTGAGCGTGCTTGACATGCGTGCGGGTCTCTAGGATGCGGGCGCTTTCTTCGAAAGATCCCCATTTGAGAACCCGAATCGGAACGTTGCGAACGCCCCAGTGACCGATCTTGGAAAGATTGGGTTTGTAGATGTCGATAGTTTCGGTTCCGCAAAGAGCGCTGCCGTAGTCATCGATCACATAAGTGTAGGGAAGACCTTCAATCTTGAACATGGTCCCCATGGGATACTTGGACCAGTCGGCCGCGGCGCTGCGGATCTGGGAACCGTATTTGAGGTCAGTTCCGGCGGCGCTCTTCTTACCGTAGGGAAGGCTGTCCGCCTGGAGGTGAGAATAAGCGGTCGTGCGCACCATCATGATCTGGTTGGTGGGCATGTGGGAAACTGGAGTCGTAGGCACGGAGGCCAGAGTGATCGGCGGCTTGGTTTGACGATGCAGGGCCGGGCGGTCCTGAGCCACCATCTCGGTGATCTCCCGGGGCGCGCCGGCAATGACTTCCACGGGCTTGTCAGCGCGAGGGGAATCCAGGGTTTCTCCGAGTTCCAAGCTGGCGGTCTGACTGCCGTCTGCGTTGGAGAAGGAGGAAAGATCGGAGGTCGTGGTGCAGCTTGCCAAGGGAAATACAGCAAGACCGCCCAACGCGAGAAGGGGAAAATTCACACTGAGGAGGCGCATGAGCCAGGAGGATCTCATTAAAAAGTCGGTTCCCAAATAAACCAAAACCACCGGCGGGTGGCGTTCAGTAATTTACCATCTTTTCGAATCCCCACCTAATTTTTTTGGCCATCCGGGCTCGTCCCATCCAAGGTGAGAAAAGCCGGACACAAGGGTATTCAGGGGTTAGAGACGGTTTTGGAGCGTTTTTCTTAGGTGAAATAATTTTAGAAGACCCGGTCCAGTATCATTCCCGCCGCAGTGAAATGGCTGCTTCCGGGGCGGCAAACGGTGCTATTTCGACGGAATCGGGAAGAATCCGCAGCGTGATCACCCCGCTGCTGTCGAGGGGGAGAATCGGGATTCTCATGGATTCAAGTTGTTCGATCAGGTCGCTGGAAATCCGTTCCGAAACGGGAAAGTCTGAATGGGAAGAGATCACGGCGCGGGGACTGACTGCTTCAACGAAAGCGGGCAGGCCGGAGGGGGAACTGCGGTGCTGACCTCTAATCCAGATGTCTGAATCGAGCAGGGCATCGGATTCGAGCAGGCGTTTCTCGGTTTCAAAACCCGCGTCGGAAGAGATTAGGATGGACCAGTCTCCCGAAGTCAGTTTCAAAACGAGGGCCCGGTCATCAGCGAATCGTTCTTCCGAATTCAGGAAAGGCGCGAGAACCTCGCACTTCACATTATCGAATAGTGTTAGCCTATTCCCTTCGGAAAGGGAGTGCCGTTGAATACCCAGGGAGTCTGCCAGCGCAACCGTATCAGGGTAAGCGGCGGCCCGATTTTCCGCGCGTGGTTCAAAGAGCAGCGGCGGGTGTAGTTGGGTTAAGACCAGCGGTGCGGCTCCCATGTGTCCTTGATCGCCGTGGCTGAGAAAGAGCCCATCGAGATGATTGATACCCCGATGTCTCAGCAAGGGCAGTACTTCGTAGCGGTAGGTAGTGTTGCTGCCGCAATCGATCATCCAATGGGAACCGGAATCGTGGATCGTGAGCAGGCTGGCGAAATCGCCCCGCTGTCCCATGACGTCGAACGTGATGATTTCTGATTCCGCTTGTGTTTCTGCTTTGCCGGTGTGGAGGTGGGCTCCTGGAAGAGTGGCGAAGAACTGAGCCATGGCGGTGAGCACTGAGGCGACGCCAAGGTTCATCCCATGGAGGGCACTGCCGAGCCAAGTGAGATGCAGTCCGAAGCATGCAAACGAAGCGACCGCGAGGTTCACCAGGATCCATGCGGTCGGAACCATGATGAGATTTGCCAGGATCCCGACCGGGGCGACACTTTGAAAATGCCACGACAGCGGCAGCGCGGATCCAATCCAGGCGACCATGGAGACGGCCAGAGCAGCTGCGGTTGTTCCGACGAAGCGGTCTTTGAAACGGCTTGCCGGACTGAGCAGTGTCTTTGGAATGAACGGATCCGAAAGCCAGGGGCCGGCGATCCATTGCCGCATGAGATCGCCAAGAGTAATAATCGTGAAGAGCACCGCAAAGGAGAGCTGAAATCCCGGAAGGAACAGTTGTTGAGGATTGAAGGCGAGCAGAAGAAGGGCTGCCAGCGAGAGGCTGTTGAGGAGACGCGGCTGCTCCTTCACGGCAAAGCTGGCGAGAACAACGGAAAGCATGATGGCGGCTCGAACGGCGGAAGGTCTCAAGCCGGTCAAAACTGCGTAGAAGAGCACCAGCGGAATAATGATCAAAACGGCCCAGCGTTTCGGGAGCCGAAACAACAGGGCGACGAAGAGGAGCGTGCCACCGATGATTCCGACGTGCAGTCCGGAGACCGCGAAGAGGTGCATCGTGCCGCTGCGACGATACCAGTCTTCGAGTTCCTCGGGGGAGTTCTCGCGTGCACCGAGGGTCATGGCAGCAATGAGGCGGGCGTAGGGCTCGTCTTCTGGGGAAAGGCCGTCGATCAGGCTTGATTCAAGATGGCTGCGAAGACGCTTTGCTCCCGCGACGAGGTGTAAGCCGCGGAAGACCTCCACCGTTCTGCAGGCGTCACCGCTGCGGATCTCGAGTTGGGCGGGACTGCTGTACTGGCGGTAGTAAAAACCCGCCGGATCAAATCCACCTGGAGAGCGAGCCCGGTCGAGCGGTTTCAGCAGTCCGGTGAATTCCAGCGATGAACCATAAGTCATGCCTTCGGGTGGCGATTGGATCCAGACCGGCACGCAGTGATCAGTTGCGATAGGATGTCCGGCCACGGTCAACTCTTCCAGTTGCAGAACGGCGCGGAGCGATCGCGAGGACGAGGGATTCACCGACCGGATCCAGCCTCTACCGGCAACTTCAACGGAGTCTTTTCTGCTGAGAGACTCTTTGAGCGGGAATTCATGTATGTGTCTCACTTCATGGGCTTGCTGGCTGGCGAACGCGAAGAGGCATACTGTGGTAAGCAGGTAAATGCCCCATCCGGGATGATTCCTTTTGCGAACTGTCAAGGCGGCAATGGCGAGTAGGACCGCGAAAAGGACCAGCCCAATCCAATTCCCGGAATCGCCCGTCACGATGCCGATTCCCGCTCCGATTGCGGGCAGGAAGAGTGGGCAGCGCCGCAGCGCAAAATCGAGTCCTTGGAGCGGGAATTTCACCTTGGGGCGGGGGGAGGTGAAGATTTGTGGAAAATTGGGGTTGGCATTCTTGAACTTGTCGTTAAATTCACCTCCCCCTGCGGCCTATGGCCGCCTGCGATGGCGCCAGTTTATTTAATTTGCTTTAATTTCAATAATTATAGAAGTTAATTGAAATTTTATAAACCTCGCGGATCGTATGCGAGTGCGGGTATAGCTTAATGGTAAAGCCCTAGCCTTCCAAGCTAGTTATGAGGGTTCGATTCCCTCTACCCGCTCCACTTCGGCCCCGTTCGTTATGAAGCTCGCATTTGTGGTGATCCTCTCCTGTTTTTTCGCCATTTCTGTGTCCCAAGGTTATGCTTCCGGGTTCCCCGTGGATTGCAGGTCGGCCGTCCAGGTTTTCGAAGATGGAGTCCAGGAAGAGCCCTCTACTCTGCTTCCTCTTTATATGGCTACCTTGGAGAAAAACCCCGGTTGCCGCCGCGATCTGCTCGTTTCCGCGGTGAGAGCATCCAACGGCGATGTCCGTACGATGCGCTCGGTGATCTTTGTGTCCCGCCAGGAATTTCCCAATGAGCTGACGCTTCTTGCGGAGGCCGCTATGTCAGAGTTACCTGAGTTCGGCGAGGTGATTCGGGAGGCTTTCTTTGTCGAAAAGTCAGAAATGGAAATCGAACTCGCCGAAATTGTTCAGGAATCCGTGCCAGACCTCCAGTCCGCACTCGTTAAACTTCCGGGGGCAGCGCAGCTAATCGATGAGAACATTCATAGAGCGACCTTCCGCATGACTGCCAAGGTTGAGGGCAAAGTCTGGCCGAAAAAGGAGGTATCTAAACCTGATTTTACCTATCGTCAGTCTGAGAAGCTGCGCGTGACGTCGAAGCGCCCAGTGGATGAGCAGAGCATGGACAACTCCCTGCCGATCGACACGATTGACGAGCGCATGATGCTGCCGATGGCGATTAAGATCAATGATGACTGGAAGCCTTCGGAGGATATCCGCCTCGACGAATCAAGATTCACCAAGTCGAAATCTGAAAACCGGGTTGCGGCCTTAGTTAGAAAGAAGGAACTGGCTCCGGCCGGTTCTGTCGGGTTGCCCCTACTGCCTCGCCTGGCACGTTTCGGCAGCTCCCTGATACCACTGGCTGACGGTGACTACAATTCCACAATCGATCGCGACGGCCGGAATTCGATGCGTCCGTCACTGTTAATTCGTCCGGTGTCGTCTTCACCGACGGGCGCGCGTTGACTTAAAGGCGCGGTGGATTGAACGGAGTTGTCGGGATCTTACCGCTGGCCTTGGCTCTCAACAGGGGTTGGAGTCGGTCGATAACGGCCCGGTTTTCCTTAGTCGGGTTCAGGGCAAGGTTGTTGAATTCCATGGGGTCGGCCCAATGGTCGTACAGTTCGACGCCGGAGGCTCCCTCGGCCCATTCGGTGTAACGCCAGCGGTCGGTCCGGATACTGCAACCCATCACGGCTGTTTCGAGGCGGTCGTCAGCCGGGCGCAGTATCTGGGTGATGGCATGACCATTCCAGTCGGCGATAGGATTTTCTAATAGAGGTGCGAGGCTCTTTCCATCCAGGTCGGTCGGGGTTTTGATTCCCGCTGCTTCGGTCAGGGTGGGATAAATGTCGATGAACTCGACAATGCGCGGGCTGGCCGTCCCGTTGCCGGTGGCTTTCGGGTCGCGGATGATGAGAGGTGAGCGGGCGCCCTGTTCGAAAAGGGTTCGTTTTTGCCAAATGCCGTTGTGCTCTCCGAGGTGGTAGCCATGATCACTCCAGAAAACGACGATGGTGTTGTCGGCAATCCCGAGGTCATCCAAGGCGTCTAACAAACGTCCCACTTGAGCGTCAATGAATGAAACACAGGCGTAATAGGATTGCAGGGCTCCGAGGAGGACATCCCGCTCAAGGTTGTAGTTGGGGACGGGGCAGTTGTGCGCGAAGGCGGCGGTGGGAATGTCTTCCCGGTCACCTTCGGGGGCATAGGGGAGGCGCATCTCTTCGATGGGATACATGTCGAAGTACTTCTTTGGAGCGACATAGGGGGTATGGGGTCGAAAGAAGCCGACTCCGAGGAAGAACGGCTCGTCTTTCTTCTCTTCCATGATTTTGATCGCTTCAGTGGTGATCATGCCGTCGGTCTGCTCTTCGTCTGTTCCTTCAGCTGCGAGCCAGCTGAGAGCCGCGCTGATTTTGCGGTGGGGTTCGGCATTGAAAATGAGATCCTCCTCATCTTTGTCGCGCCCCTTGGGGTTGACCGTGCGCTGCCATGAGGGAGGATCGTCAAAACCGTCGGTGCCGATACTTGCAGGGACGTTGTAGTGATAGATTTTTCCGACACGGGCAGCGAAGTAGCCGGACTTCATGAATTGCTGGGAAAGAGTGACAGCATTGGGCACCTCGTCGCGGAAGTGGCGGTCAAGATCATAGACCTTGATGCGGTCCGGACGCATGCCGGTCATAACGCTTGCGCGGGTAGGATTGCAGAGCGGCAGTTGGTTGTAGGCACGATCGAATCGAACTCCGGTAGCAGCAAGGCGGTCAATATGGGGCGTTTTTGCAATGAGATCGCCATAGCATCCGAGGGAGGCGGCCAGATCATCGACAGAGATGAAGAGAATGTTTGGTTTATCTTCTGAGACGGCTGGGGAGGCCAGCCCCAGGATGAGAACGAGAAAGGGAATGAAGCGACTCATAGGGGTTTAGGGTGTTGAAAACCGTTGTTTTGGAACCAATCAAACGATTAGCCAAGAATATTTCACCATCCGACTAAAAGTGGGTCCTGATTCCGCCATAGGAACATGGAGAGTTTGCGTGAATGTTTTCCCCCGTGACTCCCTACCGCTCAAACAGGAGTGGGGATCATCACTGAACAGCGAGTGCCACTCTACGGTGATCCGGTTTACTTCAGCAGTTTACGCATGCGCTTGAGCTGCCCTTCGTAGGGAGGCTTGATGGCAAACATATCCCGGGAGAATCCGCGTTTTGTTACGGCTCGCTCGTAAGAGAATGTCTTGAATCCATGTTCACCTCGGTAGCGTCCCATACCGCTTTGGTGCACGCCACCAAACGGTAGGTTCAGGTTGGTCGCCTGCTTGATCACATCATTGAAGCAAATGGACCCTGAAGGGATGGCGTCTGCGATCTCCTCGAGGAAGCCATTGTTTTTCGAAAACGCGTAGAGTGCCAAAGGGGAGGTTAGTTCCTCGAGGTGGTGGAACAGCTCGATGCGGTCCCGGTAGGTGACGATCGGAAGAACCGGGCCAAAGATTTCCTCCTGCATGCAGGGCAGGGTTTCATTGGCATTTGGAACGATTGCGGGAGCAAGATAGAGCTCATCGCGATCGTCTTCGCCGACGCGAATGGCGTTTTCCGGGATGAGAGCCCTGATCCGATCGAAGTGTTTGGAATTTACGATTCGGGCGAGATCGGGGCTGGGGGACTCCGGATAGAGCTCGCGGACAGTCTTTTTGGCTTCTTCGACGAAGCGGTCGTGGAGCGAGTCAGGGACGAGGACGTAGTCCGGGGCGATACAGGTCTGGCCGGCATTGAAGAATTTGCCCGGAATGATTCGGTCGACGGCGGTAGCAAGGTTGACTTCGGTGTCGATGATACAGGGACATTTGCCTCCGAGCTCAAGCGTGACGGGTGCAAGGTGACTGGCCGCCGCTTCGGCGTAAAGCCTGCCGATACGTTCGCTGCCGGTGTAGAACCAGGCATCGAAGTTTTGGCTGAGAAGTGCCTGACCGAGTTCCGGACCGCCCTGAACGACGGTGAAGTGAGCTGCATCGAACGAATTCGCGACGATGTCAGCCATCAGTGCCGCAGTAGCTGGAGCCATTTCGGACGGTTTCAGGATGACCGTGTTTCCTGCGCCGACGGCGGATACGGCTGGAGCGAGGGCAAGCTGTAGGGGGTAGTTCCAGGCTGATGCGATCAGGGTTGTGCCAAAGGCTTCACGGCGGATTTCACTCCGTGCCGGAAAAAAATAGAACGGGTTTCCAGCTCGTTTTGGTCGTGCCCACCCCTTCAGCTTCTTTCGGTAGAGCCGGACTTCGGAAATGAGGAAGTAAACTTCGGCCAGGTAGGCTTCGAGAGGAGGTTTCCCGAGGTCTTCGGACAGAGCATGGAGGAGTTCGTCAGTGCGAGTCTCCAATTCAGTGCCAAATCGAGAGAGGGCTTCGATTCTAGCTTCCAACGGGCGGGTCCGGCCGGAACTAAAATAGGATCTTTGTGCCTCCATTATGGAGGACAGGTCGTAGTCTGAACAATCCGGTTCCGCAGTCATTCTGGCGGGCTTATCATCATGAACGAGGAAAGTGAACCAACTCGTAGTGATACGCCGTAATCAGAATTACGGTGACACCATAGCGATGATCAAATCATTCTGTGGAAAAGCTGGCGCTTGAAAAGAGAAGAAAACGCATTGAACAATAACCAACTATCAGCATGAGAGGACCAGGTTCTAACGGATCCAACGGAGGGCGCAAAAAAGTCATCGTCGTTGGAGGTGGCCCCGGCGGCGTCGCCAGCGCACTGCTTTTAGCCAGTCGCGGCATCGATGTTCAGTTGTTCGAAAAACAGGACCGAATTGGTGGTCGCACTGCGGCACACGAGATCGATGGCTACCGGTTTGATATCGGACCGACTTTTCTCATGATGAAATCACTGCTCGACCGGATATTTTCCGAAGCGGGTAAAGATTCTGCCGACTACCTCGACTTTGTGAGGCTCGATCCAATGTATGAGCTGCGATTCGACGACCAAGTCTTTCGGGCTAGCGACAACAACGAGAAAACCAAGGAGGAAATTGAGCGACTTTTCCCCGGCCAGTCCGGGGGATTAGACCGCTTTCTTGACCGAGAGAAGTCTCGTCTCAAAAAGCTGTTACCAGCTTTTCAGCATAATTTTTCCAGTCCTGCGAAATCGCTTTCTCCGGACCTTCTTCCTGCGCTTCCCCACCTTTCCCTTGGCAATACAGTCTTCGACAACCTGAAGAAGTATTTCACGGATGAGAAGCTAGCTTTGCTTTTCTCTTTCCAGAGCAAGTATCTCGGCATGTCCGCCTGGGAGTGTCCAGGAGCCTTTGCCATGCTCTCCTACATGGAGCACGAGCACGGCATCTTCCACACCCAGGGGGGGCTATGCGAAATCCCGGCTGCGATGGCTCGCGCTGCGGAAGACTGCGGAGCCAAAGTTCACACCGGCACCGGGGTGAAGCAGCTCATCCTCGATGGTCGGAAAGTTTGCGGTGTGGAACTCGAAGACGGCGAAAAGGTTTATGCGGACAGCGTGGTCATCAATGCTGACTTCGCGCATGCCATGACCCATCTCGTCCCGTCGGATTCCCTGAAGA
This sequence comes from Verrucomicrobiales bacterium, assembly GCA_049594415.1. Taxonomy (GTDB): domain Bacteria; phylum Verrucomicrobiota; class Verrucomicrobiia; order Verrucomicrobiales; family DEV007; genus Arctic95D-9. Next base: position 95,397 of record JBMYJM010000005.1, on the reverse strand, counting down.
AATACACTAAGGAGAAGTTGGATTCGATGAAGTACAGCTGCTCCACCTACATGTTGCACCTCGGCGTGGATAAACTCTACGATCTGCCGCATCACACCATCGTCTTCGCCCGAGACTACAAGAAAAACGTTGACGAGATCTTCAAGCAGAACTGCTCATCCAACGATATCTCTTTCTACATTCGCAACGCCAGCGTGACCGACCCGAACCTGGCCCCTGAGGGCAAGTCCAGTCTCTACATTCTCGTGCCGACTCCGAACCTCGACGGAGACATCGACTGGGATGAAGCTCAGGCCCGATATCGTGAGATGACTTTCCGTGCTATTTCCGACCGTCTTGGTATCGATGATCTCGAGGAGCATATCGAAGTCGAGAAAGCCTACACGCCAAAGACATGGAGCACCGAGCTTGATATCTTTAAAGGGGCGACTTTCAATCTTTCCCACTGCCTCAGCCAACTCGCATTCATGCGGCCTAGAAATCAGTTTGAAGAATTCCGTAACTGCTATCTCGTGGGGGGAGGAACCCACCCGGGAAGCGGGTTACCAACCATTTTCGAGTCAGCCCGAATCTCATCCAACCTTATTTCCGATTCGTTCGGGCTCACCTACCTCAAAAAAGAAGTTACTTTATGAGTCAATCGCCGTCTCCACGGAACAAATCTGTCATTGTAGTGGGAGCCGGCCTGGGAGGGTTGTCCGCAGCGATTTCCCTGAAAGCTGAAGGGTTTGATGTCGAGATCGTTGAGAAAAACGATAAAATTGGTGGTAAGCTGAATCTCCTCGAGATTGATGGCTTTGGCTTTGACCTCGGCCCGTCCATCTTCACTTTGCCGCAGTTCTTCGAAAGTCTTTGGGAGCGCGCTGGCAAAAAAATGTCCGACTACGTGGAGCTGGAGTCGGTCCATCCTCACTGGAGGAATTTCTTTGAGGACGGTCTTGTCCTTGATCTGATCGAAGATCCTGCAGGCCAGAAAGAGGAGTTCAAAAAGTTGCCCGGCGATCCTGATCTGCATTCAAAGCAGTTTGAAAATTTTCTCAAATACGGTCGCGAGCAATACCAGCTCTGCGACGACGGCTATTTTCGTGAGGGTCTCGACAATGTCTGGGAAATGCTCCGTCACTACGGATTTTTTAAAATGATGTTCAAGATGGATCACCGGCACAAAATGTCGGAAGCCATCGCCAATCACTTTGACGACGACTACCTCCGCAGAATCTTCGAATACTTCATTAAATATGTGGGTTCCTCTGCCAAGGACGCCCCGGGTTACATGAACCTGATGCCCATCATTCAGTATGACTACGGTCTTTGGTATGTGAAGGGCGGGATGTACAACCTTGCCGTCGGTCTCGGGAAGCTTCTTGACGATCTTGAAATTCCGGTTCGTTTCAACTCCGAAGTGGCCTCCATTAACCAGACAGGCAACCTGGTCCATGGAGTGACTCTTACCGACGGTGATACGCTTTCGTCGGACTATGTCGTCTGCAACATGGAGGTTCTGCCAGCCTACCGGAAATTGCTCAGCGAGCCGCCTGAGTTCATGAAAAAGCTCAAGAAATTTGAGCCTGCCTGCTCCGGCCTTGTCATTCACCTCGGCACCAACAAGATTTACGACCAGTTGGCGCATCACAATTTCTTCTACTCGAAGGACCAGAGCAAACACTTCGATACCGTTTTCCAGAAAGGCGAGTTGCCGGAGGACCCGACCATTTACCTGGTGGCTCCCACGCGGACGGATCCTTCAAAGGCTCCGGAAGGTTGCGACAACATCAAGATCCTTCCTCACATCCCGCCAATCAATCCTGACAAGCCGCACACCCACGAGGACTACATGGCTTTGAAAGATCGTGTCATTGACAAGCTCGAACGTATGGGCCTGACGGATCTTCGTAAGCATACCATTGTCGAGGATACCCTGACGCCGGTTGATATCGAGCGGATGTATAACTCCAACCGGGGTTCCATCTACGGAGTCGTTTCTGACTGGAACAGGAATCAGGCATTCAAAGCGCCCAAGCAGTCATCAAAGTATAAAAATCTCTTCTTCACCGGGGGTAGCGTGAACCCCGGCGGCGGTATGCCGATGGTGATTTTGTGTGGCCAGAAAGTTGCTGATCGAGTCGTGAAGCAGGAAGCCAGGAGCGCCTGATTAGATGGTGGTCTTCTTTTGGAGCTTCCTTGGATTGGGATTTATCTTCTGGGTCATTGGTTGGTCTGTGGCACTTCGCTTTCGCGGGGTGCCGAAGCGCGAGTGCCTTTCGCCGGCCAAGGTGTCGGTCGTTATTCCGGCCCGTGATGAGGAGGACAACCTGGCGCGATTGTTGCCCTCACTCTTCGAGCAGGATTCACCTCCGCATGAAGTGATCGTCGTTAACGATCAATCCAGTGATTGCACTGCCGATGTGGCGAAAGAAGCAGGGGCTCAAGTTATTGATGGAAAACCTCTCCCTGAAGGATGGTTTGGCAAACCCTGGGCGTGTCAGCAAGGCGCAGATGCTGCCACGGGTGACTGGATCCTCTTCCTCGATTCCGACACGGTGATGGAACCGGGTGGAATGGAAAAGATTGCCGCCCTGTCGGATGATGAGGAAAGTGTGCACTCGATCTGTCCCTATCACCGGATTGAGAAGCCTTACGAGCAGCTTTCTTCGTTCTTCAACGTGGTGATGTTGTTAGGAATGAATGCCTTTACCTGGAAAGGGGAGAAGGCGGATCAGATCGGTCTGTTCGGGCAGGCAATGTTGATTTCAAGGAAGCAATACGATGCGGTCGGGGGGCATGAGCCGGTCAAGCGGGAGGTACTGGAGAACTTCCACCTGTCGAGACATCTCGCCGAAGCAGGTTTTCGCTGCCGATGTTTTCTTGGGAAGGGAACGATCTGGATGCGCATGTTCCCGGAAGGTCTCAACGAATTGATTGCCGGATGGAGTAAAGGCTTTGTTTCCGGGGCCGATAACACTCCGAAGAGTGCGCTTGCCGGCATTTCCTTCCTGTTCTCAGGCCTCATCATGGGAATGATTGCGCTTACCTTTCTCTTCCAGGCATCCGGTCCGGTGGCCTGGGCGGTAGGAGGTTTCTATCTCCTTTGCGTGATTCAGACTTTGTATCTCTTCCGACATGCCGGAAACTTCAGTCCGGTCGGAGCGATCCTCTTTCCGATCGGATTGTGCTTTTACCAGGGGCTCTTCTTCCGGGCACTGGGCCGCAAGCGGGATGGAGGGACTGTGGAATGGAAAGGGAGGCATGTTAGTTGAGCTGTCTCCGTTGTTGATTGCCCTGGCAAATGTGATCGCGATTCCGATCATCCACCTTGGCCTATCCTGGCTTTACACGCGAATTCCGGCGGTCAGATTTGACCCGAACTCCGTGATCTTTCGTAATCGCGGCTGGGAGTCGGGCGGTGATATCTACCAGTCGGTTTTCGGAATTCGCAGGTGGAAAAAACATCTGCCGGATGCAGCACCCTGGTTCGGTGGTTTTGCCAAAGGCAGTCTGCGAGACAAGGATCAAAGTCACCTTGAGCAGTTCATCGTGGAAACCTGTCGGGGTGAGGCGGCGCACTATGCACAGGTGGCGGGGTTATGGATTACTTTGGTTTGGAACCCGTGGCCCATCGCGGCGCTGGTAATGGTCATCTATGCGGTTCTCTCAAACTTGCCGTGCATTCTGCTTCAAAGGTTTACGAGGGCCAGGTTGAGGCATCTTCTTGCTAATCTGGATCGATTGGAAAAAGAAAGCCAAGGATCTTCCCCGTCAGAACGTTAGGGAGTTAAGCCTTTCGAGGCATACTCTACTGAAATGAAAGCAGGAATCGTTTTTTCGTTGTTGGCGCTGACTGGCGCATCCGTAGCGGTTGAATTTGAAGATCCGGTTATGTTGAAGGCTGATAACGGACCGATCCGGGTTGAGAGCCCGGGATATGCTTCACCCAGTTTTGCTGACATCAATGGTGACGGTAAAAAGGAGCTCCTCGTTGGTCAGTTTTCCCAAGGCAATATTTGGGTTTATCCACAGGAACCGGATGGCAGTTACGTTTCCGGCTCCAAGCTCATGGTTAACGGCAGTGCCGCTATAGTCCCCGGTGTCTGGTGATGCACCAGCTCGACTCCACAGGTTGTGGATCTGAACGAAGACGGAAACCCTGACATTCTTTCTGGTTCCTATTCCCGTCCGGGGCAGGATATGGCCGGCCTGTTCCAAGTGTTATGGGGAAAGGGTGAAGGGCAGTTCATTGAAGCCGAGGCTCTCAACGGGACAGATGACAAACCTCTCGTTATTTCTGCCGCCAGTGAGGACGACCGGGTTAAGAAAATCTGTACACGCCCGTGGGCTGTTGACTGGGATCACGATGGTGATCTCGATCTGCTCGTGGGCAATTTCAAGGGAACCTTCTACCTCTTCGAGGGTGAAGGAAAAGGTGAATTCAAGCCGGAGTCTGAAGTCGTCATGACAGAAGACGGTGTCGAGCTCCAGATCGATGGAGCTCACAGCGATCCCATGACGGTGGATTGGGACGGAGATGGTGATCTCGATGTTCTCAGTGGTACGAGTCAAGGTGGTGTCCAGTGGGCCGAGAATACGGCGGGTCCTGATAAGGTACCGAGCCTCAAACGCTTTGTGTCCCTGATCGAAGGCAAAGGCTACCCGGCGACCGGGGCATTGTTGAGCGAGGAGGATCTGGATGGCCCGAGTAACTCGTCCCGCGTCTGGGCCACCGATTACAACGAAGATGGAAAGTTGGATCTACTTGTGGGTGATAATGTTACCCTGACGAGTCCGGCGGATGGCCTGAGCCACGATGAATTCGAGAAGGCCTTGAAGAAATGGAAGAAGGATATCGGGGAACTCGGGGAATATCCTGCCAGCGCTGGCGAGGAGGAGCTTCAGAAATGGCAGAAGCAGATGTCGGAATTGTATCAGTTACGAGGCGATATCCTCGATGAGCAGCGCACCGGCTATGTCTGGTTGTTTCTGCGCAAATGACGCACGTATTGGCACCCTGACTTGACGGGTTACAAAGAGACGCAGTTTTAGAGCCGAGAGGGCAGCGAAAGTTTGAAGGTTACCGGGCTGGGGGTGCTTCCAGTTCGGCGGCCGGGGCTTCCGATCCTTCTACATCCTCTACTACTGCCTCCTTCTGCAACTCGTTAACCTGTTTAACGAGCGCGGTATTTTTCTCGGACAGGGTGCGAATTTGTTCCTGAAGCTCAATCAGCAGTTTTTCGTCCTGGCTGAAGGCGTCACCACTGGCGATCTTTTTCCAGTGGATACCGTAAAGCCATCCGGCCACGGCGATACCGATGAGGACAAGGATTGCGAGTGACTGGCCGGGCGTGAGCTTCATGGAGCCAGCACCGGGATCCTCTTATTTGCGGTTGCCGAAGAGACGACCAAGCTTGGATCCCATGGAAGGCTTGGCAGCGGGCTCCTGCTTAGCACCACCGGCGTGACCAACCATCATGTTGCCGGCGTTCTGCTGCTGGGACTTATTGCGATTGAAGAGCCCACCACGCTGAGGTTGCTGCGGCTGAGCCGGAGCTGCGGCCTGCTGGAGGGCAGGATCTTCGCTCTCGCGAGTCACGACGAGCTGGAGATCACTCGGAACGTGGTCAACGTAGTCCCAGCTGCGAAGCGGGAGTCGCTTACCTTCCGAGGAGTATTCCTGGACCTTGCGGCGGATCAGGGTGCCGTCGGCAGAGAAAAGGTGCTCTTCGGAGAAACGGCCAAACTGATCGTAAAGGTGCTTACCTCTGTATTTGAGTTTTCCGTTTTCGCCACCGGCATAAATCATGACTTCGTCAGGCATGCCGCGCTGGTCCAGGGTGATGGAGCGACGCTGGATTTCGACACCGTTCTTGCTGTAGGTGGTCTGCTGAAGGAAAGCATGGCCCTCGTTGTGCTCCTGGGACTCGGTGTAGGAACCGTCAGAATGATAAATGGAACGTCCCCAGACGTCGATATCGAGGTCTTTCTGTTCGCTCATCTGGAGATCATACTGGCTGTAGGCGGCCTTTTGGGCCTCCGACATGAAGATGGTGGAACCGCCGTTGAAGCCGACCTGGGTGTTTCCATGGGCGGCGACTGCAGCATGGGCGGCGGGCGTCGGGGCTACGGTGGTTGCGGGCTGAGAGCCAGTCGGGCGGTTGGCATTGAAGTGGGCCTGCGCCGAATTGAGTGAGTCCTGATTGTAGGCCGCGTGACCGGTCATGGAACGGCTGTGAAACTGGGCGAAAGCGCCAGATGCCAGAAGTGAGGCCACAAGGATACCGCAGAAAAGGCTTTTCATAGTAAATTGATCCGCCACAAGGAGGACTCTAAGATACGGGAAATGGGCCATCCCGCAAGGTATTACAGCCCTGCTATTGGCCCGTTTTAGTTAAGGAAAACGAATTAAGCTTCCTTCGCCGCGATGTATCGCTCGGCATCCAGAGCCGCCTGGCAGCCGTTTCCAGCCGCTGTGATGGCCTGGCGATAGACGTGGTCAGCGACGTCACCGGCGGAAAAAATTCCTTCAATATTTGAGGAGGTGGAATGGCTCGACTGGAGAATGTAGCCGTTTTCGTCCACATCAACGCCTGACCCTTCCAGGAAGCCGGTGTTGGGATCGTGGCCGATTGCTACGAAGACGCATTTCACGTCCAGTTCGGAGGATTCGCCTGTGGCGGTGTTGTTGAGCGTCACGGCGCACATGTGGCCCTCACCGTCAGTCAGGTATTCGGTCACCTGGCTGTTCCAGACCGGCTCGATTTTCTCATTGGCGAGTACGCGGTCGGCCATGATCTTGGATGCTCGGAGCTCATCGCGGCGGTGGACCAGGTAAACCTTGCTGGCAAAACGCGTCAGGAAATCAGCTTCTTCACAGGCGGAATCACCACCGCCGATGACGGCGACAGGAACATCGGGGTAGAAAGCTCCGTCGCAGGTGGCGCAGGAAGTGAGACCGCGGCCGATCAGTTCTTTTTCGTTGGAGAGTCCAAGGTGACGTGGACTGGCCCCTGTGGCGATGATGACTGTGTGGGCCTGGTAGTCATTACCGCCGGCGGTCTTGAGGTTGAAATTGCCGTCTTCGGTCTTTTCGACGGAAGTTACCATGTCGTATTCGACGCGAGTGCCGAATTTCTCGGCCTGCTGTTGCATGCGCATCATGAGTTCCGGACCTACGACACCTTCGGGGAAGCCGGGAAAGTTCTCGACCTCCGTGGTAGTAGTGAGCTGGCCACCCGGTTGCTCACCGGCGAGAACGAGAGGATTCAGGTTGGCGCGTGCGGTGTAGATCGCTGAAGTCCAGCCGGCACAGCCGGTTCCGATGATAATGACGTTCTCCATGGCGCGGAATGTGTGTGGTTTTGAAGGGGGAATCAATGCTAAATATGTGCCTCGTTCCGGTTTTTGACTTTTCCTTTCCGTCTCTGCTGAGCAGAAAACATGGCAGGCTCTGTGTAGAATTCGGCTGAGTTACCCCTTTGGATTGTGATGGGGATTGCGGAAGGATGTGTATCAAAAGGTCTCAATGATTCTGCGGGCTGCGGCGAGGCCGGTTTCCAGGGCACCGGGAACTCTTCCTTTTCCAACAAAGGCGTCGCCTGCGAAGAAGAGACCGATTTCCGCAGCGGCGGCAGTATCTTCGATTCTCGCCGCGTCGCAGGGGTGAGCATACCGCCATCTCTGGAAATCACTCCAATGCAGGGTCGGCAGATTGTCGCCGAGCAGCGAGCTGACGGACTGGTAGGCGGCGGCAGTGATGGAGGCTGGAGGGTCGTCGTAGTGTTCCGCACTCCAGCTCGGGCTCATTTGTGCGACCATCAGGGTCTCACCCTCTACAACGTGGCCGGCTTTGCGACCTTCGTCGCTCAACCAGGCGAGCTGGTGTTCCCGGTCAGAGTTGATGAGGGCAAAGGCCTGATTGGGGAGGGGAACATTCGCATTGAAATTCAGAAGGACAGAGAATTGGGAATGGTAGGAAACTTGGTCTAACACGTCCACCATCTTTGCGATGATCGGGGCGTCAGCCTTTGTATTCACAAGAAGCCCAACAGTTTGCGGAGCGGGTGGAGTGAGCAGCAATACGTCAAACGGTCTGTTTGTTTTTCCATCGGCATCAATCAGGCTCCAATGAGCCCCTTCGTGGGAAAGGCTCGAGATGAGTGTCTCTCGCGAGATGTTAAAGTTCCCTGCTTCAATTAATAGTTTGCCGAGGGTGCTGATACCGCTGCGGTAAGTCCACTTGGATTCGGCATTCTGTTTTGGGTCGCCTGGACTGATGTGGCCAGTTCGGTCGAAGGTCAAGATGTCCCCGGCGATGCGGCACAAGTCATCATGAGGGAGCGTTTTGAACAACAGTTCGGCGACTTCGTTGGACTGTGGCTTGAAGTAATTGGCGCCGTAGTCATACCGGCATCCGTTGCGACTGCGTGAAGCCGCGCGACCGGAAACTCCGCGACTTTTTTCAAAGACGCAGACTTCGAAACCTTCCTTAGAAAGTTGAAATGCCGCTGCAAGCCCGGAGGCTCCGGCGCCGATGATGGCAATACGAGACATAAAGCGAGATGCGTTACGCATCCCGCCGGAGTCAGGTCGCAGGGGAATCTGCGAAAAGCGGTAACCCGACTAGTAGCTTTTCGCGAAGACCACGCGGCCTTCGGCCGGCTTTCCAGTGTAAATGCAGGTTCCGGCTTCGCCACGGAGTGCAGGATCCTTGGGAATGCAGCGTATAGTAACCTTGAGCTCTTTCTGGAGGGCTTCTTCCTCTTCGACTCCTCCGGCCCAGTGAACGAGGGCGAAGCCACCGTGGATCTCGGGATGGTTCTCATTATCGGGAGTGAAGAACTTACGAAACTCATCCATGTCACTGATTTCGACGGTGTTTTCGTCGCGGAAGGCAAGGGCACGTTGAAGCAGGGTATCCTGGATGGACTGCAGAGTATCGATGATACTGGACACGGCTTCTTCTGTCGGAATGAACTGCTTGTCCTTGGGCCCCCGATCGCGGCGGACCATGGCGACGGAACCCTTCTCAAGGTCACGGGGGCCAATTTCAATCCTGACAGGAACACCTTTCTTGATCCATTCCCAGGTCTTGACGCCGCCACCGAGATCGCGCTTGTCGATTTCTACGCTGATCTTCTCCCCGTGGAATAATTGAGCGCTGATTTCGTCCGCAAGTTTTTGGCAGGCTTCGAAAACAGGCTCCGCGTGTTCGGGTTTGGGAGTAACCGGGAGGATGACAACCTGGGTCGGAGCGACGCGAGGCGGGAGGACAAGGCCATCGTCATCGGAGTGCGCCATCAGCAGGGTCCCAATGAGGCGGGTACTGACACCCCAGCTGGAAGTCCAGGCAAACTCACGCTTGGACTCGCGGCCTTCAAATTCGATGCCGGCTGCTTTTGAAAAATTCTGGCCGAGGAAATGAGAGGTGCCGGCCTGGATGGCCTTGCGATCCTGGACCATGGCTTCGACGGTGTAGGTGTTCAGTGCGCCGGGGAAGCGTTCGGCTTCGGTCTTTTCGCCTGCGACAACCGGGACGGCGAGGTGATCCGTTAGGAAGCGTTCGTAAACCTCGTGCATCTTGGTCGTTTCCTCAATGGCTTCTTCGGCGGTCTCGTGTGCGGTGTGTCCCTCCTGCCAGAGGAACTCTGCGGTGCGCAGGAAAAGGCGGGGACGCATTTCCCAGCGCATCACGTTGGCCCACTGGTTGATGAGGAGAGGCAGGTCGCGATAACTCTGTACCCAGCGGGCGAAAGCAGCACCGATGATCGTCTCGGAAGTCGGACGGATCACGTATGGCTCCGTGAGTTCGCCCGAAGGAACCATTTTGCCATCCTTAAGCTCGAGGCGGTGGTGAGTGACCACAGCACATTCGGTTGCGAAGCCCTCGACGTGGGTGGCTTCCTTTTCAAGATAGCTCACTGGGATGAGCAGAGGAAAGTAGGCGTTCTTGTGACCTGTGTCCTTGAACCACTGGTCGAGCTGGTCCTGAATCTTTTCCCAGAGCCCGTAACCCCATGGCTTGATAACCATGCAGCCGCGGACTTCCGAATTCTCGGCAAGATCTGCGGCGCGGACGACTTGTTGATACCATTCGGGAAAGTTTTCATCCCGGGTGGGTGTGATCGCGTTTTTTTGTCCTTTGGCCATGATTATCGGTGACACGGGGTTTTTGTGTCAGCCGGACCGTATCCATGCCTGAGGGAATTGCCAGCAGGGAAATTCAAACGTAGTCTGTTGTGTGAAGATTCTTAACCTCTACATTTCGCCGGACCATAACTACTACGGCCACTACGGTAAGCCTCCTGGAGAAAACCCCATCATCGAGGTTGAGAAAATCGAATGCGTCGCTGGTAGCGGGATCAAAGGGGACCGCTTTTTCGACTACAAGGAAGATTACAAGGGACAGATCACGTTCTTCGAGATTGAGACGCACCGAGATCTCTGTGAACGGTTCTCCGTCTACGATAAAGGGCCGGAAACCTATCGCCGCAATGTCGTGATCGAAGGGCAGGATCTGAATGATCTGATCGGCAAAGAGTTTGAAATCGATGGGGTGCGTTTTCTCGGAACCGAAGAAGCGAGCCCCTGTTTCTGGATGAACCAGGCCTTTCATCAAGGTGCCGAGCAGGCTCTGGCAGGTAAAGGTGGCCTTCGTGCCAGGATTCTTGAAGGTGGCGTTTTGACAAAGGGCTGAGCATCAGATGATCCTGGAGATTTCCACACCAGCACTACTTTTTCCGGCGGTGAGTCTTTTGTTTCTCGCTTACACGAATCGCTTTCTCCACCTCGCGGCACTGGTGCGAAACCTGCATCGGGACTGGGTGGAGCTAAAGGACGAAGCCCTGCGCGCCCAGATCGATAACCTGCGTCGCCGTCTCAAACTGATTCGCTGGATGCAACTGCTCGGAGCGGTGAGCCTGCTGCTTTGCGTCATCTCGATGGTGTCGGTGATATTTGGCTTCCGACCCATCGATACGATCTGTTTTATCGCCGCTCTCGTGTTGATGGGTAGTTCTCTGGTGTGCCTCGCCCTCGAAATCTGGTGCTCAGGTGGAGCTTTACAGATTTTGATAAAAAGGGTGGAGGAAGAGTAATTTTTCACTCCGCCCCAAGGACTTCCGTGAGCGCTCTCGCGAAAGTTGCTGGAGTGGTCCAGGGCTGGACGGCTTCCAGGCGATTTGCAGGATGGCAACCGAGGATAGGTCAGGTTGTAGTCAGGGAGAGGCCCGGAGGGTATTGGATTTTGTCTTAGAATTGGCGGCTGTAGCTCAATGTCAGGACATCCCATGCATAGGAATACGCACCGTTGAATGCTGGAGTGATGTTATTCGTGATTGTGGAATCGCTCATGTGAATGAGACTGTAAGCAAAATCAACGGTGTTCACTTCGTCCCAGGTGTAGCCGAAGCCGAGGCTGAAAATGTGGCGGTCGTCAGCGGGAATTGCGGGATTCCAGGTTGGGCTGGACATGGGGGAGTCGGAGTAAAGGTAGCTGGCTCGGAAGGTAAGCTCTTCGGTCCAGTCATACTCAATGCCCAAGCCGATTGAGATGGAATCTTCCCAGGCGAGAGGAACACCCGTCTTACCGTCGAGAAGCGGCTGGTTCGCTCCGACGTCGAGCGGCACGTCGTCGTGAGTGGAGTTCTGGATCCATTCGAAATCAACGCCGATGGTGAGTTGCTCAGTGGCATCGAAGGAATAGCCCACTCCCAAACTCCCGGGGTGCTCGATTTCAGAGGTAAAGGGACTGACCGGAAGAGCGGCACCGGGGGCGGGGATGTTGTTGATCGTGAAAGTGCCCTCGTAGTCAACCGACACGGGAAGGCGACCGGTAACGGCAAGGCGCTGGCGGTCGCCGAGGTCGAAATTGATGCCGAAGTAGGCACCGATGCCCCAACCGTCTCCCTCAAAGTCCATCGTGCCATCGGGAAGTCCCGGGGCTGTTAGCGCCCATGGGAAGCGCTGCTTCAGCATGAGATCAGAACGGTAAATGTCTAGACCGACACCAATGGAGGCGTTGTCGTTGATCTTGAGACCGAGAGCGGGGTTAAAGGCGATGGTTTGAAGCATCACGTCGGAAGCACCGAAGTAGCGGAAGGCACCCACATCGGGCCAACTAATAGAAACACCGAAGGGAGCGTTGACTCCAAAGCCAAGAGTGAGGTCTTCGTTAATGGAGTGAGCCATGTAGAGACTGCCGGTTGGCTTCCATGGATCGATCATGGAATCGGACTGACCCAAAGCTCCGGCGAAATCTGTTTTCCCGTGCCAGAGCTGAAAAGTCACGGTCAGGAGTGTATCCGAGATATCGGTCAGGGTGGCCGGGTTGTGGCGGGTCACCGAGGCGTCGTCGAGGACTGCAAGACGGCCACCCACCATACCCATTGCCTCTGCGGTGTCAGGAAGAGTCCTGAGACCCTCTGCGGCAAAAGCCGGAATAGAGAGCAGGGCAAGAAACAAAATGGCGGCCGGTTTCTTCATGATTCCAATAAGTTCACAGATAATTAACATTCAACCTTCATGGATCCTCCCTGTCAACGCCACAAACACAAAAATTATAGAAATTATAAAAGATCTACCCCGATTTGGGGCAAATCGGCGCATTCTGGCCGTTCGAGTCTACTGTTTGACCGAGAAGAGCACGAACCTGACCGAGGTGGGCTCGTTCGCGGTGAACTCCTCCCAGTGGAGGTGGAAGTCACCGTTCCGGTCGAGGTCGGAGAAAGAGTCGCCGAACTGGACGTGTTCGGTAATGTAGAGGATGGCTTCCTCCCGGGCGACTGTGCCGTCGCTGTCTTTATCCAGCCTGTTAAAGAAGGGGTCGTCGTCACCGGCGGAAGGTTTCGCGAGCGCCCACTCCTGGGCAGAGATATGGTTGTCCTCGTTGAGGTCAAACTCGGCCAGCGCTTCTTTGTGAAGGTGACCGGCCAGTTCCTCCTGAGACAGTTTGCCATCGGCATTTGAATCGGCTCCCGCGAAAGCCGCTTGATCAATGGTCGTAGCCTCCGCCCCAGAGCTGTTCATGGTGCGGCAACCGGGCAGTGCTGCAATGCTCAACACGGCGGCAATGCAAAGAACGGATTGTGCAATTGAGGAAATACGGCGCATGAAAATGGCGATGCCAGAAATCATAACCGGGAATTGGGAGTCATTCAACGGCGTGTCTCAGTCGGGTGGGACGTGTGGTTTGACCGAATCGCGGTGCGGTGACGTTTTATTTTGCTGGTCATTCTGGCCTCTTTATCCATTACGGCGGGCGTTGTCCGGAAGCGAAAACGCTAATGGAGTGATGGGACAGTCGGCTTCTTTAGGGCTTGAGAATTCGCTGACTAACCCGAGATTTATGCCCATCCGGGCGTCGCGGCGCTCCTGATGCACACAAACACTGCAGACTGAATGATTTTGGAGGGGAACAATCCGTCTTCTCAACGCTGGCGATGCGCCGCGTGGTCCGCGCTCTTAACGTTAGCATTTTTCTCGCCGTCGTGTTCGACGGTGAGGTCGAAGCATAATTCCAGTGATGTCACTGAGGCGGGGATCGAGTCGGCTCGGGAGCTTAAGGGAATGGCCAGCCTGCTCGAACTGCCGCTTGCTGTGGTCGGTGGTGTTGCGACGACATCTGGCGAATTGTTGAAGTCCGGAGAGCGCTATTCCAGAAAAGGGCAGCATGAAGATGCGGCCGGCAGCTTTCTTAAGGCTGCTCTTGAGAGTCGCGAATTACTTATCGCGCAGAAAAAGATTCCCCGGTCCGAGGCAGAGAAGGCTCTCTTGACACTTCACAATTCTTCACTCGCTCGTTTCGCGGAGGTTTGGGGTAATGACCCACGTCGGAGTGGGCCAGCACCCTATCACCTGGAAAGTGGCGAGGACCGCTTCGAAATCCGACTGGATCCAAGTTCGGACTTTACCGCCAATTTTTTCGATGAAGCTATTTCATCCGATGCGGTGAGAGGAAAGGGCGTGAAAAATATCAGCCGGTTTGGTCTTGGGGCACCGCTGATCGGGGTTCGTTATCACACGCCCGAGCGTGCCGAAGAAATGGCAAACTACACGCCCAAGGGACTTCACATGCCGATCACGTTGACGATCGCCAGCACCGGTGAAATCGGCGAGGGTGCTGAACGCCGGACCCTCGTTTCTCTTGCAATCCATGACCCGACGAAACGGGACAGGGTTACGATCGCCGGTCGCAGCGTCCCTCTGGCGGCGAACTTCTCGGCACCGATTCTCATCATGGCTAGCGGGGAGAATGAGGTCCTGACCGGCTTATTTGGATTTCTCAATGCGCGGAAGCGCGCCAAGGATTCAGGAATCTATCTGTTGGAGCCATACGATCCTGACCGAATTCCTATCCTGCTCTCACATGGTCTCGTATCAGCGCCCATTATCTGGCGTGAGATTGTTCCTGAGCTGATGTCGGAGCCTGACATCGCTCAGAACTATCAGATCCTGGCGTTCCGGTATCCGACATCGTATGCTATCGCGGAGTCAGCGGAGTTTCAACGGAACCAACTCAAGAAGCTGCGCGAGCGCTATGACCCGGAAGGCGATGACCCCCTCTCGAGAAACATGGTTGTGGCAGGGCATAGCATGGGAGGTGTTCTTTCAAACATGCTGATTACCGATTTTGACGATCGGATCTGGCGGGAGATCAGTGATGAGCCGTTTGATGTGGTCTCGGCGGATTGGCCCAACAAGCAGGCAGCGAGCGATTTACTCTTCTTTGAATATGATAAAGCAGCACGGCGTGCCGTCTTCTTCTCTACTCCCCATCGTGGTGCTAATATGGCGACGTCCGGCCTGGCTGGCGCTGTGTCTCAGCTTGCTAAGTTGCCTTCCAATGTGCTTTTTTCTATGGAGGACTTCATGACCCGGGGCTCCAGCCAAGGGCTCAAGTATCAGCCGAAGGGGAAAAAGATGACCAGCGTTCAGTCTTTACGACCGGACTCTCCGATTCTGCTTGCGATGGACAGGTCGCCTCACAAGGTGGGGGTGAAATACCACTCGATTATCGGGGACCGTGGCAAAGGAGACACACCTGACAGCTCGGATGGCATCGTGGATTACTGGAGTTCCCATCTCGAGGGGGCTGAATCCGAATTGATCGTTCCGACGGATCATAAATCCTACAGGGATCCGGGGGCGATTGAGGAGCTTAAGCGAATCCTTCGTCTCCACGCCGGGATCTAGGATTCAGGAAAATTATTTTTGCATAGTGCCGCGAAGGATCCGTCTTCCTTCCATGCACATGCTCGCTGGTTACGCTCACGCCTGTCATCCAAAATCCAAGGCTGCTGCTGCATCGCCTGTGGTTGAGAAACGGAAGGTCGGGTTCTGGACAACCGGTTTTGACTGGTTCTTTGCCTCAGGCATTCTCATGGTAGTTGGCTTGGTCGTTACCTTTGTTTTGGTAGTAGCGTGAGGCCGAGGAATAGAAAGGGTTGGGTCTCCCACTTGACCCTCTTTGCGCTCCAAAGTAACTGAGATAAAGAGCACATCAACACTGACAGCGATTCCTGCGAGCCGGGAAACGATAAGCAGGGTTTGGATGGAAGCTCATTCCATTTTCGATGGTGGTTCGCTTGCGCAGGCCGGTCCCAGCAGCTCACCGAGCAGGGGTGGTTCCTTGCCGAAACGCTCCCTGAATTCTTCGAGCGTCGGTTGCAGTCGGACGGCAACTTTTGATTCGTGATTGAGAGCAATCGCAGAGAGCCGGTGTTCGAGGAAAGGGTTCCGAAATCGGTCAAGTGTGGCCATCGCGAAACCGGCAGGATCGTCGCAGCGTCCCTCGAGGACGGGGACGATTTCTTCGAAAAGTAGTTTCTCCAACCAGGGCCCCAGTTCCGGATGATCGAGGCAATCGCGAACGGTCTCGACTTCGGGCGTGCTGATAGCACGACTCACAAGGGCACTGTGGGCACCGTTGAGAATGCGGACTTTCCTCAGGGTATAGGAAGTAATGTCGGGAGTAGCCACCACTTCAGGATGTTGAGTCAGGGGAAAGTTTGAGTCGTCGGTTTCAACGGCCCAAAAACAGAATGGTTCTGCGCTGAGGAGAAGAGGATCGATGCCGAGCAGCTTGTGTTCTTTGGGAGGACCGGGCACGATGCGATCGACGAGCGTGTTGACCCAGCGGCATTCATTTGTGAGCCACTGCTTCAAATCCTCCGGAGCATTCCAGAGGGCTGCCTGTTCGAGGACGAGCCCACGAAGCCGGTCTGCGTTGGACTCGATGAGCTCGCAGGGAACAATCCAGGGGGCTGGTTGCCCGGCTTGCATGCGTTCTGTGAGCACACCGAGCAGCTTGGCCGGAAATGAACCGGGAACGGCGCCGGCGAACGTTGCGTCGGCAGGGTCGAGGGCAAGGCCAGCCTCAGTGGTGTTGGAAAGAATGATCTGGAGATCGGGGCGGCGTCCCGCCTCAAGAACTTCGCCCCACTGGCTGCCGGCGTGGAGGGCGCGACCGATGGAGGTGACTTCAATTGTTTCGTCGATGGTGTTTCCGTTCTGGAATCCCTGGATTGCGACATGGTAGTTACCGTTTGCGGCGTTGATCGCATCAGCTCTTTCTTTGCCAGTGGACTGGACGACAACGATTTCTCCGAGCGAGTCTTTGGTTTTGAGGTTGAGTTGATGGACGATGAGGTCAGCGAAGGCCCTCAGAAAATTACCGGCTCCAAATTGAAGAATCATACAAGGGAACCATCCCGCTTGCCGCCGTCACTGGCAACGGTCGATTCCACCGGATTAATTCTCGAAGACCGGCTTTTTCCAGATCGGGACGGTCTGCTTGATGCGCTTTAGGTACTCGCGACTGATCTCGAACGATTCGGCGCTGTGAGCGGTCTGGATCCGGATGATGATTGACGGCTCACCTGCGGGTACGAAACCAAGACGGTGATGGATGTGGGCGAGATGCTCCGGATATTCCCGGCCCATGGCTTCTCCGATCTTCTGCAACTCGTTGAGCGCCATTTTGTCATAATGGCAGTATTCGATCCCCGTGATTTTTCTGTCATCTTCGAGGTCCCGGACCACACCGTGAAAGCGCAGATCAGCCCCATGAACGCGCGAAGGGGGGAACGTCCTTTCAACAGCATCAATGGATTTCTCCGAAATCGAACAAGTGAAATGAGTGCCTGTCATGAAGAATCCGTTTTCGATGATATGAAATGAGCGCTTGCGCTTCTGAAATCGTGAGTAGTCTTGACGCACAACATTCAAAGGACAGTTAACATGAGCAAGAGCGATTTCGGACTTATTGGCCTCGCCGTGATGGGGCAGAATCTTGTGCTGAACGTAGAGAGTCGCGGTTTCCGCGTTTCCGTCTACAATCGCACGACTGAGACGATGAAAGAATTCATCGCCGAAAACCTCGACAAGAATCTTTACGGTGCCGAAACGCTCGAGGATTTTGTCGCCAGCCTCGAACGTCCCCGCAAGGTGATGATCCTCGTGAAATCCACCGCCGGTGGTGACCCGAACGACCGCGACGCTGTTGACAAAGTGATCGAGAGCCTCGTGCCGTTGCTGGAAGAGGGTGACCTCATCATTGATGGCGGTAACACTTATTTCATCCACACCGAGCGTCGCTCCAAGGAGCTGGCTGAAAAAGGTCTGCTCTTCATCGGCTCCGGGGTTTCCGGCGGCGAGGAAGGCGCCCGCAAAGGACCTTCGATTATGCCCGGTGGCCCTGCCAGCTCCTGGGAGATCATCAAGCCGGTCTTTGAAGCGATCACCGCCAAGGTCGATGGCGTTCCCTGCGTGACTCACGTCGGAAGCGGCGGAGCCGGACACTTCGTCAAGATGGTCCATAACGGCATCGAGTACGGCGATATGCAGCTCATCTGCGAAGCCTACGAAATCTTCAAGCGCGCCGGCATCACCAACGATGAGATGGCCGAGATTTTTACCAAGTGGAACGAAGGTCCGCTCGAGTCTTTCCTCATCCAGATCACTTCCAAGATTTTCGAAGAGAAGGATCCCGAAACCGGCAAGCACCTCGTTGACCTCATCGTCGACAAGGCAGGTCAGAAAGGCACCGGTCGTTGGACTGTCATGAACAGCGCTGCCAACGCGGTGGTGATCTCGACGATCAATGCTGCGGTTGAGGCCCGCATCCTTTCCTCCAAGAAAGATGAACGTCTCGCAGCGGCTCCGATCCTCGAGGGACCGGACCCGGCGGTATCCATGGACAAGGAAGAGCTCGTTCAGAAGGTGCATGACGCGCTCTACGCTTCCAAGATCATTTCCTACGCCCAGGGGCTTGACCTCATCAAGGTCGTCAGCGAAGTGCACGGCTGGGGCGTCGATCTCGGTTCCTGTGCCCGGATCTGGCGCGGTGGCTGCATCATTCGCGCCCGCTTCCTCAACCGCATCACCGAGGCTTATGAGCGTGACGGTGATCTCACCAACCTGATGCTCGACAGTTTCTTCACTGATATCCTCAACAGCAACCAGGCCGCCTGGCGAGAGATTGTTGCCCTCGGCGTGACAAACGGTATTCCGGTACCCGCTTTCAGCGCGTCCCTGAGCTACTACGACAGCTACCGCTCCGAGGTGCTGCCGGCCAATCTGCTTCAGGCCCAGCGCGACTTCTTCGGGGCTCACACTTACGAGCGCACCGACAAACCTGCCGGCGAGTTTTTCCACACCAAGTGGCCCGAGCTCATCGAAGGGTAATCCAGTTTAAACCATCCTGCTTTTTTATCGAAAAGGGGAGTCTGTTTGGGCTCTCCTTTTTTGTGTTCGCTCAAGGACGTCGCGCAGCTGGAGAAGTGGTTCCTCAATATGCATGGTGGATGAGTTCGTGGAGAAAGCTTTTTTTAGTATCGTGTAGCTGACGCGTGGTTCACTTTCTACTGATGCTGAAATCCTGATTGAGGCCATATAGGTGGGAAATTTGTGGAGCCGAAATGGACGACCTTGATCAGGCCATTTTGGGACATCGAGCAATGTGATATCAACGACACTTCGTCTATGAAAATTCGTTTTCTTCCGATCACTCTTGTTGCGATAGCCGCTCTGGTTGCCGGTGTTGCAATGGCCCAGAATTCCGGCAAAGGAAAAGCCAAAGGCAAGAAGCAGCCGCCGAAGAAAGAACTCTATTCCGGTGAGCCCGTGAAAGCGCTGATTATTACGGGTGGCTGTTGCCACAATTACCTCTATCAGACTTTTGCTCTTGGGTCGGGAATCCAGAAGTTGGCTAACGTGGAGTTCGACGTCGTCAACGTGGGCGGAAAGGGTACCTCTGCGCAGATTGATCTCTACAATGACCCCAACTGGGCTGACGGTTATGACGTGGTGATTCACAATGAGTGCTTCGCGAAAACAACCGATCCGGATTACATCCGAAAAATCACTCAAGCACACCGCGAAGGCGTTCCGGCAGTGGTGATCCATTGTGCCATGCACACCTACCGCGACGCCGAGGTCGACGACTGGCGCGAATTTCTCGGGGTCACGAGCAAGCGTCACGATCACCAGGCGGAATACCAGGTGAAAGTCACTGCTTCGGATCATCCTGTGATGAAAGACTTTCCCGTCGACTGGGTAACCCCCATGGATGAGCTCTATATCATCGAAAAGGTCTGGCCGGGCACGGAGGTGCTGGCGACTTCAGTGAGCGAGCGCGACGGCAAGGAGCACCCGGTGATCTGGGCGAACAGTTTTAACGGAACCCGTATCGCGGGAACCACCTATGGACACTCCGATGCCACTTTTGGTGAAGAGGTCTTTATCCGCATGCTGGCCCGCGCCGTGCTCTGGGTCGCAGGTGCCGAAGGCGTGCAGTAGAATTTCACTTGGTTCAGAGACGGGGAGTTCGGGATGAAAGCCTCGATCTCCCCGGACTTCTGAGTTCTCCTAGAGCGGCGTCCCTTCTTTTTCCCTGTCCGCTTTTTTGTCCTGTCCGGGACCCTTGGGTCTTGCCGGTTTTGGGCCGAGCATTTTGAGGTCGTCGAGCTTCATCTTCTTGAGTTGCTCGCGAGCCAGCTTCGGAAGGCCTTCGTTGCCTTTGGCAGGATCGTAGGGGCCGTCGTAGATCGATTTGCCATCTGCATCGTTGATCTTGATGGTGTGGTCATCATCGGTTCGGACGATCGTGACGTCGCCATGATCATTGTCGATTTTGACGACACCGTGGTAGCCCATGATGTTGACGGGGAATCCAGGTTTCACGCTGACTGCCGGCGGCTTAACTTCAATGGATATGTCAGGATTGACGGGTGTGGTCGGTGCCCCGGAGCGGCCTTGTGGTGGTATGGGTCGCCTGTTCTCGCGCCATTGGTCGTGGCGCTCACGCCAGTGCTGGTAACCGCCTTCTCTCCCGCCGGCCTGCGGGGTTAGACGATCCATTTGTCCGCGGCGCGGGAAGAGATTGGGATTCACGTCTTCCGATTCGCCGAGAGTGACGTTCAAGGTCTCATTCTTGCCGGCTCGGATAAGAGTTAGTTCCGCTTTGTTGCCGGGTTTCTCACGTCGCACGAGAATGGAAAGGTGTTCGGGAGAAATCAGCAGTTGGTCGTTGAACCGCATGAGAATATCGTGATGACGGAGGCCGGCCTTGGCGGCGGGAGAATCATCTACGACCTGGTGGACCTGAATGCCGAAGCCGTCTTCGATTTGAAGGTGTTCACGCAGGGGCTGCGGGACGGGTGCGGTCATGATACCGAGCCAGGTGCGCGTATTCTCCCGTGATTCGGGACGGTCGGGCCTGGCGGGAGGACCTTTAGGCTTCTGCTGCTGGTTGGCTTGATCCGGCTGGGGCTTCCTCGGGTTCTTGTCTTTTAGTGCCGGGGCAGCGTCTTCTTTTTTGAAAGGCAGATCTTTTTCTGGTCTGTCTTGTCCGGAGAGATGAACAGGAAATGAGAAAGCGAGAGCACAGAAAAGAGCGAGTGTTATGGCAAGAGATTTCATAGCAGTCACGTGTTTCTGTTAGTGGGATTCGAGCGGAACAGTCAGTTCTTCGCTGCGGGGTGAAAAAATTCGGATGTTGGTGCCGGTGCCCGGGTCATGCCAGTGGTAGGTATCTTCGAACTCAAGGTGAAGCTTCTCACGGAGCCCGTTTTCGGTCTCGATGACTCCCTGCGAGGAAGAGTTGATCAGCACCCCCCGGGAAGAAACAGGAACAAACCGTCGGGAAATGGTATCGCTGGTCAGGGAGTTTGTCGGATCTGTGGGAAATGGTGTGGCATCCGTTTTTTCCGTGGTCAGGCTGGAGGGGCTTGCGAGGGTGGGGGGAGCTTGTTCCGCTGGAATGCCGCGGGTGAAACGGAATCCGAACTGGTAAAAGGCGACGGCGCACATGACGAGACCGCATGCAGCAACTAGGGGAATGAGCCGTTTCCATTGGATGCGCCCGGGAGCATTAGCCTGGGCCGTGGCAACTCGCTCGTATTCCCGACTGAGATCATCCATCTGACCAACATCCAGCGGGCTGGGCTGGAGACGTCTAAGGAGAGATTCCAACTCGTCCTCCGGCTCGTTCCGGTCGGGTTTGTGATGATTTCCCCTCATTCCTATGGATAGAGCGTAGAAATCACCCGTTTCTGTCTAAAAACGGTCACTTTCTTGGGAAAAGCACCTCCCCTTCTCCGGGAATAGTCAGCGCTGGAGCGATTTTGTTTAGAGCGATTTTGTTGAATGCAGGCGCTTCTGCCAACGGGAAATCTGGCGTCCGACATTGGTCGGAGACGGCGCACCGGCTGATTTACGGGCCCTTAACGCGGTCTTAACATTCAGCACCTTGAAGACGTCTTCTTTGAAAACATCAGAGAATTGTTGGAATTCCTCGAGAGTAAGATCGGGAAATCCGCGCCGTATCTGGATGCTGTAGGCGGTGAGTTTGCCGATGATCTCGTGGGCGTCCCGGAAAGGCACCTTGTTCAGGACGAGATAGTCGGCCAGATCCGTGGCGAGCAGAAAAGGATCAGCTGTTGCGGCCTGGGTGCGATCTTCGCGGATCTTGGCGACAGCCATCATCTCGGCAAAGACCTCGAGGGCGAGCTTGATCTGATCAATTGAATCGAAGAGCGGTTCCTTGTCCTCCTGCAGGTCGCGGTTGTAGGTCATGGGCAGGCCCTTGATCGTCGTCAGCAAGGACATGAGGTTGCCGATGAGCCGTCCGGTTTTTCCACGGGTCAGCTCGGCCACATCTGGATTCTTTTTCTGGGGCATCAGACTGGAGCCCGTGGTGTGAGCATCGCTGAGCTCAATGAAACCAAATTCGGCTGAGGCCCAGAGGATCACATCTTCACTGAGGCGGGAGAGGTGGATCCCAATCATTGAGATCACAAAGAGGAGCTCGGCTATGTAATCACGATCGCTGACAGCATCCATGCTGTTCTGGGTAATTGCTGGGAAGCCCAGTTTCTCTGCCACGAGGTTCCGGTTTAAGGTGATGGTAGAACCGGCGAGGGCACCCGAGCCCAGAGGCATAACATTGATTCGCTTGTAGCAATCGCGGAGGCGCTCTTTGTCGCGCTCAAGCATTTCGACATAAGCGAGCAGGTGATGAGCGAAAAGAACGGGTTGGCCCCTCTGAAGATGAGTGTAGCCCGGCACCACCGCTTCAGGGTGTTTCACTGACAGGGTGATGAGGGCGTTCTGCATCGCGGTGATGCGATTGAAGATGGCTTTGGTCTCGGCCCGACAATAAAGCCGCGTGTCGAGAGCGACCTGATCGTTCCGACTTCTCGCGGTGTGCAGCTTCGCGCCCGGAGCCCCAATCTTTTCAGTGAGGGCCGATTCGATATTCATGTGAATATCCTCGAGGCTGGTTTTGAAGCGGAATTCACCAGTCTCGATCTCCTTCTTGATCTCTCGGAGGCCCCGAACGATGGCTCGTTCTTCGGTTTTGTTGATGATGCCGGCGTCTTGCAGCGCGGCGGCCTGGGCAATCGATCCCTCGATATCGTAAGCATAGAGTCTCCAATCATAGGAGATCGACTCGCCATAACGTTGAACGAGATTGGATGTTTCGGTCTGGAAGCGGCCTTTCCACATAATTCTTCTGCCTTCGTTTAGGAGGTTCGTTTTTCAACCCGGTTTTCCACCGGGTGGGTAGCATCAGTAGTCTTTCTCGAGACGCATCTTGATGAGGTTTTCGCAGACGCCATCAGAGCGGAGTTTGTCACAGCAGGCTTCGATACGCATCGCCTTGGATGTTGGGCGAAAGCCAAGTCTCCTCGTGATGCAGTCGATGAGCAGGGCGGTATTCTCGTCTTCGAACTCAATCACCTTGCCGCAGTCGACGCAGATGAGGTGATTGTGATCGGGGGATTCGAGAAAATTCGGATCGTAGACGCGTTCATCTCTCCCGAGGTCGATCTCGCGAAGGAGGCGGCTCTCGATCAGTAGCGAAATCGTACGATAGACCGTGGCCCGGGAGGTTTTCGGGTCAATTCTGCGGGCTTTTTCGAGAAGCTCTTCTGCGGTGAAATGATCGTCCTTTGCGAAAGCAGCTTCCACGATAACATCGCGCTGCGCGGTTCTGCGCAGTCCGCGTTTCTGGATAAAGCTGTCGAAGCGTTCTTTGATCTCTGCGTTCATTCGCCGTTCTTTTCGCAAAAAAAATGAGTAATTTGGGTAAGGAACCTGCTTATCCTAGGGTATCTCTAGCAGAAATTCCCGCCAAATGTCGAATTTTACTGATCCTGTCATTCGCTTCGAGCCTATTTACCAGACCAGGGTTTGGGGAGGGAGGGCGATGTCGGCAAGCTTGGGACGAAAACTCCCGGACGAAGAGTCACCGTTTGGTGAATCGTGGGAGATTTCCGCCCGTGAAGAGGCTGATTCGGTGGTGGTGGCAGGATCTCTCGAAGGAAGAACCCTGACCGATCTCTGGGCGGATCGGCAAACGCGCACCGCCGTGTTTGGGTGTGAGGCCCCAGACGAAGAACGCTTTCCTCTCCTTTGTAAGATTCTCGATGCGCGCGACAAGCTTTCGATTCAAGTCCATCCACCAGCATCGGTGGCGGATCAACTGGGCGGCGAACCCAAGACTGAAGTCTGGTATGTGGCCCATGCCGAACCCGGCGCCTGCCTCTACGTCGGACTAAAAGGGCGTGTGTCCGCGGACGATTTTCGCTCGGCGATTGAAGAAGGTACGGCCGAAGTTTGTGTTCATGCGATCCCCGTGAAGAAAGGTGATCATATTTTTATCCCGAGTGGCCGTCTTCATGCCATCGGTGCGGGTCTGCTGATCTATGAGATTCAACAAAACTCTGATACGACCTACCGTGTCTACGACTGGAATCGACCTGGCCTGGACGGCTCGATGCGGGAACTCCACGTCGAAGAATCTCTCAAGTGCATCGATTTTGATGATGTTGAGCCGGACATGGACGAGCCGGAAGGAGAGTTGCTGACCAACTGCGAGCATTTCCGACTCGAACGCCACGAGGTGGCCCCCGGCGACTCGATTGAGGGGCAACTTGAGGGGCGTTTTGCGATTGGCACAATCGTTTCCGGCGTGCTGTCCGTCGGTGGCACCAACTTGGTGGAAGGGGATTTCTTCATTGTGCCTGCGGGCACGGATGGTGCGCAGTTCTCCGCCGGCGACGGCGGGGCTGAATGGCTTCTGACGACGTGGCCGGAGTGAGTCTGATCACACGACCTGGACACGAGTGAGATCCTGCGTGTCGATCATACCGCAAGGTGCTCCGTCGTCGTCGATGACGACAAGGTCGTCGATGCGATGATCTTCGAGAATGCGAAGCACCTCGCCAACGAGGCGATCACTGGTGACGTGAATCGGGTTTTCAGTCATTACCGACCCGATCTGTTTTTGGCCAATGTTAGTTTCTCCGCTCTGGAAAGACCGCACGAAGTCTCCCTGGGTAAAAATGCCGGCGAGTTTCCCATCTGGGCCGGAAACGACGGCGGCGCCTGCGCGTGAGGAAGTCATCTTGTTAATCACCTCGATGACTGGAACTACTGGATTCACCACGACGAAATCGTCTCCGGTGCGCATGATATCCGCGGCCCGCAGGAGCAGGGCCCGGCCGAGGGAGCCGCCGGGGTGCAGCTCGGCGAAGTGATCTTTTGTCAGCCCGCGGGCTTCCATCAGAACCATAGCGAGTGCATCTCCGATCACGAGCATGTTCGTCGTGCTCGATGTAGGGGCGAGATTGAGCGGGCAGGCTTCGCGGGTCACGTGAATGTCGATAACGCAGTCAGAGGTCTTGGCGAGGGTCGAATTGACTTTGCCGGTGATGGAAATGAGGTGAACGCCACGGCGCTTCAAGTGAGGCAGCAGAGTGAGGAGCTCCGCGGTTTCGCCGGAATAGCTCAGGGCGATCACACTGTCGCCGGCATTGACGAGGCCGAGATCACCGTGGAGTGCGTCCTGGCAGTTGAGAACGGTGGCGGGGGCGCCGGTGGAATTGAGCGTGGCGGCGAGCTTGTTACCGACGTTTCCAGATTTGCCGACACCGACGATGACGATCTTGGAACCTTGTTCAACAGTGGTCTTGAGGGCTTCCACGGCGGCGACAAATGATGCGTCGATCCGCTCGAGGAGGCGGTCCAGTTCCTCCATTTCCAGTGAAATGACGCGTCGGGCTTTTTCCAGGTAATCCATAAATATGGTTAGGGGTGGCGGATACGATAGGGCCAACCGCGCGGGGCTCAATTTAAAACATTTCCAACTGCAGCTCGTCCCGGCCGGGTAAAGGACGGAAGCGGACGCCTGCCCCAATCAGTCGGACGGACTTGCCGTCGCCGCGGCCCCAGGCTTCTTCGAGGAGTTCCCGATAGACCGCAACGTCGATGGTTTCGCCGGGTCTCTGGGCGGAGGTAATCTGGAAATCCTCGAATTTCAGTTTCACGACACACTCCCGAATATTGCGGTCTGTGTGTCCTGCGGCGTAGTCTTCGGAAAGTTCAGCCACGAGATCGTCCAGTTTGAGCAGTCCGTCTTCGACGCTTTGCAGGTTCTGGGAAAACGTGCGTTCGTTGCTAAGCGATTTGCGTTCGCGATTGGGATTAACGGGGCGGTCATCGATGCCGCGACAGAGGCGATAGAGAGACCGACCGAATTTGCCGAAGCGCTGGACTAGCTCCATTTCGGTGCGTTCCTGCATGGCGCCGCAGGTTTGAATGCCGGCCTCGTGAAGTCGTTCGGCTGTCCGTTTACCGACGCCCCATATCTTCTCGACCGGTAGATCGTGTAGAAAGTTCTCTAGTGTTTCATCGGTGACTTCGAACTGGCCGTCGGGCTTGTTCCAGTCACTTGAGATCTTGGCGAGGAACTTGTTCTTCGCGATGCCTGCGGAGGCGGTCAGTTGGGTCTCTCCGCGAATGCGTTGGCGAACTTCCCAGGCAACGGCGGCGGCGGTCGAGTTGAGGTGGGAAACGTCGAGGTAAGCCTCATCGAGGGAAAGTGGCTCGATGAGTTCGGTGAATTGGCCGAAGATTTTACGGATGCGGTGTGATTCTTTCCGATAAAGATCACCGCGGACCGGAAGCATGATTAGGTCGGGGCAGAGCTCGCGGGCTTTGAAAGCTGGCATGGCGGAGCGGCAGCCGTACTTGCGGGCTTCGTAGTTGCAGGTGGTGAGAACTCCACGACCGCTGGTGCCACCGACCGCGACCGGTTTGCCTGCCAGCTCGGGTCGCTCGCGCAACTCAATGGCCGCGTAAAAGCAATCCATGTCGACATGGATGATTTTGCGGGGCGGGGTGGACTCGGTCATCAGTTCAGCTACTGTGCCGTGTAGCTGGGATCGCGGCAACTGGAGGAAAGCATTGAACTTTCCACAGGCAGGGTTGTCAGATTCCGGTGACCTTCTCCATGAAAGATTTCGCGATTATCATTCCAGCCTACAACGAGGAGGATTACCTCGCCGCGACGCTGGAGTCGGTTCGGGAAGCTGTCTCGGCCATGCCGGGATCCGCTACTGTCGTGGTGGTCGATAACAATTCTTCCGACAGGACGGGCGAGGTAGCAAAAACTCGCGGTGCCGACTTGGTCGTCTTTGAACCTCACAACCAGATTGCGAGGGCAAGGAACGCGGGTGCTGATTCAGTGAAGCAAATCGAGCATCTCGTGTTTGTGGACGCCGATACCCGGATTACCGAGAACCTGTTGCGAGCTGCGCTCGACAACCTCGAATCGGGAGAGGTAGCCGGGGGCGGCGCGCCCGTCCTCATGGATCAGCCGGTGACCCCGATGGTCGGGTGGATCGTGAGAACCTGGAACCGAGTTTCTGTGATGCGGCAGTTGGCGGCAGGGAGTTTCTTTTTTTGTCGGCGCGACGCTTTCGATGCCGTCGGGGGATTTGATGAGTCGGTTTACGCCGGCGAAGAGGTCTGGCTGGCGAAACGGATCAAAACCTGGGGCGAGAAGCGGGGTCTCGAATTTCGCATCCTCGAAGGTAAGGCCGTTGTGACTTCGGCCCGCAAATCCTCCTGGTTTTCGACAAAGGACTTTGTCATGCAGATTGGCCTCTTCTTACTTTTTCCCTGGGCCACGCGAAGCAAAAAACTCTGCGGGATGTGG
Organism: Verrucomicrobiales bacterium; assembly: GCA_049594415.1. GTDB lineage: Bacteria > Verrucomicrobiota > Verrucomicrobiia > Verrucomicrobiales > DEV007 > Arctic95D-9. The sequence goes on along the minus strand of JBMYJM010000005.1, from coordinate 67,904 downwards.
TATCGACGCCCTGATGAAGGCGCGGCAGAAGGATAGGTTTCAGGCGAGAAGTTGGTAGCCCAGCTCCGTGATGCTCCTGCCTGCATCGATGGCTTTCCTTTCGTAAGCTGTGATCACGCGATGATCGTGATAAAAGGAGTGTTCGAGTGACATCCAACCGTTGAGCCCTTTCATGACGTTTTTCGAATGCTCCGCGTAGGCGTCGATATCGGTCACAATGAGGAGCTCGCCCTGCGGTTTCAGCCTTTCGGCGACGATATTTAACATTTCCGGCTGGATGATACGTCGGTGCGCGTCGCTTTCCTTTGGCCAGGGATCGGGAAACTGGACGATGACGGCATCGGCAATGCGACCGGTGAGGTGATCAGTCAGGATGAGCCGGGCGTCTCCTCGCATAATCCGTACGTTCGAGAGCTCGGCATGGTGGATTTTTTGGGTGGCGGCGGCGAGCCCGGGTCGATGAACCTCGATGCCAAGAATGCGATGCCCGGGTAGTGAGGCCGCAAGGTGAACGAGGTGGTCCCCCATGCCGAATCCGACTTCAATGACAAGTGGCCCGTCGGAGTCAAAGTGCTGACCAAGGTCGATCACTTCGTCATGTCGGAAGGTGATTCCGTAAGCCGGCCACCATTCTCGCAGAGCCCGCTTCTGGCCGCGCGTCATCTGCCCGCGGTTGCGGAGATAGCTGGGGGGCCATCGGAGCTGGCCGTTTCTTTTCAGGTTCGACATTTCAAGTTCGTGGGGAGGAGTGTATTCTACGGGTATGATCCGTTCGACAACAAGGGATGGAGTAATCCGTTCATCCGTGATTGGTGCCGTGGTAATATGTTGGGTCGCAACAGTTTCGGCGGAAGACTGGCCTGAGTGGCGGGGGACGGATCGCTCCGGTCTGTGGAATGCAGATGGCGTAGTGGAGTCGTTCGAAGGGATGCCGGATCCACTGCCGCGGGTGTGGTCTGCTCCGGTGGGAGCCGGTTACAGCGGTCCGACGGTTGCGGGTGATGGGGTTTATCTCCTCGATCGTGGTCTGCCAAGTGATTCCGAGCAGGTCGAGCGGGTGGTCTGCGTGGACCGGGCGACTGGAAAAGAGAAATGGGTCCATCGTTATACCTGCGCGTATCGCGACGTCGGCTACGATTTTGGTCCGCGCTCGAGCGTCACTGTGAAAGACAGCAAGGCTTTTGCTCTGGGCATGATGGGGCACCTGCATTGCCTCGATGCCGAAACCGGGGAACTGATCTGGGCGAAGGATCTGTCGCAGCATTACAAGATTGATATGCCGATCTGGGGGCTGACTTCGTCACCCCTGGTGGAGGATGGTGTGGTTATCTTGCAAGCCGCTGCTCCTGAGGATGGAGCCTGTGTTGTGGGCCTCGATGTGGCCAACGGAAATGAGATCTGGCGTGCTTTTCCCGACAAAGCGTCCTACGTGTCCCCGATTATGGTGGAGCAGGCCGGCAAGCGCGTGGTGGTCGTCTGGACCGGTATGCGTATCGCCGGAATGAATGCTGCCACCGGTGACGTCTACTGGGACATCCCAACGCGTCCTAACAAAATGCCAATCAATGTCCCCGGACCGGCGGTGAGCGAAGAGGGAAAGCTAATGTTTCTTTCGGTTTTCTACGATGGTTCCAGGTTGATTGAGTTGTCGCAGGATACTGTCGCCGCGAAGGAGTTGTGGGCACGGAAAGGAATCAATGAGCGCACCACCGATGCTCTGCACAACATGATCAGTCCGCCCTACATCTACGGCGGATACATTTACGGGATCGACAGCTATGGCCAGATGCGCTGCCTTGATCCAGCAACCGGAGACAGGGTCTGGGAGAATCTCGAGGCGGTGCCCCAGGGGCGCTGGGGTACTGGTTTCATGGTGCGAAACGGGGAAACGACCTGGATGTTGACCGAGCGCGGAGAACTGGTCATGGCGAAGCTGACGCCGGAAGGATACAGCGAGATCGATCGTGCCCAGATCATCGATGCCACGACACCCCTGAAGCAGCGAGAGGAAGGAACCGTTCTTTGGTCACACCCTGCCTTCGCCGGCACCCAGATATTCGCCCGTAATGACCGCGAGTTGATCTGTGTCGAGTTGAAGCAGCGGTAAGTTCACGCGCAGACTTTTTGATTTAGGGTTGCCTCCCAGTTATGTTCGATGCTTTGTTAGTCAACTTCGGATACAATCATGAGTGGGAATGGGGAAGTCAGTGAAACCGGAAACACGGGGAAATCCAGTTTTCCGGAGACGAACTGGAGCCTGGTTCGACGGGCCGCTGATAAGGAGGCCCCGGAATCTTTCCAAGCCCTTAGTAAGCTTTGCGAAAGTTACTGGTACCCACTCTACGCCTACGTGAGACGTGAAGGCGCGTCACCAGAGGACGCCGCCGATGAGGTGCAGGGTTTTTTTGCAAGGATGCTGGAAAAAGAATATCTCCGTGCCGCCAATTCTGAACTGGGCAGGCTTCGGACGTTTCTTATCGATGCGATCAAGAAATATCGGGCCAAGGAGTTTCGCGCAAAACTGGCGCATAAGCGTGGTGGCGGATTGGTGCACGTTTCAATCGATTGTGACTGGGCTGAGTTGAGATATTCACGGGAGTTTTCGGATACGGTAACAGCTGAGCAACTGCTCGATCAGAGTTGGGCTCGACTCATGATTGACCGGGTGATTTACGAGCTAACTGGATATTACCGTTTGAAGGGACGGGAAAAGGAATTCCAATTGTTGCAGCCTTTTCTCGGCTGGGACAGCAACGAAGGAGACAGTTACGCCGAAATTGGCCGGAAGCTCGGGATCAGTGAAAACAACGTCAAGGTGAAGGTCCACCGAATGCGAAGTCGCTGTCGGGCTATGCTCAAGGCTGAGGTTTCAAGCACCCTCGATTACGAAGACGAATCTGCGGCGAAGCATGAGTTGGCTCACTTGCTCTCCACGTTGAATTAATCGTTTATTACGGCTTGTGATCACTGGATTACGGCAGGGGCGAATCGCAATTCAATTGATGCAGCTTTTGAATGAGCTGGAGGTGCGAATTGACATTGAAGTGTCGGAACAAGTCCTTGAAGTAACTGTTCACCGTATGAACAGATAGGCCGAGGCCATCGGCAATATGCTGTCGATCCTCGCCCTCGAGCATGAGAATGAGAACAGACTTCAGGCGCGGGGAGAGTTGTTCTGTTTCTATATCGAAAGGCGTGTGAGCAGGAGTTCGAAACAACCACGGTACCATGGAAGCAAAATCGTAAGCGAATTGCATTTCGGCGCTGGAGAACACATGCCGGTCGTTGAGACGGGCGATCCCGTAATACTTGAGACGGTTCCCTGTCAGGTCGGTCAGGAAGAGAAGACCGGGGACCGGGCTGAAGAGTTTGACCCCTTCCGGTCCGCTCGCCGCCTTGTTGTTCGGACTGAGGAGAGAGTTGGTGAAATCCTGTAGAATCTTGGAAAGGTCTGAAAACTCAGTCGTGAGGAGTGACTGGGGGGGCTGCTGCCAACCCTTTTCCCGGCAATGCATGTAAATGGCGGGGCAGGAGGGATGCTCTTCGCCGGGGTGGGCGAGGTTGAGTGATTGGGAAATCAGGACGTTGGCCTTGAGGTCAAGGCAGAGTTCTGAGGCGACGCGAAAGCGCTTGGATTCAAGCTTACCCGGCATCACAGCAATCGAGCTGAGGAGTTGAATCAGCCGGTTGGGGTTAGGAAAGGTGGTTTCGCTTCCGGCGACCGGTTCGAAGCTGGATGACGAGGCGTTTGGTTTCGAGTCCATGGAGGGAAAGCCTGAAATCTGGGTTTCATTCTTTTCCTTACCTGTTTCGTTTGAATGGTTACGGGATTTGACGGACTTTTTTTGAGAAGTGCGCAGGCGGGGAGGGGGGGAATTCCCGGGCGTTGTATTCCCTGCAAGTCATATGCGGAAATCGACAAAAGTGCGCTCAAAGGCGTTTCGGCGCGGTCACCTTTGCTGAATCAGTCCGCTGTTACGGCAGGGCATCACCGATGCCACGCAACTCGATGACCGTGTTTTTCGCTATCGCGAGTTCCAGGACCTTCGGTCCGGCCGATTGCTGATTCGCCATCAGCCGACAGACCCGACTTTCATGTGCTTTTGATTGAATGTTAGCAAAAGGCTTATGGGCTGTCTTCCCCAACCAGTTCCAGGAATCCGCAGAATAGTTTTCCGTCTTCAAAGGGCTCTGCTGGCATTGTATCGTCCGAGCTGAGGTGATTCCGACAGATAGCCCGGAACTCTTCGATCGATCCGGCGCGGCGCAGTTGGTCATGAAACACTCCGTCGTGGATGCCTGAAGAAATGTAGTTGGCGAATTTCTTCATTCGATGAACAAGCTTGGTATCGCATTCGATGGCAGCCTCATCCGCAATCTCTTCGGTGAGTTCGAGCAGGTAGTCTTGAAGATCACGTAGCGTTGGTCGACCAGCTTCACCACCGGACTGGGCCACTCGAATTTGTTCAAAGAGCCATGGATTGCGAATGCCGCCGCGCCCGATCATAAGTCCGGCGGCGTTGGTCTGTTCCTGCATCGCGAGCGCGGTATCGACGGAGACGATGTTTCCGTTCGCGGTCACCGGGTAGGGAAGCGTATCGACAGCCCGGGCAATGCAGTCGGTGTGCACGGGCGATTGGTATTTTTCTCTGACAGTGCGCCCGTGAATAGCGAGTCCATCGATGGGCAAGCCTCGAAAGAGGTCCAGCAGTTCGTCGAACTCATCCGGAGTCTCAAAGCCGATTCGGGTCTTCAGGGTGAGTCTACCCTGAACCGCTTCGCGGAGATCACAGGCGATTCGCTGAATCAGGTGGTGGTCCTTGAGCAATGCTCCCCCGGCCTGTTTGCCGCAAACCTTGGGAGCAGGGCAGCCGAGATTGACGTCGATACCGGCGCAATCGCTTTGTTCTTCAATCAGCCTGGCAGTGCGAACGAGGTGTTCGGGATCGTTGCCGATCATCTGGGCGACGACCGGTTTGCGCCCACTCATGCCGTGAATAGTGTGAAGGATCTTCTTCTCCGGAGTTGAATCACGGTGAACGCGAAAGTATTCCGTCACATACAAATCCGGGCCACCCCGCCTCTCAAGGCAACGCCACAGCGGCAGGACGGAGACGTCCTGCATCGGCGCAATGGAGAGGGTGGGGTGAGAGGGCATGGTCTGATACGATCAAGCAGTGTTGAGCCGCAGAATCAACAGGGTTGCATTACCGTGGTCAAAGATCATTGATCCTGTCAATGATGTGGGTCGCTATTATCAATTCGTCAGAATAAGGGGCACTGGGTTAGGATAACCGACGAATCTGCTTTTTCTGCCATGGAATTATTACTGCTTCCCCTGCTGGGAATTATCCTGATCGTCGTCCTGGTCCAGTCCTCAAAGCTAAATGAGTTCAAGAAGGACCTGAGGAACCTCAAGTCAGATGTCCGGCAAGGTCTCGACCTGATGCGACAGCAGGAAAGACGCGAGCTGTCGCAGGAATTGGAAGCGGACCTTCAGACGGCAATGGCTGAAGCACCAGAATCTGTTCCGGAAAGCGAACCGGAAGAGGAGCCGATAGAGGAAATTCCATCAGCAGATGTCGAAGAAGTGGCTGAGGAAGAGAAGGTCGAAGAATCAGTCTATTCGGGTCCTACTCCACCACCTTTGCCGGCTCGAGTCGTGTCGGAAACAGAGGAGAAAGTCGACCAGCCGAAACCGGCCCCGGTGGAGGCTGACAAAGAGCCCGGCAAGTTTGAAACTGCGGCCCGGGAGATTCTCGGAAAGATCTGGAGTTGGATCGTAGTCGGGGAGGAGCACCGCCCTGAGGGCGTCACGATGGAGTTTGCCGTGGCGACGACCTGGTTGCTTCGAGTCGGCGTTCTTTTCTTCCTCGTCGGCATTGGTTTCTACGTGAACTACGCCTCGGATCAGAATTCGATTGGCCCGATGGTGGTCGCTGCCTTGCTCGGCCTCAGCCTTATTGTCGGGGGGATCAAGATGTTTGGAGGGCGATATGGCCTGCTGGGGCAGGGCCTCACCGGGGCCGGCTTTGCCACGCTCTATTTCAGTTTTTACACCGCTCACCAGAAATACGAGATCCTGGGCGCTACCTCTGCCTTCGGGGTCATGATTCTCGTGACGGTGGCCTCGGGTTTTGTCGCGGTTCGATTCAATTCTCTGCTCATCTCTGTCCTGGGATTGCTAGGCGGTTACCTGACTCCGATGATGGTGACGATCGAAAACCCGAGCGTGTTCGGGTTGTTCAGCTACGTGCTGATGTTAGGGCTGGGAGTGTTCTTTGTGGCATGGAAGAAGGAGTGGCGCCTGCTGCACTACCTGAGTTTCCTCTGCACCTACGGTTTGGTCTGGAGGACGGTGGTCCAGAGCTTCGCTCCCGACCGGTTCTGGGAGTTCATGCCGTTCCTGGCTGCTTTCTTCGTGCTCTTCTCGACGGTGACTTTCATTTATCACCTGGTTCATCGGAAGAAGGCAACGTTGCTGGAATTGCTGTTCCTCTTTTTCAACGCCGGAGTGTTCTTCAGCTTTGCTGCCTACCTCGTGGACCTCACTTACCGTCGCGAAGCCATCGCCGTGGTAACGATCGGGCTTGCGGTGTTCTACATCATTCACATCTATTCGTTCCTGAAGCGGAAGAGCGAGGATAAGGGGTTGATCCTCAGTTTCCTCGGACTCGCCTCGCTGTTCGTAGCGATCACGCTGCCGCTGGTGCTTTCCCAAGGATGGATCACAGTGAGCTGGGCGGTGCAGGGCTTCGTCATGTTGTGGATTGCCGCGAAGATGAAGAGCGAGTTCCTTCGCCAACTTGCCTACCTGCTTTACTTGATTGTCCTCGGTCGCTTCGCCTTGCTCGACCTCGGCAACCAGTTTTCCGGTCTCGGCCGTAATCTCTCCGCCGTTGACTACTGGCCCGCTCTGCTGGAGCGACTCATGGTCTTCGGAGTGCCGATTGCCTCGTTCTTTGCCGCGGGCCGTCTCTTTGGAAAACAAGTCGGGACGAATGCCGCCTGGATTGTCGGGGAACAGAATGACATCAAGCCGTGGTTCGGCCAGTCGATGTTGAGCCGGTTCTGCTTCTGGGTTGTCGTAGGACTGAGCTTTGTTTATCTGAACCTTGAGGTCTTGCACAGCGTTGGCAATCTCTACGATCCGCTGGTGCGCCCGGGATTGACAATCCTGTGGGTTGGGCTGGCCGCCGTGTTTCTGCGCGAGATGCTCGCCAATCGCGAGTCGGTGGCGACGATTTTCTTCTGGATTATCGCTTCGGCCATCGTGGTGAAAGTGTTCTTTGTCGATTTCTTTTTCTGGCAGCCGGACTGGAACCTGGTATTCACCCGGAACGACTTTGTGGATCACTTTACGATGCGCTTCCTCGATTACGGGCTGGCGATCGCCTTCCTCGTTTTCCTCTGGCAGTTGTTCCTTAAGCGTGGCGATGATCGCAAGCACGCTTCGCGTGTCTTTGGATATGCCTCCCTCGTTGGCCTTTTCGGCTACTCCAGCCTCGAAATCTGGACGGGGCTGAACCGGTTTCTTCCCGACTTCACCATGGGAGGTATCACGATCTTCTGGGCGCTCTTTGCTTTTGGCCTGCTCTTCGCCGGCATCTCGAAGGTGAACGCTGTGCTGCGCCGGATTGGTCTTGGCCTCCTCGCGGTGGTGGCGGTCAAGGTCTTCTTTATCGATCTCGCGGGGCTGGACCAGCTATACCGGATTGTCGCCTTCATCGTCCTCGGTGTTGTCGTGCTGGTGATGTCTTTCGTCTATCTGAAGTATCGCCATCGTTTTGAGATGAATCCCGAAGATACAGCCGAAAAGGAATCTGAATCATGAGAGTCTTTATCCTGACAGTATTGCTAACCGCCATTGCTCCGCTGATGCGGGCGGACCAGAGCCGGTTTCAGTTTGTGCGCGAGATTTCGGCGCCTGAAGCGGAGGGCTTTGGTTCTGTCACCCTCGATAAACCCCTTTATGAAAATATCGCCAGCGACTATCGGGACCTTCGCGTTCTCCGGGAACGGGAGGGCGAAGCTATCGAGTGGCCCTACCTCGTCGAGAGAGTCAGTCGCGGAGCCGTGAACGCACCATCCAGTCTTCTCGCGAGTGAGATGGTTTCCTTCGATGAAAACCCTGACGGCAGCATCGAAACCGTGGTGCACTTAAAAAAGGATGCCGGGGGTGCGGTGAGGTTGCGGATTGAGACGCCGCTCCGTGACTTTGAGAAATCCGTCGATGTATACGGAAGCCTGAATGAGGCCAACTGGGAGCCTCTCCTCGAGGGGGAATTGATCTTTGACCGGGAACGCTTCGTCGATTTCCGCCGCACCGAACTGAAGCTTCCCGTGAATGAGTTCACTTCCTACAAAGTCGTCATCACCAATGCCACCGATGAACAGCGTTCGTCGGTTCGCGAGGTGACCGAAGTGATCAGTGGTCGTGGCGGTGAGAGTCGCCAGGAGAGGCAGCAGGTCGAGACCCGGAGTTTCCGCATCAATGCGCTCTTGTTCTTCTCGGCGCCGGTAAACTTGCCGGCGGGAAGGGATGAAAACGACTATCCCGTTGTGCTGATTTCCAACCGAGTTAATGAGGATGAAAAACGGACTGAGGTGGTTGTCGAGGCCGGCCGGGTGCCGTTGCGCTCGCTGACGGTTGCGACTGGGGACGCTAACTTTCGCCGCGACGTCAGGGTCGAGGTGCCGGCCGGTGAAGACCAGTGGCGCACCATCAAGCGAGGTGTGATTCATCGTTACCGCTTGGGTGGTGTCGATGAGGAGAACCTGACCGTGCGCTTTGATGAAGCTCGGAGCGATCGCTATCGGCTCGTTATCGAGAACCGCGACAGTCCGCCGCTGCAGGTGGGTGGTATCTCCGGGACAGGTGAAGTGTATGAAGTCCGGTTTCTTGCTCAACCCGGGGACCGGTTTTCCCTCTTCTACGGCTCAGATTCGATCGAAGTGGAAGCCCCTCAATACGATGTTGCTGCGATTCAGCAAGCGATTAAAGGTGAGGTAGCGATGTTACCGCTTGATCTGAAGGAGGCGGCTGCCAATCCGGATTATGATCCTGACAATAAGGCTAAGCAGCCACTGCTGCAACAGCCCTGGGTATTGTGGGTGCTGATCGGTGTGGTGGTGGCAGTACTGATCCGTGTAATCTACACCGCGGCGAAGCAGGTAGAAGAAGTGGGGGAGTAAAAATGGCCCTCCAGGTGATGGAGACTTTTAAGCCTCCAATCGTGCCAGCAGATCGTCGGTCTCCACCGCGTCACCTTTCTGCGCGAGGATCTCTGTCACCGTTCCAGCTTGGCTGGCGGAAATGGTGGTGAGCATCTTCATCGCTTCGAGGGTGATGATGGGATCGCCTTCTTCGACCTTGGCGCCAACCTCGGCATTAACCTCTGTCACCATACCGGGCATCGGAGCAACGGCCTGGAGAGGATCGTTCGCATCACCCTTGAGTCGGGTCACGGCGTCCTTCGGTGCGAGAGCGTGGTCGATCACCGCGGACTCGCGGGGCATGCCGTTGAGCTCGTAGAAGACATTGCGCTGACCTTCGTCGTTCGCTTCGCTGATGCCGATCAGTTTGATGAAGAGAACCTTACCGGGTCCGATCTCAACGGAGATTTCCTCACCGATGGAGAGACCGTAGAAGAAAGCAGTCGTCGGCAGCCCCTGGACCTTGTCGTAGGACTTGATGAATTCGTCGAACTCTTCGAAGACAGCCGGATACATGAGGTGGCTGTAAAGATCGTCGTCGTTAGCGGTGCGCCCGAGCTTGGCACTGAGCTCTTCGCGAGTGGCGTCGAGATCGATCGGGTCAGCCAGTTCGCCGGGGCGTTTGGTGGTGGGCTCTTTGCCGCCAAGCACGACCTTCTGGACGTCAGCGGGCCAACCGCCATCGGGCTGACCGAGGCCGCCTGCCAGCATATCAATAACGGACTCAGGGAAATCGAGAGAGCCGGGCTCGAGGTTGGTCACTTCCTCGGGCTTGATTCCTCGGGTGATGAGGAACATGCACATGTCGCCGACCACCTTGGAGCTTGGGGTTACCTTGATGATGTCACCGAAGAGCTGGTTCACCTCTGCGTAGCAGCGGGCGATTTCGGGCCAACGATGGCCGAGGCCCATGGCGTTGGCCTGCTCCTTGAGGTTGGTGAACTGACCACCCGGCATCTCGTGGATGTAAACTTCGGCGGAACCGGCGCGTGGCGCGGTGTTGAAAGGTGTGTAGAAATTAAGCACTTCTTCCCAGTAGTCGGACATGGCGTTGAGCGCGTCGGGATCCAGACCCGGATCGCGTTCGAGGCCGGTCAGGGCAGCAGCAACCGAGTTCAGGTTGGGCTGGCTCGTCGATCCTGACATGGAAGCTAAGGCAAGGTCGATGATGTCAGCGCCGGCGTCGGAAGCTGCGAGGCTGGACGCGGCGTTGATACCGGAGCTGTCGTGGGTGTGGAAGTGAATCGGCAGGCCGACTTCTTCACGGAGCGCTTTGAAGAGTTTGGTCGCAGCGGCGGGACGGCAGAGGCCGGCCATGTCCTTGATCGCAAGGATGTGCGCGCCCATCTTCTCGAGCTCCTTGGCTTTATTGATGTAGTACTTCAGCGAGTATTTGTCGCGCTTGGGATCGTCAATATCACCGGTGTAACAAACCGCGGCTTCACAAATCGAATTGGTCTGCTCGCGGACCGCCGTCATTGCCACCTCCATGTTGGGGAGGTAGTTGAGGGAATCGAAAATTCGGAAGATATCCATGCCTGACTCGGCGGAGTGCTTAATGAAGCCCTCGACCACATTGTCAGGGTAATTGGAGTAACCGACTGCGTTGGAGCCGCGGAAGAGCATCTGGAAGCAGATGTTGGGGATACGCTCACGAAGTTCGCGAAGGCGATCCCACGGGCTTTCTTTGAGGAAACGCATCGCGGTGTCAAAGGTCGCTCCGCCCCACATCTCCAGGGAGAAAAGGTTGGGAGTCTTCTGGGCGACGTAGCTCGCGATGTTGAGCATGTCGACCGAACGCATCCGGGTCGCGATGAGCGACTGGTGAGCGTCACGCATCGTGGTGTCAGTAATGAGCACCGGCTTCTGTTCACGGATCCAGTCAGCAAAGCCTTCAGGTCCGAGTTCCAGCAACTTGTTGCGGGAGCCGGGCTGAATGTCAGCGCGGACGTCGCACTCAGGCACGCGTGCCGGCGGCAGGGCCGCCTTTAGCTTGTAGCCCTTGGCGGTGTCGTTCCCGTTGACGGTGACGTCGCTGAGGTAATTGAGCAACTTGGTGGCGCGGTCTCGACGCGGTTTGAAGTTGAAGAGATCAGGATTGGTATCGATCAGGCGCGTGGTCGCGTCGCCACAGCGGAAGGTGTCATTCACAATCACGTTCTCGATGAACGGAATGTTAGTTTTCACTCCGCGGATACGGAATTCGCGGAGGGCACGGTCCATGCGCTGGAGGGCGATGTCGAAGCGGGGACCGAAGGCGGTCAGTTTCACCAGCATGGAATCGTAAAACGGTGTGATGACCGAACCGGCATCACCGGCACCGGCGTCGAGTCGAATACCGAACCCGGCTGCGGAGCGATAGTTGAGAATCTTGCCATAGTCAGGAGAGAAGTTATTGGCCGGATCCTCGGTCGTGATCCGGGCCTGGACGGCGTAGCCGTTGCGCGGGATCTCGTCCTGGGAAGGAATGTCGATGACGTCGCCGAAGAGATCGTGGCCCTGGGCAACGAGAATCTGGGAACGAACCAGGTCAACGCCGGTGATGATCTCGGTGACGGTGTGTTCTACCTGGATCCGCGGGTTCATCTCAATGAAGAACCATTCGTTTGAGTCGGCATCGAGCAGGAACTCAACCGTGCCGGCGTTGTTGTATTTCACTTCCTTGGCGACCTGGACAGCCGCTTCGCAAAGTTCGTGGCGCACCTTTTCGTCCAGGTCGACGGAGGGGGCGATCTCAATCACCTTCTGGTGACGACGCTGGACGGAACAGTCGCGTTCGTGGAGGTGAACGATGTTACCGTGGGTATCACCCATAATCTGAACCTCGATGTGCTTGGCGCGTCCGACGAAGCGCTCGAGGAAAACGGCGGGATTTCCAAAAGCGTTTTCGGCTTCGGCCTGGGCCTGATCGAGGAGAGAGTCTAGATCTTCCTCTTTCTCAACCACGCGCATGCCGCGTCCGCCACCGCCGAAGGCAGCCTTAATAATAAGAGGAAATCCGATCTCGCGAGCGATCTTGAGAGCTTCTTCCCGATCCGACACAGGGTCTTCGGTGCCCGGGAGAGTGGCGACGTCGGCCTTCTTGGCGAGGGCGCGGGCGGACACTTTGTCACCCATGGCGTCGAGCATTTCGGGATCGGGTCCTATGAATTTGATTCCGGCGTCGCGGCAAGCGCGGGCAAAATCAGCGTTCTCGGAGAGGAAACCATAACCGGGGTGAATCAGGGTAACTCCTTTTTCCTTAGCCAGTCGGATGATGCCTTCGATATCGAGGTAGGCGCCGACAGGGCCTTTTTCTTTTCGCAGTTGGTAAGCTTCGTCCGCTTTGAAACGGTGTCGGGAGAAGCGGTCTTCCTCGGCGTAAATGGCGACGGTGCGAAGCCCAAGTTCGGTCGCGGCGCGGAAAACTCGGATGGCGATTTCGCCCCGGTTAACGACCATCAGTTTCTCTTGAGCAATGGGTTCCAGGATGTCGGTGTCTGACATGGTTTCGTAGTTGGGGCGTGAATATATACAGTCCCTCGGGGTCTGAAAGACTGATTTTCACGAATTCTAGGCAGGGAGGGATGGATTTGTACCCGATCGCGCCACTGATTAAGAAGACCGTACAAACAAACAGGGTAAGTTCCCCCACTGAGCGGAGAAACCTAACCCTTTTGAAAATCAATGCGGCAGCCCAGTCAGGGGCCTCCGCGGATCAGTAATCGAAGATCTCGCTTTCGTTGAAGAAGCGGTTCACTTCGATTTCGCCGTTTTCCGGGGAATCGGAAGCGTGGCAGACGTTGATCATCATGTCCTCACCGAAATCTCCACGGATGGTGCCGGCTTCGGCTTCCTGGGAATTGGTGGGCCCAAGCATGCCGCGGACCTTGCCGACGACGTCATTGCCCTCGAGCACCATGGCAATCACGGGAGCGGACTGCATGAAGGCGGCGATGTTGGGGAAGAAAGGTTTGTCGGCAACGTGGGAGTAGTGTTCCTTGAGAATTTCGTTGGAGAGGCGCATCATCTTGATGCCGCGAACCGCGAAACCGGCTGCTTCGTAGCGTGTCAAGACTTCGCCAACGTGGGACTTGGTGACGCAGTCGGGCTTGAAAAGGATAAGAGTACGTTCGGCCATAGTAGGTAGGGTCGTGGTTTCGTGTGGGATTGGCTAATCAGTAGGCGCATTCGGCCCGTTGAAAAGGGAAAATTCGAACGCAGTCGGTTTAGAATCCGTGTTTGTAGCTCTCGCAGCGGTTCATCCAACCGGCTTCCCAGCGTGATTCGCCGCGGGAAGGAGGTGAGTTGGCGATCCGGCGCTTGAGCGTCCTCTTGGCAGCTTCGCTGAATTCATTGGCTGCGGCCTGACCTTCGGAAGTCTTCTTCATTTCGAGAAGGACGTCGCGCAGGCCCCAGCCGACGTCGTTGTATTTCTCCTCAGCTTTGACGCCCTCGCCCTTGAAATTCACGTAGTCGATCAGAGCGTAGACCCCGGTTCGTGAGCTGGCGACTTTATAAAAGTTCTCTTCGAGGCGCCTGCGGTTGCCGGCGTCCTTGGTGGCCACTTTCATCTTGGGGAGAGCCTGCTCGAGTCGCAGAACGATAAAGTTGGTCTGCGTCGGCACCGTGTTGGCGAGGAACTGGCGCAGCTCCTTCATCTGGGGAGAGTTTTTCGCACTGTTGAACTCGGCGCTCGACTTCCACGGGCTACCCTCGGCATCGGCAACCCAGCGGGGCACCGCGACCTGGTTGGCTTCCATGTAACCAATCAGCTTCGGAAAGCTCTCGTCGAAGGGGCCCGGACGACCGTCCACATACCAGATAAAATGGCCAATTCCGAGGGAAGGAAAGTCTTCGCCGGTGTTCCAGGTGGTGAGCCCTTCAACGGTGCCAGCACATTCATTCTTCCAGATTTTCTTACCAATTGCTTCAGCGTCTGCGGCACTCAGCGAAATCTTGCCGCCTCCAGTCGAGGCGGGAGAGCTCGTGGGAGAAGGGGCGAGGGGAGTTTCGGGGGCGACGCATCCCGCGAGGAATAGCAGGGAAACGGTTACCAGCCAGCTAAGTAGGCATCGCATTTGCTAAAATTCTTTAATAAATCTAAAAAATCAAACGTCGAGTAAAGAATATTTTGATAATTAAAGTTATTAATCATAAAAATTATAGAGAAGTTTTGTCTGCTGGAACACAGCATCATGAAGTCCGACCACGATTACCTGCGAGATGAAACTTCATATAACGTCGCGGTGGCCAAGGCCCGTTCCATGATGGATAAGAAATTCAATCCCGGCAGTGTGATCGAAATGGTGCCGACCGCACCCTTGGCGAACCCGAGTTCCCCAGCCTCCGAAATGAGAAAACGTTCACAAAAAAGTGAGTCCCGAACGGGCTAACTTTTTTGTTTCGGAAACTGGAGTTGGGATCCTGAATCAGGCCTTCATGTAGGACAGCTTGCCGGCTGTCTCGCTGATCTCGTCTTCGCCGTCGAGCAGCTCGCCGATGGGGTCCCATTGGGCGGCCAGGAAGGCGTCGCGGGCAGAGTCGGGAATCTCGATGGAGATTTCGCTGTTGCCGTAGCGAACTACCTTGGCCTCCACGTCGATCGTGATGTCGGTGGACGGGTCGGTGTCGACGGCTGCAGCCACATTGTCGATGTCGTCGGCGGAAGCGATCACGCAGGGGACGCCAAGAGTGGCGCAGTTACCGAAGAAAATTTCAGCGAAGCTCTGGGCAATGACAGCGCGGAAGCCGGCACGGTAGATTGCCTGGGGGGCGTGCTCGCGGGAGCTGCCGCAACCGAAGTTGATCCCGGAAAGCAGGATGCTGGCGTCGGCGAAGCGATCTTCGTTGAGCGGGTGATCCTTGAGTTGGCCGTCGGCATCGTGGCGCACGTCGTAGAAAAGATATTCGCCGAGGCCGTCAAAGGTGACACACTTCATAAAGCGCGCCGGGATGATGCGGTCGGTGTCGATGTCGGATCCGGGAACGTAAACGCCTTTGCCGGAGACTGAGGTGATCTTTTCCAATGCCATGATTTCGTGAATATTTGGGTGAGAATCTGTCGGTCGGATGCCGGTGAAACTCAAGTGGAAAGTCCCGAGGACAGGCAGGGGTGGGCTCCGGCGCTTGGGGAGCTGATGGGAATCACTTCGTCTTCGAATCTCCCGGTAATTCGTGGGGAAGTTCGATCACAGTGCGGAGTGCCCGGCACAGTTCATTGTCGGCCCCGCGTTCGCCAGCCAGATTGAGACGCAGGCCCGGTTTGACCCAGGTCACACAGGTGAAGCAAAGACTGGTCTTGAGAACTTTGCTGTCTGCGGTGGTGGCTTCGATTCCGTAAATGGGATCGTGCCCGCAGAAATGGAGGGCTTCAGTCTCTTCAAGTGATCGCTGGAACATTTCGATAAGCTCTCCGGCTTTTTCGCCGGTGACGGTCTCGCTCGCAACGATGCCCCGCCACTTTTCATTCCAGTCGATCCAGAAACGTTGCTCCGTGTTCTTAGCGTCGGTATGGTCCAGCAAGTGAACAATGACTTTGGTTTCATCGGCCGCAGCATGCCAGCAGAAGAGCGAAACCAGTAGTGTGAGAATGGGCTTCATGAGCTTGAAAGAATCATAGAAAATGAGCCGGGTGGGCGGCTTATTCGCTGCTAAGGCGTTGCCAAGGCGTTGCCAATGTAAGCTGACATCGTATCGAAGCTGGTAGCTATCGTATGCCCAGTTCGGTCAGCCTGGTGATCTGCTTGGCCAGCAAATCGAACTCGAGATTCACGCGGGATCCTTTTTCGACTGACTTCAGGCTAGTCACTTCGTGAGTGTGGGGGATGATCCAGAGGGTAAAAGAGTCTTCCTTCAATTCAGCCACGGTCAGGCTAATGCCATTCACGCAGACAGATCCCTTGGAAACCATGAGGTGGGCAAACTCCTCTGGCAGGGCCACAGTTAACTGGTGGTCCTGTCCGACCTGTTCGTAGGCGAGCACTTCGGCGCAGGCGTCGACGTGCCCCTGAACAAAGTGACCGCTAAGGCGGTCGCCGATGCGGAGAGAGCGTTCGAGATTGACGGCGGAGCCTTCGCTCAAGTCGCCGAGATTGGTTAGGCGCAGGGTTTCATGAAGCAGGTCGAAGCGCATCGCTCCGTTGGCCACTTCAGTGACGGTGAGGCAGGCGCCATTGGTGGCGACGCTTTCGCCGAGCTCTACCTTGTTTGTGAAGGTCGAGCCCACCCAGAGCTCCGCCCCTGTTTGGACCGGTTTCAGTCGGGCAACTTCTCCACATTCTTCCACGATTCCTGTGAACATTGGAGAAAGTAGCACACGCTGAACGCGGGAGAGGAAAAAATACCGAGTGCGGCTCAATAGGGGCCAGCAAAACTGGTTTCAGCAGATGGCTCAGATTCTCCCCTGGAAATACAGTGGTTACCTCAGGAGCATGAAGGGCAGCGCCTTTTGTGGATCCACCGTTGGAGATTGAGAAATCAGGCTATTAGGGGTAGCTTCTGGGACCGTTCCTTCGAGGACTGTTAATTCGGAGGCGTGGAGCATTTCCCATTATTATTTCCCACTATATGGCGATAGCTGACAAAGAATTTTGGAAAAGGGCAAGGTCGAGCGTGTTCGCTGGAGCCAGCGCCCTGCTGGTGTTTTCCACCGCCCATGCAGATGTGGTGGTTCTCAAGAATGGCGACCGAATCTCCGGTGATCTCCTCGAGCGGGGTGGCGAACAGGTGACCGTGTCGACCTCCTATGCGGGGCCGATTTCAGTTCCGCATTCCGAAATCAGCCGGATCGAGTCGGCAGCCCCCTCGAAGCAGGTTACAGTCGAGAAGGCGGCGCCGGTAAGTGAGGACGTCGTCAAGGCTGGCAAGGCGCTGATTGAAGATGTGGCGCTGGATGCGGTTGAGATGGAGAAGAAGAAGGAGTGGACGGGCTCCGTCAATCTGGCCATGAAACTGGAAGGGGGCGATAGCAACGAGGAGCGGGAAATTGACGGGGACTTCCAAACCCGTTGGGAACGTGAAAGGCGAAGGTTTCGCATGTTGGGCCAGATCGAATACGATACCACGGGCGGAAATGCCACCAAACAGGACTGGATGATCGTTCCCAGGTATGATCAGTTTTTTTCCGACAAAGCATACTGGTCACTCTCATACTCTGCCAAGCAGGAGAAGTATAAGAGCTTGAGTCTGCGACAGACGATAGGCCCGGCCCTGGGCTATGAGTTCTTTTCAAATGAGAAAAACGAGCTCATCAGTGAGATCGGCTTGTTCTACACGACCGAGGATTACATCGGTAGCGCCGACGCCAGTTATGCGGCGACCGGTTGGCACCTCGAATACAGGCGGAAAATTTGGCAGGACAAGTTCGAGTTTTATCATCGCCACCTTTTGTTCGTGAGGGCGGACGATGCCGGTCAGAAGATCTGGCACTCGTGGACCGGCCTCAAGTTTCCCATCTATGAAGGCCTCAACCTGAGTAGCGAGCTTGAACTGGACTACGACAACATCACCGTGAGCCGCAGCTCCGACCTCGAAGATACGTTCCGATTAAAGCTAGGTTACGAATGGTGATCTGATAAGATCGCGTTTCAAGGAGGCCTGTTTGAGATATTTTTTCACGATTGCCACCTTCGGTTCAAATGTGGGCGTTGTGATTGAGTTCTAATCGATTCCGCTGATCTCCTTTTATGAATGAGCTAGCGTTCCCGAAGTAATGATTGAGCCTGCTGTTGTAGAAGAGAAAGCGGTATTGGAAGTGAAGGAGTTGCGGCGTTCATTCCGCAGCGTTACCGCCGTTGATGGATTGAGTTTCTCGGTGAACCCGGGGGAAATCTACGGCTTTCTAGGCGTGAACGGAGCGGGCAAGACAACCACGATTCGGATGCTCATGGGAATTATTGCCCCTGACAGTGGTACGATCAGCCTGCACGGCGAAATTTCAAAGCGAACCACGCTGAAGCAGAAGCAGAAGATCGGATACGTTTCCCAGGAGCAGAATTTCTACCCATGGATGACGGCAGAGATGCTGGGAACATTCGTTGGCGGGCTTTATCCGACCTGGGACAGCGACGAATATGAGCGCCTCCTCAAGGTGCTGGAAGTGCCCAAGAATCGAAGAGTGTCAGGGTTGTCAGGAGGCATGCGTGTAAAGCTGGCGCTGGCACTCGCGATTGCGCCCCGACCTCCGCTCCTGATTCTCGATGAGCCCACCGCGGGGCTGGATCCCGTGGCTCGCCGCGAGTTTCTTGAGATCATCACTCATCAGGCCCGCGAGTACGGGCGGACCACTTTCTTTTCCACTCACCTGCTCGACGAGGTGGAGCGCGCCGCCGATCGAGTGGGCATCATTCATCGGGGCCGAAAGCGATTTGAAGGAAAGCTCAGTGAGTTGCGCGAGAGAGTCCGGCGGATTGAGTTATTACCAGGACAACCCCTTCCGATAGGATTTGAGATCTGGCGTGAGTTTGATGTCGAAGGTATCGGAGAAAAATCCGTCCGCCCCGTCATCGTGAATGCGGATGCGGAAGCCTGGGCAGCATCCGGCGTGAAGGGTGAGCGGCTCTCGCTGGATGATATTTTCATCGCCTGCGTCGGCATCTCGACAACGCGGATTTGATGAATCGGGTGCTGATAGGAAAGGAAATGCGGCAGCACGGCACGTGGTTTGTGCTGCTGACGTTGTTTTCCTGGGGGCTGACTCTCATCGTGATGGGGGCGAGTGCGGCGACTGGTACTACGGCCGGGGCCTTTGCCAACGCAGGAACGAGCCTCAGCTATTTCATCCCGCTGCCCTTGTACGTGGTTTGCCACTTGCTGGTCGCGGTGGATTTTCGGCAGAAAGCTCAGCTCTTTCTTGATGGATTGCCGCTGCCCCGCTGGCGGGCCGTTGCAGTGAAGGCGGTGATCGCCCTGGTGGTCGCCGCAGCCATGGCAGCAGGTCTAGTCTTGATGGGAATCTGGAGGGCCGATGGAAGTGAGGTGCTCACCCCGACCTTCCTCTATATTCTTTTCTTCTCGGCAATCCTGTGGGCCTGGTTCCTGACCGGTTTCTTTTTCATGGTGTCCTTCCTCGGGCGATACCGGCTCATCATCATGCTGACGATTGGGTTTACCCTGATGTGGCTGGCGGTCGACAGCCGGGTGCCGCTGAGTGATTTTCCTCCATTTGCGCTAATGCACCGCTTTGGGTTTGAGCGGGAGGTCTGGCCGGCGTCCGCCCTCGCCTGGACGGGAGGTATGGTCGCCCTGTTCTTCGCCGTATCCATGATTCTCGGCCTCGTCCGCGAAGGCTCCGTCGCGGCCATGCTGGGCGAGTCGATGTCCTACCGTGAGAAGATGATGATTGGAGCCTGCGCAGTGGCGGCCTTGATCGCGGTGACCCTTTGGGACCAACCTGCCGCAGAACCTTTCTCCGTGCCGGGAGCAGTCGAAGAGGAGCGAGGTGGGATTCGAGTGTTTTTCTCGCCCGAAGATCTCGACCGTCCTGTCGATGAGGATATCGCTTTGGCCAACTATCTCGCCAACCGCCTGCTCGAGAAGGTGACCTGGCTGGGGATCGAACCTGAGGAGTTTCCTGACATTTACGTTATCGAGACCTCGGGACTTGAGGAGGAGAAGATAGAGTTTGAAGAGGTGGAAGGGGAACCGGTCACTCTCATGTATGCGGGTTATCGGGAGGAAGGATTCTCCAGGGGACAGTTGCTTGCCTACACCATGAGCATGTCACTCGATACCTATTCATTGGGTCGAGTCGGAATGGAGCACCGTTGGTGGATCGTATGCGGATTCGAAGGGTTGTGGGAGTTGGAGGAAGCCGATGAAGAGACCATCGCAGCGCGCGAGAAAATGGCCTACGAAACCATCGAGGAATACGGCTTCTCTGTGGAACAGTTGTTGGGGAGAGCAGCGTTTCGGGATGCTGCCGGCTGGCGCGAGGCCGACTCGGTCGCCTGGATGGGATTTCGATTTTTGAAGGAGGAAATCGGCGAGGAGAAGCTGCAGGAGCTGGGGCAGCGGACGGTCGTTCAGAAGGTTGACCGCGTCGATTCGAGAGTGGTGATCTGGGACGCCATGCACCCGGTGAGGGGTACGTTTGAAAAGGTTACCGGTCTCACCCTCGAAGAATTTGTCGAAGGGACCACGGCCTACATCCGGAAGCATGCTCCGGAAGAGATTGAAGGAGAGGAGGATGCGCCATGACTCGATTCCGCGCCCTCCTCTGGAAAGAATGGATCGCTTTACGCCCCTTTTCGGTGCTGCTGGGGGTTCTGTTCTGTATTGGCCTGGTCGCGACTTTTGCCACGGAATTCGTGGATCAAAAACCGTTCTGGTCCACCTGCGTGGTCGGTCATGGAAATATCACCTGGGTGACGTTTGTGTTGTGCGTTGTGGTATCGTTAGGGTTGCTGGTCAGGGAAAAAGATGAGGGAACATTGACCTACCTCGACGCGTTGCCGGTCTCACGAAGCGAGGTCTTTCTCGCCAAGTGGATCATGGCCCTGATCTCGATCAACGCGCTCAACCTGCTCTGGTTTGGCGAAGCATTAATCTATGAGTTTATTTCACGAACGAGTGACGCTCCTGAGTTGCCGTGGCGTTCGGTCGGGATGGTGATGTTTCTTACCTTTTTCCAGTCGGCATTTTTTATCACCATCCTGGTGGCGCTATCATTCCTGAGGCGATGGGCTCTGCTGGCTCTCGCCATGTTGTATTGGCTTCTGACGGGACTGAAAAACTTCCAGGTGCCTTATGCCGAGCTTCTGGATCCGTTCATGCTGATTGAGCCACCCGAGGATCCGGAAGACGTCTGGGTCCTGCCGAAAACTCAGTTGATTGTGCTGAGCGTGGTCGGAGCAGGTGCGTGGATGTTTGCCTGCGGGGTGTTCTCGATTCGTGGAGGCGGTACCTCAAAGACCTTGAAGCAGTTTCTCGAATCGTGGTTCGGCAAGCTGGTCTGGGGGAGCGCGCTGGTGTTGATCCCGGTGGTTTGGCTCATCATCATAGCTTTTTCCTTCGACGAGAAAGACGATGCGGAAGCCTACGGGTCAAGACCGTCGCCGAGACAGGTTTCCGGTAAGGATGAAATTCTCACGGCGGAGACGGAGCGTTTTTACTTCGTCTATCGACGCAAGTCCGAGAACCGAATGAAGGCGGTGCTGGAGAAGGCGGACGAGACCTTTGACGAGGTTGCTGAGTTTCTCAGGTTCCCCGAATCGATGCAGGGAGAAAAGATCACGGTCGATCTTTCCAGTCCGCTCGCGTCGCATAACGCGGGCCAGGCGTTCTGGAAAAAGATCCGGATGTTACCACCGCAGAAGGGACAGTCGACCAAGGAGACAATTGCGATTCTCGGCCACGAGGTCACTCACGTGCTGATCGATCAGATGACGGAGGGCCGCCTCGAAGAGAGCTTTGACGCAGCGCGGTGGTTTCACGAAGGATTAGCCAGCTACGTGGAGTTCCGATTCTTCCGTCCTCCGCACGCGGGCCATGGCTACGAGCGCTGGGTCGCTCTCGCATCGACCTGGGGCGAAGTGCATTTCAGCGAGATGGTTGAGAACGGGACTTTCTCGGCGCTGCGGGATCCTTTTCTCGCCTATCCGGCCGGCTATGTCTGGGTGGAGGCCCTCGTGGATGTTTACGGAGATGAAGCCCCGATGAAAATCCTCATGGCCATCGGTCGTCCTGATGGTCCGAGAAAGCTCTCCGGCATGGCCTTGTGGCGGGATGCCTGTCTCGCCGCTGACTTCGACCTGGAGCGGGTGCGGACACGATTCCGTGCGCGCTTGAAGGAGTTGCGCGGGGAACACGAGGAGAGATGCGGGAGCTACGTGGAACTGGTTGATGCCGAGGCCGAGCGAAAAGGGGGACGAGTGATCATCAGGCCGGAGTTTCCGGACGACTGGGATGAGGAAAGAAACGGTGAGCTGATCTGCCGGGTCCGTCCGCGAACCCAGTCGGCGCCAATGGAGTGGCGTTACAGCCGGATAAAAGACGGCAGGCCGTTCTCAGTGCCCGCGATCAGTTTTCTCGGTGCAGAACTGGAAGCCCAGATCGGCTGGGACACGAAGGAATGGGCCAAGCAGCCCGTGTTCGGCGAGTGGATGACTCTCAAGTTGGAAAAGGAAAAAGACGGGAAAGAGCCCCAAGCTGAAGAAGCCCGGGAAGACACCGAGGGCAAAGGTAAGAGGAGGTGACTTTTTAATCCTCCACCAGGAAAACCACAGCGAGGAGTCCAAGCAGTATCACGGCGAGAAGTGCGGTAAGACCAATCGGGAAAGCCCCGCGCTTGGCTCGCTTAAAGAGCACGTGACGTTCTTCTTCGATCTGTTCTTTGCTGTGCCCGGCCAGCATCCAGATCGGAGTCATCATTTGGCAAAGGATTCGGGCGGAACCTGATTCGAAGAAGTTGGAAGCTCCAGTCGCAACTTTGCCGACAAAGAAATTTCCGGCGCCCTTGTTGAACTGATTCAGCACCCTGTCGAACAGCCCGTAGATGGTCGGGCCGGTCTTACGGTAAAGGCAATCAAAGTCGAGGTTGGTGGCGCGAAGATCGGCTGGATAGATGCCGGCACGAAGCAACAGGGTAAAGGCAAGACCGCTGAAGAGCAGGAGGGCAAGCTGGTCAGTGACGTGGCCCACGGTGTAGGGCTCGTAGGTTGCCTCGGCGAAGGGCAGCATTGGGTAGATGGAGGAGTCCGGGAAGGTTCCGACGAAGATGCTCAGTCCGGCGATGATGCCCATGGCGAGGAGCTGGTTGAGCGGAGCTTCTTCGCAGCGGGTGCCGGAGTCCTTCGAGAAGAAGGCAAAGTAACAGACCTTGAGTCCGGCGAGCAGGAAGACGCCGGCGGAAGCAAAAAGCAGGGCGGCCCAGATCAGGTATTCACCCTGCTTGGCGGCGGTGCTCATGATCATGGACTTACTGACAAAACCACAAAACAGCGGAGCGGAAGTGGAGAGCGCACCGATGCAGCAGAAGAGTGCGGTGATGGGCATCGACTTGTAGAGACCGCCCAGTTCGGTGGCCTTGGTTTTTCCGGTGCGGTAGAGGACCGAACCGATCGCCATAAAGAGCAGTGCCTTGTAGAGGATGTGGCAATAGGCGTGTGCAGCGGTGCCGTTAAGAGAGAGTTCCTTGCCGAGGCCAATTCCAATGACCATGAAGCCAACCTGATTGATGAGGCAGTAGGCGAGGACACGTCTAAGGTCGTTCTCGATCGCTGCGTAAAGCAGAGGAAGGATCACCATGACGAGGCCGATCCAGAGCAGCAGGTCTTCGCCCGGGAAAACGCGGGCGATTACGAAGATGGCTGTCTTCGTGGTGAAGGTGGCCATGAAAATCAGCCCGCCGTAGGAAGCCTCGGGGTAGGTGTCAGTGAGCCACGATCCAATCACCGGCCAGGCACAGTTGATACCGAAGCCGATGAAAATGAGCCAGGCGCCGGGTCCGGCGAGTTCGATCTTATCGAAGGCCGTGCTGCCTCCGCCCGCGATGTGAATGATAATACCGGCAAGAAGGAGAACACCGCCGAGGACGTGCACAAGCAGGTAACGGTAGGCAGCTTTGCCGGAGGCTTCAGTCCTTCGCGCCAGGATGCACATGACGGCGCCGATCGTCAGCATCTCCCAGAAGAAGAACATCGAGCAGAGATCTCCTGCCATGACCACTCCCATGGCGCTGCCGGAATAAAGCAGGCCGGCCGAAAGATCGAGCGGCTTGTTGTCACGCACGATGTAGAGGATCCCGACAAAGGACAGGATCGTGAAGATGTTGAGGAAAATCAGGCTCCAGGCGTCGGCGTTGCCGAGGATGAGCTGGAAGTCGAGCAGCTGGAACGTGCCGTGCGCGCCTTTCTCGATCGTGAAATAGTTGGCAAAGCCAACCAGGGGAACGAGCAGGGCGAAGACCTGGCGGGCCTGTCCCTTGAAAAAAGGAACCAGCAGTGCGCCGATGAGGAAGATAAAAGCCGGAGGAATGAAATCAGGCATCGTTCTCTCCTCCTTTCGATTCCTTCCGGTAGTCGTCCTCGTCGCGCTTTACCAGCGGGCGAAGCACGTAATTGGCCGCAAGAACCAGTGCGCTGCAGGAAACAAATCCGTAAACGGCCTGAAAACCGGGCCACTTCTGCCAATTCAGGTAGGGGTGCTTGTCGAATCCTGTGATCCAGAAAATTACATCGATGAGTACGAGGAGAGCGCACGCCCCAAGAAGCCAGTTGAAGACTTTTCGGACGTTCTCCTTCTTATCGAACCAGCCGGTCGAATCAGTGGGATTTGGATTCTTTTGCGTCATTTGGCGTTTCGTCAGTCGCGGTCTTGGCGTGCTTTTCCGCGTTGCTGTCTCCGTAGCCTTTGTGGCCGTAGTCGACCTTGCCCGGAGAGGAAATCAGGATGATAGCGAGATAGAGCCCGGCCATGGCGATCGCGATTGCGAATACCTTCGGATAACCGGGTACGGTATCGTGCTTCAGTTCCTGGATAGGTGTTTCGCTGTCTGGTGAAGTGGCCATGTCAGGATAAAGTCAGAATCAGCCGGTGGTCATCATGGTGGCGAGCTTGAGAAGCAGGGCGGGGAAAAAGAAAAGCAACACGGAGCCGACAGCGGTGATGCTGAGCGGAAGCACGCAGGCCAGCGGCGCTTCCTTGATGCCGGATGAAATTTTTTCGCCTTCGGGGGATTTGAAGAAGGCGCGGTAAATGATGGGGAAGAAATAAACGCCGTTAAGCACGGAGCTGATCAGGTAAACCGCGAGAAGAGCAAACTGCTGGGCGTCCGCAGCACCCCACATGAGGTAAATCTTACTGAGCAGGCCGCCCGTCGGAGGCAGACCGGTGACGCTCATCGCACCGATGGCGAAGGCAGTCATCGTGAACGGCATGACTTTGCCGAGCCCGTCCATCTGGCTGATGTATTTCTTGCCGGTAGCCACGAAGATGGCGCCCGCGCAGAAGAAGAGCGTGATCTTGCCGAAGGCGTGCATCGCAATGTGCATGATGCTTCCCTGGACGGCGTGATCCGTCAGCAGCGCCACGCCAAGGACAATGTAAGAGAGTTGGCCAATCGTAGAGAAAGCGAGACGCCGCTTGAGACTGTCCTGGCTCATCGCGATGAGCGAGGAAGTGATGATCGTGAAAGCCGCGATCCAGCAGAGGACGAGATTGGCGTCCACCTTGGTCAGGATGCTGTCTTCTCCGGTGCCGAAGACGCCGGTGACGACGCGGATCACGCAGAAGACGCCGACCTTCACCACGGCAACCGCGTGAAGCAGGGCAGACACCGGCGTGGGGGCGACCATCGCGCCCGGGAGCCAGGAGTGAAAGGGCATCAGGCCGGCCTTGGAGAACCCGAAGACGAAGGCGAGCAGCAGGACCACAGCCGGCAGGAAATCCATGTCTTGATTCGCGAGCATGGCGGACCCGGCGAAGGAGAGGTCACCACCGCTCTTGAGGTAGGTGAAAATGATCGCCGGAATCCCGAAGGCCACCGAGGTGCCGAGCAGGTGAGTCAGGTAGGTGCGCCCACCGGAACGGGCATCCTTGTCCTGGTGGTGAGTCACCAGTGGCCAGGTCGAGAGCGAGAGGATCTCGTAAAAAAGATAAAGCGTGAGCAGGTTGCCGGCAAAGGCGACTCCGAGCGTGGCGGAAAGGGAGAGGGCAAAGAAAGCAAAGAAGCGAGTCTGGGCGTGCTCCTTAAGGCCTCGCATGTAGCCGATGGCGTAGAGCGAAGTCACAATCCAGAGCGAAGAGGCGACCAGAGCAAAAGTGATGCCGAGGGCATCGACCCGGAAAACGATGGGCACATTGATGCCGGCGATGCCTTCTACCAGGGTGGTGGTGATGGTTTTGCCCGAGAGGATAACTGGCAGCATCGCGAGGACCATTCCGAACTTGATTAAGCCGGCGATGAAGGTGGACATCTCGCGGAGAAAAATCTCCTTCCTGAAAAGCACAATGAGCGGTACGGCCAGGAGCGAAGCAAGGCAGGCCCAGACGGGAAGCAGGCTGTTAACCGTGTTATCCATTCAGTTTTTCAAATTGGCGGCGACGGCGGGAATTTCCCCGAGTGCGACCCGGATCAGTTCGACGATTTGGCCATTGAACACACCGATCAGGATGATGCCGGCGGCGCTGGCGAGTAGCGGGACATGGGCACTCCAGTGCCCCGGTATTTTCTCCACCTTCTCTTCGTGGTGGTCATGGTCGTGATCTTCGGCGGGTTTGTTACCAAAGTGGGCGATCTCAAAGATGCGGAAAAAGAGAATGGCGTTGATCAGGCTGGAGATCAGCAGGGCCGTAACGAAACCCCAGTGGCCGGCATCGATACCGCCTCTGATGAGGTAGAACTTACTGAAGAAGCCGCAGGTTGGAGGCACCCCGATCATGGCGAGGGCACCAACGATAAAGCCAACCGAAGTCCATGGCGCTTTCTTGAAGAGACCTTCGAGATCGATGATCTTCGTGGCGTTGAGCTTGCGTGCGAACGTGCCGGCTGCGATGAAGAGGCAGAGCGTCATCATGGCATCGGCGATGATGTGGTAAATGGAGCCGGTGAGACCCCAGCGGCCGCTGTCGGCAAGCCAGGCGCCGCCCACCATGTAACCGACCTCGGCAATGATGAGATAGCAGAGCATCTTCTTAATTTCGCTCTGGGCGAGGGCAAAAATGGAACCGGCAAGAATAGCGATTACGGAGAGCCAGACAACGAGGTCAGTCCAGAATGGATTGCTGAAGACCCACTCGAATCCGAAGATGCTCATCATGACCCGGATCATGACGTAGACCGACACCTTGGTCATGAGCGGGGCGAGCAGGCAGGAGCTCGTCGACGGGCAGTAACTGTAGGCATTCGGAAGCCAGCCGGCCAGCGGGAAGAAAGCCATCTTGATCCAGATGCCGACGAGTATAAAAAAGAAAGAGATCGTGATGGCATTCGACTCTGCGATCGCCTGGTTGCTTGCGAGGATGGTTCGGATGTCCATCATGTTGAGCGAACCGGTCTTCATGTAAAGGTAGCCGACCCCGATGAGGTAAAAGGAGGCGCCCACCGTTCCCATGATGACATAATTGAACGCCGCGTGAGTGCCGCGGCGGTTGCTGCCCATGGCGACAAGGCCGTAGCTGGCCAGCGAAGAGACTTCGATGAGGACGAAAAGGTTGAAGGCGTCGCCAGTGACAGTGATGCCAAACAGGCCAGTGCAAAGGAGGAGATAAAGGATGAAGAACTGTGGCGTTTTTTCCTCGTTTTTGGGTCCCGTTCGGCGCAGTGAGAACGATGAGACAAGTAGCGAGACCACTCCGATCACCAGCAGGACAAGAGAGTTGAAGGCATCAATGCGAAGGTGAATGCCGATGCCGAGGGGCTCTTTCCAGCCGCCCATGAAATAATCAACCGGACCGTAAGTGAAAACCTCTTTGGTGACGCCCAGAGCGGCGCCAAAGGAAATCAGCAGCGAAGTGACTACGATGGGAAGGCAGAAGCGGTGATCGCGGTTTCCGACCAGCGCGACAATGAGGGATCCGAACATCGGCGCCAGCACAATGATGGCAGGAAACTGATCAGTCATCCTGTTCACCTCCCTTGATTACCTTGAGCACTTCGTTTTCTTCGAGCGTACCGAATTCCTTGAAAATCATCTGGGCGATCGCAAGTGCGACACCAAGTGTGGCAACTCCCACAACAATCGCAGTCAGCATGAGAACGTGAGGCAGCGGGTTGGCGATCTTGTCAGGATTTATTTTCTCGTAGGCCTTCTTCTTTTGGGGGTCACCTGCCTTGCTGTCAGCCTTCTCATTCGCCGCCGTCTTTCCCGCGGCAGCGTAGGCGTTTTTGTTATCAGCCTCACTGCCGTAAGCTTTCTCGCTGTATTCGATCGGAGTGGGCTTCTTGATCGGAATGTTGGCGTCCTCTTTTACCCCGAGTGAGACGTAGAACAGAATGATCGCAGTCTGGAAAATGGAAAGCCCGATCAACTTCTTGATGAGGTTGTTTTTCGCGATCACAGCCCACAATCCGATCATCATCAGGATCACATAGATCCAGAAATTGAAGTGGGGCTCGAGGATTTGTTCTACCAATTGTTCCATCGTAGTGGGCTGCCTTTAGAGGCCGTTTTTAAGGGTTCCGCGAGTCGAGAGATTCGCGTAGATGGAAAACATGATCGCCATGACCGTGAAGGCGACGCCGATCTCGACCCCGAGCATGGAGTGGGAGCGGGCCATCTCCGGTCCGTCGGTGAAAAGAATGGGTTGCAGCACTCCGTATTCAAGAAAGTTGGCTCCGAGAAACTGGGCCACCAGGCCGAAGCCGGCATAGATCAAAACGCCGATAGCCGCGAGAGCGAAGTAATTCTTTTCGCTGAGTCGCTTCAAGGCAGCGTTGAGGTCGCTCGACAGGGCAAGCAGGATAAAGCTCGCCCCGAGGAGAACACCACCCTGGAAACCTCCGCCCGGGCTGTAGTGGCCGTGGGCGATAACGTAGAGGGCAAAGATCTGAACGATCGGGACGACGATGCGACAGGTCGTCCCGATGATGATGCGGTTGTGGTCACCGTGGGTAAAGGAGTGTATCTTATCCTTTTCCCTCGCTGGATCGTTGGCGTTGCCAAGTGAACGCATGATGCAGAAAATGGCGATGCCAGCGGCAAAGACGACGACGGTTTCGAACATGGTGTCGTAACCGCGGTAGTCAGCGAGGACGGCAGTGACGATGTTGGGAACCTTGGAGTCGTTGTAGGTCTGGGTGATGAAGTATTGAGAAACACTGTCGGCACCGCCTTCGACACCCGCGTTGGGCGGAGAATTCGGATCACCGAAAGAAGGAAAGTCGTAGACCCCGTAGAGAAGCAGGCCGCCGGTGATGACGACGGCGATGGTAGCGAAGACCTTCGAGAGCATCAGTCAGACGATTTGCGGTTAGTGTTGAAAACAGTCGCAATGAAAAGCACCGCGCTGACCCCGGCCCCGACCGCGGCTTCAGTGAAGGCCACATCGACGGCACCCATTTCCGCCCAAAGCAGGCAGATAAGGAATCCATAGATACCAAAAATCATGGAGGCGCTGAGAAGATCTTTGACGTTCAAAGCTATGATTGCGGCGACGACCATGAAGATCAGGATGACGAAATCGAAGGTAAAGATCATGGCAGCACTTTAAAACTGGTCGGAATCCTCACCGAGGTGATTGGGACGACCTTCCATGATTTTGGGTTCGTTATGTTCCTCCCAGCCGGCATCCATCAGGGCGTGAGTGCTGGTGGGGCTCGTGAAAATGATAAAGAGGCTTACGCTGAGCAATTTGAAGATGATCAGAAGGATTGGCCAGTCGGCAGCAAAGTTTTCAAAACCTTTTAGCTGATAGATGGCGAATCCGGTAATCACCAGCAGACTGGAAAGGGTGTCACCTTTACCCGCGGCGTGGGTGCGAGTGTAGAAGTCGGGGAAGCGCAGGATCCCGATAGCGGCACCGGCGAAGAAGAAGAGGCCGGAGATAATGAAGGTAGCGCTGATGATGGAAATGATCATGATTCCGTCGTGGCACCTTCCTCTTCCGGGTTTTCCGGTGTTTTCGTTTTGTGGAGGTATCGCGCTGCTGCCAGTGAGCCCGTGAAATTCAGGAGGGCGTAGGCGAGGGCAAAGTCGACGAACATTTCCACGCGGCCGAAGATCACACCGATAATGATGAGCAGAACGGCGGTCTTGGTGCCGATCACGTTCACAGCAACGATACGGTCAAGCGCGGTTGGTCCCTGAATGATTCTCCAGAGGGCGGGGATCATCAGGAGGAAAAGGATCAGTCCTACTGCCGTTGCAAAAGCCTCAAACGTCATGCGGTCGATTCGGTTGAGGACTCATAATCGGCGGCGAAGACCTTCTTGATGCGCCGTTCCATTTCACCGTCGAGTCCTTTGGCAGTAACATCGCTGATGGCGTGGACGTAGAAAGTGTCGCCGATGATCTTAATGGTCACGGTGCCGGGTGTGAGCGTGATCGAATTGGCGAGCAGAAAGCGCTGGAAGTCGGTGTTGAGAGAACACTTGTAGCGCACGATCTGGGGCTGGAGTTTGTCGAGGCTACTGACCGTGAGCTTCAATACGTAGAAGTTATTGATCACAATCTGCCAGATCATCCAGCCGAAGTAGCCCATCAGCGCGAAACCCTGCTTGATCCGCGTCATCATGCTGTGCTGACGGTTCTCGAAGAGAAGATCGGAGGACAGCCAGGAGACGATGGCGCAGGAAATGACGCCGAGGGACAGGTGGAAAAGATCGAAAAATCCCGAGAAGGCCACCCAAACGACCATAAGCAGGATAAAAACAATTATCCTGTAGAGGTTGGAGTTTGTGTTGGGTGCAGCCATCGTGTCGCGGCAGAAAGCGGATGCAAAGTGAGCAATACTCTTGCTCATTGTCAATTTTCCTATCCGGAAAAACCGTGCTTAGTTGTTTATGTCTCAGTTGCGATGATTGAGGATAGTTACAGAGGCGTGCTGTTTTGCGTGCTGGGGTGTTGGTTCGCCGGACTCGTTTGCCTGACTGCGCAGGAAGCCGCGGAGGTTCCCTCAATCCCTGAGACCCAGGCACCCATCCGGGCTCAGCCTGCTAATCCGGGAGCTCCCGGGGCGGTGCCGACCGACACGACGATTCCCAAGGGAGAGCCGACTTTTGCTACAGATCGACCCATGACGCCCGGGGTTTCCGTTCCCGGAGCCATTCCTCAGCCGGCTCCGGTGAAGCCGTCGACCGAGGCACCAAGGAAACCAATGGGACCAACCGTGTCGCCGATGCAGTCGCGCGGGCGATTGATTCAGGATATGCGCCCCCAGAGGATTCCTGTGTTTCCCGATGACCCGGAGAGCGCCTGGTGGGAGATTAATCCCAGCTACGCCTTTGCCCGGGCCCAGCGGGAGCAGCGGCCCCTCATGCTGCTCTTCACCGGTGCTTGGAATACCCAGGCCATGGCCCTGTCTGAAGAGGTATTCTCGACCAAGAGTTTCAACGAATACGTGAAAGAGAATCTTGTGATCTGTTATCTTAATTACCCGAGGAACCAGACTGACGCTCCCGATTCCCTTCGCCGCATCAAAGATAAGTTCAAGGTCCGGGGTTTCCCAAATGTGTTGATTTTCAATCCGAACGGCGAGGTTGAGAAGGGGATTCGGGGTTACCGGTCCGGGCGGCCGGTCGATTACTTTAACTCTTTGAAGGTTGGATGTCTGCCGGTGCTGGAATCAATCAAGGTTCAGAAAGCCCAGATGATGCAGACCGGATTCCGCGACTGGTCGAACTACCTTGGTAAGGAAATCTTCGCCCGATTCGTGAGGCACGACACCCAGCACGTGGTGTTGCAGGATGCGTCCGGTATCGAGTGGATCATCAAGATAAACGACCTCGCTCCTGAGGATCAAAAGTTGGTGGAGTCTTTCCCCCGCTCGGATAAGATTGAAATAGAAGGCGAAGATCGCCAGTAATCTTTTAAAAGCCGAAGATTCTCTTCAACACTTTCCACCCCCAAAGGTCTCACTTTTCCGATGAAACGCTTCCTCTTCCAGTCGGCTGTTCTTGCAGCAGCATTTCTCATGGCAGCTGGTATCTACGCCCTTTTGATTGACCGTGAGAGCCGCTATGACATTTTTGACCTGCTCAAGGGGCGTTCCGTAACGGCTGCGATCGGGGGTAGTGGCGTTCTGGGTCAGGCTGGGGGCGAGAGCGATTTGCTGAGGGCTGTCCCGCTGGAACTGAATGACACGGATGTGCTGGAGAAGGTGAACCTGGCTCTAGCTGATTTGACCGATGCGGTCGTTCCATCCGTGGTTAGTATCGATACCTCGCGAATTAAGAATGTTGTCACTGCGGTGCCGGCCGACCCGTGGGGATTCCGATACCGCCGTCAGAATCACCGTTTCAGGGAGCCGGGCCTCGGCTCCGGCGTCATCGTGACTGAAGAAGGCCACATCGTGACGAATCACCACGTAGTCGCGGGAGTAGATGAGATTCTTGTGACGACCCACGACGGTAGCCAGTATCCGGCTGAGTGGGTTGGCAGCGAGCCGAATGTCGACGTCGCAGTACTGAAAATCAAAGCGCCTGAGGGCACGACGCTGCCGAAGTTCCGTCCCCTCGGTTTTGGCGACTCGGAAAAGGTGAGAGTCGGGGAGATGGTGATGGCGGTGGGTAATCCATTCGGCCTCAGCGAATCCGTGACTCGAGGTATCATCAGTGCGAAGCAGCGTGAATTGAGCGACGGCGCTAATGAGTACTTCCAGGTAGATGCCGTGATTAATCCCGGCAACTCCGGTGGGCCGCTCGTGAATGTGCGCGGCGAAATCATTGGCATCAATGTGGCGATCTTTACCGGCCAGCAGAATGTGCAGGTTTGGCAAGGAATCGGCCTGGCCATTCCTGCGAACGAAGTGAGGGAAGTCTTTGAGGCAATTGTGTTAGGGCGCCCCTTGATTCGCGGGTATTTTGGATTGGAGCTCGAAAATATTTCGCGAAACTTTGCTCTCGCTGTGGGACTGCGCAGCCTCGAGGGTGCTGTGATCACAAACGTGGTTGAAGGATCTCCCGCTCAGGCTGCCGGCCTGATGCCAGGGGACGTCATCACAAAGCTTGATGGAAAGGTCATGCAGTCGGCTGAGGACACCCTGACCCGGATTCGGTCGATGAAGTCGGACGAGAAATCGAAGGTTATCATTCTTCGCAAAGGCAAGTTGATGGAGACCGACGTGATCGCGATGGCCAAGTCGGATACCAACACACTGCGATTGAAGTCCGATATACTCACGACAGGCCAATCCATCGTTGATGCGATTGGAATCAGTGTGAGGAATTTGACGTCGGCTGAGCGGGGCTCCATGGGAGTTGGGCCAGATTATCCGGCTATTCTCGTGTCCGATGTCGAGGAAGGCTCCCAGGCAGAGCGACGTTTTCAGAAGGGTGACCTGATTCACCAAATCAATCGTTCACCGGTGCGAAATGTGGCAGCGTTTTATGACCTCATGGGTTCGCTGCCGATGGACTCGGCCACCGTGTTGACACTTAGCCGTGATGGGAAGATCATCCAGGCGATCTTAAAGTGATCCGGTGCGGTTCACTCCAATGACTCACCTCTCTTTCCCTGAATTTCTAAGCCGTCGGGAGGCCTTTGACGCGGCCGTCGCTGCGCAGGATGAGATAGCCAAGTTCTGTTCTTCATCGTCGTGGATGTGCGCGGCGAACGGTTTACTGCATGCCAGTGGAGGAGAGGGTGAACCGGAATACTGCATCCGCGAGCAGGACAGGAACTGGATCGTTTTCGTAGATCGACAGAGGCGGGGAATTTGGTTTCCGCTGGAGTCGGCGTGGATGTTTGATTGCCCGATGATTGGTGAAACCGAAAAATGCATCGAGATGCTGAGAAAGGAAGGGGCGGCCTCTGCACGACCGACCGGCTTCTGTATCGGCGGAGTGAGGAAGGACGGGGAGCTGCATCGCGGATTGCTTGAGTTGGGGAAGTCGTCCTTTCGTTATGAAGAATTCCCTGCGACAGACTGCATGGTGATCAATCTGCGGGACGGATTTGGGGCCTGGCTGGGGCGGCGTTCGAAAAAGTTTCGAAAGTCGATACGCCAGCTGCCTGAGAGCGACGATATCGAGGTTCTTGATGCGAGTGCAGAAGCACCCGAAACAGTCTTCCGACGGATCCTTGCGATCCAGCGCCAAACCTACAAATGGCGTGAAGGCACGGACATCTTTCAGGGCGAGGAGTATGTGCTGTTTTATCGCTACCTCATCGATTCGTTGAGCGAGGCGGGCCGATTGCGGATTCTCTTTGCCGGGAAAGAGGGCGAAGATGTGGCGTATATTCTGGGTGCTGAGTTTGCCAATCAGTATCGCGGATTGCAGATGAGCTTTATTGAGTCGGCGCGTTCGCTGGGTATTGGGAACCGGCTCCAGTTAGAGAATCTCCGACGATGCGCCGAATCGGGATTGGAGGAATACGACCTTGGTATGCACTCCGAATACAAGGAACGCTGGGCAGATCGGCGAGACGCCTATATCACCGTATTTTTAGTTCTGTAGGATGATCATCTCATTGCCTCTGCCATTCGCAGGGCATTCAGATTCGGCTTCACCTCGTGAACCCGGTGAAGGGGAATCCCGAGCGCGCAGGCGTGTGCTGTGATGCCAACGGTTGGCCAGTTGCGGTCAGCGATATTGTCTGACTCGAGGATACGTCCGATGAACGACTTTCTCGATACGCCGAGCAGGACAGGTCGTCCCGATACAATCAACTGATCGAGGTGGCGCAGGAGGGTGAGATTGTGTTGCTGCGTTTTTCCGAAACCGATTCCGGGGTCGAAGACGATCGCCTCCGAATCAATGCCGGCCGCAGTCAGGGTGGCGTGGCGTTCTTCGAAGAAGGAACGGATGTCGGCAATGACATCGTCGTAGCTTGGGTCCGACTGCATCGTTCGCGGCGTGCCCTGCATGTGCATCACGGCAACGCCAACGCCGGTTTCGGAGGCGAGTTCGATCATGGCCGGATCGCGAAAGCCGGTCACGTCATTGATGATCTTTGCCCCGGCATCGATCGCGGCCCTGGCAACGGGCGCCTTCGAAGTGTCGATGGAAATGCAGGCATCGGGTGCTTTTTCCAGGATGCCTTCGATGACCGGCAGAACGCGGCGGATTTCCTCGTCAGTGGCGACGTTGTCAGCTCCGGGGCGGGTTGATTCGCCGCCGATGTCAATGATGGCAGCACCTTCCTCCATCAACTGAAGGCCGTGTTTGATGCCGGCATCAGCCTCATCGAATTGACCGCCATCGGAAAACGAATCGGGCGTCACATTGACAATACCCATGATCTCTCCCTGCGAGGAGAGATCGAAAACCCGGTCTTTGCAGCGCCACTTCATACAGAAGCGGTAGAGGCTTTAGCCTCAGGCGAGGGCAGGTTCGCGTGGCTTAGTGTCTTCAGCTTCCGGCGGCTCGAGGTCGCGATTGGGCTGCTGAGGGCGAAGGCCGAGCTTCTTAAGCAGGGCCTGATCGGCCTCGGACTGAGGGTTGCTTGTGGTGAGCAGCTTGTCCCCGTAGAAAATGGAATTGGCTCCGGCGAAGAAGCAGAGGGTCTGCAGTTCCTCACTCATCTGGCAACGCCCTGCGGAAAGGCGAACCTTGGCCGTCGGAATGGCGATGCGTGCAAGGGCAATCATGCGAACGACTTCGAAAGAGTCGACCCCTTGCTGCTCGGCCATTGGTGTGCCGGGGATGGGAACAAGAGAGTTGATCGGCACGCTCTCAGGCGCCGGATTGAAGCTGCTGAGCACTTCGAGCATCTTGAGGCGGTCGTCGGTGTTTTCGCCAAGACCGAGGATGCCACCGGAGCACACCGACATGCCGGCGTCCTGAACGTGGCGCAGGGTGTTGAGACGGTCCTGGAAGCTGTGAGTGGTGACGATGTTCTTGTAGTGCTCGGGGGAGGTGTCGATGTTGTGATTGTAGGCGGTTACCCCGGCTTCCTTGAGCTTCTGGGCTTCCGTTTCACCGAGTTCACCGAGCGTCGTGCAGACTTCCATTCCGAGTTCGGCGACGGATTCGACGATATCGAGGACCTGGTCAAAACGCTTGGTGCCGTCTTTGACGCCTTTCCAGGCGGCCCCCATGCAGAAACGGGTTGAGCCGTTTTCGCGAGCGAACTTAGCGCGCTCGAGAATATCATCCTTCTCCATAAGGCGCTCGGCCTCGACCGGC
This sequence comes from Verrucomicrobiales bacterium, assembly GCA_049594415.1. Taxonomy (GTDB): domain Bacteria; phylum Verrucomicrobiota; class Verrucomicrobiia; order Verrucomicrobiales; family DEV007; genus Arctic95D-9. Next base: position 31,981 of record JBMYJM010000005.1, on the reverse strand, counting down.
GTGCTGTAACGAGCCGACTGGGCGCAATAAGAGCAATCCTCGGAGCAGCCTCCGGTTTTGATACTGAGAAGGGTGCAGAGTTGCACTTCGTTCTCAGGCCAATGGGCTTCATGCACTTTTCTCGAACGCTGAATCAGGTCGAAAAAGGGAAGGTCGTAGAGCTTTTTAAGTTCGTCGAACTGCATGGGAAAAGATCAGGTTGATTTTCGGATCCGACACCGGTTCCGGGGGGAAAAGGACCACGAATTCGGCGAATTTCACGCGATTGTTGCAAAAATCCGTCCCGGCCAATAGCGACGAGGTGAGTCAACGGGCGAGAATTAACTGGTCCAGCGCCCGCCGGGAGAGACGAAGGGGAGCGTTTGCTTCCAAACTTCGGAATAGTCCGTCTTGCCGACAGCCCCAATCATCTTGCGGCCCGTAGCCTTCCGGAAAGCGCCCGACATCGACTCGCCGCTGTGGCAACCCCAGCTCTTGCAGTAGGCGCCCTTGGCGAAAACCTTGCGTTCGAATTGGCTCAGTTGGCTTTGATGGAGAAAGACCTTGGACGCTCCGAGGATCTCGTTGCTGTAGTCGAAGACAAAGCAGTATTTGTTGGAGTGACCAAAATACTCGAACCCGGACACCTTCATCTGGGAGCGGTTCTGGCCACGGTTCACGTAATTGATCATCTCCGAAGTGGTGCTGAACCAGACTAGGCGGACCTTGTATTTGTCGCGGACGCTCTCAATGTGGGAAATGAGTGGGTCCCCGTCTTCTCGGGAACGGGTCACGTAGCCGGGGCGGTAGACCAACAGGGTGATGTTAATTTCCTCGTTGGTGGCTTTCTGGAGCTGCTGAATGCGAATGCGGGCAGCCCGGACAAAATTGCCCCACCAGCGGTCGTGGCGGTGTTCCTCGCGTCGGTAGTTCTCCCATTCCAGAAGGGAGGGGCCGCCGACGAGCAGGATGTATTCGTCGCTGGGATCGAGTTTCGCTTTTGCCGTGGACGGCTGAAAGCATGTCATCAGCAGGGCCAGCGCAATGAAAAATGGGAGACGTGGAGTCATGGACTTCCCGGAATTTGGTGTGTCGTGATTGGTTGCCAAATATTACAGAGTCTCGAAAGAACGCAACCGACCCCGCCTGTTCACTGGTATGGCGAAACCCCGCCTAGGCAAGGCTCCCGATCAGGGTAAAGCGGTGAAGGTAAGGGGAGCCAACTATTTCTCGGGCGCGGCGCTCCTGTTCTTCCTGTTTCTGCTTCTCACGAAGATACTCGTCGTGGGCGACCAGTCTTTCATGGTGGCGATTGATTCTTCCCACGAACCAGCGCCAGGTCGTTCCGGGGCGGCCACCTTCGAGGAGAAAGTGGGGGCAATTTTTGTTCGGGGTCTCGTAGCCCTCACGAGGCCAATGGTAGTGAGCGCGGATATTTTCGATCGGGATCTTATGGTAATACATCAGCGTCGCTGCGAGCTTGGCGGTGCGCTCCATCGTTTCGACCTGGTCGTTGCCCCGGTGTTCGCACATCTCGATGCCGATGGAGTAGCGGTTGCCGGGGCCGTTGAAATCAGCGTGTTCGCCGCGCTCATCGGTAGGGATGTGCTGGATGACCGTATCTTCCTGGACAGTGAAATGCCAGCAGAGGTAGCCGACCACGCCGCCTCGCAGAGCCCCTCGGTTGAGCGCTTTGGCGTGGGCGTAGGCGTCACCGGTGGGGTTCTGAGTGCTGTGAATCGTGATGAAGCGCGGCTGCATCCCGCGAAAGATGCGGCGGCCATACTTGCCCTTGGGAATGAGATCGACCTTCAGGTTCAGCTCCTGGTGCGCCTGGTTAGGGCTGATGGGCGTTTCAGCCACGGCTCCAAGTTCCCGTTCCCAAACGGTCGCCTTCGTCGACCCAGGAGCGGTTCTACAACCGGGGAGGATGGCGAGTGTTGCCGCCATCACCGCCATCGGTATCACCAATCGAAGCCAGTTCATTGTTCCTGAGGGATTTACCTCCAAAAACGGTCAGAAAGTTAAGCTTTGGAAGGCTGAACTGCAAAAATTAATTAACATAATCTAAAATTAAACTAAATCCAGAAGGGTGTCAGGGGGCTGATTGCCATGTGAACGGGGAAAATTTTAGAAAATGGGTAAGGAGTCTGTCTGGATCAGCGTTCCAGAATCTCGACTTCGTATCCATCGGGGTCGGTGACGAAGGCCATCTTGATCTTCGTTCCGCTGGGAAAAGCCTCGCGCCAGTCTTCCGGCCAGATTTCGATGCCGTCTTTCTCGACCTTGTCGCAGTAAGCCATGATGTCTTCAACTCCCACAGCGGTGTGCATGAGGTCTTCCGGGAACTCCACCTTGAAATCAGGTGAGTGACAAAGCTCGAGAAAGTGTTCATTGCCGTCGAGTTCGAGGAAGGCGAGCTGGTTGCCGGCAGGTGACTTGTCGGTCCGGCGGGTCAGACTGAAGCCGAGTTTCTCGTAGAAGGCAATGGTAGCGTCAAGGTCGCTGACACGGATACGGGTGTGAAGAAATTTGATCATGGTTGTCGAGAAGATGGCACGGTTTTTTTGATGAGCCCAGTGCGGGTTGGCGTGAATTTTGTCACTGCCTTGATGTAGGTGTTCGCCGAATAACGAAAGATGAGATTTGACCGACGTCGTCGGCTCTCTGGCGATTTGGCAGCTTTCGTCCGTGAATCGGAAGCCCTTCGCCCCGTTTGGGAACAATTTGTGAATAACTCTGTGGAAAAGGTTGTGAATAACTCGCCCAAGAAGGTGAATGCCAACCACAAACTTGACCGTGTGACCTTGAGATTTTTCGGCGCTGACGAGGAGCGACAGAAGTTATTCACATGGCACTTCCATCAACCAAAGGGACTCTCGCAAATGTACTGCGATTATACTCTGGAGGTTCTTTCGGAGGTTGATCACCTTTTTTCCGAGCACCCCGGCCAATGGTGGCAGATCAAGGGTCAATTAAGCCCAATCCGGGCATCGAAAGCTGTCTGACCGTTAGGGAATGACAGGATTGTTTTGATTTTTTTCGGCCCTCTAACGTCTGACTCACGTAGTGTGAGATTGAATTCTGTTAGCTTGTGAATTTTTCATTCAACAGGAGTCACCGAAACGAACCAACCACTACACGACATGTCAGTAGCTACACTCGACCGCGAAATCATCTTAAATCCAGAAAAACGTGCCTTTCCCGAGTTCAGACTCGAGCGTTTGCTCAGTCAGGTTTTTGAGCCCACCCAAGGCTGCAAGGTTTGTGTCCTTATCGACCTCGAAGATACCAGCCTGATGAAGGGTTATCGCTTTCTCGAAGCCGAAGGGCATGAAATCCAGCGCAAAGCCTACGAAGAGTTTTACCTCGGCCTCAAAGACGGAGGGATGGACTCTCTCGGAATGAGTGGCGGCGAACTCTTCGCCTTTCCCATGACTTACGGTTCGAATCTCGACCTCAAGGACGAAGCATACGACGGGGAAGGGAATGAACTCAGTCTCGACCGCGACATTTATCCCAACTACGATATCATTCTCTGCGTCTCGACTTATTCGGCGACAGCCCCGCTGACGGCGAAGTGCAAAGAGTTTGGCTTCCGCGGCGCCACCCTTCACGGTGTCAACGACATCATCCTCAACTCCGGCCTTGCCGTGGACTACGACGAGGTCAGTGCTGATGCTGAAAAGATGCGTCTCGCCATGACTCAGGCTGACTCGATGGAAATCGACTTTGAACTCGAAGACGGCTCTATTCTAACAGCTGATCTCGACCTCGATGGACAGGAGGCGCAAAAGTCTCACGGACTCTGCCGCGGCACGACTCCTGACGTGGCTAATCTTCCGGCAGGCGAAGTCTACTTCGTTCCGGTCGACGCGAACGGCCAGTTTCCGATGAAATACGAAGACGGCACCCTCGGAGTGTTGAAAGTGAAGAATCGCAACATCATTCATTCTACCTTGATCGAGGGTAATCAGGAAACCATCGATGCCCATAACGCCCGCCTCGCCGACGATCCTATGACCGGAACTCTTGGCGAGCTTGGCTTTGGCACCCAGGTGCTGCCTGTTTCCGGCGCTGACATTCAGGACGAGAAGGTGCTTGGCACCTGTCACCTTGCCACCGGTCGCGACGATCATCTCGGTGGTGACATCATCCCTGACATGTTCAAGAAGCACGAGAACTCGACCCACGACGACATTCTCTTCGCTCCTCACAAGACACCTAACTTTAATATTAAGCAGGTGCGTATGAAGCGGGGACACGAAGAAGAAGTCATCATCGAGAACTTCCGGGCGAGCGAATACATCCTCGACGCTCTGCGCGGGTAATCGAAACGAACGCACAGGGTTAGCTCGATCACCTGACCCTGATAGATTTACAAAGGGCGGATACCGAAAGGGTCCGCCCTTGTTTTGTCCAGATTAGTACCACCCCAACTCTTCTTCGCGCCGCTGGAGCAGCAGGCGAGTGTCTTTGGTTCGTAGCGGAAGATGCTAATCTTCCGAATCAGCCAGCTTGGCAAACCGGACACCAGCAGGTAGTTCGTCCCCGAAGGTCGGCGCGCACGAGTTCCGCCTTGTCACAGGCGCGTCGTGGGCAGATTCCGCCGTCCTTCCAACGGTGCGTGAAAAGCCAACTCTTCGGAGGCGTGCTCCAATCGGTTCCGATGATACGAATGGCGTCCCGGGAGACTTGTCGGGTCAGCTTCCAAATTGAATTGAGTTGTTCGTTGGTCAGGGTTCCAGTGGGAGATTGCGGGGGGATCTTTGCTTTCCAGCAAATCTCGTCGGCCATCCAGTTGCCGATGCCGGGGTAGCCGCGCTGGTCGAGCAGCAGCGTCTTGATCGGTGTCTTGGGAAAGCGCCGCGCGAAGGTGAGGTGACTGGTCTTGGTGAAGCCGGAGTCCTGCGGTTGTGGGGGAAGGGATTGCCACCAGTCGGGAGCAGCGCCATCGTCGGTAAGATCGAGGGTCAGTTTTCCAAACATTCTCGGATCGGTAAAAATGAGCTGGGTCTCAGTCAGATTGATGACGAGATGATCGTGCTTCTCAACTTCAGCACCTGATGGACGCGTGTGCAGCTTGCCGGTCATGCCGAGGTGCAGCCCGAGCCAGGCCCCGCCGGAAAACTCAAACATCATTTGTTTGCCGTGGGCGTGGCTGCGGATGAAGTCACGGCCCTTGAGCCCGCGCTGCACCGCAGCGGCAGCGATGTCGCGATAAATGCGGGCCTTGGGATGGGTGGCTATCTTCTTAATGGGTTGGCCGAGGCCGCGATCCCATTGTTTGCGATTGAATTCAACTTCAGCGAGTTCGGGCATTGTTAGGATTGTAGAAAGCGGAAGGGATCGACCCTTCGGAATATTCTGCGTTCGTCGGCGTTCGTCGGCGTTCGTTGGCGGGTCTCTCACTCGTATTTCCAGAATCTGAAGCGCTCGATCTCGGGCTCATCACGGGATTCGATCATGAGCCGGGTGAAAGCCTCGACCTTATCGGGATGTTTGCCGGAGAGATCGGTTTTCTCCGATGGATCATCGGCCAGATTGTAGAGCTCGACTTTGCCTGCGGGATTATTTTTCACGCTCGGGACAATCGCTTTCCAGTTTCCCTGCCGCAGTGCGACCTGACCGCCATAGCCGGCAAAGTCCCAAAAGAGGAAGTCGTGCTCAGTCTGGTCATTGCCCAGAAGGGTGGGGAGGTAGCTGATGCCGTCATGTTCCTGGTCGAGCGGCACGTTGGTAATGTCGGCTATGGTGGCGAGCGCATCGTAGTGAGTGCTGAGAAGATCGCTGGTTTGGCCCGGCTCAATCTTTCCGGGCCAGCGCACAAGCAAAGGAACGCGGATACCTCCCTCGTAGACCTCGCCCTTGAGCCCGCGGAGCCCAGCGACACTGTTGAAGAACTCGTAATCGACCTGATCCTTGAGGAAGGTGGTGCCGTTGTCTGAAGTGAAGAAAATAATGGTGTTCTCGGCGAGTCCGTGTTCGTCGAGCTTGTCGAGGAGTCGCCCGATTTGCTTGTCCATGAAGCTGATCATGGCGGCGTAAGCAGAACGTGGAGTCGGGTGCGGTTGGTAGCTCTTTCCGGTGTAGGGCGTCTCTTTCCACTCGTTGATGTAGGGGCCCAGTTCGTCGTAGGGAACTTGGAGAGCGAGGTGGGGAATGATGGTCGGATAGTAGAGAAAGAAGGGTTCGTCCTTGTTCTCATCGACGAAGGCGAGAGCTGCGTCAGCGATGAGCTTCGGCGCGTAGTGTTTGCCGTAAACGGTTGCGGTGTTGCCTTCCAGTGGAACGCGCTCGTCCTGGTCGACAATGTATTCGGGGAAGAGGTTGTGGGCGTGGCGTTGGCAGTTGTAGCCGTAGAATCGATCGAAGCCCTGTTTCAGGGGATCGCCTTCGGATCCGGGCTGGCCGAGCCCCCATTTTCCAAAAGCGCCGGTGGCATAACCTTTGCTTTTGAGCAGTTCAGCAATGGTGGTTTCGTCGGCGGGCAGTGGAAGTTGCCCCTGGTGGCTGTCCCAGTCTCCGATTTCGTAGTTGGAACGAACAAAGGAGTGGCCGCCGTGCTTGCCGGTCATGAGCGAGTAGCGCGCTGGCGCGCAGACCGGGGCGCTGGTGTAGTGCTGGGTGAAACGCATGCCTTCGGCCGCAATGCGATCAAGATGCGGGGTCTTGATTTTCTCCTGCCCGTAGCTGCCCAGCTCCGCCCAGCCGAGATCGTCGGCCATGATATAAATGATGTTGGGATGTTCAGCGCGTGAGACGCTGATGAAGAAGAAAGCGACTGATAAGAGCGTGGCGAAGGGTTTCATTTCGGGAAAGTATAAGGAGACGCCCCGAAATTGATAGCCTCGAGAAATAGCGCAAACGGGACAAATGCGCCCCCGCCAAAAGTCAGGGGCCGGTCTCGCGGTCTTGGTTTCCGGGATGGCTCAGTGCAAACCGCGCTCGGACTTTTCGACGAAAGCGATGATGTGATCGATTTCTTCGGTTCGGTCTTCCATGTGGCGGAGGACGTCGAGCGCGTCGGTCACATTGCGCTCTTCGCGGAAGAGAGTGCGATAGGCGAACTTAATCGCCTTCCGCGCTTCATCGGAGAAGCCGCGACGCTCCAGGCCAATTTTGTTAATGGCACGGGTGCGGGCCGGGTTCCCGTCTGCGACCATGTAGGGAGGAACATCCTGAACGATCTTGGTGAACCCGCCGGTGATGGCGTGAGCTCCGATTCGGCAGAACTGATGAATGCCGGTGAGGCCACCCAGAATAACGTGGTCCTCGATTTCGACGTGGCCGCCGAGAGTGGCATTGTTAGAAAATACCACGTGGTCTCCGACGATACAGTCGTGACCGATGTGAGTGTAGGCGAGGAAATTGCCGTGGCTACCCACGATAGTGGAGTTGCCGGCAGAAGTAGCTCGATTAACCGTGACGAACTCGCGAAAGGTATTGCCACTGCCAATCTTGAGATAGGTCGGCTCCCCGTCGTATTTGAGATCCTGAGTGCGCTGGCCGATGGAGGCGTAGGAGTAGAATTCGTTGTCCTCGCCAATTTCGGTTGGGCCTTCGATTGTCACATTGTTGTGGAGGCGGCAGCCGCGGCCGAGTTTGACACCTGCGTTGATGACGCAGTAGGGACCGACGACAAGGTTGTCATCCAGCTCGGCGCCGGGATCAATAATTGCGGTCGGATGAATCTCGTTGGCCATGTTGGTCAGCAGATCTGCAGGAAGAGTGTATTCACTGAAACCTCAGGTGACGATTGCGAATTTGAGATCGCAGGAGGAAGTGACTTCGCCGTTGACGAGGCAGCGGCACTGGGCGTAGGCAATGTTGCGGCGCACCTTGAGGATTTCGGACTCAATGATGAGGGTGTCTCCAGGCATGACCGGCTTGCGGAACTTTACCTTATCGGCACTCATAAAGTAACCAATCTTGCCCTGGTTCTCGGGAGTTCGGAGAATCACGATGCTGGCGACCTGGGCCATGGCCTCCACTTGAAGGACGCCGGGCATGACGGGGTGTCCGGGGAAGTGTCCCTGGAAGAAAGGCTCGTTGGTGGTGACCTGCTTGACGCCGGTGCACTTCATGTCGCCTTCAAAGCCGACCACACGATCGACCATGAGGAAGGGGTAACGGTGAGGTAGCACCTTCTGAACCTCGACGTTGTCCATGACGGCTTCACCGGTCGGAATCGTGACAGGCGGCACCATGGAAAGGGTCTGCTCGTAGGTTTTGGCCAACTTGGCAGCCATCTCGGTGTTGGGGCCGTGGCCGGGCTTCACGGCAATGACGTGACCCATGAAGCGCTTTCCGCTGAGCATGAGGTCACCGATAACATCGAGAATCTTATGGCGGGCGAATTCCTCCGTGTAACGGAGGGATTCCTTGCTCATGACGGAGTCACCTTTGATCACGATGGCGTTCTCCAGACTGCCGCCCTTGATAAGACCTTTCTCAAGGAGGGGTTCGACATCCTCGTAGAAAACGAAGGTGCGGGCGTCGGCAATTTCCTTCTCGTAGGTCTCGGGATTGACCTCGGTGGAGTAAAACTGGGTCATGCGGCCGCCAGGGCCGACCTGGGTGCAGGACACCCGGAAGGCCTTGTCCGGCACGATAGTGATAAGCGAGCCGCCCTTGGTTTCAAGATGAATGGGCTCGCGAATTTCGAAGACGGAGGCGTAGGCTTCCTGCTCTTCGATACCGGCTTTCTTGATGCAGTCGACGAAAGGGCGGGCGGAACCGTCTCCGATAGGTGGCTCGTTAGCGTCCATTTCAACAATGGCGTTGTCGACTCCCATGCCGACGAGGGCGGAAATGACGTGCTCAACGGTGTGCACTTTGACGGAACCCTGGGCCAGCGTCGTGGCGCGTTCGACGGTCTGCACCTTGGAAACGTGAGCGTCGATGAAGGGTTGGTCGTCCAGATCAATGCGGCGGAATTTGATGCCGTGATCGACAGGAGCGGGCTTCAGCGTCAGCTTGACTTGCTCTCCGGTGTGGAGAGAAGTGCCGGTGACAGTGGCTGAAGAGGCTAGGGTTTGTTGTTTCGGAGCCGACATGGGTTGTAGCAAACCAGGTAGGGTTCAAAGGGAGAACCACTAACGCAAAAGGGGGGATAGTCCAGTGATTTGGCGGGGCACGAGCCAGTCTTGCTCATGCTCTTACTCTTGATCTTGCTCCGTGCCAGGTGGGTCGAACGGTGCGAAAAGAGCAAGATTAAGAGCAGGATCAAGATTAAGAGTAGGTATCGACCTGCGCCTCCAGACCCCGGAATTCTCTATCGTGCATGAAAGCGACGACTTCATGCTGGTTGATAAACCGCCGCATCTTCTGGTCCACCCTTCCGTTCCGGGCAATCCGCCGACTCTGCTTGATGGCCTCGAAGCTCTTTGCGTCTATGAGTTAGCCAATGGTGGGCAGCTTTCCCTGATTAACCGCCTCGACCGGGAGACGAGCGGGATCGTTCTTGTTGCCAAGACCAAGGAGGCGGCCCGGGAACTGAGTATTGCCATGGAAAAGAGGGAGTTTCGCAAATCCTATCACGCCCTGGTTTGGGGTTGGCCGGAGGAGGACGAATTCACCGTGGAGGAGCCTATTCTCCGCAAGGGAGAGCTGTTGGAGTCGCCGATCTGGGTGAAACAGATGGTTCACCCGGACGGAAAGCCCAGTAAGACCAGATTCGAGGTGGTGAAACGCTTCGAGAAGGCTACCAGCAACGGTGATCGCTTCGCATTGCTGCGCTGCTTCCCTAAAACGGGTCGAATGCACCAGATCCGCGTCCATGCAGCTCACGCAGGGCATTTTATCGTCGGAGACAAAATCTATGGGCCGGACGAGAACTGTTACCTCAATTTCATAGAAACTGGTTGGACTTCAGCGCTTCAGGAGCAATTGCTGCTGAAGCGCCAGGCGCTGCACGCCTCGGGTTTCGGATGGAAAGATCAGGACTGGGCATGTCCCTTGCCGGCAGACATGGAGGCTTTTCTCGAAGCTTGAACTTCAGGCAGCAGCACTTTTTTGCCCGGTTTTCTGCTCCAAAAAAGTCCGAAATTTATCGGGTGCAAAGCAGAAAGGCTTGATCTAGATTCCCGCCCCTCTTTTGAAGGATCCCCTTCCTGCCTTAAAAAGCCGAAACTATGAACATTACTGTAGAACGCCTTCCCGAGTGCAAAGCCCGCCTTTCGGCCGAGATCCCGGCTGATACGGTGACCGATACCCATAAGCAGATCGTGGCTGCCTATTCCGCTCAGGCCAAAGTGCCCGGTTTCCGCCCCGGTAAGATTCCCGCCAAAGTGATCGAAAAGCGCTATGCTGCTGACATTGAGGGCGAACTTAAGGACCGCCTTGCACGCTCTGCCTACGGCGAAGCTCGCGAAAAAGAGAATCTCGCCATCCTGGGTATCGCCCAGGTCGAGCGCGAGCAGTTCGAAGCTGACGGTTCCTACATGCTGGCCGTTGAGGTGGTGACCGAGCCCGAAGTGGAAGTGGCCGACTACAAGGAGATCGAAGTCGAAGTTCAGAAGATGGAAGTTACCGACGACATGATCGGCGGATACCTCGACAACATGCGAAAGCAACAGGCCGTCCCGACCGATGTGGATCGCGCTGCTCAGCCCACTGACCTCGTTGTGGTGGACTACACCGGCACGCTCGATGGCGAGCCTCTCGAGGAAAAGCTTGAAAAAGAGGCCGGACCGCTTGCCAAGGGTGAGAGCCACTGGGCCGACGTTCCGGAGGAGGGTGAAGAGCCCCGTGAATTTATCCCCGGTCTTTCCAAGGCGGTTGACGGTATGTGCGCTGGCGACACCAAGACTTTTGACGCCGAGTTTGCTGAAGATTTCCCGGTTGAGGCCGTCGCCGGCAAGACCGTGACCTATGAGATCAAAGTTACCCAGGTCAAAGAGCGCGAGCTCCCGACCCTGGATGACGCCCACGCTCAGGCCATGGGTGCCGAGTCTCTCGACGATCTCAAGAACAATGTGCGCGCACAGTTCGAGCAGCAGATGGCACAGAGCCGTAACCAGGTCATCGACAACCAGATTCTGGCTCACCTCAACGATGAAATGACGTTCGACCTGCCTCAGCACATCGTTTTCAACGAAACCCAGCGCCAGGTGAACCAGTTGGTTTCCCGCGGCTATGAGCAAGGCATGAGCGAAGGCGACATCGAGGAAAACCAGGAAGACCTCATGAAGAGCGCTGAAACGCAGGCGAAGAACAACGTGAAGACGATGTTCATTCTCGAGGAGATCGCTCAAAAGGAAGGCATCTCTGCTTCACAGGAAGAGGTTTCCCAGCGCGTCATGATGATGGCGCAGCAGCAGCGCCGCCCGGTCAAGAAGCTTGCCCGTGAACTCCGTGACAACAACGGATTCGAGAATATTCATCAGGACATCGTCATCTCCAAGACCATTGAGTTTCTTCGCTCGAATGCTAAGGTCACCGAGGTTGAAGCTCCGTCCGAGGAAAAGTAAGGAATTTGTTTTCCCGGACGACTGACCTGTTCCACACGTAAACTTTCCATAACTCACCTGCCATGTCTTTAGACGACGTACAAGAACTCTCCCCACTTCTCCCTCCTCACCTGCAGCATCGGATCATTGATCCGGTCAAGAACGTCAGCGTGATTGAAAAGGAAGGGAACTCCATGATCCAGTTTGATCTGATTTCCCGCCTGATGAAGGACCGCATCATCTTCATCGGCGAAGGTATCAGCGATCCGCTGGCAAACTACATCATCGCCCAGATGCTCTACCTGCAGATGCAGGATCCCAACAAGGATATTAACGTTTATATCAACAGCCCCGGTGGTTCCGTGACGGCAGGGCTCGCAATCTACGATACGATGCAGTTCGTGACTTGTGATGTGAATACCTACTGTATGGGTATGGCCGCCTCGATGGGAGCTGTTCTCCTGACTGCGGGAACGAAGGGCAAGCGTTACGCGCTTCCGAATTCACACATCATGATCCACCAGGTTTCCGGTGGTGCTCAGGGTACTGCTTCCGACGTGGAACGGACCGTTGAGTTCATGTATTCGTTGAAGAAGCGCCTTAACGAGATCCTCGCTTTCCACACTGGAAAGACAGTTAAGGACATCGAACGTGACGCTGATCGTGACAACTACATGCCCGCCGAAGAGGCGGCTGCCTACGGTCTTATCGACAAGGTGCTCGAGAAAAACCCAGGGGCTGATTCCTGATCTGTTCCAGTTTTCATTACCATTTATGGAAAAGCCTCACCCGAATGGGTGGGGCTTTTCTGTGGAATGCCGAGGTTAGGAAAGTTTGATGGAGGTTGAGAAGATCCCGGCTTAAAAAAGATTATGCTGAGAAGTCGGCACATTTGAGCATTCATGACGGTAAAGCTGCGGGATTTGAGGCGGGAAGCCTTGGTAAACATTGCGAAAGGTTCTCCGTTTCCCCGCAGGGTTGGGGATAGTGCGGTCCGCTGGCACTGATGCGCCACAAAAACCCGCCGTTTTTGCAGTAAGATGAGTCAGGTAGACGGATATCCCTGGAAACACTGTGAACGTGGCAGCGACATCATCTGACGACCCGGCTGAATTTGAGAAACTCCTGGAAGCCCACCAGGGGCGCCTGTTCGGTTTGATCCGCGCCCTCGCGGGTCCGGGGGCCGAGGTAGAAGACATTCTTCAGAACACCAACCAGGTGCTCTGGGAGAAGTCGGATCAATTTGAGCCGGGATCAAACTTCCGCGCCTGGGCTTTCCAGGTGGCCCGCTACCAGGTGCTTCAACATCGCGACAAGTCCCGTCGCGGTGGTGATCATGTCCCTTTCTCTGATGAGCTTGTCGAAACGCTGGCAGAGCGGACGGAGGAAAAGGAAACCTCGATCGAACGTCGTCAGCGCCACCTTCAGCAGTGCCTTGAAAAGCTGCCCGAACGCCAGCGCGATGCGGTGGAAAGGCGTTATTTCCGGCGTGAAAGTGTGCAGGTCATTGCTGATCGAATGGGGCTGAAGCCCAATGCGGTTTCCCAGCTGCTTTTCCGCTGCCGCGACAGCCTGCTGCGCTGTATTGAATCTCAACTGGGGGACAGCTCGATTCGACCCCTCGACTAACCATGGAACACGACTTACTGGCCAAACTCCTGTCCCGCCTCGAGGCGGGTACAATTTCCGAGGGAGAACTCGACCAACTCGAGCAGCTGCTCGCTTCGGATTATGAAGCCCGGGAGCTTTATCTTGATCACGCCCAGGTCGAGGGGCTGCTTTACGGCATCGGGAAGGCGACATCGGATGAGAAGGTGGTCAGCATGCCGGCTGAAGCCGCGGTGGCTGCTGCTGAAAGTGCTGACTGGCGCCGTTGGTTGTGGGTCGCTGCGGGAATTGCAGCGGCATTAATCGTCGGCGCGGCGATCACAGGGCCGAAAGACGAGGAGCCGGTGGAAGTGGTCGAAGTTCCGCGTGAACGAAAAGCGACGAAGTCCATGACCGCCGAGGAACGCTATGATCGCGCCGGCATGAACGGCGTCGGCGGTGCTTCTAATGTTCACCCTGAAACAGCGAGCAACGGCGAATTCGCGGTGATGGGGGGAATTGAGTTCAACCGCGACATCCGCCCGATTCTTTCCGACAAATGCTTTGCCTGTCACGGTCCTGACGAAGCGGAGCGCAAGGGCGACCTCCGTCTCGATACAGAGGAAGGTGCCTTGCGTGACCTCGGTGGCTACGCCGCCATCGTCAAAGGGGACGCGGAGGACAGTGAGTTGTTTTTCAGGATTCATGACGAGGATCCCAACTACGTCATGCCGCCGCCGGAGTCCCGTCAGCTGACTTCCAAGGAGAAAAACCTTTTGGAGCGCTGGATTAACCAGGGCGCACCCTGGCAACAACATTGGGCCTTTGAGCTGCCGGTGAAGCGCGAATTGCCGGAGGTTACGAACGCGGACGACGCAGTCAACGCGGTGGATCATTTCGTTCTCGCAGCATTGCAGGACCGAGATCTGGAGCCTTCGACCCTGGCGGAGAAGGAAACCCTGATTCGACGGGTCTCTCTCGATCTCACCGGTTTGCCTCCGTCGGTGGGAGAGGTGGACGCTTTTCTTGCGGACGAGTCTCCGGATGCCTACGAGAAGCTGGTCGACCGACTGCTCCACAGTGATGCCCACGCTGAACGAATGGCCTGGCAGTGGATGGAAGCGGCCCGCTATGCCGATACGGATGGCTATCAGAACGATGGACCGCGCACGATGTGGCGCTGGCGCGACTGGGTCATTGAAGCTTACAAGAACAACATGCCTTTCGATCAGTTTACGATCGAGCAGTTGGCCGGTGACTTATTGCCGAACGCGACCATGGACCAAATTATTGCGACGGGTTTCAATCGAAACAATCGCTACAACTCTGAATCTGGACTAGTCCTCGAAGAGTTTTTGTTAGAGAACGCGGTCGACCGGGTCGACACGACCATGACAGTGTGGATGGGCCTGACCATGGCCTGTTCCCGTTGTCACGATCACAAGTATGATCCGCTCTCTCAGAAGGACTACTACCAGTTGATTTCTTTCTTCGACAATATCACGGAGTCAGGCCGGGCGATCAAATTCGGCAACTCAGAGCCGTGGATTCGTGCACCGACTCGTGAACAGGCAGCCAAGCTGTCCGAGATCGAGTATCGACTCAAGGATGCGCAGAAGAAGTTGGATGAATTTGAGTCGGGTGTGGCCCGCCGCCAGATGGCCTGGGAGAAGGCGAACCCGGATCTGACGAAAGTGCTGCTGGCCGAGGGACTGACCAAGCACTTCGCCATTGGAGAGCCGATCGAAACGAACGGTAAGGAATTCGTTGAGCTGGAACCGGTGACCGGCATTGCGAGCGAAAAGCGTTTCACGATGGCGTTTCAGATGACACCGGGTCAGGTGGATCGGGGAGCGGTGCTCTCCAATGAAGGAAAGAGCACCACGAGAAAAGGATTCTTTGTGAACTTCAAGGATGGGCACCTTCGGTTCGCCCTGGTTTCCCGGTGGATTGCGGGTGTGGGAATGCTGGAGACAGTCCGGACATTTGAGCCCGGAGAGACCGTACATGTCACTCTGACCAATGATGGTACCCAGCGAGCCCGCGGTATCTCCATCTGGATTAACGGTGAGAAAGCTGAAACCCGAGAGATTCATAACACTAACAGTAACACTGCCGGTAACAGCAACGCCCCTCTCATGGTGGGGGGCAGTACTCACGCAAAACCCTGGAAGGGAGTTGTCGGTGACCTGAGGGTCTACAGCGGTCGCACCTTCGGCGAAGAGGAGGTCGTGATTCTTGCCGAACGTTCTTCCCTCCTGGAGATCCTGGCGAAGAAGGCCGAGGAGCGAACCGGGAGCGAGGCGGCCAAGCTGCGGTCTTACTTTATCGACCACGGTGCTGTCGAGCAGGACCGAAGACGCGTGACAGCTGTGAAGAAGATCGAGTCGGAGCGCGTCCGGTTTGTTGACTCCCTGCCCACGTCAATGGTGATGGAGGAAGCACCGGAACCGAAGGATACCTTCTTCCGCATCCGGGGTGAATATCACAATCGTGGTGAGGTGGTTTTGTCGGACGTCCCTGAGGTATTCCCCGGATTGGGCGACCTCCCGGCTGACCGACTTGGTTTTGCCAAGTGGCTGATGAGCGAGGAGAATCCGCTGGTGGCCCGCGTTGCGGTGAATCAGTACTGGCAAATGATCTTTGGAACCGGCCTGGTCAAGACGGCCGAAGACTTTGGCACTCAGGGCAGCCTGCCCACTCATCCTGATCTACTCGACTGGCTCGCGATCGAATTCAGGGAGTCCGGGTGGGACACTCGCCACATGCTTAAGACGCTGGTGATGAGTCGGACCTACCGCCAGTCCTCTGCCCTTCGTGAGGGTGATCTTGAGAAAGACCCCAATAATGTCTTCCTTGCTCGTGCGCCTCGTCTGAAACTGCCGGGCAGCATGCTCCGCGACCAGGCTCTGGTGGCGAGTGGGCTCCTCGTCGCAGACATCGGTGGGGCCTCGGTGAAGCCTTATCAGCCGGCTAGAATGTGGAAAGAGGCGAGCAATTTCAGCTACAAGCAGGACAAAGGAGATAAGCTGTATCGCCGAAGTCTCTACACCTACTGGAAAAGAACCCTGGCTCCGCCATCGATGGCAGTGCTTGATTCCTCGGACCGGGAATGGTGCTCAGTGAAGCCGAAGCGGACGAATACTCCTCTTCAGGCGCTGACCTTGATGAATGAAACCGCTTTCTTCGAAGCCGCCCGGAAACTGGGTGAACGCATGGTCGCGATGCCGGAGGCTTCCGCTGAGGAGCGAGTTATCTTTGGCTTCCGCAGCGTCCTTTCCCGAACCCCCGAGCCGGCGGAGCTTGATATCCTGACCGATGCTTATCAGCGATACCTGCAGAGCTACCGCGAAACACCGGATCAGGCGGAGGAAATTTTGACGGTCGGTGAATCGGGTACTGATGGGAGCGCAGACCGTATTGAATTAGCTGCGGCTGCAGCCGTCGCCAACGTGATCTTGAACCTCGAAGAAGCCTCTGTGCGCGAATAACCATGGACCATGCCTTCCTGAATTCCAACCCCGCCTTCCGGGCGAGTCGTCGACAGTTTCTTAACCGTTCTGCAGCAGGCCTTGGTGGCATCGCGCTCGGTTCATTGCTTGGGCGACAGCTTGGCGCTGAAAACAGTGGCCTGGTCATGCCGAGCCACGAGGCCAAAGCGAAGCGGGTGATCTATTTGTTCCAGTCAGGCGGGCCCTCTCAGTTGGACCTGTTCGACCACAAGCCTCATCTGGATAAGGTGCACGGAGAGGAGGTGCCGCCCTCTGTGTTCAATGGCCAGCGTCTCACCGGCATGACTGCAGGCCAGACGTCCTTTCCGGCCGCGCGTTCGATTTTTGATTTCAAACAACATGGTCAGAGCGGTGCCTGGATTTCTGAACTGATGCCGAACCTCGCCAAGGTGGCTGACGACATTACCTTTGTGAAGTCGCTCTACACCGAGGCGATCAATCACGACCCGGCGATCACATTTCTCCTGACCGGATTCCAGATTGCCGGTCGCCCCAGCATGGGAGCCTGGCTCAGCTATGGTCTTGGCAGTGAAAACGAAAACCTGCCCTCATTTGTCGCGATGATGTCGGGCGGGGGCCAGCCGCTGTATGACCGCCTCTGGGGGCCGGGTTTTCTCCCTTCAAAGCACCAGGGCGTTCGATTTCGTTCCGGTAATGACCCTGTGCTGTATCTAAACAACCCGAACGGGGTGACTCAGGATATTCGCCAGCAGACGCTCGGTGACATCGGAGCGCTCAATCGTCTTCGTCATGCTGCGGTGGGGGATCCTGAGATTGAGACTCGCATCGCCCAGTATGAGATGGCACACCGGATGCAGACATCGGTGCCTGAGTTGACCGACCTTTCGGATGAGCCGGAGAGCACCTTCGAACTCTATGGTGAAGACGCCCGCAAGCCGGGCACCTATGCTTACAATGTTCTGATGGCCCGTCGTCTCGCTGAGCGGGGAACCCGCTACACGCAGGTCTTCCACCGGGGATGGGACACTCACAGCAGTACGGCTGGTCGACTCCCGAAGCTTTGCAAGCAGACAGACCAGGCATCAGCGGCACTGATCACTGACTTGAAGAACCGAGGATTGCTTGATGATACCCTGGTGATCTGGGGAGGTGAGTTCGGACGAACGGTTTATTGCCAGGGTGATCTCTCGCCGAACAACTATGGTCGTGACCACCATCCCCGCTGTCTCACAGTGTGGATGGCCGGTGGCGGCATCAAGCCGGGAGTGACCTATGGAGCGACGGATGACTACAGCTACAATGTTGTCGAGAATCCGGTCAGTGTTCACGACTTTCACGCGACGATCATGCACCTGCTCGGTATTGATCACGAGAAGTTGACCTACAAGTTCCAGGGGCGTCACTTCCGCCTGACCGATGTACACGGTCACGTAGTGAAAGACATCCTTGCCTGATTTATTGAAGGAAAGGATTGGTCGCCTTCTCGATTCCGATGGCGGTGGCGGGGCCGTGTCCCGGAAGAACCCGGGTCTCGTCGGGGAGCGGCCAGAGCTTCTCCTTGATTCCTGAAATCAGGAGATCGTGATCACCGTGCGGGAAATCGGTGCGACCGATGCCTCCGCTGAAGAGGACGTCGCCGCCCACGAGGAGGGGGTGACCTTCGATCAGGAAACAAAGGCTGTCCGGTGAGTGACCGGGAACGTGTAGAATTTTAACCGGTAGTTCCGGCAGATGGAGGGCGGTTTCCCCCTCAAGGAGGTGATCGATTTGATATGGGTCAAGATCACATGGCATGCCGATCATCGCTTCGAGTCGTTTCGCCATGGTGAGATCTTCGGAAGGTTCAGTATGAGCCCATACGGGGCACCCGAATGCCTCGACAACTTTGCCGGCTCCGATGACGTGGTCATGATGCTGGTGAGTGAGGATGAGTCCGTCCAGCTTGACTCCTTTGCCTGAAAGCCACTCGGCCACACCGTCGGGTGCGTCGAACAGCCAATGCTTTCCGCCGGTATTAAAGAGGTAGCCGTTGGTTTGGAAAAGGCCGCCACAGAACTGCTCGATTTCGAATTGATCCATCGCCGGTAGCTAATGCCAAATTCGGGACGCATTCAACAAATCTGGTGATAAGCGATTCGATCGGGCTTATAGAAATAGAAGTTTTGCTACTTTCCGGTCATGCCTCTTCGATTCGAATGTCCCCATTGCTCTGGTCGCCTCTCTGCCAAGGCAAATCTCTTCCACACGGTGATGGACTGTCCCGAGTGCGGCAGGGAGTTTATGGTTCCGGCGCCTCAGGATATCAAAAAGGCGACCGATGAGGTGAAGTTCGTCTGCATGCATTGCCGGAGAAAGCTCTCTGCCACGCCTGACCTTTTTGGCACCGAAATGACCTGTCCGTTCCGCGACTGTGGAGAAATCCTGGTGATTCCGGATCTGCACGGCCGTATCATCGAAGACGGCGAGGATTCCTGATCTGATTAATACCTCCTTTGATGAAGCTTTGGATCGCCTCATTGTGTTTGGTATTTGGATTAGGTTCGGCCTTTTGTCAGGAAGTCCGGAGCGAACAGGACGAGAAAACGAGCAGGTTTGACCCTTCGCAGCATCTCTGGTTTCGGAAGGTTCCCGATGAAGTGAAATTTCTCAGGTTAAGGTTTTCGGAAGCGGGTGGCTCTGCTGTTCAGGATTGATTCGGAACTGCTGACGGTATTCCCTCGGGGTTGTCTTTTTGATGGAGCGGAAGCGCCTGTTGAAGTTGGAAAGATTGTTGTAGCCGCAGTCGAGGGCGATTTCGGAAATCGGAACGTTGGTCTCGATGAGAAAGCGGCAGGCTTCTCCAATGCGAAGCTCATGCAGGTATTCCACTAGAGTTTTTCCGGTGTTAGCTTTGAAGAAGCGGCAGAAAGACTTCGGACTCATCTTGGCGACTGAGGCTGTTTCTTCGAGGCTGACTGAGGTTGTTTTGTTCTGTCTCAAATAAGTGAGAATCTGGTCGAGACGGGAAATGTCACGCTCTTTGAGGGAGGGGGAATAGGCTGGACTGGCAAGGCGGGTTCGTTCGGATGAACTGGCAAAAAGTTCGAGGATGCGAAGGGTCTGGATAAACTGTTCCAGTGGAGTCCGGTCTGACATTTCCAACATGAGCCGTTTCGCTTTGTTCCTCGTTTCGCCGTGGAATTCGAAGCCGTAGCGAGCTTCGTCGAGAAATTCGCGGACGGTTTGCAGTTCGTTTTTCTGAAGCAGTTCAGTGCCCAGAGATTCCCGGGAAAATTGAAGCACGGCGATCGAGGGACGTTCCCAGTCTTCATCGTCAGGCTGGCTGGAATGAAGGGCGTGCGGAATGTTAGGACCGTTCATGAACAGGGTCCCTTCACGCAGGGCACCGATGTGATCTCCGGAGATGAATTCTCCGGCGTGGTCTTTTAGTGACAGCAGGATATCAAATTCCGGGTGGTAGTGGTAGACTGGCCAGATATCGCGATCGATTTTGAAGACGAGTGCCTTAGACGGGCCGGTGGGTATGAATTCTAGTTGAGGGCGGGCCATGGCGAAATCGTGTGAATTAGACCAAAGTTTACCACTATATGGCGCGAATGAGGAGATTAGATGTGAAGATTGTATCGGAATGTGTCCCGATTTAATTTGTCGCATCGCCTTTCACTAAGGAAATTTCGTATAACCTCGCGGACTCAATGAAACTCCTTCTCCCTATTCTGACATTCCCCTGCTTTTTTGCTGGGTCAGTATCAGCCATAGATGCTGCTACAGAGTCGTTGGAGTTCTTCGAAAAGCGTATCCGTCCGGTTCTGGCAGAGAAGTGTTACAAATGTCACTCTGCCAACTCCGAGAAGTTGAAGGGGAAGCTCCTTGTGGATCATCGTGACCATCTGCTTGAAGGAGGTGAGACCGGTGCTGCTATCGTTCCTGGAAAAGTTGAAGAGAGTCTTCTGATCGAGTCGATCCGATATGGAAATGTTGATCTGCAGATGCCGCCGAAAGAAAAACTTAGCGAGGAGATTGTTCGGGATTTTGAACAATGGATTGCTGATGGTGCGGTTTGGCCGGATGAGCCTGTCCCCCAGAGGGAAGGCAAGGGAGGGGGGTTTGATCTGGAGAAACGCCGGGCGGAACACTGGAGTTGGCGCCCGGTTGAGCGCCCAGAGGAGCCGTCGGTCAAAGCAACGCATTGGCCGAAGAGCGGGATCGATCATTTCATTCTCGACCGGCTTGAGAAGAGCGGTCTCCATCCTGCTGAGGAAGCGGCAAAGCTGGTCTGGCTTCGCCGGGTCCATTTTGACCTGACCGGTCTGCCTCCGAGTCCGGAAGAAATCCAAGCCTTCGAGGTGGATAAATCATCGGACGCCTACGAGAAGGTGGTTGACCGGCTGCTCGCCTCTCCTCACTACGGCGAGAGGTGGGCTCGTCACTGGATGGACCTGATCCGCTATGCGGAAAGCTATGGTCATGAGTTTGATTACACCATCCCTCATGCCTTCGAGTATCGCGATTATCTTATCAGGGCATTCAACGAGGACTTACCCTATGACCAGTTTGTTCGTGAACATATCGCAGGGGATTTACTGAAAGAACCTCGTCGAAATCCTTCGGACGATTTCAACGAGTCGGTGATTGGAACCGGGTTCTGGTATTTTCACGATGCCACACATGCTCCCACCGATGTGCTCGCCAATGAAAGCGAGATCATGGACAATCAACTGGATGTATTCGGGAAGAGCTTTCTTGGACTAACGATTTCTTGCGCTCGCTGCCACGATCACAAGTTCGATGCAATTTCCGCCGCTGATTACTATGCCATGACGGCCTATATCCACAGCAGCGCCCGGCAAGAATACCCAATCGACCCGCATCGCGAGCGGGAAGAAACTCGGAAGAAACTGGAGGAACTCAAGCTGAAGGCTGATGCCCAACTGCCTGCCTCTGAGGTGGTTTCGACGACCGGTGACGATGGAGCGTTCGAAGATTTCTCTGAAGGAGTCATTCCAGAGGGTTGGAGTGTGACAGGCGTTGCTTTTGCAGGCGCTGGAAAAGAGCAGGGAATAAGATTCGATACCGGCAATCCCCTGACCGTTCCGGGCACCATTGATTCCGGGGTTTACGGTCGCGCTCAAGTCGGTGTTCTCAGGTCACCAACCTTTAATCTGGAAAGTGACGCCATCTATGTCCGGGCTAAGGGATCTAAGGTGGCCGTCAGACTGATCATCGATAACTACCAGATGGCTCGTTATCAGCCACTGCTCTTCAAAGGTTCGGTAATCAAGGACATCGACACCAAGGGCCAGTTCATGTGGCTGGCTCTGAAAGGCAATCTCGATAAGTATATTGGTCACAAGGTCTATCTGGAGTTTTCCGACGAGGGTGGCGGCGATATTATTTTGGACGAGGTGCGTGTTGGTGGAGTGGTTCCGCCAAACAAGACAAGTGGATCAACTGCACCGGCGTTGAGTGCTGAAGTTCTTTCCTTGGTGAAGCAAGGCGAGGCGATGGCGAATCAACTCCCGAACCCAAGGTTTGCCTTGGCGATGGCAGAGGGGACACCGGAAGGAGCGGCAGTTTATATCCGTGGGAGTCATCGGTCGCTTGGTGAAAGGGTCCCGCGTCGTTTTCTCACTGCTCTGGGGGGTAAAGAAGGCGACCGCCTCACTTTGGCGAATGAAGTTGCGAGCGCTGATAACCCTCTGACCTCCCGCGTCCTGGTTAATCGCCTTTGGCATCACCTGTTCGGTCGAGGTATTGTAGCTTCAGTGGATGACTTTGGCCCAATGGGGCAGCTACCATCGCATCCTGAACTTCTGGATTGGCTGGCGTCTAAACTCGTGGAAAAGGACTGGTCGGTCAAAGCGATGCTTCGCGAGATTGTGCTTTCCTCCACTTATCGCCAGGCGTCCGAGGCCAATCCTCAACTTGACCCTGACACGATTGCCAATGCTGATGAGGCGAATCATTTGCTCCATCGCATGCCGGTGAAGCGACTGACAGGTGAAGCGATTCGTGATTCGATTCTCGCAGTATCCGGGCAACTCGATAAAAATTTGTATGGGCCATCGATTGCGACGCATCGAACTGATTTCATGACAGGCCGCGGCGGACGCAAGAGCGGACCTCTTGATGGCGCCGGGCGCCGGAGTATTTACGGAGCGGTTTATCGGAATTTCCTCTCTCCTTTCATGCTGACATTTGATGTCCCCAATCCATTTGGGCCCAAGGGGCGCCGCAGTGTTTCCAATGTTCCGGCCCAGGCGCTGGTAATGATGAATGACCCCTTCGTCGTGCAGCAGAGCGAAAAGTGGGGAGAGTCGATCGCCGTTATGGAGAAGTCTCCTCAGGAGAAAATCAATTATATGTATCTTAAGGCGCTGGGTCGCGAGCCATGTGAATCAGAGATGGAAAGCGTCCTGTCATTTTTCGAATCGGAGACAGCAGCCGGAACCGAGCCAAAAGCGGCCTGGGCCAATGTTGGCCATGTCGTCGTAAACATGAAAGAGTTTATCTTCATTCATTAGGGAGAAGCGGAAATGCACTGTGGGAATTTCATGAAAGGACCGGGCTCTCGACGGGAGATGCTCAAGGGGTGTGCCATGGGTTTTGGTGGCGTTGCCTTGCAGGCGATAATGGCGGACGAGGCAAAAGCCTCTGCCAATCCTCTGGCACCTAAGACGCCTCATTACGCGGCTAAAGCGAAGAACGTGATTTTTCTCTACATGGATGGCGGTCCGTCGCAGGTCGATACTTTCGACTACAAGCCAATGCTCGATAAATACCACGGCCGCGATCCCAAAGAAGTGATTGGAGAGTTGGCGCCAACTCAGTTCGATACCATCGGTAAGGTGCTGAAATCCCAGTGGGAGTTTAAACAGCGCGGCGAGAGTGGAGCCTGGGTCAGTGATCTGTTTCCCTTCCTCGCCGAGAAGGAAGTTGTCGACGAAATCGCATTCGTGAAGTCAATGACTTCGAATTTTTCCGAGCACACGTTCGCCAACTACTTTCTCCATACGGGAAGTGGTTTGCAGGGGCGCCCCAGCATGGGAGCATGGTTGGGTTATGGCCTTGGTTCCGAAAATAAAAACCTGCCCGGTTTTGTGGTGCTGAATGGTGGATTGATCCCACCGGGTGGGCTGGACTGCTTTGGTTCCGGTTTCTTGCCAGCGTCCTATCAAGGCTCTGTCTTCCTTCCTCGCGAGAAACCGATCGCCAACATCGAATCCATCGAGAAGGCCCCGGGGATTCAGCGCCGCAAGCTCGACTTGATTCGTGATCTGGATCAAGCGAGAGGAAGTGAGGTTGGTTTTGACCCGGCCGTGGAAACTGCGATTCAGAATTATGAAACGGCTTATCGCATGCAAACCGCTGTGCCGGACCTGATGGATCTTTCCGGCGAATCCGATGCAGTGAAAAAACTTTATGGACTGGACGCCGATTTCAAGAATACGCAGACCTTTGGTTTGCAGTGCCTGCTTGCGAGGCGCCTTGTTGAGCGCGGGGTCCGGTTTATTGAACTGACATGCCCAGGCGGCAACGGGGACCGCTGGGATCAGCATAAGAAATTGCACGATGGGCATACCAAGAATTGCAAGACGGTCGATCAGCCGATTGCTGCGCTGATTAAAGACTTGAAAAGCCGTGGGCTGCTCGATTCCACGCTGGTCGTGTGGTCCGGTGAGTTCGGGCGCACGCCGTTTGCTCAGGGCACTGACGGTCGCGATCACAATCCCTTTGGATTCACCACCTGGATGGCGGGCGGCGGTGTAAAGGGTGGTGTGTCAGTCGGAGAAACCGATGAGTGGGGATACCGTGCCGTGGTCGATCGCTTCGAGATGCACGACCTTCACGCAACCATGCTGCACTTGCTGGGAGTGGATCATACTCGCAGTACTTTCCGGTTCGGTGGCCGGGACATGAGACTGACTGATGTTCACGGCCATCTCATTAAGGAGATTCTGGCCTAGCGCCGGCCCAGAGAAAAATAGAACGAGAATTCGCTAGTCCCCTCTGGAGTTCCGCCCCAAGTTGATCCAAGACTCGCGAACCCGGGGATGGTCGGCGCAATTTTTATAGGAACCTTCTTGCCACTGGTATTACTGTTGCTGCTGCTGCGCCACAGTCGTCCGGTATTTTCCTGCTTCTGCTGGGGGATGCTGGCGTTCCTGATTGTTTACCTGACCTCGCCGACTCTCTACCGGATCCTCGGAATTGAAAATGTGCTGTCGATCACGGCAGTCTATGCCGGGCCACCCTATGAGGAACTTTTGAAAGCCATGCCACTTCTGGTAGCGGCGATTATTTCACGGCAGTCGATCATTCCCTTCTATTACATTCTCGGCATGTCATCAGGTATCGGGTTTGCGATTGAAGAGAACCTGAATTTCCTCGCCGAGTTTCACTCCAAGCCAGGTGAGTCGATGGCGCTGATGACATTGCGTTCTTTTTCCACCTGTTTGATGCACGGCGTTTGCACCGGCTTCATTGGTTTTACCCTGGCGCTGGCGCGAAGAGATCCGACCTGGAAGCGTAATATTTTTCCAGTCGCCGGCTGGATCGTAGCGACGATCTATCACGGATTTTTCAATTGGCTCATGATCAACAGTTTCCTCGTCATCGGGGTAATCGTGGCGATGGCGATTTTTCTCATCTTCTTCGGCTGGATGAAGAATGAGGAGAACAGGGCGAAGGAAACCGAGGGAACGATCTGGCAGTAAATCCGGAACGCTCGAGCGAACATCGGCTGCAACTCTTTCAGTGATTCCAAATTAAGCTCATTTTTGCAATGGCCGATTTCTAAGCCGCAAGATAATGTTCCAACATGGATTCCGCAATTATATGGTTCCTTATTGGCTTGGGATTGATCATGGCAGAATTTGCCGTCCCCGGTATTATCCTCGTATTCATCGGCGCCGCTGCCTGGGTAGTGGCCTTACTTGACTGGATGGGAGTCGACTCCCTTAACGTTCAGCTCTGGGTTTTCGGCCTGGTATCCATAGGCCTGGTGGTGTTCGCCCGTCGCTATGTGAAGAGCTGGTTCACGGGGAAAGAGTCCAGCGGTGCCAGTGACTTGGACGAAGAATTTGTCGGACAGGTAGTCAAGGTAGTGAAAGCTATTGCGGACGGCAGGGAAGGTCTTGTGGAGCTCAAGGGAGCTCAGTGGAAAGCTGTTTCCGAATCCGATTTTAAAGAGGGCGACCGCGCCGAAGTGGTCGAGCGGGACAATCTAACCTTGAAAGTTGTGCCCCGCGGATAACGCCCCGGCTTTCATATACAGTAACAACAAACAACCGCAAATATCATGGAATACATTATCCCGATTGGAATCGTCCTCATCGTCATCATCGCCCTGGTCAAGACAGCCCAGGTCGTGCCTCAGCGCAAAGCCTTCGTGGTCGAACGTCTTGGCAAATACAGCCGCACTCTCGAGGCTGGTTTTCATATCCTCATACCCTTTCTCGACCGGATTGCTTACAAGCACTCGCTCAAGGAGGTGGCGGTCGACGTGCCGTCGCAAATGTGTATCACCCAGGACAATATCAGCATCGAAATCGATGGGGTGCTTTACCTGCAGGTGCTCGATGCGAAAAAGGCGAGCTACGGCATTGAGAATTATCTCTACGCTTCGACTCAGTTGGCGCAGACGACGCTGCGTTCGGAGATTGGTAAGCTTGAGCTCGATCGCACCTTCGAGGAGCGGGAAATGATCAACGCTAATATCATTACCGCACTCGACAAGGCATCCGAGCCATGGGGACTTAAGATTACCCGATACGAGATCGCCAACATTACGCCGCCACGAAGTGTCCGCGACGCTCTCGAGAAGCAGATGCGAGCCGAGCGTGAGCGCCGCGCCGTGATTGCTGAATCAGAAGGTGAGCGCGAGGCCAAGATCAACGTGGCCGAAGGTGAAAAGCAGGAAGTGATCAAGCAGTCTGAGGCGATTCGAGATAAGCAGGTCAACGAGGCTGAAGGTAAAGCCAAGGAAATCGAGATGCTCGCGACTGCGACGGCTGAAGGTATCCGTAGTATCGCTGAAGCGATCGAGAGTCCGGGCGGTAGCCAGGCGGTGAACCTGCGAATTGCGGAGCAGTACGTGGATCAGTTTGGTAATCTTGCCAAGGCTAACAACACGCTCATTATTCCGAACAATCTCTCCGACGTTGGCGGAATGGTGGCAGGACTGGCTAAGGTGCTGGATAAAAGCAATACCTCGGGGCCGAATGTCCCGCCGATTCCAACACCGTAGCCGCTGCACAAACCCGACTTGAGAACGGCCACTCGTCCGTAAGGACGGGTGGATGATTTCGTTGGGGGATCAGCTGTTTTTCTCAATCACGGCATAGGCATTGTGATTGTGAATCGACTCGAAGTTCTCGGCTTCGACGCGGTACCAGGCGATGCCGGGCTGTTCTTCGGAAGCCGCCGCTACGTTGCGGACGAGGTCTTCGACGAAGACTGGGTTGTCGTAAGCTTCTTCGGTAACGTGTTTCTCGTCGGGGCGCTTGAGTAGACTGTAGAGTTCCGAGCTGGCACAGCTTTCGACGAGGCGAATGAGATCTTCGATCCAGATCGGTTCACTGGAGAAGCGAACAGAGTAGGTCACAATGCCGCGCTGGTTGTGGGCTCCGCGCGCGCTGATGGCCTTAGAGCAGGGGCAAAGGGTTGTGACGGGGACCTTCACGGTGGCGATGAAATCCTTTTCATTGCGGGAGCCGTCGATGTCGAAGATGACTTCATAATCCATCATGCCGACCTTTTCGGTGACGGGGGCTGGCTTTTCCATGAAGTAGGGGAACCGCAGTTCGACATGAGCCTGTTGGGCGTCGAGGCGTTCCAGCATTTCCGCCGGGAGCTGGGTGATGGAGTGCACATCGAGAACGGGGCCGTGAGAGTTCAGGACCTCGACGAAGCGGCTCATGTGGGTGCCCTTGTATTCGCGCGGCAGGTCGACGGCCATGGAAAAAGTGGCCACGGTGCTTTGCTCGGCGTGCTCCTTGTCGCGAATCCGGATGGGATACTTGAGCTCCTTCACGCCAACCCGATCAATGTCAAGGTTGCGTGAGTCAGGCTGATTCTGAATATCGGTTAATGTTTCCATGCCGTTTGGCTCCAGGTAAGTCCCAAGTGCCTTGATGGCACACAAGAGGCTACAGTCCGTGAAGGGGAAGCGGATTCAAGTTGGTTTTGCGGGCGACGCATTGACCTTTTCCCTTTCCAAAATATTGCCGACGATGCCACAGTCTGGCATGCCTCGACTTTCGGCCAGGGCCAAGAGCCGCCTCTATTCCAACCTGGAGAAATATGCACGCTCCGGCATGGGGATGGAGAAAGCCTGCGCTTCGCTCCTCGAGCAGCCGCGACTGAATCAGGCGGAGAATGAAGTTTATCTGGCTATGCTTAGCGGGCTCAGCCAGGGAGAAAGCATCGGGACGGCCATGGGTGGCGCTTCTGATGTCGTCACTCCGCTGGAAGTCGAAATTATTTCTGCCGCTGAGCAGGGAGGAATGCTGGAGAAGGGATTCAGTCATCTCGCCGAGTACTTCCGTCGAATGGACTTGACCCGTGGGCGGGTGATTAAGGGGCTGATCTATCCGTTGATCCTTCTCCATGTGGCAGTGCCGCTTTGCACCCTGGTTGTAGCGGTGATGCGGAAAGGTTCCGCCACCTGGACGGGGGATGATACCGGTAGCCCGTTTCGATCCGCCTTTTCGGAAATGGGGTTGGCGATGCTGTCGGCTTATCTCCTTATCGCGATCTGTATTGTGGTCGCGTTGATACTGCATCGATCAGCAAGGCGCAATGGTGCCGTGGATGCGGTGCTCCGGCGTATTCCCATGATCGGAAGGGCCCGGCGTGCGGTGGCGATGGAACGCTTTTCCCAGGTCTTCGAAATTTTCCTGCTCGCAGGCAAAAAGATGAGCGACTGCCTCGCGGGAGCCGGCAAAGCCTCCGGTAGCGGATTGGTCTACGAAGCAAGCCTCAATGGTGAAAAGATTGTCGCAGGAGGCGATTTGCTGGCTTCGGCCCTGTCTGCTGCACCATCGGCGTTTCCCAATGATTTCGTCCGCGGTATGGGGTCTGCCGAGGAAGCCGGGGCACTCGACAAGGAACTCGCCGAATGGAGCCGCTTCTATGCCGGCGAAGCGCGTGATGCGATGGAGCAGCTGGGGAACTGGACTCCGAAGCTATTCTACTGGGGCATCCTCATCGTGGTGGCGTGGATGATCGTGAGGGCGGCAATTTCGTATCAGGAATTACTCATGAACCTCATCAATTTCGAGCTCTGATAGCCGCTCGGTCGGATATCTCACGCTTTTTTAGGTAAAGAATTCAAGTGGACGCAGGGAGCTGAATTGCTAAGTTAGCGACCCGCTTTTTGGGAATTGCATGAAACAATGAGGCGATTTGTCCGGCCTCGAGACACGGACTGACCAGGCATGAAGATTTTTGCCCCGAAAGAAAACGACCCTATCGAAACCCGTGCTTCGCTGGACCCGGCTGCTGTGAAAAAGCTTGTCGGCCTGGGCGCTGAAGTGGTGGTGGAATCCGGAATTGGCGAACAGTGTGACCATCCGGACGCCTCTTACGAAGAAGCTGGAGCCTCTGTGACTTCTGACCGAGCCGGACTTCTCGGCTCTGCTGACCTCGTAACCCGCATTCGCAAGCCCTCCGATGAGGAAGTCGCCCAGCTCAAGGAAGGAGCCATTCACATCAGCTTCCTCGATCCTTTCAACGAAACTGAATTACTTGGAAAATTTGCTGCGGCCAAGTCGACGGCTATCAGTCTCGAAATGGTTCCAAGGAGCACGCTTGCCCAGAAAATGGATGCGATCAGTTCGCAGGCCAACCTTGCTGGCTACGTGGCTGTTATCACAGCGGCCAATCGGATGAATGGGATCTTCCCGATGATGATGACGCCAGCGGGAACAATTTCTCCGGCCAAGGTGTTTGTGCTTGGGATCGGTGTGGCGGGCCTCCAGGCCATTGCCACAGCCAAACGGCTGGGAGCACGAGTCACCGCGTTTGATGTTCGCGAAGAAGCTTTGGAACAGGCCGAGTCCCTCGGTGCCAAGGCTCTCCGCATTGATCTTGGTGATACCGGTGGGACGGACCAAGGCTACGCCAGGGAACTAACTCCTGAGCAATTGCAGAAACAGCAGGAAGCCCAGGCCAAGGTTTGTGCTCAAAGCGATGTCGTCATCACGACAGCCAAGGTGTTTGGGCGCAAACCACCGATCCTGATCAAGAAGGATGTGGTCGATTCGATGCAGAACGGCTCCGTGATCGTCGACCTCGCTGCAGAGACCGGCGGCAATGTTGAAGGCGTCACGCCCGGCGAAGAAACCGTGACCGAAAATGGCGTCAAACTGGTCGGGCTGGCCAACTTCGAAGGTCAAGTTTCGAAGCACGCTTCTCAGGTGCTGGCTGCGAACTTCGCCAACATGATCGAGCACTTCTGGGACGAGGAAAACAAGATATTCAAAATCGATCTCGAAGATGAAATCCAGCAGGGCTGCGTGATCACTCACGGCGGCGCGGTGGTTCACGAAAGATTCAAAGGAGAATAAGCATGAGGCAGCCGGCACATGCCAAAAGTGCAGCACTCACTTAAGAACTTAACACTGATTGAAGGGCAAAAACCCTAAACTGCTAGAAGGCTAAATCCCTAAACCGCTATTTTATATGGAACTCATTCTGCTCGTATTCGTTTTTGTCATGGCCGTGTTCCTCGGCTTTGAATTGATTCAGAAGGTGCCCAGCCAGTTGCACACTCCGCTGATGTCCGGCTCCAACGCGATCTCCGGAATCACCATCGTTGGTGCGCTGCTCGCTGCCGGAGTGGTGGAAGGCTCACTTGGAAAATGGCTTGGCTTTGCGGCGCTCATCCTCGCGACGATTAACGTGGTCGGCGGCTATATGGTGACAGACCGCATGCTTGGCATGTTCAAGAAGAAGGGGAAGTAAGCCGGTAACCAGAAGACACACACAAGTTCATGGAATACTTCATTAACATTTCCTACATCGTCGCTTCGGCGCTGTTTATTTTCGGCATCAAGATGCTGGGCTCTGCCGACACTGCGCGCCGTGGCAACATGATCTCCTCGATCGGTATGCTGATTGCAGTGATCGTGACCCTGCTGACTCGTGACGTCAACGACGGCGACTCACTGTCATTCGGGCTCATTGCTGTCGGCCTTCTCATTGGTGCCGGCGTCGGTGTTTTTGCTGCGAAAAAAGTCCAGATGACAGGCATGCCCGAGCTGGTCGCACTTTTTAACGGTTTCGGTGGTCTTGCCTCGCTCCTGGTGGGTTGGGCGGAGTTTGCCAAGGAGGGCAATTTTGACAAATCCGAATATCCGGTGTTCACGGCTGCTGCCGTGGTCTTTGCGGTTTTAGTCGGCGGTATCACTTTCACTGGTAGTTTGGTTGCCTACTTGAAGCTTTCCGGCAGGATGGGTGGGTCGGCGACGGTCTTTCCCGGGCAGAAAGCGCTCAATGCGATGGTCTTCCTCGCTTTGCTTGCCTTCGGCGTGGTCTTCGTGTTGACGGGAGCAGCGTGGGCGCTCTACATCGTGATCGCTTTATCACTGCTCCTTGGTGTGCTTGGAGTCATCCCGATTGGTGGCGGCGATATGCCGGTGGTCATTTCTTTCCTCAACAGTTTCTCGGGAATCGCGGCTTCGGCGGCCGGTTTCGTGATTCTTAATAACGTGTTGATCGTTGCCGGCTGTCTGGTTGGCGCCTCGGGAATTATTCTCACGGTGATTATGTGTAAGGCGATGAACCGAACACTCGCCAACGTGCTGTTTGGTGGTTTTGGTTCCAGTAGCAGCAAGGCGCAGGAAGTGGAGGGGGAGATGAAAGCGCTCTCAGTCGAGGACGCCTTTTATGTGCTCGAAGCAGCTCAGTCTGTCATTTTCGTTCCCGGATATGGCATGGCAGTGGCTCAGGCACAACATGCGGTGAAGGAGCTTGCTGGAATCCTTGAAGATAATGGCTGCGAAGTGCGCCATGCGATTCACCCGGTGGCGGGTCGTATGCCCGGTCATATGAACGTGCTCCTGGCTGAGGCAGATGTCCCTTATGAGCAACTTTGCGAGATGGACGATGTCAATGCGATCATGGAGACCGTGGATGTTGCCATTGTGATTGGAGCGAATGACGTGGTCAATCCTGCTGCCGCTGAGGACGAAAGCAGCCCGATCTACGGCATGCCCATTATCAATGTGCACCAGGCCAAGAGTGTCTTCGCTCTTAAGCGTGGTCAGGGCGCTGGTTTCTCCGGTCTTGTGAACACGCTCTTTTTCCGAGAGAACACGCGCATGATCTATGGGGATGCCAAGGAGACGATCACCGGGTTGGTGGCGCAGTTTAAAGACTGATCCTTAACACTGTTTACAGAACTTCCAACGGGAAGGAGAACACCCAAAGGGAAGGAGAACACCCAAAGGGAAGGAGAACACCCAAAGGGAAGGAGAACACCCA
>JBMYJM010000004.1:0-260202 GCA_049594415.1 Verrucomicrobiales bacterium | reverse complement strand
TCCAGCACTTTGATCACCGTGGAAGGCGCTGGCCACGGCAGAGGCTTCCCTCCCCGGATTCAAGATCTTATCGAGATCT
The DNA here is from genome assembly GCA_049594415.1 of Verrucomicrobiales bacterium. GTDB lineage: Bacteria > Verrucomicrobiota > Verrucomicrobiia > Verrucomicrobiales > DEV007 > Arctic95D-9. The sequence goes on along the minus strand of JBMYJM010000004.1, from coordinate 260,123 downwards.
TTCTCGCTCACCACCTTTTAGGTGAAGAAGAAACCGTTGCGGAGGAAACCCTCAACACGGCGCCTTAATTCCACCATTTCCCTCTGCGGAAATCCTACCATGAATCCCAAATTACTTTGCGTCCTGTTGCCCCTGTGCGCCTTCGCTCTACCTGCCACTGCCCAGAACGGGAAAGGAGGCTTGCGCAAACAGTCCGACACCCAGGGTAACTACCGCGTCACAGTCGTGGAAATCCCGGCAAACGTGAACTCCGGTTTCGTGAGACTCAAACCCAGGGCCCTGCTCTATCGCCCCATCGAAACATCAGAAGAAAAGCTGCCTCTCATTGTCACCCTGCACGGCTCCGGCGGCGGACGACGAGATATCGAGCAGAAGAAGTGGCAGGGCACCATTAACCAGTTACTCAAGGCGGAGAAACCTGAGTTCGAAGCCATCGTCATCGAACCGCAAAGCGATGGCGAATGGGATCCGGACTCACTTCAAAAGATGTTGAACTACATCCTCAGCGAGAACCCTGACGTGGATACCAACCGGCTCTACTGCATGGGCTACAGCATGGGCGGCAAGGGCACCTGGGAATGGGCCATGCACCATCCCGACCGCTTTGCAGCAATCATCCCAAAAGGCTTCATTCCTGATCTCAGCAAAATCGACGGCATGGTCGACCTGCCAATCTGGGCCATGGTCGGAGACAAAGATTCCAAACCCCGGGTTGAGGGCATCCCGGCGATGGAGAAAGCGCTCAAGGAGCGGGGCTCCACCCGGGTAAAGATTTCCGTCTTCGAAGGAGCCAATCACGCCACGGCCGCTGGCCATTCCAAAGAGGAACCGGGGGTGTGGGAATGGCTTTTCTCTTGGGCACGGGATTGAAGTCCGCGCTATCATCCTGGCGGAAGATTTTGCAAATGTGGCGACATCGCCGACAGGTAGCGAAGGATGGAACCTCCCTTGCCAGCTGACCCCACCCAGATCAAAAACATCTTCTGGGATGTTGACGGAGTCCTGGCCGACTTAAACTACGCCTACTACCATTTCCTTACCGGCCACCCCAAATACCGGGAGGACTACAAGGATCTGAAATGGGAACAACTTCCTGAAGTTCTGCCTATCGCGCCGGAATACGGCGCCTTGGAATTGAAAACCCACCAGGAACGCGGTTCCGACATGGACAAGGACTTCTGCGCAGATCAGGCCTACTTCCGGAATCGCCCGCTCTACCCGAACGTCATCGAAGTGCTCAGGGAGTTGGATACCCTCGGCTATCGGCAGTTTACCATGTCGGCGACTTTCGATGTCGAGGCCAAGATGGCCTATCTCAATGACATTCTCGCCCCGGTCACCGACTTCCTAACCATCGAGTGTGTCCAACACGGCGAGTTCATGCACGACACGGCAAAAATCGATCGCTTGAAACAGTGCTACGAAAAATACGAACTCAATCCCGACGAAACCATTCTCGTCGACGACCGGATCTACAATCAGTATGCCGCCATCGAATCAGGCGCTCATCCGGTCAGGCTGCGCTGCGAGTTCAGCACCGATCTTCCAGACGACCTCGCCTGGATTCCTGAGTTTGCGAATGTTGAAGCCGTGAAAGACTGGCTGCTGAATAATTAGGAGACTCAGATTCCAACGCTCACTCCGCATCCATGGCACAGCGAAAGCCGGTCGCTTCGACAAACTCCTGAACCTGCCAGTTAGTGACTTCCGTCTCGTCGATCCAGAAAGCATCGACGTGCACTTCGTGGATCGGATAGGACGCGTCGTGTGAGTATGAGCCCCCTCCATTTTTCTGCCAAATCGCCCGCGCGCGAGCATGAACCGGCGGGCACCATTACCATTCCTTCCGGGTTCTCGCTGCGGCTCAACTCCGGATAAGTCATTGATAAGCAAATGATCAGTGAGATAAGACTAACTCGGATGTCCATGGGTTAAAGCAAACTGATGATACCGTTTTAGGACAGATGCTCTACTGCGACTTTCCTTTAGGCAGGTCCGCGTCGAGCAGGCCCTTCTCGACGTCATAAAATAACTAAGACCCCGCCCTCTAATCAGGCTCACCCAGCTGCGGAAAGAGTTGGATCACATCTTTCTGCGTCATGGGCCAGCCTTCGTTCTCCTGGTTTTCACCGAGCGTGGTTCGGCCGTCAGCCATGGCTTTCGCCAACAGGTCTACCAGTTCCTCAATCTTCTCGGGATGCTGCTTTTCGAGGTTCTTTGTCTCACCCGGATCATTGCCCATGTGATAAAGCTGGACGCGTTCTCCATCCGTATTGAGCTCCGGCTGACCGGGCATACCACCCCAGCCTCCCCGACCTTTCTTGGTCAGGTGAAGCTTCCAAGGGCCTTTGCGAATCGCAAACTGCCCTCCAATAGAATGATGAATCACAGAAGCACGCGTTTCACCCTGCTGCTTCATCGCCGGCAGGAAGGAGAGTGAATCCTCGGCCGCATTATCCGGGAGCTTGCCTTTGTCACCGAGAATATCAGCAAACGTCGCCAGAAAATCAGTCGTGCAGATCATGGCACCACTTTTCGTTCCGGCTTCCACTTCCGCCGGCCAGCGAACCAGGAATGGCACCCGATGCCCGCCCTCAAACAGGGTCGCTTTGGCCCCACGAAAATCACCACTCGGCTTGTAGCCGTCGGCAAACATCTTCGGAATCTCGACATAGGGAGCAAAGCCATTATCGGCCGTGAAGATCACGAGGGTGTTGTCATCGAAGCCGGACTCTTCGAGTTGCTCTAATACTTCGCCGACCACCCAATCGGTCTCCGCCACGAAATCCGCATACCAGCTGTATTGAGGAAACTTGCCTTTGAACGCCTTGCCTGGCACGCAGGGGGTGTGCGGCGAATTCAGCGGCAGGTAAATGAAGAATGGATTTCCTTCATCTGCCGCGACTCGCTCCTTGATAAACTGGCGTGAAGCACCCGCAAAATCGGCGAGGCACTCACTTGGGTCAAAGGTCTCTGAGGCCGCTCCGATGCGCTGGAAATCGTTGTATTCATTGTGTGGAAATCCACGATCCACCGTCGGCACTTCAACCGCCATGTCTCCGCGAAGGTAGAGATAGGGCGGCATGTCGAGCGAAGAGAGAATGAAGAAGGCTTCATCAAATCCAAGATCAATGGGACCATTTCGAAACGGCTGGGTGTAATCCACCTTCCACGAGCCAAAGGTCTTTGCTCCTTGCTTCTCTTCGGGCTCAGGAACGGTCACCCAGTCCACGCCGAGGTGCCACTTACCGAAGAGAGCGGTATCGTAGCCCGATTGCTTCAGGAAGCTGGCCAGGTTAAGCCGATTCGGATCCATCAAGGCGGCAGAGTCAACGTTGCTGAGGACCCCGCGCTTGAGACGGCTGCGCCAATTGTAGCGCCCTGTCAGGATTCCGTATCGCGTCGGCGTGCAAACCGACGAACTGGTGTGCGCGTCGGTGAAGCTCATTCCCTCCTCCGCCATCCGGTCGAGAGCAGGGGTCGGAACCAAGCCTCCAGTGTGGCTCATTTCACCCACGCCCATATCGTCGGCCAGGATGAGGATAATATTGGGTCGCTCTCCCGCGGACAACGATCCAGCAGCCAGCAGGGACAGGAGGCTCACGGAAAGAAAAACAGGCAGCGAATGGCGGTTCATCAGTTGGAAGGTATTGACGCGGCTATCTAAAACCGCACCCCTGCCCGTGTCACGAAAACGCAGCGGCGCAACCCCGCCGTCTTTATCTCAAAAATGGTTGTCCAGTCCGTGGCCGCGATGTTCGGCTCATGATTCAACCCTGTTGGGCCCAGCACCCAACAGGGTTCGGTCACCTGCTTTCTCGAAGGTGACTTGGATTTTTTTCCGAAAATCCTCAAGATAGGTGGATACCATTTGGAAGTAGCCTCATTTGGCAGCTGCCTTCCCTCGCCCAACGCATCCACTTATGAATCCCACCTCCGATTTCGTTCGCCTCTGGACCCGACATCAGGTCGAGGTAGAACGCTACCTCTATGCCATGATCCCCCGTCAGGCGGATGCGGCCGAGGTACTCCAAGACGTTTCCGTGTTACTCTGGGAAAAATGGGATCACTACGATGCTGATCGCCCCTTTGTTCCCTGGGCAATTCGCTTCGCTTATCTTGAGGTGCTGAAATGGCGTCAGAAACAGGCCCGGGAGAAATTGGTTTTCTCCAATGCGCTTGTTGAGCAGTTCAACCATCGCTTTGACGATCAATGCCCGCTGACCGAGGCGCGCACTAAGGCGCTTGAAACCTGCCTCTCGAAGCTGGGCGACCAGGAGCGCAAATGGATCGGCATGCGCTACGGCCGTCACGGTGCGATCCGGGAGGAAGCCCGCAAGTCGGGCATCAGTATGCACAAACTATACTACGCACTCGAAAAGATCCGCGGCAGCCTGCTGACCTGCGTCAACGAATTCATGCAAAAGGAGGGCTGGAATGAAGCCTGACACCGACCGACTCAACCACCTGCTGGCCCGACTTGTCGACGAAACGATCGAAACCGACGAGCTTACCGAACTCGAATCCCTGCTCGACGGAAATCCGGAGGCGCAGGATCACTACTTCCACTACCTCGGACTGCACAACGACCTTCAGTCGAGCCAGCATGAGGCCATCACAAAACCCGCGAAGCCCACTTCCCGGAGATCCTTCGCCCAGATCGCTGGGGCCGCTGCCATCATCCTTCTCGGTATTGCCTTGCTGGCCTGGCAGCCCGAGGAGCGTTTCGCCACCATCGTGGATTACTCCGGCCCCGTCAGTTGGTCAGACACCGAAGGAAACCAAATCGAGGTCGGGCTTAAAGTGGGCGCGGGAACACTGGAGGGCGCCGGAGGCGAATCCTGGGTCGAGGTAGTGTTCGCCGATGGCACCGAGGCTCAACTCTCCGGCATCGGCAAACTCAAACTGGAAAAGCGCGACGGGCAGAAGTTACTGCACCTTTCCGGCGGCAGCCTCTCCATCGACGCGCAACCCCAGCCTGACGGAAAACCCTTGCGGGTCTTCACCCCCTCCGCAGAGGCTGAAGTGTTAGGCACCCAGTTCAACGTGCTCGCCAATGCTTACTCCACACGACTCAACGTGAACGAAGGCCTCGTCAAAGTGAAGCGCCTCGCCGACGGAAGCACCGAGCAGGTCAAACCGGATCACGAAATCACCGCCTCACTCGAAGCCGAAACGGACTTTGTGGCAAAACGCCGGGAACAATCCGGCATTGCTTGGCAAAGCGATCTCGGACGAGGTCACCGTGTTGGAGCCGGAACCCTCACCGCTCATGGAACAGTCCGTGCGCAGACGCACCTTTGGCGCGGCGATGCCAAGCTCGGAGAGAAGCTCGAAAAGCCGATCCTGCTCCACACCGTCACGTTTCACCCTTCGACCGGGCGCCAACCGCGCATCAAAATCCAGGACGGGCAGCGTTTTGTGTTGAAGGGGCGCACCACACAGGATGGACAGGTCCACGTCGGTTTCTCCGCCAATGAGTGGAACGGCGGGCTCTACGGGAAGTACGCAACCTATCGCAAAGTCACGGCTCCGGAATTCGAAATCGAAATTCCGCTGTCGGGCATGAAGCGAACCAAGTCCGTTTTCGCGGAACACCCCGAAGGGCAGGAATTGATCCATATCTGGATCCAGTCCGTGCGTCGGGACATCGGGCTGGAAATCGAATCCGTCGAGCTGCTTCCCTGATTGAACCGATGGGCGCCTGTGTCAGGAACCACTTCCAACAATTAAAGCCAGGCCTCCTGGCCGGCTTCGTTGCGTGGGTACTTCTCCAACACGCGGCATTCTCCGAAGCCCCGGCTTCCACCCTGCCCGAAGCCGTCGACGACAACCTCTTCACCGCTCTGCGGGATCATTCCCCGTTTTCTCGCACCCTCTTTCTCTCCGAGTCCATCGTTCTGTCAGGACGCGCCTGGATTGACGATCGCCCAGTCGTCACCCTGATCGATACCGAAGAGCCCCGCGCCTTCTCGGTTTCTGAAACGCCGTCCGAGACCGGTTGGAAACTCGTCGAGCTGACGGATTCGGAAGATATCGAAACCTGCATTGCCACCATAGCGGTCGAGGGTGGTGAGGTCATCCGGATCCGCTACAACGAAGAGCGGATCAAGTCGGCCTCCCAACGCTTGCACTTCGCCGCCAAGAAGCGCAGCCAGATTGTCCACGCTAAGACCGCCAGCCTTGGCAATCGCTCCGGCACCAATGGCCACGGCGTCCCACCCGAACGCGTCGACCAGCTTGAACGTATCTCTCAAACCGACCTGCCCGAAGGCTACAATCCCGGTGCTGGCCGCAACAGCGAAGAGTCCCACAACCTCCACCAGGGCTACGTCAACCGCCGCATGGGCAGCATGAGCGATCGCCAGCGAGGCCTCGTCAGCCAGATGTGGAAAGAGCAGCAGGCCATCAATCCAGGCATGCCCAATCGCGGAGCGGCCTTTGTCAAAATCATGGAACATGTGGCCAACAACGAACCGCGATGAGAAGGCCGCCTTCCATACTTCTCGGGTGCCTATGGGGTGTTTTCTCTCTAACCACGAAAGCGGCTGACATCGCGCTTCCAGAGCCCGTAACACCTGACTATTTTCAGAGCTTGCTGGAGCAGTCACCGTTCACTCGTCCGCTCGATCTTTCCGGCGCCCTCATCCTGACCGGGGTCGCCGAAGTCGATGGAGCCCCGGTGGCCACCGTTATCGACACCGAGAATGGCTACTCCTTTGCCGTCTCCACCTTTCCCGATAACCGCGGCTGGAAACTGGTCGAACTCCCCGAGATGGACGACATCGAAATCGCGGTCGCTTCTATCGCCGTGGACGGCGGACAGGTCATCAAAGTCTACTATGATGAAGACGGCATCCGCGAAGCGGTCAAAAAGCGCAACTTCAAGAACACCTCCCGCACCATGGTCATGGCCGTGCGAACCGGCACTTACACCCTGCCCCACCAGATCCAGAAGATCGAAGACCCCGCCCAACGAGGACAAGCCATTGGTAAACTCATCGAAGGCGGTGCCTTCGATCAGGCTCCGTTTCAAGCCGTGGACATGGCCCTGGCCCAATCGCATCCCAAAACCCGGGGACCAGTGCTGTCAGCCGCTTTTGGCCGTCTCGGTGGAGGAGTTGGCGGCGTTGAATACCAGGCCACCGTCAACCGGCTCAATACCCTGTCCAAAGGACACGACCGCGATTTCGCCATCAACGGCCTCGCTCATGGGCTGGCCGGTCAAGATCCTGACGCCGCCCTGAAGTGGGCCAACTCGATTTCCAACGAAGGGTTCCGCAGGGTCGTGGTCGAAAATGTCTCGCGGAGAATCAACGGTAACTAGTACAACAATCCTTGCTAAAAGTCGCGGCGAGCGCCTCGCGAGTGGCATTTCATTGTACGAGCTAAGGTGACCGATTATGCGATCAAGACTTTTGTCGAATGACCAGGCGAATAGCAAAGTAAGGGAACAAAAACCCGACGATCGATATCAACTTCACCAACCCCATGAATCCATACATCATCAAGTCGAATTCACTTCGCGAAAAATCAAACAACTTGCTGTGTAAGGAATAGGCCCAATCCGCACCAGGCAGAGCCCAAAACAAAAGATAAAACTGAAAGGCGATCCCCATCCAGAAACAACGGATGAGGATCTTTGCGATAATTTTCAATGATATTGGTGTTGAGTTCATAATAAATTCACCGTGTTTTTAACTTCTTGGCATCAGTTGAGATCATGAGCGAAGTAGTTAGGGTTTGAATGACAATCATTTCGGTAAGCTGGCACTCTCTTCCTCGGTCGACGCTTGGCTTACCGGGCTTTGTTCGAACATACCGGAAATCCAAGCCCTGAAGAACAAGGGAAGCGCAACGCGGGGGTATTTTCATTTCAAGGTCCTCAAGTAGCGCAAGATCCTGCAACACCCGGTTTGGGAAACGGTAGAGTCACAGATCTCACGGATTGAACAGAGGGTCGTCTTCCTATATCCGCTTAACACAGAAACATTCGCGAAACTTTTTCCGATTATTCCCTTCTAAAGCGAAGATAGGAATGAAGAGGTGGACCAAATCATCGCCCTCTGTTTTACCGCCAACCGCCATCCGTGCCACAAGGAATCTCCTCCACCTATCCGCAACCGCGCCATCACTGTTTGAATCTAATTTCCGAATTTCCCCACCATTTGAGGAGTATTGACAGACTCATGAATCCCCGCTTCTTCTTTCTCATTTTTTGCACCACATTCCTGCTCGCTGGTGGTGCCACCACCCGGTTAAATGCCAGCGACTGGCATCAATGGCGGGGCCCGGAAAACAACGGCGTCTCCCCAACGGCGTCTCCGCCTTTGAAATGGAGCGAATCAAGCAACCTGCGCTGGAAGGTCGAGCTCGAAGGCAAAGGCACCGGCACTCCCATCGTCGCAGGCGACAAGGTATTTATCACCACCGCGATCAACACCGGTGAAGTCGACCCCTCCCTGCCCAAGCCGGAAGACCAGCCTGAGCGCGTCTTCGGCATTAAGCATCCGAACACGAGCTACGAGATGGTCGTGCTTTGTTACGATCGCCGCTCCGGCGAACTGCTTTGGCGTGACCTGGCGACAAGAAAGGTGCCTCACGAAGGGCACCACAAGGACGCCAGTTTTGCTTCCGCCTCACCTTTCTGCGACGGGGAACGTCTCTATTGCTGGTTCGGTTCCGCTGGACTCTTCGCTTATTCGCTCGAAGGGAAGAAACTGTGGGAGCGTGATCTGGGACCAGCGAAAGTGGGAGCCAGCCTTGGAGAAGGCAGCTCACCCGTGGTGCATGACGGAAAGCTCGTTCTGGTCCGGGACCACGCCGGGCAGTCCACCATCGAATGCCTTGATGCCAAAACCGGGAAAACACTGTGGAAGAAGAACCGCGACGAAGGCAATGCCTGGGCCACGCCTGCTATCGCCGAACACAATGGGACCACCCAGATCATCACCACCGCGACCAAGGCGGTGCGCAGCTACAACCTTGAAAACGGCGAGCTAATCTGGAAGGCGACCGGATTGACCAATAACAGCACGCCCTGCCCCATCGTGGATGGCACCACCGAGGGCGGCCCCACCGTCTACTGCATGACCGGCTATCAGGGTCACGCGCTGCTTGCCATTCCTATCACCGGCACCGGCGACGTCACCGATCAGATCCGTTGGGAAGCCGACCGCGGCACCCCCTACGTACCGTCCGCTGTGCTTTATGACGGGCAACTTTACTTCACCCAGTCCAATCAGGGCATCCTCACCAGCCTCGCAGCGAAAGACGGCACCGAGGTGATCGCCCGCACCCGTGTTCCGGATCTGGGTGACATTTATGCCTCCCCCGTCGCCGCGGACGGGCGAGTCTACTTCGTTGGCAGGAAAGGTACCAGCGTCGTGATCGAAGCCGGCAAGGAGTTCAAGGTCCTCGCCGCCAATCAACTCGATGACAATTTCCACGCCTCCCCCGCGCTCGCCGGCAAGCAACTCTTTCTCCGCGGCATGCGCTTTCTCTACTGTCTTGAAGAAGGCGCAACCAGTCAGGCCACCACGAAGCGGGGCACAGAAACCGCCCCCGCCCGACCCGGGCTACCGGCCGATCCTAAGACCGTCCTCAGTGCCAGGCTGAAAGGGCTTGTCGATACTGGAAAAATCACCGGGCAAGAAGCTATCGAACTCTACCTGACCGCCTTCCCCGGGGAAAGGGAGAACGTGACGCGTTGGCTCGCCTCGCTGAAGGATAGCAACACTAACAAACCCGCCTCAACAAAACCAGAGACTAAGCCCACCCCAAAACCCGAGACAAACACCACATCCACCACGCGGGAACTGCTGCTCAAAATCGCGAAGCATGAGATCCCCGAAGACTATCCGGGCGGCGACGGCCACCAGCCTTTTGTTGACAAGTGGTTCGCCTCGGCCGCTCCGGAACAAGCAGCTACAGTCTCGCAATTGTGGAAAGAACAACAGCGCCTCTTTCCGAACATGGAGAACCGAGGTGCCTCCTTCATCAAGATTCTCGATTACGTAAGATCTGGAGGGAAGTCTCCGAAAGCGGCTGTAACTCCGGCTCAAACGGATAAGCCAACTGAGGCAAAAGCAACCAACCCTCACATTAAGAGAAAAGTGGGGGCGAGAATCCACCGGGAACCGGGTAACATCACTTCAGGAAAAACCGGAACGGTGGCCGGCTCGGTCAGTTCGCAGGATGGCAAGCCCATGGGCGGCGTCATGGTGTCTGCCTTCGACGACAGCAACCGTCAGAGCGTCTCGATCTTTTCCCAGGCAGACGGCAGCTTTCAGATCGACAAACTGCACCCTGCCGACTATCGCCTTCGCGCCCGCATCCCCGGCCAGCGGGATCACTGGGTCGAAGATGTAAAACTCGGTGACAAAGGGATTAAGATCACAATGGAACCCGCTACCGGCAAAGAGCTTGAGGAGCAGCGCCCCGCCTCCGACGCCTTCGCTCAACTAAAATTCGACAGCCCCCGGGACCGACTCAATTTCAAAATGATGTGCAGCTACTGCCATCAGATTGGCACCCCCGGTTTTCGCAGCCCTGAGGAGCCCGTGGACTGGGAAACCATGATCACCCGCATGGATGGTTTCGGCGGTCTCTACCCCCACACCAAGGACACCATCGTCCAGCGCATCATCGACACCTACAAGGGCGAGGCTGTGGAGGCGTGGCCACCCTATGAGCCGCCTCCCGCCCCGACCGGGATGGTAACGCAGGCAAAAATCACTGCATGGGAACTAGGTGATCACTACGAGGGATCTTTCCACGACCTCGAGGTCGGCGACGACGGCCTTGCTTACGTGGTTCACATTGGCAAGCAGTACACGGCCACCCTCGATCCAAAAACCGGAGAGAGAATTTTCTACCGCCTCCCCAAGGGTTCCCACGGTCCCCATTCCATCGAACCGGACAACGACGGTGACATGTGGTTGACGCTTTGTGTCTCCGGGGAAATGGCCAAATTCGACCTCGAGACCAAGGAATACACCATTCTCTCCAGCGCTGAGGCACCGGCCGAACGAGGTTCCTGGCCCCATACCTTGCGGGTCGATCCGAAGGATCCCGAAGGCTACATCTGGTACACAGACGCTGGCCGCAATTCAGTCTTCCGCCTTCACCCGAAAACGCTGGTGAGGAAGGAATATCACCTTCTCGAAGCCGGTCAGGTCAAAGCGGGCGGCAAAGGTGAATCCAAGGGCATCACCCCCTACGGCCTCGATTACTCGCCCGTCGATGGGATGATCTGGTATTCCAAACTCAACGGCAACCGCATCGGCCGCATCGACCCCAAGGCACCTGACGGAGACATCACTGAGTGGAACCCTCCTTTCCGGGGGCCTCGCCGACTCCATGTCGCGCCTGACGGCATGGTCTGGGTGCCCGGTTTTGGCTCCGGCGTCTTTGGCAAGTTTGATCCCACCACCGAGGAGTGGACCACCTACCCACTGCCCAACTACCTCAACCAGATCCCCTACGCCCTCAATGTTGCCCCTGATGGCATGGTCTGGATCTGCGGCACCGGCAACGACACCCTCTACCGCTTCAACCCCAAGACCGAGTATCTCGTTGAGTTCCCCCTGCCCTACCGCGTGAGCTACACACGCGAAATCGAGTTCGATAAAGATGGAGCCGTCTGGACCAGCACCAGCGGACCGGCTCGTCATATGGAGAATGTCTGCGGCTCTCTCATTAAGCTGGAGATCCCCGCCGATTCCAAGGAATCCGGCGGTATAAAACTGACCCCCATCCAGCTGAGCCTGGAGGAACAGGGAATCCTGACCGAATCCCAAAGGCAGAATCAGAAGCAAAAGAGAAACCTGCAACTGGGTTCTCTCTTTGCCAAAATTGAAGCCCGAAGCCTTCCCGGAGACTACAGCGGCAAGAACCACCAGCAATACGTCGATCGGGTCATGGCGAGTCTACCCGAAGCTCAACGTGCCCGCGTCGCGCAGCTTTTCAACGAACGGCGCCGGTCCGGAGCTAAGATGGAAAATGCCGGGCAGACCTTCATTCGCATACTTGACTATGTTGCCGAGGGAGGCAAAGCCACTGAGATTCCAGCCGAGCCGGGGCCCGGTTCAACTCCGACTCGCCAATCCATGGCGGAGGAAACGGGGATCCACCGACTTGAGAACACGAGACGCTCCCCCTTCGATGCCTTCCTGTATGTGAATCGCATCCCCGACCAGTCACAAGAGGGAGAAAACGCAGTGCAGTTCGCCGGTCGCATCCACGGTCGCCTCGCCAACCAGGAAGGACGAGTGCTGCTGAAACTCCCCAACGGAATGACCCATAGCGCCTACAACGGCTTCAAAACGTTCATCGGCTCCGAGGGCAATGCCCGCGTCACTAATTGCGTCACCTGCCACACCCCGCCCGAATTCGGCATGGCTCCGGGAGTTTCGCTCCGGAACAGCGAGTGGTCCGCCGGAGAGCTCGACTCTATCCTTCGAAGCAAGATGGCCAAGGCAAAAAACGGTGTCGCTGAATACGCCGGGCTGAAGATTTCTGAAGCCGACCTGCCCGACCTCACTGCTTTCCTCGGGACCCTCTCTGACGTCGGTGACGAAGCCTTTCGAAACCTCATTCTCAGTGCCCAGGTCGTGGATGTCACCAAGCCAACCGGTGCAAAACCCAAGGCAACGAATCCCAGTTCCCTATCTGGCGCCATTCGCTATGACGGCGTCCCACCAAAACGCAACCGGATCTTCATGGATGAGGCCAGTCGAAAACTGCATGACTCGCCGCCGCTGGACGAGAGTCTGCTTGTCAGTGCCGACGGTGGCCTCGCCAACGTCTTTGTCTATGTGAAGAACGCCCCCGACGGCGACTACCCTTTACCCACCGAACCCGCCATCGTTGATCAGCAGGGATCAATCTTCGAACCACGTGTTCAGGGATTTCGCGTCGGTCAAACCTTACGGATGAAGAATGGAGACCCCTTCATTCACAACGTGCGCTCTCTCTCACGAGCCAACCCGACCTTCAATATCGTGCAACCGGCCGGGACCCCCGACCGCGAGAAGATCTTTGAGAAAGCGGAAGGCCCTATTACCATCAAGTGCGATTTTCACCGCTGGATGACCGCTCACCTCTGGGTCATGGATCACCCCTTCTTCGCGGTGACTGATAGCGACGGAAAATTCGTCATCCCGGACCTTCCTCCCGGCGATTACACGCTCGCCGCCTGGCATGAACTCCTCGGCACTCAGGAGATCACCACTCAGGTGACGGAAAGTTCGACTCCAGTGACCACTCTCTCCTTCCAACCCGGAGAATAGCCGCGTTTACGGCAAGCTGCCTTTCCCCTTCAATGAATCCACTTTCTCTTACTACTTTCTCTTCTGACGAAGAAAAGCGTCAGGCCAACCAACGCGACCTGGAGCTGATGATCCGGGTCAGCCAGGGCGACGTCGAAGCGTTTCAGTCTCTCGTCGAACTCCATCAGTTCGCCGTCATCGGTACCGTCACGAAGATGCTGGGTTCTCCCCTTGAAGCCGAGGACATCGCCCAGCAGGTCTTCCTTCGCGTGTGGAAAGCCGCGCCCCGCTACGAGCCGTCAGCCCAATTCAACACCTGGCTGTTCACCATCACCCGCAACCTGGTCTACAACGAAACACGACGCCGCCAGCGCAAACCCACCGTGTCGTTCGAAGCACACGAGAGCTTCAGCTACCAGGTCGTCGCAGACCTGCACGCGGCTTCACCCGCCGACGACGCCCAGCACTCTGAATTTGAAGAAGCCGTCGAACGAGCCATCGAGGCGCTTCCCGACCGGCAACGGACCGCGCTGCTGCTGCGCCGCCATGAGGAAATGCCCTACCTCGAAATCGGACGACGCCTCTCCACCACCGAACCCGCCGTGAAGAAGCTACTCTTCCGGGCGAGGACGAAACTCAAATCCTCACTGAGACACCACCTCAACAGCTAGTCCTACCCTTGCTGATCAGCGCTCTCGATTGCTCTTTTCTGATCATGCAAAGAGATCAAGAACAGGCTCTCCCTTGTGGGCGACCGTGAAGGGTCGCTTGCTCGGGCTGTAGAGCACCTGGTCGATTGGAATTCCTAAGGCGTAGGCGATCGTGGCATTAAAATCCGGAATCGTAACCGGATTCTCCACCACCTCTTCAGCACCTTCGGAAGTTTTACCATAGACATAGCCCTCCTTGAAACCACCACCGGCAACCACGCTGGTAAACGCCTGCGGATAGTGGTCGCGTCCCATGTTGCGATTCACTTTCGGAGTGCGTCCGAATTCCGTCGTCAACACGACCACGGTATCATCCAGCTTGCCAATGCTCTCAAGATCTTCGAGCAAGGCCGCCACCGCCTGGTCCATGGTCTGACACAACAGCGGCATCGAGGTAAAATTGTTCGAGTGAGTGTCCCAACCCGAGAAGCTGACCTCGACCGTTCGCACATCACTCTCGATGAGACGACGAGCGAGCAGACAGCCCTGACCAAAGGGATCCTCACCGTAGCGCTCCCGTGTTTTGTCATCTTCCTTGTTGATATTGAAGGCGGCGAGATCAGGACTTTCCATGAGGCGAACCGCATCGTCATACATCTCGCCGTAGGCTCGAATCGGCTTGGTATGATAACGCTCGAGAAATTCAGCATCGAGATCATTGGCCAGGTTAAGGCGACGCGCCAGCCGGTCATCCCGCACGAAAGAACGCGAGTGCTTCAGCCCCGACTTGGGCTCTGAAATAGCGAGTGGCTCGAACTCAGGCTCGAAGAATCCACCACTCCCGTGAAAGCGACTCTCTTTCCCAATGAACACTGAGCCGGGCATGGTCGGGTTGAGCTTGCCATTCATTTTCTGATTCCAGGCACCGAGTCCGGGGTGCCGGATCGTGGCTCGCTGCTCATAGCTGGTGTGCATGAAATAGTTTCCCTTTTCGTGATCGCCCGCGGTCGAAGTGAGCGAGTTCACGACACAGAGCTTGTCGGCCTGCTTGGCCAGTTTTGGTAGGTGACTGGTCACCTGGAGCCCGTCGAGCCTGGTATTGATCGCTCTCGTTGATCCCTGGTTCTCGTTTCCTGTCTTCAGGTCGAAGGTATCGATATGGCTCATCCCTCCGGCCATGTAGAGATAGATCAATTGCTTGGCCGGCTTTTCTCGAGGAGCCAGGTCACTCTTATTTCCTGCCGCAGCAAAGAGGGAATCCGTGCTCACGCCGAGGAAACTCCCGGCGGCAAGTTGGAGGAAGCGGCGTCGCTCAAAATCATTCACTTTCATAGTCACATCAGCTGAAAATTATTGGATGAAGAGGAACTGGCGGGAATTGAGCAAGGCCCAAACGAGATCTTCGATCGTCTCTTCCCCGTAGGTTTCGTAGTCGGTCAGGATTCGCGCAACTTCGCTTTCGGTCGGCTTCCGGGTGAGCATGGCGCGGTAAATCGTCTCAATCTTTGCCTTCGTGTCCGCAGCTTCTTCTAATTGCCCGCCGAGCACAGCATTCGGATTGGCAATCGCGACACTCAACGGACTGTTGAGTAGGTAGAGTGCCTGCGGCACCGAGGCATTGGATGAGGCATTCTCGATGGTATCGCGATCCGACTGTCCGAAGTCCCGCAGGAAATGCCCGCGACGCGCCGGAGAGTCGAGTTCCACGGCACGTGCCAGCTCTTTCGCCGCATCGTTGAAGTGCTTCAGGTTCTCCTGCTCCCTTTCCCTCCATCGAGCCCGTTCCTCATCCTTTAATTCCGCCGGAATCGCTCTCGGCTCACCCTTCACCAACGAACTCGGTGCTTCCTCGAATTCATTGGCGGACATGCCCATCATCATCGCGGTATCCGTCATTTTTTGCCCCTGGAGGTCAACCAACACAATCGCCTGGCTTTTTCGTTCGAACTCACGAGTCTTCACCTTCAGTTCCTCGGTCAGTTCTCTGCCCCTGGCGTTGTCCCCCGCGGCGTAAGCTTCGGTGATTCGCTTCTCGTAGCTCGCCTGCTGCGCATACAGTTCACCCCGCATCTCGCCGACTTTTTTCATCCGGGGAAGCACCTCATCAAGCGGGTAGCCATTAAGGCTGTGATAGGTCGCCCGTTTCTCGGCCATGCGTTTCACCAACTTCTCTCGCATCGGAGCATGACGATCCACCTCGGGAATGACCAGGGTTGCGATGGAATCCCAGATCTGCTCCGCACTCATTCGCTGCATCAACGGCCCCGCAAAGTGGTAAGGCACCCCGGGGTAATGTTCTTCGCGATGCATCTCGCGGCGAAACAGCTCGGTGTGGAAAAGCACATTCTGAAACGCCCTGACGTCAAAATCCAGCTCACGCATCAGTGCCTCAAGGTAGGCCAGTAACTCCGGTTGGTTGATGGTGGTTTGGTCGGTCAGGTCATCCACCGGCTCAAAAATGCCGTGACCAAAGGTCCGTTTCCAGAGGCGATTGACGATCACCCGGGTGAAGCGAGGATTCTCCGGAGAAGAAAGCCATTCCGCATAAGCCTTCTTGCGAACGGAGGGATCATCAGTCGCTGGCACTTCCGCACCAAACATCGTTCCGGCCGTTACTGGGTCATGCGGCTTCGCGTCGTCATACTGGTAGTCGTGTGGTAGCTCCAGATCGGTGTCGTTGAGGTGCCGAACCTCCAGATAGGTGGTCTGGTTGTAGAGTCGACCAATCGAACCGTAGACCGGTTCATTCTTCGCCTCCGCTCTGCGCAGCGCATCGATCCCCCGCTGCACGATCTTGCGTGCCTGGGCTTCGGTGAGTTCGTGACCCTCGAGGAACTTTTCCGTCGACGGCTTGGCGAGGAACTGGTTCAGCTTATCCTCATTGTCCAGGAAGGGAAAGCCGTCGATCCCAACGGCATCGTGGTAGGCGGCTCTTTCCTCCGCCTTCAAGGCGCCGTGAATGCCGGAGCGGTGCGGATTGCCGCCGCGGTGATCAAACCCGTAGGTGAACGCCGCCATCTTGTAGTAGTCCATCTGCGTCCACTTATCGAAAGGATGATCGTGGCACTGGGCACATTCGAGTCGCGTGCCGAGAAAGATGCGAACGGTGTTCGACATGTTGTCGAGCGGCATTCCCGTGTCCCGGATGTAATACCCTGCCGCCGGGTTATCGAACACAAGCCCGTGCCCGGTGACGAGATTTCGGACCATGTCATCATAAGGGACATTGGCCGCAATCTGGTCCCTGACCCAGACCCGGTATTCGAGCGCCCAATGGACATTGCCCTCTAGGCGCAACAAATCGGCCCAAAACTGAAAGTGATGCGCCGAGTAGGCCACGTCGTCCGCCAGCAATTTTCGGATGAGGCGGGAATGCTTGTCTGAGTCGATTGCCACGAGGAACCGGTCAGCCTCTTCGATGGTCGGAACTCGACCAATGATCGCGAGGTAAGTTCGACGGAGAAACTGATCATCGGTGATCGTCGGATAGGGTTCCAACTCCTCCGATTGTAAATGTGCGAGGACGAGTTCATCGATCTCTTTTGCCACCGGGCGCGGATCAAATTCCGCAGCCAGTGCGTTCGATAACGACAGAGCAACGCAGAGTGAGATGATCGATCGCGGGGCGGGTGTTTTCATCTTCGATACCATAGTGTCTCAGTTACAGAATTTCTTCCCTCAAAAAACTGGCCAATTTCTTTCTATCTTTCTTGGGCGTCTTCCACGCATCACCGCTCTCGAATCACCAGTCGAAAGCCGATGAATTCATCTACTGAACATTACGTGTTTCCGGAAATGGTTTCGCATTAACCCGATTAGCAAAGCGCCCCCACTCAGCCGACAAGGCCGCAACGATTTCCGGGTGCTCTGCGGCGACGTTATTCGTCTCGCTGCGATCGTCGGTGAAATCATAGAGCTCCCAGAGAATCGGCTCACTGCGATCGTTGTCGGTGACGAGCTTCCACCGCCCCTGGCGAACCGCCGCATGCGTTTCGTGCTGCCAGAAGATCGGCCGCTCCTCCATCTTGAGCTCAGGCTCCCGAAGGTAGGGAAGCATGCTGGTGCCTTCCAGCGGGAGTCGCTCTTTGCCTCCGTAGTTCTCTGGATACTCCGCTCCGGCGACTTCGAGCAAAGTGGGCATGATGTCGACGAAGTGGAAGTAGGGCTGAGTGGAAACCTCTCCCCTGGCCTCGAATCCCTTTGGCCAATGCACAATCAAAGGTGAAGCGATCCCACCTTCGTGAGCGAACTTCTTGAACTTGCGGAAAGGAGAGTTGGAATACGAGGCCCACCCCTGGCCCTGAGAGGTCGCCCAGCCACTGAATTTCTTCCACTGCTCATAGTTGGATTTCATGTAACCCACGCCGCCAAGCTTGTCCTTTCGCGACCAGCCGCCCTCCTCCTGTGTGCCCCTTCGGGTGAACTCGCCATCGCGCCATTCGCCCTCGGCGTAGTCGTATTTGCCACCCGCAAAGTGGGTTCCGAAGACGCCCATCTCACCCGAGCATCCATTGTCTGAGACAAAGAGAATCAAGGTGTTCTCGTAGGCGCCTTCCTCCTTCAGCTTGTCGACCACGCGCCCGATATTCTCGTCCATATTGTCGATCTGCGCGTTGTAGATCGCGCGTCGAAACAGGGCCTCCTTCTTGACCTCCCTGGACAGGTCCTTCCACTTGGGCAACACCTGGCGATCCGTACCCGTCTGCATCCCCGGCATGACGCGGACGTTGTTGAAGTAGTGAACCTCGGGCAGGCGCTGCCCGGCAGGAACTACCCCCTCAGCCTTCTGCCGAGCGAGCTTCTTCTGGCGCATCTCATCCCACCCCTCACCAAACTCGGCGATCCACTCTGGATCCTCGAGCAATGCCTCGTATTTCGCAATGGTCTCATCCGGAGCCTCGAGCGGAAAGTGGGGGGCGTTGTAGGTCAGGTAGAGAAAGAAGGGCTTGCCCTCCTTCAGCGCGTCATCGATGTATTCGAGCGCCACGTCGGTGAAATACTCCGTGGTGTAGAAATCCTTTTCCGGCTGGTAAGGATTCTTCAAGGTCGTGTTGTCGTTGTCACCCGGGATCAGCAACTTTCCATCCTGGTAGATGTCGCAATTGCTGAGCACCTTCCAGTAACTGTCGATGTGCGTTCGGACGACCGTGGAGCGATCAAAGCCCCGATTCTCCGGAAGCGAATGAGCCGGAGGATCACGGTGCGCCGCGGCATGCCACTTGCCGCTGGTGAACGTCGTGTAGCCCACTTCCTTCAACGCCTCCCCGAGAGTGACTCCGTTCTCGTTGAGCGAGCCTTCATAACCCTTCCCCCAATCGGCGTAGACCATGAACCCCACTCCGGCCTGGTGTTGATAGAGACCGGTGAGCAGGCTGGCGCGCGAAGGGCAGCATCGCGCCGCGTTATACATCTGAGTGAAGCGCAGACCGTTCTCCGCAAGGTCATCGAGACACGGCGTTTCGATCTCGCTGCCATAGCACCCGAGATCCGAGTAGCCCAGGTCATCGGCCAGAATCACGATGATGTTGGGTTTCGACTCCGACTCGGCTTCTACCCTCGATGTCACCAGGAGGAGGCTGATCAGAGGGGCCACGCCCCACCAGGGTAGGATCCATGACGCAACAGGGTTTAATCGAAAGAAGTTGGTTGGATGATGTCGCATAAACGGGGGGGATTATTCGGCTTCCACCAACACGCGGAACTGGTCGAGATTGCCGGGGTTTTCTTGGAGTTCGATGAGGAGCGTTCTTCGATCGGCGGCGAGAATGACGGTGTCGAATCCTTCGCGCTGATCTCCTTCGGGGCGCGGTTCAATCATGCGAGCGCCCGGGTATTCCACACCGGGAAGCCCAAACACTTCCTCCGACTTCTTCAGGAGCCGGTTGGCCATGACCACACCGACAATGGGCTTTGCAAAAGTGATCTGACCGCGGACGCCTCTGCGCTTGTTGGGTCGCTCGCCTTCAGGGTAAGCATTCAATTGCAGCAGGTAACTCGTCAGTCGTTGCTCCGGCAGTAAGGTCGGCAACTCCTCATTCCGTCGCTTCTCATACTGGCCTGGATCGACCATGTCGACCCGGATTGGTTCACTGGGGACAAATCCGCGTCGCTCTGGAAACACCACGATGTGCTCGTTGTCCTCGTAGTTGCCCGGATGAAAATTCGGTCCGGGAGAAACAAAGTGAATCGATCCCGTCGTCTGCAGCACTCCGGAATTGACCGGCCAGGCCGCTTCGAACTGCGACGGGTCAAAGTCGACCGAACCGATGGAACTGGTTTCGCTGTCGGCGCGAACTGCCTCGCCTTCTCTCAGCAAGTGAGCGACCTCACCCAGCTTACCTCCATCGCGAGCACTGACCTCCACCTCCCCGTCAAACACACAGACATCCGTCAGGCCCGCCTCACTCACCGAGACCCCAAACGACGTCCCGAGATCCACGACGTGAGCTGCCGGGGTGTCGATCACAAAACCGATCGCCGACTCTGGAATCGTTGCGGTCACCACCCCACGATGCAGCACGACGCTCATTTCATCGATCACCTCGACCTCGGCGGGCCCTTCAACGGAGAGTCGCGCTCCATTTGAAAAATCCAGTCGCACCACCCCCTTGGCAACCTCGAGGAAACCCGGCTCGACAGGATCACCGGCGACGTAGGCAACTCCATCGTCATCATACGCCCCGACCACATGAGCCAACACCGCTGTCGGCACCTCTGAAGGCCCGAACCAAGTCATGACGACAGCGATCAGAGCAATACAGGCGGCAATGGCAGCCACGCCGACAAGACTCCTTCGTCGAGCCTGAGAGGGAAAAGGCGTGACAACGGCCACCTCTGATTCGATCGGTTCGCCCTCAGCCGAGGAGAACCGACGCCGCAACGAGGCGTGTAGATTGACCTCGTTGAGGTAATGCTCACGGGCTGTCTCATCGTTGAGCAGGCGCTCTTCCAGCGACCGCGATTCCTGATCCGTCAGCGTGCCATTGAGGGACTTTTCAATCCAATCCTGCAATTCCCAATCGCTCATCCCGTCACCTCCTCAAGCCCCAGTTGGCGTTCGATACAGCGGTGAAGCTGCCGCCTTACCCGATTGAGTTTCTTGTAAATCTTGTTGGCGCTCTCACCAGCCTCTTCCGCGAAAGAGCGAATCGAAGAACCCTCCGCATAACATCCTGCCACCATCACATGTTCCTCGTCCGGCAACTTCTCCAGGCAGGAATCCAGCGCCCGACGGCGCGCGTCGAAATGATCCGCCTGTTCCTCAGTCTGCACCGCCAGCAATTCGATCAACTTCTCCCCGAAGACATGCCGGTCCCGCCGCTGCTTGGTGAGATGATTCAGCGCCGTGTTTTTAGCGACCTGGAAAGCCCAGTTCCGAAAGTTGGTTCCCGACTCATACTGATCAAAGCAGCGCCACATCGTCATACTGGCCCGCTGCACCACATCCTCGGCATCGGCTGTGTTTCGCACCATGGAAAGCACAAAGGAAAATACCGCCGGTTCGTGTCGCACATAGAGCGAAACGAATTCTTCGTGTCGGGCTGGATCTGGAGTTTGTTCGGCCATGGGACGGCAGGCTTTCCACAGACTAAGTTCTTTTCCCTCGAAATTTGGCCAACTTTTTTTGGTTTTCCGCTAAAACGGTGGTCGGATGGCCCCTTTTGGATTTTTGAGGAATTCTGTCCGAATATCCCTCATTTGGGAGGAGAAAAGACGATGAAGCGCATTCTACCCCTCTTTTGCTCCCTGCTGCTGGCTGGCGCTGGTTCAGCCCAGGACAAAAAGCCCAACGTCGTTACCCTGCTCGTTGACGACCTCGGTTACCGCGACATCGGCTGCTACGGCGGTCCCGTCAAAACCCCGGTCCTCGACCAACTGGCCGCCGAGGGCGTGCGCTTCACCGACTTCCACTCAGGAGCGCCGACCTGCTCCCCGTCGCGTGCCGCTTTCCTGACCGGCCGCCAGAACCCGCGAACCGGAGTTTACTCTGTCCTCGACGAGCGCTTTCACCGGATGCACCTTCTTGAGAGCGAAACGACCATTGCTGAAGTGCTCAAGGAAAACGGTTATGCCACCGCTCACTTCGGCAAGTGGCACCTAGGCATGCCTGTCCAAGGCCGCAATAACCCCACCCCCGCCGATCACGGCTTCGACTACTGGTTCGGGCTCGTCAATGGCCCCGGCCCCAGCCACAGGAATCCGACCAACTTCCTGCGCAATGGCGAGCGCGTGGGCACCATCGAGGGCTACTCCTGCCAAATCGTCGTCGATGAGGCCCTCACCTGGCTCGATCAGGAGCGCGACGATGACATACCTTTCTTTCTCAATCTCTGGTTTAATGAACCCCACGACCCGATCGCAGCACCTGACGAGATCGTCTCCCAGTATGGCCCACTTAACGAGCGGGAAGCCATCTACAGCGGCACGATCGATAACACGGACCGGGCCATCGGGAGACTCGTTGCCAAGTTGGAAACACTCGGCGAGTTGGACAACACCATCATCATCTACTCCTCCGACAACGGCAGTTACCTGCAAGCACGAAACGGTGAACTGCGCGGCAAGAAAGGGTCGCTCTACGAAGGTGGGCATCGTGTCCCGGGTATCTTCTATTGGAAAGGCGGAATCCCCGGCGGTCGAGTCGAAAATGAGCCAGCCGGAGCGATCGACCTCCTTCCTACCCTCTGCGGGTTGATCGGCATCGACAAACCCGGCGGTGTCCATCTCGACGGTTCCGACCTCGCGCCTTTGCTTACCGACTCAGGTAACTTCGAGAGACATCAGCCCCTCATCTGGATGAGTGAGGCAAACATGGTCATGAGAGTGGGCGACCACACCCTCTTCGCCTCCAGCACGGCAAAATCACCGATCGACTTCAAAGCCGCCAATCAGCTGATGGAGCAGGTCAAAGAAGTCCTCGGCGATGATCTTGAGAAAGAGCTGGGCGGAATGGATCTTCGCTCCCGCATGTTCAACGGGAACTTCGCCAATCCCGAAGCCAATCAACTGAGAGCGCAGCACCGTAAATTGTATTACTTCCAGGAGTCCTGGATTCCGGACCTCAAAGAGAGCGAACTCGGCAATGTTCAACTCTATGACCTTTCCACTGATCCCGGTCAGAAAAACAATATTGCGAATCAGCGCCCCAAACTCGTCGCCCGTTTGAAAGAACAGGCCAACACTATCTACCGGAGCGTCCTGGCGGAGGCCCCCGAATGGCCCGCACCTGAAGAACTGTCTTCTACGAAGACACCGGCAGCGAATCCGCCACGTCAGCCTGCGGTCGCCGGCTCCGCGACTCCTGCCGGCCCGAAAAAGGCGATGATCGCGAAACTGAAGGCCATGGTCGATGCCGGCAAACTCACCGAAAAAGAAGCTGTCGGACTCTATCTGGCCGCCTTTCCGGAAGAAGGAAAGACGCAAAAGCAGGCGGAAAAATCCGTGGATAACGCCAAGTTGATTGAATCCGGTGAGTTTGATTCGGCTCCTTTCGAGGCAGTCGATCTGGCCCTCAAGCAGAACGATCCCAAGGCCCGAGGAGCAGCTCTGTCCGCTGCCTTTGGTCGTCTGGGAGGAGGCGTCGGAGGCATTCAACTTGATGCGGTCATCGCGCGCATGGAGTCATTGCCAGAGGCGCGGGACAGGGATTTCGCAATTAATGGTTTAGCCCATGGGCTGGTTTCAAAGGATCCGGAGGCAGCGCTGAAGTGGGCCAATTCGATTTCAGATGAAGGGTTTCGTAGCAGCGTGGTGGAGAATGTGACCCGGAGGATCAAGTCCCAGCCAGGCAGAGGGAGTCGTAAACCCGAACAAGTAAAGTGAAACTAAAAAACCAAACATGAAACCCGTCCTCACATTATTTTATTCCCTGCTGCTGGTTTGCCATGGCTTGGCTATGGATAAACCATCGAATGACTTGTCAGCAGATGACGGTCGTAGATCCGCCGGCGGGAAAACCGCCTATCGAGGTTCCTACTACGTGAACGGTGAAATTCATGTGAACTCCTACGGTCAGTCGGAGGGTAAACCGCTCACGACAGGTCACCATGACTTCAAGCCGTCCTGGTCAAAGACCAACGACATGCTCGTCTTCTTTCGACGAGTGAAGAACGATCCCGATGTTTCGAAATGGAAAACGGCCATTCATATCATCCATGCCGATGGAACCGGGTTACATCAACTGACTGACGGCACCCACACAGACTTCAATCAAACCTGGACGCGTGACGGTAAGAATACTCCGATTTGGAATCGGAAGAACCCAAGAGGAGGTGGTTACACCGTGATGGCCAGCAAGGTGAACGCAAAGCCCGGTGAGGAATTCCCTCTTAGCGACAAAGGGCATTCCACCTGGGCTTTTACCTG
The DNA here is from genome assembly GCA_049594415.1 of Verrucomicrobiales bacterium. Classification (GTDB taxonomy): domain Bacteria; phylum Verrucomicrobiota; class Verrucomicrobiia; order Verrucomicrobiales; family DEV007; genus Arctic95D-9. The sequence continues at coordinate 235,837 of JBMYJM010000004.1, read as the reverse complement.
TCTGATGGATGGACGGATCCTTGTCCGATCGAACCCCTCCGGTCGGGAATTAGGATATTACCTGATGACACCCGGAGAGAACGCCACGTCAACTTTCGAACCCATCAAGTGTGAATTGGCAAAAACAGGAGTACTGGCCCGGATCAGTCTCTCGCCAAGCGAAACGAGAGTCTGCTTCGAGTTCCAGCGGGGGTTCAAACGCCAAGTCCAGGGACGAATCCTCTACGTCGCGGATTTCGACGCCAAGAGCCTTACGATTTCCAACGCAAAGCCGTTCGCGAACGAAGACGAAGAACCGATCTGGTTTGCTTACCCGCGTTGGTCGAAAGACGAATCCTCAATCGTTTACCAGGCAGGCGGCAAATTATTCGTCTACAAACCGGAAGGCGGTTCTACGCAGAAGGTCTCGACGAACGACAAAGCCGACTACCGTTATCCGCACTTCGAAGGCGCCCCCAAGTGAACATCTTCGTCTTCGCAGATTTTCCCAAAGCGAAATGAAACCCTACCCGATCGAGATCAAAGCCAAACTGACGATCACCATCGCCTTTGTTTCGATCCTTAGCTTCACCCCAACTCACGCCGACCCCGGGACCAAGAAACCCAACGCAAATAGCGAAGCCACGCTGCCCCGGCAATCTGTGGAAGCTCTCGTAGAAACTTCGTGCATCGACTGTCATGACTCCAGCACGAAGACCGCGCTAAACTTCGACGAACTGAGCTTCGATCTCGCTGACGCGGACGCGTTTCGGATGTGGGAGAACATTTACGACAAAATTGACTCCGGCGAGATGCCGCCCAAGAAAAAACCACGGCCCAATCTGAAACTCAAAAACGATGCACTAGAATCGCTCCACCAAAACCTTCGCCGCACCAGCCTCGCCCAACAAAAGCAAAACGGCCGCACCCCGGCGCGACGCCTGACACGAATCGAATACGAGCACACCCTGCACGACCTGCTTGGCATTGGCGGCGATCTGGCCGCCAAGCTGCCACCGAAAAATCTGTCCGCTCCCTTCGACACCATCGCCGCGGAGCAAGGCATCTCCCCTGTCCACATCCGCAGTTACCTGATCGCTGCGGACGCCGCCATCGATGAAGCGCTGGAACTCGGAAGAAAACCCAACCTGGCTCCCCGGCATGTCGACTACAGGAACAACCGCTATTCGAGGATGTGGTTCGACCGGGAACTCCGCCGGGGCGGTAATACGGTGCTACGGACAGACGACGCCTACGTGTTGTTCGACAATCGCCCACAACGCAGTCCTCATACCAATCAAACCAATCATATGGGCATTCGGTTTCCCGTTGCCGGGCGCTATCGCATCGTGGCGGACGCTTATGCCTATCAGGCAAAAACCCCGGTGACCTTCTGCATTTACCGGGCCAGCGACCAGACCGGAAACAAGGAGCTAATCGGCAGTTGGCAACTCGATCCCGACCAACCACTGCAAGTTGAAGTCGAACATTACTTCCAGCCCGGCGACTTCTTCTTCCTCGCCCCGTCCGATCTCGATGTGACGCCGGACGGCAAAAATGTCTTTGTGGTCGGGGCTCGCGATTATAAGGGCGAAGGTGTCGCGGTGCGCCATCTCACGCTGGAAGGCCCCCTTGAGAAACAATGGCCTCCCGAGCGCACCCGCCACCTGCTCGGCGACGTCGAGTTTCGAGCCGGAAGCGATGGCAGTCACACCGTCATCCTCCGTGACGAACCCCTGGCACGGATCTCAGACGTGGTCAGCCGGTTAGGACCAAAAGCGCTCCGTCGCCCGCTCCGGGACGGCGAGCCTGCCGAATGGGCCGCCCTTGGGAAACCCGTGCTGGCGGAAGGACGCGGCTTCGAAGAGGCGCTGCGCGTCGTCTTGCGCGCCCTGTTCAGTTCACCGGAGTTTCTCTATCACCAGGCAGAACCCGGCCCGCTCGATGACTATGCCCTGGCCACGCGGCTCTCCTACTTCCTGTGGAAGAGCCTGCCCGACGATCAACTCTTCCTGCTCGCCGCCGAGGGTGCTCTCAGCGAGCCGGCCGTCCTCGCCTCCGAAGTCGACCGCCTGCTCGACGACGAAAAGTCCCAGCGCTTCGTCGAGGATTTCCTCGATCAATGGCTCGAACTGGAGGACATCGATGCGACCACGCCCGACGAACGTCTTTACCCCGAATACGACGACCTCCTGCGCCAGGCCATGCTGGAGGAGACGCGCCGCTTCTTTACCGAACTGATCTGGGACGATCGCGGCGTGCGAGACCTGATCGACTCGGATTTCACCTTCCTGAATCGACGGCTCGCCGAGCACTACGACATTCCCGGTATCGACGGACTCGATTATCAAAAGGTGACTCTTCCTGAGGGTAGTCCACGTGGTGGCCTTCTCACCCAGGCCAGCCTGCTCAAGATCACCGCCAACGGCACCAACACCTCTCCCGTTCCGCGCGGGAACTTCATCCTCAGTCATCTGTTAGGCACACCGCCCGATCCGCCTCCACCGGGAGCCGGCTCCGTCGAACCTGATACCCGGGGCACTACCACCATTCGCGAAGAGCTCGATGCCCATCGCAACGTCGCCAGCTGTAATCGCTGCCACATTCACATCGATCCTCCCGGTTTTGCCTTGGAAAGCTTCGACCCGATCGGAGGCTATCGCACCCGCTACCGCTCCACTGGCCAAGGAGACAAACCCACCGAACGACTCTTCGGCCGCCCCATCCGGGAGTATCGCCTCGGCCAGCCCGTCGACGCCTCAGGTGTCACCCCGGACGGCACAGCCTTCGACGGGATTGAAGAATACAAGCAATGGCTCATGCAACAGCAGGATCAGATTGCCCGTCATTTCCTAAGCCAGCTCATCGCTTACTCAACTGGCGCCGAGATCCAGTTTGCCGACCGCCCCGAACTCGAAACCATGCTTAAGGAATCAAGAGACTACGGCTACGGGATCCGCTCTCTCATTCACACCGTCGTTCAGAGTGATCTGTTTCGGCGGAAATAGTTTAAAGTTCTAGGTTTAAGGTTCAAAGTTTTGCGAGATGGCGACGATTGAGAAATTCGAAGACATTCAAGCCTGGCACAAAGGGCGGGAATTGACGCAGAGGATTTACTGCCTTTCGAATCAAGGCGGCTTCGCTAAAGACTTTGGATTAAGAGATCAGATTCGTCGGGCGGCGGTTTCGATTACTTCAAATATCGCTGAGGGGTTTGAACGCGGTGGGAACAAAGAGTTCATCCAGTTCATGTCACACGCTAAAGGCTCAGCAGGAGAAGTCCGCTCTCAACTCTACGTCGCGGCAGACGAAAACTATATCTCCCCGGAAGACTTCGAAACTCTTCACAAATCCTGCCTCGAAATCAGCCGCCTGATAGACGGTTTCATCTCCTACCTCCAAAAGAGCGAACTCAAAGGCCGAAAGTTCCAATCCTACGAAACAAACTTTGGTTAGAAGACTAGGCGCTCACCAACTTTGAACCTGAAACATGAAACCTGGAACTAGAAGCCGTCGATCTTTCCTGAAAGCATCAGGGATCACCTTGGCACTACCGATGCTCGAGTCGCTTGGGAACTCAACGGCCACGCCGCCAAAGCGAGCGCTCTTCATTTGCAACACACTGGGTTTTTATTCTCCGGCTTTCTATCCCAGAGCTGCCGGCCCGAACTATGACGCTTCCGAATATCTATCGCTGCTCTCCCTTCACCGCGACGATTTCACTGTATTCTCTGGACTTTCGCATCCTGGTCAGGGCGGTGAGCATCAGTGCGAAATGACCTGGCTGAGCGCGGCGCGCAACCCGGGGCGTGATGGCTTTCAGAACTCCATTTCAGTCGACCAGTTTGCTGCCGATCAACTCGGCTACGTGACCCGCTTCCCCTCTCTCTCACTGAGCAGCGACGGGGTGAAGAGCCAGTCCTACACCGGAAACGGCGTCATGATTCCCGCCATGGCTCGCCCCTCGCAGGTGTTCGCGAAGCTGTTTCTCCAGGGCAAGCCACGCGAAGTGACCAGAGAGAAGCAGAAACTGGGCGATGGCCGCAGTATTCTCGACTCGCTCAGTGACCAGCGATCCCGTTTGCTCCGCAACGCTTCTCCGGCCGACCGGGAAACCCTCGACGCCTACTTCGAAGCGGTTCGCGAGACAGAGCGTGGCCTTTCCGAAGCCGGCGTCTGGATGGATCACCCCAAACCCCACGTCGATGCTGAGATCCCCGAAGATATTGCGGACAAGGCCGATATGTTAGGGCGCATCAAGCTGCTGTTTCAGCTTATACCGCTCATCATTCAGACCGATTCCTCCCGCGTCGTCAGCATCGTGATTCAGCACAATCACGGCATCCCCATTTTGAATGGCGTCGATTCCGAACACCACAACCTCTCCCATCACGGGCGGGATCCAAATAAGATTGCCCAGCTCAAACTGATTGAGCGCGCCATCCTTGGAGAGTTCAATCAGCTACTCACCCACCTAAAATCTCACGAAGAAGCCGGGAGCCCCCTGCTCGATCAAACCCTGACCCTGTTCGGCAGCAACCTCGGAAACGCAGCGTCCCACGACCCGCGCAACAACCCCATCCTGTTGGCCGGCGGAGGGCTCAATCATGGCGGCTATCACGCTCATGACTCGCAGGACAACACGCCGCTGAGCAACCTCTACGTCCGCATGCTCCAGGAGATCGGTATTGAGGTCGATTCCTTTGCCTCGAGTTCTGGACGGCTCGATTGGTAGCGGCCTATTCCAGAACGCTCCCTGTCTTCTCCACTTCTAATCCCGCTTCACCTTGTAGCGCTGAAAGGCTACCTCAGTGGCATTCTGCATTAGCGCCGGGTCGTAGGGCTGAATTTTACCCCCTTGCGCCGCCAGATGGGACACTTCCGCAAACCAGGCCGCGAGTTTCTCGGCGTCATTCTCAGGCAACACATAGAGATGCACCACCCAGGCTCCGAAATGGGTGTCACTATGATAGATCTCACACGAGAAGGAACGATTGGCGTCACTTGGCTCACCGTAAGGGTAAAATAACTCGTGTTGAGCATTGCTCAGGAACACCATGGCGACATGGCCATCCGGCGCTCCTCGCGTACGTCCTTTAAAAAAGTAGTGCCCCTCAATCTCTTCCCCTTCGCGAGGGGCACGAATCTCACCGGTGACCTCCGTCTTCTCTTTTTCCGAATCAGCCAATCCAAGATCAATGGAATTGAGAAAACAGAAGATGAGGGAGAAACAAGCAGTGTGGGAAAATTTCATGAAATCGAATTCAAGTTCATAGGTTCTCCTCTTCCGAGACCCTAATTCGGAAAAAAATCTCCCCCTATTGAAGCGAAATCCTCTTCTACCTATTGATCTGCCTTGGCCCTTTCTGACAACCTTTATGAACCAGCCGACAAATTGACCACAAACCAGTAAAACCATAAGAAAGGGCTGAACCCAACTGGATTCAGCCCAAAGTCTCTTTGGATTATTCCGGCTCAGACCGGATCAGATCACTTGATCTCGAACACTGAGATCGTGCCGCTCACTTCACTCGCAACCACGAGCAGGTTCTTGCCGTTGGCAGAATGGGAAGCCGGGATAAATTCGAGATCCTCTGGTCCGAGATCACCGGCCTCTGCAGTTTCAGGATCAGCAGAAAAGTCACGATGATTGTGATAGCTGATAAACTTCGCTTCGGCTGGCACAGACACATCGTAGATCATCACGCCGCCAACTCGCTCCAATCCGATGAAGGCCAGCTTTTTTCCGTCAATTTCCCCAACCACGACTGCTTCTGGTTCAGGCCCTTTGTCGTCACTCCGGTCCTTGAAAGCTGACTCGTCATTGGTGGAGTTGAATCCTTCACCGAGCGTTTCCGCAGTGACTGTTTCGAAGTCATCGCCCGAGTCGAAGACGAGATTCCAGTCTGAATCCCAGATAGAGAAGGAACGGCCACCGAACCCATAAATCTCATCGAAGTCTCCGTCACCATCGGTGTCGCCCATGGTGGTTGTAGTCTTCATGCGGCCAAGGTTTTTCTCATCCTGAAGTTCTTTGGCATTTGGGAATGCCATGGGATCCAGTTTAAGCTTGGCCACGCGAGTTTCCTCGACGAAAAACTCTTCCTCTTCGCCGTTGTCGTGTTCAACAAGATACTCACGAGCATCCCCTTCGTTCGCTGTCGCAATAAACGTCTCGCCGCCAACGACAAAGGATTCGATGCCGTCTGGTTGATAGAGACCTTTTACTGGCCATGTCCGAATCTCAACGGAATCTGATTCATTAGAAGCATCAAACCCGTTACCTTCCTTGGAGTAGTCCTTGCTACCGAGTCCCTTGACTCCTGTTGCCTTCATAGATTTAAGGTCGACGGTCACCACCGCATTGTTCTCCTGGCAAACCACCCAAGCAGTTTTCGAATCTCCTGAATAAGCCACGAACTCGGGCTCAAGGTCCTGAGCGACGGAAGCACCAGGACCAAAAATTCGGGTATTTTCGTCAGGCTTGAGATCGGCAAAAGAAACCTGCACTACCTTTCCCGGTTTACCGGAAGCGACATCAATCACGGTGACTGAACCCTCAGGGTCGATCGTATACTCATCGTTGGGTTCACCTTCGTTGGCGACGACACAGAGATTACCGTCCGGAGTGAAGCTCAGATTGTCAGGAAGTGGACCGGAGGCCACCGATCCCACCAATTCGCCTGCGGTGGTGAAAAAAACTACTTTTCCTCGAGCTTGCTTATCGTCGGCAGCGACCGAAACGGCTACCAGAGTGCCGTTAGTGCTGACGCAGGTCGGCGACTTACCAAACTCAGAGATATCGAGAGTTTGGGTCAGTTTAGCTGCAGAAGGATCATTCAGGTCGATCACAGATACATTTTTCTTTTCTCCATTGATCGAGAAGATCCTCTTTGTCGCCGGGTCATAGTCGACCATTTCAGCTGCCCCTTCATCAAACGCTCCAAGTTTTACTGTGGAAAGGTGTGTCAGTTCCTGCCCACTGACCCGCATACCCAGCGCGAGAATGAGAAACGCCAACAATAAGTGAAAGTTCTTAGTCATTAGCGAGTGGATACCGCGGTCCCAATAACTGCTCCAGTCCCGGAAAGTGAACTTCCTGTCACCAACTCATGTTACCGATCAAACGAGAGAGATTTTCCAATTACATGCCCGCTTTGCGAGCCTCCGCTACTGTCCTTATTTCAGCCCCCCCAGAGACTCAATCCATCGGCTTATCAAAGCGGCACCTTTCTCATCCACTATATAATGATTTCCTAACAAAGGCATTTTCCCTGCCTCCGCCGTAGCAATTCGACGATAAATTTCGGAGCGGTCCGGGTCACCCGGCGCCACCAGTTTCGCCTCTTCAAGGGGAACCCCGGGCAACCCCACCAGGGGGCGCCCATTAATGAGTTCAGTTCGGTCATTAGGCAACCAGCTAATCAATTGAAAGGAGGCACGCCCCCCTAATCCAGTCTCGCGGTGGCAGTGAGCACAATTGACGTGCAGATAGGTTCGCGCCCGATCTTCCAGACTCGCTGTTTCATCATCGATCGCTGGAAATGGTTGGTGTTTTGAGATATCCCGCACCACGTTAGCGTTCTGAAACCAACCTAGTTCACGCATCACTTCGATTTGATTTCGCTTAGCGCTACCGAGGGATTGGTAATCAAACTCACGGTTGAGTTGCCCCAGTGTCAGGCTTAGCCCAAACATACTGCGTTGTGTGTGGCAGGCCGTGCACTCAGCCCGGCCAGGAAATCGCCACTTCTGCTTGAACTCGTATTCCCCACCTTCTTTACCACTGAATAACAGCTCCACTTCGGCCCCCTCTTCAGGAACTAATTCAGCCTCAGTCTGGTCCAAATTCCATCGGTAGGAGAGATAACGCCACTCCCCTCCATCCTTCAGTGAAATCTGGGTTTCAATGCGTCGTCCGTGCAACGACAGAGTTTGCATAAGCAATGAACTGGATGGCAATTTCCAGCGATCGACTCCTGCCAAGGTGCGCGCATTCTCCAGTTCGTTTTTTCCCTTCACTGCCGGAGGAATCATCTGAATTTGAACTTTCTCCTCGTCAGTTCGGACGGCAATAAAACGCTCCGCCTCTGCTCCATCCCAAAAGACCGGATGATTGATCTCGTAGGGAAGCAATCCGGGGTCTACCTCGTGCTTTTCGGTAGAAGTGAACAAACCCGTTTCACTCAACTTGGTCGGAATCGGTTTCAATTCCCGCTTAGGAGCTCGGCGCAGTTTGAAAAGCCCGCGATCGAGGGCCAACACAATAACCTCTTTGTCAGGCGTTTCACAAAACGACACCACCTGCCCTTTAAGGTCTGCGATGCGACGCAAACCAATAACCTCATCCCCTTCCATCGAGAACGCCCAGATTTTCTTCGTGAGGTGACAACCGTAGAGGTAGTGATTCTTCAACTCGGGAAACTGGTCACCGCGATACCAAAGACCACCGATGACCGAGCGCAGCTCTTGGTGGGATTGCTCCACGATCGGAAGGGTGTGCGTTGGATTAGGGCCAGCGAGGGGGTTGCTGGGTCGAAAGGGGTGACTGCCCTCAAAGGTGCTCCAGCCGAAATTCTCTCCTCCGCGCACCCGGTGCACCATTTCCCAGTCTTCATCACCGTTGTCGCCCAACCAGACCTCGTTGGTGCCGGGGTAAAAGCACATCCGCCAGGGATTGCGCAAGCCGTAGGCCCACACCTCGGGACGAATCCCCTCAACCCCCACCCAGGGATTGTCCTCTGGAATTTGATAGGCGAGATCACCACCCTTTCGACTGACATCGATTCGAAGGATAGACCCTAACAAGTTATCCGTTTTCTGGCCGACATTATCAGGATCTCCCGGGGTGGAGCCATCACCGCTCGTGATGTAAAGCATCCCGTCCGGTCCAAAATCGAGATCTCCACCCCGATGCCCCGTAGCAGGCCATTCGAGAATCATTTCTTCTTTCTCCGGATCGAGGAAAAACGGATTCGCAGGATCCATCTCGAACCGGGTCAGCCAGTTGAAGCCGTCATCCGGAGTCAACACGCCGGAACGCAGATAGAATTCCGGCGTATTCGGAAAATCCGGATGAAATCTCGCGCCCAGGTTTTGACGATGCCCTTTGACCTCGTAGGGCAGGTCATCAGGAACACCCAGTTTGATCAGAAAGTCGCGCTCTCCGGAATCTCCGTTTAGATGCCAGATACTACCGTTTCGCTCCAGCACCAAATAGTGCTCTCCTTTCACCCCGGGAACCGGAACCACGCAGAGCGCCTGCTCCCAGGCAATTTTCCCATGAAAAGACTCTGGTTCATAGGGGAGCGGATCCTGCCCGGTTCCCTCCAAAAGAGATCCCGCCCACGGAGCCACCTCAGGGAGTGACTCCCCGGCTACCGCGGCCAATCTCGAACCGACAATCAGCGTAACGAATGCGGAGAGAAAAAGAAAACGACGAAAAAAAGGGGCCGGCATGTGGAATTCATACAATGGCGCCGCGGGTTTCGCCATACCCAAATGGCCACTTACGGCAGTGACACGCCGAAGAAACTGCCAAAAATGAACTCCGTTCCCAGCCCGGCAATCAAGGCAATCTCAGCCAGCAACAGCAGGCGCTTTTTGTCCCAATCGCAGATCAACGCGCCCATTAGGAAGATCAGAACAACGGATAGAAGCGAGAAGGGCAAGGCGGTCAACTCGAGCAAGGCGACGTAGGCCAGCAGCACGAGAAAGCAGAACACCCCGCGCTTCAGATCAACCGATTCATCACCCAGCGACTCACCGCGTTGCCTCCAACTGGAGATCCCCACCACGATCAGCAACCCGAGCGCGACGACGGCGATGTAGGCGGGAAAATTCGGAAGTTCGTTCTCCGCTTCCGCGGCAAACGATTCGAGAAGCGTAACGCGGTCTGCCACGCGCTGTCGGACCACTTCTCCATCCGAGAAAGTGGGATCGATGGCCTGCTCGGCAAGACGCTCCTGAACCTCGGGATGTTGCATCGCCTTCTCGAGCGTTCCCGCGATCAGTTCCTGAACCTCGAGCGGCGTGCTTTTAGGTGCCCACCAGTAGTAGGCATTGCTGGAGGTGACGTCGACGCCCTGCTCCACGCAAGTCTCCACCCCGGGGAGTTCCGGGTGCGGTTTCTCAGATAGGCAGGCCAGCACGCGGATATTCCTGTCAGCTGGCGTGCCCTCCGGCGAGCGGAACTTGAGATACTCCGCGAGGGAAAAGATACCCGCATCAAGATGCTGCCCGATAATCTCGGTGTATCGAGTTTGCCCGCCGCCTGAGGTGACCAGATTGAACTTCGCACCTGGATGCGCCGCCTCCAAATTCATCGCCGTGAAGTGGGCCGGCGAGCCAATGTTTGCCCCGAAGCGGATTGTCGCAGGTGACTGCTTGGCTGCTTCGAGCAGATCCACAATCGTTGCGTAAGGCGCGTCCTCCCGCACAATGATGAGCAGCACAATCTCGCCGGTCTGAGCCACCACCTCGAAGTCCGCCGGCCCAAAGTTGGCCGCCCCTGAGAGCTCGGCGGTGATCATCGATTCGTGGTGGCAGAGAATGCGATAGCCGTCCGGCCGTGCTTCTTTGACCAGTCGGCTACCAATCGTTCCGCTGCCTCCCGGTTGGTTGAGCACCACAAAGGGCTCATCAATCCAGCCCTCATCTGCAATCACTTTGATGACTGGACGAACAAAGCTGTCACTCCCGCCACCCGCATCATAGGGAATTACAATCTCGATGGGCTTGGCAGGATAAGATTCATCCGCCTTCAGCAGCGCCATCGCCTGGGCCACCTTCCAAACAATCAGGGTGAGAATCACCAGGATCGCAATACCGTGAATAACGCGCCTCATTAATCCGCCCCCTTTCGCTGAAAGCGGGAACGCAGCGTCGGCACCAGCAGCATGACCACCGCCATGACAATGAAGGTCGCCGAAATCGGACGCGTCAGGATGGGCAGCCAATCGCCATTGGTCGACATGAGTCCGGCGCTCAGCTTCGTTTCCGCTATCGGCCAGAGAACAAACCCGATCACGAAAGGCGCCAGGGGAATCTTAACCTTCTCGAGCAGAAACCCAAGCACTCCGAAGCCTAACATCACCCAAACATCAAAGAGGCGATTGGAAAGCGCGAACGATCCAATCACACAGAACAGCAGAATAACCGGCAGGAGGTAGGCTCTTGGAATCGATGCCATCCGCGCAAGAAAACGCATCGATCCAAACATCACGATGACCATGACGACGTTGGCCAAAAACATCGCACCCATGATGGTGTAGACCACAACTGGACTGTCCGTGAAGAGACGTGGCCCGGGTTGTAACCCGTGAAGCACCAGGGCACCAAGCAACACCGCCTCCACCACGCTACCGGGAATACCCATCGCAATCAGCGGAATGAGAGCGCCTCCGATCGTTGCGTTGTTGGAAGCCTCCGCCGCGACAATACCAGGTTCGTGACCGGTGCCAAACTTCTCCGGTTCCTTGGAGGTGCTGCGAGCCACCGCGTAGGCCGTGACTGATCCAATGTTGGCCCCAATGCCCGGCAAAATCCCAATCCAGGTACCGATCACCGAAGAACGGATCATGTTGATGAGATGAGACGTGAAATCCTTCCACCGAGGCAGGATGCGTTTCTTACCCAACTCAATCGCCTTGGGGATGGCCCCATCTGACATCGTCTCCTTGAGAATCTGGTTCACCGCAAACATGCCCACCAACACCGGGACGAGCTCAAACCCGTCATTGAGAGCGGTGAAGCCAAGGGTAAGCCGAGGCTGCCCTGTGGCTGGCGAAATCCCCGGCATGGAAAAGAGAATTCCCAGCACCCCGGCCAGGAGCGAGCGTGAGAGCGACTTACCTCCGATGCTCGCAATCAACACCAGCGCCATCATCACGAGCGAGAAATATTCGAAGGGGCCAAACTTGGTCGACAGCTGTGCGACCGGTTTTGAGAGCAATACGAGGAACCCCCAGGAGATCATGCCACCCATGAACGAAGCCATAACGCCGAGAGAAAGGGCGCGCTCCGGTTTACCGTTTTTTGCCAGGGGATAACCGTCCAGTGTGGTCACGATAGACGCAGGCGTTCCCGGCATGCGCAGCAGGGTGGAAGTGATCATGCCGCCACTGATCGCCCCCACGTAGATGCTGATCAGCAGGGTCATTGCGTAACCCGTGTCTTGCCCATAGGTCAGGGGCAGGGCCAACGCGATCAGCATGGTCCCGGTCAGGCCGGGAATGGCGCCAACAAATACCCCTAAAGTCGTGCCAAGCACGACGAGAAACAGCCCCATTGGACTGCAGAGTTGGGAGATCGCTTCCTCGATGGGCATTTACCAGTGACCAGTAATTAGTGATTAGTCTTTAGTCACCTCAAATCGCACGCCTTTTGGAAGAAGCTCATTTTACGGGCGTGCCGACGGCTGGCAGATTATCCACCATGCCGGCCTTGGTGCGACGAAGTTCGTCGATCACCTGCGCGCGAAACTTTTTCAGAGTCTCTTGGTGGACAGCAAGTTGGGCGAGATTGACCAGTTCCTCCGGATCGTTGTCCATATCATAGAGCTCCTCGGTCTCACCTTCGATCAAATTGCGGATGTATTTGTATTCCCCCTCACACAACATCACATACCAAGGAATGCCGGGACCGTGAATTAGCCTCGGATCGCCAGCCGGAGGAACGTTATTCGTGTCGGAACCGAATTGTTTGGCAGTGTGAACCAGCAATGCTGGGTATTCCCAGGCCTTATCTTCAGCACCTAGCAAAGGGCTCAAATCATAACCATGCATTTCCCAGGGCAACTCAATGCCGGCCTGGGCAAAAAAGGTTGGTACAATATCGACACCGGCGATGGGCTCTTCAATCACCCGTCCGGCGCTCTGCTCCGCGATGGCCCCCGGCATGCGAATAATCATGGGTGCCTCCACATTGGCCCGATAGGGTGCTACCTTGGACTTGAAGCCCTTCTGCCCCCAGGCAAAGCCTTGATCTGACGTGAAAACGATCAACGTGTTTTCGTCCTGCTTCGTTGCCTGAAGCGCTTCAAGCAATCGGCCAACACCTTCATCGATCGCCAGAACGCCCTGCTGATATTGCTGGACCCAGTCCCGCAGCGAACGACCCGGCATATCTTTCATCCCCACCGGGCTGTCATCTCGCACTTTCCTCTCCACAGGCTCACCGTTTTTACCCGGCTCCCAGAATTCCATTTCCTGAATATATTTGGGCTTATCCGGGCGCGGCGGATAAATATCAGCCGGGACTTCGACCACAGCATCCTGGTAGTCATCGAGGTGACGTTCCGCGGGGGTGAACGGTCCGTGCACGGCTCCATAGCAAAGCCAGAGATACCAGGGCTTACCCTCCTCTCTGCCTTCACCGTTGATGTAATCCACGGCCCAGTCAGTGTAATTATCAGTGGTATAACCCTTGGTCATCTTCGGCTCGCCGCCGTTCTTCACGATGAGTTGGTTGTCGTAGTAGTAGGGGGAATTCTCCACATACTTGGGGCGGTTCCAGACGATCTGGTAATCCCAGTCCCGGCCAAACCCGTCATCCGCTCCTGTATGCCATTTCCCGATATGAGCAGTGGTGTAGCCATTTTTACGAAAGACACTCGGCCAGAAACGACACTGCTCTGGATCGTAAACGCTGCCGGGGTATTGCCCTTCCATCCGCATGGACTCGATTCCATGCTGCTGAAGCCCGGTCAGCAGCGAGGCTCTTGAAGTCATGCACCAGGATCCGATGTAGGCGTGCTCGAAACGAACTCCCGCCGCCGCCAAGGCATCAATGTTAGGTGTATTTACCCACGAATGAGCCTCTTCGTAACAACTCACGGTTCGCGTCGACTGGTCGTCCGTGTAGATAAAGAGAATATTAGGCCGATCAGCAGCCTCAGCAGAGACTGCGAAGCATCCAAGCAGTCCCACAAGCGAGTGAATCCAGAGTTTCATAAGGCGTCCCGGTATATCGAAATCTGAGGCTGAAAGCGAAACAATAATACGGTGATCATTTCCATCGAAAAACGACCCGTTCTACGCCACAATTGAGTATCCATTCCTCATGACCCACGCCCTCGGCGAACAGTTTGAAGCCACCATCCTGGAAGCCACCGGCGCCTCCAGTCTCACGGTCGTGGAGATGATTCAGGAACTATGGAGCGGCTACGGCAAGATCCTACGCCTCTCTCTCGAAGGAGGGGATCGTGAAACGGTAGTCATCAAGCATGTCACAATGCCCTTTGAGACCCGTCATCCCAGGGGATGGAACTCCAATCTCTCCCATAAGCGAAAGGCGTTTTCCTACCAGGTTGAGACAGAGTGGTATCGCCAATGGAGCATGCGTTGCGACAAATATTGCCGCATCCCCGAGTTTCTCGCCTTTGACCGCGACGGCGATAATGTTCTCATCGTTCTCGAAGATCTCGATTCTGCCGGCTACCCCGCCAGGCTCTCAAGCCTCTCTGCCCCTCAGATCCGAAATTGCCTGACCTGGCTCGCAGAGTTTCACGCCACCTTCCTCGGAGAGAAACCCGAAGGACTCTGGGAAACCGGGACCTACTGGCACCTTGCCACCCGGCCGGAAGAACTGGAGGCTCTCGATGATCTCTCACTCAAAGCAGCCGCCTCAAAGATCGACGAAACGCTCAGCGCCGCCACCTACCAGACTTTCGTCCACGGCGATGCCAAGTTGGCCAACTTCTGCTTCTCCGCCGATGGCACCGAGGTCGCCGCACTCGACTTTCAGTATGTCGGCGGTGGCTGCGGGATGAAGGACGTCGCCTACTTCATCGGCAGTTGTCTCGATGAAGCCAGCTGCGAGGCTCGGGAAGAGGAACTGCTGGACGCCTACTTCGAGTCACTTTCCGCGGCACTGCACCGGAGACAGCCTGCCATGGAAGTCTCCGCCGTCGAGTCCGAGTGGCGTGAACTTTTCCCGGTCGCCTGGACGGATTTCCACCGCTTTCTCAAAGGCTGGTGCCCCGGCCATTGGAAGATCAATTCATACAGCGAACGCCTTTCCCGGGAAGTCGTCCAAACCCTTTCATGAATCTCTCCGCCAACGAACTCAAAGCCCTTCACGATCTTGCTGTCGAAACGGCCAAGGAAGCCGGCGCTCACATCCAGTCACGGGTTCACAACCACGGAGGCCCGCAGAGTAAAGACAGCGGCGACACTCTCGCCTCACAAGTCGTCACGGAAGTTGATCACGAAAGCCAGGACCTCATCCTGTCGCGACTCACCGATTCCATCATCGATTACGAGCTAGGTCTACTCACCGAGGAAAGCGAAGACAATTCCAGCCGCCATGAGAAAGAGGCTTTCTGGTGCATCGACCCCATCGACGGAACGCTCCCTTTCACCGAAGGAGTCCCGGGGTATTCCGTCTCCATCGCGCTCGTTTCGCGTGAAGGAAAACCATTGATCGGCGTGATTCATGACCCTGTCATTCAAACCACGTATCATGCCTTCCTTGGCGGCGAGGCCATGCGGGACGGCAATATCATTTCGCCCGGAGACGAATACTCTGCCAGCCATCTCACCTGGACGCAGGATCGGAGTATGAAGAAGTCAATCGACAACGCACCGGCCCGGGAGTTCGTTGAAGAGCTGGCCTTTCGGGAGGGCTTTGACGGGTTGAAAATTCTCGACCACGCCGGATCGGTCCTCAACGCTTGCTGGGTCACCCAGAACCAACCGGCCGTCTACTTCAAGTTTCCCAAGCCTACCCAGGGAGGAGGGTCAGTCTGGGACTTTGCCGCAACTGCCTGCCTGTTCAACGAATGGGGTCAACCGCCTACTGATATCCACGGCGAACCGCTCAACCTCAACCCCGAGGGCAGCACCTTCATGAATGAGAAGGCTGTGGTTTACGCTTCCAGCCCCGGACTGAGAAAAGCAATCCACGAGTTTTACCGAGACCTCAAGGCCTGATCAATCCATCCGAGAGACGGAAACGTAGTAGGCTCCTCTTTCATCACCGTTTTCACTCACAAATGTGGTGAGCAACTGGCACTCTCCAGCTTCCAGCTCCAACTCGAAAGAAACCGACTTGGCGCCTTCGGGAATCTCCTTCTCCAACTTCTGCCCACCCACTTCAAGAATGGCCTTGGCGGCATTAATCGCGTGAATCGCACCGGGAGGTCGCTCCATCAGGGCAATTCGATACCTGGCATTTTCAGCAACCTTGATTTCCCATGGGCCATTAAAAAGCGGCGCTTCCTTAACCACATCCTGATGCCAAGGAATCTTGTCAGCATGCCAGTCGTGAGCTGTGAGAAATGAGGGATTTACCTGATCTATTGAACCAACCGTGATGGGAACCAGTGTATCATTACGAACAGCAACTTGATCCCACCAACGCTCATAGGCTTCGAGAAGTTCACTGGCCTTGTCAGGATTAATGGTGATGACATTGGCTTCCTGGCCCCTGTCCGTATTGAGCTCATAGAGTTCTGTCCGGCCAACCAGGCGATAGCTTCCATCGATCACCACGAAGTCCTTATATTTCACGGGGACAGGGATTCGCTGATTGTTCACGACCAGGGTGCGAGGCACCCACTCTTCACCGGGGTTCTTCAGCAGAGAACCCAGGCTGCGACCATGGAGAGGAGGCCCGCTTGCCCGCTCCGCTCCGCACAACTCCATCAGGGTCGGCAGGACGTCAATATGAGCCGCCGAATGCGCCACATCCTTGCCGCCTCCGATTCCACCCTGAGGCCAACGAACAAAAAAAGGAACCCGGTGACCTCCTTCGTAAATGGAACCCTTGATGCCACGCAAGCCTGCAGTGAAGTCCTCGCCTTCCTTCGGATACCATGGGCCTGCTGTCCCGTTATCGGTCATGAAAATAAAGATCGTATTCTCTCTCAACCCCTCGTCCTTCAGGAACTCCTCGAGCCGACCCATGTTCTCATCAAAATTGACTAACATGCCGTAAAAATTGGCTCGGTTCTGAGAGAACCCCTTCTCCACAAAAGGCTGTGAGTACTTTGGATCCACGAAGTAGGGGCCATGGGGCGCGTTTGGCATCAGGTAGCAGAGGAAAGGCCCATCCTTCTGTGACCTCATGAAGCTCATGGCTTCATCGAAAAACGCATCCGTGCAGTATCCCTTCGTCTGCTTAGGTAACCCGTTCAGGAAATACCGGTCATCGAAGTAGTCGTTACCCCAGAGATCCGGGGTTTGGCCAACGCCTCCCCCGCCGTGGTAAAGCGCGACATCGAAACCCCGGTCATGCGGGCGGCAGGGATAGTTGTCCCCCAAATGCCACTTGCCGAACATCCCCGTCGCATAGCCGGAGTCCTTGAGCACATTAGCCAGTGTCACTTCTTCTGGATGCAGAAAGTGCCGCCCCGCAATGGTGTGCCAGACGCCGGTGCTGAGTGAGTAGCGACCCGTGATAAGGGCCGCCCGGGTCGGCGCACAGGTAGGGTCGACGTGAAAGTCGGTGAAGCGAATACTCTCGGAATGAAGCCGGTCAAGGTTCGGCGTCTTAAAATCAGGATTGCCGTGGCAGGACAGGTCCCCGTATCCCTGGTCATCCGTCATCACGATAATGACGTTGGGCTTGTCGTCTGCCAGCGAAATCGAGAGACCCAATAGAACGGCAGCAAATGAGAGAATCAGTTTCATGACCAATGCAGCGAGAGCGTAATCATCGCGAACGGAAAATGCGGCTGGAAACAACCGCGCGGACAAGGTCGTGAAGCCCTTTGTCCTCTTCCAGCGCCACCGCTGCAATTCTTTCAATCTCTTCACGGTCCAGGAATCCGGGCTCACGGCCGGTGCCGTAGGTCAGCAACTTCTCGGTGAGACTTCTGGAAACCAGGTGTTTGCGTTCCAAAATCATATCTTTCAACCCCACCTCATTCTCGAAAGAGTCACCGTTCACCAATTCACCGGAAGTATCGATCTCCGGTCCTCGGCCGGCTCTACCGTCCTTCGGATAATGGGTGCGCAACCCACCGATCGGATCGTAAATTTCGAGAGCAAATCCCCACGGATCAATCTTAGCATGACAATCGTTGCAGGCAGCCACTTCACGATGCTTGGCCAGTTGTTCGCGAATCGTGGTGGTGCCGCGCGTGTCCGGCTCGATCGCATCCACATCAGGCGGCGGAGGGGACGGCGGCGTGCCGAGCACACTCTCCAGCACCCAGATACCACGCACCACGGGTGAGGTTTCCACCCCATTGGCGGAAGCGGTCAGGACACTGGCGTGACCAAGAATACCGTTACGTCGCATTTCAGCCGGCATTGCCACTTTGCGGAAGTGCTCGCCCTCCACATCAGTGAAGCCGTAGTGCTCGCCGAGGCTATCATTCAAGAAAGTGTAGTCCGCTTCGATGAACTCAGTTACGGGACGGTTCTCTTCGAGAATGTGGGAAAAGAGCATCTTGGTTTCCGTGCGCATGGCGTCCTCTAGGCGGCGCCCGAGATAGGTCGGAAACTGCTTCGTTCCGGGAGGCATCGATCCGAGTTTGTCGAGACGCAGCCAGGCGGTGGTGAAGTTCTTAGCAAAAGCATCGGCCTTCGGGTCGGCCAGCATGCGATCTACCTGCGCCAGCAGCTCCGTTTGACTGCGGAGCTCTCCGGACGCAGCCGCGGCCAGCAACTCCTCATCCGGCATGGAACTCCAAAGGAAGTAGGAAAGACGACTGGCCAACTGATAATCGTCCAACTTGGGACGGCGATCCGCGTTGCCTTCATTTAAGAAAAGGAAGTGAGGCGAAGAAAGAATCGCGCTAAAACCGGATTTCATTGCGTTCTTGTGATTTTCCCCAGCTTCGATGGAGTCTTCCACATACTTCACGATATGAGCGATTTCCTCCATCTCAACGGGACGGCGATAGGCGCGATTGGCCAGTTTCAGCATGGCGGCCGGAATGTCGACTTTGTGTGGCTGAAGGGTGTCCCCGACCAACTCGCGATGATTTGCCGGCGGCCATTCTTCATCGAGCGGCCCTTCGATCACCATGTCATACAAGCGGATCCGAGGGCCTCGAAAGACATAGGAAGCCGGCACCACACTGGCATTATGCTTTTCTACTTCTTCATCCGTGATTTCAATGCCTTGCTCCCGCATTTCATCCACGCGAGTCGGCGTCCAGATCGTGGATTCCGGATGATAGTTTTCAATCATCACGCGGACGTGTCGCTTGGATGCCCCGGGGCCGTTGATCCAGTTTATAAACGGCACGCCACCTTTCGGCATCCAGGCCTCCACCGAATAGGTCCCGACCTCGTTGTCCTTCAATTCGAAGACCTCAATGATGTTGCGACCGCGGGTCGTCGATTTCTCCAGCGCTCGATAATTATCCCCAAACCACACCCCCATCTTGATGGGCTGCTTCAAATCGATTCCGAGCAGTTCCGGATCATAGCCGTGATCGAGACGCCCTTTGGCTTCTGCCTTTATCGTGATGCGGTAGGTGCCGGCCACCGAAACGCCTCTGCCCTGCATGCTCTTTGGCACATTAGGGCGGCGATCATCGGGAGCACCATGACCAATGTCCACATAACTGGCATCCTCGGCGAGAGCTCGGTAAGCGACTGCACCACGATAAACCGGCCCTGAGGAGAACTCTGTCGGCTTGATTTCGAGGCGCTTAAGTTCGGGCTTCTCCTGACCAAATACCAGGGTCTGATCAAGATAGTTGCGAGCCGATTCCAGGTAGAGGCCCATCTGGTATTCGGACAACACTTGAGTTTCTCCGACCGTAGCGAAGCCATGCTTGGTTTCGTCCACCGGGAACGCTGTGGTGGCATCATACACCTCCGGATGCACCCCGAGCAGGTCACGCATCGTGTTGTTGTATTCGTAGCGCGTCAGGCGACGCAGCACGGTTTCATTCGGTGCCAGTGAAGCAGCCTCTGCGGTGAGGTAGCGCGTGATCTCCCTGATCACGGCTCGCTTCTCATCATCACTCGGTTGAGTGACCCCATCCTTCTCCGGCGGCATTTCACCCAGGTTGAGCGAATCGAGAATCTCCTCCAGAGCGAGGAACGAATCCATGCCATTGGGATCATCGAGAAACGGAAGAAAATCGCGATCGCCTTTCGTCGTCAGATCATCGTGACACTCCAGACAATAGCTCTCAACAAATTCAGGAACACTCGGCGAAAGCAGATCGGCATCTTCAGCAAAAACCGAAACAGTCGCCAACAGTGACAAGGCGACAAAGTGAAGAGGTGAAAAGGTGACAGAGGCTCCGCAGAGCTTCATTTTGAGAGTATCCATTTATCTGGGTGGTTGATCATGCCGACCAAGGTCGCAATCACTTCATCATAAGTTTTGTAAAGTTTGCTTCCGACTTCGCGGTCGATGTATTCGCTCTTCACCGCAAACTCTATCCAGGTTTGCGTTTCCGCAGCTTCCGCCTCGCAGTCAGAGAGCTTGGCAATGAATGCTGCTTCGTATCTTCTCTTCCTCCAGGCTTCGGCCAAATTGGCACAAACGCTTCGAGATGAACGTCGCACCTGATCAGTCAGTGAGTAAGTCTCTTCTTTCGGAAAACCTTTTGCGATCTCGAATAACTCCATCGCTGCATCAAAGGCCTTCGAATAGACCTCCAAATCACGATGCGTCTTTATTTTCATCTCACCGAGTCACCCCTTCACCTTGTCACCCTGTCAGGCCACATCGGTCATACCACCTCCAGCCCGGTCAGCGTACCGGTCGACGTATTGAACTGATCGATCTCCATGCCGAAGCGCTGCAGCATTGAGAGGTAAAGATTGCACGCCATCGTCTGAGTGCCACGCGACTTGTCCTTCTCGTAGCGAATGTGTTGCCCGTGCTGGAAGCCGCCACCCGCAAGAATCAGAGGAAGGTCCTTGTTCGAGTGAGAACTCGCGTTACCCATGCCGCTGCCGAAAAGCGTCATTGTGTTATCGAGCAGACTCCTGCCGTTTGGCTCCTCAACGGAACGCAACGTGTCGAGGAAATCAGCGAAGGCAGCCGTGTGCACTTTCTCAATAATGGAAAGCTCCTCAATGTAACTCGCCACCCGCCCGTGGTGGGTGAGTTGATGATAGCCCTTGGTCAGAGGCAGGCCCCCGGAGTTATCGCCGATCCCGGACACCTCGAGCGTGATGACCCGGGTCGAGTCGGTCTGCAAGGCCAGCGCGATGAGATCGTAGTAAATTGGAAGACGCTCCACGAAATCAAAGCCATCGGCTTCCGCTGGCAATTCATAGTCGACTTTGGGCTTGGGTTGATCGAGCCAGGCCTGTGACTGGGTCAGTCGCTTTTCCAGGTCCCGAACTGAGGTAAAATACTGATCCAGCTTTTCCTGGTCTGTTTTGCCAATCTGGCGCTTGAGTCGATCAGCGTCAGTCTTAACGAGGTCGAGAATGCTCTTCTGACGAATGTGCGCTTCTTTGAGCAACCCAAGATCCTTGGCTTCTGGCTCCTGGAACAACAGCGAGAACAGCGTTGAAGGATCTTCCACCGGTGGGATCGCTGCGCCGGAGGCGGTCCAACTGAGACGATTGCCGATGGAAGTGCCACACCCCATCTGCATCGAGGAATAGCGCGTCGCTGTGCCGACATGCTCGGCCGCCTTTTGGTCCACGGTGATATTGCCCTCTGCAAAGCCCTTCGAATTTTTCGAGAGAATACCCGAAAGAAACGCGTGCACCCCGCCATGCCCCCCCACGCCTTCCTGGCCGTGGTCGAGCTGAGACAGAATCGAAAACTCCTCACGATGACGCTCCAGCACTTTAATCTGGCCCGGCAGGACGTAGTCGGTGCCCGTTTCCGTCGGGAAAAACAGATCCGGCACGTAGCCGAAGTTGTTGCCCACGCAGACCATGCGAACAGGAGTTTCACCCGCTGCGGCAGCTCCGACTTTTCCGGTCATGGCCTCGAGAAAAGGCAGCGACATCATCGTGCCACCCGCTCCGCGGAGAAAGTGACGTCGATTCAAAGGAGAGCGTTTGAAATTCATAGGAGAACAAACATTTTACCAGACCTTGTTTTGGAAAGGAGAAGTGTTTCACCTCAATAGAAACACTTCAATCCGGATTGTTCAATCAAGACCGCCTCGATCAGTGTTCAACGGGTTCGGAGCGCCGCGCAGAAAGACGGAGCAGAACGACATCAATTAGATCACTGACCCGACCCTGTTGGGCAAAGATTAAAGAAAAACTAGGTCCCGCCTTCGGGAGCAAAACGCACTTCATTATCAGCTGCTTTCAGCTCGGCGCGAAATCCGCTCTTCAGCCGGCGACGATCGATCGAGAAGGTGATCTCCTGACGTCCCTCCTCCAGATCGACCCCGGAATGAAAGCCTTTCACCTGCTCTCCATTCACGTAGAGGAGGACGCCGTCAGACTCGTTGAGCATTAATTCCACTTTGCCAGGCACCTGGACATCGACCCAGGCTCGGGCAAAGACGCGTTTCGCACCAGGAAGATTCAGGTCTTCGGCAGGAAGCTCTCCGTCCACTTTGCTGTAGGCGGGGATCCATGGCTCTTCGTCACCAGGAATGTGTTTCCCTTTGCCGTCCTCCAGCACGCGCCACTTTCGCAATACCGGACTCTCGTCATTAGCAAAGTCACCGGGACTGCCCAGCACCGAAAGGAACTTCACAAGATCGAGAAATTCGGAACGACTCTGCAACTGGTCAGCAAGGCCTGACGGCATCAGGGACGGCATTCCCTGCTCCTTCAGGATACGGGCCGCAGGGATCGTGATTTCTTTCCCGCCCTGAGCCGAATCACTGACAATGACTTTCTCCTCGCTTCGAAACGTGATCACGCCCATCTGAACCGATCCATCTTCGAGGTTAAAGAGCCGGTTCTCATAGTGCTCCGCAATCGCTGCATTGGGCTCAAGAATCGATTCGATCATGTAGCCGGTCGTCGCCGCACCACCCACTGCGACAAGATTGGGCCCAATATGGGAGCCTACCGAACCAATCGCGTGACACCCGGTGCAAGCGAGAGCCTTGCGGCGATAAATCATCTCACCCCGATAGGGATCGCCCAACTTGTCAGCATCAGCGGTGAGCTTATTAATGTCTTCCTTCAAAAGATCGGCACTGAGCGAACCGGAATTACTATCAGGCTGAAACAGCTTGGCCAAGGCTCCGGGCAACTGGCCGCTGGAGCGATGAAAATCAGTCACCCGGGCTTTCACATCGGGATGAATCTGCGCATTCTCGAGAGCTGCGATGAGAAGGCTACCGCCCTTTCGCTGCTTAAGGAGAGACTGAATCGAGGCAACAGGATCGCCGTCACCCGGTTGCTCTGAGAAAATCGACGAAGCCACTTCAATTCCGGCATCGAGGTCCTTGGCAGCGAGGCCGGCGAGGGCCAGGTAACGAGTCACGATATCTGCGTCGCTGGCAAGGCCTTTGAGCGTTTCAAAAAACTCCGTTTCTTCAAATGTCGCGAGAGCCAGGGCCGCTGCCCGGCGAACCTGTTGACTGCGCGATTCATCTTTAAGCAAGCCAGTCAATTCGGCGCCCTCGCTGCTGACCACCCAAGCTGCGAGCGTTTCGATGGCGAGCGTGGCAACCACGTCACTGTCATCGGAGAGCAGGTTGCGGACATGACGCACCGCACGTTTCGAGGATGGCTGGTTCAATTTGGTGGCGGAAGCCTTAAGGGCTTCTAACAGAACTACTTTCGTCTCCGAAGAAACCTCGCCCTTCTTCCCGATCAAAGCATCAATACAGCGCCTCACATCCCGCTCGGTTCCGACGACCGGCAACTGAGCTTTGATTGCATTCGCTTCTGCCGCCGAGGGAGAAGGATTGGCGATAAATCTATCGAGACGATTGGTGAACCCGATACCGGCTGACGCCTCGGCGAATTCTCTGTGGGACTCTTTTGCAAATGCCAATGTACCGGCCTCCATCGCTGGTCGCCAGAATGTCTCAAGGGCTGCCCTAGTCTGGGGTAAGGCCTGATCAAGCACCGGATCACCGGGGTGATCGAGCACGTTCAACGCTGCCGCGTAGGCTTCCGCACTCGGGACATAGCCGGCCGACAACACCGCTTCCATTCGGGTGCGCGGGAACTCGTCTCCGGCCGCCTCAGCGATGAACGCCGCCGGATCAGAAAGCTCTCCGTACCAGTATCGCAGGATCCGGGCCCCGGCGGAGCGAGCGTGACCGCTCTCGGCGTTGAGCACCTTAGTCAGGATCTTTTCGCTGACACGCTCGACATTCTGACAGGCCCACATCGCTTCGACGAGGTTGAGATCGTAATTCTCAGCGCTGGCATCGAGCCCATCGACCCAGTTTTCAATCGCGACGAGCGCTTCATCCCAGTCGCGGTTCTCGAGTTCCTTCTTCACCTGCTGACGCACAAAAGGTTCGCCGCTGGCGAGATGTGTCACCAATTTCTCCAGAGGCACGCCCTCGACCGGCGTCGGCTTGATCAGCGGACGCTCCTTGTGCGTGATGCGCCAGATGCGGCCGTGGTCGTGATCCCGACGCGGGTCACGAAAGTCGTGCTGAGCGTGGTTGATGATCGAGTTATACCAGTCCGCCACGTAGATGCCGCCATCCGGTCCCATCTTCACATCGACCGGGCGAAAGTTGGGGTGCTTCGACGTCATGAGCGGCTTGAGCACGTTGGCGTTATAGCCGGCACCGTCCTCGACGAACTCATAACGGATGATGGAGCGGCTTTTGAAACGCCCGCTGAGCAGGTTGCCACGAATGTCATCGCCGATGTGTGTTCCGGTCGCAAGATCACCGCCGCACTGCTTCTCGGTTGAGATGAGCGGCTTAACCGGCACGGAATTGCCGCTGTTTCCCGAAGCAGGAGAGAGATGCATGATGCGCGGGTTGTTCACCATGAAGGACTGCCCCCATTCTTCGAAAACATGCCCCCAGGGATTACCCCCGGTTCCCCTGACAAAAACGCGAAGCTCTTGGGTGCGCGGATTGAACTGATAAACACCGCCGTTGTAATTTCGAATCACACCAAAGGGGGTTTCCACCTGGGCATGCAGAAAAATGCCCTCCTGGAAATAGATCCAACCACCCGGACCGCGGCGCCACGCGCTGATCGAGTGATGATTGTCCTCAATGCCAAAACCAGTCAGGGCCAATTCCTTCACATCGGCCACATCATCACCGTCGGTATCTTTAAGGAAGAAGACATCGGGAGACTGCCCCACATAAACTCCTCCATTAGCGAACTCGATTCCGGTCGGCAGGTAAAGACCGTCTGCAAAAACAGTGGACTTGTCGGCCGCACCGTCACCGTCGGTATCTTCGAGAATGATGATCTTATCATTCGCCACATCACCGGGCTTGAGTTGCGGGTAGGCCCACGAGCAGGCCACCCAGAGCCGCCCGCGGGTGTCCCAGTGCATATGCACGGGGTTCGCCAGCATGGGATCCGAAGCAAAAAGATTCACCTGGTAGCCGTCCAGCAACTCGAAGTTCTCCAGCTCCGACTGCGGGTTGTGATTGTTCATCAGTTCAAGATTAGCGCCCTTAAGGTTCGCCGTCTTGATACCGCCTGAGTCAACGGCGAGCACGTTGCTGCTCAGCATCAACGCGATTGCAATGAGCACAGAAGAGAGAGAAGTGAAACAGAATTTCATGATTCCTGTTGAGTGAAATGCGAAGGATTAATCCGAGACGCGAGCAAGACGCCACTGACGGGTTTTGAGTTCGATGCTGTCGCGAAGCTCGGCATCGCGCTGCTTGGTGATATTGTTGAATTCGATCACTTCGCCCGGCAGCGCCCGGCCACTGGGAGAGTTGCGTCGCTCGCCAACGATGTGCACCTGGTTGTAGGCCTTCCAACTGTAAACGAACTGACGGTTTTTATCATTAACCGCATCCCGAAGCGCTTCAGCTTCGGCGTGAGCCGGCGAGGAATCAACCGGGACTCCCTGCGACCATTCCGCCGCTGTTGCGGTCGCGACGGATACCCCATCAATGGCGAGCTCGTAAATTCCCGGCTCAAGTTTCTCCACGGTGAGCTTGTCCCTGAGGTCGGCCAGTTGCGGTGGTAAATCCCCTTCAGTTGGAGGTGCGATTGTAGGCCCATACTCCTCTTTGGCGAAGAAGCTGACTCCCTCATTAGACGACTCCACTTGATCCAATGAGAGGCCCTCCGCCGAACCACTGCCAGACTTGGCATCAATCGTCACTCGCCACGGCTGCTCGCGTACTGTCTCATTCTCGCTGGTTACCAGTGCGTCGAAGAGATAGCGTGCCGTCGCCCAGTAGCCGTATGAATTCAGGTGAATCCCATTGGTCGTCAGCTTGGGAGCCTCCGGTTCCTCCATGAGGTATTTCATCGGAGTGTATAGGTCGACGAAGGGAACTTCGTGCTCGGAAGCAACGACACTCATCGCATTCGTGTAAGCTTCGAGCTGACCATTTCGCTCCCCGGCCATGGGAGTAAGGCGACCGAGATCTTCATGAGCAATCGGCGAAACCAAAACCAACCTGACAGGTGTTATACCATTGTATTTCTTCCCACGATGGGAAGTGATGAAGTCAGCGAGGTTCTGTTTAAAATCCTCCAATCCGTCATCACCGTCGAAACTCTCACCTAAACCGAAGCACGCAATAATGACATCAGTTTGGTGATCAGTCAGGGTTGACTCCTCCGTCGGAAAATTGGTGGGGCGATCCCGCAGGGTCAGCATGTCCCCTCCCCAACCAAGGTTGCGAATGGAAACAGGGTTGTCCTTGGTGCGCTGCAGGAGAAGTGTTTCGAGAAAGCCGTGCTCGCGAATCTGATCGGCAAAGGTGTTTCCGACGATGGCGACCCGGTCACCGGGCCGAATGGGTGACTCTGCGAAAGCAGCCGTAGCAGCGGCCACAAGGATGAAAAACAGGAGTTGTTTCATATCACTTCTTTTTCTTCTTATCAGCCCGCTCGATCTGCCAGGTCGTGATCTCGGCCTC
Organism: Verrucomicrobiales bacterium; assembly: GCA_049594415.1. Lineage (GTDB taxonomy): Bacteria > Verrucomicrobiota > Verrucomicrobiia > Verrucomicrobiales > DEV007 > Arctic95D-9. The sequence goes on along the minus strand of JBMYJM010000004.1, from coordinate 208,965 downwards.
AGCCGGAGGCACTTCCATATCGAGGCACCAGTGCACACCGTTGACCAGCATGCGGTTGTGAGACTCCTCAGCAAAGTCACCGGGATGGCCAAAGGAGGTGCCGAACACCTTGCCGCCCCACTCATTCTCCCACGCCCAGGCGACAATGTCCGCCTCAGACTCGTTTACCATGATGGAACCCCAATCGCGCGTCAGCAGGCGATCGCGTCCCAATCCCTTGCCGATCACGAGCGGCTCAACGCCGGGCTCAAGACGCGTCAGATAGAGCGTGCCGGGAGACACCCACTCCGTCTTTTCGACGTTCGCCAGAATCGGGTGCTTGCCCGCCGTTGGCAGAACGGAGATATCGGTTGTGCCGCCCTGGTGCACCACATAGGGACCAGCCATGGCCCGTCGCCCAAAGCCATCGTTCCATTCGTGGAGTGGATGATCAGCCGGGTATTTGAAAGAGTGGTTTGCCGTGCGCAATCCGATGAGCGGCTTGCCGGACTCGAGGTAATCCTTGATCGGCTGGAACTCTTCCGCTGGCATCTTAAGGAAACGCATGAAAAAAATAACAAGGTCAGCCTCGGCCAGCACTTCGAGACCGGGCAGCACGTTCTTCGTCTTCTTCTCCGGATCGCCTTTACCGACCACCACGGTGGTTTTGAATCCGAACCGCTCAAGCTCTTCGGCAAACACAGGCATGGTCAGCTCCGGAGAGTAGTGGGTCGTTCCACAAACCAACACGACGTGGGGTTTCTGATCGTCGGCGAGGGCGGGGAGAACAAGTGACGCAAGCAAAGCGACCAACAGAGGTTTGAACAGGGTTTTCATAGGGGTGGCACCCACCAAAAACGGGCAACAGATATGGAATTCACAACACCTTGTTACGAGGCCAAAAGCCGTTTCAAAAAAACAGGATAACCGGCACCGCGATCGCGGATGTTTGGTGCTACTCTGATTTGGTGAGATTATTCTGAAACAACCATCGAGTTCACGACAACAAACAGAAGAGAGGTACCATGACCTTCAAGCGAGATCAAAAACGGGAGGCCTTTGCTGCTTTCGTCCGGGAGCACCAGGCTTCCCTTCGCAGCTTCCTGCGCGTCATCGGCGTGCAGGCCGGCTCCGTCGATGACCTCGCTCAGGAAACCTTCATGGTGGCCTACCGCGAACTCGATCGCTTCGACGACAACGAAGACTTCGGCAAATGGCTGCGCGGGATCGCCCGTAATCTGACGCGAAACGAGTTGCGCAAGAACGCCCGTCGTTACCGCATCATGAATGAAGAGCTAACCCAGCACCTACTCGCAGAAGCCGAGGTAGATCAGAGTGAAGCCCGCTTCGAAGACGCCGACCTCTGCGCGCTGCGTGACTGCCTTGAGCAACTTCCTGAGAAAAGTCGCAGCCTCATCGCTGGCCGCTACCAGGACGAGTGGAAAGCGTCCTTTCTCGCCGACCAATTTCAAATGACCGCCGCCGCGGTGCGCCTCGCCCTCATGCGCATTCGCCGCCAACTCAAAACCTGCATCGAAACCCGTGTTTCCAATGCCTGACTCCAAACAAGACGAACACTTTCGCGACCTGCTTGGACGCCTGCTCGATGATGAGCCAGGAGCAGAGGCTCTGAGCGTCGAAGAAATGGCAGAGTTCACCACCCTGGTGAAAACGAGTCCCGATTACTCCCTCGAGCTTCGCATCCAGCTGCTCATGGACAGCCGCCTCGCGCAGTATGAAAATACCGGCCACGATGCCTCCTCCTTTGTGGCCGCTGTCGATGCCGCACTGGATGCAGAGGCCGATGGGGAAGCCTTTGTCAGCAAAATTGTCCAACTTACTGAGGAGCGCCCCGCTCCGTCTTCCGGTATCCCCTGGACGGTTGCAACGACCTCCCTCGCTGCCTCCCTCGCCTTTGCCCTGCTCTGGATCGCAGGCACGCGCAATGCCGTGAACGAGACACTGCCTCCCGGTGTTGCTGTGATCGAAAGCCTAGTCGGAGAACTGGAACTCGATGAATCGAATCGCAGCGAAGGTGACTCCGTTGGTCCCGGCATTCTTGAAGTGGACGGCTACGTTTCACTTGAGTTTTACAAAGGGGCCCGCCTCTCGGTGGCCGGCCCTGCCAAACTGGAACTCGTCGATCCCCAACGCGTCATCTGCCACTTCGGAAAAATCCGCGCCAATGTTCCCGCCGTGGCCAAAGGCTTCACCGTCGTCACCGCCGAATCCGAGATTGTGGACCTCGGTACTGAGTTTGCCATGGAGGTCGGACCCACCGGCCAGACTGAAGTGCACGTCTTCGACGGCGAAGTCGAAGCCTATGATGCTGACCGCTCTCCCGACTCGAAGACCCTGCTCACCGCCGGTCTCGCCATAAAAATCAATAACGCCGATGACTGGGAAGCCATCCCTGCCGAAACGGAGCGTTTCGACGATCTCGCTCACATCGACCAGCTCGCTCGCGACGAAGACACGCGAAAACTCGAAGCCTGGAAAGCAGTCAACGCCGTCGCCAAGCATGACAGTCGGCTGATCGCTTACTATGATTTCGAAAAAGATGAAAAGAAGCGACGCACTCTTGTAAACCACGCCCCCTCCGGCGAAGCCTCCGACGGCGCCATCGTAGGCGCCCGCCACAAAGGCGGACCTTGGCCCGGTAAGCAGTCCCTGGAATTCAAACGCCCCGGCGATCGCGTCCGGGTCAATTTTTCAGGGCGATACGACAACCTGACCCTGGCTGCCTGGGTTCGCATCGACGGGCTAGACCGCACCCACAGTTCCCTGATGCTCACCGACGGTTACGACAAAGGCGAGATCCACTGGCAATTTAAGAACGACGGTTCTTTGAGTGTCGGTGTTCACCACCCCAGTGGGAAACACAATTATTCGGCGAAAGGCTTCATCGACTTGAGCCAACTCGGTACCTGGTTCCACCTCGCTACGGTTTTCAATCAAACCGAAGGCACCCTTTCACACTACCTCAACGGGGAACTCTTCGCCGTGAAGGAGCTCAAAGGTACTGGCCAGCTCAACTTCGGTGAGTCCTCCATCGGAAACTGGGATCAGCCGGTCAATGAAAGCAAGAACAGCGTCCGCGGACTCAACGGCCGAATGGCCGAACTGATGGTCTTTAAGGAGGCCATCAGCGCAGAAGAGATGAAGCGCCTCGCGCTTCGCTAATCACCAAAACACATCCCGACTAGCTTGGCCGACCGAACCGTGTCACACGCCGGATCGACCAGGTTCTTCACACCGGCCACTTCCTCCAGCGGAACCGGAACGATTTCGTTACCGCACACCGCCATCATGCTGCCCTCCCCGCCGTCAGCGAGAAATTCAGCACAAGCAGTCCCCAGTCGGGTCGAGAGGACCCGATCAAACGGTGACGGGGTTCCGCCGCGCTGGACATGACCGAGGATGGTGAGACGAGTTTCACACCCCGTCATTGCTTCTATGTCTGCCGTCAGTTTACGGGTGTGAGTGACATGCTCTTCGTGAAAAGCGGATAATTCCGCTGAAACCGCTGCTTTTTCCTCCTTCGTATCAGCGGCGACTTTCTGGGCCAGCAATCCGTCGATTGTTTCTGCCTGGCTGACCGTCATAGCCCCTTCAGCAACGGCCACAATACTGAAATGCTTCCCTGCCTTGCTACGTTCGCGGATGGCTTCCGCGACCAACTCGGTTTGGTAGGGAATCTCTGGTATTAAAACAACATCTGCCCCTCCGGCCAGACCCGATTCCAGTGCCAACCAACCGGCGCGGTGTCCCATAATCTCCACCACAAGAACACGACTGTGGCTCGTTGCCGTTGAATGAATTCGGTCAATTGCCTCCGTCGCAATCCCAAGAGCGGTATCAAATCCAAACGTGATGTCAGTCTTGCCGACATCTTTATCGATCGTCTTAGGTAAAGTCACCACTTTCAATCCAGCCTCCTTCAATCGAAGAGCATTCTTCTGCGTTCCACCGCCACCTATACACACGAGAGCGTCCAGGTGATGCCGCTCATAGTTATCGATGATGGCATCGGTCATGTTCTTGGTTTTGCCTCCGACCGTAATCTTGTGGGGCTTATCGCGACTTGTTCCGAGAATCGTCCCTCCGTCGGTGAGAATCCCGGAAAGCATCTCACCTTCCAACTTCACGGTTCGGTCTTGGGCCAGCCCGCGAAACCCGTTTTTAAAACCAATAAAGCGCATGTCAAAGGCGCTTATTCCGGCCCTGGCGACACCGCGGATCGCGGCATTCAGTCCGGGGCAATCACCCCCGCTGGTCAGAATTCCAATATGTTTTCCCATAGCAGCTCCTCTGGATATCATGTTAGGTCAGGCCTAACGCAGAGCAAAGGTAAATTCTTTGCAGGCACCCTCTATGACGAACGCCACTCGGTGGGCGTCTGGCCAGTCTGCTGACGAAACCAACGGGAGAAGTAGTTCTGATCGAGATAACCGATTGCTGCTGCCACTTCGCCTATGACTGCATTGGGTTGAGAGAGAAGGTCACTTGCCTCTTCCAGACGTGCCGCTGAAAGTAGCTGACCAATCGTCACTCCAGACTCCCGTTTTAGTTGCCGATTTAGATGATCCACGCTCTTCCCGATTTGCTTCGCGATAATCGCCGGTGACAGCATCGTAAGATCACCATTACGAATCACGCAGCTCACCTCCTCCGTGACCGGGTGCACCCTGGCGGCCGCCATCTCTCCGGGATTCCCTCCCTCAATCTGCATGATTGTAAGAATGCCGAGAATTTCAGTCCCCACCGCCAATGGTGTATCCAGTGCCCTTACATGGAGGCGGCCCAGCCGATAAAGCGCCTGCTCGATTCGGTTGGTCGCGTCGCCACTGAGCTGCATCGAATGATAGCGCTTTGCGAAATCCGCGCATTTGAAATCAATCACAAGACAGACCGGACTCACATCACGTTCCTTGATAAACTCGTGCTCTTCCCGGGCCCGGATATTGATAACGGTGCCGCGACGAATTGGAATGCGCTTGTCGGAAACGCGTTGAACACCCCTTCCCCGGAAATAGAGGAGGATTTGCTGGTAGGAGTGCGAATGAGGCTTCACCTTCTCGACCCGGTCTATGTGCTGATGGAGGGCGAGGCGCTGCACATGGAGGCCCGGCAACCGGATATCCAGTTCTTCGAGAAGTATGTCCTGATAAAGCTTTCCCATGTAACCGAAAAGATCCCAGACACGATCTTTGAATTAATTTGATCGAAAAAATGCTAACTTGGCGATTTCATTCTAACCTGTTTTTCACGGGAACCGTATCCGTGGGAGATGATTAGGAATGCGGACAAGCTGAAGCCGGACACATCATGGTCCGAAACTATCTGGGCTCAAGCGACAGAAGAATCACTCGCAAATCACGACACCAGTGCCCGTCTCTGCGTTGCCACTCTCCTACCTTTCCAGAATCAAAAGCCGGACTGGAAAGGTTTCGAAAAAAGTATCCGATGGATGATCCAGTGCGGCGAAACAGCCGGAGTCGAGATGGCCTTCGTTCTTAACGCCGACACCGGATACATCTTCAATCTGAGTCCGGAACTCTACGCTGAGGTAATCCAGCGATTCCGTGCTGCCTTTCCCGATCCCAGGATCATCTGCGGGGTAACAGCAGTCGGAGCTCGAGGAAATCAGTTCGATCCTGAGTGGTATCACCCCCATCTCGATATCGCCCAAGACGACTCCAACGCTGAAGTCATGATTATGACTTCACAGCAGCTTAACGCGCTCGATACCGAACGCCGCCGCGATGCCTACTTCGAAATCGCGGAGCATATCACCGTTCCAGCACTCGCTCACGCGCTTGAGCCCGCTTTTGTTCCGTGGGCCACTCCGTTCAGTCCGTGGCTGCTTCATGAAATCGCCAACCACGAAAAATATACTGGCGGAAAAATCTCCACGCTCGACGAACCTCATTTCCTCTACTGGGCAGCGATGTGCCGTGACTTGGGCTTGGACTTCGCGCCGCACAGCGGAGATGACTTCGGCATCGCTTCCGCGATCAAGATGGGACTTCCCCTGCTTATTGGGGCGGGCGTTTCCGCCTGCCCATTGATTTGCGAGGCTCGCAAGCTCTGGCTTAATGGAAGCTACGACCCCCGCGTCTACAAACTCTTCGAAGCCTTCCAGTCTCTCGAGGACGCCGTCTTTCGCCTCGACGATCAGGGCAGCGCCGCTGCCTACAAACACAGCACCGCTGTTGTTCTCCAACTGCTCGGAATCATCGCCAGCTCAGAAGTCCATCCGGACTGTCCTGACATCCGTCCCGGTGACGAGCATACCCGGATGAAAGAAGCCCTCATTCGCCCGCTTCGTATCGCCGACCGCCTCGGCATCGAAGGATTCAGACTAATCTGACCCATGGACAACCTCGATCGCCTCGCCGTACACACCATGACCACGAAACCGTGGGACCTGCCCACAGCTTGCGCCAAGTATGCTGCTGTCGGGATTACCGGAGTCGGCGTTTGGCGGCAGTGGCTCGAAGGTCGGCCATTCGCTGAGTCAAAAACTATCCTCGACGACCACGGCCTCAAGGCGGTTTCCATCGTCCGCGGAGGTTTCTTCCCCTACCTCGACGAAGACGGCCGTCGCGAAGCGCACGATGACAACCTTCGAGCCCTCGACGAAGCCGCCGCCATCGGAGCACCGCAGGTTGTATTGGTCTGCGGCGCCAAACCCGAATTGAGCCTGAGCGAAAACCGAAAACAGATCACTAACGGCATCGCCGACCTGATTGGCCACGCTTCCTCGATCGGGGTGAAACTCGCCATCGAGCCGCTGCATCCAATGTATGCCGACTGCCGCAGCGCCATCAACACGATCAGCCAGTGCAACGACATGATCGACCAACTCGGCGAGGACTGGGTCGGTATCGCCGCGGATGTTTACCATATCTGGTGGGATCCGCAGCTGGCACAGGAGATCGAACGCGCCGGCAAACGCATCATCGGTTTCCACGTCTGTGACTGGGTCACGCCAACCAATGACTTCCTCAACGATCGCGGCCTCATGGGCGAAGGCTGCATCGACAATCGCGGGATTCGCCAACTTGTCGAGGCCACCGGTTTCAACGGCCCAATCGAGGTCGAGATTTTCTCCGATCGCCATTGGGCTTCCGACCAGGACAAATTCCTCGAAAAGATCATCACCGCCTATCGCGAACACGTTTAAAAATCAAAACTAACATTTCAACCATCCCTGTAACTTCTCCATGAAAACACACACAGTCGGCATCATCATGAACGGCGTCACCGGACGCATGGGCACCAACCAGCACCTGCTCCGCTCCATCGACGCTATCATCAAACAGGGCGGCGTTCAGGTCGGTCCTGAAGAAGTCATCATGCCCGATCCGATTCTCGTCGGCCGCAATGAGACCAAGCTGAAAAATCTCATCGAGAGCAGCAATGTTGAGAAATACACCACTGATCTCGACAGTGTGATGAATGATCCGGCCTATCCAGTTTACTTCGATTCTCAAACCACTCTGCGCCGCTTCGATGCCGTCAAGCAGGCCGCCGCTGCCGGTAAGCATGTCTATTGCGAGAAACCCACGGCCATTAAAACCGAGGACGCTTACGAACTGTATAAGATTTGCCGTGATGCCGGAGTGAAGAACGGCGTGGTCCAGGACAAGCTTTGGCTGCCGGGTATGATCAAGTTTCAACGCCTCGTCGAGAACGACTTCTTCGGCGATATCCTCTCCGTCCGGGGCGAGTTCGGTTACTGGGTCTTCGAGGGCCACACGGTCCCGTCGCAGCGCCCGTCCTGGAACTACCGCAAGGAAGATGGCGGCGGGGTGGTCGTCGACATGCTCTGCCACTGGCGTTACGTGATCGACAACCTATTCGGCAAGGTGACAGGCGTATCCTGCCTCGCCTCGACGCACATTCCCGAGCGTATCGACGAACAGGGCAAAGCCTACCCCTGCACCGCGGACGACTCCGCCTATTCCACCTTCGAATGCGAGAACGGTGTGGTTTGCCACTTCAACTCCTCATGGAACGTTCGCGTCCGCCGCGACGACTTGCTCACCATGCAAGTCGACGGCACCAAGGGCAGCGCCATCGTGGGCCTGCGCGATGTCTGGACCCAGCACTACGGCAACACCCCGCGCCCTGTCTGGAATCCCGACATCCCCCAACCTATCGACTTCTTTGATGGCTGGCAAAAAGTCCCCGACCAGGAAAACTACGACAACGCCTTCAAGATCCAGTGGGAGCTTTTCCTTCGCCACGTCGCGTTAGACGAGCCTTTCCGCTGGAACCTGCTCGAAGGTGCCAAGGGTGTTCAACTGGCTGAACTCGGGCTGCGAAGTTCAGATGAACGCAAATGGATTAATTTGCCTGAACTCAAAGCCTAGAGACCGGTGGCCTATTAGGGTCTAACCTCCTGCGAGAAGCGCAACAATCAGCCGCTCGCACGGATTCTGAAGTGAATTGTCGAATTATAAATAATTTTGTTCGTCAGACACACGATTCCCCCTCCGAGACATGTTAAGAAGGAAATTACTAACACAACCTTATTATTGCTTTTGACTTCGAGAAGAGCACCCGTCTGTCTTTGAACCGTATCTCCCTCTCCAATATTCGACACCACGCCACCAGATCACCTTTCGTGACTCGTTGTATTTAAATAAGATGCTCCGAAATGGTTATAGATAAAGGAAAACTAACGAAGTGAGGCACGTATCCTGCACTCACTGGGGTGGAAACAGGTATATTTGACAAGAATGTCACCACAAAGTCGCCTTATCCCCCTCTCCTAAACAAGGGTTATAATGCTAACTGCAATTAAATAATTGCAGTTTTCCATATATATATTTTAGTTCACTACACCACCATGGACGGTTCCACCTATACCACCACTCCGGCCAAAAGCATCGCAGATCACTTCTACTTCTATTTGGAAAGACTGTGGATTATTCTTATTTGTTTGATTGGGGGTATCGTCCTTGGTCTGCATCAATCTCATACCAGCCCTACGGCATACAAGGCTAATGCTGTCATTCAGGCGGAAAGCCAATTGGCACCCGTAGCAGACGTAGAGATTCCAGAATCAGCCTCCTTTGCTTCAAAAGTTGACTTGATCGCAGTCTTGAAGACAAAACTGATGCTGGAAAGCCTCTACCACTCAGTCACCGCCAATCCCGAACTGGCTACCCTTCTTCCTGATCACGACACCGTTAGCAAACAGGAATACGAAGCTGCGAGACGCACTCTGGCGCGGCAGTTGCGCCTCAATACTTCGGTGCTCCAGCAGCGCGGTACCTCAATCCTAGAAATCACCACAACCCTACCTGACGCCGATATCGCGAAAGCTGTCGTATCCGGCATTCTCGAAGAACTGGGGCGAAACAACAGTGCTGCTCAAGCGGGCGCCGCGAACGCTAACATTGCTTTACTCAACGAACAAATCCAAGAACTGCGAGACCGGATGTCGGAATCCGAACAGTCGCTCGCCACTTATAATCACGCCTTGCAGATCCGAGACGACATCCGCGCCTCTGAGGCCCGCCTTCTTGGGCTGAGAAAAGAATACCTCGAAAAATGGCCTCCCCTGGTCCAGGAAAAGAAACACCTCGCACTGCTCCACGAAGCCTTTAATAACGAAGTTGATCGAATCATCAAATCAGTATCTTCTGAGCTAGCCTATTGGCAAAGCCTGACCAATACCACCGACACGCTCTCGGGCGAAGAGCTTACCAACTTCAGGCTCTCCACCATGGAAGCCCGACACAATATGATCAATCGGGATTTCCTTTCGGACTCTGCCCTTTATGATTCCCTCATCGCAAAGGCCAAAATGGGAGACGTCCAGCTCGATTTTCTAAAAGAGGAATTCTCAATCATCCAGCCAGCAGCTACCGATTATCAACCGATCAAGCTAAGCTGGTTTGATGCACTGCTTCGCTTCGGACTGGGAGGTTTAGTGCTGGGCATTCTACTGGCAAACCTTCTAGGAAGCTTCGACAGATCACTGCACCGAATCGATGATGTCGAATCACTGACTGGACTTCCGGTCTGCACCGTTGTCCCGCACACCAACGGCAAGGGTAACAGCAAGGGTGACAGCAAAGAGGACCAACGGTTAAAGGCGCTTCAAGTTGAAACTTACCGGACTCTTCAAGCCAACCTCGCCATTTCCCATCCTGACGCCCGAACTATTCTGATCACCAGTTCAGTGCCGGGAGAAGGAAAGAGTACCGTCTCCACCAATCTGATAAAAGCCTTTGCCGAAGCAAATCCCAGTGAAAAATTCCTTCTCATCGACATGGATTTGAAGCGACCCAAGGTATCCAGTTATCTCGGCTTGGACAAAGGGCATCCCGGTGTCTACGAATATTTCCAAGGTAGTCACACGCTCAAAGAAGTTATTCAGCAGACAGCGGCTGGCTTCTTCGTTATCACAGCTGGGAATATTCCTCCCCAGACTGTCTTTCCTGAAGAAAAACTTATCGTCGAGCTGTTAGCTGAAGTTCGGCGCTACTTTCATCGAACCATCATCGACAGTCCTCCCATTCTTGCGGTCAGTGACGCCATGGTAACGGCCCATCACACCGACGTGGTTTGCCTTGTCTACAAAATGTGGAAGACACCGAAGGCCGCCCTGAAGAGAACTATGAAACAGTTTTCCAACCATGGCATCCGGGTTGCTGGCACTGTCGCCAACTCGATGCCAGTCAAGACAATGCTCGGCCAAGGAGACTACTACTACTCGTATTACAATTCCGGTTACTCCGCTTACACCGAGGACGGGTTTGAAGACCCCGAAGATTCCGAGAAATCAAAGTCAGAACCCATTCCTTCACCGAATAAGGTTGTCGCCCAACTGAAGGCTGGAAAGCATCCTGACGCGCCATCAGCAAGTTTCTCAACGAGCAGATAGATCTGATTCGCAATCACCTACTGACATCAGTTGAAGTTTGATAGCGCACACAACCTGCACGATCGGACTCCAGGTTGGTGGGGTTTTTCACCACGAAAACGTTTTGGTTTGCATTTGGAAACAGGGCGAGAACTTGGTTTAGTCCTCGTTCATGAAAACTCTCCAGTCCCTGACCTGTGCCGCACTTGGCTGGCTGACGACAGTCGCAGCCACCGACAAACCTAACATTGTCTACATCCTCGCCGATGATATGGGCTACGGCGATGTTCAGGCGCTGAACCCGGAAGGCAAGATCAAGACTCCTCATCTCGACGCCATGGTCGAGAAAGGAATGCACTTCACGGACGCCCACACCAGTTCATCGGTCTGCACTCCGACCCGCTACGGTATCCTGACAGGACGCTACAACTGGCGTACGCGACTCAAAAGCGGCGTGCTCTGGGGCTACAGTTCCCACCTCATTTCCACGGACCGGCTTACCGTTCCCAAACTTCTCAAGGCCAACGGCTACACGACTCACTGTATCGGTAAGTGGCACCTTGGAATGGACTGGGCGGTCAAGCCAGATGCTTCCGCCGAACGAGATAAGAACGGTGATCCGCTGGAGAACCAAGTCGACTTCACCAAGCCGATCAAGAACGGCCCGCTCTCAGTCGGGTTCGACACCTACTTTGGCCACAGCGCCTCGCTCGACATGCCACCTTATGTCTACATCCGGGACAACGAACTCACCGCCATCCCGACCACACAGGCACCCAAGAGTGAATTTGGTCGTGCCGGTTTGAAGGAGGAAGGGCTCATGCCTGAGGATGTCCTCCCTGATCTCACCGACGAGGCCGTTGAAGTGATCTCAAAGTGGAAAAAAGGGGAGCCCCGCTTTCTCTATATGCCCCTCCCGGCTCCCCACACGCCCATCGCCCCCAACGAAGAGTGGAAAGGCAAAAGCGGGATCAACGCCTACGCTGATTTCTGCATGGAAGTCGACCACATCGTCGGTCGCGTCACCAAGGCCGTGGAAGACGCCGGGCTCACTGAGAACACGCTCATCATCTTCACCGCCGACAATGGCTGCTCCCCCCGTGGCGAGATTCCCTTAATGGCTGAGCACGGTCATAAGACCCATCTCGACTTCCGCGGACACAAAGCGGACATCTACGAGGGTGGTCACCGCGTCGCCTTCATCGCTCAGTGGCCAGCCAAAGTGAAAGCCGGCTCCCGGAGCGACCAAATCATCTGCACCACCGACCTGCTCGCCACCTGCGCTGATATGGTTGGGGCCGACTATCCCGACAATGCCGGCGAAGACAGTGTCAGCATTCTCCCCGCCCTGACCGGGAAAGATGAGGCGCCCCTCCGCGAAGCGGTTGTCCACCATTCCATCAACGGCTCCTTCGCTATCCGCAAAGGCGATTGGAAACTCGCTTTCTGCCCCGGTTCCGGCGGCTGGAGTGATCCCCGACCCGGCCGCGCCAATATGGAAGGCCTGCCCCATAACCAGCTCTACAACCTGGCCGAAGATCGCGGTGAAACGAACAATCTCGTCAATGAGAAGCCTGAACTCGTCGAAGAACTGACCGCACTCATGGCTGACTACATCGAGCGCGGCCGTTCCACCCCCGGAGCGAACCAGGAAAACGAGGGCGATACACCGTTCCAGTATCAGCCACCGGCTCCTAAAAAATAAGGACATCCACAGCCTCGATTGCCGCTTTACGGTAAATCTGACGCATTTTTTCAGCCGTATTACCGACCTGCGAGCGAATTGCGCGCGGCGCGACATTGAACAAAAGTCTACGTTCCGTATAATTACGGCCCGTTTTATCGAAAACCTGGATGATAATGAACCCACGAAAACTACCCTGCCTGCTGACTCTCGCAGCCACCGCCTTGATGATTCTTGCGACTTCTAGCCTGTCCGCCGCCGAAGTTGCCAACAGTGCAAGCAGCCCTGATCACCTCGTCTTCGAGGGAGCCGAAGGTCCCGGCCAAGGCAAGCACGTCGTTCTACTCGCCGGCGACGAAGAATACCGCTCCGAGGAAGCCATGCCGATGATGGCCCAGATCCTCGCCCGCCAGGGATTCAAGACCACCGTGCTTTTCTCACTCGACGAAAAAGGTAACGTCAACCCGGATGCCGGCGAGCATCTCTCAAATCCCGAGGCAATGGATTCCGCCGACGCCGTCGTTATGAGTCTTCGCTTCCGCCACTGGCAGGACGAAGCCATGGAAAAATTCGAAGCCGCCCTCAATCGCGGCACACCCATCATTGCCCTGCGCACTTCAACCCACGCCTTCAACTTCCCGAAGGACAGCAAGTGGGCGAGATACTCCTTCAACGCCAGCGAAGAGACTGGCTGGCACAAAGGCTTCGGCCGCCAAGTGCTCGGCGAGACTTGGGTCAGCCACCACGGCAAACACAAAGTCGAAGGCAGCCGCTCTCACGTGGAGGAAGCCAATGCCAACCACCCTGTTCTTAACAGCGTCGGCACCTGCTTCGTGACCGAAGACGTTTACGGCACCGACCCTCTCGAGCCTGCCACCATCCTTCAGCGTGGCGCCGTTACTGAGACGCTCGAGCCCGATTCCGCTGAAGTCGCTGCCAAGAATGATCCGATGCAGCCGCTCACCTGGATCCGCGAATTCAAAAACGAAGCCGGCAATACCAACAAGATTTTTACCACCACCATGGGTGCCTCAACCGGGCTGCTCGACGAAGATCTTCGCCGACTTGTCGTCAACGCCGTTTACTGGGGCCTCGATATGGAAGTGCCTGAAAAGGCTGATGCCACTCTCCCGGAGGGATACCTGCCCTCCGCTTTCAGCTTTGCGGCTTACCGCCTCAACCTGAAGCCGGAAAACTTCATCCCGGGTGACCCCAAGTTTAAGGAAGCCCCCTTTGGCACCCGTGCGCCGAAACAAAAAGGCAAAGCTAAGGAAAACAAATACGCCGTACCGAAAGGCGATGACAAGAGCGCCAAGCTCGAGGTCAACGCAGGCGACACGATCGTTATGATCGGCGCCGGAATGGCCAGCCGCATGGTTCACTTCGGCCACTTCGAGACGGAGCTCTTCATGCGCTTCCCGGCCAAGGACCTCACCATCCGCAACATGGGTGACGAGGGCAACACGCCTGCCTTTCGCCCGCACCCCGGTCGTGGATACGAAGATCAATACGCCTTCCCGGGAGCCAAGGCTCTCATGCCAAAAGAACTCCAGACCGACTCCAAGCCGAACGGTCACTTCGAAACACCGGACCAGTGGCTGACCCGCCTTGGCGCTGACACCGTCATTGCTTTCTTCGGTTTCAACTCCTCCTTCGGCGGCCCCGAAGATCTCGAGCGCTACAAGAAAGAGCTCGACGCTTTCCTCAAGCACACCCTGGCTCAGAAATACAACGGTAAAACCGCTCCCCAGGTCGCCCTCGTATCCCCTACTGCTTACCAGGACCTAAGCGGCAAATATAACGTGCCCAGTGGTGAAGCCGAGAACAAGAACCTCAAGCTCTACACGGATGCCTCTGGCGAAGTCGCCGCCGCCAACAACGTCATCTTCGTAGACGCTTTTGCCCTCTCCCAGGAGATCTACAAAGGCGGCGAAGAATACACTCGTGACGGTGCGCTGCTCAATGACTTCGGTTACCAGAAGCTTGCTCCTGCTCTCGCCGACGGTCTCTTCGGCCCCGGCAAAGTGGACGAGAACAGCCGCTCCGGCATTCGCGCTGCGGTGATGGAAAAGAACTGGGCCTGGATGAATGACTTCAAGATTGCCAACGGCGTTCACGTCTACGGTCGTCGCTACAATCCCTTCGGCCCTGACAACTACCCCTACGAGCTCGAAAAGACTCGCGAGATGACAGTTATCCGCGACCAGTCCATCTGGGCCACCCTCAAGGGAGAGAACTTCGATATGGTGGCAGCAGACGCGCAGACCCTGACATTGCCCCCAGTCGAAACCAACTACAAGCCCAGCGCTAAGAACGGTGTCGTTGACTACGCTCCCGGCAAAGTTGCTGAGACCAAGATTAAAGTTCCGGAAGGCTACAAGATCGAGCTTTTTGCTTCCGAAGAAGACTTCCCGAATCTCGCCAACCCGGTTTCTCTCGCCTTCGACAACAAGGGTCGCCTCTGGGTCGCCACCATGGCCAGCTACCCCCACTACCGCATCGGTGATCCGTTACCCGAGGACAAGCTGCTCATTTACGAAGACACCGATGGTGACGGCAAAGCCGACAAGGAAACCGTCTTCGCCGGCGACCTGCATATCCCGATCGGTTTCGAGATCAATCACGACGGTGTTTACGTTTCCCAAAGCAGCAGCCTTGTCCTGCTCAAGGACGTCAACGGTGACGACAGATACGACACCAAGGAAGTGCTCCTGAGCGGTTTTGATGATCACGACACTCACCACGCGATCTCCGCTTTCTGCGCCGACCCTTCCGGTGCGATCATGATGGGTGAGGGTATCTTCCTTCACACCAACGTTGAGAGCGCCTACGGCACTCATCGCGGCACCAACGGAGGATTCTTCCGATACAGCCCGCAGCAAAAAAAGCTGACCCGCCACGCCCAATACAAGATCCCCAACCCATGGGGTATCGCGTTTGACGACTACGGTCAGGATTTCTTCCTGCACACCTCCGGCACCAAGTTCTCATGGATGCTGCCCGGATCCGTGAAGCCGGTTTATGGCGTCAACATGGAAGCTCCGGACCTCATCACCTCAAACAACGTGCGCCCCACTTCCGGTGTTGAGTTCGTTTCCAGCCGTCACTTCCCCGAAGACGTTCAGGGCGATGTGCTGATCAACAACAACATCGGCTACCTTGGTGCCAAGCAGCACAAGGTGATGGAAGACGGCACCGGTTTCGCCACTGAATATCGCCAAGACCTCTTCGTTTCTGAAGACCTCAACTTCCGCCCCGTCGACCTCGAGTTCGCTCCTGACGGCTCACTCTACATCGTGGACTGGCAAAACGCCCTCATCGGTCACATGCAACACAGCGCCCGCGACCCGCTGCGCGACCACGAGCACGGACGCATCTACCGGATGACCTATCCCGGTCGCCCTCTCGTTGAGCCGGCCAAAGTAGATGGCGCCTCCATCGCTGAGCTACTCGAAAACCTGAAGCTTCACGAGTACCGCACCCGCTACCGCACCCGCCGCGAGCTCCGCGGACGCGATGCGGCCGAAGTCGTTCCTGCCGCTGTGGCGTGGGCCGCCAAGCAGAGCGATGACCGCCACAAGCTCGAAGCCCTCTGGGTGACCTGGGGTGCTGACAATGTAGACGCCGCCCTGCTCGAGGAGCTGCTCCAGTCCGACGATCACAAGATCCGCTCTGCGGCGGTGCGCGTGCTGCGCTACCAGCCCCAGCTCGGCAACCAACACGAACTGTTGATGACTGCCGCCGGCGACGATCACGGTCGTGTCCGCATGGAAGCTGTTGCGGCCGGTTCACGTGGCGACCAGGAACAAGGCCTCGCCATTCTCGCCGCCGCCGAAGCCAAGGGCGTCGACAAGATGTCCGAAGATTCCTTCAAGACCGCCAAGGCCGCGCTCAGCGGAGAGATTCTTGTCTCCGAGGGCAGCTCGCGCGTCCAGGCACCGAAGCACCTCAAGAATGACAAGAAGGCGGCTCAAGCCTACGCCAAGGGAGCTGAAATCTACGGTCGCGAAGCCCACTGTGGCACCTGCCACCAGGCCAACGGCATGGGTCTCCCCGCCGCCGGCTTCCCGCCGCTCAAGGACACCAAGTGGGCTACCGGTGACCCCGAGCGTCTCATCAAGCTGTCCTTGAAAGGCCTCTTCGGCCCCATCGAAGTGAACGGCACCCAGTACCCCGGCGTCGTTCCGATGACTCCGTTTGAGCACATCCTCAAGGATGATGAACTCGCTGCTGTCCTCACCTACGTGCGTAACTCCTGGGGCAATAAGGCCAGCGTCATCACTCCGCAGGATGTCGCCAAGGTTCGCAAAGAGATCAAGGATGTGACCGGCATGTATAATCCGGCTGACCTGCTCAAAGAACATCCCTACGAGAGGTGAGCGAAACGTCACTAACGCTTTTTCAATAAAGACACTTCTCGACGGGCCTCTTTTCTGAGAAAGTGGCCTTCCGAACTTTTCCTGTTCCGTCTCACAGTGGCACGGGGACTTTATCCCCCATCCGAAATATGAAGCATCTGCCACAGATCCTCCTGGTATTCACCACGTTAACCATGACCTCATGCTCAACGGACTCAGGGTTGAAACCCGGGAAATGGCATACCGCTAATGTGACGAAAGTGATGGCTTTCCGGCTGAATTGGGACAAGAAGATCTCGTTTCCCGGGATCATCGACCAAGATGGTGAGTTAAACTCCTCGCGAATCCCACAGGACGGAGTTCAACTGACCAACGCGCAAATCACAGCCCTTGAAGCCGCAGTTACGGGTGGGGATCCCGGACGTCCGGTTGTAGACTGCTTTTATCCGCATCACGCCTTCGTCTGGTATGGAGCCTCAGGTGAGATTCTGGGTCACATCGATGTCTGCTTTCTCTGCTCTCATATTGCCGGTGATCCCCCGGGTCCTGCGGGCACCGGAGACATGGACGCTCTCAAAGAACTCGTTTCAGACCTCGGAATCCCTCTGACTAATCCGGACTGGAAGTGAGAATACCATAAGCCTCCAACAATCGGAGCGGCCTGAAGCCGAAAGATTGGCAATTGTTCCAATGGCTTCAAGAAGGGCACTGAAGTCACCTTTTGCGCTTCGCCTCTCCGCGGCATCGCTTGGAACAGAACTTTACCTCTTCCCAACAGCGCTCCCATTTTTTTCGCCAGGTAAAAGGTCGCCCGCAATGAGCGCAATCCTTCGTCGGTAAATCGGCCTTGCTTTTCATGCTGTCTCCCGCATTTCCCGCAGTAAGGGATGCTTCTTCAGCAGTTTTTTCCAGAAGCCAAAGAAGCCGGCCGTTGCGAGCGAAACCCAAACCTGATCCGATGGCTTACGCACAAGACGAAGCGCAATCCCCCGGGTTCTCAAGCGTTCTTTCAGTTCGGGCAACTTATCCCGAACGGGTCCAACCCATGGTTGGTAGGTGATTACAGTATTCAATCCGTGGCTTTCAGCCCAGTCAGCGAGGGCCAAAGCAGTATCGTTCGATACGATCATTTCAGCCTTCGGCCCGATTCGATCCGCGGTCGATTTGGCTGCCTCCATAATCCATTCCCTGCGCATCGAAGCATACCCATGGGTCTGATGTAGATCCAACGAAGTTATCACAGCCACCCTGACAGACCTTTCTAAAAGCTCCGGTTCCGGCTTGAGATCATCCTCATGTAGCCATAGACCCGCAGACGCGGCGTCAAACAGTGAATCACCCGATTCCACCTCAGCAACCGGATTGGGTGACGGAGCACTTTCGTGGGTCGGAGGAAACGCCGCCTTGGGGTGACTCAATCGTTCCAGCCCACCGAGATGCGAATTCAGGATTTCCGGCGCGAGATACTGTTCCAGGTTTGATGCACGGGCGAGGTAGTTCTTCCCTGCTGTATGAAGCCCAGCGACCCAGCGCCACGAAAGCGTGTTCGATGCAGGATCGCCATCGAGAAGGTGCTGATGGAAGAGATCTGCACCAAGCTGCCAGGGCAATTTGAATTCATGAACCCAAATCGCAGCAAACCACATTCTGGCGTGGTTGTGAAGGTAACCCGTCGTGATCAGTTCACTGGCGAAATAGTCGAAGATCTCGATCTCCGACTGCCCACTCAAAACTTTCTCCGCCGCCCTCCGCGCCCCGGAGTTCATCTCGGCGAGATCTCTCTGATAAGCCGACCAAACCTCCGGTCGCATCTCTAACCAGCTCTTCCAATAAGATCGCCAGTAAACTTCCTGAACAAACTTCTCCACCTTACTGAACGAGTAGTTCTCAAGGGCGACCGAAGTGACTTCATCCTCGGAGATGAGGCGGTGGCGAATCGCCGGGGACAGCCGGGACACATTGGTGTGGCCAGCTACGACACGATTTCGATCCTCCGCATAGTCGATCATGCGGGGGACAAATTCTTCCAGTTGTTTAAGCGCCTCGTCGCGAGTCATCGCGGGAGGTTACGCCTTCAGCCGGCACGCGGTTGGGGCTTCCTGCCCCCAACCCTCACGCTCTACTCTAAATGAACCAGTCAGGTCGACGCTGAATTAACGAATGACCTCAATCGCATCCACTTCGACCAGCGTGCCCTCGGCACCTCTGAGGCTAACTTCCAGCGACTCAATCGTTCCGCCCCAGGCTAGATTATGGTTCAACGGAATTAATACCTCAGCGTATTCGTCCGCCGAAGAAATGGTTGTTGCCTCACCCAATGACTTCCCGTTGGCAAATGCCTCCAACTCGATGTCGCCCACGGAGCGCACCTTAATGAGCAAGTTCCGATCGGCATCACTGGCGGTCACACTCAAACCGTCACGGATCAGCTTGCTCTTTTTTCCGATCGTGAATCCCAGGGTGCCCTGAAAGCCGGCAATGTTGTCCTCGATTCCCTTAGAAGTCCAGCCTTCGGTCTGCCATCCGCCACAATCGAACTCATAGGCAAGGCGCCCGTCCTTCGGATCGCGGCCATTGATGGTTTCCCACTTATCGGAAAGCCCATCGCCATCTGAATCAGGGCGATTGATTTCATACTCGGGATTCACGCCGCGTCCGCCCTGCCAATCATCACCGTTGTGACGCAATGCTTCAGGAGCCTCTTCGCCTTCACCGGCATCGCCTTCGGCGAGCCAGTCATCGAGCAACTGACGGTGGTGGTCTACCTCTTTCGCATACTTCGGATCGTCGATCAGATTGTGGACCTGTGCCGGGTCATTGACGACATCATAGAACTCTTC
The DNA here is from genome assembly GCA_049594415.1 of Verrucomicrobiales bacterium. Lineage (GTDB taxonomy): Bacteria > Verrucomicrobiota > Verrucomicrobiia > Verrucomicrobiales > DEV007 > Arctic95D-9. Next base: position 189,219 of record JBMYJM010000004.1, on the reverse strand, counting down.
CTCAGGGCGCTCTCCGAAGTAGATACGAGTGAGATCCTCGGAGAGTTCGCCAGAGGCATAGAGCTCTTTAAGATTCTTGAGATAATTCTGGTTATCTCGATACTGCGGCTGAAGCAGAACCCGGTCCAGCTTGTAGTTTCGGGTGTAACGAAACCGGTCGGTCCGAATGGTGCGAACACGGTCGATCGTGTGGTCGAGACGATCCTTGGCCGAAGCGACCCACTCACGAGGCTCAAAGTCAGCTGCGAACAGATCCTGACCTTCATACCAATCCGGAATCTCAATCCCGGCCCAGGCCAGGGTCGTCGCAGACAAGTCGAGCATGTCGACCAAGTCATTACGCTCCCCCTGCTTTGGCACCCACGTCTCCGGACCCATCACCACAAAGGGCACATGAAGACCGCCCTCGGTCGGCATCTGCTTGTGACGCACGAGATGGTTGGCACCGTGGTCGGAGAAGTAAACAACGATGGTGTTTTGAGCGAGGCTGGAGTCTTTGAGACCAGCCAGGATTTCGCCGATGAGGTCGTCGTCGGTTCGAATGGAATCACAGTGTTCCGCGACAACTTCGCGATAGAGCTGGTTCTGCGGATAGTCTGCCGGCACCGTCACGGTCGCTGGATCCGTTTTTCGATCCTCGGGGAATTTGGCTGTGTTGTTTTTCCCGCCTTTGGTCTGAATCTGAAGAAAGAACGGCTCATGCTGCTCCAACACATCCCAGCTGTCCGCCTTCCCTTTCATCTCGAGATTGGAATAGGTCGCATTTTCGTCCCAAACAAAGTTGTAATCTGTCTTGCCGTGATTGTAGGTCGCGTAGCCATTTTCCTTCATGATCTGCGGTAAGAGCTTGACCCCATCCGGAAGTTGCAACTGAGCATCCTTAGCCCGGGAGGAACGATGCTCATGGGACCCGAGTCGAATCTGGTTGGCACCACCCATCATGGCAGAACGACAGGCGGAGCAAACCGGCGCCGGAACATAGGCGCGGTTGAACTGAACTCCCGCAGCAGCGATAGAATCGATATTCGGTGTAGCCAGTTGATTGGCTTCGTAGCCGTAGCAGCCCATCCAGGGCGATGTGTCTTCCGCAAAGATCCAGACGATGTTAGGACGGTCTTCTGCGAATGCTGCAGAGAAAGCCATTAAGCCAGCGAACAGAGTGGCGAGGGTTCTTTTCATGTTGAATGAAAAGAAAGCCTGAAACCCGATCAGGAATCAACGGCACAAACTGACTGGATCGCGCCGTAACTACTGATCCATAAACCTCAAAGCCGGACCCACCGGAAGGCGATGGCGCCAGTAATCCGGTGAGGCATCAAACCAGGTCAGGATCGGCACTTCTTCGCCCTCCTTTAGGAAAATGCTCCGCTGAATCTTTACCAGCGGATGGATAACCGGAGAAAGCCCATCGTAGCTCGCCGGATCGTGAATGTGATCTCCGTCCCGATTGCGAGTCGTCATGGTCAGCCTATAAACCAGCCCCGGCTTCAGTTTCACACTCTCCTCCAATGGCAGGTAACGAAACTCACTGATCAAGTCGCCAGGAAGGTCCGGCGTCAACTTCACTTCAGCGATCACCTTGCCCTTCAGCGACAATCGCACCGTGTGGCTGGCTTCCAGCCCGCGCCCGTCAGCTCCCTCGAGGCTGGGTCGTTCGGTGATCCAATCGTTCGGCGCTTCGTCGGCCCCACGGATCGGCCAGTCCTTGAAATGATCATCCCACATTCCAAGCTGCCTGACCTTGAGCGGCTCCATAACCTGAAATTCAAATCCGACTTCGCCGTGGAAGTCATTGCGAAGATTGTGCCAACCATCATCCTGGATGAGTGCGCTGTCCTTTGCGTCTCCGAGCACCCTCGCATGCCCTGCGTTCCGTAAGCGCAGTGCTTCTTCAGCCAACTCTTTTACCCGCGCTTCGTTTTCCGGATTGCGAAGGTCCTCAGACTCGGTCACATCAAAGTCGAGTCGGTGGTATTTCTCTACGATCACAGCGCCCGCCGCTCCGTCCTTGATCGCCGGTTCACCGAGACCTCCGTTGATGATGATCTTGTGAGCGCCTTCCCGCAAAGACATGGCATCATTGCTGTAGGGCCTCCCGAGGTGGCAGAACTTGAGGCGTGGCCGAGCATCTTCGTCCTCCGCCTCACCCGTCCAGTGATCCCACACATCGTAACTGTCGCGTGCGTCATTTGCCGCCAGCGGATGTTCCAGCATTCGGGCAAAGGTGGCATACAGATCAGTCAGGGCGAAGTGAGTGCGATTCACCTCTCCCCTTTCAAAATGACCTTTCCAGTAAAGCAGGAAAGGAATCCTCAACCCGCCCTCGGTGATACTCGCCTTCTTGCCGAGCAATCCACCGGACTGGTAATTCGTTGCTTCCTTCTCACCTTCGTTGGGACCGTTGTCGCTGGTGAAGATGACAATGGTGTTGTCGATTAACTTGTGACCGGGGTTTCTCGGATCGTCGAGAGTCTCAAGCAACTTCACCACCTCACCAAACGCGATATCATTTTCCAGCACCATGTCAGCCCGTTCGCCGGCCAGCTCGCCATTCGTCAATTTCGCCGCTCCTTTGACCGGCTTTCCCCGGAGGCTCTCAGGAATGTAGTAACGCCCCTCTTCGCCGAGATTCTGATGATTAGAATTCGGAACGTAGTAGAGAAAGAAGGGAGCCTCGCCCACCGATTTGCGCTTCAGAATCGCTTCGACTTCGTCAAGATAAGTCTCCCCGATATGTGTCAGATCCCACGAAGGATCGGTGAACACCTTTCCGGCGTGCCTGTTCCAACCGCCCATCACCATCTTGGAACGGTCCGTCAGCTCCCAGCGGTCGTCACGAATCAGGATGCGCGGCTCGGTATCAAGCGCGTCCTCGATATTCCCAGGCACTCCAAGAAATTCATCGAATCCTTGGTGCGTCGGCCCGTCTAGCAAGGGCCTCGTGAAGTCGACATCCCGATGATAGTAGTCTCGAGCCGGCTTGCCGTCGCCGTTATCGAAAGCCATCCCGACGTGATATTTCCCCACGCAGGCGGTTTCATAACCATTCGCTTTCAACATCTCCGGCAGAGTGACCAACTCAGACTGAATCATGGGAAGGTTCGGCCCGTGTGGCAGCCAACCTTGTCGCTTGAGATAGGGCCGATGCCCGAATCGCCCGGTCATCAGCGAGTAGCGCGAAGTCGAACACATCGAACCGCCTGCATGAGCATCCGTAAAAATCATCGACCGTGACGCAAAAGCCTCCAGGCTGGGTGTCACCTGGGTCAATTCGATCGGCGCACTTCTTTCGGAGAGAGACGTTCCAAGGTAAGCACTGGTATCGCCAATGCCCATATCGTCCACCATTATTATGATAATGTTAGGTCTTAAGTTAGCTGCGGTGACACTACTCAGACCACACAATAAACTTAGAAGAATCCGAATCATAAATACTTTGATACTGGAGGGCGACAGCAATCAGAGTGATCGCCACTCAGGTAATAAAACTCACACAAACTAAGTTACCCCAACGCCGAAATTGGCCTGTTTTTTTGAGGTTTTTTGCAATGATCCTTTACGAATGAAATGATGATCTCCCCTAGCTGAATGACGCGTAGAATTGCTTTTCAGCGACTCGAAACGGTTAGAGGGACGCCCGCCAGCCCAGGAGCACTCGTTTCATCTCTCTGACTCGCTCTGGATGCACTGCTGTGAGATCATTAGATTCACCAGGATCTTCTGCCAAATTGAACAACTGGGTGCCACTGCCGTCATCATTGGTCAGCAGTTTCCAGTCACCATCGCGCATCGCGTTGGTGGGGCTCTCAAAATCAGGGTTTCCGGGCCGCAGGATCCCTGGATTGCCCCCGTATTCCCAGAACACGGGAGACGGGCGCTCCTGGGCTTTACCTGTGAGCGCCCCGCTCATATCCTCCCCGTCGAGATCCCATCCGGCAGGAGGACGAGTGCCGGTCATGCTTAAAAGGGAAGGGAAAAGATCCACTGCGGCAACAATCGAAGTCCTGTCCGTTTTGCCCGCTTCCACTTTGGCCGGCCAGCGAATGATGAACGGCATGCGAATACCGCCTTCGTAGAGACACCATTTCCGACCGAAGAAGGGGCCGGTGTAGCCGGGAGGATCGAAGCCTTCCTTATAATAGTGCGGCCAGTCAGTGGGGCCGTTGTCGCTTGTGAAAATCACAATCGTGTTGTCGGCGATTTCATGCTCGTCCAACGCATCGAGGAGGCGACCAATCTGGACGTCCATGTTGTCAAGCACCGCGAGGAAGGCCTGCAGAAAGGGATCCTTCTCGTAGTCCTCGTACTCAGCGAGTTTCTCCTCGGTAGCAACATGCTTATCGTGCACATCATTGGGAAAGACATGGAGGTAAAACGGCTTGTCCCTGTTTCGAATGATGAAGTCGATGGCCCGGTCCACGTAGATGCCGCTCGATTCGTGCTTTTCAACGAGGCGGTGTTCTCCGTGCCCTAACTTGGCACTAGCACCACTGAGCCCTTTCGTATCGAAAAGGATTCGCTCACCAAGCCCCTCGAAAGAAACCAGCGATTCATCGAAGCCGTAAGCCTGCGGCAGCGGCGCCACAACATCACGCCCTCCACCCATGTGCCACTTCCCGAAGTGAGCAGTGGCATAACCGTCCGCTTTCAATGCCTTGGCGATAGTCTGAACATCAGGGTCGAGAAAGTCGGCCATGTTGCGTTTCTTATTCTGTTCCTTGGAGGCAAAATGTCCCCAGACCCGATGCCTGCCCGGTGCCTGCCCGGTATTCAAAGCCACCCGCGAAGGTGAACAGATCGGCGAGTTGGTGTAGTAATTCGTGAGCTTTAGCCCTTCGTGGGCGAGACGATCAATGTTCGGCGTTTTGATCTCTGGATTGCCGAAACATGACGGATCAGCGTAGCCCATGTCATCGATGTAGAAGATGACAACATTAGGGCGCTCAGCCGCCGAAACGGAACACGCAAAGCAAAACGCAACGAAAAGAAAAAGGATAAAACGAGGATTCATGGAAATAAGACCCTACCGATAGAGGACCAAAGATTCTAGGTCCATTTCCCCGAGATTTTGTTCGGATGCGACCCTCAAACAGATGAACCTCAGTCGCGCAGGAGCGTTCAACAACTACACGCCGTCACTACCCACGTAGGGTGATTGGGTTTTCTGTTTCTCCGGAAGATACGGACGCGCCGCGCGCCAGTCGGCGTAAGCCTTGTGCAGGCTTTCCACTTTTTCAGGCATTTGCTTGGCGAGGTCATTCAACTCGGTCGGATCATCCGACATGTTGAAGAGCTTCCAGTCCTCGTCCTCTTTCACCAACTTCCAGTTCCCCTGGCGGATGGCCCGCTTGTTCTCGGTCCAACCCGTGATGAGAATATCGTGATCGTGCCGCTCCTTGCCTTCAAAGAGCGGCACGAGGCTGAGGCCATCCAGTTTCGGGGTTGGCTTGCCGTCCTGGGTTGCCGGGTATTCCGCTTCGGCCATCTCGAGAAAGGTCGGCATGAAGTCGACCAGGTGCGCCACGCTGTGACAGATCTGGTTCGGCTCGATCTTCGCCGGCCAGTGTGCCAGCAGGTGCGTGCGAGCCCCGCCTTCGTGACCGGCCTGCTTGAAGCGCCGGAACGGCGTTCCGCTGACCATGCCCCAGACTGCATGAGGACTGCGCCAGGATTCCGGATCGGTCGGGTGAAGCCAGTTCTTGGTTTTGCCTGGAATGCCACAGCCACCGTTGTCGGAAAGAAACAGGATCAGGGTGTTGTCGAGCTCACCCTGCGATTCGATCTCGTCGACGATGCGCCCAATGTTGCGATCGAGACAGTGAACCATTGCCGCGAAACCAACCGCTTCTTCGATGCGACGTTTCTTGTCCTCTTCGCTGACTTCCTCCCACGGCTGGTAGAGGTCCTTGCCCTGCCCCACCAGCGGCGGCATGACGACATCCTCGGCAATCAGGCCCATCTCCTTCTGCTTCCTGAAACGGTTTTCGCGAATCACGTCCCAACCCACATCGTAGAGCTTCTCAAACCTCTCGTAGTCCTCCGGCAACGCCTGCAGCGGATAATGAGCGGACTCGTAAGGCAGGTAGAGAAAGAAGGGCTTGTCCTCCTCCTCGGTCTCTTCAAGGAAGCGTAAAGCCGCATCGGTGTAGGCATTCGTCTTGTAGTAGGGCTTCGAAGTTCCCGCTTCGATCTCTTCCTGCGTCAGCAGCTTGTCATTCAGGTAGATCTCAACCGGCTCGTAGGAAAAGAAGTTCCCGCAGCCACCATAGTGACAGAACGACTTGTCGAAGCTGTTCATCGCGGTGAGCCGCTCCAGCGGCACCCACGAGTCAAAATGCTCCTTTCCGGAATAGAGAGTGGTATAGCCGGCATCACGCAGCAAAGCCCCCATCGACTGGCACTCCGGCCCGCCAAGAAGCGTTCCAGTCAGCATGGAAGAACGGGTTGGATTGCACTTGGCCATGTTGTAGCCCTGAGAGAACCTCATCCCGTTGGCAGCGAGCTTGTCCAGATTTGGTGTATCGATTTCCGCGCCGAAACACCCAATATCAGCGAAGCCAATGTCGTCCCCTATGATGAGTACGATATTCGGACGGTCATCAGCTAGACTCAAACCGGCAGACGCAAGCAACAGCGCGAAAAAAGACAACAAAGCCTTGAGTATCATATCAAACCCATAATCCCTGATGAAGCGAATGGCGACCGCGATCTACGGCGCATAAAAGGGTTGTCGAAGAAAAGTCCCTCGAAGCTCGGCTCAATAATCCGCGCCGCCATCGCTCGCGTCGACGGAGGCTTTCCATTCCGTCCACGCTTCGACCATTCCCTTGAGGCGCTCCGGATTTTTCTCGGCAAGATCCGCAGTCTCCTTCGGGTCCGCTCCCAGATCGTAGAGTTCCCAGTCGCTGCTCTGGTTCTTCCTATAAGCCTTCATCATCCCATCATGCCAGGCAGCCTGACCCTTGATATGAAAGCCAAGCGGCGCCGGCCGTTCCTTCATTTTCCCGTTAATCAGCGGCATCAGGCTGATGCCATCAAGCGGACGATCATCCGGCATCTCAACACCCACGATCTCCATGATGGTGGGAAAGTAATCCACCGTGCAGGTGGCCGCATCGCTAACCGAACCAGCCTGAATCTTCGCCGGCCATTCAATCAAGCTGGGAACACGGACACCTCCCTCGTAGAGACTGCGCTTGCGACCCCGAAAGTCACCCTGCAAACCGGGAGCGCCGTCGTTGCCTTCGGGACCATTGTCAGAACAGAAAGTGATCAACGTGTTATCCGCGATGCCCTGCGCGCGCAGTTGAGCGCGCAGATTACCCACAGCCCGGTCGAGCGCGGTGACACAACCGTTGTAGTTCTTCTGATAGTCAGAATTCTTACCATCGTCGTAGGCGGCAGCGTCTTCTTCACTCGCCACTACGGGAAGGTGCGGTGCGTGAAACCAGACAATGGCAAGAAAGGGATTTGCCTTATTCTCACCGATAAACTCGAGCGCGCGATCCATAATGAGGTTGGAGTCATCGCCTAGTAATTCATCTGACTTCGGGTCCACCATCTCATCCTGGCCGGTCCAGTAGTGAGTTCCATAGGGCTCTTTCTCCGCCCCTCCGGGAATAAAATTCCAACCCTGCCGCGAAGCATTGGTGAAGGACTTGGCATCCCCACCAACCGGCTTCCACATCGCGTCGTAGGTGGGTGTCTTCGCTTCCGTCGCAAAGGTAGCATCGACCTCATGAGCCCACGGAGGCGAAAAATTAGCCTTACCTCCTTGGCCACCGCGATTGCCTTCTTTTACCTTGGTCGTGAGCGTCCCCATGTGCCACTTCCCGAAGTGACCGGTGGTGTAACCCCTGGCCTTGAGGGCTTCGTAGAGAGTGAACTCTTCATCACGCAGGTGGCCATGGTTCGCCGTATAGATTCCTGTGCGATCGTGGTGGCGCCCCGTGACTACTGAAGCACGAGTCGGAGAACAAACCGGCGCCTGGGCGTAGAAGCGATTCAGCTTCAATCCATTCGCCGCCATTTCGTCGAGATGTGGCGTGCGAATGTGGGTGCCGCCATTGAATCCCACATCCCCCCAGCCGAGGTCGTCACACATGATGATGACGAAGTTGGGTTGGTCGGCTTCGGCTTGAGCCGATGAAGAAAAGACTCCAGCAAAGAGCGCAATAAAAAGAAGAGAACGACAGAAGAATTCCATATTTAAGGGGCTGTTAAATACTAAATCTCGGGAGTTTTCCAATCTGGAATGCCTTTCTCGGCTAACTGCTTCTCATAGCGAGCCCCCTGAGGATGCTCTTCAGCATAGTCCGCATCTTCATTCACCATGAGCGGCACGGTCTTCTCCCACCACTCGTCGTAGACCTTCTTCAGCTCCGCCACGACTTCAGGATGCTGGTCGGCCACGTTGGTTGACTCGTAGGGATCCTTGGAGATATCGTAAAGTTCATCGTCATTCACGAGGCGCCAACGTGTGTTGCGAACCGCGTAATTTTTGTGCTGGGACAAATTAGGGTCCTCCCCTTTTTCCCATCGCCCCTTGTGAAAGAAGAGGTGGCGGTCAGCCCAAGCAGCGTCAGCACTCTCAAGCAATGGTAGCATGGTGCGCCCGTCGATCTTCTGAATGTCATCTGGAATCTCCACACCGGCGAGGTCGCAGAAAGTCTTGTAGATATCGATGTGGGCGGTCAGCGCGTTGATATCACCGCCCTCCTCCAGCACACCTTTCCAACGCCAGAAAGAGGGCACGTGCGCACCACCTTCGTGAACGGAACCTTTTCCGCTCTTAAATCCGGCGGTGTGCAAGGTTACCCGCTCACCATTCTTCCTCGCGCTTTTGCCGGCCTGACCGTTGTCGGTGGTAAAAATCACGAGCGTGTCATCCCAAGCGCCCCACTCATCGAGTTTCTCCATGAGCAGCCCAAAATTATCGTCAATATTCTCGATCATGCCATAACGACCGGCCGTATTTTCGTCCCAGCCGTCATCGAGAAAGCGCTTCTTGTAACTCTCCGGGGCGATCATGGGACCATGAGGCGCGTTGGGCGTGATGAAAGCAAAGTAGGGAGTCCCGGACTCGTGGTTCTCTTTGATAAAACCCAGCGCCGCCTCAAAGAACACATCAGTGCAGAAGCCCTTGGTCTGGACGATGGTGTCGTTTTCGAGGATCACGTTATCGAAGTATTTGCCCTCCTTTTGCTGATTCGGGGGGAAATCGGCACAACTACCGGGAAACTTCTGCCCGATTCCCCCCGCGCCGTGAATAAACACATCGGTGAAGCCGCGATTGTAGGGTTGGTATTCGTCTTCATCGCCAAGGTGCCACTTTCCAAAGATGCCGGTGCGGTAACCTGAGTCCGCTATGACTTCAGCGAACGTCGTAGTCGACAACGCCATGCGCTCCCGCTCTTTGATGGTATGAGTCACGCCGTTTCGAAACTCGTGACGACCACTCATGAGGGCCGCGCGCGTCGGCGCACAGGTGGGGCTGACGTGAAATTCAGTGAAGCGCGTCGAGAGCCCGTAGAATTTATCGAGGTTCGGTGTTCGAAGCACTTCGTTGCCGAGGCAACTGAGGTCGCCCATGCCCTGGTCATCAGGCATGACAAAAATGATGTTTGGGCGGCTGCCCTTGAGATCGTTGGCGAACACCGGAGTCACAACGACGAGGACGAAAAGAATCAGTGAGATTAGTTTCATGGATAGGATGGGAGTTTGAATTAAGTAAAGAGCCCGAAGATACCGGAAGTCTCGGAACCTTGTCATCAGGCGAAATCGCGTTTCACGTTCAATCGCGTTTCACGTTTAAAAGAATTGCCTCCAACTCGAGCCGGGCCGCCGCCGAAGCTTCGGTGTCATCTTTCTTGAAGATCGGATTTTCCTCCTCCGGGTCATTCGCCATATCAAACAGCTGTCCGCTCGAGATCAACTTCCAGTCGCGGGTGCGCACGCCCTGCTTTCTCCTTCCCTCGCCGTAAATCCATTCGCGTGATTCGTGATCCTCACCGCGCAACAATGGGGCAAAACTCTTGCCGTCCAAAGGAAAAGAGGGCTTATCGCCCCCGGCCAAATCGACGAAGGTCGGCAACAGGTCCGAAAGATCAATCAGGGCCTCACTGCTCGACTCCGGCTCGACATGCCCCGGCCAGGATACGAGAGCAGGGACCCTAATCCCCCAGTCGGTATAGGTGCCTTTCTTACCGACCAGCTCCATTCCGTTGATGCGCGAGACCACCGGTTCCCGAATCAGCTTGCGCCCTTCGTATCGAATGTAGTTGTGACCGGTCGTTCCGTTATCAGTCGTGAACATCACCAGGGTCTGATCCGTAAGACCCAACTCTTCGATCGCCTCTCTCACCTGGCCAACCCGCAGATCCATATCGGCAACCATTTCACCGTAGGTCATGTAGCGGCCATTGGGACCATGGGGTGGATGAGGATTGAGATCATTTGAGACCGCGTGGCAAAGCGCCATCGGGTAGTAGACGAAAAACGGCTCATCCTGATGGCGCTTCATGAAGCTCTTAAGAAACTTCACATACAGCTCCGGTCCATACTGCCCTTTCGTCTCGGGATCCGGACGCTGCCCATTCTTGTAAAGATAGGGGTCGTGGAAGCGCGGTCCTTCGTGCCAACCGAAAAAGATGGATTCGTCAAAGCCAAGGCGCTGAGGGTGATCCAGGTCCTTCTTAAACATCGCGAGATGCCACTTACCGGCCGCTGCAGTAGCATATCCGACACGCTTCAATTCATTCGCGAGCGTGTCGCGTTCCGATGCTTCATCTGTTGGGTAGTATCCCCACTCGGGGCTACCCATATTCACCGGGTAACGACCACTCATCAGGGTGACTCGCGAAGGATGACACACCGGGGATGAATAGAAATGCTCCAACTTCATTCCGTCTGCCCTCAACTGATCAAGGTTGGGCGTCTTATACGATTCACCTCCGTAGCAGCCCAACACTTCACGTCCCACATCGTCAGCAAAGATGAGGACAATGTTCGGCGGCCGATCCTCTGTCGTTTCCGCAATGAGAAGAGACGGCCAGACAAAGAGAGCGAGCAGCAGACAGGGGAGGAGCTTCATGAATTGATGAACTGAGGCTAGCGATTTCGGCATTACTCCACAATGACGCAATCCCTCGCAAAAATCAGTCGCTACCGCCCCAAATCGTTTCCCTTCTGTGTCGAAAATGTTGAACGCACTCAACCAGACTCGGGTTGATTCTATTGAGGAGTATTGTTCTATATTTCCAAAACTATGAAATTAAATGACGCCGTCACCGTGTTGGGGTCGCTTGCTCAGCCCGCCCGACTTAAGATTTTTCGCCTGCTCGTCAAACAAGGCGAAGACGGACTTTGTGCCGGCGACATTTCAAAGAAACTCGGCCTACCCAAACCCACCCTGTCCTTTCATCTCAAGGAACTCGTCAACGCGGGCCTGATTGACTCGGAAAAGGAAGGCCGGTCCATCAGCTACCGGCTTCAGCCGAAGCGCATGAATCAGTTGATGAGCTTTCTCATGGAGGACTGCTGCCAGGGCAAACCGGAACTCTGTCTCGCCAAAACCTGCGAGGAGAGCGACTGCGCCGCCGGCTGACCGTTTTAGAAAAAATCTTTCAAACCCATGAGCATAAAAATTGGAATCAACGGCTTCGGCCGCATCGGGCGCCTCGGTTTCCGGGCTGCCTGGGACTCAGGAGACATCGACATTGTGCACGTCAACGAACTTAAAGGCGGAGCTGAACTCGCCGGCCATCTCGCCGAGTTTGATACCGTTCACGGACGTTGGGACAAGCAGATCGAATCTGGTAACGGCTACTTTTCCATCGACGGTGAGAAAGTGAGCTTCTCCGCTCACGGCAATCCTGCCGATATCCCATGGTCGGTTTATGGCGTCGATATCGTCGTGGAAAGTTCCGGAGCATTCCGCACCCCGGAATCGATCCAACCTCACTTCGACAACGGTGCAAAAAAAGTGGTCGTCGCAGCACCCGTGAAAGAGGAAGCCCTCAATATTGTGATGGGCTGCAACGATGACCTCTACGATCCGGACGAGCACGACCTCGTCACCGCCGCTTCCTGCACCACCAACTGCATTGCTCCAGTCGTAAAGGTGATTCACGAAGAGCTCGGGATCGTCCACGGAGCCATCACCACGATCCACGACGTGACCAACACTCAGGTTGTGGTGGACGCCCCTCACAAGGATCCCCGCCGGGCACGCTCTGCACTCAATTCTCTCATTCCCACCTCGACTGGATCGGCCACGGCCATCACGATGATCTATCCGGACCTCAAAGGGAAACTCAACGGGGTTGCCGTCCGAGTTCCGCTGCTCAACGCGTCCCTGACTGACTGCGTCTTCGAGGTGAGCCGGGAAACGACGCCCGAAGAGGTGAACCAACTCCTCAAGGAAGCCTCCGAAGGTTCCCTCTCCGGCATTCTCGGCTACGAAGACCGTCCGCTGGTTTCAGCTGACTACACCAACGATCCCCGCTCCGGCATTGTCGATGGACCGTCCACCATGGTCGTCGACGGCACTCAACTGAAACTGCTTGTCTGGTACGACAACGAATGGGGCTACGCGAACCGCATGATGGAGCTCGTCCAGAAGGTGGCCAGCACATTACCCAGCTGAAACACCGATCACTGCCGACTGAATACGAGTCACCCAACCAATGAACGCTCGCGAATACGGCCTTGTCACCGCTTCCTACTGGGGATTCACCATCACCGACGGGGCCCTGCGCATGCTGGTGCTGCTGCACTTTCATGAACTTGGCTATTCGCCCGTTCAGATCGCGTTCCTCTTCCTGCTCTACGAGTTCTGCGGAATCCTGACCAATCTCTTCGGCGGTTGGATCGGTTCGCGTGTGGGACTCAAGGCCACTCTCTTCGCCGGTCTCAGCATTCAGGCAGTCTCGCTGGTGATGCTGTCCTTTCTCAACCCGGAATGGGCTGTCGCCCTCTCGGTCGGCTACGTCATGGCCTCGCAAGCCCTCTCGGGGATTGCCAAGGACCTGACTAAGATGAGTTCGAAGAGCGCTGTCAAACTGCTTGTTCCGGCCGGAGACGACGCTTCGAAATCGGAGCGCCTGCTCTTTAAACTGGTAGCCATTCTGACAGGGTCAAAGAACGCACTGAAGGGGGTGGGGTTCTTTCTGGGCGCTGTTCTCCTTTCATGGCTCGGCTTTTCCGCAGCCCTTTGGTCCATGGCTGGCGGCTTGCTTGTCATCCTCCTCGTCTGCCTCATTTGCCTCAAGGGCGACATTGGCAAATCGAAGGAAAAGGTGAAGATGTCCAAGCTGTTCTCCAAGACTCGCGAGATCAACTACCTCTCCGCCGCCCGCTTCTTTCTCTTCGGATCGCGGGATGTCTGGTTCGTGGTAGGTCTTCCCATCTTCCTTACTGAAGTACTTGAATGGAGTTTCTGGGAAACCGGTGGCTTCATGGCCCTATGGGTAATCGGCTACGGTATCGTCCAGGCGTCCGCTCCCGCCATGGTTAAAAAGAGAACCCATGGCGTTGTGGAAACAGGAGCTCGCGCTGCGCTTGTCTGGGGCATCGCCCTCGTCGTCATCTCCGCCGCGATCGCTGCCGCCGTGCAGTTTGCTTTTTACCCCAAAATCGCCGTGCTTGGAGGACTGGCCATCTTCGGCCTCATCTTTGCCGTAAACTCCGCGGTTCACTCCTATCTCATCCTCGCCTACTCCGACTCGGACAAGGTGGCCTTGAATGTCGGTTTCTACTACATGGCCAACGCCGCCGGGCGACTGATCGGGACGCTCTTGTCCGGGGTCATGTATCTGAAAGCAGGCCTCGACGGCTGCCTCTGGACCTGCGCCGGTTTTGTGCTCGCAGCCGTTTTGATTACTTTGGCGTTGCCGAGAAAGGCTCTCCCGGCCGAGGGGAATGCAGCCGCGGCTTAAGCTCACTTCACCGCTGGCGTGGAAGGGCAGGCGCCTGCGTGACCGGGACGAATTCCCGGCTGCTGCGCATCGTCGTAACTTTTTGCATAAATTGTCCATTGTGCGCGAGATCTGTTTCTCCTTACATTGAACTCCCCCAATTGAGTCTGGATGAAATACGCGATCTGTAACGAAACCTTTGGAGATACTCCGCTGGCCGAAGCGGCGAAGCTCAGTGCCGAAATTGGATATACTGGTTTTGAAATTGCACCCTTCACCCTTGCTGATGACATTTCGACGATCAGCGCGGCCGAAGCCAACGGACTTGGCGACCAGGTGCGCGACGCCGGTCTGGAAGTCGTTGGTCTTCACTGGCTGCTTGCCAAAACGGAAGGCTATCACCTCACCGCTCCCGATGCCTCGATTCAACGGGCCACGATCGACTACGCGCGTCGCCTGGCCGACCTCTGCCACGCTCTTGGTGGTAAGATCATGGTGTGGGGCAGTCCTCAGCAACGAAGCCTCGAAGACGGCTGGGATTACGATGAGGCCTTCGCCCGCGCCATTGAAGTCCTCCGCCCCGCCGCCGAACACTGCGGCAAGCTCGGAGTGACCATCGCTATGGAGCCCCTCGGTCGCGCCGAAACCAACTTTCTCAACACTGCCGAGGAGACCATCTGCCTCTGCCAGGCCGTGGATCATCCGGCCTGCCGTCTTCATCTCGACGTGAAAGCGATGAGCGATGAACCGACGCCTATCGGCGATGTGATTCGCCAATCGAAAGAGTGGACCACCCACTTCCACGCCAATGATCCCAACCTCTACGGGCCCGGCATGGGCGAAGTCGAATACGGCCCCATCGTCGAAGCGGTTCGCGAAACCGGATACGACGGCTGGGTTTCCGTCGAGGTCTTCAAATACGATCCCAGCCCGGAATCCATCGCCAGAACCAGCCGGGAGAATCTTCGCACGTTCTTCGGGGAGTAGGCCCTAACACTTTTACTACACATGAAACTCACAGGATTCGCAGACGAAGCCTCACGCGATCTGGAAAAACAGATCGAAGCCACCCGGGAACTCGGATGGTCCGCTATCTCCGCCCGAATGATTGGCGACCACAACATTCACGAACTGCCGCAAGAGGACTTCGACCGGGTTGCCGATCGCCTCGACGAAGCCGGCATTCATATTCCAGAGTTCGGATCGCTCATTGCCAACTGGGGCAAAACGATCGACAGCAATTTTGACATCACGCTTGCCGAAGTGGAGCGCGCCATTCCGCGCATGCATCGCCTCAAGACGCCCTACGTGCGTGTGATGTCCTACGCCCAGAACCCCTGGGGAGAAGACCAGCAGGAAGAAGAACGCTTTCGACGCCTTCGCGAAATCATAAAGCGTTTCGACGACGCCGGGCTCACTGCGATTCACGAGAACTGCATGAACTGGGGAGGCTTTTCTCCCGACCACACCCTGCGCCTCATCGAAGAAGTGCCCGGCCTCAAGTTGGTCTTCGACACCGGCAACCCTGTGTTCCAGCGCGATCGCTCCAAGCCCGGCGATGACGGCAATTTTCCCTGGCAGGATTCGTTTGAGTTCTGGGAAAAAGTTCGCGACCACGTCGTGCACATCCACGTGAAGGATTGCCAGAATCCTACCACCGATGGCGTTGAACCCGTTTACAACATGCCGGGTGAAGGCCTTGCTCGAGTTAAAGACATCCTGACCGATGCTCATGACCGCGGCTACGACGGCTGGGTCGCGATCGAACCTCACGTCGCCACCGTCTTCCACGTCAAGGAAGGCGAAGAGGTCGACTGGGACCAGTGCTACACCAGCTACGTCGACTACGGCCGCCAGCTCGAAACCCTCATAGCCAGCTAACCGAACACTGATTACTGAACACCGATCACCACATGAAAACACTCATCCTACTCACCGCCCTCACTCTGCCCTTCCTAGCTCTCGCCGAGGAGCCCGAACTCAAGCCCATCTTCAACAGCAAAGACTTCAGCGGCTGGACAATGAGTCTCGAGGACAAGTTCTCCATCGAGGACGGCGTCATAAAGGCCACCAACGACGGCGGCAAAGGCGACAATCTGCTCACCGAAAAGGCGGACTACAAAAATTTTATCGTCGAACTCGAATTCAAGCTCGGCGAAGGCAACATCGACTCCGGAGTCTTTCTTCGCGACACCAAGGAGCAGATCCAGATTGGTATTTCCGGAAGCCTCAAGAGGGACATGACCGCCCAGGCCTACATCCCGGGCAAGGGTTATCCCGTCCAGGTCGATGCTGAGCAATTCATCAAGAAGGACGACTGGAACACGCTTCGCATCAAGGTAGTCGACAACACCTACAGCACCTGGCTCAACGGCGAACCGATCATGAAGGGCTATGAGTCCGATACGATTGTCGACAAACCCGGCACCATCGGCATCCAGGTCCACGGTAATCGCGAGATGAGCCTATACTTTCGGAACATCCGCGCGGCGGAGCTTTAAGCCTCTCGGATTTTTTTCGTTTTCATGTAACCCTTGGTATTCCGAACGGGAGATACTCCCCGGAGCCATGGTTTCATGAATACCCCCACCCCAGACAATCATCCGGACGCCGCCTTCGTGTCGGCATTGACCAACCTGCAGTCCCGCCTGCGCGGCTACTGCCAGGCGGCGCTCGGGCATGGTGATGAAGCCGCTGAGGCCCTCCAGCGTACCAACATCACGCTCTGGAAAAAGTCCTCAGAGTGGGACCCGGAACAGGATTTCTCGAGATGGGCGATCAGTATGGCTCGCTACGAAGTTCTTGGCGTGGTTCGCGATCGCCAGCGTAGCAACCGACGCTACGTCTTCGATTCAGATGTGGCGGAGCAGATGATCGATGTAGCCAACGAACGAGTCGAGCCAAACTCAGCCCGCCAGGAAGCCCTCGAAAGCTGCCTCGCCAAGGTAAGCTCAAAAAATCGGGACCTACTCTCCGCCTACTTCGTGCGCGGCGACACTTTCCAGGAAATCGCAACCGCCACCGGCCGCGGACTCAGCGCCCTCAAGGTTGCGATGATGCGCCTCCGCCGCAGCTTGCGCAGCTGCATTGAAACCCAACTCGGCAAGGAGGCATCTGCATGAGCGAATCACCCACCCAACCCGACTTCGAAGAACTCGAAGTCCTGCTTCTCGATTCCGGGGATTCCGATTTCCCGGAAAACAGCCGCGAACGACTCAATGCTCTGCTGCGCGAAAGCGCCGAGGCTCGCGCCTTCGCTTCTGAATTACTTTTCGACGATGCCCTCCTCGCTGACAGCCTTTCCACCGAAGCCGCTGAAGCGGTCTTCAAGGAAGAAGAGGCTAACATTGCCACCACAAAGCAGCGAAAGAACGACACCTGGTTCCGCATCGCCGCCGCTGTGACCATCGGCTTGATTGCGCTGGCTTTCGTGATGAATCCGTCCAGTTCGCCCACACCGGGACCGACGGTTGCCATCGTACAGAGCACTAACCGGGTCAGCGGTTTGGATCATGGGCAGGCTTTTAAAACCGGCGAGCGCATCGAACTGCAACAAGGGCGCGCCGTCTTGCGTTTTAACTCTGGAGCCAAGTTCGCTGTGGAGGCGCCAGCGTCCCTGACGGTCACCGGCCCCAATGAGGCGGAACTCGATGCCGGACGTGGCACCGTGCGCGTCCCGGGTATGATCAAGGGGTTCACCCTGGTGACGCCGACTGAAAGAGTCGTCGATCTCGGCACTGCCTTTGGCATTGAAGTGGCTGACAATGGAACCACTTCCGTCGCTGTCTTTGAGGGAGAAGTGGAACTCCACGGAACCAATAAACCTCAACGCCTTTTCGCCGGGCAATCTACCCAGAGTATTAAACCCAGGTCCCCCGCCCAATCTATTCCCCACCTCGTGGATGCTTTTCTCAATACCTGGGAAACTTCCTTTGGCATCGAAAGTATGACTGGAGATCTGCGGGTGGCACGCCCCGGTGAACGCCTCGCTCCGGTATTGGCCGTGGACTCGAAAACCCTGCTTCTTTTTCCGGAGAGAGAAGGCGTGACCTTGCCTGAAGGATTTGCTCTGAACTCGACCCAAACCGGACTGCACGAACGTCCCTTCCGAAAACAGCTCGAGCATCTCTCAGATAGCCTGACCGTTGACTCCTACCTACTGCAATACAACCCGGGAGTCGACAGTTCTGATTCCGGCCAAGATCGCGTCTTCACCGCCAAGCTTCGCTTTGACCGCCCCGTGGTTGGCCTGATCCTCGCAGCTGACCAACTGAAAGGATCTGACGCCAAGCTCGCTATGCCGGGTGCCCAGCTCAAATCGATCAGCCGGCGCGGCATCAACATCGACGATCAAGTCGAACTGAGCGAAGACCGTCGCACCCTTCACATCCGCATGAGCATCCAGGACAGCGTCGACCAAATCCGGGTCCTCGTAGATGCCAATGCCTGAAAGTTTTTGTAACCTCCGTATCACTTTACGGAGAATACCAGAGAACACTCTTTGCCTACCCATGAAGAACCCGAAAACCCCTAACGTTGAGCGCCGCCATTTCCTCAAAGGAGTAGGAGTCAGCCTGGCTCTTCCCGCCTTTGACAGCCTCCAGAGTGGTGTGGCCGCCACCACTGCAAACGAAGCCCCAAAGCGCCTCATCAGCATCGGTAGTCACCTGGGATTCCATCCCCAGAAGTTCTTCCCGACCGACGACGGTGTCGACTATACGATGAGCCCGACCCTGAAGGGCATCGAGGAACATCGTGATGATTTCACCATCTTCTCCAACCTCCATCACGGAGTGGGTGGAGGACATTCAGCCGTGCATAGTTTTCTCAGCGGCGTGAAGAAATCCGAAGCCGCGGGCTTCAAGGCCAAGAACATGACACTGGATCAAGCGGCTGCTGAGCACGTCGGCAGCGCGTCTCGCTATCCCTCCATCGTGGCCGGCTTGCACAACGGCACCGATCTCAGTTGGACGCGTTCCGGAGTGAGAATTCCGCCAATCAACAATCCTGCGAAATTGTTCCAGGCGCTTTTTGTGGAAGCCGATGCCGCCAAGAAAGACTCCGAGCGGGTTCGCCTGATGCATCGCTCCAGTGTGCTGGATGCGCTTCGCGAATCGGCCAGCCAGATGGAACGCAAGCTCAACGCGGCGGATCGCGACAAGCTCGATCAGTATCTGACCTCAGTTCGCGAGGTGGAGAAGCAGTTGCAGATGTCGAACGAGTGGCTCGAGCGTCCCAAGCCCAAGTCTCCCATTGCAGAAGTGGAGGACATCGAACGTCTCCATGTCGAAGAGATGCCTCTATTCTATGAGTTGCTGACTTTGGCGCTGCAAACCGATTCAACCCGTGTGGCCACCTTCGAAATCCCGATGGGCTTCAACACCTCCGAGTTGGAGTTGGGCAGCTACCACGGCCTTTCTCATCACGGCAAAGAAGAAGGCCGTCTCGAGCAACTCGAAGTGATCGAAGGCTACTTGATGAAGCAGTTCAACTTCCTGCTGAACCAGCTCAAGGAAGCGCAACTGTTCGACAGCACCATGGTGGTGATGGGCAGCGGCATGGGTGACGCTTACAAGCACAGCAACAAGTGCCTGCCGGTCCTCCTCGCCGGCGGAGGAATCCGCCACCGTGGCCACATCGTTTGCCCCGAGGAAACTCATCGCGTGGAGCTCAGCAACCTGTGGTTGTCGACCTTGCAGTGGTTTGGTGTTGAAACGGAAACGTTTGGCCGAAGCACCGGGACGTTCACGCCGATGGAGTTGGTGTGAGGTGATCAGTAATCGGTAGTCAGTAGATATTGAAATGATCGCAAATAGTCTTCGAACGAGGTTAGCCGTGATCCTCGGAATTCCGTTGATGGTGTCCGAGGTCGAGGCCTCGCCAAAAATGACCGAGTTCGTCGCGGAATACTGCGTGGCCTGTCACGGGGCTGACAAGCAGAAGGCGGACCGACGTTTTGACGATCTGCCATTGGAGATCAAGACGCTGGATGAGATCGAGCGTTGGCAGGAAGTGGTGGATCTTCTCAATCTCGAAGAGATGCCTCCTGAGGACGAACCGCAGCCGGAAGGAGCGGAGCGGATCGCGATGATCCATGAGATCACTGATTTTATTTCCGAAGCTGCCACTCGCCTCGCCGATACCGGGGGACACAGCGTCTTGCGCCGGATCAACAAGTGGGAATACAAGCACACCATCGGAGATCTGCTCTCGATCGACGTCTCCGACTGGGATCCTTCCGCCGACTTCCCCGCAGAAGTGGTCATCGATGGTTTCGACAACAACGGCCAGGGCCTCGTCACCTCCGGCATGCTGCTCGATCACTATCTGATCGCCGCGGAAGGCGCCGTCCAGCGGGCCACTCATTTCGGTGAAAGGCCTGAATCAAAAAGCTACACGCAGGCGTCCCCATTCTATTTCTCCGGCAAAGACAAAGGAGACCTGCCCAAATTGTTCCAGGTGGACCGTTTTCGCTATATCCCGGAAACGCCCTACACCGATCTATATGGGCGACACTACCGCGGCGGCCACATCGGCTTCGAGCCGCTCGCCATGGAGGGCGTGCCTCACAGTGGTATCTACACTGTGCGCGTGAAGGCTGCGGCCGTGGATCGCGATCACCCCTACGGAAAGGCCCTCGACGACTTCCGTAATGGAGATCCGCTGGTCCTGGAGTTGGCGGCCGTCAATCGCGAAGGCAGCGTGGAAAGTTCGGGAAGCGTTTCCGAATACCGCTCCATCGCGCTCGAGGAACTTACCAGTAGCGAGCCAAAGTGGTTGGAGTGGGATGTCTATCTCGAGAAAGGTTTTGAGCCGGAAATTCGTTTCCGCAATGGAACGATGGCCACCAAGCGACTCGTCCGAATCATCAGCAGCAACGCCGCCGAGCATCCTGAAGTCGCACCCTTTGCGGAGATGAAACCGGGATATGAGAAGTCGCATGGACTGCTCAAAGTTTACCGCGGCCCCAAACTGCGAATCTGGGAAATCGAGGTCGAGGGTCCCCACGTTGAGGAGTGGCCGCCCGAGGGCCATCAAAAGCTCTACGGCGATATGAAGCCGGAAGACTTGAACTTGAAAACGATCACGCAGCGTCTTCGCGCATTTGCTCAGAAAGCCTACCGCCGTCCGCTTCAGGATGAAGAGTTGGCTCCGATTGAGAAAATGGTTTCCAACAAACTAAAGGAGGGCCTCGAACCGCTCGTAGCGCTTCAAATCGGTTTCCAGGCCATTCTTGCCTCTCCCGGATTCATCTATCTGGCGGAAGGCGAAGGCGAATTGAACGCCTGGTCACTGGCTTCCCGCCTCGCCTATTTTCTCTGGTCATCGATACCCGACCAGGAACTCTTGAAAGCAGCACAGGCTGGCAAACTCTCCGATCCCGAAGAGCTGAGTCGCCAGGTGGATCGTATGCTCGCAGATCCGAAGTCGGAGCGATTCGTGTCGCACTTTATCCGCCGCTGGCTCGCCCTGGACAACATCGGTGAGATGCCGGTTTCGGTCGATTTTCGCGAGTACTACCGCAACAACCTGGAGACGGCGATGCGATTGGAGACCGAGTCCTTCTTCCGCCACGTTCTCGACGAAAACCTTCCACCCGAAGAATTCCTGACCGCCGATTACTCCTTTCTCAATCGCGAGCTGGGGATGCACTATGGGATCGAAGGTCTTGAAGGCAGCCACATGCGTCAGGTTTCCCTGGAAGGTTCCGGACGCCGCGGTTTGACGAGTCAAGCCCTCTTCCTGACAGCCTCGGCTAACGGTGTCGACACCTCTCCCGTGGTCCGGGGAATCTATGTCCTCGAGAAAGTGTTAGGCTACACCCCACCCCCGCCTCCGCCGGATGTGCCGGAGTTGGATCCTGACATCACCGGGGCTACCTCCCTTCGCGAAGAGTTGGCGAAACACCGTGAAGCGACCAGCTGTGCCGAGTGCCATCGCAAGATCGATCCGCTTGGTTTTGCCCTTGAAAACTACGATGCCATTGGCTCGTGGCGCGATGAATACCACCGCGGAAACCCGGTTGATGCTTCGGGTAAATTGCCCGGCGGCGATACGTTTCATGGCCCATCTGAATTCCGCGACCTCATGATCAGCCGAAGAGATGAGTTTACCAAGTGCCTTGCTGAAAAACTTCTCACCTACTCTCTGGGCCGCGAACTTGAGTTTGGCGACCGCGGGGTGATTGAGCACATGCTGGCCAAACTGGAGACCGAAGACGGCGGCCTCAGGGATCTCGTCAAGGCGGTGGTGCTGAGTGAGTCCTTCGGAAAGAATTGACTCCTCTTTTCTCTGCACTCATCAATAGGTCTGCATGAAGCACCTCTTGCCAGCCTTCCTCTTACTCACGGTTGCTGAAATTTTAATCTGCCCTGCGTCCGGGGAAGAGAAGCCTAACATTCTTCTCGTTCTTTCCGACGACCACAGCCTTCCTCACGTTGGCGCCTACGGTTGCACTAATTGCGAAAACTTCTCGCTGACCCCCAACCTGGATCGCTTCGCCGAAGAAGGCATTCGCTTCAACCGCGCCTACACTGCCGCTCCGCAGTGTGCACCCTCACGCACTTCCATGTTTGCCGGACGTTCCCCCGTCGGCCTGCGCGCGACCCGCTTTGCCCAACCCGCTTCCGCAGAAACCCCCTTCTTTACTGACCTGCTTCGCGACGCCGGCTACTGGACCGGCCTGGATGGGCGCCACCAACATCTCGACGGCAAGAAGATAGATGCGGACCACATTTCAGAAATGCTCGTTCAGGAAAACATGCGTGGCGAAACTTTTGAGTCGCGGTTCGACCACTTTGTCCAGGGCATCCGCACCAAGGCGGAAGCGATTCAGGACATTCCCGGTATTTTTTCCGGCATTCTCGACCAAGTCCCTGAAGCCCAGCCTTTCTTTCTCTATTTTGGTTTCAGTCAGCCCCATCGGAAATGGGGAGACGATCACGAAGGCATCGATCCCGCCAAACTTCAGCTACCGCCCGACTGGCCGGACCTCCCCGAAGTTCGTCTCGACTATGCCCACTATCTCGCTGAAGTGCGTGATCTTGACACCGGCTTCGGTCACCTGATGCAGGTTCTCGACGACCGCGGTCTCAGCCAAAATACCCTCGTGATTTTCATGGGAGACAACGGCGAAGCCCTGCTACGCGGGAAGGGCACCCTCTACCAGCGCGGCATCAACGTTCCCCTGCTGATTCGCTGGCCTGAAAAAATTGAAGCCGGTGTTGTCTCCGATTCCCTTATCAGTGGCGTCGATCTGGCGCCCACCATTCTCGATGCGGCCGGACTATCCCCCGCTCCTGGTATGACCGGAATAAGCTTCCAAACGCTGATGCTAGGGCAACCCATGGACGAACGCACTGAGGTCTACGCGGAACGCGGCTGGCATTGGGGCCCGATCACACGCAGCGATGGCTTCGATTTATCCCGCTCCATCACCACTGAAAGGTTTCATTTCATCTACAACGCCCTCCCTGACCGGAGCTACACCCCGGTAGACATGGCCTCAAATAATATCGCATGGATGGCGATCAAAGATGCCGAGGCCTCGGGCAGCCTTCCTGAACCCCATTACCATCTTTACTTTCGAAACCCACGCCCGCTATTTGAGCTCTACGACCTGAAAAAGGATCCCTTCCAGCTCAACAATCTCTCCGGTAAAGCCAGACTGGAAAGCACAGAAATCGAACTTCGCGAGAAACTTGATCGCTGGATGATTCGCGAGGGAGATTACCTCCCCCTACCCAGCCACGCCCGGGTCGTTTCGAGGAAATAGAACCATCTGGGCGTTCACCACCCTAATTCGGCCCGGGTTCTGACGAAATCACCGATTCGTGAACACCTCGCTCGTCGCGACGTTCATGATGAGGTTTCGGAATCCGCGTCCCTCTTTGATTGACCGCTTCGCAATCGCTTCGAGTTCGGGATGATCGCGATAAGTCATGGGACGACCGGCCGCGTAGACCAGTAGCTTGTCAGTCAGACCCTTCGCAAAAGTATCCTTTCGCTCAAGCAAGACCTTCTTCAGCTCCGCAGGATTGGAAAACATCTCACCCGACCGCAACTGAGCGACCCCGTCTACGGGGCTACCGGGATGATAGATCGTCTTTCGCTCGGGACGACTCCAGCGACGGCTGCGGAAGTAGGTCTCCCGAAAGCCACCCACTGGATCAAAATACTCTAATGGAAATCCAAAAGGGTCGATCTTAGCATGGCAATCGGCACAGGATTCGATTTCGCTGTGCTTGGCGAGACGTTGCCTGATTGTCGTGGCACCGCGCACATCGGGATCGAGTGGTTCTACATCGGGCGGCGGAGGTGGCGGCGGCGTGCCCATGAGATTCTCCAGCACCCAGATGCCGCGCACCACAGGGGAGGTATCAATCCCGTTCGCACTCAATGTAAGAATACTGGCTTGCCCTAGCAAACCTCCACGAGGACTCTCCGCCGGCAGGGAAACCTGTCGAAGATGAATCCCTTCAACACCTCCAATCCCGTAGTGCCGCGCCAGGTCTTGGTTCACAAAGGTGTAATCCGAATCGAGAAAATCCGTCAGGGGAGCATTCGCTTTCACGGCATTACCCACGAAGGCAAGGGTCTCCGCTTTCATCGAATCCTCGAGCCCATGCAGGTAGTATTCCTGGAACTTCAGCGAGTCGGCCGGCATCGTGCCAAGCTTATCGAGACGCAGCCAGCTAGTGGCGAATCCCTCGACAAAAGCCTCACTCTTCGGATCCTGCAACATCCGGAACACCTGCTGTCGAATCACCTCGTCTTTCACGAGTTCTCCTTTCTGGGCCAGCCCAAACAACTCGCTGTCCGGCATGGAGCTCCACAGGAAGTAAGAAAGTCGATTTGCCATCTCCCAGGAAGTCAGCTTGCCGTTCTCATCGCCGGTTTCTTTGAGATAGAGAAAATCCGGAGATACCAGCACCGCCTTCAGCGCCATGTAAAACGCCTCCTCGCGCGTACGTTTCAGCTCCTTTATGGCGCGTTCCGCCAGTTCAACATAGGGCTCGTAGTCTTTCGGGCCTACAGGTCTTCGGAAAGCCTTGCGGGTGAAGCGCTTCAGGGCCAGTTCCAAATCGAGGTCTGCGATATCGGTCACACCACCAGCAAACTCGTTCTGGGCTCGTGAGCGGAAGGTCTTGTGAATTGGCCCCTGCATCACAAACTCGTGCACCCGGACCATAGGACCCTGCCAGACATCGGAAACAATACGGCCGGGAACAGCCGTGTCCGGCTTAATGTGCCAGGCGTGGGCTCCCTGCTTCCCGCGGAACTCCACGTCGGTGTGATACTTTTCGAGAATGTCCCGCATCCAGTAGTCGGAGGGGCCGGGACCGTTGTCCCAGTTGAGCATCGGCACCGCACCCTTGTCGAGCCAAACGGTCACTTCAAAGTCCTGCGCTTCGTGATCCTTCAGATCCCACCAGCCGACCTTGGTTCGGGATTTCACGCCAGCGGCAGCTATGCCTTTCCTGCCATCTGAGATGTAGAGACCCAACTGCATCGGTGGCGTCAGATCCGTCGGAATCATGGCCGGGTCGTAGGGGTGCGTGAGACGATGAATCGCTTCCGCATTGATCGTGATGCGATAATAACCCGCCTCCTCGATACCCCGATTAACAAAAGGACGAGGGTAGGTTGCAAGGTCGAATTTCTCGCTGAGCTGCTTCGCGCCCGCCCCGATGTCGAGATACTTCCCAGGTGTCGCGAGGCGATACATCCACGGAGTCACCGCCATTCTCGATTCGTAACCCCAGGATTCCGGTTGAAACTCGATGCGCCTCGGGTTCGGCATCTCACCGAAATGAAACGCCATCCGCACATACTTATTGGCCGCGTCGAGATAGGCCTCAAGATGGGCATCACTCAAGTTGAGCGCTTCGCCGATGTTGGTGAAACCGTGGTATTCGTCATCCGCTGGAAAACTCGCGGTAAGGTCCTTGGTCAAGTGATCAAGGCCGAACAGGTCGCGCATCGTGTTGCGGTATTCCGCCTGGTTGAGGCGGCGCAGCACGGTGACGTTAGAGCGGTTGTCTTCTTCGAGCGACAGCAACGTATCGGTCAGCCAGGCCGTGGTCGCCTTGACCTCTTCACTCTTTGGCTGCTTCACTCCCTTCTTGTCCGGTGGCATTTCACCGAGGTTGAGTTGGTCGAGCACATCCTGAAGAACATAAACGCTTTCAATATCAGCCACATCCACTCGCCACTGATCTCCTTTACGGGAGAAAAAATCATGCAGCACATAGTCCCCTTTGTCTTCTTCCGGACCGTGACACTTCACGCAGTAGCTCTGGAGAAAAGCATGCACGCCGTTGTCTAGGGTGATCCATTTCTCTTCGGACCGGGCCCACCCGCCCACCGCGAGAACCACTCCAACCACCACGAGGCCTTTGAGAAACGGATGTTTCATTACGCGATCTCAAACCCAGTCAGGGTTCCAGTGGAATTATTGAACTGATCGATCTCCAACCCGAAGTTCTGCAACATCGTCAGGTAAAGGTTGCATAGCGAAACCGAAGTCTTGCCGTTGCGCGCATAGTGCTTGTGTTCCCCATGCTTGAATCCGCCACCAGCGAGAACCACCGGCAGATCACGCAGGCTGTGAGAGTTGCCGTTGCTCATGCCGCTGCCAAAGAGCGCCATCGTGTTGTCGAGCAAGGTCTCGCCATTGGGTTCCTTCACCTCCTTGAGCTTGTCGAGAAAACGGGAGAACTGGCTCGTGTGGAATCGCTCCACCAGCGCGAGTTCATCCATCACTGACTGAACCTGCCCATGATGTGAGAGGGAGTGATACCCTGTGCTGACGCCGGGAATGCCGCCACTCTCTTTACCAAGGTCGGTGAAACTCAGGCTGATCACCCGTGTCGAATCAGTCTGCAACGCGAGCACCATGAGATCGTAAAAGAACGGTGTCTTGTCATGCAGGGTAAGCTCATCAATCCCTTGGGGCAGCGTGTAGTCAGTCGTTGGTTTTTCACGATTGAGCCAGCGCTCGCTCTGCTCAATGCGCCCCTCCAGCTCCCTGACCGACGTATAATACTGATCCAGCTTTTCCTTGTCGGAAGCCCCTAACCCTTTCTCGAAAGACTTCGACTGATCCCTGACGAGGTCGAGGATGGACTGTTTGTTCTGAAAATCCCGCTCAATCCGCGTGCGAGACCGTGCGTTGTCTTTTCGAAAGAGCAGGCTGTAGAGCCGTTCCGCCTCCTCCACCATCGGGATCGCATTGCCATTGCGTGTCCACGATAGCGTGTGCTCCTGCCCCGTATCGCAGCCGAGCACGAGCGAGGGGTAGCGAGTCTCTCCCCCCACGAACTGAGCCGCTTTCTGATCAACGGAAATATTGGCTTCGGCGTAACCCTTCGCCTTGGTCACCGGAATACCGGAGAGAAAATACTTCGTGCTGTTGTGTCCCCCACCGAGGTTGTGGTCGAGACCGGAAAAAACCGTAAAATCGTCCCGATGAACCGCTAAAGGCTCCAGCAGCCGGGTCATCTCGTAATCCCGCCCCACCTTTTCCGGGTGAAAGTAATGAGGCATCAGCCCATAGAAAATCCCCGTCGCCGTGAAACGCTTCGGGGAAACCGC
The DNA here is from genome assembly GCA_049594415.1 of Verrucomicrobiales bacterium. Taxonomy (GTDB): domain Bacteria; phylum Verrucomicrobiota; class Verrucomicrobiia; order Verrucomicrobiales; family DEV007; genus Arctic95D-9. Next base: position 161,707 of record JBMYJM010000004.1, on the reverse strand, counting down.
TTTGGAATCGGCAGCGGTGCTCTCCAAAAGCGGGAGTGCTAGTACCGATCCGCCGGCTCCCTGGAGGAAACGGCGTCGGCCCACGGCTTTCAATGGTCGATTCATCGGAAATTCAGTCGTTGATAACCAAAGCTCACTCAATGGTCGAAATCAACATAGCCTCGAACATTTGAACGTTCCGACCAGATCCTCATTTCCGTGAGCAAATTTCTGTTATCTTTCGACTTCTGTGGACATGCGGTCGCGCTCCACATCCTGGGGCGGCTGGCTTTTTCAAGGCATTGACGATTCAAAAGGAATCAGGGACGCTCCAAGCTCAATGAACCACTTTCCTGCCCGCTGCATCCTCCTTCACTTCTGCCTTCTGCTTTGGGCCTTCTGTGCGGCCGCAGGCTCAAAACCCAACGTCGTCATTCTCTACACCGACGACCAAGGCACGCTCGATGCAGGCTGTTACGGATCCGACGATCTCCACACCCCCACGATCGACCGTCTCGCACGAGACGGCGTCCGCTTCACCCAGGCCTATGCCCATACCGTTTGCTGCCCGTCGCGCGCCGCGCTTCTGACCGGACGGCACCCGCAGCGCTCCGGAGTCAATTCCTGGACCCAGAACAACATCAACGGCCCCGATGGGGTCAACATGGCCCTGGAGGAAGTGACCCTCGCCGAAATGCTGAAGGACGCCGGCTACCGCACCGGTCTCTTCGGCAAATGGCACGTCGGTTCCCATCGCGACTTCGGCCCGATGAAGCAGGGCTTCGATGAATTCTTCGGGATCCGCAATGGCTTCATCGATAACTACAACCACTACTTCCTACACCAGAAGGGGTTTCACGACCTCTTCGAAGGCACCACCGAAGTTTTCAAGGATGGCGAATATTTCCCGGAACTGATCACCGAACGCGCCCTCGAATTCATCGATCGGAACGAGGAGAATCCTTTCCTGCTCTACATCGGTTACAACATCCCTCACTACCCTGAGCAGGCACTCGAGGAACACACCGAGCTCTATCAGGATCTGCCCATGCCCCGCCGTTCCTACGCCGCCATCATCACGACGACGGACCACTACATGGGCCTCATCATGGAAAAGCTCGACGACCTCGGCCTGACCGAAAACACCATCGTCATCTTTCAAAGCGACAATGGTCATTCCATTGAAGACAAAGCCGGCCTCACCATGGATGACCACAACAGCGGCCTGCCCAAAGGGCACTACTACAGCGCGCACGGCGGTGGCGGCAACACCGGCAAATGGCTCGGAGCCAAGGGCACCTTTCTCGAAGGCGGCGTGCGCGTACCCGCTGTCGTCAGCTGGCCGGCAGGCCTTCCCAAAGGCGAAGTTCGGGACCAGGCCGTCACCATCATGGACTGGCTGCCCAGCCTCGCGGAGTGGTGCCATACCGATCTACCCGCGGCAGAACTCGACGGTCGCAGCCTGCAACCGATCATCGATTCCGCAGAGGCGCCCAGCGCCCACCCCATACTTTACTTCCAATGGCAGAAAAAGTGGGCCGTGCGCGAAGGGGACTGGAAACTGCTCATGGCAGGCAAAGATCCCCAGCTGCTCAACCTTGCTGACGACGAACCCGAAGCGAAAGACTACTTCGCCGATGAGCCTGAGATTGCCGCCTCTCTGAGAGCGCGTTACGACGCCTGGGCGAAGGATGTGTTCAAAAAAATAGGGCTTAACGGCAGCGTCAGAACTTCTCCACATACGGCCACCCCGGCACATCGACTTTAATCGGCTTACGCTCTTCATCCATAGTGTGGAACTGGATTTCAACTTCTCGATTCTTCGTGTCGAACAGCAGGATCCCGTAACCGTTCAGTCCATTGCCAGCACCATACATGGTGACCTTGTTGCCGAAGCGATCGTGAAACTCCCCAGTGTTTCCGGGCGCGCCTGGTTCACGATTCGCACCTGGCTCCAACGGCTCCCACTTGCGACTGGCGCGTGATGAGAAGGACGGAAAGGAATAGGTCACTGGACCATCGTTGAACTCTTCCCGACCATGCCGCCCCAGGGTCCCGAGGTGAACGTCGCCGTGCAGCAGCACCACCGGCGCGTCACCAATCGCTTCGAGTGCCCGGTTGCGCCCGGACTGCGGCCAGGCGTTGGAATCGGTATCAGCTGAGGTAGGAGAATACATTGCAATATGCGCCCAGGGGCTGGAAGAGATCACGGCACCCATGCCTTGAGATGCCGTCAATTGGTCCGCCCATTCCTTGAGAAACGCCTCCTGCTCTGCCCCTAACAAATGCAGGTCAGGTCGATCGAGTTGGGTGCAGTCATAGTCGGGATCGAGCACCACCTCGATCCGGAAGTCTGTCCTGCGAGGATTCGGCCACTTGAATCCCGGAGGCGCAATCAGCTCCTTGATCACCTCAGAAGGTGCGCTCTTGAACTTACGGTCTTCGAGAACAGCGAAATCTACCCCGCCATAGTTCACCGCTGTGTAAAACGCGCGCACACCGTCCCCATGAGGCCCTGGATTGATCGCATCGGGAAGATGCCCCACCTGGGTGAACTCTGCTGCGTTGACCCAGTCCGGATGCGTCGGATAGCCGCCCGTGGTGCGGTCTCCATTCATGCGAACGCCTCCACGCCCCCACAGGTCATTGGCGAAAACATCGTGGTCATCCGTGATCATCACGGTGGGGCGATCCCGCATCAGTTCGCCGAAGGCTTCACCAAATTTGCGATACTTCTCGAGGTAGTTCTTCATTCCCCGGGGAACCTCCTCTTCGGTCATGGCCCGAAACATGGGACTGCCGTAATCGTTTTCGTAGATCTGGTCACCGGTGAAGATCACGAGATCCGGATCGTGAGCGATCACTTCACCGATCGCCTCGGTCCACGGCCAACCGATATCCTTGTGGCAGGAAAACCCCGCGACTTTCAGGACCGAGCCATCCTTCGGCTCAGCGCGGAAGACACCCTCCCACTCTGAATCGCTGCTCGTGACTTTAAAAAGCCGCCTCTCGTAACGCGGCCACGAATCCAACTCAAAGAGAGCCGTTGCGGTGAGAGAATGAATTGGCTGAGTCTGAGTCTCTCTCCAGTCGTTAGATTCATCCTCCCGAAGCCATAGCGTCACCGTTTCACCATCGCAGGACTCAGTAGGGTCGGTATCCAGATGCACCAGCAACTTCATCTTAACCTCATGCTGACAATACTGGCTCCAAAGAATTTCAGCAGCGTCGGCGAAACACATACCCCAACCAATGAGTAGGCAGGTAATCTGAGAAAATCGCTTCATAAGAACAGACAGACCGAGCCTACCATCTTTAGGAATTTTGTCTCAAGACACAATATTTCAGCGGACACCGTTCCGTGTTACCGCCAGAAACCCTCTCGCCATTCTCCCGGCCAACGACACCGGATTTTCCGGGATTAACTTAGGCCGTCAATCTCCCCTTCGGGATTCAGTAAGATTCTCTCTGCGACCGGCACTTTCGGGAGCCCCGGCATCGTCATGATATCTCCAGTCAGAGCTACCACAAATCCTGCCCCTGCTGAGAGGGCCACGTCTCTCACTGGAAGCAAAAAATCGGTAGCGGCACCTCGTTTCTCCGGTTCAGCGCTGAAGCTGTAAGGTGTTTTTGCGATACAAACGGGATAATCTCCAGCCTCTGTCTCTTGCCAAGCATTCAGCTTTCGCTCCGCTTTCCGACTCAATTCAATATCATCTGCCCGATAGATTTCCTGCGCGACGGTTCTTAGTTTTTCGACCAGTGGTAGTTTGTCCGGGTAAAGCGTTTGAAACGCAGAGGAGGAATTCTGATCGACCAAGTCAACCACCTGACGGGCCAAGTCCTCGGCACCTTTCCCACCGTCCGCCCAATGAGTCGCCAAGACGCATGGGACTTCGATATCCCGGCATAAATCGAGTAACCTCTGTGTCTCAGCTTCAGTGTCCGAAGCGAAAGCATTCACCGCTACCACAGACGGAATACCAAATTTGCCGATATTTTCCAAATGCCGCTCCAGATTGGCAAAGCCACGTTCCACCGCATTGACGTTTTCATCATTCAGTTGCTTTCTCGCGATACCTCCGTGGTACTTCAACGCTCGAATCGTGGCGACAATCACGGCAGCGCGAGGTTTCAATCCAGCCTTACGGCATTTGATATCAAAGAATTTCTCAGCCCCCAGATCCGCTCCAAATCCAGCCTCTGTGACAACATAGTCGGCTAGACGTTGCGCCGTTCTCGTCGCAACAACGGAGTTGCAGCCATGAGCAATATTGGCAAATGGCCCCCCATGAACGAGGGCGGGCGTATGCTCAAGCGTCTGGACCAGATTCGGATTGAGCGCGTCTTTCAACAAGACCGTCATCGCCCCTTCAGCCTTGAGATCCGAAGCATGAACATCTTCTCCCGAATAGGTTCTCCCGATCACAATTCGACCCAACCGTCGCTCGAGATCTTTGAGATCGTTCGATAGGCAAAGAATCGCCATGACTTCTGAGGCTACCGTGATATCAAAGCCGGTCTCACGAGGGTAGTCGCGGACGTTGCCCATCCCCGTAATAAGATTTCGCAGGGAGCGGTCATTAAGATCCATGCAACGTCGCCAGCTGATTTTTCGCGGATCAATCTGCAACTGATTCCCCCAATGAAGGTGATTATCAATCATCGCCGATAGAAGATTGTTCGCCGAAGTGATTGCATGAAAGTCACCGGTAAAATGAAGATTAATTTCCTCCATTGGCACGATCTGGGAGTGACCTCCGCCCGTCGCACCCCCTTTCATACCGAACGAAGGGCCCAGGCTCGGCTCTCTCAAGCAAATCATGGTTTGCTTACCAATTCGGCTGAGCCCGTCACCCAAGCCAATCGTAGTGGTAGTCTTACCTTCGCCCGCAGGAGTTGGGGAAATCGCTGTGACCAGAATCAAGCTGCCTTGTGATTTATCGTCTAATTCACCCAATGACTCGAGATCCAACTTTGCCTTGTGGTGTCCGTAGCAGATCAGGTGATCCCGGTTTAGACCAAATCGCTCAAAAGCAAGATTTGCGATATTCTCGTAATCAGCAGCGCGGGCAATTTCAATGTCGGTCATGGGTCGAAGCGGAAGAAAAGGAGGACATTTCTCCTTACTGTTTTCTTGCCGAATCGTCCACCACGCGATGAACTTTATCAGTTCACGCTGCCTGTCCGCACCATAATTTTTCCCTGAAAGGATCGCATCACGCTATCCAATCAGCTCTGGAATGACTTTACCTCCAAACTGCGACAACTGCTTGTAACGGCCGCCATGAAAATAGGTCAGCTTGTTGTCATCCAGACCAAGCAAGTGAAGAATCGTGCAGTGCACATCTCGGATAGGGTGAACAACTTCAACTGCTTCCGCTCCGAGTTCGTCAGTAGCGCCAACGATTGTCCCCTTTTTGACCCCGCCACCGGCAAAGAGCATCGTCATCGCATCGACATTGTGACCTCGACCGAGAGAGTAAACCCCGCCGCGCTTATTGTTGTCCGGCGTTCGACCAAATTCACCCGTCCAAATCACGAGCGTGTCTTCCAGCATGCCACGGCGCTTCAGATCCTTGATTAACCCCGCCATGCCCTTGTCAACACTGCGAATCCGGGAGGAATGCCCCTTTTCAAGATAGTCATGGCTATCCCAACCACCGGAGAAGATCTGAACGAAGCGAACGCCCTTCTCAACGAGACGACGCGCCATAAGGCACTGCTTGCCGAAGTTTTCCGTATCCTTATGATCGAGACCATAGAGCTCCTTAATGTGCTCTGGCTCGCCTTCAATATCGATCACGCCCGGCACTTCCATCTGCATGCGATAGGCCAGTTCGTAGTTTTCCATCCGCGAAGCGAGAGCGTCATGCTGGGGGTGAAGACTGGCATGCTTCTGGTTGAGGAATTTGAGTTCATCAAGGGCTTTGCGCTGATGCTCTCGCGACTTAAAATCCTGCGAATTCAAATCCAAAATGGGGGAGCCTTCCGGCCGCAGGCGGGTGCCCTGATAGTGGGCTGGAAGAAACCCATTACTCCAATTCCGTGAGCCACCTTGGGGCATCGCCAACTCTGTCATGACAACGTAGCCAGGCAGGTTCTGATTCATCGAACCAAGGCCGTAATTCACCCACGAACCCATTGCTGGATCAGCACCAAGCCGACTTCCGGTATTCATGTGGAAGAGCGCTTCAGGATGATTGAGAGATTCAGCCTGACAACCTCGGTAGTTACAGAGTTCATCAGCCACCTCGGGATCCGCCATGTGGATCCACTGGTCGCTCATCTCGATTCCGGAATCTCCCACCTTGCGAGAACCAAAAGGACTGCCTACGAAAAACTTGAAGCCTGTGGCAAGACCAGCAGTGAGCTTAGATTCCTGCTTGTGCAATTCTTTCAGCTTCGGTTTCGGGTCAAAGGTATCCATATGACCCGGACCGCCCTCCATAAAAAGCATGATCACGTTCTTCGCCTTTGGCGTATGCATCGGCTTTTTCGGCATGAGTGGGCCCGCCTGCGAGAGGCCGCCTGCGACGCCGGTTCCCAGACCATCAGCAGCCAGCATGTCGGTCATCGCGACACCACCAAGGGTGGCGCCAAGGCCGTAGAGAAATTCACGGCGTGAGGTGGCCGTTGAAATAGGTCGTGAACAAAGATTCTGATTCATGACTGATTGGGAGTTTGTTGTTAACAGATTTTTTAAACCGCTGATGAGCGCTCATCGGCGCTGATGCATTTTTAGATCACGGCTTGAGTTAGGAATTCTTTGATGAAAACGCTTCCATTCGACTACCTCGGTAGGGCCGAAATTGATGAGGTAGCCGACTGGCTTGCGAGTGATTCGCATGTAATTCATGAGTTGCGCTTCGTGCTCTGGCAGGAGTTTAGCAACCGCCTTCAGCTCAACTATAATCTCAGAAAAGGCGATGAGATCCGGGATATAGGACTTCTCCAGCTTTTCGCCTTTGTAGAAGACCGGGAGGGAGACCTGGGATTCGAATGGAATCGATTTTAAACCCAACTCCAGCTCGAGACATTCCTGATAGATCTCCTCGCTCAAGCCACCACCCATCTCATTGTGAACTGCGAAGGCAGCTCCCATGAGCGAAAAGCCCTCATCAGAGTATGGCTCGTTAGACTTCATCGTTAGATCAGCGAATATCAGCGCCCATGAGCGGTTTACCCATTCTCAGTATACGTAGGAAAATTCGTTGGTGTTGAAGAGCAGCAGGCAGACATCCGCGAGCGCTCGCGTTTCGGCATCCACCTGGTGAGCCTTGAGGTCAGGCTGGTAATTTTCGAATTGGGGCAGAATCTCTTCGTATTCAAAGATCTCGCCGGAGAACTCCTCCACAAGCGAGCGGGTAATCCGAGTCGGGTAATCTCGTATTTCAGGTGTGACGCCCTGGTGATATTCTACCATCTCGGCGAAATATTCGGAGAGACGCTTTTTCTCGACCGTATCGGCAGGTCGGCCGAGCGCCCTGAGGAAAGCACGATTGATCTGCTCCTCAGGATCATTGGCCTGCTCCTTCAGGCTCTTGGCAAAAGCGATGGAACGATCCGTTATAATATCGCTGTTCAGCAAGGTAAACGCCTGCGGAGAAACTGCCGCCTCATCGCGTATTTCACAGGCATCATTCGGATTCGGCTGATTGAACAGCTCCAGAAACGGATCTGCCATACCGCGAACGCGATAGGCATAAATAGTTCGACGGTTGCGCTGCTGGGGGGTCGGATCGGGCTGGTAAGCTGGCGCAAGGGAGAATTGGATCATGCGAGGCTGCAAAGCAACTTCCATGTTGATCTCGGGATTGATTGGAAACCCTCCGCGTGCCTCTTCCAGTTCACCGGTGATAGCGAGGAAGGAATCCCGCATCTCTTCGGCGGTCAGGCGGCGAGTCGGAAAGTAAGCAAGTAGCTGATTCTCAGGATCGCTGTTCGCGATATATTCACGCTCAGGATGATGGCTGGCCTGCATATAGGTGTCCGACATCATGATGAGACGGTGGAGGCGCTTAAGCGTCCAGCCGTTTTCGACGAAGTCAGCCGCTAGCCAGTCGAGCAATTCGGGGTGAGTCGGTTTTTTACCGCTCGCACCGAAATTGGTCGGGTTGCCTGCAATCGCTTGACCGAAGTGCTGCTGCCAGACGCGATTCACAAAGGCACGCGCCGTGAGTGGGTTACGTTCGTCCGCCACCCACCTTGCAAATGCGAGGCGTCGACCATTGATGTTTTCAGTCACGGCCCAGGGGTCTTTATCACTCGCCCCTTCGATTGGCACACCAAGGGCACTGAGCACACCGGGGGTGACTGGGTCTCCGGGGGCTTCGAGAGCTCCCCCTGCGTAGATGAAGTTTTCAGGTCGCCAATTGACGTCCTGCTTCTCATCCATGGTTAAACTGCGACCGTTGTTGTTTTTCTTCGTGCCGCTGTAAACGCTGTTGGCCATTGGCTGGGAACGCTGGAGGCGACGATTCCAGATCCACTCGTCCTGCTCTCGAACTTTGAGCTGACCTTGCTCGGTGATGTTGAGTCCAACATGACGCGGTGGCTTCACCTCGTCGTCCATGCCTCTGCGGTCGACTTGGTTGTAGTATGGCAGATTGTTCTCCTTATACCAGTCCCGTGCAGCGTTCTCGCGCTTAGCGACAAGCTTGTTCTTTTCTTCCACTGCATACTCATGCATTTGCCGGGTGAATCCTGCAACCACCTCGAGGCGGTCGGTATTTTCCTCTTCAAGAAAAGGTACCTTGCGCTCCGCCATCTGGGTGGAGGCGAACACGGAATACATGCGGTAATAATCCCTGGTGGGGATGGGATCGAACTTATGATCGTGGCACTTCACACAACGCATCGTGGTCGCGAGAAAGGTCTGACCGACCGAGTTCACAACATCGTCAAGATAGATCTGGCGGGCCTCCGGCTGCTTCACCATCGCATTGTCCCAGGGCCCCATGCGGAGGAATCCGGTCGCAACGATAAGCTCAGCTTCTTCGGGGCTGTAGTCTCCCTTGAGGCGGGTCGCGTGAACCTTGTCCTTCCCCTTGCGCTCGGCCACGGAAAGGTCAGCCAACTCATCACCAGCGAGCTGCTCGATGATGAAATCGTTGTAGGGCTTATCTTCATTAAAGGCGCGAATCACATAGTCGCGGTAGCGCCAAGCATTGGAGCGCTCGTAGTCGTTGGACATGCCCCCGGTGTCGGCGTAGCGGGCCACGTCAAGCCAGTGCTGGGCCCAGCGCTCACCGTAGTTAGGACTGTCGAGCAGGCGGTCAACGAGTTCGGACCAGGCTTGCTTCGGATTGGCGTTCCAGGCCTTCGTGAACTGAGCTGTCTCTCCCGGTGTCGGCGGCAGGCCGGTGAGGCCGTAGGTTGCTCGACGCAACAGCACCATTCCATCCGCCTGCGGCGCCGGCTTGGCCTCGGCTTTCTTGAGCTTGTCGTGAATGAATGAATCAACAGGGTTAGCTCCGTCACTTAAACCTGTTTGGTTCGCACCGGGAACATCGGGTTTCACAACCGGTTGGAACGCCCAGATGTCTTCAGGCTTGTAGCGACGAAAAGTCCAATCATCGCCAAGACCGCCGCTGGTCTTTATAATCATGCCGTCCTCGGTGACTGCTTTGCGAGCATTTTCCTCACGGATCGCGCGCATGGTCTCGTCGGAAGGCCATACCGCACCGGCATTAATCCACTCTTCCACAAGGGCCACTTCCTCTTCAGTAAGACGGTCATTCTTCTTTGGAGGCATTTCAAAATCGGGATCCTCCCAGCGAATCGCCTCCATGAAGAAACTCTGGGAAGCGTCACCCACCACCATGACCTGCTCACCAAAGGTATCGCCTCCGGCAAGCAGGCCTTCGCGAGTCATGAGATTGTAATCGCCGTCGATATCCTCAGGATCATCGCCGTGACAACCGTTACACTTTTCGGCGAGTAAAGGCTGAACCTTGAGCGTGAAGAGGCGCTCTTCCTTGCTGAATCTTGGAGCTGCCTTTTTCTCCTCAGCTTCAACTGCAGCAGCCGCGATCGACAGGGCCACTCCGATCGCCGGTAATTGCTTTCCAAACAAAATTATTAAGGACATGTTAGGGTTTTCCAATTTCGTAAAGCTCTTTGATCTCGGAAGCCGTCAGTGCCTTGGAGAAGATGGCAAATTCGTCAATGGAGCCGTTCAGGTTTCGAACCGCAAACTCGGGTTCGTCGCGGGAGGGATCACTCCAGTTACCAATCGATGCGGCACCGATGTTCACTATGGGTGCTCGGAGGCTGTCATTTTCGATGTGATCAATGGAGACCGACTCGCCATTCACGTAGTGGGTAATGGTCCAGTCCTCGGTATTGTACACCGCAGCCAACTGCATCCATTGACCGGCTTTCTCGGGCGTCCAGATTACTGGAGAATACGCGATATGCTTGTCAGTCTTCCCGGCTTTCTTGTCTGCGTCCTGAGCTTTCACTGAGAAAAAGAGGCGACCATCGTCCATAATCTGCCAATGAGGATCGTACAGTTCATGTCCGTCTGTCAGGAAAAGAGAATTATACCAACGGTCTAGACTGTGGATCTGCACCCAACAGTAGAAGGTCACTGCCTCGTGTTCACCGGGCACATTAACGCGGACACGGCTGCCGGTCGAACCGAAGTCGAGAGCGTTCAGATCTCCCCCACCCCAGCGACTTGGAGCACGCTGAGCTGCCACGATCGCTCCGTCACGACCGGCCGGCGTTTCATCGCGCAGGACACGCTGCCAGTGACCGCTACGGGTCATCGGGAAGTAGGCGAGCAAACGGCCATCGCGGGCCAGTTCCTCGCTGTGAGCCAACCAGCGATCTTCTTTCGTAAAGCGCTGGCTGGAAAGCTCCTGAACGCGGTCACCCACGAGAGTGTGCGACTCCGGATTAAAGGCCACCCGGATTGAGCCCTCTCCGATAGTGTGACGAACCGACTCACCACCCGTCAACGTGTCCATCGGCTCCATCGGGGAATACCATTCGACTTTACCGTCGATCACCGAAATATCGGCATGCTCGCGAGTCACATCGAGTGCGAACTCGGTGCCGAGGTCGACCACTTCACCACCAGCGGTGTGAATGCGAAAGCCCTGCGCTGGCTCCGGGACACGCGCCTGCACCTTACCGAGGTCGACGGCCATCTCCATGGATGAAAGCACTTCAAACTCGGCCTCGCCTTCGATCACAACAGTGACACCACTGAAAAGGTCGAGCTGAACCGTGCCGCTGGCAAGCTTGAGCTGTCCGGCGGGAACAAGTTCACCACGGTCGAGTTTAATGCCGTCATCCCAGGCAGCATCAGCCACTTCGCCGACGACAGCAAAACCACTGGCGACCGACTCGCTCTTGTCGGCAATCTCGTTGCTGGAAGGGTCGGACAACCAGCCGACCGCGCCAACGAGCAAACCAATCCCGATCGCAGCCGCCGCAGCCCACCAGTTGTTGCGGCCGTCCGGCGAGGAAGTTCGAAATTCAATCACCCTCTGCTCCTTCTCCTCGAAATCTTTGTGACTTTCGGCAGCGATCTCAAACAAAGTCGCCAATTCGAGGCGCTCATAGTAGGCCTCGCGTGCCTCCGGATTGAGGTGCATCTCAGCTTCGAGGCGGACGAAATCGACATCAGCGATGACGCCGTCGAGAAGTTCGTCGATGAGCTGATTGCGTTCTTCCGGTTTCATGATTCCAGAGCCTTCCTGGTGGCGAGTTTGGATTCGACGCAATGGAGGAGGCGATTGCGAATCCGGTGAAGGGTGACTTTGAGGCTACCAACGCTGCGATTGATTTCAGATGAATACTCCGCCAGTGGCGTGCCTTCGAAATAGCGGTGCTGAATCAGGTCACGGTCAGCTGGCTTCAACTTCTGGAGGCAGCCCTTGAGCGCCTCCTGCTTTAGATCGAAGTCCCCGGCACGCTCCGGAAGCTCATTCGCGATAAGATCTTCCATCTCCTCGCTGAACACGAGGCGGTCGCGTGAGTCTTTTTTGCGGTAATTCAGTACCTCATAACGGGCGATGCTGAAGATCCAGGCCTTGAAATTCGTGCCCAGCTCGAAATCGTCGCGCTTTTTCCAAATGGTGGCGTTGGCTTGCTGCGCCACATCAGCGGCGGCCGAATCGCCGGGTAGAAGTGAAGCCACGTAGTAGCGCAAGGACGACTGATGCTCAGTCAGCAGGGCTACAAATTCGCTGTCGTTGGCTTCGGAATGTTTCATGGGGGGTCGTATCGGACCTTTTTCCAAAGGCAAATGCCACTCGGCGACCCGAAGTTAACAAATTCGGAAAATAATTTTCCAGTTTTTGCCCGAGCGCCACCTGAATCAGGGTTCAACAAACTCAGATCCGAAGAAATCGCCGTATTAAAGCGGCCACTTTCATCACTTCAAAGCTGGAATTTCCAAAATCTCACGAGCCCGATTTTGATTCGCCAGCGCCTCCTCGAGGGTCGGCGCAGTGAAGGTGACGTGGCCCATCTTGCGACCATTTCGAGCTTCGTGCTTCCCGTAAAGATGGAGCGCGGCTCCCGGCATTTCGAGGACAGAAGACCAGTCGGGTGATTCACCGCCAGGCCCCCAGACGTCGCCGAGAATATTCAGCATCACGGTCGGGCTGTGAGCACGAGTAGTGCCTACCGGCAATCCGGTGATGGCACGCAACTGCTGCTCGAACTGTGAGACATCACACGCATCAATGGTGTGGTGACCGGAATTGTGCGGGCGCGGTGCCATCTCATTCACCAGCAGCCGTCCGTCTCCGGAGACAAAAAACTCCACCGCGAGAATACCGACATATTCGAGTGCTTCGGCAATGCCGAGTGATACCTTCCGGGCCTCATCCATCACCGACTCCTTGATACGCGCCGGCACGATCGTGACATCGAGGATGTGGTCGCGATGAATGTTCTCGCCGGGGTCGTAACACACGGTGCCCCCCTGCTGGTCTCGCACCACGAGTACGGAGAGCTCTGTGGCGAGATCAATTTTCTCCTCGAGCACCGCACGCGGAGCGTCGAAGTTGGCCCAGGTTTCGCCGGCATCTGAATCACGACACACCGGCAGTTGACCTTTGCCGTCGTAGCCAAACTCGGCAGTCTTGAGGATTCCGCCATTATCCGGCAACTGCACGAGCGCTTCGGCCAGCGTTTCTGCGGAGTCGACGACACAATAGGCAGCGCAGGGAAATCCATTGTCGGAGAGAAAAAGTTTCTCACGTTCGCGATGCTGGCAGGTGGTGATAGCGAAAACGCCGGGCATCAGCGGCAAGGCCCCGGCGACCTTCTCAAGCAGATCACAAGGAATGTTTTCAAACTCCACCGTCGCGACATCGGCCTCATCGAGAAAGCGGGTCAGGCCGGCTTCGGATTCGAATGAATCTTCGATCACCAAATCAGCTATTCCAGCGGGACCGGAGTCGGGACCACCGATCCATGAAACCACGCGGTAGCCCATGCGGCGGGCCACGATGGTAAGCATGCGACCGAGCTGACCTCCGCCAAGCACCCCAATAGTAGACCCCGGAAGAAGCGGCTGGCTCATCAGTCGTTGTCGATGGGCGGCAATTCAGAGGCTTCCACCTTGGCGCGAAGCGACTCGCGATAGTCGGCCAGTTTCTGAGCTACAGCCGGGTCTTCGTTTCCGATCAGGGAAACTGCGAAGAGTCCGGCATTAGTCGCTCCGGCGTCACCGATAGCAAAGGTCGCCGTGGGAATTCCCGCCGGCATCTGGACGATGGAAAGTAAAGAGTCTACCCCGTTGAGGACACGGGATTTCACCGGCACCGCCAGCACTGGCACAATCGTCATCGCCGAAGCCATCCCGGGAAGGTGGGCGGCGCCCCCTGCTCCTGCAATGATCGCTTTCAGTCCACGTTCTCTGGCGCTCTTGGAGTAATCGTAGAGCAACTCCGGGGTGCGGTGGGCGCTGACTACCTTTGCTTCGAAAGGAATACCAAAATCCTGCAACACCCCGGCCGCCTTCGACATCGTCGGCCAATCGGAAGTGCTGCCCATAATGATCCCCACTTGGGGGGCTTCGCTGCTCGGGAGATCCGCCATGTTTCTTATACGGTTGGGTCGCTGCAGCAGGGAGATCCAGTCACTCCTGCTACCGGTTTTTCCATAAACTGCGACACGCCGGCTGTCGAGAGGGATTTACTGGAAGCAGTTCGACTTCGGTGATGGCGGAGGCGCCGAAATCTTTACAGCAGGCACCTTTCAAAGCCCCACCAAAAACATGAAAACGGGCTCAAGATTAGATAGATTTCCCCTTGTTGGAAGGCCCTTTCGTTAGCTAATGTAAAAATCTGAATAAGAGGCCAAGTCATTCGTATAACCACAACTGAAACTCATTATGAAAAAAGCATTCACATTTTCTCTCCTCGGGGCAGTTGCCCTTCTCGGCGTTTCCTGCACACCCGGAGAACGCGGTGCTGTGACCGGTGGCGCCATTGGTGCCGGCATTGGTGCCCTCGCCGGTGACAGCACAGGTGCTCTCATCGGTGGTGCCGTCGGTGCCGTAGCCGGATCCGAAATCTCCAAGAACCGCGCTTATCGCAACCGCGGCTACCAGCAAAACTACTAAGCCTTCACCCCGTAAACCCTATACCATGAAGAAATCACTCACCCTCTCCGTGCTTGGTCTCGTAGCGTTGATCGGAACTGCCTGCACTCCTGGTGAACGCGGCGCCGTGACTGGTGGTGCCATTGGCGCCGGTATTGGTGCCCTCGCCGGTGATAGCACAGGCGCGCTCATCGGCGGTGCCGTCGGTGCGGTGGCTGGATCCGAAATCTCCAAGAATCGCGCTTATCGCAACCGCGGCTACCAAGACGCCTACTAGGCGCCCGATTTCAAAAGTGCTTTTGAGAACGGAGAGCCGGAAGGCTCTCCGTTTTTTTTCGCTTCCCAAGCACGGAAAGTTTCAAGCCACTCTCAGCTTGAAGAAAACAGCACCAAGCGGCGGGATATCCACCTGAATCGATTGAGGACGATCGTGCGCCGGATGTTCGGTCGCCGGGATGCCTCCACCTGATCCGGTATTGGATCCTCCGTATAACTGCGAATCGGAATTGAAGATCTCCTCGTAAAAGCCTCCTTCCGGGACGCCGAGACGATAACCCATCCGCGATACCGGAGTCGCATTTACGACCACAACAATGGTCTCGCCACCGCGACTGCGACGGATGAAAGAAAAAAGACTGTGCTTGGCATCATTGTGGTCCAGCCATTCGAAACCACCGGGCTCGTGGTCCAGCTCATAAAGAGCCGGTTCGGAGGTATAAAGGCGATTCAAGTCTTTAACCAATCGCTGGACGCCCTTGTGCTCATCGTATTCCAGCAAGTGCCAAGGCAGGCTCTGCGCGTAATTCCATTCCTCCGACTGACCGAAATCAAGGCCCTGAAAAAGCAACTTCTTGCCAGGATGGGCAAACATCCATGCAAAGAAGAAGCGAAGGTTTGCCATCTGCTGCCAGCGGTCCCCCGGCATCTTCTGAACGATAGATCCTTTACCATGAACCACCTCATCGTGGCTCAAGACGAGGACGTAATTCTCGTGATAAGCATAAATCATCGAGAAGGTTGCCATGCCGTGGTGATACTTTCGATGCACCGGCTCATGACTCATGTAACTGAGCGAGTCATTCATCCAACCCATGTTCCACTTGAAGCCGAAACCAAGGCCGCCGGTGTCGACGGGGCGAGAAACGCCGGGAAACGCGGTGGATTCCTCCGCAATGGTCATGATACCGGGGGCCTCTTCGTAGCAGATCTGGTTTAGCTGCTTGAGAAACTCAATCGCCTCAATATTCTCGCGACCGCCAAAGCGATTCGGAACCCACTGCCCCTCTTCGCGTGAGTAATCAAGATAAAGCATTGAAGCCACCGCATCGACTCGAAGACCATCGATGTGGAATTCCTTCAGCCAGTAGACCGCATTGCTGATCAGGAAATTTCTCACCTCATTGCGGCCGTAGTTAAAGATCAACGTCCCCCAGTCTGTGTGTTCGCCCTGGCGGGGATCGGCGTGCTCGTAAAGTGCCGTCCCATCGAACCTGCCGAGGCCATGAGCATCCTTTGGAAAGTGCGCCGGAACCCAGTCTACAATGACACCGAGACCCTTCTGGTGACAACGGTCCACGAAGGCCCTGAAATCATCCGGATTGCCGAAGCGACTGGTCGGAGCAAAGAAGCCGCAGACCTGATAGCCCCACGAACCGTCGAAAGGAAACTCGGCCACCGGCATCAGCTCGATGTGGGTGTAGCCCATGTCGACGACGTAGTCGATTAACTCATCGGCAAATTCTTCGTAGGTCAGGAAACGGTTCTCTTCGTCGAAACGGCGCTTCCACGACCCGAGATGAACCTCATAGACGGACATCGGAGCATGATACTGGTCTACCTCCGCCCGTTTCTCCATCCATTCGGAGTCACCCCACTTGTACTGATTCAGGTCAAAGGTGATGCTGGCCGTCTGTGTCCCATGCTGGGAAAAGAAGGCAAAAGGATCACTCTTGTTGAAAAGATTACCCTCAGCACCAACAATCTCAAACTTGTAGTGTTCGCCAGTACTGATATGAGGAATAAAAATCTCCCAGACGCCGTTGTGATTGCGCATTGGGTGAACTCGGCCATCCCAGGCGTTAAAGTCGGCCACCACACTGACGCGATAGGCATTCGGAGCCCAAACGGCAAATGAAACCCCACTGACGCCCTCGACTTCACGAAGTTGGGATCCAAGACACTTCCACAGGTAACGATGGCTGCCTTCACCAAAAAAATGCAGATCCTGCTCGCCCAGCACGGGGCCAAAGGCGTAGACATCAGCCTGCGGGTCAGTCAGATCCTCACCAAACTGATAGCGTAACAGGTAGGCAAATTTCTCCAGCTTGTTTTCAAAGACGTGCTCGTAGACCCCCCCCGGATCGATACTGGTCATTTCGATCTCACTCCCACCCTCAGGAATGACGATTACCCGGGCCGTGCCAGGCCGAAAAACCCGCAGAACCAATCCGATTCCAGCTGGGTTTTTGTGGAGCCCCAGAAACCCAAACGGATCTGCGTGGCGGGCCTCGAGGACCTGGGAGATCTCATTGGGGTCTGTGGTGTAAGTGCTTGGCGATGATGACATACCAGATCACGGTAGGTGGATTTTCTTTTTTTCCAAAGCAGGGAACTCAAGATTGGGTAGTTTGCTTAGCATCTTCAATGCCATGTTGCGAAAACCAAGGAAATTCAACCCGGACCCATTCGAGTATCACCAGGAACTGACCTTGGAGATTGAGTCGCTGACGAATCTCGGGCAAGGGGTCGCTCGATTTGGCAACTGGGTCGTTTTTACGACCTTTGCTTTACCCGGAGAAACGGTCCGAGCCCGTGTATTCCGCAATTCGGCCAACTACTCGGAGGCCGACCTTTTGGAAGTCGTTACGCCAAGCCCGGACCGAGTGGAACCCCAATGTCCGCTGTTTTCCCAATGTGGGGGCTGCCAGTATCAGAATCTGTCCTACAAAAAGCAATTGGAGTGGAAACAGCGCCAGGTCGCCGAACTGCTGCAACGGATGGCCGGGATCAATCATCCCGTGGATCCAGTTCACCCCTCCCCAGTGACCTATGGCTATCGCTCCAAAATAACGCCACATTTCCAGAAGCCGCGAGACGGACAGATGGGGCCGATCGGCTTTCTCCTCTTCGGACGTCGCCAGCAACTCATCGATGTGGAGCACTGCCCCATCGCCTCTAAGACCATCAATACCAAACTCCCGGAGATTCGGAAAGAGTGTCAGGAGAAAGCCGCGTTTTATAAGAAAGGCGCCACTTTGCTACTTCGCGATTCACTGGACGGCTATGTCTGCACCGAAGGCACCGAGATGTGCGAGCAAATGGTGGGCGACCTTCGCTTCTCGTTTCACGCTGGCGAGTTTTTCCAGAATAACCCTCACATTCTGCCTGACTTTGCCAAGCATGTGCGCACCGAAGCACTGCGAGGCGGAGGTGTCGAGAACCTTGTCGACGCCTACTGTGGCTCCGGCCTTTTCTGCCTCACTGCCGCAAGAGAGTTCAAGGAAGCCGTTGGAATCGAGATCAGCGAGTCTTCGATCGACTGGGCCCGGCGCAACGCCACCCAGAACAAGATCGAAAATTGCCGCTTCATTCAGGGAGATGCGACCAACATCTTTGCCGAGGTAACTTTCAACCCTGACAAAACTGCCGTAGTCATCGATCCTCCCCGCAAAGGCAGCAGCCCTGAGTTCCTCGATCAGCTCATCAACTACGCCCCCCGACGCATTGTTTACGTGAGCTGCAATCCCGCCACCCAAATCCGTGACCTCGAGCATGTGAAGGAACGCTACCGCATCACGCGGATTCAGCCTTTCGACCTGTTCCCCCAGACCCGCCACCTCGAATGTGTGGTGACGCTGGAGCGGAAATGATCCCGGCTCTGGTATTCGATGATCAGTAGTCAGTTGTCAGTCAGCAAACTGATTACTGAAAACTGGCAACCGACTATTTCCCTACGGAAACCGCCGGCTCAATCCATCGGTCGTGCTCCTTGATAAGGTCAATAAGTCGCGCCACCGCCTCGTCCTCAGGGATATTGAACTTCACTGCCTCTTTTCCGACATAGAGGTTAATCTTCCCGGGAGCGCCACCGACATACCCGAAGTCGGCGTCAGCCATTTCGCCTGGACCGTTAACAATGCATCCCATCACGGCAATGCGGACACCCTTGAGGTGGCCCGTTGCTTCGCGGATTCTCTGGGTAGTAGTCTGGAGATTAAAGAGGGTTCGCCCGCAGCTGGGACAAGCCACGTAATCGGTCTTGAAGATCCTGGCTCCGGAGGCCTGCAGAATATTGTAGGCCAGGCGCAGGGATTGGCCCGGCGCCTGTTCGCCCTGAACGAGGACAGCATCGCCAATGCCATCACAGATCAACGAGCCGATATTCATGCTCGCAGTCAACAGGGTCGGCAGAAAGTCTTTCTCCGGGTCGTCGCTCGGATGAAGCACATCCTTAAGTAGGATGGGATGTTTGGCATCCACCCTCGCCGCAAGCAGGCGAAACGCAGAAATGACGGGGATGTCCAGGCCATCGACCACGGTGACAAGTTGTGGTTCCGCTAGCGCATTCAGTTCTACCACCGCGGCTTCGTCACGTGGATCGATCGAACGCATGCCTGACTCCTCCGCCACAATCTCCGGCTGAAACTCTCCCATCTGGTCAAGCTTGTGAGCCAGCGCGCCCCACTTTTCACGTGAAGTGAAGACCCGAATCGTTTCATCACCGCCTACGGAAATGCCCTGCACTTCAATTTTGGACGAAGCACGTCGCTCGTATTCAAAAGGACTCCACGGAACATCATCCCAGGTCATCTCATTCGAGAGATCGGGCTCGAGTTCGCGGAGCTCACGGATAATTTCCACCAGCGCCTTGGCCACGGGAATCTCATGAATCGCATCCTCAGTCAGACTGACTCGAATCGTATCACCCACTCCGTCAGCCAGCAGGGAACCAATACCGATCGCGCTCTTGATGCGACCGTCTTCGCCGTCACCGGCTTCGGTTACCCCAAGGTGGATGGGGTAATTCCAGTCCTCACCCTCTTCATAAAGTCGAGCCACCAAGAGGCGATAGGCCTCGATCATGACCTTCGGGTTGCTCGCCTTCATCGAGAAAACGAAGTCGTGATAATCGTGCTTTCGGGCAATCCAGGCAAACTCGAGCGCGCTTTCAACCATGCCGAGCGGCGTATCGCCGAACCGGTTCATGATCCGGTCACTAAGAGAACCGTGGTTGGTCCCGATCCGCATGCCGACGCCGCGCTTCTTCGCTTCAAGAACGAGAGGAGAGAACTCCTCGTCGATACGCTGCAGCTCGGCGGCGTATTCCTCATCGGTGTATTCGATGACGGCGAACTTTTTCTTGTCCGCGTAGTTGCCGGGATTCACCCTGACTTTTTCGACCCACTTCACCGCCTCCATGGCGGCGTCGGGCTTGAAGTGAATATCCGCGACCACAGGAACGTCTGTGTCGTGCCGTCGAATGCCGGCGAGAATATTTTCTAGGTTCTCAGCAATTTTGCGCGTCTGTGCTGTAACCCTAACAATCTCACATCCTGCGCGAGCCAGGCCCAGCGCCTCCTCGACACAGGAATCAGTGTCGCGCGTGTCGCTGGTGAGCATGGACTGAACCCGGATCGGGTTATCGCCGCCAATACCCACGGTGCCGACCTGCGCCTTTCGCGTGGTTCGTCGCTTAGTATTGAGTGGTGAGGGAGAGTAGCTTCGACTCATGCCGCTTTTGCCTGATGGCTGGTGACCCGCAGGGCCTACTGAGTCTGCAGGGGCAGGAACGCAGGTGGTTTCTTGGCTGGCTCTTTGGAGACCTCAGCCTCCCCGCTGGGTAGTCGGTCCCCCACATCTTTTAATGTGACAAAGGCCATAAATCCTAACAAGAACAACACAAAGGCCGTCTGAACCACTTCGAGAATTTTGAAAGGAATGGGGCGCTTACTGACCCACTCCACCGTCGCCATAACAATGTGACCACCGTCCAGAACCGGGAACGGCAACAGATTGAGAATCGCCAGGTTCACGTTCAACAAGACGCTGAACCAGAGCACCTTGCGCCAGCCTTCACTGTCCTGGAAAAGGTCATAGTAAAGCCCCATGATTCCAAACGGACCACTGAGGTGACCGGCTTTAACATCGGACTTCGGTGAGAAGACTGCTTTTAACGTCTTTACAATTGCGTTGAAACTGTCGATGACCTGGGCAATCGGATTCTCTCGCTCAAGAGGCTCCAAGCCTTTGGCACTCCACCTGACGATCCCGATCTTGGGGTCGGTTCCTTCCACTTCGGGGACACGCGGAATCACCGGAACGGTGATGTCTTTTCCGCTTCGCCCAATCAGGATTTGATACTCTTCACCGGCGGTCCACTCGAACTCGGAGACCGCCTTGGCGTCCACCATTTCCTGCCCGTTAATGGCCTTGAAGTGGTCACCCTTTCGAATACCGGCTGCAGCAGCCGGGCTGTTTTCGAGGGTTTCGATCACGACAGCGGAAACCTGCGGATAAATACCAATCGTGCGAATCGGGGGACGCCGGGAAAGGTAAGCCCAAACTTGCTTGAACCAAGGCCCGTCCACCTTGGCGTGAGTCGCCTCAGCAGGACGTTCGACCACAACGGACATTTCTTTGCCGTCGCGAAGGAAGTCGACTTCGATGTTCTGGTTGTCACTCGAAATAATGGTCCACATGATAGAGTCATTCATTCCCTGAAAACGCTCAACTTTCTTGCCGTCGACAAAAGTGATCTTGTCGCCACGACGAAGCCCAGCTTTCCAGGCCGGAGAATCGATCTCTTCACCCTCGGCGTTCTCTACTTTCTCAAGAACATGACCAATAGTAGTTGAGGACACCGCCTCACTGATTGGGCGCTTCACCACGAAGACAAGACAGGCAAAAACAACAGCCAGCAGGAAACTGAAGAGGGGCCCGGCAAATGCGACAATGATTTTGTCGAGCGGGGTGATGGGCGGGAGTTCTTTTTTTGGTTTTTCCTCTTCCCCCTCCTCGACTTTACCTTCAATGGCTTCCATTGGAGCCATCTGGGGCAGCGAAACAAAACCGCCGGCGGGAATACTGCCGAGTCCGTATTGCACGCCGTTGATTGTCTTTTTCCAGAGAGGTTTACCGAACCAGATCTGAAAACGGTCGATGTGAAGGCCACGCCAGCGACCAGCCAGAAAGTGCCCCCATTCATGGACGACGATCATGATATTGAACATCATGATGACGAGAAGCACGATGCCGATAAAGCGGAGGACGGAGAAAAGGATTTCCATAGGAGGTTGTCTGAAAGGGGGCCTCACCGGTGAAGGAGGCGGCGGCGAATATACCACTGTGCTGGCAGTAGGCAAAGCCTAGTAATTACAGGCTTTATGTAATTCCATCGTTTCAATTTCGCGAGTTTGGCATCATAGATCCCCATGCGAGTATTGCTGCAACGCGTGAGTCACGCTTCCGTTACGATTGAGGGTGTCGAAAAGAGCCAAATCGGCCCCGGAATGCTGCTCCTGCTCGGGATCGAAAAGGAGGACGGCGAGGAAGACGTCGACTGGCTCGTCCGCAAACTTCTCTCGCTGCGAATCTTCGAAGATGACGAAGGAAAGATGAATCGGTCCATTCTCGATACCGGAGGAGAAGCTCTCGTCGTAAGCCAGTTCACCCTTCACGCCCGGGTCAAGAAAGGCACCCGTCCCAGTTTTGAGCGGGCCGCCCCTCCTGACATTGCGATACCACTCTACGAAAAATTCATCAATGCCCTCGAAACGGGCCTAGGCAGGACCGTTGGCACCGGAGAATTCGGTGCGATGATGGATGTCGCCCTCAACAACGACGGACCGGTGACGATCTGGATCGATTCGAAGAACCGGGAATAGTCTAGCAGGAAAAAGACGAAGAGGTCAGCAGATCACTGCTCCGCGCTACGATTTGCTTTCGATTTCCTTATCATTACCATGGACAACTTTTATTCATCCCAGAGAATTGGTTAACCGTTTTAATCATTTCGCGCCTCGCTGTCTGGCACCACCCAACAGTGTTTATCGGACCTCCTAAGCTTGTTGAAGCAGGACCGTCATCTTCCCCTCACACAAAATGGGGCTAGAAATGTCCCACGTCTGACTCTAACGTTTTGCCATGGCAGCTCCGGTTTTCGAAATGGAAAACGTCACCGTCCGTCGAAACGAGCGGGAAATCCTCAAGGATATCAACTGGACCGTTGAGCGAGATCAGCACTGGGTCGTAGTCGGTGGTAACGGCTCGGGCAAGACGTCGATGCTGAATGTCCTGATGGGCTACCTGACGCCTACCGAGGGCGATTGCCATATGAGAGGGCGCGAGAACGCGGTCAACTCGAAAACCCAGAGCTGGGACGACTGGCGCAAGCGGATCGGCTTCGTGAGCAGCAGCATTTCTCAGCTGATCGACCCGGCGGAAACTGCCATCGACATCGTCCTCGCCGGCCGGCATGCCATGGTCAACTACTGGCAGAAAACCGATGACCCGAAGGAGATCAAAGCCGCTGAAAAGATCCTCGAAAAAGTCGACTGCACTTATCTCCGTGATCAACCCTGGGTTCACCTTTCGCAGGGTGAACGCCAGCGCCTGCTCATCGGCCGCGCACTGATGGCTCAACGCATGGACGTGCTGGTCCTCGATGAACCCTGCGCCGGCCTCGATCCCGTGGCACGCGAACACTTCCTCGGCTTCGTCGAGGAACTTACCCAGAAAGGTTCCTTCCGCTCGCTCATTCTCGTGACCCACCACGTCGAAGAGATCATCCCCGCAGTCACCCACGCCATGGTGCTGAAAGAGGGAGAAGCAATCTCCCAGGGAGAGAAACGACGCGCTCTAAATTCCCTCAGTCTGTCGAAGGCCTTCGACAGCGAGCTCAAGCTCCGCTCCCGCCTGGGACGCTACAGGCTCTACTATGGCGACGAATTTGTCCCCGAGGGCGGCCAGGTAGTTTGATCAGAAACCGCCACATTTTTCTGGTCGATCTTCTTAAAAGACTATCGATTTAGACAATCTTACTTCCTGACTGAGGATTCACTCATCAGCGAGTGAACCGCCGTCATGAATTCGAATCCGAAGGCCACCGCTATCTCTGCTCTCGCTCTGAGCGTGATACTCTTAACCACGTTTCCCGCTGACTTCACCAGCACGCTGAACCGGGTTTTTTGATTATGGTTGCTTCCGTATTCTTCGTTTTCGAGAAGCGGCGAGAGGTCGGTTCCATCGCCCCGCTCACCGGCATTGGCGACGGCATCACCATCCCCATGATTATCTTTCGATAAACCCCTTCCACCTATTCAGCCGGCTTTACGCGGGGTTGGGAAATCGACTCCAACCCCATCAGCAAGATCAGCGCGTGCCAGCGCACCCGTTCCAGAAAGTTCATTCGCATGCCAACAAACTCCTCCCGCCGCATGACTTCGGCCAAAGCCTTGCCCGGCGTCGCGTGCGACCAGATGCCCGCCTGAAACATCGCATGCATGGTCAAGAACTCATTCACCTGAGACTTCGAAAGGTGAGGCAGAACGCCCCTGAGTGGCCCTATTAAACCAACAAAGGCTTCTCTCAAAGAGCGTCGGGAACGAATCAGAAACGGCTCAGTCAATCGGGACTCCAGGTCAGGAGCGAGGGCAGAAAAGAGGCTGCAGTATATCTCGCGGTCCTGGAGGCTGTCAGCAGTAGCCTGGGCGACCGCGGCTATGTCTGTTGGTCCAGCCAAACCGCCGAGTAGTTCGGCAAAGTGATTCGACCAATCAGCAATCTCACTCTCGAAGAGCTCGAGCAGAATAGCTTCACGGCTTTCGAAATACCGATAAAGATTCGCCTTCGATAAGCCAGCTTCTCTGGCAATCGCCGTCAAACCTACGGCCGCAACGCCGCCACTCTCAATCAGTCGATTCGTTGCCGATAGGATCGAGTCACGACGCTCCTTCACCTGGTCTGGTCGACGGGCTCGCTGCCAACGGGTCCCCTCACGTTTCAACTCCTTCATGACCGTGAGTTTAGCAGCTTCTCACTTTCACTCCATCATTAAATAAACAATGGTTTCTTATTAGAAAACTATCGTTCACTTATATTTAAAACCCTGCCCTACCTACGTTGGCCAGTCCTTGCGTGCCGCCCGCTCATACTTGCTGTTGTCGCGAACTCGCTTCTCCAATCGCTTCCGGAGCTTGGCTTTGGAGGAATCAGACGCTTTTCGCTCCGAGGTCCGAACCACCGTCGCGGTAATCAACTTTACGAGGTCCTTTGCATCCGAGAGGGCGATGTTCTCTTCTCTAATTCCCTTTTTCGGCGGGCAGTTGTGATAGTTTCCAAGGATCACCGAGATTCCCGCCGCAGGGATACCATACAGGTTCAGTGCCGTCGCCTCGCAGGCTCCTCCGTCCAGCAGGGCTCGCTGATGCTTGATTCTGCCCTCTGTCGCTGCATCAACCAGTTCCGCCGTCACGGCGTCGTCAAAAACGCTGATTCGGTCACCCACTCGAATCACCGGCCCTTTTCCCTGCTCGGCACCACCACGGGCAGCGCTGGTTTCCAGTGAGACAAAGCAAACCCCTTCAGGTAACGGCCATTTCTTGGCCATCTCCACAGCACCGACGAAACCAACTTCCTCCGCCCGGGTGAAAAGGCCGTAAACAGTCGCTTCGGCTCCCTTCTCCTCCAGCTCCATAAACATCGCCAGTATCGCCGCACAGCCGACGAGATCATCGCAGACCCGTGAATGAACGATCCCGTCTTTCAGTTCAAAAGGCTTCAGCTTCCACATGCCGAAATTACCAAACCACTCTACCAGCTTGAGATCCTGTCGCTCTTCGGGAACCCAGCCAAGGAATTCCGGCTTACCTTTAAACTTCACCCATCCGGGATGATCCATGTGCGCTGCAAATGCCAGCCTGGCGCGCTTGCGGCCGCGCCGGTAGCAGGCGATCAGGTTGCCATAGTCATCTTCTTTCAACGACACGTTCGGCATCTCTTCGATCAGTTCCCGGATCAAGGCCGCGACATGATACTCGTGATACGGTGCCGTAGGGGTGGACAAGACCTTCTTGAAAAGCGAAACGAATGTCTGGTGATGCATGGTTGGCAATTACCCTAAATGCTGTCTTATTCCCCCGCGATGTCGATCTGGAAGAAATTGCGCTACAAACTGGAGTGGTTCGGCCTCCAGGTGCTCTACACCCTGATTCCCCTGCTACCACGCAAGGCCGCTCACGGTCTTAGCAAAGGCCTCGGCAATCTTGGCTTCGCAGCCGACAAACGCGGTCGCAACATCGCGATTGAAAACCTGACGCTCATCTTTGGGGAAGAAAAAAACGATTCAGAAATCCGCACCCTAGCCAAGAAGTCCTACCAGAGCTTTGCCCAGACGGTGGTCGATCAGTTCTGGAGCAAACGCCTGACCGCAGAAAGCATCGAAACCTACTGCTCCATTGAAGCGGAAGACTGGGACGTGATCGATGCGGCACGGGAGACCGGGGCGATCTGGGTCACCCCGCATTACAGCAACTTTGAATGGATCGCGCTGATCATGGGTTTCCGTGGCTACTCCTTCACTATCGTAGCGCAAGATTTCAAAAACCCCAGCCTGACAGAAATTTACAAAAAAAATCGTGAAGTCTCTGGACACAAGGTGATTCCCCAGCGCGGTGCTCTTCGACAACTCCTCAAGAGTCTCAAAAACAAGGGGCACGCTGCATTCCTGACCGACCTGACCATCCCCCCTTCAAAAGCGGCCACTATCATCGAGTGCTTCGATCACAAGACCTGCGTCACGGCAATCCACGCCGAACTGATGAAGCGGACCGGCTTGCCCGTGATTCCGGGAATTTGCATTCCCAGCGACGATGGCACCTATCTTTTCAAAAGCTTTAAGGCACTCTCATTCGGACCGGACGACAACGAGCAGACCATTGCCCAAGCCTGCTGGAATATCTTCGAACCTCACATCCGGGAAAACCCGGCGCCATGGCTCTGGATGTATAAGCACTGGCGTTATCTTCCAAAAGCAGAAGAGGCCCGCTACCCGTCTTACGCTCGCAAGAACGAAAGATTTGAGGAGGCCTGCGAAAGGCAGATTAGCTGAAAAGGTGTGTTTATCGCGAAAGAACCACCCCAAAATGGCTAAAAATTGAGACCGCATCAAACGTTGAATCGCACGCGTCGCGCGGTTAGTGTGTAGCGGTTACCGCCACTTATGAACATTATCATTGTCGGCGCCGGAGAAATCGGCACCCACTTTGCGCTGAACCTGGCCGCTGAAAACCACTCAATCGTGGTGATCGAATCTGACGAAGAGGTCGCGCAACATCTCAACCATCAGATCGACGCCCGGGTCGTCGCCGCTGACGGAACGTCGATCAGTGCCCTCATCGATGCCGGAGTTGGCGAATGTGATCTCTTCCTCTCCCTGACCAGCGACAATAACAACAACATCGTGTCGGCTTCGGTGTCAAAAAAGCTGGGCGCCAAGAAGTCCATCGCCAGGGTCCACGCCGGCATGCAAAGAGACAGCCTCTTTCTCGACTTTGGAGAACACTTCGGGATCGACTATATTTTCAGCTCCGAGCGCCTTGCTGCAGTCGAACTGGCCAAGCATGTCCGCAACCCCGAGTCAGCTATGGTCGAGGAAATCGCCCGCGGCTACGTCGAGATCCAGCAGGTCTATGTCTCTGCGCGAAGCAAATACTGCGGACAGGCACTCAGTGATATCGAGTTTCCCGCTCGCGTCCGTGTCGGTGCCATCACGCGCGGCACTGAGACCATCGTGCCCTCGGCTGATGAATTACTCCTGGCTGGGGACGTGGCCACTCTCGCCGGCGAACCCTCCAAGCTGCATGAAACCATCATGCGCCTGCAGGCTCGCTCCGGCAAAGACCAGAAGAGCAACATCGTCATCTTCGGTGGCGGTGAATACGGCTTCTCCCTCGCGCAGACACTTGAGAGCTGGAACTGCCGTATCCGAATTTTTGAAGAAGATGCCGAACGCTGCCAGGAACTCACCGACCTACTCACTAACGTCACTATTCTCAACGCAGACGCCACCTCTATTTCCGAGATGAAAGAGGAGCTGATCGGCGAAGCTGACTTTTTCATCGCGGTCACTGACATCGACGAGGACAATGTCATGACCTGCCTTCAGGCGCACAGTCTCGGCACCAAATATTGCCTGCCGCTTATCCACCGCTCCGACTACGCGGAGGCCATGACCGGCTTTGGTGAAAAGCTGGGAATCCTAGCGGCGATCAGCCCTCGTGAAGCGACCAGTAAAGATCTCTCCCGCTTCATCACTTCCGACCGCTTCCATCTTCTTCACAAACTGGAGGGCGTCGAGCTGATCGAATCGTCCGTCAGTGAAAACTCATCCATCGTCGGTGCTGCGGTAAAAGATGTTAAGTGGCCCACTGACTGCGTCCTTGTCGCCCACCTCCACGGAGCCCGGGGAGAAGTGCCCGCGGCCGAGGACATTATCGACAAAGAGGACAGCCTCTACGCCCTGGTGAAGCCGAAGGCCAAGCGTGCCTTCCTTAAGCTCGTCGCTCCCTGATGAACGCCCGAATCATCATCAAGACCCTGGGCGTCCTTGCGATTCTCATGGGTTTGGCCATGGGAGCCTGTTGGCTCTATTCCTGGATAGTGGTCAAAATTGAGGGCAGTAACGAGCTCAATCTCAGCGCCTGTCAAGCCCTCGGCATTTCCACAGGGACCATTATCGGGATTGGCTTCCTCATGTATCTCGCCGGAATCAGGTGCAAACACGAGTTACTCCGGCGCGAGGCGATGATCATTGTCGGGCTCAGCTGGATATCGGTGAGTCTCCTCGGCGCCCTTCCTTACTGGCTCTGCGAGCCGGGACTCGGCGTCTTCGATTCAATCTTTGAGTCTGTGTCAGGATTCACCACAACGGGATCAACGATCATGAACGATATTGAAGCGTTTCCGAAAGCGATTCTGCTCTGGCGCTCGGTCACGCAGTGGCTCGGTGGTATCGGTATCCTCGTGGTGTTCGTCTCGGTGCTCTCATTCCTTGGCGTCGGGAGCCGATCGATCATGCAACAGGAGTCGAGTCTCAACATTTCCGATTCCGGCGCTTCCCGCATTCGCGACGTCGCTTTCACTCTGCTCAAGGTCTACCTGACTCTTACCGCCGTCTGCCTGTTCGGCCTCATTCTCCTCGGCATGCCGCTATTTGAAGCTGTCTGCCACGCCATGTGCACCATCGCCACCGGTGGCTTCAGTCCCAAGAACCTGAGCATCGGACACTACGACGACGTCTGGATCGAACTTTGGATCGCGGTCTTCATGTTCCTGTCTTCGATCGGGTTCATGCTCTACGTTTTCTTCATCAACCGTCGCTGGGAACGCCTCAAGGCTGAGGAGGAAGCCAGATACTACCTCATCCTCATTATCTTTGCTGTCCTCGCCATCGCTCTCGATCTCCACTTTGCCGAAACTCACTTCGGCTACGGCAAGGCGCTTCACGACGGTTTCTTCAACGTCGTTTCGATCGGGTCCACCACCGGTTTCTGTGTCTCTGATTACGATCAATGGCCGCTCTTCACTAAGATGCTGCTCATGGTCATGATGCTGGTGGGTGGCTGCGCCGGTTCGACGGCCGGCGGCATCAAAATGAACCGCATCATCCTTTTCGCCAAAATTGCAAACCGGGAAATGATTCGTTCTTTCCGCCCAAACCAGGTTTTCCGAATCAAGCTGAACGGAATGGCCCCCGACGAAAAAGTCTTCGTTACGACTTCCTTCTTCATCGCTCTCGGTTTTGCCTTGTCAGGTGCCGCCGGCATCATGGTGTCATTACTGGAGCCGGACCTGAACATGATCTCCACGATCGGCTGCGTCTTCGCTACCCTGTTCAACATCGGCCCGGGATTTGATGCCGTTGGTCCGAGCCAGAACTTCGCTTTCCTCGGTTCCGACACCAAGATGGTACTGAGCTTCTGTATGATCCTCGGACGACTTGAGTTCTTCGCCCTTCTCGTTCTCTTTGTTCCTTCGCTCTGGAAGAAATACTGAGTCCGTCCCTGACCGCATGTTCGCTCTCGATACCCTGCTCACCGAAACCGGCCTCGTTCGTTTCGACAAGAAGACAACGGAATGCCTCGAGAAAATGGGCCTGCGCACCGTGGGCGACGCGCTCAGCTACTACCCGCGCCGCCACGAGGATCGAACTCACTTCAGCACCTTTCCGGAAAACCCGACGGAAGAATCCGTCTGCCTGCACGTTGAGGTAATCGATGCGCAAACCCGCTTCGGAAGGGGACGGGGGAAACGCTGGTTCGAGGCCACCGTGGAACCAGCGACCGGTGGAAACCTGCTCGGCAATCGCATTGTCCTGCGCTGGTTCGGTCTCGCCTACATCCAGAAGATCATCACCGTCGGTCACCAACTCGTCATCTACGGACAGCCAAAAATGAGCGGTCGCAAGCTGGTTATCGATCATCCCGATTTTGAAATCGTCGATGACGACCCCACTTCCGCCGAAGCTCACATGGGCCGCATCGTGCCAATCTATCCGCTCATCAGCGGCATCAATCAGAAAACTGTCCGAACCCTCATCCACGGTAGCATCGAATCAGTAACTGATGATTCGATTCCCGAATGGCTGCCGCCCGGATCTTCTGATTCCGGACTCACACGAGCGCGGGCCATTCGACAGGTTCACTACCCCGACACCTTCGAGAAGCTCGAACCGGCACGCCGCTATCTGGCTCTTGAAGAGTTCACCCAGCTTCAGCTCATTCTTCAGAACCGACGCTCCGAGCACCGCGCCAAGGGTGGCAAACCTCACGCCGGCCCAGGCAAACTGCTTGATCAGTTCCTCAGCGACCTCCCCTTCGCCCCGACCGGAGCCCAGCAGACGGCCTGGGAAGAGATCCGCTCCGATATGGCGACGGAAGCGCCCATGGTTCGACTGCTGCAGGGAGACGTTGGCGCGGGAAAGACACTTGTTGCGGCCGCGGCCATTCTGCTTGCGGTGGAGGCAGGATTCGACGCTGCCATTATGGCTCCGACTCAGATCCTGGCGGAACAACATTACCAGACCTTCCGAGACTGGTTCGAACCACTGGGAATCGAAGTCACCCTCAAGACCGGCAACAAGGAGGCCGGTGGAGATCTTCCCCTTTTTGCAGGAGCCGACAACGGTCTCGGCACACTCACCATCGGGACCCACGCACTCATCCACGACAACAGCGAATTCCCCAACGGCCTTGGTCTTGCCGTGATCGACGAACAGCACAAGTTTGGCGTCGACCAGAGGCAAGCGCTCATCAACCGCGGTGACTCTCCGGATGTCCTCGTCATGACCGCGACCCCGATTCCGCGAACGCTGGCGCTGTCATTCTACGGAGACCTCGACGTTTCCATTCTCGACGAACTGCCACCCGGTCGCGGCAAAATCATCACAGGTGTCCGACTGACGAGCCAGACATCCGATGCTGCCAAGTTTATTCAAGAACAGGTTGGTGACGGACGCCAGGCCTACATCGTCTACCCGCTGATCGAGGAGTCTGACAAAATCACCGCCGGTGCTGCATCGGTCGAATTCGAAGCCTGGCAGAAGCGCCTGCCCGACATTCCACTGACACTGCTCCACGGTCGCATGACTGGGGAAGAGAAGGATGACGTGATGGAAGAGTTCCGTAGCGGGCGGGCCAGTGTGCTGGTTTCCACCACTGTCATCGAAGTCGGCGTCAACGTCCCTAACGCGAACGTTATGCTGATCTATAATGCAGAACGTTTCGGTCTCGCCCAGATCCACCAGCTTCGTGGGCGCATCGGGCGCGGCGAACACAAAAGCTTCTGTGTCCTCATGCTTGATCCAGACAATGCTGATGCCCGCGAGCGTCTCAAGATCCTTGAGAAAACCCGCGACGGATTTCTCATCGCGGAAGAAGACCTCAAAATCCGTGGCCCGGGCGAAATGTTAGGCACTCAGCAAAGTGGCCTTCCAGACCTCAGGTTTGCCGACTACATCGGTGACACCCGACTGGTCGAACAAGCTCGCGAGATTGCAAAAGCTATGGTTGATTCTCAACCGGCATGAATCGCAGCCATCGGTGACACGGCCCTTTCACGCTCCTGATTTTTCACGCAAAGCAGGCCAGCTTTTCCTTGTCAGTCCCGACGAGCTTCGGAATGCTGTTCGGGCGATGAAAGCCTACCCCCTGATCGTCTCCTGCCTCGCCCTTCCTTTCCTCACGCTCGCAGATAACTGGCCATCATGGCGCAGCGATCACCTCGGTTCAGGACGCACTGCGGAAACAAACTTGCCGACAAAATGGGGGCAGGAAGAAAACGTCCGCTGGCGCACGGAGTTGCCCGAGCCCGGGAATTCAACGCCCGTGATTTGGGGCAACCACGTCTACGTGACTCAGCCCGACAGCTCAAACAAGAGCCGTAACCTTCTTTGCTTCGATCGCGACAGTGGTAAACAACTCTGGAAAACCGGGGTCATCTATGAAGCCGAGGAACGCAGCCACCGAACTAATCACTTTTGTTCCGCCTCGCCCGCAGTGAACGATGAGCGCATCGTCGTTTCCTTCGGCTCCGCCGGGCTGCTCTGTTACGATCATAACGGCAAGGAATTGTGGCGTCGTGATTTCGGGGCAATCGACCACGCCTGGGGCAACTCAAGTTCCCCCGTCCTCTTCGACGATATTCTGATCCACTATCACGGCCCCGCCACGAACGCCGTTCTCTACGGTCTGAATCCGGAAACCGGTGAAACGGTCTGGGAATGGGAAGAACCGGCCTGGAAACCGGGCGAACGAACCGATGGATTTAACGACCGCCCAGACCAGGGAATCATCGGAGCGTTCAGCACCCCGATCCTCGTCGAAACTGACGAACGCCGGGAACTGATCATGAGCTTTCCCTTGGAGATGAAAGCTTTCGATCCGGCCAGCGGCGAAATCCTCTGGACCTGCTCAGGACTTAACCCACTCGTCTACACTTCTCCCATGTATGACGACGGCGTGGTCGTCGCCATGGGCGGCTACTACGGCAACTCCATTGGTGTCAAAGTCGGCGGCAGCGGGGACGTCACCGAAAGCCATCGCCTTTGGCAGGAGGTCCGGCACAATGGAGGCATCGGTAGCGGCATTACCAAGAATGGTAAACTCTACTACCAGGACGCCGGGGGTATTGCCTACTGTGATGACATGAAGACCGGCAAAACCCTGTGGCGGGCCCGCCTCCCTGGCGCCGGAAAATCGTGGGGGTCCTTTATCACTTCGGGCGACCTGATCTACACGCTCAGCCAGGCGGGAGACACCGTTGTCTTCAAGGCTTCGGAAAAAGGACTCGAGGTCGTTTCGCAGGCCCAGGTCGACGAGCATACCAACTCGTCGCTCGTGGTTTCCAATGGCCAGATCTTCATCAGGACTCATGAGGCCCTCTGGTGTATTGGGCTTAAATAGATTGCTCTATTCCTCGACCTCCCGCCCCAGCTTGCGCTGCATCTCACGATAGAGGCGCTCGATCGCTTCCTCAGGCGACTCCATCATCATGCCCTCCTTGATCTTGCTGGCGTAAAGGCCGAAGGCAAATGGAGACACCGCCGGCACCTCAACGAGAACCCAGTCCAACTCCGATGCCGTCTCAAGAAATTCAACCGCTCGATTGGTATCAAGAAAGGTGTGAGTCGCCTCGTGAACAGCCTGCTCCAGCAACGGATGATCCGGCTCGCGCTCCGACAGAACCTGGAACAGTAGATCGGAACTCCATCGAATCTGACGCATCTTGCGTTCGGCTCCAGGTAGATTCCGGGGAACCATCAATCCCGTCTGCGCCACCCCTGAGAATTGCCACTTCACCAACTGAGAACCCTTGAGAACACCGGCAAGGTCCTTCTCTGCATTCGCCCTGACAAACAGCTCGCGCCACTGATCCTTTTCCAAATCCTGGGAGCCTTTAACACTGAGCAAAAAACCGTAATCATCAATCGTAACAAGGGTGTTGCCTCCCACTTTTTTCTTCAACCGGTGACTGACGATGCGTGAGAGGGCATCATTCGCCGCTCGACCGATCAGGGTGTGAAAGAAGAAATGGATTCGCTCCTCATCTTCGCTGTCAATGAATCTCTCAATGAGCATTCGATCCTGTCGCGGAACCTTAGAGATAACGGACTGGTTTTCGAAATGCTCAATCATCGCCGCTGCATTCACCTGCGATATCGACCATTCCTCGACGAGCCAGTCGATCACTTCCTCAGACTCCCCTCCTACCTGGTTAAGACGCCAGTCCAGTTCGGTTCTCAGGCGCGCCACTTCGTTGGCGATGCCGGACGCCAGTGGCATCTTGTTGGCATTCCAGGCCGGGACCGTTGGCAGGCGACCGGAAGCGTTTTCAACGATGATTTCTGCGGGCGAGCTGTCGATCAGCTTCACTGTCTTGCCGGCGAGCACAAATACATCTCCCATCTTCAAGCCCTTCACAAATCGCTCCTCCACCGCTCCGAGTCGTCGCCGACCCAGTAGGACATTCACCATGCCATCGGCATGAATCGTTCCAACGTTGACGAGGTATTCCCGCTCCACCTTTTTCGAAACCGTGTGATAGCGTCCGTCCCGCTCCTCTAGCTTTCCGAAAGTCTGGCGATACTGCTGCTGAAGCGAACGCCCCCCGCCTTCCAGGTATTCAATCAGTCTATCAAACAAGGTGCGATCGAGGTCACGAAACGGGTAAGCCGATCGAATCGTTTCGAAGGCTTCATCCGGGTTTACCCCATCATCCATCGCCATCCCCATGAGGTGCTGGATCACCACATCAGAAGCTGAGTCGAGGATTCGAACCGGATCGAGCTTCCGCTCATGAGTCAGACGGGCACATACGATGCACTCAATCAGATCATTAATATTGGTGGCCACGAGAACCCCGTGACTCGTCTGATCGATGGAATGCCCTGACCGACCTACCCGTTGCAGGGCACGCGAAATTCCTTTCGGCGTGCTCACCATGATCACCGTGTCGATGTGCCCGATATCGATGCCCAACTCGAGACTGGTTGAGCACACCACAGCGCGCAACTCCCCATCTTTGAGTCGGTCCTCCACCTCCTGGCGAACGTCGCGATCCAGCGAGGAGTGGTGACATTCAATTGACTCGCTCAAATCCGGGAGTGCCAGTTTGAGCCGGTGAGAAACCCGTTCCGCTCCGGAACGTGTGTTGGTAAAAATCAAAGTCGCGCGATTACCATCGACAATTCGGGCCATGTCAGTGATCACCCGGGTCGCGGTGTATCCCGCCGGCGGGTAGGCCTGACGCCGCAGCGGCGTCATCACTTCAATGAGAGAACGACGTCCGATCGAAGCCTCCCGAATTCGGCACGCCTGTCCCGAACCTGATAGAAATGCACCCACCTCTTTGAGCGGCGCTACGGTGGCGGAAAGGCCAATGCGACAAAGGGGCTCGACGTTCCCCCGAATTCGCTCCAGTCGTTCCAGCGAAACCGTGAGATGAGATCCCCGCTTGTTCTCAGCAAAGGCATGCAATTCATCGACAATAACAAACTCACATCGCCCCAAGGCCTCGCGGTATCCTTTCTGCGGCAAGACGATGGCGAGGCTTTCCGGCGTCGTGATCAGAATGTGAGGCGGCTTCCTTCGCTGCTTCTGCCGTTCTGCGGAAGACGTATCGCCGGTTCGAAGCCCGACCGTGATCACTTCATCCAGCCCCAGCCCGGCCAACGGCTGCTTGAGATTCTTCTCAATGTCATAGGCCAAAGCCCGCAGTGGCGACACGTAGACACATCGAATCCCGTGCTTCGGCAGGTGGCCTTCATAATGCTCCCTCGCAAGCCTGTCGATAATTCCGAGGAAACCGGCCAGCGTTTTTCCTGACCCCGTTGGTGAAGACAGCAACACCGACCGCTTTACCGCAATATCAGGAAGGCAAAGCTCCTGAGCCTCGGTCGGCTTTCCGAAGGTTTCCCGAAACCACTTCGCCGTCTGCGGGTGAAGTGACTCGTCGAATGTCCTCTCTGAATCCACGATGATCGTTACGACTCCTCAAGACGGCAGGAAGCAATCGCAAGGATTGATTCAAGCGCGCCCGATGCGATCGACACATCGCGGTCCCGTGGCACCTCCGGATCCCGCGGATTAAAGCGGATCAAGGTTGCCTCAGGAGACTGCCGACAGACTTCCTCGGAAAACATCCGGACCGTCGGGACCGTTTTTCCAGCTCCGAACTCGAGAATCACAATTCGACTCTCCCGCCTTTCAGCGAGCCAGGCATCGAAAAGCCGGCGCTGTTCGTCGTTGCGATTCCCGATGTAATTCCAGTCACCAAACATGAGAATATTGGGGCGAGCCAAGGCATCGCAGTAGGGACAACGCGGTAATGGCTGCCGGGCTCGCATGGTTTCCTCATCCACTTCGATTTCCAGTCCCTGAGCCGACCAGATCTCATCCCCACAGGGCAGCGTGCACTGAAAATGGTTAATACTGCCATGAATTTCGTAAACGGGCTCACGGTCAAATCCGGCTTGCTGGAAATGCCCGTCGACGTTGGAAGTCATCACCGCGCAACCACCCGGCTTGGCTCGCCCCCACTCGAGCAGAATCTGAAATCCTTCATGCGGTTTCGTTTCCCGATAGAGATTCAGTCGATGGCCGTAGAATCCCCAGGCAAAGGCGGGATCACTGCTGAACCCCTGGGGGTTCGCCATTTCGATAAAGCTGCGTCCCAGTTTGCGATAAGGAGGGTAGGCCTTCCAGAAACCTTCGTTACCCCGAAAATCGGGCAGCCCGGAGTCGACTCCCATGCCCGCGCCCGCGGTGAAAAGGAGCGAATCTGCCTTTGAAATCAGTTCCGCGGCCCGCTGGATCGCTTGGTTCAAGGCCTCAAATTTCACCGGCGAATTCCTGCCATTCGGGGTGATTCAGGATCTCACCGAGAATGTCATGGGTCACCTTGAGGGGAAACTGGTTCGCATTGATGTCGGTGCGTCGGTCGGAGTAATAATCGAGAAGACCCTTGGTCTCGTCCTCGTAGGTCTTGATCCGCTTCTGGATCACATCATCAATCGCGTCATCCATTCGACCTTCTTTGAGAGATCTTTTCCGAATCCGCGTAATGAGTTCATCGCGATTTGGACAGGAAAGATGAAACAACTGCAAAACCTCGACATGGTCCTCGAGCAGCTTGGCCTGTTCCACACTGCGCGGAATGCCGTCGAGAATCATAATGTCGATGTCTGGCTTGAACATGTGCAAGTTGGCCCGGGCATCGACCTGAATTTTAAAATAGCGCACCGTCAGCTCATCCGGAACCAACTCCCCTTTCCGGGAATAAGAGACAAACTCCTGACCGATCGGCGTGCGTGTGTCCATCGATCGAAAAGCGTCTCCCATCGCAAAATGATAAATCCTCGGAATCGAACCTAGAATTTTGCCCTGGGTCCCTTTACCGCAGCCGGGTGCTCCGATGAAAATGAAGGCTTTATATTTTTCAGAGGGCTCGCCAGTCATAGAGAGATTGTTGAAGATGAATTAAACTATCGAATTCAGGATAAGCGCGTAACGTAGGCGCAAGTCAACCCTGTGTTATGCTTTTCAGCCCCTTCATAGCGGCCCGCTACCTCAAACCGAAGCGCACCTTCGTTTCGATCATCACCGTAATTTCCATCCTCGGCGTCGTCCTGGCGGTGTGGATGCTGACGGTAGTCATCGCCGTCTTTACCGGTTATGGTGAGCGACTCAAGGAGAGCATTCTCGGCTTTGAGCCTCACTTGACCGTCGACGCCGGTGGCTTTATCGGTGACTTCGTTCCGGTCTTGGAGGAGATGCAGAAGATCGAAGGCTTTACCGGAATCACCCCTTTCGTCAGCGGCCAGGTCATCATGGATTACCGGGGCCTCCGCAGCGCTCCCACGATTCGCGGCATCATGCCTCCCGAAGGCATCGAACTTGAGCGACTTGAGAGCAAGATAGCGATGCAGAAAGATCCAGCTTCCCCTCCGGGATCGAACGAAACCGTCCGACGCGGTGACTTCACCCTGCCAGACCCCTACTCCGCTGTTATTGGCGACGGCATCGCCGATGCCCAGGGCATCGAAGTCGGCGACACCATCGTCCTGCAGTCCCCGCGCGACGTGCAGTCGTTCATGGAGAAACTGGACAAGCTCTCCAATGCAGATGAAAGCGAACGCGACCGGCTCTTCGATGAATTCCGCGAGTTTACCGCTCCCCAGGAAGTGACCGTCACCGGTATTTTTGATTCCGGGCACTGGGACTTCGACAGCCAGTTTGTCTACATCCACCTCGAGACCGCTCAGGTTCTTTATGGTTTCGATCTCGAGGAATGCCACGGGGTCGCTGCCCGCGTCGAGGATGCTTTCCGCGCTCATGAGTATTCGGAAAAACTTCATGCCGTTCTTCCCCAGCAGTTTCGGGCCATGACCTGGGGCGAACGCTACCGCGGCATCTTCAATGCCGTCGCGACCGAAAAGCAGGCCATGTATATTATCCTCTTCATGATCATGGTGGTCGGCGCTTTCTGCATCATGAACACGATGATCACCGTGACCGTGCAGAAACGATCCGAGATCGGACTGCTCAAGGCACTGGGCTCCACCGAAGAGCAGATTGTCAGGATTTTCCTGCTCCAGGGTCTACTCGTCGGCATTATCGGTGTCGCAGTCGGAATGGCGCTGGCCCAATGGACAATTCTCGAGCGCAACACCATCGGCGCCTGGCTCGGAGACACCTTCGGCATCGCCATCTTTGCCGAGGACATCTACAAGGTGGACGGCGGCATTCCTGCCAAGCAGAGTCTCAAGGATCTCATCACCATTTCAGTCGGATCCTTTCTCGCCTGCACCCTCGCTGCTCTCATTCCCGCCCTGATCGCGGCTTCACTTCAACCGGCCAAAGCGCTCCGCAGCGAGTAATTTTCTCTTCCTTCACTTCGTAACTTCTATCAATGGAGTTCTATCTTTCCATCGACGGCGACAAAAAGGGGCCCTTCACTTTGCTCAGGGTGGGCAGCCTGCTTGAAGACGCTACCGTCACCCCTGACACCCTCGCCTGGCACAAGGACCAGGAGGGCTGGCTCCCTATCAAGGAAGTCCCGGCCCTCGAGAGCATGGTCGAGGCGGTAAAGCGGGAAAAAGAAGCCGCTGAGGCTGCCGAAGCAGCCGATGACGTGGTTCCTGACCTGCCGAAGCAGCCGACCCTGGCTCCCGGCGGACAAACTCCAGCGGTGGCCCCCTCCTTTATTCGCCGAGTGCACCCTTTCACCCGATTCTGGGCCCGCATGTTCGACTGCATGCTGGTGATGACTCTGGTCTACTTCTTTGTAGACACCAGTTTCCTCATGCCAAAGGAGAATGAATCAATGGCGGACTGGCTGGTCCGCTACCAGGAGCAGATTGCTTCTGAGGAAGCCATGGCTATCGCATCGACCATCGTTCGTGCGTTCGTTGGCTGGCACTTTCTTGAAGCCGCCATGCTTTATCTCTGGGGAACCACCCCCGGAAAAGCCATCTTCGGCATTCGAGTTCGCACCCTTGAAGGCGAGCGCCCCAGCCCGTTCCGCGCCCTTGGCCGTTCACTCTACGTCTACTTGATGGGCGTTGGTTTTTACCTTTTCCCGTTCATGCTTATCGGCATGACGTTCAGCTTTTTCCGACTCATGGCGACCGGGCAATGCTTGTGGGACCAGCACCTCAAACTCGAATCCTCCGCCGAGCGCCTTTCTCCAGTAAGGATAGTGCTGGTCATCTTTGCTTTTTTTGCCTTAGTAATGTTGCAGTCTCTTAAATTTTCATGAGTCGGAATTGTTCCATCGTGCTGAATGCCCATGTTCCCTGGGTTCGTCACCCGGAGGTCGCCCATTGCCTCGAAGAGGACTGGCTCCACAGCGCTGTGCTCGAAACGCATCTGCCGCTCCTCGAAATGTTGTTCCGTCTTCGCGAGGAAGGCGTGCCTTACAAACTGACGCTCAACCTCTCGCCGACCTTCTTGGCCATGCTCCAGGACCGCACCCTGAAGCGGCGCACTCTCGCCTACCTCGATCGAACCTTGCGTCTCTGCCGCGACGAGGTGGAACGCGGTGATGTCACCGGCTTCGGCAATCTGGCGGAAACCTACGAAGATCGATTTCATAAACTCCGCTCTCTCTTCATCGACGACTGGCACGGTGATCTCGTGCGCGCTTACATCAATCTGCGCGACAGCGGTCATCTCGAACTCACTGCCAGCGCCGCGACCCACGGACTGCTTCCGCTGCTCATGCGGGTGCCTGAATCTGTCCAGGCACAAGTCCGGGCCGGTATTCGCCAATTCGTTCAGTGCTTTGGACGGATGCCCCGCGGATTCTGGCTTCCGGAATGCGCTTACGCCCCGGCCATAAGTGCCATCCTCAAGAACGAAGGTATCGACTGGACCCTTGTTGAGGAACACGGTATGGCCGACGCGCCACAGACCAACGAACTGTTTCCTTTCATCCCGGGAGAAACTCCGGACGGCCTCATTATTTTTGGACGTGACCAGAACAGCAGCAGTGAAATCTGGAGCGCAGACGAAGGCTACCCCGGCGATGGGCGTTATCGCGACTTCATGCGTGATGTTGGTCTCGATGCTCCCATCGAACACCTGCGCGACTATCTTGACGACTCAGAGCAGCGCCAGTTCACAGGCCTGAAATATTTCCGTTCCTCCCGCGACAACAACGAGAGTGAACCCTACGACGTGGAGCTCGCCGACAAGGCGCTCGCAGAGCACTCGATGCACTTCGTATCCAGCCGTGGGGCTCAGCTCGCATCACTCGAAGCCGACGGGGTCGAAAACCCCATGATTGTCTGTGCTTTCGACGCTGACCTCTTCGGCCACTGGTGGTACGAAGGCACCAGCTTCCTCGAACGCATCTTTCGCAAGACTGCCGAGCGCGGTGACTTCACTTTTACCAGCCCCGGTTCCTATCTCGCCGACAACGCCGAGCGCGAGTTCCCGACGGTGACGCCGGTGTCCTCATCCTGGGGCGAAGGTGGCTACTTCGAAACCTGGACGAGCGAAAGCAACAACTGGGTGCACAACGAAATCCAGAAGCGCGCCGAACAACTCGCCCGCTTTGTCCGCCTGTTCGTGGAAAACCGCGAGGGCTGCGCCGAGCAGGTCATCGCTCACCGTCAACGCTGCATGCAGCTGATGACGAAAGAGTTGCTCCTCGCGCAGTCCAGCGACTGGGCGTTCCTGATGAACCACGAGCCCTCTCGCGACTACGCCGAAAAGCGCACCAATGATCACTTCAAGAGTTTTGATCGCATCTGGGCACTAGCCCTGAAATCGAGCGACGAAGGCGAGTTCGATGAAATTGAACCGCTGAATCCGATCTATTCAGACTTGCCCTGGAACCTGTTCGAGCCTTACGAGTAAGAGCGTTACGAACATGCCAGAAAATTACGTCTACTTCGATCTCGAAACCCAGCGCTCCGCCAACGATGTTGGCGGCTGGGACCGCAAGGCTGACATGAAGATGTCAGTTGGCGTGACCTACAGCTCTGCCAACCGATCCTACATGATCTACGACGAGGCAAATGTGCAGGGCCTGATCGACGAACTTGTCTCCGCAGACGTGGTCGTCGGCTTCAACCACATCTGGTTCGATTATGAAGTGCTAATGGGCTACACCATTCTCGACCTCAAAGAGCAAACCACCAATCTCGACCTCATGCTCGATCTCGAGCAAGTTCTCGAGCACAAACCCAAGCTCGACGCAGTGGCTGCCGAGACCCTGGGCGAAGGGAAAACCGCGGTCGGCACCGACGCCATCAAGTGGTGGCAGGAAGGCCGTATCATGGATATAGCCGAATACTGCTGCTTCGACGTCAAGGTCACCAAGCTGGTGCACGAATACGGGGCTCAGCACGGGATGGTGAAATACAAGAACCGGTTCAACCAATCCCTCGAAGTCCCCGTGGACTGGAAAATGCCGGCAAGCTGAGCTCGCATTCTTGAGCTGGCTTCCCTTCCGGGACCACCCGTCTTACTCTTTTTCTTTTTCTGCGGGTAATGGCACCGCTTTACCTGCGTCTCAATTTGCTCGGGAAGAGTAAGAAAAAGAGAAAGAAAAAAGACTCCGGCCGACGTCCGGTTGCCAAGGAATGCCAAAATCCTCCTCCAGCTCTACTCCCAGTATCGAAGTTCGCGGTGCCCGGCAGAACAATCTCCAAGGCATCGATATCGACATTCCGATCGGCAAACTCACTGTCGTGACCGGGCCGAGCGGATCAGGAAAATCGAGCCTCGCTTTCCAGACGCTTTACGCCGAGGGCCAGCGTCGCTACGTCGAAACTTTCTCCCCCTACACCCGGCAGTTCT
Source organism: Verrucomicrobiales bacterium (assembly GCA_049594415.1). Lineage (GTDB taxonomy): Bacteria > Verrucomicrobiota > Verrucomicrobiia > Verrucomicrobiales > DEV007 > Arctic95D-9. Next base: position 119,794 of record JBMYJM010000004.1, on the reverse strand, counting down.
TCGACCGAATGGACAAACCGCAGGTCGATGCCATTCACGGCATTCCTCCGGCGATCGCCATCGAGCAACAGAACGCCGTCAAGACGACACGCTCCACCGTCGGCACGATCACTGAGATCAACGACTACCTGAAGCTGCTCTTCCCCCGCCTTTGTCGCGGATACGATCCCATCAATGGCGACCTGATCGAACCGGATTCACCCGAATCGATCCACCGTAAGACAGTCGAACGCTTTGGCAGGGACACCACCCTGCTCATTCTCTTCGGAGTTCCCGTCCCCACTGACACTCCCGCAGTCGAGTTTTTCGATTTCCTTCAGCAACAGGGCTATGCTCGAGTCTGGATCTTTGGCAAGCCCTACCGCGTCGACTCCCCGGAGGCTTACGATAAGAAAAAACTGCCCGGCAAAGTCGACGTTATCCAGGACCGGGTCGCGCCCGCCCGTCGCTCCCGCTTTTTGGAAGCTCTCGAACGGGCTCTCGATTTCGGCAAAGGAGTCGTCACTGTCGTAGATCCTAATTCCGGTGAGCAGGCCGCCTTTTCCAGGGAATGGACCTCGCCCGATACCGGCACGGAGTTGAAGCCCCCGGTCCCCGGCCTCTTTTCTTTCAACCACCCCATGGGTGCCTGCCCTGAGTGCCGCGGCTTCGGACGCGTCATCGGAATAGATATAAATAAGGCCATACCCGACAAATCGCTCTCCATCGCGGAGGGGCTTGTTCGCGCCTTCCAGGGCGATTCCTACTACGAATGCGAAGAAGACCTTGAGCGCTGCGCCCGCGCCCGTGGGCTCAGCATCGTCACGCCCTTCGACGAACTCCCGGAGGAAGATCAACAATGGATTATTGAAGGTGAAGGCGGCGACCCGGAAGACGCCTTCCAGATCGGATCGTGGTACGGTGTCCGAGGCTTTTTTGACTGGCTCGAGTCCCGGGCCTACCGCATGCATGTCAGGGTTTTCCTAAGTCGTTACCGCAGCTACACCACATGCAAAGCCTGCAAGGGCACCCGGCTTAAATCTGAGGCTCTCAATTTCAAGATCAATGGCAAAACCCTGCCCGACCTCTGGCAACTCTCGATTGATGACCTTGCGACCTTCTTCACGACCATCAAGGTGCGCCCTGAAGACCGCACTACCACAATGCTCTACGAGGAAATCTGCAATCGCCTCGGCTACCTCCGTGAAGTGGGGCTTGGTTACCTCAACCTTGACCGACCCACCCGCACTCTATCCGGCGGCGAAACTGAACGCGTCAATCTCACTACCTGTCTCGGCGCCAGCCTGACAAATACACTCTTCGTTCTCGATGAACCCACCGTTGGGCTGCACCCGCGCGACGTCGGTAAGCTCATCGGCGTGATGCAACGTCTCCGCGACCTCGGCAATACCATTGTTGTCGTCGAGCACGAGGAAGCCGTGATTCGAGCCGCAGATCACCTCATCGACATCGGGCCGGGACGCGGCGAAGACGGAGGCCACCTCGTCTACGCCGGCCCCGGGGCTCACACCGCCGCGCAGGCTAAACCCCTCGCCAAGCAACACCCGGACGCGCTCACCCTGCAATATCTCAGCGGAAGCCGTGAGATTGTGGTTCCGAAAATAAGACGCAAACCGAAGTACCAACTCACCATCAAGCGGGCCACTCAGCACAACCTCAAGAAAGTCGATGTCGACATACCCCTTGGCATTCTCTGCTGCGTGACTGGCGTGTCAGGATCCGGCAAATCCACCCTGATTCACTCGGTTCTCTACGGTAACCTCATGAAACAACTCGGTCTTTCCGGCGCTGACACCGAGGTGGGTTCCAGCAAGGGCATTCAGGGAGTGGAACGCGTTCGCGAGGTCGTCATGGTGGACCAAGCGCCGCTCGCCAAGACTCCGCGTTCGACTCCAGCAGTTTACACCGGGATCTTTGAACCGATTCGGAAACTCTTCACCGAAACGCCAGAGGGTAAATCACGCGACCTCACTCCCGGCTATTTTTCCTTCAACAGCGGTGCGGGACGCTGCTCCCGCTGCATGGGTAATGGTTATGAAAAAGTGGAGATGCAATTTCTAAGCGATCTCTACGTGACCTGCCCCGAGTGCGAGGGTAAACGCTACACGCCCGAAGCGCTTGAGATCGAACTAGAGGGCAGGAACATCCACCAGGTCCTCACCATGACAGTGACCGAGGCGATCGAGTTCTTCTTCAAGATCGACAATCGCAAGGCACAGAATGTGGTCGAAGGGCTTCAACTACTCTCCGACGTCGGCCTGGGCTACCTGAGACTCGGCCAACCTCTCAACACACTGAGCGGCGGGGAAAGCCAGCGCCTCAAGCTCGTCGGCCACCTGCTCGCCAAACCGAAGCGGGCCAGGAAGGACGGGAAAACAAGCCTGCTCATCTTCGACGAGCCCACCACCGGCCTCCACTTCGATGACACTGGCATGCTGCTGAAAGTCTTCGAGCGACTCGTCGATGCGGGCGACTCCGTCATTGTGATTGAGCACAACCTTGATGTCATCAAATGTGCGGATCATATCGTCGACCTTGGCCCGGAAGCCGGAGCTCACGGCGGAGAGGTAGTCATCGCCGGCACGCCTGAAGAAGTCATGGCCCATGTTGGATCACACACTGGTCGCTACCTTTCTCAGCATCTCACTCCCCGCCAGTCGGTGGCTCGCGAACAGCTCAAGGTCGCCGACTCATCGAATCCGGTTCTCTACGAAACCGATCGTGCCACCAACACCATCCAGCTGCATGGCGCCCGGGAAAACAACCTCAAGGGAATCGACGTCACCATTCCGAGGGAGGAGTTTGTCGTCGTCACCGGCCTGAGTGGATCCGGCAAATCCACTCTCGCCTTCGACATTCTTTTTGCCGAGGGCCAGCGTCGCTTCCTCGACAGCATGTCCACCTACGCACGCCAGTTTGTCGAGCAGATGGAGCGCCCTGACATTGATATTGTTTTAGGCCTGCCTCCCACAGTGGCCATCGAACAACGCATCTCCCGTGGAGGCGGTAAATCCACCGTCGCCACCGTGACCGAGGTCTGGCATTTCCTTCGTCTTCTCTATGCCAAGGTCGGCACCCAGTTCTCTCCCGACTCAGGAAAGAAGGTCGAGAAACAAAGTGTCACTTCCATTGTCACCCGAATCCGTGAAACCTCGAAGAATGGCAAGCGTCCCGTCAAAGTGATGGCGCCACTAATCAAGGCGAGAAAAGGGTACCACACCGATATCGCAGAATGGGCCGGGCGGCAGGGTTTTGACACCTTGTTGGTCGACGGGCAGTTCGTCGAAGTTGAATCGTTCGAGCGCCTCGAACGATTCAAGGAACACACTATCGATGTTATTGTCGGCGAAGTAACGCCGACGACTTCACCGGAAGACGTGCTCGAATTCGTCGAAACCGCACTTCGCCTTGGCAAACGCACGCTTCGCTTCCTCGATCCTCACAACCGTATCCAGGTGGCGAATACCGAGATGAGCGATCCTGACACGGGACGCTCCTTCGAAGAACTCGATCCACGTCTCTTTTCCTACAATTCCCCCCACGGCTGGTGTCCGCTCTGCAGGGGTTACGGCACCGTCGAGAAACGGGTGGTCCGTTCCGACGAGCGTGACGCCGAGTCACAGCTCGACGCTGAGTTGCGGGAAGAATACCGGCGATCCCGCGCCAAAGATGAGAGCGATACCGAGATTTGTCCCGAGTGCAACGGGGCTCGTCTCAACGAAGTTGCGCGATTCGTTCGGCTTGAACAGGGCAAGAAGCAGATCGCCATTCATGAGATTGGCGCGCTCTCGGTCAGCGAAGCAAAGCAGCTCATCCGCGGATTCAAATTCGAAAAGCAGGCCGCACTCATCACACGCGATATCATTCCCGAGATCACCCAGCGCCTGCATTTCATGGAAGAGGTCGGCCTGGGCTACCTCCAACTCGATCGTTCCGCCACTACGCTCAGCGGCGGGGAGAGCCAACGCATTCGCCTGGCTGCCCAACTTGGCTCCAACCTGCGCGGCGTACTCTACGTGCTCGACGAGCCTACCATCGGCCTGCATCCGCGGGACAACGCCAAACTGCTCAACACCCTCGGCGAGCTCAAGGACAAGGGTAATTCCCTGGTTGTGGTAGAACACGACGAAGAAACGATCCGGCGCTCAGATCACCTTATCGACCTCGGACCGGGAGCTGGCCAATTCGGAGGCGAAGTTGTCTGGGAGGGACCACCGGAACAACTCTTCAACAGTGAGAATAAAAGCTGCCATTCTCCCACTCTGGAAGCATTCACCAGGCCGCTTATCCACCCCATGAAAGGGCACCGCCGCAAACTCCCTGCGAAGAGCCGTAAGGAGGGGTGGATTCGAATCAAGGGCGCCAGCGCCAATAATCTCAAGAACATCGATGTTCGTATCCCGGTAGGACGGCTCACCGTAATCGCCGGCATCTCGGGGTCCGGGAAATCCAGTTTCATGCGCGGCGTGCTGAAGCCCGCAGTCGATTCAGCACTGAAAAAGCCAACCCGAAAAAATGCCAAGAAAAAAGCTGTAGCAAAGAAAAAGGTGGTCGTGAAGAAAACCTGGAAAGAGATCGAGGGTGTTGACCAGCTCGAAGCGGTCTACGAAGTTGATCAGTCCCCTATTGGCAAAACCTCACGCTCCACTCCGGCGACCTACGTCAAAGTCTTTGACGAGATCCGCAAGCTCTTTGCCCAACTGCCTGAATCACGCGCGCGAGGCTACACCGCCTCCCGATTCTCTTTCAATACCGAAGGAGGTCGCTGTGAAGCCTGCAAGGGCAACGGTCAGATCAAGCTTGAGATGAACTTCCTTCCCACGACCTACGTCATTTGCGAGGAATGTCAGGGTCGACGGTTCAACAGCCCCACCCTCGAGATCGAATACAACGGCAAATCCATCGGGGACATCATGGAACTCTCGATCGAGGAAGCGGCAGATTTCTTCCAGGGTCACCCGAAGATCTCCCGAACCCTCAACCTGATGAAGGACACCGGCCTCGGCTACCTTCGCCTCGGCCAACCCAGCCCGTCCGTGTCTGGAGGCGAGGCCCAGCGCATTAAACTTGTCACCGAACTGACCCGCGGCATCGGTCGCTCGGCTAACGCGCGACTCCGCCAGAACCGCAAGCCCAAGTCGAACCTTTATCTCATCGAAGAGCCCAGTATCGGCCTTCACACTGCGGACGTGAAGCGCCTTCTCGAGGTCATGCACCATCTCGTCGACGACGGGCACACCGTCGTTGTCATTGAGCACAGTCTCGAGATCATGGCCGAAGCCGACCACCTTATCGAAATTGGCCCTGAAGCCGGAGCGGACGGCGGTAGCGTCGTCGCGGCCGGCACGCCGGAAGAAATTGTGAAGGTCGAGGAAAGTCAAACCGCACCCTTTTTGGAGCTTCAATTGAAAGGTAAAGGATAGAAGCCAACGATTACGACTAGCCAGCATCCTCAAGTTCGCCTGCTCGCATCAATAGGCCGTCTTTAATCTGCCGGTCCCATCCAGGTTCAGTTAACACACCTGAACTCTAACAAACCAAAAAGGCAACGTCCTTGCTATCCCCTTCAAAATGGGATAGAACAGCAACATGGAATCCTACCTCTCTCCTGCATCAGGCGACGTTTCGTCCGCTGTTGTTGACCAACTCGCCAAGACGAAGGGCTGGACGTTGTTCTTCAGCGTCATGCTCTGGATCGGCTCGGGATTCATGCTTTTTGCCGGGATTGCCCTGGTGGGCATCGGCGCCGTCGGAGGCGCTGCAGGGGCAGCTTTTGACGAAATAGGGGACGAGATGGGCGGCATGATCGGGATGATCTTGATGGGTGCTTTCTACATCGTGTTAGCTATCGTCTATATCTACCCAGCCCTCAAGCTCAGCAAATTTTCCAGCCGGTGCTCACAACTGATCAACCAACCTGCTGAAACCACCCTGGTCGGAGCTCTCAATGAAATGCGTGCCTTCTGGAAGTTCGTTGGCATCTGGATGATCATTTTCATAGCGCTTTACCCAATTGTTATAGTCGTTGCGGTTGCGGCCGGAGTCATGGGTGCCACGATTGACAGCTGAATTCCAGAGACAAAAAAGCCCCCACCGATCCAGCTAGAGGCTTTTGTGAATCGGTTGGTTGCGGGAAACCAGTCACTCGGTCGCTTCCCCGACTTTCTTGGCAGCTTCGTCGACGGCTTCCTTGACCTTATCAGCCGCAGCACCGGTCGCTTCCTTGACCTTATCAGCTGCAGCATCCCCTAACTTCTTCATGGCTTCTTCTGCTGCTTCCTCTGTCTTTTCCAAGGCGTCGGAAGCATCCTCTTTGATGCCTTCAACGGTCTTTTCGCATCCAACCAGAAACATGCCGGTGAAGAGCATTAGCAGAATCATCAGTTTTCCAATTTTTGCAGTCATTTTCATGTAAGTTCAGAGTTCTTGGCGGTATCAGATGCGAACGTCCCAGTCTAGAACGCAGGAGCACCGAAAATCAATGGAGCTAAAGTATTTTATCTGCCCCTGAAAGCGAAAGTGACGCGACATTTCCGTTATCGCTCTGAGCGACCTTGTGCTACTGTCCCGCCCGAATTTTTACACGACAGGCATATGAGCAAAAGTCTCTTCGAAAAAGTATGGGAAGCCCACTCAGTCAGGGAATTGTCCAACGGACAAACCCAGCTTCTCATCGGTACTCACCTCATCCACGAGGTCACCAGCCCGCAGGCATTCGGGATGCTTCGCGATCTGGGTCTCCAGGTGAAGTATCCCAACCGCACTTTTGCGACGGTCGATCACATCGTCCCTACCAAGAACCAGGTTGAGCCTTTCGAAGACAACCTTGCCCAGGACATGATCCAGGCACTTCGCGACAACTGTGAAGAGTTCGGCGTGACTTTCTTTGACATTGGCAGTGGTGGTCAGGGTATCGTCCACGTGGTGGGCCCCGAACAGGGCATCACTCAACCCGGTTCCACCATCGCCTGTGGTGACTCCCACACCGCGACCCACGGGGCTTTCGGTGCGATCGCTTTCGGTATCGGCACGACCCAGATCCGCGACGTGCTGGCCACCCAGACCATGGCAATGACCAAGCTCAAGGTCCGCCGCATCAACGTGGACGGCGAGCTTCCTCCCGGCGTTTACGCCAAAGATGTGGCGCTCCACATTATTAAGTTGCTCGGCGCTAAGGGCGGTATCGGCTACGCCTACGAATACGGCGGGAGCGTTTTCGATAACTTCTCCATGGAGGAGCGCATGACGGTCTGCAACATGTCCATCGAAGGTGGAGCCCGCTGCGGTTACGTCAATCCCGACGAGAAGACCTTCGAATACCTCAAGGACCGCAACTACTCGCCGAAGGGTGGCGACTGGGAGGCAGCCGTCGAGGAATGGACGGAAATCGCCTCTGATGCAGACTGCGTTTACAACGACGTCGTAAACATCAAGGCCGAGGACATCGCTCCCTCCGTCACTTGGGGCATCTCTCCTGACCATGGCATCTTTGTGAACGAGAATATCCCCTCCACCGCCGATGTGGACGACGAGGAAGAGAAAGCCTCCATCGAGGAAGCCCTCGACTACATGAAGTTCGAAGGCGGAGCTCCCATCGCCGGCACGCCGGTTGATGTCTGCTTCATCGGTAGCTGCACCAACGGTCGTCTCTCCGACTTTCGCGAAGCCGCCAAGTTCCTCAAGGGCCACAAGGTCGCCGAGAGTGTTCAGGCAATTGCCGTTCCAGGATCCGAGATCGTAGATCACCTCTGCCGCCAGGAAGGACTTCACACCATTTTTGAAGATGCAGGCTTTGAATGGCGCGGCGCCGGTTGCTCCATGTGCCTTGCCATGAACCCGGACAAACTGGTTGGAGACCAGCTGTGCGCAAGCTCCAGTAACCGAAACTTTAAGGGGCGCCAAGGAAGCCCGACCGGACGAACCATCCTAATGTCACCTGTGATGGTGGCCGCCGCCGCTGTTAGAGGCGAAGTCGCGGACGCCCGAGAGGTGTTTCAGGTTGGCGAGACCGCTGCCGCCTGATCACTGTAAAAAGTGCCAGAGAACTGCGGCAATCATGGACAAGCTACCGTTGCTGCCTTCCGGCCCTGGCGGAGTTTACCTGCCATGACTCCACAGCCTCTGACGCGGCGAATATACACGGCCCGACAGAAATGCGAGCAATGAAAACAATTCCGGCACTCGAAACGTAATCACCATCCACATGAGCACGGTAACCACGGCAGCACAGCCCGACGCCAGCGGACACTTTGGAACCTTCGGAGGCAGCTTTGTCCCCGAAACCCTTGTCGCAGCCCTCGACGAGTTAACCGCTGAATACCACAAAGCCAAGGCCGACCCGGAGTTCCAGGCCGAGCTGAAACAACTGCTAGCCGAGTTCTGTGGCCGCGAAACGCCACTCTACTTCGCCGAGCGATGGACAGAGAAACTTGGCGGCGCCAAGATTTACCTTAAGCGTGAGGACCTCCTTCATACTGGAGCCCACAAGATCAACAACGCGCTTGGTCAAATCCTGCTTGCCAAGCGACTCGGCAAGAAACGCATCATAGCCGAAACCGGGGCCGGACAGCACGGCGTCGCCACAGCCACGGTAGCGGCTCGTTTTGGACTCGAGTGTGTTGTTTATATGGGCGCCATCGACATGGAGCGTCAGCACCTCAATGTCGTCCGCATGAAACTGCTCGGATCTGAAGTCTGTGGCGTTGAAGCCGGCCAGAAAACCTTGAAGGAAGCGGTCAACGAAGCGCTTCGCGACTGGGTCACCAACGTGCGCGACACTCATTATATTCTCGGTAGTGCCCTCGGCCCGCATCCTTACCCCATGATGGTGCGCGACTTTCATCGCGTCATCGGAGTCGAAGCCCGCGCCCAGATCATGGAACGCGAAAAGCGTCTTCCTGATTTACTAATCGCCTGCGTCGGGGGGGGTTCCAATGCCATCGGGATGTTCCATCCTTTTCTCGACGACGAAAATGTGAAGATGGTCGGCGTTGAAGCTGGTGGTCACGGCATCAAGCAGGGCGAACACGCCGCCCGTTTCCAGGGAGGCAAACTCGGCGTGCTTCAGGGCACCAAGACCTGGTTGCTTGCCGACGACGACGGTCAAATCGAGCTAACTCATTCCGTCTCAGCAGGACTGGACTACGCTGCCGTCGGACCAGAACACGCTTTCCTGCAGGACGCCGGCCGCGTCGACTACACCTATGCCACTGACGACGAGGCATTGGATGCTTTCCAGGAACTGGCGGCCGTCGAAGGAATCATTCCAGCACTGGAAACCTCCCATGCGTTGGCTCACGTGAAAAAGATTGCCCCGGCGATGGACAAGGATCAGATCATCGTCGTCAACCTATCCGGGCGTGGTGATAAAGACGTCGAGCAGGCTTCCAAGTATCTGCTCCCCAAGGAGCGCTAATCGGTCTCTCAGGCATGATGCCCGGAGAAAGCCCAAGACCTACTCCGGCACCTCACCCGAAATCACGCCGCCCGTGGCATCGGGCTTTACCGTGGTCGGTGTCTCTCCCTTCGGCTTGGTCGCACCACCCTGAGTAGAAACGATAACACGCTTGGATCCATAGATATCGTCCACGAGCGTCTCCACCATTAGGCGTAGATCCTCAACTTCATTTTCACTCAGTAACTCCTGCTCCGGTAGATCAATTTTCTCCTCGATCTCCTTGAGGTTAGTGCGGATTTCTTTGACCGTCTCGTTGCCCTGGATGCGAGGCTCCATCGTCTCGAGACTAGCAATAAAATACTCGACTACTTCCGGTCGTGCCAGGATAGAGGCTTTCTCCGGATTGTAGGGATTGAGTGACGCGGTGCAACCAATCTCGAAAGCGCGCAGCCATCCGGCGAGACTGATCAAATTAGCCGCATCCACATCACGAATCAGGACCATTTCTTTCTCCACATCTTTCTGAGTGCGGGCGAGTTCGAGCTTAAGCTCTTCCCAGTCACTACCGGCCGCTTTCTGGAGCAGGCTGTTCATGTGACTGGAGATACGAGACCCTGACCCGAGCCCTTTGGCATGGATCAGAAGGGTGCGACCCACCGGCTCGAGATCGTAGAGCTGCTCCGACTCAACAGCGAAGAAACCATCCGCAAGAAGAAACCCCACGCTGAGGGCCAACTCGGTACGATCCTGGGGAACTTCCTCCGGCCACTGGCGTTTCAGTTCGTCATACGGAAGGGGGCGCAGCGTTTGCAGATCCTCGAAAATTTTCCGAATCGAAGGGGTCGTGAACTGGTTAACTCCGAACTCTTCGCGAACGTGCTCGTCCTCAAGCAATTCGTCCGGAATTTCCTGGGCGATAAGGCTGCCAAAAATTCCGGATAGCCCCACGAGGCTGCAGATGATCCACAAATTTAAAAAACGAGACATAGGGCGGCAGGGGCAATACTCCCCTATAGGAACGGTCCAAAGTAAATTCCGGCAGCAAAGAATGCTAGAAATTTGTCTTTTAGTTAAGATTGCCTTATAATCTCTGTAGGCAGATTTCCTGCCGACCACTCTCCTCAACTTTCATCCAATCTCTCGGGAATTAGCTAAGAGGCATTCTAATAGAATCGCCTGCCTTTCGTTATAGCTGCTAGACCCGAATGAAAGTGAAAACACAAATCCAAATTGCCGCCAGCGCTATGATTGTCGCGGCTGCCTTGTTTTCAACGAGTTGCTCCACTAAGCCAACCGCAAAGAAGGACACCTCCAGTGTGCTCCAGATATCGGTTCCCGCCCAGAAGCTGGTTCTCTACAAGGAAGGACGGGTGGTCAATACCTACCCCGTTTCGACCTCGAAATACGGACTGGGCAATGAAAAGGGCAGCTACCGCACTCCTCTTGGCCGCATGGAGGTCGCCGAAAAGATCGGTGGAGGAAAGCCGGCCGGCGCTGTTTTCAAGAGCCGCAAATGGACTGGGGAAGTCGTTAAGCCCAATTCGCCCGGCCGTGACCCCATCGTTTCCCGTATCCTCTGGCTCCGGGGAACAGAAAGAAAGAACGACAACACCTACTCCCGCTGCATTTACATCCACGGCACTGCTGCCGAAAAAGACATCGGCAAGCCGGTCAGTTACGGTTGCGTCCGCATGAAATCCACGGACGTGATCGATCTCTACCGCAAGGTGGGCGAGGGCGCGACGGTCTACATCACAAAGAAAGATCTCAGCAAAGAGGTTCCTGTGCCTCAAATCGGCAACTCAGGCCCCGATGGCCTCGAAATGGAAGCTCTTCCCCTGGAATCAAGCCCCCGGGAGCTTACCGGAACCTCGGCTGTGGCCCGAAAGGCCTCAATTCCAGCCGTATCAGGTCCGGCTCCAGCTCCCGCTCCTGCTTTCCATACAGCGTCCGGCGTCGCTGCTCCGCCCTCAGCGCCAACCACGCCAACGGCCGAATTGAACCAGCCAGCAGCCCATTTCCAGCCCGGGGCAGCCGCGCGAATCGGCACTCACAAGCCAGAATGCGAGGATCCGAATGCCGTTCATATCCGCATTGCTCCTGCCGAAGCGATGGAAGTCCCAATGAAACGGGACTTCCGCCCGTTCCGCATGAGTTCGAACTGATTCGGTTTCTCCCTTGACGTGGCGCTGGCATCGCTTATGTTCCGCGCCCTCAGACTCGATTTTGAGCGAAACACTCCACAAAAATGGCTAATTCCAGATCAGCACTCAAGCGCGTCCGCCAGACCAAAGTCCGGACCGCTCGCAACCGTAACCTCAAGTCACGCCTGAAGGACGCCCGCAAGGTCGCTCTCACTGCTGTCGAGGCTGGAGACAAGGCTGCTGCCGCGACTGCCTACAACGCTTTCGCCTCAGCCGCTGACAAGGCTGCTAAAGGCGGGGCGCTGCACAAAAACACTGCTAGCCGCCTCAAAGGACGCATCGCTGCTAAGGTGGCCAGCATTTCCTGAGCACACCCATCCCAAGACCTTCAACGGGTCATCCTGCCCTGTCAGGTCAATGACCTGACCATTTTTGGAAAAAGTGGACCCCGTTGGATGACGGGTTATTTTGCTGCCCGGCCCTATTGCTGGGCAGCCTGAGCAAGCGCAATCGGTCGAGATGGAACTCGACCCTCCATGGGCCAAAAGCTCCCGAATTTCGCAACTTGGAGAGAAACAGCGGCGATCAAAATAGCAAAGCGTGATTCGAAAGCGATCAGTTGTGCACCCGGATCAGCTCGACCTCAAAAATGAGCGTCTCGTTCGGACCAATCTTGGGAGGTGCCCCCGCAGAACCGTAGCCGAGGTGAGGCGGAATCGTGAAACGGAACTTTGATCCTTCCTGCATCAGGGGAATGCCTTCCTGCCAGCCAGCGATCACCTGTTGCAGGGAAAATGTAGCCGGCTGACCTCGCTGCACACTGCTGTCGAAAACAGATCCGTTAGTCAACTTGCCAATGTAATGAACCGTCACCGTCGAATAGCGATTTGGCCTCATCCCGGTTCCGGGAAGCAGCATCTCATATTGAAGACCGGAAGCGGTACGCTGGCGCCCGACCGGCGTCGTTGAAGTTTCGCCCCCGGCTGCCCCTCCCGGTGCATTCACTGTGGCTGAATCGACTTCGTTGGACTGACATCCAGCAGAGAAAACAGCAATTAATGTCAGGGTCAGCAAAACGATCGGCAATAGTTTCATCATAGATCAAACAAGTTGCCTCAGGTTTAAAACTTTCGAAAGGCGAAAATCCCTGGACCTATTGAGCGCTACTGGGATCGAATCGATGCTCTTTCTTCAGTAACCGTCCCCAGTGCTTGTTGCAGGGATGAACCCAGGAAGTGGGAGCACCATTTTGATCGACAACAGTTCCACCGTCATTGACCCAGCGAAAGATGCCCCCTCTCAAGCTGGCCACATCTGGGACATCACTTCCTGCCAAAGAGTCGGCCAACTTCGCCGACCGGTAGCCCAGCGCCCCGTAGATCACAAGGAGATCGACGGGTTCCTGACGCTCTTTGAGGTAGGCAAGCAGCTCCTCTTTATCAGTGAGGTGAACCGACCCCTCGAGGTGACTCACTTCAAACTCCTCGAGTGTCCGGGCATCAACGAGAAGGACGGCCTGACCGCCACTTTGATGCAACCTCACTTCAGCAGGGCGAATCACGTCAACAGCAGGATACTCGCTGACCACATCTGCCTCAGCATTTTCAAGCGTTTGCAACGTCTTGATGCGATCATAGCCGCACTGGCCAAATCCAAGAAGGAGGAAAGCCACCACAAACACTCCTCCCAGAATGAGTGCACCTTTTGAACTCATGCCACGGGTTACGCCTCAGATTCCTCCGGAGTCGCCGTCTCCTCTTTCGGCGTGCGGAAGGCGGAAATGATTAAGAGTCCAGCTGCAATGCAAATGCAGGAGTCAGCAACATTAAAGGAAGGAAAGTGACCGCCTGACGAAGGCACCAGTTTGTCGTAGAATGGCGGCAGGAAATCAAGAAAGTCGACCACATATCCCCTGCCCGGCAAAGCCCGATCGGTCAGGTTGCCAATAATCCCGCTGAGCAGCAGTGCAGCCGCCACTTTGCTGAGCTTGTCAGGAAACATGCCACGGCGAAAAAGGGTCACGACGCCACTAATGGCGACGATACCAATCGTTCCAAAGATCCAGTTTGAGTAGGGGTTGCCGTTCAGCAGACCGAAAGCCATGCCCGTGTTGTGTACGCGGACGATGTTGAAGAAACCGGGAATCACCTCAATCACCCGCGGCATTTCCGGTGGAATCGGAAACGTCATCACGATCCAGAGCTTGGATAGCTGGTCGAGAATAAAGAGCGGAAGGCTCAGGTAGAAAAACAGTTTCATCAAACTGATCAGCTCAGGCCTGACATCACGGAGTCACAACGTCCGCAAAGACCGGAGCCCGCAACCAGAGGCATCGAGCGACGGCAGCGAGGACACTCCCCTGCGGTTGTCTCAACAACCGTTGCGCTGGTCTCAGCGGCCTCTTCCACAGTGTAGGAAGAAACCATGAGGAACTCGAGGGCCTCATCGGCGAATTTTTCCAGCACGTGACGCGCCGGATCGTCAGCCGGGAGTTGGAAAGTGACCGCAGCCCGCTCACGCTTCTTGAACTGGTCAGCCTTAATCGCCGCGTCGATGGCCACCTGCGCCAAATCGCGGAGACGGCTCAATTGCTCAATGGCATCGCCGGCTTCATTGTGAGCGAACTTCGGATCAGGCTCGGGGAAAAGCTCAAGGTGAACGGACGTTTCGTTACCGGCATACTCCCAGGCTTCGTCCGCGGTGTAGGCGAGGATCGGGGCAATCAACTTCACCAGGGAATTGAAAACACGATGCATCGCCGTCTGCGTGGCCCGGCGGCGTACGGAGTTCTCGTCGTCGCAATACATTCGGTCTTTGGTGATGTCGACGTAGAACGCACTGAGATCAGACGCACAAAACTGGTTCAGCGTGTTGAAGACTTTACGGAACTCATAGGCCTCGTAGGCTTCTTCGCATTCACGCTCCACATCGTGAAGGCGCTCGAGGATCCACCAGTCGATGAGTGGCAGCTGATCGCTGCTGACAGCATGCTTATCAGGATCGAAACCGTTCAGATTAGCGAGCAGGATTCGAAGGATGTTGCGGAAACGGCGATAGGGCTCAGCGGTCTGCTTAAAGATATCTTCGCTGAAGGGTACCTCGTTCTGCCAGTCGACCGAGCCGGCCCAGAGGCGGACGATGTCGGCACCGAACTTGTTGTAGAAGTGAGCCGCATTCATCGGCTTACCGCCGCTTTCGTCGGACTTGGAAACCTTGAGGTTCTTGACTGGCTCCATGCCCTGAGCGCGGCGCTTCTCGTTTTCCTCCTTGGTGGCACGACGGACGACAAAGCCGTGAGTCATTACCGACTTGTAGGGCGCGGCGTCCCGGACCGCCGCGCTGAGCATCAGCGAACTCTGGAACCAACCGCGGTGCTGGTCAGTCGCCTCGAGGTAAAGGTCAGCCGGACAGCTCAATTCAGGATGGCGATCCATCACTGCTACATGACTGGAACCGGAATCGATCCAGACATCGAGCGTGTCAGTGCAACGACGAGTGCCTTCGGGGAGGCCGAGCTTTTCAGCCCACCAGGCATCGTCATGCTGAAACCAGAGGTTGGTGCCGCCTTCCTCGGTGATATCCGCCACCTTGCGGGCCAGCTCCGCATCAATGTTAGGCAAGTCTTCACCCGGGAAATAGAAAACCGGAAGCGGAACACCCCAGGTGCGCTGACGGGAAATACACCAGTCAGGGCGGGATTCCACCGTGCCATAAATTCGGTTACGACCCCAGTGAGGCAACCACTCGACCTTGTCGATCTCGTCGAGTGCCGTTTTACGCAGCTCATCGATGCGGATAAAAAACTGGGGGACCGACCGAAAGATGATCGGTGTCTTGGAACGCCAGCAATGCGGGTAACTGTGCTTGTACTTTTCTTTTCCGATAAGAGCGCTCTTTTCGGTGAGCAACTTGATGATCGGAACGTTGGATTCAAGCACGTGTTCGCCAACAAGAAAATCGACTCCGACTTCGTCGGTAAATTTTCCTTCATCATCGACCGGTGAGAGCAGGCCGAGATTGTTCTGTTGTCCGGCAAGGTAATCGTCAGCACCATGGCCGGGGGCGATGTGTACCGCACCGGTTCCGGATTCAGTGGTCACAAATTCGGCAAGAATCAGTTTCGAGGTGCGATCGAGGAACGGATGCTGAGCTTCAGAGCCTTCGAGGGCTTCGCCCTTGATCTCGGCCAATTCGCCGGACGGTGCGAAGCCGGTCTTTTCTTCGAAAGTTTCGAGCAACTCCTTGACGACAACGAAAGTCTCTGTGACCTCGCGTTCAACGTGAGTAAATTCTCCAACCAGGTAAGTGAAGCGGGGATGCACCGCGATCCCCAGGTTGGCGGGCAAAGTCCACGGAGTGGTCGTCCAGATCACCATGGAGGCTTTTCCAGCAAGCTCACCGGTAGTGAGAGGGAATTTCACAAAGATCGCAAGATCCTTCACGTCCTCATACTCCACCTCTGCTTCCGCCAGAGCGGTCTGGGCACCATAGCTCCACTGCACCGGCTTCTTACTTTGATAGACCAGTCCTCGGTCGATCAGTTGAGCAAACACGCGGATGATGTCGGCCTCGTATTCGGGAGCGAGCGTCAGGTAGGGATTGTCCCAGTCGCCGAGGACACCAAGTCGGCGGAACGAAGCACGCTGGGTGTCAATCCATTCACGGGCAAAAGCCTCGGAACGGGTCCGGATTTCGGCAGGCTCAAGGCCCTTGGATTCTTTAACGACCTTGAATTCGATCGGCAGTCCGTGGCAGTCCCAACCGGGAACGTAGGGGCACTCGTAGCCGGCCATAGACTTGCTCTTGAGCACGAGATCCTTGAGAACCTTGTTCAAGGCAGTTCCCATGTGCACATCGCCGTTGGCGAACGGAGGTCCGTCGTGCAGGATGAAACGATCCGAGTCGGCGTCTTTGCGCTTCGCGATGATCTGCTCGTAAAGCTTGCTGTTTTCCCACTTTTCGAGGCGGGCAGGCTCGCGTTTCACCAAATCTCCACGCATCGGAAATTCGGTTTCGGGCAGATTCAGCGTGGCTTTGTAGCCGGTAGAACCGTCTTGAGAACTCATAGTTATTCAGGATCAAAAGGGCGCCGAAAGTAGCACCCACACGGCCGCCGGTCAAAGAGGAAGGCAGATGGAGAAACGCCTCTTTCTCCCCCGCCGAAGACGTCACGATTCCGGCAGCACTGTGCGACGCTTCGCGATGAAGGCGTAAACGAGGAACGCGGCACCGACAACAATCATGAAGATGGAGTAGAACTGCCCCTTGGACATGGAGCCAATCAGCTCCGAATCGGGCTCCCGGTAGTTTTCAACCACAATCCGGCCGATACCGTAGACGATGAAGAAAATGCCCGAAAGAACCCCATGATAGAGGTCCCGCCACTTCAGGCGGATGAACATCAGGAGAACAAAGATTCCCAGCCCCTCCACCAAGGCCTGGTAGATCTGGGAGGGATGACGCACTGTGAGATACTCCCCCAGGATGGCTCGAAAGTCAGGATTTTCGCGTGAGGTGCTGATGAGCAGGTCCGCCGCCATCGCATGCGAATACCTACCTGCCGCCTGCGCCTGGGTGATGACTGTCTCAAGCTGACTGGAAAAATTCGGCAGCAATTCTCCAGCTTTGGACGCGATCTCCCGAAACTGCTCAACCGAGAACATCAGGTAACGACCGTCGGGCGACTCGACCACATGATTTAACTCCTCGGGGAATTTCATTCCGATCGAGGCATCAGTCTTCCTCCCGTAGAGCTCGCCATTGATGAAGTTAGCAAGGCGGCCAAGAAAGACCCCGGCAGGCGCTACCGTGACCAGGTTGTCGCCGAGACCGAGAAACGATTTCTTGGTGAACTTCGCATAGCCCCACACCGCGAGAATCAGCCCTGCAAACGCCCCGTGACTCGACATACCTCCCCCGAGAAAATCAAAGAAGATGGATGGGTTCCGCGAAAAGGCGTCCCAGTTGTAGAACAACATAAAACCGAGACGCCCACCCAGCATCACCCCGACAACGGCGACCACGGTAATAAAGTCGGCCACCTGGTCTTTCTTCAATTCGCTGATCTTCAGCTTCACGAACCAACTGATCAGAAAATAGGCAATCAGAAAGCCCGCCACGTAGGCGAGGCCATACCATCGGATGCCGAAGCTATCCGTGAAATGGATCGCAATCGGATCAAGGTGATGAACGTAGGCGGTCCGAGGAACATGCATGTGTTAAGCGAGTCTTAACCAACAACTACGGAATCGTAAAGCAAGCACCGAAACGTTCACTCAAATCTGAAAATCTGACCATACGAATTACTAATTCCGTAGTATCCACTCCACTGATCCTCAGCGAATTCCACCAGTTACAGAAGCTTGATCCATTCATCAAATCATCGTTGGCATAGAAGCTGCTCCTCTTAACTAACTGGAACTAAGCGTAATACAAATTTCACATGTTCGTATTACAAATCACCAAATTAATCATATCAAACCGAAATCCAATAATGATGAAAGCTCTACATCTATCATTTCGAACCGGCCGACTCATGGCTCTGGCCTTTTGCGGGGTTCTCTTTACCCAAACTGCCACCTTCGCAGAACCACTAAAAATCGCCTATTCGGACTGGCCCGGCTGGGTAGCCTGGGAGATCGCGATCAAAAAAGAGTGGTTTAAAGAAGAGGGTGTCGAGGTGGAATTCGAGTGGTATGACTACGTTGCCTCCATGGACGCTTATGCAGCGGGACAACTCGACGGAGTGGGAATGACCAATGGAGATGCGCTCGTCACCGGTGCCACAGGAAAGCCATCCGTTGGAATTCTTATCACCGATTACTCGAATGGCAATGACATGATTGTTGCTAAGCCGGGTATCGAGTCTCTCAAAGATCTCTACGGGAAAAAAATCGGACTTGAAGAGGGATTTGTGACCCACCTGCTTTTTCTGAAAGGCATTGAAATGAATAATCTAGATGCCAGCCAGATAACCATTGTAAACACCCCTACCAACGAAACTCCGCAAGTCCTTGCCTCGGGTGCTGTCGATGCGATTGCCGCATGGCAACCCAGTTCGGGTGAGGCTCTAAAACTGGTTTCTGGATCAAAGCCCATCTTCACTTCAGCTGACGCACCGGGCATCATCTATGACATCATTTACGCCGATCCTGAGTCGGTTGAAAAACGTCGCGATGACTGGAAAAAAGTGATCAAGGTGTGGTATCGCGTCGTCGACTTTATCCGCGATGAAGACAATCTCGACGAAGCTCTTGAGATCCTCTCCTCGCGTGTCTCCATTACTCCAGAGGAATACGAGCCATTCCTTGACGGAACTTACATTCTTACGGGCGATGAAGTGAAACCAATCTGGGAGAAGGCCGAAGGCCTCGGCTCAGTTTACGGCTCTTCAGTTATCTCTGATGAATTCAACGTGAAATACGAAGTCTACGAAGGTTCTCTCGATACTGAAAAGTATCTCGACCCAAGTCTAACTCTTGAGGTGTTGGCTGAAATGGCCGAGTGAGCTTTGGCAGAGCCCATCCCCCGGAAACCTACAGCAGGCTTCCGGGGGGACTTTCTCCGAATATGAGCTGGTCTCAGCGAAGCTCCCTACCTCGAGAGCCCTGGTTCGTCGTCCGGCGGGATCTTTCCGGTAAGCGCACCACCATTCTCTCTTTCATCTCCTTCGCACTGCCATTGGCTATCTGGGCAGCTATCAGCTACCTGCCTTTTCTCTGGCACCCTGACATTCAGCTCCAAATCTCTGCCGACCGGGAAGATGTAACGACTGTCTACATTGCTGGAGATAGAGTCAGTAAAGGCTTCTTTCCCGAGTTCGTAGAAGCTGTCCGTGAACAAAACGAGGACGTTGAAGCCCTACTCAAGTCCGATGATCCCCTTGGCGGCAGCACGGAGAGCTCCGTTCGGCGGGCAAACAAAAAAGTCCTTCGGCATCTTGCACCTGTTCTCATTTCCCACGGGATCATCAATGAGGATCAAAGCAAAGAGGACAGTATTATCTACCAGGCATGGGCGGACATCGCTAGTGGCGAATGGGTTCCTAATTCTCCTCCCTTGACCGAGGAAAATATCGCGATCGCCAAAAAAAACTGGAGCGCGATGAGCGCCGTTTCGCTGACTTACGATTCCAACAATTTCATTTCGATTCCGTTACTTAGCCTTATCCCTCAGGGTAAACCTGCCAACCCTGACTACCTTCCTGCCCCCGATCAAGTCGCCAAATCGGGCTTCAAAGTTCTTTCGATGCCAGGCGAAAACGACCGGCCTTCTATGGTCCAGCGGATTGGGCACTCCATGCAGATCGTTTTTGGGGGGTTTCTTCTTGCCGCTCTGGTTGGAGTGCCTATCGGCGTCCTCTGCGGAACTTACTCGTTTTTCTCAAAACTCGTTGAGCCGTTCACCGATTTCTTTCGCTACATGCCGGCACCTACATTCAGTACGCTGTTGGTTGCTATCTTTCTTGCTAACGACGCTCCAAAAATAGCGCTCGTATTCGTTGGCACCTTTTTCCAACTGGTTCTTGTTGTTTCCAACACGACGAGAAGACTCGATCTTCCTCTTCTCGAGGCCGCCCAAACGCTAGGCGCCAATCAGCGACAACTCCTCACCAAGGTGGTGATTCCTGGTATCCTTCCGAATCTCTACAACGACCTCCGCATTCTCCTAGGATGGGCCTGGACCTGGTTGGTGATTGCCGAACTGGTTGGAGTGAAAAGCGGTCTGACTGAATTTATTGAGACTCAGGGCCGCTTCCGGAATTTTGACCTCGTTTTTCCAGTTATCATTCTTATTGGGCTGATCGGCTTTTTCACCGACCAGATTTTGGCCCTACTTCGCGGCATCATTTTCCCCTACACCGAAGAAGGGGCTGCTGCTTCAACCAATCCCATCATTAAGGCGGCCATGTTCATTCCGCGGTGGTTCCGTGGAGCTGTTGAAGCACGTCTTCCGCCTGATTTACCGCAACGCAAACATCAACCGAACGAGGCATGATTCCCCCCATCATCGACAATATCGACTACCGCACCCAATCACAGCAAGTCAAAGATAGGTTCGACCAGCTAAAGCAGCGACCAGTAGTACTTTCGGTGGAAAAACTAGGTAAGGTCTTTCCTTCCCCAGGAGGGAATGTCACTGCACTGCACGACGTTGAATTCGAAGTCTTTCGTCGTGAATTCATGTGTGTGATCGGCCCTTCCGGCTGCGGGAAATCGACTTTGATTCGCATTCTCGCCGGCCTCGAAACCGAAAGCAATGGACGAGTAAGTCTCGATGATACTCCCGTTACCGGTCCCGGACCAGACCGCGGAATGGTATTCCAGAGCTACACCTTGTTTCCTTGGCTGACCGTGAAACAAAACGTCATGTTCGGTCCGAAGATGGAGGGCAAAACCGGACCAGGCGTTGAAGCTGATGCCCGCCAATGGATTGAGCTCGTGGGTCTTTCGGATTTCGAGAACAGCTATCCTCACCAACTTTCCGGAGGCATGAAGCAGCGGGTCGCGATCGCGAGAGCACTCGCTAATCGTCCTAGGATTCTTCTGATGGACGAACCGTTTGGAGCACTCGACGCTCAAACTCGTGCTCAGATGCAAAGCTACCTACTGCAAATCTGGCGAAATCTAGATATTACCATTCTCTTCATCACTCATGATCTGGATGAGGCGGTCTACCTCTCTGATCGGATCCTGGTTCTCAAGGCGAACCCCGGTGAAGTTGATGAAATTATCGAGGTTCCTGTGCCCCGCCCGCGGACGCTAGATCAAACCATCACGCCTGAGTTCATCGCAACAAAGCGCCGAATCAATCAACTGATCCACCCCGAAGGCGCAGAAAAGCAAGACCAGCTTCCCTTTCCTCGAATGACAGTAGAAGGCGACGACGTCGAATAACACTGATTCCATGGATACCCCCATCAAACTCGATTCCTTGACTTGGCCGCAGGTTGCCGCGGTTCGAGATAAATGTGATGGCTTTCTTTTGCTTCCTATCGGAGCCACCGAACAACACGGCCCCCATTTGCCCATAAACACGGATACCTGCATCGTCGAGAATACTTGTCGCTACGCTTCGGAACGAACCGGGATCCCAATCCTGCCTGCTCTCAGCTTTACTGTGTCGTCCGGCCACACGCCTAAATGGCCTGGAACCTTCTCTCTAACGCACGAGACATTTATAGCTACCGTCCGCGAAATCGCAGCCTGGGCGGTTGCCACAGGCTGGAGTCGAATCCTCCTCGTCAACAGTCACTTCGGCAACGATGCTAGCCTCCGCGTCGCGGTAGAAAAACTTCGCCTCGAGTTCCTCGGTAAGCTCCAAGTGGGTCTGCGCCATACCTTTCTCCTGACCGATTCAATCCGGGATTACTTCGTTTTCGATGCTGAAGATCTTCACGCAAATCGCGCTGAGACTGACCTACTCCTCCATCTTGCTCCTGACACTGTAACAATGAACACAGTTGAAGATGATCCCGATCGCACAGAAGGCACAGTATTCAGCTACCCCGTCGCACAGACCAGCCTCAACGGAATCACCGGCAGCCCCTCACTGGGAGACGCCAACCGTGGGAAGGAACTCTTTGAAGAAATGGGGGAAGCGCTCGCCGAAATCCTTAACCGGGCCCGGACCGAGTCAGCGCCTCTACCCTCCTCGGAGTGGGAACACCTTCCCGGAATTCCCCTGCCTTCTCCCTGATCTGCTTTTATGAATATCGACGAATTCGCAAAGCCCACCTTTGCAGTGCCAGAAGGCTTCTCCTTTGATCAAAAGAAGGCAGATCAGCTTAAGACTGATCTGGCAGCAAAAGGGGTGCAATATCTTCTCTCGACCTACGTCGACATTCATGGTGTTCCCAAGGCCAAAGTTAACCCGATCGAATGTCTCGATAAAATGGCAGGGGGATCCGAACTATTCACCGTGGGAGCGATGGAAGGCATGGGACTAGTCGGTCCCCAGGAAGATGAGTGTGCAGCGGTTCCCGACCTGGACACTGCGATCGTCTGCCCATGGGACAAGCGCTTCGCCTATTTCTTCGGTGACCTCTACTACCACGGCGCTCCCTACGTGAATGACAGTCGTCAAATTCTGAAACGTCAGATTGAGCGCGCCGCCGCACTGGGATTGAAACTCAACCTTGGTGTGGAACCGGAGTTTTATGTTCTAAAACAGGATGATTCAGGAGATTGGAAACCCCTTCCGACCCACCGCTTCGGTGGAGTCTGCCCTGCTTACGACGTCCACCAGACGCTTGGTTCAATGGAGTTTCTCGAGCCGTTTACTGATCATCTTCGGGAACTGGGATGGGGTCTATTCTCGTTTGATCAGGAGGGTGGACAGGGACAGTACGAATTTGACTGCGACTACACCGACGCTCTCACCATGGCTGACCGTCTTACCTTTTTTCGTATGATGGCAAAGCAAGTCGCGGAATCCATCGGAGCCGTTGCGACCTTCATGCCAAAGCCTTTTGCTGATGATTTCCGCTCCGGTTGCCACTTCAATATGTCACTGGCGGATCTTGAGACTGGTGAGAATCGTTTCGCCCCGGAACCGGAAAGCAATCCTATTGCCGATCGCCTTGGCATTCCACTCTCGAAACTGGCCTATCATTTCAGCGCCGGAATCCTGCGTCACGCGCCCGCTATCACTGCTATCACCTCACCTACCTATAACAGCTATCAAGGATTTCTCGCGCAGGGAGAGATGGCTGACGTGAGCTGGGCCCCCGTCCTCATTGCTTTCGGCCGCAACAACCGCTCCGCGATGCTCCGTCTACCGCTCAATCGCTATTGCGTTGAAAACCGGGCGCCTGATATGGCCAACAATTCGTATCTATCAGCGGCGATCCATCTTGCTGCCGGGCTCGAGGGAATCGAAGAGGAACTCGATCCGGGTGAACCAGTGAACGCCAACATTTACGAGAAAAACAAGTCGGAGCTCAAGCAGTCCGGCATCAAGTTTCTTCCTTCGACTTTGACCGAAGCGCTTGATGCTTTCGAAGAGGACCCGCTAACTGAGCAGGTCTTCGGAGAGATGAAAGGTATCTTCCTGAAACAGAAACGATGGGAGTGGGAAGCCTCCTTCTTCCCCATCGCAAGGGAGCACTTCGAAAAAAACCTGACACACATTTAGATGCAGGCTTCCCATCGTGAACCCATTTCTTTGCATCAGTTGCTCCTGCAACTGGGGATCACCGTGTGCACCTACGTCTTTCTTGGTTGCCCTCGCTAGTTCGCCGGGAATCTCTCGTCCCAACGCAGCCTATCACTGCGCACCCCTCGCAACTCGCGTGTCCTCCTAGTTTCAATGAATACCAACCGAATTACATCTTCTCATGAATCCCATTTCCGAAGCCTCCATCCGAGAGGCATGCCTACCGGGCAACGCCAACGAACGCGGCACTATCCCCGGAGCCCAGCCCAACCTCTCCGTTGATGAAATCCTCGCAGAGATTGAGCGCATCGCCGACCTGCCGCTTGAGCAAAGCACCACACTCCCTCCCCAGGCTTATACCGATGAAGCGTTCTTTACCTGGGAGGTGAACAACCTTTTCAAAAACGACTGGTTCTGCCTCGCCCACATATCTCAGATTCAAAACATCGGCGATTTCATCAATGTCGATCCCTTTGGTGAGCCACTTATCATCATTCGCGACAAGGACAACGAGATCCAGGTGCTTTCCCGGGTCTGTCCCCATCGTGCCATGGATATCATGCCGCCCGGTTTTGGATATGATGGCCACACCATGGCAACACCTTCCGAAGGAAACCCTGGGTGCGGCAATACTCGCTTTCTCCTGTGCCCCTATCACTTCTGGACCTTTGAACTCGACGGGAATCTCAAGGCGTGTGCCGAAATGGGGCAAGCCGAAAATTTTAAGCGAGACGAATGGTCGCTGAGGAGTTTCCGATCCGAAGTCTGGAACGGCTTCGTCTTTGTAAACCTCGACGGCAACGCGCCACGCTCTGTCGCCGAACAATACGCTGAACTAAATGAAGACGTTGCACCATGGGATCTCGCTAACATGGAGCTCATTGCGGCCAACGAGTGGGACTGCAACTTCAACTGGAAGATCCTGGCCGAGAACTTCATGGAGTCCTACCACCATGCTGGAGCCCACAGCAAAACGCTCCAGACCATGATGCCCGCTCGTGACACGTGGACTGAAATCGAGAAGCCATTTCACATCCGTTGTCATCTGCCACTGAAAGACTCTTTACGTGAGGAAATTCGAAAAATGGAATCAGAAGGTAAACTTTGGGATACCTTTCCGCCGGTCCCAAACCTACCTGAAGAAAAGCGGATGAGCTGGGGATTGATCATGGGATTCCCTCTCTTCACCTGCGTTACGACCGCAGATTCTTTCATCTGGTATCGAATCATCCCGATGGGAACGGATCGACTGAAGCTTCTTACAACCATCCTCGTTCCAAAAGATTCCACAAAATTACCTGACTTCGAAGAACGCCGTGATCAGGCCAACCAGGCTGGAATCAACTTTCACCTCGAAGACATGGAGGTCTGCATGGCTGTGCAGCGAGGCCTCTACACAGCCGGCTACCAACGCGGGCGCCTCAGCCACCTTGAGATGCCAGTTTGGCTGATTCAACGGTTCCTCGCAGCCCGATCCCGCGACACTTGGCCAACCCTCGATCGAGATCCGGCCCCAGGACAAATCTAATCCTAACGTTACTAATGCCTTCATGGGAACTAAAGAAGAGCTAATCCGAATACGCGACTCACTGAAAGACGAAGGCGTCCGATACTGTGTTGGTGCTTATGTTGATATTCACGGAGTTCCTAAGGGAAAATTCGTGCCGATCGATCACTTTGTGGATTTCGCGCAGGGCTCAGAACTTTACACAGGTTACGCACTCGACGGCCTAGGTCAGAGTCCGAACGATGATGAGATCAACTCCGTCCCAGATCTCGATCGAGGATGCATTCTTCCTTGGAACCGTGAAGTTGCCTACTACCCAGCAGATAACGAATTCAAAGGAAAACCCTACGAGGTGAACGCACGAGTTGTGCTGAAAAGGGTCCTTGCCGAAGCCGCTGACATGGGTTTCGGAATGAATTTGGGCATCGAGTGCGAAGTCTTTGTCGTGAGGCAAAACGAGTCAGGGCAGTTGGAAATCCCCAACGATGACGATGATCTGGTAAAGGCTTGCTATGATGTCAAGCGCTTCATGGACCGCTACGAGTGGATCAATAAGATGGCCTCCACCATCAACGACCTTGGCTGGGATCTCTACTCCTTAGATCATGAGGATGCGAACTCACAGTTTGAGTTTGACTTCAAATATGCAGATGCCCTCACCATGTGTGACCGCTTCATCTTCTTCCGCATGATGGCCAAACACTACGCTTCAGAGGAAGGCCTTCTTGCTACCTTCATGCCCAAGCCGTTTGCTGATAAGACAGGTTCCGGCGCGCACTTCAACATGTCCCTTTATGACCTCGACAACGGGAACAATCTCTTCAAGTGCGATCCCTCTGAAGACCCCAGAGGACTCGGACTGACTCAACTCGGCTATCAATTCATCGGAGGCGTTCTCAAGCACGGACCTGCTCTTTGTGCTGCTTTCGCCCCAACGGTGAATAGCTACAAGCGTCTCGTCCGACGGGGATTGATGGCCTACTACAGTTGGGCCCCCGTTTTCAACAGCTACGGGAAAAACAATCGGACGAATGCCCTGCGAGTCCCCATGAATGGAGGACGGGTGGAATCCCGGAACGCGGACGCGGCTTGTAATCCCTACCTCGCCGCTTCCTTGGTCCTCGCTGCCGGTCTTGAGGGAATTCGTGAGGGCATTGACCCGGGCGATGCCCAGGAAGAGAACCTCTACGAATACTCACCCGCCGAACTCGAAGCAGCTGGCATCGAGGAATTGCCCCGCACGCTCGATGAAGCCGTGCAACGCTTCGCTGAAAACCCATTCGTGACTCGCGTCCTTGGTCAGGAACTCCGGGACGAATTCATCACATACAAGTCTGAGGAATGGCGGCAATATCATCAAACGGTTTCCCAGTGGGAAATCGATCAATACGCTCGCCTCTTCTAAAACTCATGGAGATGTTTTCACTCAGCGGAAAGGTGGCTCTAATCACCGGGGCGAGTTCCGGTATCGGTAAAGCCGTGGCCTCTCGATTCCAAGCGGCTGGTGCCAAAGTGATCAATGCAGACCGCCTCCCGCCAGCCTCAGGACCCGAAGACTTTGTTCAGACCGATGTTTCGTCGGAAACCGAACTTCGTGCCGCCTTTGAGTTTGCCCGAAAGAAATACGGACGTCTCGACATTTTGGTAAACAATGCGGGAATCCAACCGCTCGGAGTGTCCTTTAATGAACTGACGGAGTCCATCCTAAAGAGGACCTTCGAGGTGAACGTCAATGGAGTAGCGTTCGGTTTGAAGTTGGCGGCGCAAATGCTCGAGGATAAAGGCCGCGTCATCAACACAGCCTCTTTCGCTGGCTTGTTGGGCATCCCTTCAGGCACTGCGTATGCCACTTCCAAAGCCGCCGTGATCCATCTCACTAAATGTGGCGCGATCGAATTCGCCTCGCGCGGCATCACAGTGAACGCGGTAGCGCCAGGCACGATCGAAACACCCGCTGTTACCGAGATACCTGACAATCCCGAAATTCCTTTTGTTTCTTCTCGCACCCCTATTGGCCGACTGGGATCACCAGAGGAAGTTGCGGCCGCTTTTCACTTCCTCGCTTCCACCGAAGCCTCCTACATCTCCGGGGCAACAATTCCAGTCGATGGAGGAATCGCAGCGGGCTGGGAAAAGTACGATCTCACCGCGCCCGCTGAAATCTCACCTGAAGGAGTATGGCATGACCCCGAATCCTGAACCCTATTCACCTGAACCACGCTTCATCTGGCCCGACGGTAAGAAATGTGCCGTTATGATTTGTTTCGACGTCGACGGTGAAACGACAGCTCTGTCGGAAGACCCAGCGCTGGCCACGCATCTAACCACGATGTCGCAATGCGAATACGGTCCCAAGGTAGGGGTTCCGCGACTGCTCGGTCTCGTCGACCATCTCGGTATCCCCTCCACCTTTTTTATTCCCTCCTTTATTGTCCAACAACATCCCGAGATGACCCGGACGATCGTGAAGTCCGGCCACGAGATCGGCGCCCACGGTCATCTCCACGAAAAACTCAACACACTGTCCCCGGAAGAAGAGAAAGCAGTTCTCGAGAAAAGCATTGGTATCCTTGAAGAAACCGCCGGAGTGACCGTTCAAGGCTTCCGTGCGCCTTGGTTCGAGATAAATCCCGGCACCCCGGATTTGCTGGCGGAACACAAACTGCTCTACAACGCCAGCATGATGAGCGATGACGTTCCTTTCCTTCATTCCAATGGCCTCGTAGAAATTCCCGGACAATGGTTACTTGAGGATTGGGAGCAATTTGCTTTCAATCCCGACCCGGCTTGGGGATTCATTCCCGAAGACTGCGATAAGGTCTATCAACTTTGGTGGCAGGAATTTGCTGCGATGCGTGACTTCGGTTGCTGCTTTGTCCTGACACTCCACCCTTGGCTCAGCGGACGACCATCTCGCGTGCGTTTGTTAGAGCGCCTCATACGCGACATCCAGTCCACGGGAGATGCCTGGTTCTGCAACGGCTCAGAACTGGCTAACTGGGTAAAACAGGATCCAGGGAACCGGCGTGAAATCGATTTTGATGCCTTGATTGTCTGATGTCTTTTCCGATTCCAGAGCTAGTGCTGATACCGGCGGGTGAAATCACCATCGGAGCGGTCGCGGACGATAAATTCGCTAACGCCAGTGAGACGCCCACTCATGTCTGTCGATTCGAGTCACCGTTCCAGATGGGAAAGTATCCCATTAGACAGGATGAATGGCAGACGTTTCAACCAGGTCACCTCGGAACGACACATTCCTCTCGGCCCGCCGTCAACCTGTCCTGGTATGACGCCTGTGCCTATGTCGACTGGCTTCGCATTGAAACAGACGATCGCAACTGGCGACTCCCCACCGAAGAGGAGTGGGAGTATGCCTGTCGAGCGGGAAGCCGCGATGTGTTTTCTTTTGGCAATAACCTCACTCCTGACTTGGCTAATTTTCATTTCGACGAATCAATTAAACCGGTAGGTCCCGGACAACTGACCGAAGTCGACGCCTACCCTCCCAACCCGTGGGGACTCCATGACCTTCACGGGAATACCTACGAATGGACCAACACGCCTTGGCGCCCCGACTATAAGACACCGAGTCTTCCGGAAACTTACACCGTTCGGGGAGGATCGTGGGACGGTCTTCCCCGTCTCTTGAGAACCTCCGCGCGGGAGGGACTTCCAGCCCAGACGAAACGCGACAATCTTGGAATCAGAATTGTTTACGGAAGTTCAGCATGAAGCTATCCCTTTTTAAACCACTCTGGGGCCACGAGGGGAGCTACCTTGCAGCCGTCAAACAAGCAGTGGATGCTAAGTTCGACGGCATCGAAGGGGCAGCACCGACTGACTCGGAAGAGCAGTCTCAGTTTGGCGAAGCACTTCAGGAAGCTACCCTGCAATATATCGGCGAAGTTTTCACTGGGGGAGACTACGTTCCAAATCCGCTCGCTACCCCGCAAGAGCATCTCGATGACCTTCGGTTTGGTATTGAGCGCAGCCTCCCCCTCAACCCGATCTTCATTAATACGCAGGCCGGTCTGGATGCCTGGCCGATGTCGCAGCAAGTGCCTTTCTTCGAATCAATTCTCGAACTTGAATCGGAATACAATATTCCCATTACAATTGAAACCCACCGCAGCCGCTCGACCTTCAATCCGTGGATTACGCACGAGCTCATTGAAGTTCTCCCAGAGCTAAGACTTAATCTAGATTTCAGTCACTGGTGTGCGGTTGCCGAGCGACTCGTCATGGATGATGATCCGGTGCAGCTTCTCCACTTTGCAGGCCAGTGTCATCATCTTCACGGTCGAGTCGGTTACGCGCAAGGGCCACAAGTCCCTGACCCACGAGCACCGGAATATAAACCGGAAGTCGAATCTCACTTAAACTGGTGGACTACCGTCTGGGAATCTATGGCATCACGTGGTTATCGCTCCATTACGATGACACCTGAGTTTGGCACTGACGGCTACCTCCATCTCATGCCCTACACCAAGAAGCCGGTCGCTGATCTTTGGTCTGTCAATTGTTGGATGGCAGAGACCCTAAGGGAGCAATTCGAGTTATTCTCGGTCTGCCTGACCGAAAAAAATGAATCTGGCCAAAGAGTTGGTACTACTTCTGCTTTAAAAAGTAACACTCATTAGAAATCAATTTCATGGCCGAAGTCGAAACAGAGTCGCATGGGGTAAAGCGAATCAGCATTTCGCTACCTCCCACCGTGTTCAATGAGTTGGATGAGCTGGTCTCCAGGCGCGGCTTCGAGAATCGTTCGCAAGCGATTTCAGAAATGATTCACCAAAGTGCGACCGAGCATTTTCAGGAGCGCGGAAACAGCCTCATGGCGGGGACAATCACCCTCTTCTACGACGAATCAAAACCGGGGCTGTTGCAGGGGCTTGCCGAGATTCAACGGGAATATATCGACGAAGTGATCAGCTCTCAAAATGTCCTCCTTGAAGATCATCACACTATGGTCGTCATGCTCGTCCAGGGTCCGGCTTCAAGACTCAAGATCATCGCCGACAAACTCATCACCTGCAAAGGCGTTCGCTCCGGCAAACTCACCATTTCATCTGCCATCCTTCCACCCATTCATATGAGGAAAGGGTTCTAATTTTAATAACGATATGAAGACTCTATACGAAAGAACCATCACCGGCGGAGGCATGTGGTCGCAAACTGTCGGTCGAGGAAAAGTAATCAGGTTCACCGATATCGAAGGCGGAGCGAACGTTAGCATGCTGCTCTACAACGCCGATGAAATGATCGAACGCTACAACATGCCGGATACCCTTAAGGGCCAACATACTTTCCAATTGACCGAAGGGCATTGCCTACACTCGGATATGGGACGCATCTTTTGCTCTATCATTAAGGACACTGCTGGTTGGCATGACTCGGTCTGTGGCTGCACTGATGCTCAACTCGTTCAAAACAAATATGGAGAATGCAGCTTTCAGGAAGCACGAAATAAATTTTATCGAAATGCGAGAGACAACTTTCTGATCGAGCTAGGAAAACATGGCTTGGGGAAAAAAGACATCGTCCCGAACTTGAACCTATTCTCCAAAGTTGTCTGCGATGACACAGGTGTTCTCCATTTCGTGGGGGGCTCCTCAGAGGCTGGCTCTTTTATCGAACTCCGTTTTGAAATGGACACTCTTGTGGTCCTGACAACCTGCCAGCATCCACTCGACCCCAATCCGGAATACGACCCTAAGCGAGTCAAACTTGAAGTTTTTAGCGCCGATCCAGTGACCGAGGATGACATCTGCAGGACTTCACGCCCCGAGAATGACAGGGCCTATCTCAACACCCAGGACTACTATGCTCTTCGCTCGTAGGACGAAACACCTCTCTGCTAACTAACTAAAAATCTATTGGCCGAAAGCCGAGTCAATTTTCTCATGACTGAATCTACTTACTCTCCCGAAACAGCAACGTATCGCAAGGTGGTCGAGGCTGGGGACCACTGGATGCACAGGATTTCAAAAGGGCAGACGTTTCGCATTCTGGATCTAGAAGGAAATCAAGCTGCTGATACTCTTTTCTATAATGCCGATGACCCTTCAGAGCGATATGCTGCCGACATTACTGTCCGAAACCAAAACGCTCTCTACCTGACCACCGGCACTACTCTGATGTCGACCGAGGGTAACCCACTCCTGACGATCACAGCCGACACTTGCGGAAACCATGACACGGTCGGAGGCGCCTGCTCTCGCGAGTCAAACACAATGCGTTACTCGCAGAATACCGAACACATGCACGCTTGTCGGGACATCTTTCTCACCGGCATGCATGAGTGGGGCGAAGGGTTCGGCAAGCGAGACATCACGAACAACATCAATTTCTTCATGAATGTTCCCGTCACACCCGAAGGTGGCCTTACCTTTGAAGATGGAATTTCTGGGCCAGGACGCTACGTCGAAATGATTGCAGAAATGGACGTGATTTGCCTAATCTCCAATTGCCCTCAACTGAACAATCCCTGCAACGCTTACAATCCGACCCCTGTCGAAGTTTTGATCTGGGACTAACACACTATCATGTTGTCCAAAGTCCTCATCGCCAATCGCGGCGAAATCGCTTGTCGGATCATCCGCACTCTTAAAGCCCTCGGCATTCCATCGGTCGCCGTCTACTCAGAAGCGGACCGCGATGCTCCACATGTGACGGAAGCTGAAGAGGCATTCCTTATCGGACCGGCACCAGTGGCGGCATCCTACCTCAATACGGAACGCATTCTCGAGGTGGCTAACGAGACGGGGACTGATGGCATCCATCCCGGCTACGGTCTTCTTTCGGAAAACGCGGAGTTTGCAGAAGCTTGCGAAGCAGCTGGCATCGCCTGGATCGGACCAACCGCCGATCAGATTCGCCAATTCGGACTCAAGCATACCGCTCGGCAGATTGCCCGTGATGCCGGTGTTCCTTTACTTGAGGGCACGCCGCTGCTTTCGTCCGTCGAAGAGGCGGTTGAAGCCGCCGAGACGATCGGCTTTCCTGTCATGTTAAAAAGCACCGCCGGTGGTGGTGGTATCGGCATGGAAATTTGCCATGACTCAGCAGGTTTGAGCGATGCATTCAAAAGGGTTACCCGGGCGAGTCAGGTAAATTTCGGAGACGCCGGTGTCTTCCTTGAGAATTATATCGAAAGGGCACGGCATGTTGAGGTCCAACTCTTTGGAGACGGAGAAGGCAAAGTCGTCGCGCTCGGGACGCGGGACTGCTCCGCTCAACGACGCCACCAGAAGATTGTCGAAGAAACGCCGGCGCCCGGTTTCACTCGCGAAGAGGCGCCCGAACTCTTCGAAGGCGCCGCCAAGATGGCAGCCACTCTTAACTATCGCTCCGCCGGAACGGCTGAGTTCCTTGTCGATGCTAATACGGGTGACTTCTACTTTCTCGAGATCAACACCCGCCTCCAAGTGGAGCATGGCATTACCGAAGCCGTCACCGGTGTCGACCTCGTTGAGTGGATGGTGAAACTAGCCGGTGATGACGAGATAGACTATTCCTTCCAGGAAGATGGTTTTGCGATCGAAGTTCGTCTTTGCGCCGAGGATCCCGGTAAGGACTTCCAGCCTTCCTCGGGCCTACTCACCGAAGTCGAGTTTCCGGATCACATTCGTTGTGACCATTGGATCGGCAGTGGCAGCGAAATCTCCGCTCACTACGATTCACTCATTGGCAAGTTAATCGTTAAGAACGACACCCGTGAGGAAGCTGTCGACGCGATGATCAAAGCGCTCAACGCTACTTCAGTGCACGGCATTGAGACTAATCTCGAATACCTGCGCCAAATTGTAGCATCGGATGTCTTTGCTGAAGCGGGCACAATGAGCACCAGTGTGCTGGGCGACTTCTCGTATCATGCTCCAACCATCGACGTTCTTACCTCAGGAACTCAGACCACCGTGCAAGACTATCCCGGTCGAATCGGATACTGGGAAGTGGGCATCCCGCCTTCGGGCCCCATGGACGGCCTCAACTTTCGCCTCGCCAACCGTATTGTTGGAAATCCCGACAATGCCGCCGGACTCGAGATCACCGTCTCCGGCCCAACCCTTCAGTTCAATCAGGATGCAGAAATTGCCCTGGCAGGCGCGCAACTACCAGTAACTCTTGATGGAGAATCAATTTCGCTTGGCGGACCCGTAAAGGTAAGTGCCGGCTCTATCCTTAAGGTTGGCGCTGGCCGTGCCGTATCCGGAGTCCGCACTTACCTCGCGATCAAAGGAGGACTCGATGTGCCGGACTACCTCGGCAGTAAATCGACCTTCACCCTCGGTCAATTTGGCGGCCATGGAGGTCGAGCACTACGGGTAGGCGATGTCCTCCACCTTAAGAATGCTGAGACCGAACCATCATCATCAGCTCCGGAAGGTTTGATCCCGACCCCAACAGAACATTGGGACATCGCCGTCATCTATGGCCCACATGGAACGCCGGACTTTTTCACTCCGGAAGACATCGAGATGTTTTTTTCGACTGACTGGAAGGTTCACTACAACTCCGCCCGAACCGGAGTGCGTTTGATAGGGCCCAAACCAACCTGGGCCCGTGATGATGGCGGAGAAGCCGGCCTTCACCCGTCCAACATTCACGACAATGCTTATGCCGTTGGCACAATCGACTTCACGGGTGACATGCCCGTCATTCTTGGACCCGACGGTCCCAGTCTGGGCGGATTCGTTTGCCCTGCGACGATCATTGAAGCCGACCTCTGGAAGATGGGGCAACTTGGCCCCGGAGATACGATTCGCTTCTATCCCGTCTCCAACGAAGATGCTCGCGCCCTGAGGGCAGAACAGGATGAGATAATCCAAAGTCTCACTCCAGTACAGAATCCATTCCAACCAGAGCCCCAGCCGATCCCAAGTGGAAGTGCGGTGATCGAAGAACTTCCTGGCGTCACCATTCGTCCGAGCGGTGAAAGCCACCTCTTGATCGAATACGGGCCCATGACGCTGGACCTCAACTTGAGGTTCAAAGCTCATGTCGTTTATCA
Organism: Verrucomicrobiales bacterium; assembly: GCA_049594415.1. GTDB lineage: Bacteria > Verrucomicrobiota > Verrucomicrobiia > Verrucomicrobiales > DEV007 > Arctic95D-9. The sequence goes on along the minus strand of JBMYJM010000004.1, from coordinate 85,577 downwards.
GTGGTTCCGAGAGAAAAATCATCCCGGCATCCTGGATCTCACACCGGGGATACGTTCACTCCAGATTCACTTCGAAAGCCGTGAGGTCGAGAGAGACGAGGTGATTAATCTAGTCAAAGAGGCGGAAGCCGATATCGGCGATCTCGAAGCCATCGAAGTTCCGGGACGTGTTGTTCATCTTCCATTATCCTGGGATGATCCAAGCACCCGCGAGGCCATTGAGAAATACATGCAATCGGTCAATCCGGATGCGCCATGGTGCCCCAGCAACATTGAATTTATCCGCCGAATTAACGGACTCGATTCTATCGAATCGGTAAAAGAAATTGTTTATTCTGCCGCCTACTGTGTCATGGGATTGGGAGACGTCTACCTCGGCGCCCCAGTCGCGACTCCCCTTGATCCTCGCCACCGCCTCGTCACTACGAAATACAATCCGGCTCGGACCTGGACTCCGGAGAATGCGGTGGGTATTGGAGGAGCTTATCTTTGTGTCTACGGGATGGAAGGACCCGGCGGCTATCAATTTGTAGGACGCACTATCCAGATGTGGAACAAGTTTCACATCACGGAATCCTTCACTGAAGAGAAACCCTGGCTGCTGCGCTTCTTTGACCAGATCCGATTCTACGAAGTCTCAACCGAGGAGCTACAGGAACTCCGTGCCGACTTCCTCATTGGCAGGTGGAATCCAAAAATTGAATCTACCATCTTTTCACTGAAGAAATACAACCAGTTCCTTGAAGATGAAGCCAGATCGATCTCAGATTTCAAGTCAACTCAGCAGCAGGCCTTTCAGGAAGAACGCACACGCTGGGAGGAGGCCGGCATCTTCAAGAAGGTCGTTGAAACAGCGGAAGAACCGGACGCCGTCCCGCAAAGTGAGCTGCCCGAGGGCTGTGATCCTGTCGAGGCAGCTGTCGCCGGTAGTGTCTGGAAATTACTCGTCAACCCGGGAGACACCGTCGAGACCGATCAGCCCGTCCTCATCCTTGAAGCGATGAAGATGGAAATCACCATTCCCTCTCCCGGTGATGGCGTCGTTGAGGCGGTCTTTGCTTCCGAAGGCGACCCCGTCAGCCCCGGCCAGACCCTGCTTGCGCTAAAGTCATCATGATTCCCGATCTTTCCATCTCCTCCCTTCACCAGCAATACCGCGACGGCAGCCAGACACCACGTGATCTTGTCGCGACGCTCAAAGAACGAATCGATGGGAGTGATCCGAAGATCTGGATCTCCCTGACATCCAATTCACGTTTAGAAGCTATTCTATCCTCTCTCGAGAAAGAATCCCCAGATTCTCTTCCGCTGTTTGGCATTCCGTTCGCGGTGAAAGACAATATTGATCTTGAGGGCAACCCGACGACAGCAGCTTGCCCTAATTACTCCTTTAATCCTGACAAAGACGCTACTGTTGTGGGGCGACTTATCAAAGCTGGGGCCATTCCCATGGGTAAAACCAATCTCGATCAGTTTGCTACTGGCCTAGTTGGAATTCGCTCACCCTATGGGGTTCCTGAGAACCCTTTCAATCACGAGTTTATACCCGGAGGCTCCTCCTCCGGAAGTGCAGTCGCAGTGGCGAGAGATCTTTGCACCTTTTCCCTCGGTACCGACACGGCTGGTTCAGGCCGCGTTCCGGCCGGGCTCAACGAGCTCATCGGGCTTAAGCCGAGCTTTGGGGCCCTTTCCTGTTCCGGAGTCGTTCCCGCCTGTCGCTCGCTCGACTGTGTCTCCATTTTTTCCAAGAGTGCTGCTGATGCGAAGACCGTGTTCGACGTTTCTGCCTCGTTTGACGAAACCGATGCCTATTCCAGGGAACCGGATAAGGCACCGTGGTTTCCCGCCGATGCATTTACGTTCGGGGTTCCGCGTGAGAATCAGTTGAAGTTCTTTGGCAATAATGAAGCCAAAGCCCTGTTTGAGAAAGCGATCGAACGGCTTGAATCACTCGGTGGCACACGAGTGGAAATTGATTTTAGTGCCTTTCTTGAAGCGGCCCTCCTCCTCTATGAAGGCCCCTGGGTTTCCGAGCGCTACGCTGCAATTGAGAAATTTATCGAGACGACCCCGGACAGCCTGTTCCCAGTGACTCGTTCCATCATTTCCGGAGGAAGAAAACCTAAAGCCGTCGATGCATTTCGGGCCCAATACCGACTTCGTGCTCTCAAGCAGGCAGCCGACGGGATCATGAAAACGCTCGACCTGCTTGTCACTCCGACAGCAGGCACTGCTTACACCGTTGCTGAAGTGGAAGCAGATCCTGTCACGCTCAATTCCAACTTGGGATACTACACCAACTTCATGAATCTTCTCGACCTGAGCGCCTGCGCCATTCCCGCCGGTCGGCTGCCATCAAGTGGAGTGCCTTGGGGAATCACCGTCATCGGCCCGGCATTCGCAGATAAGGCCCTTCTGGGACTCGCTGATCGTTTTACGGGCTCCAAACAACTTTCAATCTCGGCTCCTGAAAGCTGGATCGAACTGGTAGTTTGTGGCGCCCACATGGAAGGATTACCCCTCAATCACCAACTCACAGATCGTGGTGCTCGATTTGTGAGGGCAGATTCGACGAGCTCGAAATACCAGCTGCTTGCGCTACCACCGGAACGCGGCCTACCTCCCAGACCCGGGCTAATCCGCTTGGGCGACGGAGACAAGAGAGGAGGATCCATCGCTGTTGAAATTTGGGCGATGCCCGCCAGTAAATTCGGTAGCTTCGTCGCAGGAGTGCCTTCTCCTCTGGGGTTCGGAAAAGTCGAATTGCATGACGGCCACCTGCTGACGGGTTTTCTCTGCGAGTCGGAGTTGCCGGACTTCAGCATTGATATCACCCACCTCGGAGGCTGGCGCCGCTACCTCGAGTCTCTGGCTTGAGTCACTCCGAAAACACTTCCAAAATGAATGTATCTTGAACGCGGCATTACCAGAGCGATCATGGACATCTCCTGCAAGGAGCCGCTCTTCGGCAGCTATTAATCCCCTCCTTGAGATAAATCTGTGTGGGTTTCGTTTACCCTGACAGTTACCCACGATCAGAAATGGGGGTCACCGGCTGGTCCTCAGTTGGCCCAGTGTACCAGGTCAGCGGACGGTAGAGGCGGTTGTCCTCGAGTTGCTCGAGTACTTGGGCAGTCCAACCGGCGGCACGAGAGATCGCAAAGATCGGAGTGAAAAGATCCGTTGGAATCCCCAGCGAGTAGTAAACTGTCGCTGAGTAAAAATCGACGTTCGCGTTGAGGCCCTTGCGCTCGCGCATCAGTTCAGCAATGCGTTCGGACATGTCGATCCACTTGGTCTCGCCCAACTCTTCGGTAAGCTTGATCGCCATCTTGCGAAGGTGTGGAGCGCGCGGGTCGAGCACGCGATAGACGCGGTGTCCGATACCCATAATCTTTTTCTTGTTAACCAAGCAATCCTCGACATAGGCATCAACCTTGTCGAGGGAGCCGATCTCTTGAAGCATATGAATCACTCCTTCGTTGGCGCCACCGTGGAGAGGACCTTTGAGCGTGCCAATGGCTGAAGTGATCGCGGAATACATGTCCGAGAGTGTCGCAATAGTGACGCGAGCACTGAAAGTGGAGGCATTCATACCATGATCGGCGTGAATAATGTAGGCCACATCGAGCGTGCGAACTGCCTCGGAACTCGGCTCTTCGCCGTTAATAAGGTAAAGAAAATGAGCCGCCTCAGAGAGATCTTCGCGAACCGGAGGAAGGTCAAGCCCCTGGCGAGCGCGATGAAAGTAGGCAACAATCAGCGGCATCTGCGCGCAGATAGCAATGGCGCGCCCCTCATTGAGTTCGTAGTCCTGGTCCCCTCCACGCTGGTCATGCATACCGAGCATGCTGACCCCGGTGCGAACCACCTCCATGGGCTGAGCATCTTTGGGAGCCGCAAGGATAAAATCAATCACACCTTGGGGAAGATGACGCTCAGCTCGAAGCGTCTTGGTAAACTGGTCGAGTTCCACCTCAGTCGGGAACTTGCGACGGTGAAGGAGAAACATGACTTCCTCAAAAGTGCAGTTCTCAACGAGGTCATCGATGTTGTAACCGAGGTAGCGAAGAATCCCCTCCTGTCCTTGAACATCACTCAGGCAAGATTCATTGGCGATGACTCCCGCGAGTCCTTTGGCGTATTCCGGTTTCTCCGACATGACTTTCTTACTTTATGGAATTGGGATCGATGAGATCAATATTTGAGGGTGGGGATTATTGACGCAGCGGACGGATCAGCCCATGGCGCGAACAAGGGCCTGACCCATGTCAGACGGGTTCTGCGCAACTTCAATGCCGGCTTCCTGCATCGCAGCGATCTTAGCTTCGGCGGTGCCTTTGCCTCCGGAAACAATAGCGCCAGCGTGACCCATGCGGCGTCCGGGAGGTGCCGTTGCTCCGGCAATAAAACCGGCAATTGGCTTATCGCAGTTCTCCTTGGCCCAGGCCGCAGCTTCTTCCTCGGCAGTACCGCCGATTTCACCAATCATGATGATAGCTTCGGTTTCCGGATCGTCATTGAACATCTTGAGAACGTCGAGGTGGGAGGTGCCGTTGATGGGGTCACCTCCAATGCCGACGCAGGTGCTCTGGCCGAGACCGAGACTGGTGAGTTGATAAACTGCTTCGTAGGTGAGCGTTCCGCTTCGGGATACCACACCGACTTTGCCACGCATGTGAATGTAACCGGGAGCAATACCGATGCGGCAGCCACCCTGGGAGTTTTCGCCGGTTCCAGGGGTCACGATACCGGGGCAGTTCGGACCAATGAGGCGGGCTCCGGAGTCTTTCATGGCCGCTCGGACTTTCATCATGTCCATGACCGGGATTCCCTCGGTGATGGCCACGACAAGATCGACCCCCGCATCAACTGCTTCGAGGATCGCGTCACCTGCGAACGGAGGCGGCACAAATATCGCGCTGACTGTAGCGCCGGTTTCAGCAACTGCGTCTCCGACCGTGTCGAAGATCGGAACAGTATCGGCAAATTTCTGACCGCCCTTACCGGGAGTCACTCCAGCAACCAGCTGAGTTCCATAATCGAGGCTGAGCTGCGCGTGGCGGCCGCCAAAAGAACCGGTAATACCCTGGATCAGGATCTTGGTGTTTTCGTCAACGAGAATGGCCATGGGAAATAGCGTTTTAAAGTTCCTGATTAAGCGATAGCGGCGACTGCCTTCTGAGCGGCATCGGCCAGGGTGTCAGCTGAAATAAGATCAACGTCAGATCCGGCGAGCGTTTTCTTGCCGGCTTCGACGTTGTTACCTTCGAGGCGAACCACGAGCGGGATGTTGAGATCCACCTCACCGCACGCAGCAACGATACCCTTGGCAATCACGTCGCAGTCCATGATGCCGCCGAAGATATTCACGAGGATGGCTTTCACGTTCGGGTCACCGAGAATGATCTTGAAGGCATTGCGCACCTGCTCCTGGGTGGCACCACCACCCACATCGAGGAAGTTGGCCGGCTCGCCACCGCTGTGCTTGATGATGTCCATCGTCGCCATAGCGAGTCCGGCTCCGTTCACCAGGCAGGCGATGTTGCCGTCGAGACCGATGTAGTTGAGGTCATACTTGGCCGCTTCGACTTCGCGAGGATCTTCCTCAGTCGGATCGTGAAGCTCAGCAATTTCGGGATGGCGGTAGAGCGCGTTGTCGTCGAAGTCGAACTTGGCATCAAGTGCGAGGACATCGCCATCAGGCGTCGTCACCAGCGGATTGACCTCGACCATGGAACAGTCACAGGACATAAAAAGTTTGAAGAGTCCTTTGACCAATTTGCCGAACTGCTTGGCAGTGTCACCGGAGAGACCCAGCTTAGAAGCTAGGTTGCGAATCTCGTAGGGCTGGATGCCGAGCAGAGGATGAATCACTTCCTTGTGAATCTTCTCAGGAGTTTCCTCAGCAACCTCCTCGATATTCACACCACCCTCAGTGCTGGCCACGATCACAGGGGAACGACTTTCGCGGTCCATGAGGATGGAGAGGTAATACTCCTTCTCGATATCGACCGCATCGGCGACCATGATCTTGCTGACAAGCTTGCCCTCTTCGCCAGTCTGGTGAGTGACGAGCGTCTGGCCGATCATCTTCTCAGCGATGTCTGCAGCTTCGTCAGCGGTGTTAACGAGATGAACGCCGCCCTGGAAGCCGTTCTTGAAAGTTCCTTTGCCGCGACCGCCGGCGTGAACCTGCGCTTTGACAACAATGTTAGAGCCAAGACTGGCGGCCACTTCCTGAGCTGCGTCCGGGGTGTCGGCGACCTGACCTTTGGGTGTGGCGACCTCGAATTTTTCGAACAATTCCTTGGCCTGATACTCGTGGATATTCATGGAAAAAAATGACAGCTCTAAAGTGAGGGCGGCAACTTACGGTGAGGCCCTCGGAGGTCAAGATGGAACCTCTGTTTTACGCGATTTCTCACCCCACGCCATGAGGCCACATTCGCCTGCGGATGAATGACTTTCATCCAACAGGGTTGTGTGTCTGATTTAACCCCGTTGTGTCGAAATGATTTCTTAAAAATCGAGATAAACCTCAGCGCGACGATTCTCGGAACGACCGGTCGGATTATCAGAGCCGTCGGGGTTGAAATTGGGGCGACGCGGCTTGGTGGATCCGAAGCCTTCGGTGACTACCTGCTCCGGGGACACGCCCATTGCAATGAGTGCTTCTCGAATCGAGTTGGCACGTTGATTACTAAGGTTTGCGTTGTAGTCATCGCTGCCCAGGGCGTCTGCATGACCGTTGATTCGTATGACACGATCTTGACTCTGGCTGAGGATGTCAGCCACGATCGCGAGCTGTCGATTTCCCCGGGAGGTCACGTTGGATTCATCGAACTCAAAATAAAGCACCAGTGAATCGCCACCGGCAGGATCTTCGACGATTGGGCTGTAGGCTACGTCTCCGCCACCAGCTGCCCGGGCGAGAGCGGAGAGAACCTTCGAGAAGGTCAGTCCGTTAACTTTCCAGTCGCCGTCAGTCTGGCCAAGCTCAACCGCGAACTCGGACGCTCCGCCTTCAGACTGGAGACGGCTGAGCACCCAGGTAATGTCTTCGCGCGACAGGGTCACCACGAAGGGGCGATCATCCTTGAGCTGAAATTTTCCTTCCTCGATTGCAATCATCAGGGCCGCAACACGTTCATCAGTTACCGCTTCGGAGTCGGTAAGAGCTCGCGCGGTTTCAAAATCACGTTCCACGATCGCACGGGAAAAAGCGTGGGCCACCGTGACAGCATCGGGACGATCTGAAGGATCAGTCGATGCGGCGCCCGGTATTCCTGCCTGCCCCTTGTTCCCCATGGCAGCGATGTCGATGGGAAGGCGGATTCTCGAGATTACGGTCTTCTTTCTCTCAGTCTCAGCCAGATCGGCGTAAACTTCGGCCCTCAATTCCGGATCATCTGATTCAAAGCTCAATACCCAGCGTGCAGAATCGGCGGACTTTGAGATTTCGGAGAACGGTTTGTCCGTGGAGAGACTCAACTTCGGATTCTCGACAATCTCGCGGAGTTTTTTGCGGATCGATTTGGGGAGAGCTTCCTCTCCGACAAACTCAACCAGCGCGTTGAAATCTTTCTTTGCGAAGACTTCACCGAGTGCCTTCATGGCCGCTTCGGGCGAATCGTAACCATCATCGCCTTTCTGAGGGGCCTCCGCGGTTGGCTTTCCACCCTTCCCCTTTTCAGCACCCTTCTCTTTTGCCTTGGAATCTCCCTTGGCTTTGGCCTTTGCTTTCCCTCCTGTTCCACCCTTGGATGATTCGCCTTTCTCACCAGGCACAGTCGCTTCCGGCTTGGGAACGTTGCTTTCGTTCTCGTCAAGCTCGACCGGCTTGCTGCAGGTATTCAAAGTGACGAGGGAAATTACCAATCCGAGCAGGATGATTCCAAAGAATACGAGGGCCGTCGTTTTGTTCATGGCAAGGGAATGACTTCCGGGGAAGAAGGCACCAGCAATGTAGCAGACTGGCTCCCGATCGAAACCGGAAATCCACTTTTCGCGCCGTCCGAACGAGGACTTCTCTGAATCTCCTAGACGTCAAAGTCAGTCAGCAGAGAATCCAGACAACTAATCATCTCGGATCGATCCTGGAGATTCTTGATCGAAATCTCCGGAAACTCGGATCCAACGACAATGGCCCGGGTCGCACCTGATTGTTCCGCTGCCTGGAATTGCTTGCCTACCTTCATCGCGGAAAGCGGAAAGATGACCCGCTTTCCAGCAGCTCGAAGCAACTGGGCGACACCGGCCGCCTCTCCTGCCTTATCCGGATCAGCCAGAACGACATAGACATCTACGGCGCTGGACTGTGCCACGGCGGCCTCAAGCTTCCCGGCAGGCCCGTCGGTTTCGCGGATCAGGTCGGTGATTACCATGTCGCCCATGGCAAATCCACAGGCCGGCAGGTCGACGTTTCCGATAAGTTTGACCAGTTGATCATATCGACCACCCCCGGCAACGGCTCGCATTCCTTTGCCGATATCGAAAATCTCGAACACCGGGCCGGTGTAGTAAGCCAGGCCCCGAACAATACCGAGATCGACTTCGATGTATTCAGAGAGACCACGGGCGTCGAGGTTGGCAAGAATACAGGCAAGCGATTCGGATGCCGCAGAACCCGACTGCATAAAGGCCTGAACCGCCTCAAGCGAAAGCCCGAGCGCCTTGAGTTGCTCATCGGTTTTGTCCTCGGGAGCGCGCTCCATCTTGTCGATGATCTGGAGAAAGGTCGGAATGTCCTCTTCGGCGATTCCATTGCCGATCCCGAAGTCGACCCAGGCATTCCGGTCACTCAGGCGAATGCGGAAATCATTGGACGTGAAACCCAACTCTCGCATCAAGTCGACCGACAGCGCGACCAACTCGGCATCAGCGAGGACGGAATCTTCTCCGAGAATATCGCAGTTAAACTGGTAAAACTCACGACCTCTCCCCTTTTGGTGACGCTCATACCGGAAGAATTGCCCGATCGAGAACCAGCGGAGCGGTTTGCGGAAGTCGCGCTGACGTGCAGCAGCCATTCGCGCGAGGGTTGGTGTCAACTCGGGGCGCATCGCCACATCACGCTCTCCCTTGTCTTCGAAGTTGAAGAGCTGGTTAACGATTTCTTCGCCGCTCTTACGGCGGTAGAGATCCGTAGACTCGAGAACAGGGCCTTCATACTCCACAAACCCGTAGCGATTCGCGACTCGTCGCCACGTTTCGAACACGTAGTTCCGGGCCGCGCATTCAGCAGGATAAAAATCACGAAAACCGGGGAGCGTTTTGAAGGAATTAGCCATGTGTCGACCTTAATTCGAGTTGGAAAGATTGCGAGCGTAGACCAGCGAAGGTCCAGAAGGCTGGACTACCCGAACACCACGGTGCGATTGCCATGCACGAGAGTGCGGCGCTTGAGGTGAAGCCAAACCGCGCGGGATAGAACGCTTTGCTCAAGAGCCCGCCCCTTGCGCACAAAGTCAGCGACGGAATCACTGTGGGAAACCGGGGTAACCCCTTGGAAAATTATGGGACCTTCGTCGAGATCTTCGGTCACGTAGTGACTGGTGGCGCCGACGAGCTTCACCCCACGCGCGTGAGCGGAGTGGTAGGGTTTTGCCCCGGGAAAAGCCGGGAGGAAGGAATGATGAATATTGATGATCCGGTTGGGAAAAGCCTCGGTCATCTTCGGGCTCAGGATCTGCATATAGCGAGCTAACACAACGAGGTCAATCTGATGCTCGTGCAAAAGCGCTATTTCTTTCTCCTCTTGCTCTGCCTTCGTCTCCTTCGTGATCGGGATATGATGAAACGGGATCCCAAATCGTTCAGCGGCGGGTCGGAGGTCTTCGCGGTTGCTGACGATCAGCGGAATTTCCATTCGTAACTCGCCGCTCTCGTGACGGGAAAGCAGATCGTAGAGACAGTGATTGTCTCGGGTCACAAATAGCGCTGCCCGCGGAACGATATCCGAAAAGTAGAGCGACCAGTCCATGGAGAACTTCTCGGCGAGCGGGGCGATTGCCGAGCCAATCTCATCGCGGGCCACAGCGAAACCATTCGTCTCCCATTCCACCCGCATGAGAAAAACACCGTATTCACTGTCCACGTGCTGGTCAACGTCGACGATATTCCCCTGGTTCTCGTAAAGAAACGCTGACACGGCCGCGACAATACCGGGCTGATCAGGACATGAGACAAGCAAGATTGCTGTCGGGGAATCTTTAGAGGCACTCAAGGTCTACCTGAAAGAAAAAAAAGAAGTGCTCGAGGGGGGAATCGAACCCCCACGGGTTGCCCCACAGGATCCTTAATCCTGCGCGTCTACCAATTCCGCCACCCGAGCATTAACCCCGTGCCATAGCTGGCACCGGCGCGAAGGGCAGATTCATAAATTCGAATCGCCCCTTTCGCAAGTAATCTTTCTTCGGAGAAAGCAAAAACCTGCGGAACTCCCTTCGCACCAGCCTCTTGGAGAGGGATGACTTACCCTGAAGATAACCGGCATGAAGGTGATTCCAAAAAATTATGAAAAATAAATGTGAAGACCAACAAGGGCAAGATTGTCCAAAATGGCAAAAATCAGGCCCAAAGGTTCCGGTCCAGCGTGCGGTATTGAATCGATTCCAGCACATGCATCTCTTTGATGTCGCGCTCCCCTTCCAGGTCAGCCAGGGTTCGGGACACCTTGAGAATCCGGTCGTAGGCGCGCGCGCTGAAATTGAGGCTGTCCATTGCCTGCTCCAGGGTGCGCTCACTTGCGGGGCTCAGTTTACAGAACTGCGAGACCTCGCGCGTTCCCATGTCGCAATTGCAGGTCACTCCCGGGTGCGAAATAAAGCGCTGGAGTTGAATAGCGCGCGCTTCCTCCACACGCTGACGAATCACGTCGGACGATTCTCCTCCCTTTTCGGTGCGGAGTTCCCGGTAGTCCACCGCCGGCACGTCGATATGAAGGTCAATGCGATCCAGCAAAGGACCACTGATGCGTTGACGATACTTCTCAATCTGGTTGGGCGAACATCGGCATTCACGAGCAGGATCACCGAGGTATCCGCATGGACAGGGATTCATGGCCGCCACGAGGCTGAAGCGACTCGGGAAGGTAAACTTGCCCGCCGCCCTTGAAATCGTAACCCGCCCGTCCTCAAGAGGTTGGCGCAAGACCTCGAGGGTTGAGCGTCGAAACTCCGGCAACTCATCAAGAAACAACAAACCGTTGTGAGCCAGGCTGACTTCCCCGGGAGTCGGATGACTGCTCCCCCCTAATAAACCGACATCCGAAATGGTGTGGTGGGGCGAACGAAAGGGTCGCGTCGCTAAAAAGCTGTTCTTGGCATCGACCAGCCCGGCCACGCTGTGAATCTTGGTTGTCTCGATGGCTTCCTGCTCTGTCATGGTCGGCAGTATAGTGACCAGCCGTTTGGCTAACATGGACTTGCCCGTCCCCGGGCTGCCGAGCATGAGAATGTTGTGTCCCCCCGCCATAGCCACCTCGAGGGCCCGTTTCGCATGAGCCTGCCCCTTCACTTCATTGAAATCGATCGGGTAATCCTGTTTTGACTGAAAGAACGCCTCCCGGTCGAGATCATGGGGGCGTAGGCTTTTGTCACCGGACAAAAGCTCGTAGGCCGATCGGATCGTGTCGACACCGTAGACATAGATCCCTTCGACGATGCTGGCTTCGGCAGCATTTTCGGCAGGAACCAGGATTGCTTTTTTCCCTTCGCGCTTCGCCTGGATGGTCAGAGGAAGGATCCCCTTGATCGGACGCACCCGTCCGTCCAATGCCAATTCCCCGGCGACGGCGCACTTCTCCAAAGCGCCTTTCTTCAGACGACCGTTTCTTTCTTCGTCCAGCGCCGCCATCCCAAGAGCAATGGGCAGGTCAAAGCTTGGGCCCTCTTTACGAATGTCCGCCGGCGCCAGATTGATGGTAATAGGTTTGTTGGGCCACCGCAACGCGCTGTTCTTGATCGCTGTCGTTACCCGGTCGACACTTTCCCGAACGGCCGCATCCGGCAGACCCACCAGCTTGATATCAATCTGGCCGCTGTCTCCCGCGTTCACCTCCACTTCAACTGAATGAGCGTCCACACCATGCAATGCTCCTGATGAAACACAAGTAAGGGCCATGCCCTATTATCGCTCAACTCGACCAACCTTGGCAACCGAAAACTGTTCAAAAATACACTATCCCATGGAGTAGGGATCCACATCGACAGTCACGATCACATCTGAGGGAAAGGTAAGGTCCCGCATCACTTTCGAAACATGAGCCGCCAGCTTGCGGGCACTGGCCGCCTTCAAGATGACCTGGTAGCGCCACTGGTCGTGGGATTTCACCAACGGAGAGGGAAGTGGCTCCGTCAGCCGCATGTCTTCCGGCAGCCCCTTGGCGAGGCGGGCATGAAGAGTCTTGAGAGAAAATTCGGCCCTCTGCTGATGCACCGACCTCGCCGTGATCAACACCAAATGCAGAAACGGTGGGTGACCAAACTGGCGTCGCATCTGGAGTTCCTGCTCCGCGAATCCCTCAAAGTCATGATGACGGGCAAACTGGATCGACGGGTGATGCGGCGTGTATGTCTGGACAACCACTTCGCCTTCCAGCTCTCCGCGTCCGGCCCGTCCCGCGACCTGGGTAAGGAGCTGAAAGGTTCTTTCTCCAGCCCGGATATCAGGAATATGGAGACCAACATCCGCGTTCAGGATCCCGACAAGCGTTACATTCGGAAAGTGCAACCCCTTGGCAATCATCTGGGTACCGATGAGAATATCGATCTTCTTTGCCCGGAATTCATTGAGCGTATCGCGCAGCTGATTCTTACGACGCATCGCATCCGTATCAACGCGGGCAATGCGCGCCCGATCGAATACCTGTCGCAGAACCTCTTCAACCCGCTCCGTGCCATATCCGGCATTCAGGATCGATTTGCTGCTGCACTCAGGGCAGCTGCGGGGCGGCAACTGGGAGAAACCGCAGATATGGCAGATCAGTCGATCCTCTTTGCGGTGGAGGGTCATTGTCGTACTGCAGTGACGGCAGTTGGCGACATAACCGCATTCGGGACAAAGGATGTTTTTCGCGAAGCCCCGACGATTCAGGAATAGAATGGTTTGCTCGCCGTTCGCGAGGCGCTCCTCCATCGCCTGGCGCAGCTTGTGAGAGAGGATCGTTGGACCGGACTGAGCTTTCCGCGCCTCCTGACGCATATCGATAATCCGGATCAGGGGCATCTTCCGGTCATCGATCCTCTGGCTCATCCGGGTGAGCTCATACTTGTCATTCTGAGCGTTGTTCCACGTTTCCAGCGAGGGCGTGGCACTTCCCAACAAAACGGAACACTTTTCAAGATGGCCCCTGACCACGGCAATATCGCGAGCTTGGTAACGCGGGGAGATGTCCTGTTTGTATGAGTTCTCGTGCTCCTCATCCACGACGATCAATCCGAGATTCGCGACCGGTGAAAAGATCGCACTGCGCGCGCCGATGACGATTCGGGCTTTCTGCTCGAGGACTTTACGCCACTCATCGTGCCGCTCGCCTTCAGACAAGTTGCTGTGAAGGATCGCCACCTGATCCTTGATCTTCGCAAAGCGCTTTTTGAAACGGTCAGCCGTCTGGGGAGTCAGGGCAATCTCCGGAACCAGGACAATGGCCCCTTTCCCTTCGTCGATTGCTTTCTGAATCGCCTGAAGGTAAACCTCGGTTTTTCCGCTACCCGTAACGCCATAAAGAAGGATCGGTTTGACCTTCCCACCGGCTTCGATCACCCTTGCCGACTGCTGGACACGCTCCAGCACCTCGGCCTGTTCCGGGTTCAGTGTGAGCGGCTTCGATTCGACATACTCGACTTCCGCAAGGGGATCTCGAGTTACTACCCTCTCCTTAGTCGCTACGAAGCCCTTATCTTCCAGTGCTTTGATGGAAGATCGGGAGAACCCGTGCTCCCCGGTCAGCTTGGCAAGAGACTCGACCCCATTCGCCAGCAAAAATTCAAGAACCTCTCTCTGCTTGCCCAGGCGCCCGGTGAAGCCTTCCAGATCAACTGGCTTAAACTTGTCGCTTAAGACGGCTGCTCTTTCCGTTTTACGCTTTTCCGAGTCCCCTCGTGACGGCTTCGGAAGCATGGTCCGGAAAACAGACTCAATCGGGGCGAGATAGAAACTGGAGATCCACGAGGCCAACTCCATCAACCCCGCGGTGAGAAATGGAACTTCGGAGACGAGCCCGGCAATGGGTTTTAGCTGATAGGACAGCCGGGAAGTATCGAGACTCTTAACAGAAATAACAGTCCCGATGGCGGCACGGTTCCGCAATGGAATCCGGACGCGCTGTCCGGGCTGGACCTCCAATCCGGCCGGTACGGTGTAGCTGAATGTCAAGTCATCCGAAGCCCCGTCCACCAAGACCTCAACCACCATCTCCATTCGCGTACAAAAAGAAATCGCCCTCCCGCAAAGGAGGGCGATTTACACCAAGGTTTAAATAAAATTGTTAACCTTCGTAACGATCCTTAGAAGGAAACGCTGAGGCTGACTCCACCGCGGAGGATGTCGCCTTGGCCTTCGGTAGCGTCGGTGCCACTACCAGTTGCTGCGATGTCAGCCGCCCAACCAGTAGGTGCTCCCTGGTAAGCAACATATGGTGTCAAAGTAGCGCGGCAGTTCAGCTCGATAGGAAGCGCAGCAGTCACGTAGTAGTGGCTCAAGTCGCTAACTCCCTTGTAACCGTCGTCATAAGCAAGACCAACCCCAACAACAAGGTCGAGGGTGTCAGTTACCTCGAACGCTTTCTCGATTCCGGCCTCGTAGTACTGGTAATCAGCATTGGAGATACCGAGGGAACTCGTTGCGGAAACAGAGAAATCAACGATTCCGAGGCTTCTGCTGAGACCGAGCGTAAGGTCGCCGTTGCTCGCACCACCTGATGGGAAGAAGTAGTGAAAGTAGGTCAAGCTCGCATCGAATCCAAGGTAAGTGCCAAGCTCAGTACTCACATAGATGCCGAGCTCATCGTAGTCGTCCTGAATGCCGTCAAGATAATAGAATCCAACGTTGAGGGGCGCGATGGCTGTATCGATGTTGTAGTTAACGTCAGTCCAGATGTTGTCGCGAGTGAATCGCTGACCGTAGAAAACGTAGTCTGTGTCGTATGCTACAGTGATTGAACCGCCGATATCAACACACTCTTCGATAGGTGTTTTGTCGACGACTGGAGCTTTGCCCCAATCTCCTGCGTTAACGCCGAGCGTCATCGCACCAATAATTGCAACTAAGATTGCTTTTTTCATATTCAATTAACTCCCTTGGTTTGAGATGTGGTCGTAATAACCTGTTTGTGGATCTTTGATCCGATGATTGTGAAAGCACCTTCCATGCCAACTCGGGGTCAGACAGAGGGCGCACAACAATTCGGCATAACGTTTATTTATTTGGGGTGGGTTCGCAACAAAAAATATACAAAGATTATCTAAGAAACTTTTTACTTAATCGTCCGTTAATCCGGGCGCGATGCATTCAATTGATTGTAACTGCCTCAAATTCAACCATTTCAGCATGTTCACCAAGTGTGTTGAAGAGTCCCAGTCCAAGGTAGCAATCTTCGCTCACTGGCTCGAAAGGGCCGGTTATTTTTCCGGTTTCTTCCAGGTAATTCGTGACATTTTCTCCGATTTGGGGGGGATTTTCGGCCTTCAACGGTCTCAAAACCCGCTTCACACGCCCCACACTCTCGATTCGGGACACGATTTCCTGTCCGAGATAACAGCCCTTGTGAAAGTCGACCGCCCATCGATCCAGGCCGAGCTCGGCCGGAAAGGTTTCCCCGCTGATTTCATAGCCAGCCCTTGGAACGCAGGCGAGAATCCCCGCTGCGGCAAATTCAGTCGCGCTCAATCGATTTTCCTCCAAAAAACTGGGCGGAAATGAATCCACTTGGACCCAGAGGTCTTTTCCGTCCTTCCCAACTCGCGTCGCCGTCACCCCCGGCTGACCATCGATAAAATGGTGCACCAGCTTCATGCGTTCCGTCTCATCAACAATTTCACAATCATCTGCAATCAGGTAACGGTCCAATCGGTTGAATATTTCTTCGCGTTGTGACAACTCTCCATCAACAATCAAACTGTCTTCACTCGAGGAGACCCAGAGGAGAGCTTCAACCTTCCCCTTTAAAGTGCAGAGGCAGGCGGCCACAGCCTCTTCGCTGAGGTTCTTCGAAACATCGTTCGTCACCTGCCCGTTAAGGAATCGAACCTGGTCCGGGCCAGTAATTCGGAACACCGCGCGATTCGCCAACGGTATCCATTTCCCCTCGAGCTCATCGATCAGTTCTTTCATTTGTCCCCTTCTGACTCATCAGCTTTCTGAAAGCGTTCGGCGATCACTGAGAAGTCCTTTTCGCCCAGATCGTTTTGAAGCGCGCGGAACATGATGTTCGCCGTCGTTGAGGCAGCCGGCAGGTCGACACCAAGACTCTTTCCGAGGCTGAGCGCATATTGTGCGTCCTTAAACATGTTCTTCAGTGAGAAGTGAGGCTCGTAGTCCCGCTCTATTATCGTCGGCAGCTTCATCCCGGTGAGAACTGATCCGCACGCATTATGTTCTATGGCTTGGGCCAGGTTATCTGGATTAATCCCGGCGGCAGTGACCAGTCCGTATGCTTCTGACAACACTTCGACTGTCGTCGCCGTGATCATATTGGTCGCGATCTTGAGGACCGTCGCTTCGCCCACTCTTCCAAGATAGAGGATCTCCTTGGATGAGACCTCAAGAACAGGAGTCACTTTCTCGAGCACTGTCGGATCACCTCCAATGTAATAGACGAGAGCCCCTTTTCCGGCCGCAAGCTTGCTACCGGTAAACGGAGCATCGAGAAAAGACGCACCAGCTTCTTTGGCGATTTGGTAGGCCTTGACCACAGATTCCGGATCGGCGGTGCAGTTATTGATAATCGTATGTCGCTTGCGAAGCTCATCCTTCATCGCCGTCACCATTTCGACGAGAGCCTCTCCATCCCGAACAAAAATGTGTATCACCTCAGAGAGCTTCGCCACCTCCGCAGGAGAACTGACAAAGTTGGGTTCCGGTTTGGGGGTTCGATTCCAGACATAGACATGCCGACCGGTTTGCCTGAGCTGGGCAGCCACCTGGTTGCCGATAATACCGAGTCCGATCACTCCGACTTTCTCTGCTCCGTCACTTTGCATATTAAACAAACATTTGTTCTTGTTACGGATTGCAATCCGAATCCGTTTACGATTTCAGGGCCAGGCTTCCCGTTTCAAAGTTTTTCAGGGTTCGGACGGGATATTCGCTCTCGAATCCAACCACTGCTGTAAAATCTCAATCGCCGCTGCCTGATCAATAATTCCCTTCGAATCTTTCGCCGTGCGACCGGCCTGGTGGAGCTTCTCCATCGCTACCACGGTGGTGTAACGTTCATCCACCTCGTGAAAAACAACTCCCTCGGGAACCTTTCCCTCAAGGATCTTGATAAACCGCCGAACACCGTCCACGGCCGTTCCCTCCTCGCCACTCACTCGAAGAGGGAGCCCGATCACGAGATCTCGAATTCCCCGTTCCCGGACAATTTCTGAGATCCGATCGGCGGCACCTTCGAGGTCAGCAGCAGGGACGGTCTCCAACGGATGAGCCAGCAAACCGATATCATCACTGACAGAAACACCTATGCGGGCGGTTCCGTAATCGATCCCCAAGGCTTTAACCCAATCAGACACGTTGGTCGTTTGTTAGAGTAATTCAGGTGGCAGCACGTCCACCAAATTCTTGATTTGATCCGCATCGTTGCGGTCCGCCACGAGCACAGCATCAGCCGTCTTCACGACAATGAGATCACTCACTCCAAGCAGAGCAATGGTCGTGTCGTTGGTGGCAGAAAAAACGATATTGTTGCTCGAATCCACACTGACAAGCTTTCCTTGACTGGCATTATTGGACTCATCCCCCTTGAGATATTTTGCCACCGAAGGCCAACCGCCAACATCGTCCCAACCCACATCTGCTTCGATATTCAAAATCGTTTTTGCATTCTCCATGAGCGCGTAGTCGATTGAAACTTTATCGAGCCCCGGGAACTGCTCTTCGACCGCAGAATAAAAATCTTCAGCGTCGCGCAGCGTTTCGACAAAGGCGGACAGTTGAGGGCAATGCTGTGAAAGCTCGCGCAGCAGTGTCTGGATCGTCCAGATAAAGATACCTGCATTCCATGAGAAGTTTCCACTCTTGAGATACTCTTCAGCCACCTCGACAGATGGTTTCTCCCGAAAGCAATTCACTTGGTGCACGGCATGATCGGTGGATACCGAATCCAACTGTTCGCCACGCTCAATGTATCCGTAGCTCGGGCAGGCCCAGTCAGGTCGAATTCCCAACGTCACGATCGCATCCTCTGCACTGGCAGCGTCCGCAGCCGACTGCAATACCGAACGAAACTCGGCATCTTTAATCACGAGCTGATCCGCCGGCAGGGCAATCATGGTTGCATCAGGATTTCTCGCCGCAATCCATCCCGCGGCAAGAGCGATCGCCGGAGCTGTGTCTCGACGCGCCGGTTCAGCCACCACATTTTCCGCCGGGATCATGGGGAGCGCTTCCCTGATTCCCTCGACTTGCACCGCATTCGTCAAGACGAGGATTCGCTCCGGAGGGATGAGGCCATCGAGACGCTTGAACGCTTTTTCAATCAAGGTCTCTTCGTCGAAGAGATTGAGCAGTTGTTTCGGGCGAACATTTCGGCTGAGGGGCCAGAACCGGGTCCCGCTTCCGCCGGCAAGAATTAGAGCGTATAGATTAGAGGAGTCACTCATGGGGAGATTTGATACCTGAATCAATCACTACCGTTACCTGTCCGGATTGCAAAAGTAATATAACCTCATTCCCTTGCAGGAACACGACAGTGGCGTTCTTTACTAAACCGTGACCAACCGCCGAATCCAGCTGGGCTTTCTGCTGCCGTCATTTCTCTGCCTCGACGCTCCGCTCGTGGCCTTAGGCTGGTCAGTGGCGGTCACTTTTGATTCAGGCGGTCCCGCAGATACCTGCATCCCGAAACTGCTGATTTTGTTTTTCGGCGTTTGGGCCGTCTATCTGGCCGACCGGATCTACGACTCTTATCGCCTCAGCGAAGTGAGGGAACTGACGAGTCGCCATCGGTTCGCCATTCGTTTTCGACCACTCCTGTGGACCCTCCTGGCAACCACGGCCGTCGCCGGCCTTGCTCAACTGCCCAACATCAAGGATCCTTCCTACCTATCCAAAGGAGTCATTCTGGCTGCTGCCACAGTTGTCTATTTTGCAGTCTTCCGTCTGGTTCCGAATCGTTGGTGCCGCTGTATCCCGGGAAAGGAGATCGTAATTTCGCTCTGCTTTGCCTTCGGCGTGATGCTCACCGCCGACACAACCGGTCCCACCATTCTTAACGGAATTCTTGCCCTCGGGCTGGCCGGTATCTGTCTTTATAATTGCCTCATTATCTCCTACAGCGAATCAGCTTTCGACGATCAGCATGACCCGCACGCATTTTACGCCCTACGTCCGGAGTTGCCCTCTCCCACATGGCCGGGCTGGATCAGCGGAATCAGTGGCTCCCTGGTTTTTCTTATCGACGGAGGCCTCCTCGTCGGAAGCTCACTTATTATTTCGAGCGCGGCCCTCCACTATCTTTCGCGAAGTATCGATAGGGACAAATCCTCACCCTTTGTTCAGGCCGCAGCGGATGCCCTCCTTCTTCTTCCCTGGTCCATCGTGATTTTGATCGTCCTGATTTTCTGAATCGTCGGACCCTCAGTCACTCTCCTGCTACGCTTGACCCGTTGACGAGGTGAGAGCCTGAGTTACACTCCCCCGTCATGCTAGATATCAGACAGCTTCGTGAAGAAGTCGACGCCGTAAAAGCCCGCCTCAAGAATCGCGGAGGCGACGCCTGGTCGTTGATCGACGAGATTCTCGAGTGCGACGAGAAACGTCGAGCCGGCGAAACCGAAAAGCAGCAACTCCAGGGAGACCGCAATCGCATCTCCAAGGAGATCGGTATACTTAAGCGCGAAGGCAAGGACAGTTCCGAAATCGAAGCTGAGGTCCGCAGTATAGGCGAGCGCATCAAAGCGATCGGCGAAGAGGCCGATGCCGCTGAAGCCCGTCAGACCGAACTGCTTCTCCAGGTTCCGAACCTTCCCCATACTGACTGCCCCGTCGGCGAAGACGAAGGGGCGAACCCGGAAATCCGCGTCTGGGGTGACAAACCTTCCTTCGACTTCGAGCCGAAGGACCATGTCGAAATCGGCGAAAGCCTCAATCTCTTCAGCTTCGAACTGGCCACCAAGATCAGCAGCAGCGGCTTCATCACTTTCACCGGTGCTGGTGCCAAGCTGCAACGCGCCCTCATCCAGTTCCTGCTCGACCTGCAGACTCAGGAACATGGCTACACCGAGGTCGCACCGCCCTGCATCATCAATCGCGATGCGATGTATGGCACCGGCCAGCTACCGAAGTTCGAGTTCGACATGTATGGCCTCGAGGAGAACGCCTTCTTCCTCGCACCGACCGCCGAGGTTCCGGTGACCAACCTTTACCGCGAGCAACTCCTCAAGCAGGATGAACTTCCCATCAAGGTAACGGCCCACACGCCGTGCTTCCGTCGTGAGGCCGGCTCAGCCGGTCGCGAAAGCCGCGGCATGATCCGAATGCACCAGTTCGACAAAGTCGAACTCGTCAACATCGCCCACCCGGACGAATCATTCGACATGCTTGAGAAACTGACGGCCGAAGCCGAAACGGTTCTCCAGAAGCTTGGCCTGCACTACCGCACCATCGAACTCTGCACCGGGGATCTCGGATTCAGTGCTGCAAAAACTTACGACATTGAAGTCTGGGCTCCCGGCCACGGGGGCTACCTCGAGGTTTCGAGTTGCTCCAACTTTGGCGACTACCAGGCCCGCCGCATGCGTCTGCGTTTCAAAGACGAAAACGGGAAGAACCGATTCCCTCATACCCTGAACGGATCCGGGACCGCCCTACCCCGTCTCTATGTGGCCCTGATCGAGACCTACCAGCAGGCCGACGGAAGCATCCGTGTTCCTGAGGCACTCCAGCCCTACCTCGGCACGGATAAAATCACCTGATCAGCTCAATACACAAATAGCCCGGCGACGCATCGCGAAGCCGGGCCTTTGAATTCCAGTTTTCGACTGAGATTACTCAGCGGAAACAGCGATGGCGTCGTCGCCACGCTCGCCAGTACGAATACGCACAGCGTCTTCGACAGTGGAGACGAAAACTTTGCCGTCACCGATTTTGTTGGTGGAGGCAGCCTTTACGATGGTGTCGACCACAGAACCGGCGTCGCCGTCTTCTACAACGATCTCGAGTTTAACCTTGGGAAGGAAGTCCACGGTGTACTCGGATCCACGGTAAATTTCAGTGTGACCTTTCTGGCGTCCGAATCCTTTCACTTCGCTGACGGTCATACCGTGCACGCCGGCTTCAGTGAGGGCTTCTTTCACTTCTTCGAGTTTGAAGGGTTTGATGATAGCTTCGATTTTTTTCATGGGTTTAGTGTTGGTTCCTGTTTCTTGAACTCGCATCGCTACTTAGCATCAAGCGTGCCAACTCTTTTATCTTCTCCCGCAACCCCCTTTCTATAAGGGGAGTTATATACTTTCCGATTTCCTGAGCTTGGTAATTCCAAATTCTGTGGTAAATAACTTACCACCCCCTGTTAAGGAATTGACCAGTTTATGACCAGTGGCCCCGCTTTACTCGTGATCGATCCGGACCCCGGCGTTGCCAGCACGATTGGCAACGCCCTCAAGGAGGCTGATATCAGGATTACCTCGGTCTCCAGCGGAGACGAAGCGATCGAAGAACTGGATTCCGGTGAATTCGACATCGTTATCTGTGACCTCGCTTTTGAGAAAGGACGGGGGTTTTCTCTCTTGAAGACGGTTCAAAAAGCAACGCCGCAACCTCCCTTCATCGCCCTGAGCGAGCTCGCCGACAGTCGGTCCGCTATCGAAGCGGTTAAAGCTGGCGCTTTCGATTTTATTCCCAAGCCAATTTCTGCCCCCGATCTCAATCGGGCGATCGATGAGGCAATTGATTGTTCGCGCCGCGCCAGCGAACCAGTCGCGATCGATCCTCGCAACGAGTTCAGCGACGGAGTCGATACGCTCGTCGGCAACAGCCGCGCAATGCTCGATGTCTACAAGGCACTGGGACGACTTTCGGCGACGCCGGTTACCATACTCATTCGCGGCGAAACCGGAACCGGGAAAGAACTTGTCGCCCGAGCGGTTTACCAACACGGGCACCGCGCCCACAAACCGTTCATCACCATCAATTGCGCAGCGATCCCTGAAAACCTTCTCGAATCGGAACTCTTTGGTCACGAGAAAGGTGCCTTCACCGGAGCAGTCGCCACTCGAATCGGAAAATTTGAACAGGCCAACGGGGCAACCCTTTTCCTCGACGAGATTGGCGATTTGAATCACTCGCTCCAAGCCAAGCTTCTTCGCGTGCTGCAGGAAAAGCGATTTCAACGCGTTGGCGGCTCCGAAGAAATCCAGGTCGATGTCCGCATCATAGCGGCAACCCACCGCCCCCTCGAGAAAATGATTTCCGAAGGTGATTTTCGCGAGGATCTTTTTTACCGGCTTAATGTAGCCACGATCAAACTGCCACCGCTGCGGGACCGGACCGGGGACATCCAGTTGCTCACCGGATTCTTTCTCAAACGATTCAGTGAAGAACTCGGCCTGCCGCCAACTGCCATCACAAGAAACGCGGTGTCGAGACTCGAATCTTCCCGACTCCCCGGCAATGTCCGCCAACTTCAAAACATCGTTCGCAAGGCACTGTTGCGATCACGGGGCTATGCTATCGACCGGGAGACCATTGATGATCTGCTCATTGAAACAGAACCTCCGGAACAAGATTCAGTCGAAACCGGTTCGGTGGAACAATACTGTCGCCAACTCGTTGCGGACGCGGCTAACGGAATGCTGGAAAACGTTCACCAGGTCGCTGTCGAACGCGTCGAAGCCAACCTCGTCGAATGTGCCCTCGAAAAGAGCGAGGGAAACATCAGCAAGGCCTCCAAGTGGCTGGGACTGTCGCGCCTCACCTTTCGCGAGAAAGCGAAGCGCTACGGAATTGTCACTGACCGCTAAGCCGTCGGCATCGCGAGCCAGGCCGTCGTGGTTCCATCGGCGTAGCGAAGGCCAAGGCGAATGTCCATCTGCCCGGCAAGAACCGCAGCCGTCGTCAAACCGAGGCCATAGTGCTCTGCACCCTTAGTCGTGTGGAACGGGACAAAGGACTCTTTCAAACTTTCCGCGGTCATCTCGACGCTGGTGTTGCGAATAAAGAGATCCACCGTGCCTCCGGGACTGGCTTCGCCTGGAGGAAAAACATCAATCGCGACAGAACTGCTAGGGGTAGCAACAGCGGCCTCGGCTGCGTTTTTGATGAGTTGAGTAAAGACTTCGCCAAGCTTTCCCGAATCACCAGCGATTGCCGGAAGCCCTTTCCGGAAATTTACCTGCAAACTAACACCCTCTTCATTGCATGCCTCCTCGGCCTTTGAAGTCCAATAGGCGGAGACAGCATCGAGTGATACCGAATCCAAATCGCAGCGACTGCAACCAGATGAGGTCAGAACGTCTCGGTTAAGATCAGACGCGGTCTTCGCGGCGTCCTGCATCTGCTGAGCACTTTCGCGAACTTCGCCGCTGATACCGTCATCATAGAGGATCAGGCTGGAGAACCCCTGAATTACCCCCATGAGGTTGTTGTGCTTGTGGACCAGACCTTTCAAAAACTCCTCGTAGAAGTGCCGCGTGGGCCCCTCTTCGAGCCGATAGTCGTCTGCAAATATGAAGTCGGCCATAGTCAGAATTTCGGGTTCTCTATGATGATAGAACCTGAATTAGTTTACACAACTTAATAAATTGGCAGGTCGCCGCTAGGGCGCCCTAACGGAACAACACTCGCTCCGCGCTGAGTATGGATTTCAAACCTGAATCTCCCTGGTCGACTATCAATTCTCCATCGTTTCCCAATCCATGACCAATGCCATGAACTATACCTTCAGTGGTGACCACTTCGATCCGGCGACCGGAAAGAACGCTTCTCGCTTCAAGCCAGTCGAGCACCTCACTGAAATTAGTGAGCATGTTAGGGTAATCGGAAGCAAAACCGCGGACGATTTCACCCAGTAAAAAACTGCGGCTCGATTCGCATCGCTCGAGCTCGTAAATCGTTGTGGCGATCTCACGCAACTCATCCGGAAATTCATCGGCGCGCATGTTCACATTCAGACCGATACCAACCACCGCAAACGGCTCAGGAACAAGAACGGTTTCAACGAGAATACCGGCCAGCTTCTTTTCTTCGTGGAGCAGGTCGTTCGGCCACTTCGCCTGAAGTCGAACATCCCCCGTTAGGACTGATTCAACGGAACTCCCGAGAACACAAGCGGCGAGGTGGGGTAGTCGGCACCAGGTCTCTTTTGGTTCCTCTAACTTTAAAGCGATGGAAAAGAGCAAGTTTCTTCCCGAAGAAGCTTCCCAGCGATCCCCGCGCCGACCGCGACCCTGATACTGGAGATCAGCCACGATCAGGTCGAGGTGCTTTGCCGTTCCGCTGCGAATGCGATTTAACAGATCGTCATTAGTCGAACCCGTTTCCGCGAGATGAAGAAAATGCTCGGTTGTGAACTTTTCCTTCACCGACTCACTCAAAGCGGCTGAAACCGACTCGTAGGTAAGATCGCTCATGAAAGCAGATCAAGGCCAAGGTCGATGGATCGCACCGAATGGGTCAAAGCTCCGACCGAGATGAAGTCGACACCCGTTTCCGCAATACCACGAATCGTCTCAAGATTCACTCCTCCACTTGCTTCAAGCTTGGTGGGCACGTTGGCTTCGTCGCGCATCGCGACTGCCCTGATCAATTCCTCGTCCGACATGTTGTCGAGCAGGATCGCTTCGATTCCATCGATACTGAGAAAAGCTTCAACTTGATCAAGGCGATCCGCCTCCACCTCGATCTTCAAGTCAGGCTTTTCGTGACGCAGCTCTGCCACCCGCTCTGCCAGGTTCAACGGCGTCAGGTTGGCAGCAAGATGATTGTCCTTCACCATGACAGCGTCATAGAGGCCGATGCGATGATTTGTCGCGCCTCCGTGAGCCACGGCCGCCTTCTCCAAAGCTCGCCAGCCTGGAGTTGTTTTTCGGGTATCGAGCAGGACGGCCCCCGTTCCAGCAATCGCCTCGACGTAGGTGCGGGAAATCGTCGCGACTCCTGAAAGTCTCTGCAGAAAATTCAAAGCGGTTCGCTCAACCGTCAGAATAGAGCGGGTCTTGCCAATCAGCTCACAAACGACGTCACCGGGCTGAACCCCATCTCCATCGGCGACGAGCTCGACAAACCGTATCTCATCATCCACCTCACGACAGACTTCCTCAGCCACCTCAAGACCGGAAATCACCGCTTCCTCGCGGCTGACGATAAGCCCTTTGGATTCGTGGGTCGCCTCCACAAAATGAAGACTGGTGAGGTCACCGACGTCCCGGAGATCCTCCTCCAGGGCCATCTTTATCAGGGCAAGTGACGCTTGATTCATGGTGCAGGCTCCGAGGTAGCAGTCGCCTCCATCGCAATGCGGCGGAAATAGAGGCGATCCATCGAGGGATAAAGCTTTCGGTAAAAGTCGATCAAGACGTCCACCTTCTGGTCAATTCGCGGGTAGCGTTCGCAGAAGCTCCAAAGGTCCGGATTGGTGAAGAGATGGGCCGCCATTTCGTTCAAATCCTGCTCAACGGAAACCCGATTGTAGGGGGTCAGGAATCCTTCCTCCATCAGATCCTCATCCAAGCGCAGGAGACTGCTGCCGGAACCACCTGTCTTATTCTGCTCCTCAGCGAGGACGCGGGTTGCTTCGGAGCGATCGCCGGTCTGCTCCTCAACGATACCGGGAGCACGATAGGAAAACTCCCGACCGTTGGCGGAAATCCAGCGATTGCCGTCAAAAAGGGCCTCGTTCTTCTTCAGAAGAATAGAAGAGAATTCGTGGTGAAATCGCTGCTCGAACCCGCGCGAGTCGAAGGTGGGGCGATACACCAAGACAATCTGGCGACCGTTAGCCATGTAAGTGCCCCCGTATCCCACATCATAGAAGCGCAGTGACCCCACAATCGAAACCCCTTCGAGGAACTGGTTCAGCACTTCGTCGGGATATTTTGCGAGCGCTTTGCGGATAATGGTCTCGGCCGATTGATGGTATTCCGGCTTAAGAGGCTCCACCACCGCCCCAATAGGATCGGAGATCCAACTGGTTGGAAGAAAGCCGTCATCAGCAGGAAAACGAATCAAGCCATCCTGAGCGAGGACGGATTGGAGGCATAGGAACAGGGATACCCCTGCAATGGCGAAAACCTTGCGCATAGAGGGTCAGCGATTACCACGTTCCAACCATACCGCAAGAAGCGAGATATCGGCAGGAGTAATTCCACTAATTCTTCCCGCCTGCCCCAGAGTCTTCGGCCGAATGTGCTGTAGCTTAGTTTGAGCCTCTCTCTTCAGGCCGGTGATCGAAGTGTATTCCACCCATTCAGGGATCACCTTCTCTTCGAGGCGCCTTGTCTTTTCAACCGTGTCGGTCTGACGCTGGATATAACCGGCATACTTAATGTCGATCTCAGCCTGCTCCCAGATCCCGGGCGCATACTCGCCCTTCAGCGCTGCATCGAGTTCCTTCCAGTTAGATTCGGGGCGCCGCAACCATTTGGCAAGAGATCCCTCAGAGGTGTGGGTATTTTCTAATTTGTGAGTGAGGGCATCGATGTGCTCCTTTTTCTGGAGCGTTTGCTCCCGGAATGGCTCATCGATCAGGCCGTGGGCATGAGCTTTTTCAACGAGGCGGAGGTCCGCATTGTCATGACGGAGAAGAAGGCGGTGCTCAGCACGGCTCGTGAACATGCGGTAAGGCTCGTCGGTGCCCTTGGTGACAAGATCATCAATCATCACTCCAATATAAGCTTCGTCGCGCCCTAGGATCAGCTCCTCCTTACCTGCAACCTTCAGGGCGGCATTGGCGCCCGCAACCAGGCCCTGGCCAGCAGCCTCCTCGTATCCGGAGGTGCCGTTGATCTGCCCGGCAAAGTAGAGACCTGATATCTTCTTGGTTTCCAGTGTCGCGGAAAGCTGAGTCGGAAGGCAATAGTCGTATTCCACCGCATATCCCGGACGAATGATCTCCGCGTTTTCCAAACCTGGGATGGAACGAATGAACTCATACTGAACTTCGAAGGGTAAAGAGGTCGAAACGCCGTTCACGTAATACTCATGAGTCTGGCGTCCCTCAGGTTCAAGAAAGACCTGGTGACGCTCCTTATCGGCGAAGCGCACCACCTTGTCCTCAATAGAGGGACAGTAGCGGGGGCCAACCCCCTCGATCTTCCCGGAATACATGGGAGACTTGTCGAGGTTCGCATTGATCACATCGTGAGTGCTCTGGTTCGTGTAAGTGATCCAACAGGGCAATTGTTCCACGTGGAACGTCGGCTCAGCCCAATCGTTCAGCGAAAAGATGTCGTTTCGACCCCTTTCCTCGAGGTGGGAACGAAACGAAAACAGGGGAGGAGGAGTATCTCCGTCCTGAATCTCACACTTTGAAAAGTCGATCGACGTACCGTTCAGGCGGCATGGAGTTCCGGTTTTAAAACGCTCCACGTCGAAGCCGAGGCGAATCAAATCATCACTTAGGGTGGAGGTGGCATCTCCCATTCGTCCACCCTGCTGATTCTGGAGACCCACATGCATCAGCCCCCGCATAAAGGTGCCTGTCGTGATCACGACGGAATCAGCTTCCACTCGCAGGCCAAGAGAAGTCTCAATCCCCTTCACCTCGTCATTCTCGACGATTAACCGGGCGACATTGCCTTGGTGAAGTTCGATATGGCGCTCACCTTCGAGCAGCCACTTCATTCGGAATTGGTAGGCCTTCTTGTCACACTGGGCCCGGGGAGCCCGAACACTGGGACCTTTCCGCGCGTTGAGGATCCGAAACTGGATGGCAGTCGCATCCGTGTTCAATCCCATCACTCCACCGAGCGCATCAATCTCGCGAACCATGT
Source organism: Verrucomicrobiales bacterium (assembly GCA_049594415.1). Classification (GTDB taxonomy): domain Bacteria; phylum Verrucomicrobiota; class Verrucomicrobiia; order Verrucomicrobiales; family DEV007; genus Arctic95D-9. The sequence continues at coordinate 57,426 of JBMYJM010000004.1, read as the reverse complement.
GCCCTTTACCCAGACCGCCAATGGCCGGATTGCAGGACATTGCGCCCAGAGTGTCCAGGTTTTGACTCAACATCGCGACTTGTGCTCCAACCCGCGTCGCGGCCATGGCGGCCTCGCATCCTGCGTGGCCACCCCCGATAATCAGCACGTCATATTTTTTTGGGTATACAAACATTTTTAAAGTACAAAATGTTCCACGTGGAACATTCATGCGAATCCGACATATTTTTCGCCAAATTCGTCGAGTTAGCGTTTTCCTTAATGCCTACTTTAAGCTAACGTCCGCCCCCTTCCAACTGGAGGGACAATTTTTTCACCAAGATGGCCTCCAAGACCCAATCGAAAACAACAGCGGAATTCGCTGACGACCCAATCAACGCGTCGTTAACTGCCGATGATAAGATCGAATTGCTTCGCAAGATGGTCCGCATCCGCCGCTTCGAGCAGACCTCATTGAAGCACTACCACGCCGGATCAATCGGCGGCTTCCTTCACCTTTACATCGGACAGGAATCCGTTGCCGTCGGATCCATTTCCCTGCTCGGTGATCACGATCATGTCATCACCGCTTATCGCGATCACGGTCATGCCCTCGCTGTTGGCATGACCATGGACGAATGCATGGCCGAAGTCTTCGGTAAAAAGACGGGGTGCTCGAAGGGTAAAGGTGGCTCCATGCACTACTTTGCCCCGGACAAGAATTACTGGGGTGGTCACGGAATCGTTGGTGGACAGACTCCGCTTGGAGCAGGTCTCGCCTTTGGCGTAAAATACCTCGGACAGAAGGGCTGTTGCCTCTGTTACCTCGGTGACGGTGCCATCAACCAGGGCGCGTTTCATGAGGCCTTGAACCTCGCCGCCCTCTGGGACCTTCCGGTCATCTTCATCATCGAGAACAACGGCTACTCCATGGGAACCTCTCAGGTTCGTTCCTCAGCCCACCCTGAAGAAGGCCTTGCGGCTCGCGCCCAAGGTTACAACATGGACTGGGCCCAGATCGACGGTGTCAGCGTCTACGAAATTCGTGCCGGTGTGAACAAGGCGGTGATGCGTGCTCACGAAGAATCCCGCCCCACCCTTCTGGAGATCAAGACCTACCGCCACAAAGGTCATTCCGTGGCTGACGCCAACGCCGAAAAGTACCGCACCAAAGAAGAGATCCAGAAATACATGGCGGAGCACGATCCGATCGACTTCTGGAAGAACACGCTCATTGGCGAGGGCGTTATTACTGAAGACGACTACAAGCAGATCAATAAGGAGGCTGGTGCCGAAGCTGACGCCGCTGCCGAGTTCGCCATCAAGAGTCCCTTTCCCGACGAATCCGAGATTTTCGACGATATCTACTGGGAAGTCGATAACAACACCGAAGCCGGGCGCACCGGACGTCACTTCTTCCACGGGTAAGCCACTTTCAACCTATCAGGTCAGACACCCTACCCTGTTAACTTTTCTCCCACACAAGACATGCCACGCGAAATTACCTATCGTGAAGCACTCCGTGAAGGCCTCGACGAAGAACTCGCCCACGACGATAACGTCGTGATCATTGGTGAGGAAGTCGCCGAGTACAACGGGGCCTATAAAGTCACCGAAGGCCTCTGGAAGAAGTGGGGCGACAAGCGAGTCATCGATGCCCCGATTTCTGAAGCCGGATTCATCGGCATGGGCATCGGCGCCTCTATGCTCGGCATCCGCCCCGTCATGGAGCTGATGTTCTACAGCTTCGCCTACGTCGCTTTTGACCAGATGATGAACAACGCTGCCACTTGCCGCTACATGTCCGGCGGTCTCATCAATGTCCCCATCGTTGTCCGCGGACCTGCTAACGGCGGCACCAACGTCGGCGCAACCCACTCGCACACTCCCGAAAACATTTTCGCCAACATGCCCGGTTTGAAGGTCGTTTCTCCTTCCGACCCTTACGATGTCAAAGGCCTTATTAAATCGTCCATCCGCGATAACGATCCTGTGTATTTCATGGAGAGTACGGTGCTCTACGGCATGGCCGGCGAGGTCCCCTCCAACGATGAACTCGATGAGGGCGAACTCATCGTCCCGATCGGAAAAGCTAAGGTGAAGCGTGAAGGTGCCGACATCTCACTCATCGCTCACGGCCGCGCCGTAGTCACTTCACTGGCCGCTGCTGACATCCTTGCCGAAAAATACAACATCAACGCGGAGGTCCTCGACCTGCGCTCCATTCGTCCGCTCGACGAGCAGGCCATCATGGAAACCGTGCGCAAAACGCACCGCGCCGTTTACGTCGAGGAAAACAAGCCGTTCTGTGGTGTTGGCGCCCAGGTTTCTTCCATGATCATGGAGCAAGCATTTGATGACCTCGACGCCCCTGTGCTTCGTATCACCAGTGCAGATGCTCCGGCCTTTTACAGCCCGCCAATCGAAAAGCTCCAGCTGCCCACTCCCGAAGAAATTGTGGAGCGTGTTTTGACAATTTGTTAGGACTAACAAAAACCTAAATAACGACCAGATAGACTTATGGCCGCATACGTAACGATGCCCAAACTGAGCGACACCATGAGCGAGGGAACCCTCGTCAAGTGGCTGAAGAAAGAAGGTGACGCCGTCTCCATGGACGAAGAAATCGCCGAAGTCGAAACCGACAAAGCCACCATGGCGATGCCCTCCTTCGACGAAGGTATCATTCACAAGATCTACGTTCAGGAAGGACAGAGTGCTCCGCTCGGCGCCACCCTGGCGCTCATTCTCGAAGAAGGTGAAGAGCCACCGGCAGACGCCGACAATCCTCCCACAGTCGAGGCTGCTCCCGCCGAGGAGACCGCCGCTGAAGACGCTCCAGCCGGGGAGGTCGCCGCACCGGCAACTCCGGCAACTCCGGCAGCTGCTGCTCCAGCAACCGCCCCAGCATCCGCTTCCACTCCAGCCCCATCAACCGGAGGTAAGCGCGTCAAAGCTTCCCCGATCGCCCGCAAGCTCGCCACTGAACTCGGCGTTGATCTCACCCGCGTGCGCGGAAGCGGCCCCGGCGGCCGCATTGTGAAGGAGGACGTCGAATTCGCACCCGTTGGCAGGAGTGGATCCAACCTTGGACTTCTCCCCTCAACCGATGGACTCACCGACGAGAACGTTCCGCTAACTGGGATGCGCCGCGTCATCGCCCAGCGCCTTCTTGAGAGCAAGACGACGGTTCCCCACTTCTACCTCAATATAGAAGTCGACACCGAGCCACTCATGGAGCTTCGCACTAAGGTAAACGAGGCCAGCCTCGCTAATGGAGGACCGAAATACACCGTGAACGACTTTGTCATGCGTGCCACGGTTCTCGCCACCGTCGCCGTTCCCGAAGTGAACGCTTCTTTTATGGGCGACTCCATTCAACACTACTCCGATGTGAACCTTTCTATTGCGGTGGCCATCGACGACGGACTCGTCACACCCGTGATCAACGGCGCTCAGAACAAATCCATCCTCGAGCTCTCTGACGAGATCAAGGAACTCGCCGGACGCGCTCGCGACAAGAAGCTCACCCCAGAAGAAATGCAGGGTGGCACCATCACCATTTCCAACCTTGGCGCTTACGGCGTGGGCAACTTCGACGCGATCATCAATCCGCCGCAGTCCGCTATCCTTTCGATCGGCACCATTTCCAAGCAACCGGTTGTCAACGCCGACAACCAGATCGTGCCCGGTCAACGTATGTGGATCGGCATGAGCTGCGACCACCGCGTCATCGATGGCGCTGTCGGAGCCACCTTCCTTGCGAAGTTGAAGAACTTCCTCGAAAACCCTTTCCTTCTTATCTCCTAATCATCTGTCATGGCATCCTACGACCTCATTGTCATCGGCGGCGGCCCCGCTGGATACGTCGGCGCTATCCGTGCTGCACAACTCGGTAAAAAAGTGGCCTGTGTCGAAAAAGAACGCGCCGGCGGCACCTGCCTCAACTGGGGCTGTATCCCGACCAAAGCTTTGCTCAAGAACGCCGAGCTTTACCACACGCTGAAGCACCATGGCGCCGACTTTGGTCTCTCCTTCGACAACCTCAGCTTCGACTGGGAAAAGGTGGTGAAGCGTTCCCGCAATGTTTCAGACAAGCTGGCCGGCGGTATCGAGTTTCTCTTCAAAAAGAATAAAGTCGACTACATCCGCGGAATTGGGGGCCTCGCTGCAAACGGCAAGGTAGAGGTGATCGATGCTGACGGTAAAAGCGAACTTCTCACCGCTGATAATGTGCTCGTAGCGACTGGTTGTGTTTCCCGCGACCTGCCTTTCCTTCCTTTCGATGGCAAAAAAGTGGTTGGCTCACGCGAAGCGATGAATCTGCCAAAACAACCGAAATCCATCACCATTATCGGTGCCGGAGCCATCGGTATTGAGTTTGCCTATTTCTTCAACGCCTACGGCACCGAAGTGACGGTGGTCGAAATGATGGACCACATTCTCCCGATCGAAGACAACGACGTCAGCGACCTCCTCAAAAAGTCCCTTACCAAGCAGGGTATCAAGGTCCTCACCGGCACGAAGACAACCACCGCCGACACCAGCGGCGACGGCGTCAAGCTGACCGTGGAACCCGCTGAAGGTGGCGAAAGCCAGGACATCGAATCCGAGATGGTTCTCGTCGCTGTCGGTATTGCCCCGGTGCTTCCAAACAATTCCGAGCAGATCAAGCTCGAGCGCGGCTTTATCGACACCGACGAACGCTACCAGACCAGCGTGCCGAACGTCTACGCTGCCGGAGACATTACCGGACCACCGTGGCTTGCTCACACTGGCAGCTACGAAGCAGTCCAAGCCGTTGAAGGCATGTTCGTTCCCGGTCACGAGCCAAAGCAGGTCGGCACCTTTCCGGCCTGTACTTACTGTCACCCTGAAGTCGCCTCTGTCGGCCTCACTGAACAGGCCTGCAAAGAGCAGGGCCTCGACTACACTGTCGGTAAGTTCCCATTCGCTGCGAGTGGCCGCGCCCTTGCCGTAGCAGAGTCCGAAGGTTTTGTGAAAATGATCTTCGACAAGAAATACGGAGAAATTCTCGGCGCTCACATGATCGGTGGCGGCGCTACTGAGCTCATCGCCGAAGTGGCCCTGGCCATGAATCTCGAGGCAACCGCCGAAGAGATCGAAGCCACCATCCACGCGCACCCAACCCTTGCTGAAGCTGTCCACGAGGCGACTGGCGACGCTTACGGTCACGCCATTCATATCTGATCCACCTGGACAGAGTGAAACCTTTTCAACCTCATGGATCGACTCGTGCTCAACGAAGAGATCCATGAGGTTGTTTTTAAGGATCTCATCCCCAACGCCAGGAAGTTCATCTGGGTGGCCACCGCGGACCTCAAAGATCTTCACCTTCAGAGGACCGCGAAGAAATTCGACACCTTTCTCTCCCTCTTCGCTGCACTGGTCGGTGACGGTATCGAAATCCGGTTGATCCATGCCAAGGAACCAGGCCCCCGCTTTCGGGAAGACTTTGACCGCTTTCCGGAATTGATCGAGAGCGATCGCTTCGAACGAGTACTTTGTCCACGTAATCACATGAAAGCTGTTATCGTGGATGGCAGGCGCGCCTTTCTTGGATCAGCTAACCTCACCGGCGCCGGCATGGGTGCCAAGTCAGTCAAACGCCGCAACTTTGAATGCGGGATGCTGGTTGAATCTTCCCAGACCGTCAAACCACTCATGGAACTCTTCGACAATCTGTTCATGGGAGAACACTGCCTCAAATGCGAGCGCCGTGACGTCTGCCCTGATCCTATCGTCTAGACCCAAAAAATGAGGTCATCCAAAAGGATGACCTCATTTACCAGGGAGGATTGAAAGTTATTAGAGTTCTATCTCGAGTCGCTCGAGCGACAGGCTCCTGCGAAGTGCTTCCATGCCGTAACGATATCGTGATGCTGCTGTGTTCGGTGAGATCGCCAAGGTCTTGCCAACCTCTTCAAAAGTTTGTTCACCCCAGATTTTCAGCGTTATTACCTCACGGAATTTTTTCGGTATTTTGGCAAGCGCCACCTGGAGAGCCCGTGAGGTATCATCCTCAGGCAAATCAAACCAGGTCACCAGTTCACCGGATTCCCGCAGGGATTCGTCTTCGCGTCTGCGACGTCTATCGGTGGAACGCGCCAGATCTATCGCGCAACGTTTGACGTTTGTGTAGGCCAGGCTGATCATTTGTCGACTCGGGGCGCCACGATGGGTTTTCCAAGTTTTCACCAGGGCCATCTGAAGCACATCTTCGGCATCTGCCTCGCAACGGGTTTGCTGACGCGCAAAGAGCATCAAGCGACTCCCGTATTCGGCCAACCAATTTCGCCACTGTTCAGAGAAGACCTGCATTAGTGTATTTGACGACTCCCGTAACGAATCGTTCACTTTTTTTACATATATTTTAGATACGCGAAGAAATACAATGCGGACACGTCGGGAAAGATTGGCTGATTACTTGGTGAACTCAGCCTCGTAACTTTCACGAATTTTCAAGAGTCGCTCAACAATTTCCGGGTTTTTGTCACGTAGGTTTGTCGTCTCTCCTGGATCATTCTCGAGGTCCACCAGGAAAAGTTCTTTATCCTTCCCGGCAAGCTCCATCACTCCATCGGGTCGCACCGTTTCATTCGGATTCCCCAGCATCTTCCATTTTCCTTCGCGCGCCGCCCACTTGGCCTTGGAAGACTTCCCACCCATTCGCCAATACAATTTGGTGCGCTCAACCTCCGCATCCGCTGACTTCAAAACCTCGACGAGGGAAATTCCGTCGACAGCATGAGTTTCCGGAATCTTCGCTCCAGCCAATTGCGCGATGGTTGGATACCAGTCGATCCCGCAGACCAACTGTTCGCGCACTTCACCTTGAGGAAGGCCTGCCGGCCAACTCGCAATGGAAGGCACACTAAGCCCACCTTCCCACAAGGTCCCCTTGTGACCGCGACGATGGCCCGCCGAGCCACCACCGTAGAAGGTTCGTTCCTCAACGGAATGGCCGTGATCCGACTGGAAAATAACCAATGTATTTTCCCGAAGCCCATTCGCTTCCAGATGATCCAGCAATTCCCCTAAAAGATCATCCGTCGACGACATAAAGGCCGCGTAACTATCCCGGGGAGACTCGAGGCCTTTATCTGCATAATAATCCCTCCACTTGGCAGTTCCCTGCAACGGGTAGTGCGGCCAGTTGATCGCCCAGTAGACAAAGAACGGTCCTTTCTCATTGCGATCAATAAATCCGATCAACTCATCCATCATCCCTGTTCCAAAGAATTTCCCGTCTTCCCAGATTTCTTCACCGTTGCGCCACAAGTCATGGCGGTTCGGTCCGTTCCAGTAAAAGAAGTGTGAGTAGTTATCGATACAGCCACCCATGTGGCCATAGCTGTAATCGAAACCCTGTCCATTCGGCATCGTCTCCGGTGTATAGCCCAAATGCCACTTCCCGATGTGCCCCGTCTTATAACCGGCCGACTTCAACAATTCGGCCATGGTGAATTTTTCTGTCGGCATGCCCGCGCTCCCTTTGGCTGAAGATACATTGCCAGGAACACCCGCTCGCGGAGGCATTTGCCCCGTCATCAGCCCCGCCCGTGAGGCCGAGCATATCGCAGACGGAGCCCGCATCTCTGTGAATCTGACCCCCGTTTCAGCCAACCGGTCGATATTCGGTGTCATCAAGTCCTTCGAGCCATAGCAATTCGCATCGACTGAGCCCTGATCATCCGTATAGACGATGATGACATTCGGCGGCTCTGTTTCCCCCTTAACAATTCCGGTTATGAAAAACAACAGAAAGACGGAGACAACTCGGATCATGCGGTCATCCTGATAGTTCCCATCCCTTGAAACAATGGCGGGACCAAGTATTTCTCGCCAACCAATCCATTTTTCATTTCCTCCCTCGTACGCCTGACCTAACTTCAAAGCAATGTCGATTCCAACGTCAGAAGATGAACGCTTCATGCAGGAAGCCCTCGACGAGGGGAGCAAAGGCCTCGGCCTGACCAGCCCGAATCCACCTGTTGGTTCCGTGATCGTCAAAGACGGAAAAATTGTTGGACGTGGCTACCATAAACAAGACGGAGGACCGCACGCCGAAGTTAACGCGATCGCAGACGCCGCCACCACCGAAGGAACCACGATCTACGTCACGCTGGAGCCCTGCTCGACCCACGGTCGCACCCCACCCTGTGTCGAGGCGATCAAGAATGCTGGAATTTCTCGGGTCGTCGTCGGCGCCACTGATCCCAATCCGGATCATGTCGGTGCCGGTTTCCAGCACCTGCGCAACGCCGGCATCGAAGTCACCTCTGGAGTTCTTGAGAGAGAGTGTGATCACCTCATTCGCTTCTTCGCCAAGCGGATCACAACCGGCCTTCCCTGGGTCATCGCAAAGACGGCTGCCACACTCGACGGTCGAACCACTCTCAAACCGGGAGACGGCCAATGGATCTCGAGCGAAGCCTCACGGGAGGACGTCCAGAAATGGCGCCAGCAATGTGACGCCATCCTAGTCGGCGGCGAAACTTTCCGCCGGGACAATCCCTCGCTGACACTGCGGGGCAAATACGCTGAGGGACGCCCTCAACCACTCCGCGCTGTCCTCACATCCGACGAGAATCTCCCACCAGGCCATCACCTCTTCACCGACGAACACGCCACTCGCACCCGAATCCTGCAGGGATCTACCTTTCGCGAATCCCTTGAAGAACTGGCCTCCGAAGGCGTCAGCGCTGTGATGCTGGAATCTGGTGGTCGCCTGCTTGCCCATGCCCTCGACCTCAACTTTGTCGACGAAGTCGTGCTTTACCTCGCGCCAAGGCTCGGCGGTGGCGAAACGTCTCTCATCCCGACGCCGAACCTCGTCGCTCACCTCAAAGACATACAGGTCGATCTCATAGGATCCGATATTCGTGTCGTCGGACGCGTCAAATCAGAGGGATAAACAGGCAGCCAACTGGTCAAGGTAACAAGCTTTCGTCACTCACCGCCGAAAACAACTTTCGAGCGCTTGGAGAAATGAGCAACACCTCGGAGAAATCATCAACTTCAGCTTCTTCCGAACCAAGGACATGAAGGAAGACCTACCGCGGTCAGTTTCGTCGATGCCATGGCCTAAGCAGGCCAGCTCCGGAGTCGCGGTCAAAACCCGTTTCCTTCGCATTCAGGCAATCAAGATTTTGTGGGCCACTCGTCAGCCACCACAAAAACACGCTCCAACTCCCGTCCCTCGCCGTCCTTCAGGGTAACAAATACCGGGTGCCGCCTCTTCTCAAAATGTTGGCGGATAGCTCGGGAGAGTTGAGGAAGACTCTCCGAGAACGGGACCCCCGAGAGCCAGAAGGGCTTGTCCAACAGGAATCCACCGGAAGCGCCCGAATTTTCCTCCAGCCAGCCCAGCTCTGTTTCGCGAATCCATCTACCGCGTCGATGGTCTGGATTTAAACCCTCGGGGAGTGACACCGAATCGTCGACCCCGGGCGGATAAAAAATCATCCCTTTCATAATGATCTCGCTAACATCCACCTCCGGAAACCGCTCCTTTCCGAGTGGCAATTGGTGATTAAAAAAACGATCACGCTTCTTCTCAAAAGTATCCGCCGAATTCGGCCCCACAAAATGGCTCCCCGTTTCGTTCGTCTCCGGGCAGTGAAGGTAGAACTTGAGTGCAACCTCGAGATGGTGCAATCGACCAGCGACACGATAAAGGAAATCAAGCTCACCCAAAGTGCGGTTTCCATCCTGAACCTGAATGCTCCGCTGCACCTCTTCCAGCTGCCCGGCATGCCCTAACCAAACATCTAATAACGCTTCGGTGTAGTATCCGACGCGAAAGGCAGCCTTCGAATCAAAGAAGCTTTCTACAGGTCCGAAGTCGAGCATCCTGTCGCCATCCAGAAATTCAGTCGACAAGGCTTCGGGGAAATTCAGCAACGAGGGGCAACTAACCAGCCACTCAAAATCGCGCCGGTATTGTGCGGCATCAGGAAAGACTGATCCTGACATATCTGCCATCGGATTTATCAAGCCGCCGGCCGCTCTTTCTTCTCCGCATCCGCCTTGGGAGCCTCCAGCGGATTCACTTCAGCCGGATCCTCCTCCGACTCAGAGTTTTTCACCTCTTCAAGATGGCGGGCATAATCCGAATTCTCCGGATCCAGCTCAACGGCCTTCTTTAGGTATTCGAGAGCTTTCTTACGGTCGCCCAACTTGTCAAAAACCTGGCCGATGTGATCGAGAATCTCGGCTTCATCTTCACCAGGCTCACCCATGAGTTCTTCAGCACGAAGCAGTTCGTCGCGGGCTTTTTCATAGTTGCCCTTCTTGAAGTAGAACCAACCGAGACTGTCCGCTATAGCTTCGCTCTCAGGAGCTAAATCGGCGGCTGTCTTAATCAACTCCCCGGCCTCGTCCAGGTTCATGTCGTTCTCCAGCCACATGTAGCCAAGGTAATTGTATGTTGTCGCGGTGAACTGCTGCACCTCATCGTCGGGAGTCAATTTCGACAGCAGTTCGATCGTTTTCTGAAACAGCTTCTCAGCTTCCTCAATATTACCCAGCCGCTCATTCGCCGCCGCGAAGCGGAAATAGAAAGACTCGTTGAACATCTCAGGCTTTTCCGCCCCGAGCTCGACCGCCCTCTTGAACTGTTCCACCGCCTTGTCCCATTTTTCTTCAAAGGCAAAGGGGTAAGTCAACAACATGGGGAAGTCGGGAGACTCTGGAAACAGGTAGGCCGCGCCCTTGATGAAGTCGATCGCTGCTTCGCTTTGACGCTCTTCAATCATGACTCCAGCCACTGCTTTGTATTCGTCCTCAGTGCCCTTGCCAATAGCAAGCGCCTTCTGGAAATAGGGAACTGCTTCAGAATACTGTTTACGCTGGATGTAAATTCCAGCGATCTGACGGAGGATGGTCGCATTCTGGGTGTCGATCTCCGCGATACCTAACAAAGTCTCTAACAACTTATCGTCTTCGCCCATAGCAGCGTAGACGCGGGCAAGCTTCTCACGGGTCACCAATTGATCCGGGTTGTGTTGGATCACCACTTGGTAAGCTTCAACTGCTCCAGGGAACTGACGGGTCGCATGATAAAAATCCGCCACCGTTTCAACGACCTCCCAGTTCTCACCGGCAAGGGAAAGTGCCTTTGCGTAAATCTGGTTTACCAATCCCGCATTTTTAGAAGGGCCGTTGGGGCGCGGCGGCCAGACGCGGCCCACGATCTTGCCGATGGCGAGCCAGTATTTGGGATCCTTGTTGTCGAGGGCGGCAGCCTGCTCCATCACAGCCTTGGCGTCGTCTCGACGGTTCTCGGCAATCAGCAGGCGAACGAGATGGTCATAGACCGCTGGCTCATTCGGAAACTTCCTTGCCGCGTCCTCAATAATTTCCAGCGCCCGGGCCCGCCCTGTCGGACTGTTTCCCTGGTAGGTTGCGAGATACTCGGACAAGGCGATGTAGGGGAACGGAACCTCCGAGTTCGCCTCCAGGTTGTCTTCGAGCAACTCGAGAGCTTCAGCGTTGCTGCCCGCACGGGCCATCAGGTAGGCTGTCTTACGCGCGAGGAAATGCTGATCCGGCTGGGCTGCGAGAACTTCCTTGTAGGCCTCAATAGCATCGTTAATGCGACCGTTGCTCTCGTAGGTTCGCCCACGGGAGTAGTAGGCCAGAGCCCGGCTTTTTTGCTTGCCCGCATCCGAGAGAAGCAGGTCCTTGTCAGGCTCAAAATACTGGTCAATGTAAACCTCAGCAAAATCCTCGAGCTCCTCACCCTGCTTGGCCCTCAGGTGGCCCGAAACAAAGAGACAGGCAAAACCGAGACAGCTGTACAAAACAACGCAGCGGTGTGCACCTAAGGTAGGGCGACAACGCTGCTTTGCTTTCATGCGAGCAAGATCAACGATTAGCTCTTGTAACGCAAACGCTTCTTATGGCGGTTAGCCTTCATGCGCTTGCGTCGCTTGTGCTTGTTGATCTTGGTCTTCCGCTTTTTCTTAAGGGATCCCATATCAAAAATTTCCGTGTTGATCCCGCCCCTCAGACAGTTCTGAAATCGAGCGGGGCGCGACTATCGGTCATCCGATCACTTTATTCAAGGGGTATTCGATGATTCCTTCCGCTCCGAGCTCTTTGAGCTGGGGAATCATATCACGAGCCTGCAGCTCTGTGAGCACCACTTCAACGGCGACCCAGCCATCTTGGGCGAGGCGGGAAACGGTCGGTCTGCGCAGTGACGGCAGTTTTTCCAGCACCGCATCACGCTTGTCATCAGGAAGGTTCATCTTCAAACCCACCATATCGCGTGCCGTCAGAGCCCCTTGGAGGAGAACCGCCATGCGCTCGATTTTTTCGCGTTTCCACGGATCTTCCCACGACTCCTTCTTAGCGACGAACTGCGGGTAGCTCTGCATGAGCTCGTCCACGATCCTTAAATTATTTGCCCTCAATGAGTTACCGGTCTCCGTAATATCCACAATGGCATCAACCAGTTCCGGCACTTTCACCTCGGTGGCGCCCCAGCTAAATTCGACCTCAGCCGTCACGCCGTTTTCCTCAAGGTATTTCTCCACGATCCCGATGGCTTCCGCCGCAATCCGCTTACCTTCAAGGTCTTTAACCGTTTTGATCGGAGAATCGTTGGGCACCACAAGCACCCAGCGGGTCGGATTGGAAGTCGCGCGGCTGTAGGGTAAATCACACACCACATGGACGTCGGCTCCGTTTTCAGCAATCCAGTCCTTGCCAGTAATGCCGCAATCGAGGAATCCATGGTCCGTGTAGCGGCCGATTTCCTGGGCCCGGATCAGGCGAATCTGAAGCTCCGGGTCGTCAATGGACGGGCGGTAGGAGCGTGAAGCCCCGGTGATGTTGTATCCGGCCTTCTCGAACAGATCGAGCGTAGGCTCGAAGAGGCTGCCCTTGGGCAGGCCGATTTTGAGGATCTGATTTGTGTTTTCAGCCATGTTGGCCGCTACATTGCCGCGAAATGCCAATCTGTCCAGCACCGGTCATGTGAGATTTTCATACATAAGTGACAGAAGATTTGATCACCCCTCTCACAATGACCGCTTGATTCAGTATCTAAATGCGCCAAAAGTGGGCGCCCTTAAGAAAATAGGAACCGAGAAAGTTATTATGAGCGAACTCAACAAAGAAGCCCTGTCTCAAGCCGCGACTGAAGCCCGCGGTCTCGCTATCGACGGCGTTCACGCCTGCAGCTCCGGCCACCTTGGCCTCCCTCTCGGAGCCGCTGATATTGGTGCCGTTCTCTACGGCCACTCTCTCCGCTACAATCCCGACGCCCCCAAGTGGCTCAACCGCGATCGTTTCATCCTCTCTGCCGGACACGGATCCATGTTCCTCTACGGATGGCTCCACCTCTCCGGCTACGACCTCTCCCTCGACGAGGTGAAGAATTTCCGCCAGCTCCACAGCAAAACTCCGGGTCACCCCGAGTTCGATGAAACTGATGGTGTCGAAGCCACCACTGGCCCTCTCGGCCAGGGTGTCGGCAACGCCGTTGGCTACGCGCTCTCCGCCAAGATGGCTGCCGCCAAGTATAACACCGCGGATCACACCATCTTCGACCAGACCATCTTCGCCCTCGCCGGTGACGGATGTCTTCAGGAAGGTGTCGCCTCCGAGGCCATCGCATTCGCCGGCCACAACGGACTCGACAACCTCGTCCTCATTTACGATTCAAACGACGTTACCCTCGACGCCATGGCCGACGTGACGCAGAGCTACGACGCCTGCGCCCGCTTCGAAGCTTTCGGTTGGGACGCGGTCCAAGTCGACGGACACAATCTCGACGCCGTGGCCAAGGCCATCGCTGACGCGAAAGCCAGCAAGAACGGCAAGCCAACCCTCATCGAAGCCAAGACTGTCATCGGTAAAGGTATTCCCGAAGTCGAAGGCACCGCAGCCGGTCACGGTGAAGGTGGCGCCAACTTCGCCGAAAGCGCTCGCGCCGGTCTCGGCCTTCCTCAAGAAACTTTCTACGTCTCCGAAGGCACCCAGTCCTTCTTCGCCGACCACAAAGCAGCACTTCAGGCCGAATACGCTGCCTGGGAAGCCACTTACGCCGACTGGAAAGTCGCTAATCCCGAGCTTGCTACCGAGCTGGAAAACGGCGTCGCCGGAAACACTCCCGAGAACCTGCTCAACCTTATTCCCGAGTTCGATGCTGATTACAAAAACGCCACCCGCGCTGCTGGCGGCGACGTGATCCAGGCCGTTTCCAAGGCTATCCCCAACCTCATCACCGGTTCCGCTGACCTCTTTGGTTCCACGAAGAACTACATCAAGGACGCCGGTGATTTTGGTAAGGACAACTTCGCCGGAAAGAACATCTGGTATGGCATTCGTGAGCACGCCATGGGCGCGATCTGCAACGGTATCGCCTACGACGGAATCTTCCTCACAACCGGCGCGACCTTCGCCGTGTTCGCCGATTACCTCCGTCCCTCCATCCGCCTCGCTGGATTGGCCAACCTCCAGGTCGGTTACATTCTCACCCACGACTCTGTCGGAGTGGGTGAAGACGGCCCGACTCACCAGCCGGTCGAAACCGTGAGCGGACTTCGCGTCATTCCAAACCTCGACGTCATTCGCCCCGGCGATCCCGAAGAAACCGCTGGTGCTTTTGCTGCCTTCGCCGAGCGCAAGGACGGCCCCACCGCTCTCTTCCTGACTCGCCAGAGCATCGCAACTCTCAACGAGATTCCGGCGAAGACCCGCCGTCAAGGCGTCCTCAAGGGCGGCTATATCGCCAAGCATGAAAGTGGCGAACTCACCACGATCCTCATCGCAACGGGATCAGAACTTCAACATGCCATGGTCGCTGCTAAGCAACTCGGTGACGGCGTTCGCGTCGTATCCATGCCCTGCATGGAGCGCTTCGACCGCCAATCGGCAGACTACAAAGAGTCCGTCCTTCCAGCTGCATGCACCAAGCGTGTCGCCATCGAAGCTGGTGTTTCCGCCCCCTGGTGGAAATACGTCGGCACCGCCGGCACCGTGGTCGGCATCGACCGCTTCGGCATTAGTGCCCCCGGTGGCACCGTGATGAGCGAGCTCGGCATGACGCCTGAAAATCTCGTCGAAGTGGCTAACAATCTTTAAGCCTCAGACGTATATATTTTAACTTAACTGGGGTCCTCTTCCTTTTAAGTCACCACGAAGGCGGGGCCGGAAGGTCCCGCCTTTTCCATTTCCGCAGAAAAGCCACGATCGGACAGTAGATCTTTCGGATTCCTGAAGTTATCTTCAAAGCCATGAAGCGTTTTGCTCTTCCCCTCGTTGCGCTTGTTTCCCTCTTCCTCTCGCTCCTAGCTCAAGAAACCGGGGCCTTTGAAATTCCGCCCAAGAGCAAGCAGTGCCTCGTCGGCATTGCCTCAGGATGGAATTCATCCTATGTCACGTTGACTCTCTACGAGCGCGGACCCACTGGCACCTGGAAGCAAAAAGGCTCCTCATGGAAAGGTCGCCTTGGCCGCAATGGTCTCGTTTGGGGAAAAGGATTGCACCCCGTTCCTTCCGGCGCCAAGACAAAGCGTGAGGGTGACGGGCGTGCCCCTGCCGGGGTTTTCTACACCGGTGGAGCCTGGGGATACGCGCCATCCATTAAGAAATCCCCCAACCTCAACTACGTTCAGGTCACTCCGCGTGACCTCTGGTATGAAGACATCAATTCGCCCTACTACAATCAGTATCGCCGGATCCAGCACGATCCCCGCACCACGGCCGAGAAAAAAGCTCAGATGAAGCAGGGTGACTACGCTCACTCGCTTAAGCTTTTCATTGCCCACAACGCCTACCCGAACATCACCCCGGGTCACGGCTCCTCCATCTTCTTTCACATCTGGCGAAACGGTGGCAATTCTCCTACCGCCGGCTGCACCACGATGCCCGAAGGCAACCTCAAGGCCCTCATCGCCGCCCTTGAACCAACCAAGATCCCTGTCTACGTGCTGCTGCCGCAGGCGGAGTACGCTCAATATCGTGAGGCCTGGAAGCTGCCTTAGGAGGGACCACCATTGGTGATCCCTACGGCACACCGACTACCACTCAGTTTTCTTTACCGCCCGAAACGAGCCCGGTCGGGAACCTGCATAAGGTAGCTGTCCTGGATGCGATCTTCACGCTGTTCGAGGATGCGAAGCACATCGCGATAGGCATTGCGAGACGACCAGGCTTCGGCAGCGAACTGAAAGACGGGTTGATCATCCACAATTGCCCCCGCAAACCGCTGTCTTTGTTGGTCGTCGAGGAACGCGGGATACTTGGACAGAAACTCATAGCCACGGCGGGTGTAGTAGCGCCAGCAGGCCTCATACTGGCCATCCCCATAGAGAGGCGCGGCCTGCTCCAACGTTTCCTGCACAAATTCGATCGCATCGACGGTGGAGATATCGCCTTCAGGAAGTTCCATCGGGTCATCAATGACCGCCTCGATCGCATTAATGAGCCCATTGAAGGCCTCCGTGTCTGTTTCTTTAATGGCCACTTCGCTGATACGACGGTCCTCACCATCACGAGTCAGGTAGATCGGAGCCCCATGAATGGTGCGCAGCTTTTCGTAGACAATACTGTTCTCACTGACGTGTTTACCCGTGATGACATGACGGGCGAGGATACCAAACAAAGCTTCCCGGTTGAGCCCCGTGGGATCGTTGACCAGCTCCGCATACGGTGACTTTTCCCAAGCTTCATTGATGGGGGCGAAGATGGTGAATTCAGACGAGGACGCGACGGGCAGATCAAGCCCGGTAGCTTTGAGCAGAGATACCAGCGTTGAGAAACGCTCCTCCTCTCGCAACAAGTCGAGCAGACTTTTCTCCACCGGAGGGATAACAGAATCGATTACGTGAACAATGCCGTTGGCACAGGGAAGGTCGGCTTCAATGACAGCCGCGCCATCAATGGTGGACCCGTCTGCGGTTGCCTTAAAATTAATCTGCTGGCCGAAAGCCGACTGGGGCACCACATCCGCAACGCCAAGGCTGCGATAGCTAGGCACTTTCCCCACCGCAAAGATCCCCTGCACAATGTGGTGTTTGATGATGTCTTCGAGGCGTTCATCGTTCTCCGGCTTGAAGAGCGATTCCACCAATTCGGGAGGCAGTTTTTCAAAGGCTTCGTCTGTCGGAGCGAAGGTCGTGTAGAGCCCGTGCATGTTTTGGAATAGCTTGCCTTGGCGGCTGGCGGTGATCGCGCGGGTAAAGATGCTGAAGCGCCCGTCCTTTTGAAGCCGTTGAAACAGATCATCGGTCGAGGGTGTGAGAACCGTGTCAATCAGGTAGATCACGCCGTTGGAGCAGGAAATCACCTCGCCCGTAAAACTGGCCTCACCAATGGTTCCGGCCGGATAGTCGATGGAAACGAACTGTCCGGTAAGCATTCGCAGTAGCGCATATTTCTCGAGGGCGAAGGCCGGCTCGGAACGTCCCAACACGTGAAAGCGAAGCACCTCCTCCAGCCGGTCGTCATTGCGCGGATCCAGAAGCGTCGTCACCGCACCTTCGGGGAGCTTTTCAAATGCGCCATTCACCGGAGCGAAAACTGTAAAACGACTTCTCGTATTTTCCGAAAGATCCGAAATGATCTCACTTTTCTCCAGAACCTGGAGGAATTGGGATAACTCCGTCTGCTCTCGAATGGTGCGACCGATCGTCTTCGCTTCAGCCGGATCAGCGGCATGAACTTCGACAGCAACGAGGGAAACCAACATCGCATAAACGATGGCCAACAGGGAGATCCATGACGGAAGTATCTTCATATGTTGCTTTCGACTTCGTGGAAATTCCGGAACTGGATTTAAAAAAATGAAAAACCTTTCCTCGCTACCAACCCATTTTTCCAGTTTCACCTCCTTCAGGTCGACTTGCGTCCGCGAAATCGCGGAGTAAGCTCCCCGCGCTATGACCTCACGTGAAATACGGCAGTCCTTTCTCGATTTTTTCGCAGAAAAGCAGCACACCATTGTGCCCTCTGCCAGCCTGATGCCGACCTCCCCGAACCTGTTGTTCACCAACGCGGGGATGAATCAGTTCATCCCGTATTTCCTGGGGACCGAAGCCGCACCCTTTGATCCGCCACGTGCTGCTGACACCCAGAAATGCATTCGCGCCGGAGGTAAACACAACGATCTCGAGGATGTGGGTTATGATACCTACCACCACACCCTATTCGAGATGCTCGGCAACTGGAGCTTTGGCAATTACTTCAAGAAGGAAGCCATCGAGTGGGCCTGGGAGTTGATCACGGACCGGTGGGGAATCCCTGCCGATCGCCTCTATGCGACCGTCTACGCCCCGTCCGAAGGCGATCCCGCTGAGTTTGACCAGGAAGCCTACGACTTCTGGGCCGCTATCTTTGAAAAAGAGGGCCTCGATCCGAAGATCCACATCGTTAACGGAAACAGAAAGGACAACTTCTGGATGATGGGCGAGACGGGTCCCTGCGGTCCCTGTTCCGAACTTCACATCGATCTCACGCCGGACGGCGACACCAAGGGTAGTCTCGTCAACGCCGATGACGCCCGCTGTATCGAGATCTGGAATTTGGTCTTCATTCAATTCAACGCCAATGAAGACGGAACCTTCCGCCCGCTTCCGGCGTGCCATGTCGACACCGGCATGGGCTTCGAGAGGGTGGCTTCCATCATCCAGTGCACCAAGGGTCTCACCGACTTCTCGACGCTTGCGTCAAACTACGACACCGACGTTTTTTCTCCCATCTTCGACAAGCTCTCCGAGCTGACCGGGAGGAAATACACATCGACGGTTCCCGAAGGTGGCGCCCGCGCCGGCCTCAGTGAGCAGGAACAAATCGACATCGCTTTTCGCGTCATCGGCGATCATATCCGCACAACCAGTTTCGCCATTGCTGACGGAATCGAGCCCGGCAACGGAGGCCGTAACTACGTGATCCGCAACATTCTGCGACGTGCCGTTCGCTTTGGTCGTGTGCTGGGTTTCGATGCCGAGCATCCCTTCCTCCACCAACTCGTATCCGTGCTGGTTCATGAGATGGGCGATGTCTTTCCCGAGCTCGCCAGCCGTCAGGAGAAGATCGAAGCCACTCTCAAGGCCGAGGAAGAGCAGTTTAACCGCACCCTCGATCGTGGTTTGAAGCTTTTCGAAGACGCCGCCGCCAAGGTTGAAGCCGGCGCCAACTTTCCTGCCGACACGGTCGTTAAACTTTGGGAAACTTACGGCTTTCCTACTGATCTCACCCAACTGCTTCTCGACGAACGTTCCTTGAGCGCTGATCAAGAGGAAGTTGAGCGACTGGTGGAAGCCCACAAGAATACCGGCTCAGTTGGACAGAAGAATCAGGTCGTCGAGGCCGTCTCCATCGAGACTGATGTCGTCACGGAATTCGTCGGATTTGATCTAGACGAAACCGACGCGAGAATTGTCGAGATCATCGAAAACGACAGCGGCACCTTTGCCATCGTCGACAAGAGCCCCTTCTACATCGAGAAAGGCGGTCAGGTCGGAGACATTGGCGTGCTGGTTGACAATGGCTCCGAAATCGAAGTGCTCTCTGTGCTCAGTGTCGGCGAAGCGACCGTTCTTCAACTCTCCGAAAAGCCGAATACTGATGCCGTTTTTCTCAAGGTTGATGCCAACCGTCGTCGTGAGATTGAAAAACATCACACCGCGACCCACCTTTTCCACTGGGCTCTGCACCAGACTGTCAGCCCTGACGCAACTCAACAGGGTTCGCTCGTGGCCGCCGACCGTTTGCGCTTTGACTTCAACTCCAAGGCTCTCGACGCTGACCAGATCAGCCGGATCGAAGCCGAGGTGAACAGCTGCATCGAATCCGACGATCCCGTCAGCATTTCCGAAGTGCCTCACGGTGAGATCAAGGATCACCCCGATATCATGCAATTCTTCGGCGATAAGTATGGCGACCTCGTTCGCGTCGTTCAGATCGGCGGAAAAGACAGAGCCTTCGACGGCTACTCGATGGAGCTCTGCGGGGGAACCCACGTTCCATCTACCAAATCGATCGGCTACTTTAAGGTGAAGAGCGAAGGAGCTGTCGCCGCCGGTATTCGCCGCGTCGAAGCCGTCTGTGGATCTGCTGCTGGAGAACTCATCGCCGACCAGACCGCAGCTGTTGTTGCCGAGCTGGGAGAACTCTCTGTCAAACTCGACGCCGCCAATGAAAAGCTCACTACCCTTGAGCAGGACACGCTCAGTGTTGAGGCCGAGGATGATTTCGCCGAGAAGATCGGAAAGTCTCTCAGTATCGACGACCTCGCTTACGCTAACACGCTGCTAAAGAATTTCGAATCCCACCGCAACGCTGTCAAAGCGGCTGCGGTCCAGGCAGAGAAAAATGTGAAGAAAGCTACCGCCGGAGCCGCCGCTCAGATCGCGGCGCAGTGGTACGACGAAACGCTGGCCGACTACGACGGTCAGACCTATGCCGGACTGCTTCCGGGTGACAACGCAGGCTTGCTCCAGGAAGCCATGAATATCGTTAAAGCCCGCCAATTCAGTGGTGCGGTTGCTCTTGGCCTGCTCGCCGACGGCACCCTGCACTTTGGCTCGATCGTTTCCTCCGACTACACCAACAAGGTTAAAGCTGGCGATATCGTACGCGAATCACTCGCCGTGGCCGGTGGCAAAGGCGGCGGCAAGCCAGAGATGGCGCGCGGGGCAGCGCCCAACGCCGCGGAAAAGACTGACGCAGTGATCGCCAAAGCGGAGGAGTTGATGAGCTGATTCAGACAACACCTTTCGACAACCCAAAAAAGAAGGCTCCAAAACGGAAGCCTTCTTTCTAAGGATTGCACTGGATCGAACAGACGTATCACGCGTCCCGCAGGCTGCGAAACTTGCGCTCAACACGCTCAAAAAGATAAGTCTGCACCGCTTCGCCTTTAAGCCGGGAAATGGATTCATTGAGAAACCCAAGGCTGATCATCTGGCGTGCTGCCTCGGCATCAATTCCTCGCGCCTGCAGGTAAAAGATTTCCTCGTCGCTGATCTGCCCTGAGGTTGAACCGTGCGAGCATTTCACTTGGTCAGCATCAATTTCGAGACCGGGCATCGCATTGGCCTCTGCTTCGTTACTGCCGAGGAGATTCCGACAGGTCTGGTAAGAATCTGTGTGATGTGAGCCTGGCTTCACCTCGATCAAGCCGGCGAAGATGGTACGGGATTGATCGTAAAGCGCGTTCTTGAACAACAGGTCACTGGTGGTGTGCTGAGCCTCATGCGACTGCAACGTACGCTGGTCGTATTCCTGAACACCGTTGGCGAGGTTGGCGCTGAAAATCTGGCAGTCAGAACCTTGTTCCATCATCCGGGCAATCGATTCCTGACGGATCCACTCGGCTCCGAGATTAACGAAGGCGGACTTGATTTTTGCGTCGCGACCGACGCGCGAACTGTTGATCTGCACGTGTTTCGGGCCGTGATCACTCTCGTCCTGAAGCGCGACATATTGGAGACTTGCTCCGTTCTTGGCTACCAAATCGACATTCGCAAAGAAGATGTTCTGCTCGTCTTTGGTTGCCGTCTCAAAGGTATCGACGACAGATACCTCAGCGTTATCTTCCGCAACCACCAATGTGTGCGGAAAGACACAATTAAAGTCACCCGAAGCAAAGTGATGAGTCAGGATCGGCAGCTCACAGTTAGCGCCTTTCGGGAAGTGAATAAAGAGACCATTGAGGGTTGCTGCCGCATGAAGAGCTGAAAACTTGTCACCACCAAGGGATCCTTCTTCCTGCATGAAGTATTCCTTCACCAGGTCGCCATGTTCGACGAGTGCTTCGTTGATTGGCAGACAAACAGCGCCCTCGGGCAACTCGTTCACCTCCGAATGCACGAGACGGTTGTTCGCGAAAACAAAGTGAGCCGCGAAGTCGTCAACGCGCTCGGTCTTAGCGCGCTGAACGAGAGCCTCCACATTGTCAGCCGGGCGGGCTGCCTGGAGTTCCGAGAAACGAACCTGCTTGAGATTGGCAAAGCGCCAGCTCTCATCGGTGCGCGCGGGCTCAGGTGTAGTCAGAAACTTCTGCCAGGAAGCTTCCTGCAACTGGCTATACCAGTCAGGCAATTCCAGTCCAAGATCGAACACGGGCGGAGCCGCAAACCAGGAAACCGGGTTCTCTTGAGCCATAGATTCAGAAGTTGGCGTGAGCGTCGTAGACATCAAATTAATCGTTTGTTAGGCTAGGGCGGGGGACTTAACCGACACTGCCTTCCATTTCCATGTCGATGAGGCGCTTCAGCTCGACGCTGTATTCCATAGGGAACTCACGGACGAGATCGTTCACGAAGCCGTTCACGCTAAGACTCATCGCTTCACCCTCAGAGAGGCCACGCTGCTGCATGTAGAAGATTTGCTCTTCGCTGACCTGACTAACGCTGGCTTCGTGTTGAGTCGCATGCTGATTACCCCGCACAGTAATCGCCGGATAGGTATCAGTGCGACTGTTAGAATTGATTAAAAGCGCATCACACTCGGTGTTGTTCTTGCAGCCCTTGAGGTGCTTCGGAATGTGAACCTGCCCACGATAAGTGGAGCGACCTTCGCCCACGGAAATCGACTTGGAGACCACGTTGGACGTCGTTTCGTCAGCGGCGTGAATCATCTTGGCACCGGTATCCTGATGCTGACCGTCGTTGGCGAGGGCGATGGAAATCACCTCGCCGCGAGCCTTGCGGCCTTTCATGATCACGCCGGGATACTTCATTGTAAGGCGGGACCCGATGTTGCAGTCGATCCAACGGATCTCGGCGTTTTCATGAGCCATACCGCGCTTGGTCACCAGGTTGAAGACATTGTTCGACCAGTTTTGCACCGTGATGTATTGGATCTTTGCGTCCTTCATGGCGACAAGTTCCACCACGGCGCTGTGAAGCGTCGCCGTCTCGAACTTAGGCGCAGTGCAGCCTTCCATGTAAGTCACTTCAGCGCCTTCGTCCACGATGATGAGGGTGCGCTCAAACTGACCAAAGTTCTCCGCATTGATTCGGAAGTAGGCCTGGAGCGGGTGTGCCACCTTCACGCCTGGAGGCACATAGATGAAACTGCCGCCGGAGAAAACCGCACTGTTGAGAGCAGAAAACTTATTGTCACCGGTCGGGATGACTTTGCCGAACCACTTTCTGAAAAGCTCAGGATGCTCGCGCAGACCTTCGGTGGAGTTCACAAAGATAACGCCCTCCTTCTCGAGCTCTTCCTTCACGTTGGAATAAGCTGCCTCGGAGTCGAACTGGGCTTCCACACCGGCGAGGAACTTACGCTCTTTCTCGGGGATTCCGAGACGCTCGAAAGTCTCCTTCACGTCGTCGGGAACCTCGTCCCAGCTGCGGGTTGGCTTTTGCCCTTTTGAGAGGTAGTACCGAATGTTGTCGAAAACGATATTCTCGAGATCCTTGCTCGCCCAGTGGGTCGGCATTGGCTTGTCGTTGAAAACCTTGAGCGCCTTGTGCCGGAACTCGCGAATCCAGTCAGCCTCCTTTTTAATATCGGAGATGTAATCGATTGTCTCTGACGTCAAGCCGTAGCCTGCATCGTGCTCGTAGTCCTCCGGGTAAGTAAAATCACCGGCGTCCTGATCGATATTAACTGCTTCGAGTGTTGCGCTGTCAGCCATGAACCGTCCTTTTCTCTAACAAGTTTGTAAATCTTATGCGGGAGCCAACTCCTGGGTGACCCAGTCGTAGCCTTTCTCTTCCAGTTCGAGAGCGAGTTCCTTGCCGCCGGTCTTAATGATCTGACCGTCGAACAGCACATGCACCACATCAGGCACGATGTAGTCAAGCAGGCGCTGGTAGTGGGTGATGACGAGGAACCCACGCTCCGGCGAGCGCATGCGGTTCACCCCTTCGGCCACGATCTTAAGCGCATCAATGTCGAGTCCGGAGTCGGTCTCATCGAGAATCGCGTAGCTCGGATCGAGCATCATCATCTGGAGAATTTCGTTTCGCTTTTTCTCACCACCGGAGAAACCATCGTTCACGGCCCGGCCGGTGAACTTCCGGTCCATGCTCAGCGAATCCATCTTCGCGTACATGTCCTTGTAGAAACCGACTGCATCGATCTCTTCTCCCTTGGGCAGGCGGGCCTGGAGGGCCGCACGAAGGAAATTGGCGTTGGTCACGCCTGGAATTTCATGGGGATACTGGAAGGCGAGGAAAAGACCGGCGCGGGAGCGTTCGTCGATCTCGAGTTCGAGGAGGTCCACACCATCCATGGTCACCGAACCCTCGGACACCTCATAGTCTTCGTGGCCGGCAAGCACCTTGGAGAGAGTGGACTTGCCGGAACCATTTGGCCCCATGATGGCGTGCACTTCACCCTTCGGGACCTCGAGCGTGAGGCCCTTGAGGATTTCGTTTCCATCCACCGAAGCGTGGAGGTTCTGAATGTTGAGTGTTTGGCTCATGTTATTAAAATTCAATTAGTTGCGTCGTTCTTTTCGCGGCATTGAGGACAGATTCCTCGCATCGCGACGTTCATCTGCTCAATGAGGGAACCATTCGGGAGATTCCACGGCTCCGCGGCATCCGCACGCTCGCGAAGGTCGACATCGAAGACAGAATCGCACTGATCGCAGAAAAAATGGGCGTGTGGGTGCAAATTGGGACAAAACCGGGAAGCTTCCCGGTCAATATTGACTTGGGTGATAATTCCTGCCTCGGTCAGCGTTTCGAGAACATTGTAAACCGTAGCCAGTGAAATCGAAGGCATCAAGAACTTGGCTCGCTCGTAAACCGTTGATGCTGTGGGATGTGTAGGGGAAAGCTCCTTCACCACATCAAAAACAAGACGGCGCTGCTTCGTCATACGCTGGCCGCCAAGCATCTCTGCCATGGCCGATTCTGTCAGCTGGTGTCCCATCCGTGTTTGCTTATTACGCCCACTGGTAGCTCATGGGTTATTGAGATCAAGAATTATTCTAAAAAGGATTCAAAACGCATTCACGGAGCAGTTTTCATTGCCCCAAACCCTTTTAAAACCGTAGTTTTCGGGCATGTGGCGGAGTTTTCGTTCCCTGATATTGATGACAGGCGTCAGCGGTATCCTGCTACTTGGCGTGGCTCAGGACAGCCGAAACAGCTATTCTCCGACCTATTTTGGGGTTCAGGATGGCCAGATGCCCGAAGACCCGCGAAACTGGCGCGGTGGACGTTTCTACAACTTCCCAACCTGGGAGGTCAGCCAGGACCTGCCCAACGATGTCTTCACCTTCGCAAGGCTCCGCTATAATTCCGGCACGTGGATGGGCCAGCGGGCCAAGTGGATGATCGATTATCCGGATTCGGAGCTCAATTTCTCGTACCGACTCAACGAACTCACTTCCCTGGAAGTGAATCCCAAGAGCGCCATTGTCGACATCGATGCGGAACAGATGCGCCACTACCCGTTCATTTACATGATCGAACCAGGCGATATCTGGATCACCGACGAAGAGGCCACCATCATGCGCGACTACATGCTGAACGGCGGATTCATCATGGTCGACGACTTCTGGGGTGCCTATGAGTGGAAAAATTTCCACCGCGCTCTCAAGCAGATATTCCCCGATCGCGACTACGTGGAACTCGAAGTGGACCACCCCATCTTTCACCTTGTTTTTGATCTCGAAATCAAACCCCAAATTCCTGCCGTCGGCATGGCCCAGATGGGAAGAGAGCAGGGCATCACCTACGAATGGAACAAGCCGGGGTCGGAGACACCTCACTATCGGGCCGTTCTTGATGACAACGGTCGCATCTGCATGATGATCTGCTTTAACACTGACCTCGGTGACGGCTGGGAAGAGGAGGGAACCGATCCGTGGTATTTCGAAAATTTTTCAGAACCCTACGCCTACCCTCTCGGCATCAATATTGTGTTCTATGCTCTGACCCACTGAAGGGGCGGCAGCTGCCGTCTCTTCCCCATTGGGGTTTTCTCGCATTACTGAATGCGCCTGCCTATGTGCCTGCCTATGCGCCCGCCTTAGGGCTTCGGCGGAGTTTTCGGCAGCGGGACCGACTTCGGCCCACCTTCGGCACCGGGTCGCTTGAGCGGAACCGGAGCAACGGGCTTCGCTTCACCAGGAGCAGCGGGAGCTATGGGCTTGGGCGCAACCGGACCAACGGCAGGAGTTGGAACCGCCGGTGCTGCTGGGGCGGGGCCATTGTTTGGCTTCACCGCAGAAAGCTTGACCGTCGTCGCGCCGGAGGCGGCCGGTGCCGCAGGCGCCGCCACAGCACCTGGCGCGACGGCTCCGGGTTTCACTGGCGCCACCGGGGTAGCAGCGGGAACGGCCGCCGCCACGGGAGCGACCGGCTCGGTCTTGGGACCAGGGCTCTCCTCGGCCTCTTCAATGAACTTGATCAGATCGTCGGGAGAAGAACCTTCGAGGTCAGCTGCGGAAACAAAGTAAGCGGGAATCGTTTCCCCGAGCAGAACCTTGGATTTTTCTGAAAGCTCAACACCGGCTTCGTTGATAACTTCGCCTTTCACTTTGGTGCCGTTGGTTGAACCAACGTCGGCGATCTTGACAGAGTCACCGTCGATCTTGAACTCGGCGTGCCTCACTGAAACCTCGGAAACAAGAACCTGGATATCGTTGTCAGGTCCACGACCCAGACTAACAGAATCACCACTTAATTCGTGAATTGCCGGATCCTGTTCCGGAATACTAACAATAAGAGAAAATAACTTGGAGGACATTGCTTCGAGATGTTGGAAAATTCACAGCTCGATGTCAATTCGTTGTCATCGAGCTATTCGCGGCCTGATTGCGCAACCAGGTCCGCAGCGCATTCAACAAGGAAGTCGCATTCGAATGCCCCAGCGGTTCGTGCTTGGCCCCTTTTGCATAGAGCATTGTTTTCTGAGAAACGGCGAGGGCCTGAAAAAAACGGAAGGCGTAGGGCGGGGGACAAACGGAGTCGAGATCTCCCTCCACCAGCAGAATGTTCACCCGCGAGGAAATCTCTGCGGCTACCTCCTCCGGTTCACGGCTAGCCGACATCAAGGCGGCTCCAAATCTCAGTGAAATCCGGTTGTGCACCCCTTCCGCGAAAAAATGCTCGTCATCATGACAGG
Source organism: Verrucomicrobiales bacterium (assembly GCA_049594415.1). Classification (GTDB taxonomy): domain Bacteria; phylum Verrucomicrobiota; class Verrucomicrobiia; order Verrucomicrobiales; family DEV007; genus Arctic95D-9. Next base: position 30,369 of record JBMYJM010000004.1, on the reverse strand, counting down.
CTTCCGGCGTCACTCCGGTACTAAGGGTCGCCCGCGGCACAACCCAGGAAAGCATGGTCGCAGCTGCGACCTTCACCCGCGCTTGTCCGTGCGCTGGCATGATCAACGGGGCATTCAGCCAAACCCAGTCCAGCGAGTCGAGGAATGGAAGGCCACATGAAAGAAACTGGATTGCATAGAATCCTCCCGTGGAGTGAGCCAGCAATCCAACCGGGTCACAACCAGTCACCTTAAGCACTTCCTCCACCAGTTTTCCTGCCTCTTCGATATTAGGCAGATCACCACGAACCCCTTCTGATTTACCGTTTCCTGGCCAGTCGAAACCGATTACAGCGTAACCCGCTTCAGCGAGCAATCTGATGGCCCAGTCAAAGCGTCCGGTATGATCTCCGAGGCCATGCAATAAAAGGACCGTACCCCGGCTCCCGGCCTCCGGGCGAGCCTCCATAACAAAGACAGACTGGCCCACAGAACCGGCACTAATCGTCTTTTCGGATCGGAGAATTCGCTGCACAAAGCTACCCTCGACTTGCCCCAAAAATATTCCAGTTGCGAATGCAGCACGATATGTTTAGGTTCGCGCCCCTTTTGGGGAACGTTTTTGAATGCGCGGTTAGCTCAGGGGTAGAGCATCACCTTGACACGGTGGGGGTCACTGGTTCAAATCCAGTATCGCGCACCATCCTTCAAACAGGCTGAGGATGGAAACCGAGGCAACCATCACATCTTAGTCAGGACTCTCCTTCCATCTCACGGAGAAGCTGGTATTTACGAAAGACCTCACGCGAACTGATCGCTGCGATCTGAGCCCCGCGGCGACCATCGAGAAATCCACCACGCAGCAAGAATGACCGTATCCACCGGAACATCGCGTGGGTCCACGGGTCAAGCACACTGGCCCGCTTCCCCGACTCAAAGGCCGTTTCCGCCCAGAGCTCCGCATACTTGCTACCGCGAGCACGATGATCCGCTGCGTCTTTAAAGGAGTAATGCTCGATATCTCGTCTCAACAATTCTATCCCGCCATCAACCTCGAGCCGTTCGTGGACCTTTCCACCCTCGAAGCGACCTTTCGCCTTCCGAAACAGGCGCACAAGGCGATCAGGATACCAGTCGCCGTGCCGAATCCATTTCCCCTCGTAGAAAACGCACCGTGGCATGCTGAACCCACTTATCGAATCAGGAATTTCTCGAGCCTTGAGGCGCTTGATCTCTTCTCGCAAAGGAGGTGATAAGGCCTCATCCGCGTCGAGGCTCAGGATCCATTCATTCTGCGCCAGATCGATCAGGCGATTTTTCTGACCCACGAACCCAAGCCACTCCTGTGTTTCCCAGCGGGCTCCATATTTCTCTGCGATCCTCTGCGTGCCATCCGTGCTTCCCGAATCAAGAATCATGATCTCGTCGACGAGGTCAGCGGCACTCTCGAGGCAGCGCTCAAGGTTCTCCCTTTCGTTAAGAGTGATCACACAGAGGGAAACTTTCATCAGGGAGTCAATTTAGAGTAGCTCGGCCGCAATCGCAGAACAGCCGAGCATTCCAGCCGTATTCCCGAAGCGGGCGTGGACCACACTGAGGTGATCAAAGCACTCACTGGTGAGTGAATCGCGAAGCTTTCGCTTCAATGGATTGAAGAGCAAATCACCGGCGTGAGCAACCCCGCCGCCGATCACAACAGCATCGGGGTTGAGCAGGTAGATCGTGCTCATCAGGGAATTCGCCAGGTAGGTCGCAACCCGGTCCCAGACTTCCTGCGCCACGGGATCACCCTCTTTGGCAAGAGAAGTCAGGCCCTCCGGCGTATGATCTTCGGGCAAATCGAGCCCCTTCTCCCGATACATCCCCGCCGCCATCTCCTCGATCTGGCGATTACCAATGTAGCGCTCGAGGCACCCGGAGTTGCCGTAGGGGCCTTCGACTCCGGCGTAATCCACACTCATCTGGCCAATCTCACCGGCTGCATACTGGCTGCCGCGGAAGAGATCTCCATTGAGAATTAATCCACCACCCACCCCGGTTCCAAGCGTCACACATACCACATTTGAAAATCCCTGGCCGGCACCGTATTTGAACTCGGCGTAAGCCATGCAGTTGGCGTCGTTGTCCAGCGCGGTCGGAAGACCGGTCTTCCCGCGAATGAGGTCGCGCAGCGGCACTGAACTCCAGCCCTTAACATTGGTGAGGTTGTAGGTGACACCCTTGAAGACGTCGACCGCACCCGGCACTCCGATTCCGATCGCAGCGACCTCGGGAAAGGACTGACGGACTTCCCATACTTTTTCGATGATGGCGTCGATCAGCGGATCCGGCCCATCGAACTCCTGCGTCGGGATTCGCATGACATCGGTCAGCAATTCGGAACCTTCGATAACAGCCAGCTTCACAGAAGTACCACCAAAATCGATACCGATAATCTGGGGAGTGCTCATGATGGGAAATTGAGTTTCGCAATCCGCAGGAGTCCCTGCATGGTCAGATAAGGTTCGACCGATTCGATCTCGGGCAAACCGTCGGCTATCAAAGCGGCATATCCTCCCGTCGCAATCACTTTTGCCGGGCAATCCAATTCCTCAATCACCCGAGCCAGAATCTCCCTCGTCAGGCCACGGTAACCATGAAATGCCCCTGACTGCATCGCATGCACGGTAGAACGCCCAATCGCTGATTCCGGTCGCTCCAGGTCAATTTCGGGCAATAGGGCCGTCTTTTGGTGAAGGTAATGCCGCATCGCGTCGAGACCCGGGGCAATGACGCCTCCGATATAGGCCGGTCTGGCGTCGACGATATCGAAAGTCACCGCCGTTCCAAAATCCACTACCACAACGCCCTCGTCGCTCCCCGGCTCTGCCACCGCCGCGGCGTTGGCGAGGCGGTCGGCACCAACGCTGGAAGGATTCGGGAAATCAATTTCAATCCCGAGCCGGGTTTCGTGATTCACTCGCACCAAAGGACGTCCCGCCTGAGATGATTCCAGGAACGGCACGTTCACTGGAACGACCGAAGCCAGGACCACCTTCTCGTAGTCCCAACCCTGCAGCAGTTCCTCGATCCCGTCCCCGTCGAGGTCGCGCGACATCAGCGAAGCGTGTTCAGACAATCCTTCACGATCGGCCAGGGCGAATTTGGTCCGGGTGTTGTTATTGTTGATCAGCAGAAATTCTCCCTCGGGCATGACTTACTCCGGCAGTTCCGCCTTCAATGTTTTCCCCTGGAATTCCAGCAGGACAACTTCCGCTGGCTCTTCCAGCCAAAGCTTCACGGTCGCGAGGGAATCCTCTTCTCCGTCGAGGGAGCCGACGAGGCGAAACGGCTCAAAAAAGAAACCCACGGGAGCACCGCTTCCTGTCGTTGCCGTCACGGTGGATTCATCGAGCCGGACTTCACCGCCCTCCGGAGTCCGACCTAACAGGGTTACCTCTACGATTTGACCCTGTTGAGCCGGTCTCACATCAACCTTTTCGACAACGAGAATCTCTTTCTCCGGTTCCTCAGTCACTTCAGGAACGAAAGAGTCACTCTCATCCGAAAGCACCACTGGATTATCGATCAACGGATCCATCACCTCGTCTCCGGGCTTAAACGCGTAGAACAACAGACCAATCATAACCGCAAAGAGCAACCAGATCTCGATCCGTTTGAAGATGATGAGAGTTTTCATGTTGAAATGTCAGGACCCCTTCTTCTTGAGAAACTGAAAGAGCCCTTTTTTCTCTGGGGCAGGGATGGAACTGGCGGAAGGCTTCGGCGCCGGTGATGGCGTTTTACGGCGGGGAGCCGAGGCCGGCTTTTCTTTCGGATAAAGCAACACTCCATTCCGGTTCAGCTTGTCTGCAAAACTTGTCAGGTCCCTGCGAAGCTCAGGATCATTTATCAGAGCGGCAGCGAGTCCATCGCCATGATCCAGCTTGTCGAGCAGGCGATTGGCCGAATCGAGCGTGTCGCGGAGATCGTCCATAGTTTCATCAAGCCCAGTCAAAACCGGCCCAACCGATTCCAATGTCTCATTAAATCCATCGACACCCTCCTGAACGTCGTCGAAGGCAGCATTCACATTCTCGGCCGCTCCTTTGACTTCCACGAGAGCCTCTTCCGTCGTCTTGAGAATAGGATCGAGGTTCTCCGTGGCCTTTTCGATTCGCTCCGAAGACACTCGCAGCGATGCCAGTAGCGCGCTGACGTTGTCCACGTTCTGACTGCTTAAAAGATTGGCCTCAACGCCTTCAAAGACGTCGTTCAGTTCCCGGACCGTATTTCCAATCTCTTCGAGCAGTTCACTGGCCTTGACCAAGGTCTGATCCGCTGTCCCGGCGAGGTCACTGAGGGAACTGGTGCGCTCCGCGGCAATGCGCTCACCCTCCCGGTGAAAAGTCCCATCGTGTTCCGGAGGCGGAGTCACTCGAATAAAACTGTCTCCCATCAGACCATTGGTTCCTACCGTCACTTTCGAGCCGACCGGGATCTGGCGCCCTTCAAAGATGCTCAACTTGATCGTCAGCACCGTGTAGTCATCTCCTAACTGAGGCTCACCGGAGACGTAGCCAATGTCCACGCCGCCGAGGCTTACCGGAACCCCTGACCGAACGCCAGTCGCATCGCTGATCTCGACAAAGAGGGGATAACCGCCCTTCGGTCCTGTGCCAATTCCTCCGAAATGCGACAGCAACCATCCCAGGAGAATAATCCCCAGGATGACAAAGAGACCAACAAAGATCTCGGTTGGCTGCCTGCGCTCACTCATCGTATCCACGGGGCTATTATGTTCCGGTTTCCCCTTCGCGGCAACGGCTTAAGCGCTGCTCCAAATCAACACCGGAACGAACCCCGCCACCCTAGCCACCACCTCCTTTGGAAGAGAGAAAGGTCTGGATGGCTTCGTTTTCCGACTGCTCAAGCCCCGCCATATCACCCGAGTAGTGAACCGTCCCGCCCTGCAGAAAAATGACATGATCCGCGATCAAACGCATCGCTTCCATGTCATGGGAAACCACTACCGATGTCAGGCGATGTTCCTCCGTCATTCGACGAATCAGCCGAGAAATCCTTTGAGACAAGACCGGATCGAGCCCGGCAGTTGGCTCATCGCAAAGCAGGCAGTCAGGGTGACTCACGATGGCCCTGGCAAGAGCGACGCGCTTTCTCATTCCGCCGGAAAGAGCCGATGGCATTTTTGCTTCCTCGCCGGGCAGCTCGACTTTTTCCAGCACGGCGGCCACCGAAGAAGCAATCTGCTGACGATCTCTCAAGCCCTGTTCCCGAAGTGGGAAAGCAACATTCTCGCCCACGCTCATCGAATCAAAGAGCGCTCCATCCTGGAACATGATCCCGATCCTCCGACGTACCGGAACCAGCTGTCGCTCTTTCAGGCTGGTGATTTCCTGCCCACACACCCGGATGCTACCGCTGTCCGGGTTCAACAATCCGTTAAGGTGCTTGAGCAAAACACTCTTTCCGGTGCCGCTGCCACCAAGGATAACCGTGGTTCTGCTTTTAGGAATTTCCAGCGTGACTCCGCGCAAGACCTCTTTGCTCCCAAAGCGGGTTCTAACATCGCTCAGAGAGAAAAACGACTCATTAGCAGGAAACTCACTCATCACAGCGACAGGGAAACAATGGGTAAGAATTGATTGAGGACCAGGGTAAGACCCAGGTTCACGACCAGAATGGCCAGAGCCGTATCGACCACCGCTTTCGTTGTCGACTTGCCAACTCCCGCAGCACCATGACGGGTCCTCAGTCCCTGGTTGCAGCAGATCAGAACGATCAGAACCGCGAAGACGAGCCCCTTGATCAATCCCGTCAGTAAGTCTCCCGCGCTCGTCGCCAGGATCACCTGGTGGCGAAACCAGGCCTGGGGAAGCCCAAATCCGTGAACGGTCAGAAGGTCGGCCGCGAGGATTCCAAAGCCTATCGCTTCACCGACGAGAATGGGAAGCGAGATCACCATGGCAATGATTCGTGGAACGACCAGGTAGTCGACCGGGTGAACCCCCATGGATCGAAGCGCATCCACCTGCTCGTAGACACGCATAGATCCGATTTCAGCCGTCATCGCCGAGCCCACCCGGCTTGTGACCATGAGCGCCGCGAGGACAGGCCCGAGTTCCCGGCATAGCGCCACCGACACGACCGGTCCTGTCGCACTCCCCAGACCGAGTTCGTTAAACTTAAAATAGGCCTGCGCCGCAAAGACCGCCCCGGTGAAAGCACCGGTCACCATCACGACCAGTTGTGACCCGATGCCCACTTTCACCACTTGCTGGCCCACCAGTCCCCAGCGCACCTTACCGGTTGCGATGGCACCGACCACTTCAAAGAAGAGGGTGCCGGTTTGCCCAAACAAAGCCACAAGATCGAGCGCGATCGATCCGGCTTTCTGGAAGACTCGAGTCATTGGTTTCTTTGTCAGTTTTCCACGCCTGTTGCGGCAACCCAACATCTTTCCGCAATTTGCACAGCGGAAAAACGCCCGCGGGCTGTCTTGACCCTAAACCGGCAACCATTAGAATCGCCTGTCTTTCTATTTTCAACCCACAAGGAACCGTCCAAATGAGCCAAGACCAGAACAGTCAGGATTCCATGTCAGCCGAGATTGCTGAACTGGAAGAGGTCAACCAGCAGCCCTTCGCCCAGCGAATAGGCTACTACACCAAGAAGTCAGGACCCGGCTGGTTGCAGGGCGCCATCACCCTCGGCGGCGGATCACTTGCCGGAGCGCTCTATCTTGGGGTCATCATGGGATATGACATGATGTGGCTGCAACCGCTGGCGATGATCCTTGGTGTTATCATGCTGAGCGCAATTGCCTATGTCACACTGACAACTCGTCAGCGCCCTTTTAACGCGATTAACAAAAACGTATCTCCTGTTTTAGGCTGGGCTTGGATCATCGCTGCACTTATGGCGAACATCGTCTGGTGTATGCCCCAGTTTAATTTGGGGCGAGCAGCCGTTCAGCAAAACTTGATTCCCGATATTGGAGACGGCACCGCTTCCACCATCGGAATCTGCGTTGTCCTCTTTATTCTTGCCGCGATTGTAAACTACTTTTACGACTCCGGCGGCAAAGGCATCAAGATCTTCGAAGGCATTCTCAAGGGGATGGTTGGCCTGGTCGTCTTATCCTTCTTTTTCGTCGTTATCGCCCTAACAACAAAGGGCATGCTGGATTGGGGTGCCATCTTCAAGGGTTTCATCCCTGATCTTTCCCTGCTTACCGAGCCAGCACCTGCCTTTCGTGAGCTGATCGAGCAAAGTGCATTAACTGATTTCTGGAATACAAAGATCGCCGCTGACCAGAAGGACAAGATGATGACTGCGTTCGGCACCGCCGTCGGCATCAATATGACCTTCCTGCTGCCCTACTCCATGCTTCGCAAGGGATGGGGCAAGTCGCACCGCAGCCTGGCCATCTTCGACCTTTCTATCGGACTGATCGTTCCGTTTGTTCTGGCTACCGCCTGCGTCGTAATTGCCTCTGCCTCTCAGTTCCATGGAAAATACAACGATGTCTTAAACGAGGACGGCTCCGTCATTCCTGCAATGTCGGGAGCTTTCAATAAAATGATCGATGGCCGAGTGGGAGCTGATCCAGAAGTTGGAGAAAACTTCACTGCCCTCAGCAAAGAACTCGAAGGTCTGAAAAAGGCTCCCAACAAAGAACGCGAAGCCGAGATTAAAGCAGAGATGGATGAACTGCGTGGCAAGATGCCACTTGTTGATCGCCAACTCGCAGCCATGCTGGCCAATCGGGACAACTTCAATCTCGCCTCCAGCCTGGAGCCCCTCGCAGGTAAGTTTTTCGCTCAATGGGTCTTCGGAATCGGCGTCCTTGGCATGGCGCTTTCCACCATCATCATCTTAATGCTGATCAACGGCTTCGTTTTCTGCGAATTAGCCAACAAGCCCGGCGATAAAAGAATTCATTTCATCGGAGCCCTCGTAGCAGGCCTCGGTGGCATCGCAGGCCCTTTCATTTGGGGAAACAGTGGAGCCAAGGCTGCCCTCGCCATTCCGACTTCGGTCATCGGCGGCGCCATGATACCGATCGCCTACTTTACTTTTCTGCTACTGATGAACTCGAAGAAATTGCTCGGCGATGCCAAGCCCACCGGAGCCAGCGCAGTGAAATGGAACATTCTCATGGTTGTCGCCACCGTCATTGCGACCGCAGGCTCAATCTGGGTGCTTCTGGGGAAAGGGCTCTGGGGCCAGATCGGGGTTGGAGTGTTGATATTACTCTTCGTACTCGGAACCTTGGGCTTCTTGAAGAACGAAAAGAATTCAGCTTAGGCAATTTCACCTCAACTCTCCTACTGACATGAAATTCGGAATCATCGGTGCCGGCATGATCGCCAACTTCCACGCTGAGGCCATCAAGGCCATGGCCGGAGGCGAACTGCACTCCTTCTACGGACGTCGCCAGGATGCGGTCGATGAGCTGGTCGCTGCCCACGGCGGCAAAGGCTACACTGACCTCGACGAATTTCTCGCCGACCCGGATCTGGACATCGTCACCATCGCGACGCCCAGTGGTGCTCACCTCGAGCCTGCTCTTGCCGCAGCCGGAGCCGGCAAGCACATCATTTGCGAAAAGCCGCTCGAGGTCACACCCGAACGGATCGACCTCATGATCTCCGCCTGCGAAGATGCCGGGGTGACTTTGTCAGGCATCTTTAACCGCCGCTTTCACCCGGCCATGGATGCCTTCAAGAAGGCTGTCGATGACGGACGCTTCGGCAAGCTGACCATGTGCGACGCCTACGTGAAGTGGTTTCGCGACCAGGCCTATTACGACTCCGGCGCCTGGCGCGGCACCTGGAAACTCGACGGGGGAGGGGCCCTCATGAATCAGTCTATCCACCTCATTGACCAGCTCATCTACCTCGCCGGCGACGTGAAGTCCGTTTCCGCCTCCATGGCCTGCCTCGCTCACGAAGGCATTGAAGTGGAAGACACCGCCGTTGCTATCCTCGAATTTAAGAACGGTGCTCGCGGGGTCATCCAGGGTTCCACCGCCTGCTGGTCCTCGACCGGCCATCCCGCCGAGGTTCATCTCTGCGGCGACCAGGGCTCAGTTTTCCTGGCCGACGAAAAGTTCCGCGTCTGGGACTTTGCTGAATCGACTCCCGAAGACGCCATCGTCGAAGCTGAATTAATGCAGGGCAGCGACGCCAAGGGCCTCGGCGCCAACGATCCCAAGGCGATCAACTTTGCCGGTCACCAACTCAACTTCGAAGACGTCGTCCAGGCGATTGAGGACGGTCGTCAACCCAGCGTCGGTGGTCAGGAAGCACGTCGTGCAGTCGCGCTGATCTGTGCGATCTACGAAAGCGCCAAGAAAGACGGCGCCAAGGTATTCCTCTAGCGAAAGCCACCTACTCCAAAATGTTTCCCGCCAGAGATTTGCAGGAGACATCATGGAAACCAGAGCTATGTTAGGAGCTCATTGCGAAACGGCCTGATCATTTTGTCAGCCCCTGCAGCCCTACTTGTTCATGAAAACTGTCCTGATCACCGGTTCCGCCGGCTTCATCGGTCATCGCGTCGCCCACTTCCTGCTCGACGAAGGGGTCAATGTGATCGGCCTGGACAACATCAATGATGCCTACGACAAGCGGCTCAAGGACCACCGTCAGGAAACACTGAAAGACCGTGAAGGCTTTACCTTCTACGAAGCCGATCTCGAAAATCTCGGTGAGATCAAGCCCATCTTCGAGAAGCATTCCTTCGACGTGATCTACAACCTCGGCGCCCGCGCCGGCGTTCGCTACAGCATCGAGGACCCGCATGTCTACCTGCGCTCCAATGCGCAGGGTTGCCTCAATATCCTTGAGCTGATGCACCAGCACGACAGTCCCAAGCTCGTCCTCGCTTCCACCTCCTCGCTCTACGCCGGGCAGCCCATGCCTTTCCACGAGGGCCTGCCGGTGGATCAGCCGCTCTCCCCCTACGCGGCTTCCAAGAAGGCGGCCGAAGTGATGGCCTACACCTATCACCACATCTACGGCATCGATGTGACGATCACTCGTTACTTCACCGTTTACGGTCCTGCCGGTCGTCCTGACATGGCACCCTTTCGCTTCATCAAGTGGATCGAGGAAGGCACTCCCATCACCGTCTTCGGTGACGGCACTCAGACCCGCGACTTCACCTATGTCGACGACATTGCCCGTGGCACTCTGTTAGCGTCCAAATCACTCGGTCACGAAGTCATCAACCTCGGCGGCGGCAAGCGCCCCATCTCCCTGATGGACTTCATCCACAAGATCGAAGACCGCCTCGGCAAAAAGGCCGAGATCGTCTGGAAAGAAATGGCCGCTACCGAAATGATCGACACCTCGGCTGACATTCGCAAAGCCAAGGAAATGCTCGATTGGGAGCCGCAGGTCGATCTCGACGAAGGGCTGGACAAGACCGTCGAGTGGTACTTGAAGAATCTCGACTGGGCGAGGGGCGTTGAGTTGTAAATCACTTCCCGGCCAGCATTCTCAGCCCTTCGACGCCTCCGTACTTCACCGCGCCGGGCACCATGTAGTCGTCGCAGTGATCGTCGACTGACTCGAAACTGAATCCCGCCGGATCCGCAACGACGGAATTGATCCCGTCACCCAGCACCGCCTTCGTGGCCAGGGCCACGGCAGCGAGCGGACCGGTGGCCTGGATTTCGATTTCCTTCACGTCCCAGTTGGGGTGATCGCGCACCATCGCCACGGTCGAAACGGCATCATGGACCCGTCGCACGAAGACGGAATCATTGTAGCCATAGAAATAAACAGGGGATCGCTGCCAACTGTCAGCGGGAACTTCCTTCTTGCCGGAATAGGTCGTGGCGGCGTTGACGGCCAACTCATCATTCTGCCCGTAGAGGTTGGGAATGAGAACCACATTTTTCCCGACCTCATCGACGCCCGCATTGAGGCCGGTCTCTTCGAGACGAATGATCACCTTGCCATCCCAGTTCGCGGGGTAGTGCGCCTGCGTCCAGAAGGTATCGCCATCGGAGTCCCGGGTGATTGTTCCCTTCATCCGGACAACGTCTCCATCCATTGTTTTGTCCTGCAGTTCGAAAGACGCGGTCGTTTCGCGAACCTTGTTTGACCTCAGGATTAGATCCCACGCAACGCCAATCCAGTCGTCCTTCCGCGCGAGGGCGGCGTCCAACTGCTTTTTCGAATCGCCGGCCCAGGCCGCGTTGAGGTCTCGCTCGTGCGCATCCTCCACCACATACCCGTCCATCTCCGGTGCGCCCTCAATAAACACGGTGAGGTCCTCTTCCATGAGTCGCTCGTAATCGCGCTCCAACACCGGCGACTCAAGCCCGAGATCGAAATGACGGTTCACAAAGTCATACATCTGCGCGCGGGAAACCTGGTTGTAGTTGTGTTTGAAGTGGGTGTTGAAATGCGCCTCGTAGTTCTTCGGAGCCTTCAACCGCTCATACAAAGCCTTGAGATCTGGATGACCCTTGGTCTCCAATTCAATAGTCCAGTCGTCCGCCGCCGTGATCCCCATCGGCTTTGGTGCAAAGCAGGCGCCAATGTCGACATTGCCCTGGTCAATGCGGAGGTAATGAGCGTTCTCGCAGGTGCAGCCGCCCTGCATCGCCGTTGAAAGCATCACTGCCGGAAAGGCAGCGTCCACCCGGTCATCAATGGCCGCGAGAATCATTGTCTGGGTCGCACCCCCGCTCGCGCCGGTCACCAAGAGGCGATCATTATCGACTTCTTCCAGGCCGGCAAGGTAGTCCAATGCCCTGACACTGTTCCACGTTTGCAGCCCGAAATTGGTCTGCAGTCGCAAGGTCGCCTGTGGGCTGACAAATCCCCATTGGCCCGGTTCGGCGGAATTCATGGCCTCACGTGAACCGCGGCGATGTTCCAGCAGTTGGACCGAATCAGCGTAACCAATCATGTCGTAAACCAGCACAACACACCCCATCCGGGCGAGATGCACGCAACGGGCGATAATGGGATTATGAGCCGCCGACTGAAACCTCTCTGCTCCAATGGCCAGTTCGCGGCGCACGCCCTCGATGCCGCTGCGCTGTTCCTGGTCAAAGAAACGGCCGTCCGTCCAGTGCCCATGGGGACAGAGCACGCCGGGACGCTTACCGTTCACTAATCCAGTGGCTTCGGACTCACCGGTCGGAGTGAAGAGGCTGCCGGTAACGAAGTGACCGGGAAATGATTCAAAGAAGACGCGTTCCACCTTGAAACCGTCTCGCTCGACGGCGCCGTATCGTTCGGCTTTCAGCGGCGTCTTCTCCGGAAACGGCAGCAGGCCGGAAGCGAGTTGAATACGATTCCGAATCTCGGCCTTCCGCGTTTCCCATATCTCACCCTCAGCCAACTGACGGAAGGGATGATAGTCGTGCAAGGTCACCGGCTCGGTGAATCGAGTCTCCTGACCTTGGGACAAACTCACAGCAATGACTGATAAAAGCAGCACCGAAAACATCCTCATCACTCTCTCCTCTCAAGTTTCACCAGAGCTCCGGCGGCTCAGCGCCGGTCTTCTCATTCTTCTTCAAAGGCTTGGCGCCGACCTGCTTGCGCCAGCCGTTCAGCGCCCGCGCCATTTCCTCGGTTCGCTCGGCTTCAAGCTGAGTTAGATTGTTGTGCTCGGAGGGGTCGGTCACGAGGTTATACAGTTCAAACTCCCCGTCCTCGAGATCCTGGATCAGCTTGTAGTCACCATCGCGAACCGCGCTGGCCGGGAAGCCACCCTGATTCGAATAGTGCGGGTAGTGAAAATAGATCGGCCCCCGATCAAACTTGGCGAAGGGATTGCGGAGCAGGGGCATCAGGCTGACCCCGTCTTCGTGCTGGTCAGGCAGGAGCGGCAACCCCGCCGCCTCCAGCAAGGTCGGATAAAAATCGGTGCTCACTGCCGGTGCCGCGCAACTGGTTCCCGGAGGCGTCACGCCCGGCCAGCGAAAGACGACCGGCTCACGAATGCCGCCCTCATACATCCAGCCTTTACCGCCCCGATAGGGTAGATTGGAAGTGGGCAAACCTTCCGAAGTTGAAAGCCCGCCATTGTCTGACATGAACACCACCAGCGTGTTGTCTCGCAGGCCGGATTGATCGAGCTGATCCAGAACACGCCCCGCGCCGGCATCCATGCTCTCCACCATAGCGGCATAAATCGCATGGTCCTGGCGGATGCGGATTCTGCGGCGTCCTTCCGCGTTCGGCCAGACCTGGCGGGCGCCTTCGTTATCAAAACTGCCGTCCTCGTCGGCGATGCCGAGCTTTGCCGCTTTCTTCTCATACTTCTCAATCAGGCGCTTCGGGGCCTGGAGCGGCGTGTGCACGCTGTAGAAGGACAGGTAAAGCAGGAAAGGCTTCTTTCTTTCAGCACTCCGCCGGATGAATGCAGCAGCCTCCTTCGACAAGCGGTCCGTCAGGAACTCTCCGTCCGGCCCCGGCTTGAGATTCTGGACGTTCTTGTAGGGGGAAAAGTAGCTGCGAGGCAAACCGTTGCTACCGCCGCCCTTGTTTACCTCAAATCCCTGATCGGTAGGCAGATGGCCGACCTGGCCCAGATGCCATTTCCCCGCGAAGAAGGTTGAGTAACCGGCATCTCGCAGAGTCTCGGCAAAGGTCACTTCGTCCAGTGCCATCACTGCATTGAATTCCGCCGGGCTATAGGTCCCGAACCGCCGACCCGCAAAGTAGTTGGTAGTGTCAGTTCGCGCGGGATACTTGCCCGTCAGGATGCTGGCCCGCGTTGGGGAGCAAACCTGCGAGGCCGCGTAGAAATCCGTGAAGACCATTCCTGTCCTGGCGAGGCCGTCGAGATTGGGCGTTTCGTAAAAGGTGTCCGGATTATTGAATCCCACGTCCATGTAGCCAAGGTCGTCGGCGAGCAAAAAAACGATGTTGGGTTTGTCCTGGGCGAACGACAAAGAGGTCGCAACAACGAGGCAGGAGAGGACGGAAATGATACGGTTCATGAAACAATACGCCCGAAAGCGTTGCGATCATGCCACAAGCCTCAACCTCTCACCATCCCCTCAATGCGCCGAGCTGCGAGAGGCGTTATTGAAAAAACAGAAAAACCTTATTACCTTTGTCATCATGACCCGCAAGGTTCGCCTAACCCGTATGATCGGGAAAACTGAAGATGTCGCTCGCGATTTGAGCAGTCTGCATTTTTCCGGCTTCCAGTCCCTCCAGGGCTGGACCCCCGACATCAATGCTTATCGCTATGATGACCGGATCGAAATCTGGGTGGACCTTTCGGGCGTTGAAAAGACTGACATTCACGTCGACGTCCTCTCGGACCGAGTGCGAATCTCCGGCCAGCGCAAGCCCCCCTTGCCGACGAGGGATACCTCGAGCCAGTGCCGCCAGGTCCTGACCATGGAAATCGAAAGCGGTCAATTTGGAAGAGAGATCAGTCTTCCTGTAGACATTGATCGTAATCGAGCTACGGCCAAACAAGATAACGGCCTCCTCTGGATCATTCTCCCGATTGCCGAAGGCTGATCCATCCATTTTCGCGGCGCTTAATTACGAGACAGGGCGCCGCCGCCCTCCTCCTCTATGGAAGACTTTGAACAAATGCTGAATGAATCCTCCGGTGAGATCATCGAGATCTCCACCAGCCTCCCTGATACGGAGATGCCGGAGTGGCGTAGTGATCTGCCGGGCGTTCTTCCGTTAATGCCACTTCGTGGTGTTGTGCTGTTTCCCGGCACCGTCGCCCCACTTACCATTGAGCGCGCCCCCAGCAAGCAACTGCTCGAGGAGCTCTTGCCAACCGGGCGCCTGCTTGGGCTCGTCACCCAAAAGGATTCCGATCTCGACGATCCCGGCCCCTCTGACGTCTATCGTGTCGGCGCCCTCGGCAACGTGTTGCGCATGGTTCGCCAGGACGACGACCAGACTCTCGTTCTTGTCCAGATTGTCGAACGCATCAAACTGACAAAGTTCCTTTCCAAGAAGCCTTACCTCAAGGCACGCTTCGAAATCCTCGAGAACATTTTTCCGAAGCAGAATCCCATGTGGGAGGCCACCCTGCGCAACCTTCGCGAATCTGCTGAGAAGTTCATCGAAACCAATCCGGCCATTCCCGACGAAGCGACCAATGCGCTGCGTTCGATTGATTCGCCGTCGATTCTAACAGACTTTCTTGCCACCAACCTCAGTCTCGGGCTTAACCAAAAGCAAGACCTGCTTGAAGAAACCAACGTCGCCGCCCGCGCCGACGAGGTGCAGCAGGTGCTCAACAACCAGCTCCATATTGCTGAACTGCAGCAGAAACTGCGTGCCGACGTTGAAGACGAATTTTCAGACGCTCAGCGCCGCGCCTACCTTCGCGAGCAACTCCGCGCGATCCAGCGCGAGCTGGGAGAAGGGGACGGCACCGAAGAGCAAACGGAAGAACTTCGAGATCGCCTCGACGCGGCCAATCTCCCGGAAGATGTCATGGAGGCCGCCACGCGTGAGCTCAAGCGTCTTGACATCATCCCGCCAGCCAGCCCGGAGCACTCCGTCATCGTCAGCTACCTGGAAATCATTGCCGAACTTCCCTGGGGCAAACTCAGCAAGGACAACAAGAACCTCAAGCGCGCCCGCGAGATTCTCGACCGTGATCACTTCGGCCTCGAAAAGGTAAAGCAGCGCCTTCTCGAATACCTAGCGGTCCGCAAACTCAACCCTGACGGCCGTGGCCCTATTCTCTGTTTGCTAGGTCCTCCCGGGGTCGGAAAGACCAGCCTCGGACATTCCATTGCCGAAGCTCTCGGACGCGAGTTCGCCCGAATCAGCGTTGGTGGCATTCGCGACGAAGCCGAGATTCGCGGTCACCGTCGCACTTACATTGGCTCCATGCCGGGACGCCTTATCCAGGAGCTCCGGCGAGTCGGCACCCGCAATCCGGTCATCATGCTCGACGAGGTCGACAAGATCGGCGCCGACTTCCGAGGTGATCCTGCCAGCGCTCTCCTCGAAGTTCTCGATCCGCGCCAAAACCACGAATTTGTCGATCGCTACCTCGATGTGCCGTTCGACCTCAGTCAGGTCATTTTCATTGCCACGGCTAACACCATTTACCCCGTTCCGGCACCATTGCGCGACCGCATGGAGATCATCGATATCCCCGGCTACACCGAAGAGGAGAAACTCGAGATCGCGACTCGCTACCTCGTGAAGCGGCAAATGAAAGAGAACGGTATCATCAACAAACAATGCCGCTGGTCCCGAACCGCACTGCGCCGTATCATCGATGACTACACCCGGGAAGCCGGCGTGCGAAACCTCGAGCGCGAGATCGGCAGTGTCTGCCGCTCGGTGGCCGCCAAGGTTGCTGTGCGAAAGTCCACCGAGGTGAGAGTCACGCCCGAATACGTCGAAAAAGTTCTCGGTGCGCCCAAGTTCGCCCGCGAAACGATGATGCGGAAGAGTCGGCCCGGCGTCGTCAACGGTCTCGCCTACACCCCGTTCGGAGGTGAGGTGCTCAATGTCGAAGCCCTGCGCTACCCCGGCAAAGGCTCGATCAAGCTGACCGGCCAGATCGGTGATGTCATGAAAGAATCCATGCACGCCGCCTGGAGCCTCGTGCAGCATAATGCAGAGGACCTTGGCATTGATCGCGAAGACTTCGACCATTACGACGTTCACGTTCACGTCCCTGCAGGCGCAGTTCCCAAAGACGGGCCGTCCGCCGGTTGTGCCATGTACACTGCCCTTGCTTCGCTATTTGCCAACCGGCGGGTCAACAAGGACATCGCCATGACCGGAGAAATCAATCTTCGCGGATCCGTTCTGCCCATCGGCGGCCTCAAAGAGAAAGCACTGGGTGCGCTCCAGGCGGGTATCAAAACAATCCTTGTGCCTGCTGAGAACATGAAAGATGTCCCTGACATTCCTGAGTCCGCCCGCAAAAAGCTAACGGTCATGCCTATGTCCGAAGTAGACAAGGTCCTTGAAGCGTCCCTGCTGAAGAGCTAGCTCAGCTAGCTCGCTTTTCGGATCGACTGGATCACCATGTTCAACTTCACCCGGCCGCGCCACTCATTGCGGTCAATGGTGTAGGCAATGTCCCACGGGGGATTGGGAATGTCCTTGTCCACCCCGTTGAAGTAAATCCCCTCCTGCTCGATCCCGTTCTGGTAGAAGCGGAACTTAAGGTGTTTTTCTTTAATCAGGCGCGGCTCCTGCATCAGTTCCACCCCGCGTGACATGAAAAGCGGCTGAGGATTACCGGCACCAAAGGGGCGCAGCAGTTCATAGCTGTCGAGTAAGTCGAGGGTGAGGTCTTTAAAGGAAACCTCGCCATCGATGTGCAGCTTGGGAATGAGCGTGTCACTCTTCGCCTGCTCTGCAACGCTCTTCACGAAAGCGATGCGAAACTCTTCCAGTTTCTCTTCCCTGACACTGACACCGGCAGCCATTTCATGGCCACCCCCGGCCTCGATCACGTCGCGGGCCGATTCCAATGCCGTCACCAGAGAGACTCCCTCGACGCTGCGGCCACTGCCTTTACCGAGACCGTCCTCCGCAATGCCTATAACGAAAGTGGGACGGTGATAGTGACGCGAAATTCGTGATGCAACGATACCCAGTACGCCTGGATGCCAACCTCGAGACCCTACCACGATGGCGTGGCTGCGCTGCTCCGAGGGCAGGTCGTGAATCATCTGCTCGGCTTCCTCACGAGTCTTCAACTCGAGCGCCTGGCGATCCCGATTCTGTTGATCAAGTGCTTCTGCCAGCACCTGAGCATCGCTATAGTCCTGACACAGCAGCAAATCAAGCGATGCAGAAGCTCTATCAAGCCGGCCTGCAGCGTTAAGACGAGGCCCCAACCTAAAGCCCACATCATGCGCGCGGGCCGGCGATCCTACTCCGGCGACTTTTTTCAGGGCCGCCACACCGGGATGCAAGGTGCGATCGAGTTGGGCGAGACCGCGCCGCGCAACAATGCGATTTTCATCTTCCAAGGGAACAATGTCCGCGATGGTTCCCATGGCGACAAGATCGAGCTGATTCTTCAGATCAAAGTCAGGCAATGGGCGGGACTTCAACATAGCGTGAGCCACCTTAAAGACGACTCCGGCCGTGCAGAGATAGTGGTAGTCATCGCCAATCTTCGGATTCACCAGGGCCACACAATCCGCTGTGCCGGCGGAGTCAGGCTCGTGATGATCCAGGATAATGAGGTCGATGCCCTCTTCCTTTAAAATCGCTGCTTCGTCCCGCGAATTAGTGCCGCAGTCCGCCGCGATGAGCAGGTCAGGAGTGGTCCCGTTCAGACTGTTCTCGATTCCCTTAACGCTGAGCCCGTAGCCCTCTTCCATGCGCGTCGGCAGGAATGGCATCGGCTCCAGCCCGTAAGCGCTCAATATATTCTTCAGCAGCGCCACCGAACTGACACCGTCGACGTCGTAGTCACCGTAGAGAACCACTGACTCTTTCTTGTCAACGGCCTGGAGAAGTCGATCCACTGCTTTCTGCACGCCGGGCAACTTAAACGGGTCACCCAGGTCCTTGAGCCGCGGATAAAGAAAACGTTCCAGCTCGTCCTGGTCATCGAAGCCTCGCTGCAGGGCCAGCGATACGACTACCGGGGCAAGATTCAACGCATCCGAGTATTCGCGGACGAGTTCAGGGTCAGGAGAAGGAGCCACTACCCATTTCTGCTTGGCCGGCATCGCAGCATTCTAGGCTTATCGCCTCACGTGTAAAGACAGCCCTTTGTTTTCGCGCTCCTTGTTCGTGTATTCACTGCCCTCCAACGATGTTTTCTGAAAAGAATCATCTTTTCTGCATAGGCTCTCCAGCCCGACGCCTACCCATTATTCAATTAGTTCGTTTTTCAAAACTCTCTCCCTTGAAGTAATTCATACACCAGGGAACAAAAGAATCGGCCAGAGTAACCCGTCCGGCTTTTTTAGGTGGGTGTTTCTGACCTCACTTCAATGCATTCACCAAGCGGATTCGCTTTACGCTATTCTTCGGAAAGCGTATCAAGGCTCACTTGCCACGCTTGCGAATCATCATGAAACTCCCGCTGACTTTTTTGACTCTCCTGTGTCTCTCTGCTGCCTCCTGCCTCAATGCAGCCGACAAACCCAACATACTCTACATTCTCGCAGACGATCTCGGCTTCAGTGATCTCGGTTGCTTTGGGGGTGAAATTGAAACCCCGGTGCTCGATTCGCTCGCCAAAGGCGGTGTTCGCCTGACCCAGTTCTATAACACCGGCCGCTGCTGTCCTTCCCGAGCCGCAATCCTCACCGGACAATACCCACACCGAGTTGGCCTGGGTCACATGACCACCAATGACCTCGGTCGCCCCGGCTACCGAGGCGTCGTTTCTTCGGAAGCCCAGACGATTGCCCAAGTGCTGAAGCCGGCTGGATATCGCTCCTTCATCGCAGGCAAGTGGCACCTCGGAACTCCCGACCCGACTGGAAACGGCTTCGAAGAATTCTACGGCACACTCGTCAGCGCAAAGCGCTTCTTTGATTCCGACCACCTCGTCCGTTTTCCCGAGGGCCGACAGGCCCGTCAGTATCCGGAAGGAGAATTCTATGCCACTGACGCAGTAACGGATCACGCCCTCGATTTCCTCGAACTGGCCCGCGAAACACCCGACCAACCCTGGTTCCTCTACTTAGCCTACCACGCTCCACACTTCCCGCTGCATGCTCCCAAGCAAGACATTGATAAATACGCAGACCGTTATCACAGCGGCTGGGACCAACTCCGCAAAGAGCGTCTCAAGCGCATGAAAGAGATGGGCATCGTAGCAGCCGACACCAGGCTCACCCCACGATCGACCTGGCAAAACTATGGCGAAACCAAGACCGGAACGAACCCCGCCTGGGACGATCTGCCCGAGGATCGCCGCCTCGATCTCGCCCGCCGCATGGCCATCTTCGCCGCGATGGTCGACCGCATGGACGCCCAGCTTGGTCGAGTCATCGACGATCTCAAGGCGGCCGGAGAATTTGGGAATACCCTGATCGTCTTCACTTCCGACAACGGCGCCTGCTTCGAGTGGGATCCTTTTGGCTTCGACATCAAGTCCAGCAATGAGAACATTCTTCACGTCGGGGATATGCTCGACGAGATGGGAACCCCCGGCACTTTCCACAGCGTTGGCTCAGGCTGGGCCAACGCCGGCAACACACCCTGGCGGATGTACAAGCACTTCGTCCACGAAGGGGGCATCGCTTCTCCCGGCATCGTCCACTGGCCGGATGGGCTGAAGGTGAAAGCCGGAGCCATCATTCACGATCCGTCTCACATCATTGACCTGCTTCCCACCGCCATTGCTGTGAGTGGCGCTGACTACACCGGCACACTTTCGCTTCCCGGCGTCGACTTGATCAACCAGCTCAACAACGGCGGGGCGGAACGCACCCTTTTCTTTGAGCACCAGGGCCATCGCGCCGTCCGTCAGGGAAACTGGAAACTCGTCGCCTTCGATGACAAGCCGTGGGAACTCTACGATTTCAGCGTCGATCGCACCGAGCTGAACGACCTGTCCAAAACTCACCCCGAAAAAGTGAAGCTCATGGAAGCCGCCTGGGACAAGTGGGGCGAAGAGAACAACGTCACCCCGCTGCCCGATGATCTCGGGGTAGGCTACCTCAAGCCTGACACGCCAGCTGAATAGGCGGCGCCTATACCGTCAGGAGCTCCTGTAATCTCGGCAGGATCTGTCCGAGGGTACGGTTACGACCGGCGCGGTTGAGAACATCCTTTACCAGGGTCACGTCCGTGAGCTTCTTCGCCGGCAACCAGTCTTCCGCAGTTGGGCAGTCTTTGAGGTAAGTCAGGGTCCGGATGAAATCGCGAGTCTGGCACCGGCTGATTTCAACCCGGGCATCCTTGAGTTGGAAATCGACCTCTACCGTGCCGACACGGTCTTCAGCGAGAGGGTCAAGGCTGATACTGAAACTGGTTGGCACACCAGAGCGAGCTCCTGAAAAGCCATAGCGACCTTCCCTGGATTGGGAGAAATCAAATTCTGCACCAAGACGAATCGAAAGCCAGGCCGCAAGGTAAACCGCACTCATGTGATACCCCGCAGCATAACGAAGGGAAATTTCGCTCAGCGATCCGAGCTGCTGCGACACCGCCGGTCGATCAAAGGCATTGGCTACCGCATTGCGGACGGCATTCATCCGGGTGAACGCCAGGTCATGCATCACGAAAGGTGAAGAGGACTCATCCTGCGCCGAAAGGAGACGAAGGAACTGATTCCTCGGTGCTGCCCAGGTTTCACTGTCGAACATGAGACGGTCGATTCGCGAATAGAGCCCTTCTTCAAACGCGTCAGAAAACTCACCACGCCACCAGAAAGCCAGCGGCAAGTCAGAATCAAGGTGGGCAAATACCATGTTCCGGAGCAGGCCGGGAATATCGCCGGTCAGGTAAAAGCTGATCTGCTCGGTACACACCGTCTTGCGACCGCTGCGATCAACCTGGCAATGCACCTGGACCCAGGCCCGGGCGGAAAGTTCCTCAGCGTGGAGATCGGCATTGATAAGCAGCGAGCGGCAGGAAACCTCACCGGTCAACTCCGCCAGGACCGAAGCATCCTCCTCAAGACCGTTCTGGTTTTCATTGTAGAGCGCGAGGTTAATGAGTGAAGCCCGCGCCACTCCCGCGGAATTCTGATCCTCCGGCTCCCCGTCGAGGAAGAGTTGCTGGAGTTCCTTTTCAACGCGCGAAATCTCGACGGGCTGGCCCAGGAGTTGAAAAGCAGGCAGGGTAGGGATAGAAGAGGCATTGCTCATGCTGGTTCAATCTTAGCCGGAATATTCCGGGTGGAAAATAGAAACTGATTGAAGCAAGTTCACTACCTCCTCTTTGCGAAAATGTCAGCGACTACCCAAATACATCAGCTCGAAAACGGCGTCCGCCTTGCCACGGTATCCATGCCTCATATGGCGAGCGTGTCCGTAGGCTTGTGGGCCAATATCGGCAGTCGTCACGAGCAGGCCATCGACCACGGCATGGCTCATCTCGTCGAGCACATGCTTTTCAAAGGTACCCCGACAAGATCCGCCGAAGAAATTTCCCGTCAAATCGAAGGTCTTGGTTCCTCAATCGACGGCTTCACCGTGGAAGACCACACGGCCTATCACGCGAAGGCTCCGGCACAACAGTTCGAAAAGCTCTTTAACGTTCTCGCCGATTTCTATCGCAATCCCACGATCGACCCCAGCGAGCTTGAATCTGAGAAACAAGTCATTCACGAGGAAATCGCCATGGTACGCGACCAGCCTTCGCAATACCTCGAAGACCTCATCAGTGAAGCCACCTGGGGAACCACCCACCCGCTGGGTCGTTCCATCACCGGCACCGATGACAGCCTCAAATCATTCCAGCGTGACGATGTCCTGCGGTTTTTCAAGGACGGCTACTGCGGTGCCAACACCGTAATTTCCGTCGCTGGCAATATTGACCACGACCGGGTCACCGCCCAAGTCAGTGAGATCTTCAATTCCCTCGATATTGGTCAAACTGCCACCTGCGAAAAAGCGATGACTCCATTGACGGACCACCGCTTTCGCGAAGAGGCCGATCAGGAACAGGTCCACGTCGCTCTCTCCTTTCCCGGCGTCGCCCGCCACGATGAGCGACGCTTTGCCCACAAGTTGCTCAATGTCATCCTAGGCGAAAATATGAGCTCCCGCCTTTTTCAGGAGCTACGGGAACGGCGTGGTCTCTGCTACGAAGTGCAGAGCGATTTTGTTTCCTTCGCCGATACCGGCCTCATCCAGATCTACGTGGCGCTCAATCCTTCGCAGCTTCAGTCTGCCCTCGAGACCATTGACCAGATCGCCCGCGACCTGGTTGCCAACGGCGTCTCCAACAAAGAACTGGAAGCCGCCAAATCCTACATTGTCGGTCAGAGTCGCATCAGCCTTGAAAACACTTCATCCCAAATGATGTGGGCCGGTGAATGCTTGCTTTTCTTCGATGACTGGCGGGACCCCGAATTCGCCCACAGCGCCGTTGAAGCCACCACTGCGGAAGCTGTTCACCAGGCGGCCAGGGAAGTTTTCGCAAATCGCCAGTTCGCCTCCGCGTTGATCGGTTCGACCGAGAGCAATGACTTGATAGAAAACTGGCGCGCCGCTGCGGTGTGAATCAGTGCGTACAGCACATTGGCTCATCGATAGACTCGAGACGACGAAACCACATCAGCTTGCGCTGGTAAAACGGCAGCCGCTCAAACCATTCCGAATCTCCGTACTCCACCCCGTTCTTACGACCCAGATCCAGAATCTCCCCGTCACGAACATACTTGATCTCAAGCGGGCGGTCCTCAGGCCACTCGCTGACGAGACGACGAAGTTCAAAGGCAGGAATAATGCGGTGGCCGATGTTAGCAAAGTTACCGATTCCGGTCGGACTTTCCGATGGGTCAAGAATGTTCGGTTTCGCCTCCAGCACTTCAACCATGTCGGACTGATAGTGGAACAGGTCGACCCGCTTGAAGAACATGTGATTGCTTTCGCCTTCGGAACGAAGATTGGAATACATTGAAAACGAAGTCTGGGTGCGCGCGCCTATCCATGGAAGGAAGCCGTTTAAGATCACCGGGAGCAATCCGATCCAGGCCAAATTCCATTTGGGTTTATTAGGGAATGAACGGTCTTCGCCACGGGCTCGCCAGCCGGCAATGAGATAGTTCGCTGAAATCCAAAGTCCCCAGATAAAGAATGCCACCCAGCCGATCCGGTTCGCCTTCCAGAAAACGTCGTAGCTCTTTGCGATCGTGAGGTAGAGCGTGCCCTGGATCGCCAGCGTCAGGAAGAATGCTCCCACCGCGATCCACGCCGCAATGTTGCGCCCTTTTCGTTCGTCGCCGCGGCCGAGCCGGTTGAGCTGCTGCTTCCACAGCCCCTGCAGTTCGCGGCCCCAGCTTTCAGGCAGGAACAGCGCCAGCACAGCGAGAATGAGCGAGCTGAAACTGAAAATCCCGGCGGCGGGATGGATCGAAAGCCAAAGATGGAAAAAGATCGCCACGGCGAATCCGATCAGTCGGGTGCGCTTGAAGATCAGCAGCAGGGGAATCCCGAACTCAAACAGATAGGACCCCCAGATCGCTCCGTGAAGGGCCCAGGTGTCCGTGGGAACCAATTTACCAAAGTAAGCCGCAATCTCCGTATGCAGCACCGCGGCACAGGAAATCGCCGGATCAAGGTAGTCCCAGTTCAACTTCTGGGTCCCAGCCCAGAAATACATGATCACCACCGCCGTGCGAACCACTGGAGCAAAGCGTGAAAGGTAGACATCGCCGCCACGCATGGTCGGTGCTTTCACCAGCATTCGGATGAGAGCGATCACGAGGATCAAAGTCGTTATGGCTCCAAAAACGTGGCCCTTCGGCAAAAAGTTGAGAGCGAAGTAGGCCCACTTCAGAACGATGGCCAGCATCAGCAGCGGCAGGTGGCGCTTCCAGCCTGCGCCTACCTGGCGCCACTCATCGCGCCCTCGCTTGCTGAAAAAGAAACCCAACAAACCCAGCAGCATAATACCGTGCAGCATCCCCTCGTAGAGGATGTGGTTAGGCACAAAGGGCAACTTGTTAAACAGGTTGATCACCGAAGTGATGACAAGCATGCTGAAACGGGCCACGCAGCCAGGCTTAAAAACTGCGGCTGAAGCCGTCACCACCAGCAACCATCCCTGCCAGGATTGCGCCCAAAACGTAAATGCCAACTGATGGCAAAGCGTCGTGATCGCCCAGATCAGGGCGAACGTCGCAAAAGGGCGGAAAGAAGGAGAGGCGGCGGACAGACTCATGTTCAATGATTCACATCGCGGAGCGCCACTTTAGGGCCTCGCTTGACCCATCAGCAACCTGGAAAACGTCCCCATAACCTCATTTTTTTGCGGTCCGGAGAAACAAAGTGGAAGAGTCGGCCCGCTCCCACCGAAAATCAGTGTTTGTTGCAGAACTTTCTGGGAATCAAATCGTGAGGTACCCTCTCCACATAGACCGAACCTGCAGACTGGCATTCCTCGGTCGCAAGAAGCCCGCTTTCGCGACACAACTGCATCTCAATCACCTCCTCGGGCGCGGCAAAGTCCGTAAATTCATAGCCAATGCCCTGAGCCGCGACCATGATATCACGCCAGATCGGCATGGCAACGCGACCTCCGTATGCGTCCTCGGAAATGGTGGCAGGTTGATCCAACCCAACCCAAACCGCAGCGGAGAGGCGGCTGGTGTATCCAGCAAACCAGGCATCATAGAAATCGTTGGTTGTTCCCGTCTTGCCCCCGGCCGGAGCCGCAAAACCCATCGTCCTGACACTGGCACCTGTTCCGCCCTCTTCCAAAACCTGCTTGAGAATGCTTGAGGTCAGCCAGGCCGCTCCGGGTGACAACACACGATAGGACTCATCTTCGTGCTGGTAGAGCACAACACCCTCCCGGTCCTTGATCGATCCAATGAAGTAAGGTTGATGACGAATCCCGCCGGTCGCGAAAACCGAGTAGGCACTTGCCACATTCCTGACGCTCGCACCAAGAGTTCCGATATAGATAGTCGGAGAGATTTCATCCGAGTCCGGCCGGCCCAGTCCGGCGTGATCCATCATCGTCAGCACGGTGTCGATGCCCGACCATTCACCAACTCTTGCCGTCATCGTATTGCGGGAACGAATCAGACCGTCGGAAGCCGGAAGCAATCCGCCGAAAACGCCGTCGTAATTGTCAGGGCCCCAACCCTTCTCATCCCAGCGAATTTCTCCCGGCTGGATCTGCGCATCGCTGATGTAGATGCCCGGAAACAAACCGCGTTCAAAAGCGGTGCCATAAACGAGAGGCTTGAAGATCGATCCCATGGGACGGCGCGACTGGGTCGCCCGGTTGAAAGCGCTGTGAGAAAACTCCCGCCCTCCGACAATGACCCGCAAGGCGCCCGTGTAATTCTCCACCACGGCAACAGCCCCTTGCACGTAGGCAGGATTGCCGGAGCGATGCACGGAGAGCGGCGGGTTCGGATAGTCCGGCTGCGACTCCAGTTTGCCAAGTCGCGCTTCCACCGACTTTTCCGTAACTGCCTGGAGACGCATGTCGAACGTTGTCTGCACGGTCAGGCCGCCAACGCCGGCGTAGGAGGGAAGCAGATGCTCCACCTTGTCTTCGACCATCTTGAGGATGTGGGTCTGGCCGGTCACCTTGGATTGCTGCCGCAGCATTTCCATCCAGCGCTCCTGGGGCTGAACCGGCGGACGGGCCTTGAGATATTCCTCGGCCTCCTTCTTCGAAATCACACGTTCACTCTCGAGTCGACGAATCGTGCTACGCATCTCGCGAAGCGCAGTCTCGTAGTGCCGAAACGGGGAGAACCCATTCGGTGCCCGGATCACTCCAGCAATCATGGCGGCTTCGGGCAGGGTCAGGTCCGATGAGGATTTCGCGAAGTAACCCTGCGCCGCCTGCTCGATGCCGTTCATGCCCGTGCCGAGAAAGACGCGATTCACGTAATGGGTAAGAATCTCCTCCTTGGAATAGTGCTTCTCGATCCGGCAGGCGAGCGCCATTTCAAGCAGCTTACGCTCCATCGTCTTTCCGGTGAGCCCGTAGGTCATCCGGGTGAGCTGCATCGTGATCGTGCTCGCGCCCTGGACGGTCCGTTTTTCCCTCGCATTGCGAAGCCAGGCGCGAACGACGCCGATCCGGTCGATCCCGTCGTGTCGATAAAAACGCGTGTCTTCACGGGCAATCAGCGCCTGGATGAAATACGGCGAAACGGACTCCAACGGCACCGGTGTGCCCACGTCTTCTCCATGGAGGTAACCAATCAGTTCACCCGTCGCATCCAGCACCTGCGTCTCCATGGGGATTCGACCGACAGTATCGATGTCATAACGGGCAGCGCGGCGATCATACTGGAGAAGGATCATCGCGACGACGAGAACGGCGATGAACAGGGCGCCGAGTCCGGCGAGCACGAGAAAGCGAATCAGCGGGTGGCGAAACCGGCCTAGCTTCTTATCCCGGGATTTTCTGGAACGTGAACGGCTGCGCTTACGCGAAGCTTTACGGGAGCGACTCATTAATAGGGTGAACCTAGGTCGATCTTGATGCAGAACTGACCGGTTTTCAACCCGTCGAAACTGCAGGAACGACCCAAGAGGGTCAGGTCATGGCCAGGATAAGGCGAACAGAATCAACCCGCAGCGGTGTGTCGACGAGATACTTCTTTAGTTCAGCCTTCTCATTTTTCGCCGCCGCGATCTCAGTGTCTCGCACCGGATGCCCCATTTCCTGAAGCCGGGCGAGGCGTTCGATCTCGAGATCATACTGCTCTTCCATCGACTTAATCGCATCTTTGCGATATTCGTCGGCGATGTCTTCGGAGAAGTTGTTAGCCACTTCCAGCAGGGCCGGAACTGTCGCCTTGAGAGCGGTGGATTTCTCACGAAGAAAAGTGGAAGGCCCCGGACGACCATCACGACGAATACGCTCGACGGTGAAATCATCGGTCCGATTGCCACCCTTCTGATCGACGATCTGGCGGATCGGTTTGGCGGGCAGGAAACGGTCTGCGTGGAGGTAGTCTGGCGCGACGCACTCGAGCACGGAAACGGACTCCACCATCAGCAGTTGTTCACCTGCCTTCTCCAGCCGGAAGAAAGCTGAGTTACCGTGGTCAGTGGACAGAAAGCTGTCAATCGCGCTGATCACCATGGGGTGATCAGCAGTCATAAAAGTAATCTCTTCGCGGGTCAGGGCCGTGTCGCGATCAAAGGTGACGGACATACCGTCCTCAGGCAGACCCGGAAAAGCTTCAGCGGAGAAAAGGTGCTCCGGTAGCAGCACGTAACAACGCTCATCGAGATCTTCCACCGTCACACCAAAATGATCGAACAACTTCAGCATGAGGTATTCGAGGCGAGTGTCCTCATCAAGATCTTCGATCTGGCGAACAAGCGCCTGGCCCTGGTCGCGATCGAAGGAACTGAGCTCAAGCAGGTAGTCACGACCTTCTTCGAGTTCGCGATCAATCTTCACCTTAAACTCACAGGTGCGTTCCAGAAGCGCCGGAAGCGAGGACTCACAATCTTCCGCTGAGGCGTTCTCGAGCGCCTCCAGTTCATCTTTGAACTCACGAAAGATTTCGCTGGCGCCATGTAAGGTCTGCTCAAATGCACCAAGCCCTTTGTGATACCAGAGCGCCCTAAGCTCTTCGCTGGTTCCCTCCACGAAGGGAACGTAAATATGAATGTCTGCCTGCTGCCCAATGCGGTCGAGGCGACCGATGCGCTGCTCGAGCAGACCCGGATCGGACGGCAGATCGAACAATACGAGGTGGTGCGCAAACTGAAAGTTACGACCCTCAGAACCGATCTCGGAACAGATGAGGAGACGGGCCCCGTCTTCCTGAGAGAACCAGGCTGCGTTCTTGTCGCGCTGCAACAGGCTGAGTCCTTCGTGGAACATCGCCGCCTGCGAACTGATGCGTTCGCGCAGGGCCGCTTCGATCGCCTCCACGGTTTCGCGGGCGTGAGTGATGAGAAGAAACTTTTCTTCCGGCTGAGCCTTCAACAGGTCGACTAACCAATCAACCTTTGTGTCGAAAGCTTTCTCCTCTTCGCAGTCGAGCGGGGAAAGATGGGCATTACGCTCCGGGAAAGTATCGAGCACGATGCGGCGGTTACGGAACAAGACGCGCCCGGTTCCGTGCAGATCGATGAGAGAAGCCCGGCAGGCTTCGCGCTCGGCAGGGGTATCGTCCTTCTCAAACTTCTCCGCAACTTCTTTGCCAAGCAGTTTCTCGATCTGTGTGAGATCGGATTTCTCGAGGGTGTCTTCACTGCCAAGACGATCAGCGAGATCGGAAACCTCTTGGTAGTGCTCTGACTCTTTGACGAATTCATTGAGATCGGAAAAACGAGCCGGGTCGAGCAGGCGGAGGCGGGCGAAATGCCCTTCGCGACCGAGTTGCTCGGGCGTCGCCGTCAAGAGCAGCAGGCCGGCGGACTCAGCGGCGATGGCTTCGACAGCATCGTATTCCGGACTGGAATTCTCCACGGACCACTCGAGGTGATGCGCCTCATCAACAATGGTGAGGTCCCACTCTCCGGCCGCGGCCTGTTCCGCGCGCTTTGGATTGTTTGCCAACCATGAGGTCGCACAAAGGATCAGCTGGTCATCGAAGAAGGGATTCACCTCTTTGCCTTCATCGGCACCTGCTTCAATAGAAGCAGCGCGTTCCTCGTCGTAGATCGCAAAAGAGAGTGCGAAACGACGATAGAGCTCAACGAACCACTGGTTCACCAGCGCGTCGGGCAGAAGAATAAGAATGCGCTTTGCGCGACCACTGAGGTGGAGGCGGTGCAGGATCAAGCAGGCCTCGATCGTCTTACCGAGACCAACCTCGTCTGCCAGCAAGACTCGCGGGGCCTGGCGGTTGGCCACTTCCTCGGCGATGAAAAGCTGGTGGGGAATCAGGGAAACACGACCGCCGGTGAGACCGCGGACGTCGCGGGTGCGGGCTTCATTCTGGTTACGAATAGCCGACTGGCGCAAGCTCCAGAGACGCGGGTCATCGCTGACACCGGAGAGGAGACGCTGCTCCGGGCGCTGCACGTTCATAGTGTCGGACAGGCCGCTCTCAGGTAGCTCGTTCCCTTCGGCATCCACGTAAATGAGGCACTTACCCTCCTCCCGCACGTTGACCACGGCGAAAGATTTGCCATCCTGATCCCTAACCGTATCACCGGGCTCGAAAGCGACGCGACGCAGCGGCGCATTGCGCGATGCGTAGGAAATCGTTTCACCAACGGCCGGAAAGAAAGCCTGAACAATGGTCTGGTCGGCCTGAAGAATCAGGGCAAGTCCGAACTCAGCCTGGGTTTCACTGATCCAGCGCTGACCTGGAGCAAATTGGGATGGATCGGCAGTATCGGTTTGATAACGAGAGGCTCTCATCAATTCGGACGGGGCATGATTCTAGCGCGTTTCACCAATTGCGCCACCTTTCCGCGACGGAATTTCAAGATTCGTCCACAGGCCTTGATTTTATAGGGTCAGGTCAGGCACTTAACCCTGTTGGATCCGCCCTCGCCAAGTTTCGTTCCTTGAGGGATGACACAGAGAGCGCCCCTAGCCATATTGAGATTCGTATTTCCCTCGGCGCAGTGGTCTCCCAACATGGTAAATCTCCAGCCCGAATTTTTTTGATGCTCCGACAAGTCATCCCTGAAATCCTCGACAGTCTCTCAGCAGAGGATCCTGCCGCTATCCGGAGTCGAAAGGACCTTAGGCGATTGAACTTCGTGATGGGCAATGACCGATGGATCCGCTCCATCGTCACCGAATATGCCGGACCGGCCTCAAAGGGAATCCTCGAAATCGGCGCGGGTGAGGGAGATCT
>JBMYJM010000003.1:0-428830 GCA_049594415.1 Verrucomicrobiales bacterium | reverse complement strand
AAACCCTTATATAATGGGGATACCGACAGCGAGGATCGAACTCGCACGATCAAAAGATCAACGGATTTTAAGTCCGTTGCGTCTACCAATTCCGCCATGTCGGCTCACGTGGAGGCTGAATTAAGCATGGATATGGCATGAAAATCAACCGTTTCTAGAGGACTTCCTCGAACCCGGGCGCGATTGGGGATTTGTCGCTTTATCAGAGACAAGATAAGATCCTCCCATGAAGTTAACGATCGCCCTAACTTTGCTGTCAGCCCTTGCCATCTCTGCGCCAACCCAAGCCCAGCAAAAGAAGACCAAAAAAGCCAAGCCGACCATGGCGGACTTCAAATGGGTCAATCCTCCCACGAAGTGGCAGGTAGAAAACTCAATCCCTCCAGGCGTGTCACACCGCACCTTCAAAAGCGAGTCGATGGATCTTGATGTCGGCTACTACATCTATCTCCCCGAAGCTTACGAGAAGCAGCCTAATCGTGCCTTTCCGGTAGTCTTTCACCTTCATGGTGGGCGCCCCGGCTCTGAATCGAAGTCCTACAAGCTGGCGACTTACGTCGACGCAGCGATCAAAGGCAGAGACATTCAGCCTACCATCTATGTCTTTCCTAACGGTGGCCCCATGAGCTGGTACAATTATCCGCAAATCCCCAATGGTTTTGGCGAAGATGTGTTTATTGAAGAGCTGATCCCTCACATCAAGAAAACCTATCGCACCCGCGAAATGGCGATCGAAGGCTTCAGCCAGGGTGGACGCGGGACCACGCGCATCATGTTTCGTCACCCAGAGCTCTTCACCTCGGCCGCTCCGGGTGGCTCGGGCTATGAGCCCGAGAAGCGCATCCAGGAAAATGAAGGCGCCGAGAATGAGAACGTCGTTTTTGCGCCCCGCTACAACGCCTGGGACCTGGCAGAGGACTATGCCATGAGGGAAGACAAAGCCGGCCTCCCCATCCTGCTCTGGTGCGGCACAGCAGGGTTTAATTATAAGTTCAACCTGAAGTTCTCTGATTATCTCAAGGAGCTCGGCATTCCTCACGAAACCCTGATGGCCAAAGACGTGGATCACTCCGCGACACGGAACTATGATCAAACCGGCACCGGGCTGATGCAGTTTCATCAGAAATATTTCGCGCAGCCCGTAAAGGCGAAGAAATAAAAACAGCCAGCCCGGCCCCTGCTTCGGCGGAGGCAATGGCGCAGCTCGCAACCAGTTCCTGAGACATGGAGGCGCGAGCGACTGCTTACCTGCGAAAGAATGCTCACCTTTCGAACCTAGAGAAGCTGCCGCTTCTTCACATTGAGGTATTGCGTCACTGTTTCGGTGCAAAGCTCCTCGTGTTCGGGAATTCCGAGTTCAACCCCGAGATGATGCAGTCGATTGCCGGTTTCCCGAAGTTCCTGCCACTGGAGGTGTCCGGCAACATTATCGTAGACCACGGATAATTCTTCCGGCTCGGTCCCCGGGGAGAACATTGGGTAGGCTCTTTCCGGCCGTACCATATTGACAAGAACCAAGTGCTGCTTGTTGATCAGCGGCAGCGCTTCAAAGAAGTGTTCCGCCGTCAGCGGGTCACTGAGATCCACCAGCATCACGATTAAGGCCCTTCGAGTGAGACGTTGCCGCAGGTCGATCATAAGTTGCTCAAAATCCGGCGCCACCTGCCTCGACTCGAGAGTGTAGAGAGAATCCCTGACGAGATTGTAGTGTTCTTTGCCGTTCCGACCTCGGATAAACTGCGTCACCTTATCGGAAAAACTAACAAATCCAAAAAGGTCTCCCTGTTTTTCGGCGACCGAGGCAAGGATGAGGGAGCAATGGAGGAACTTCTCAAGCTGAGAGGTAATCAGATAATCGCCTCCTGCAGCGCTTTCCCGGTAAAGCCAGTCGCCCTCCGTGGCCTCATCCACCGGAACGCGAATTTCACGGCCGCTGAGACGTGAATGGTCGACAATCACATAGACCTCCTGGGTTCGCTCAATCTGGTAGGTGCGCGTCACCGGCATCTGGCGGCGCGCCGTAGCCTTCCAGTCGATATCCACATAGTCATCGCCGGGCTGATACTCCCGCAGCTGCTCGAAATCTCTGCCCTTTCCGACCTGGCGGACGATATGCGAGCCCTCATTCCCCCGCATCAGGAAGATACTGGAGAGCCGTTTCCGTTCCACCGTAAGATCGGGGTAGACCCGGACCTCAGTTTCGAATTTGTGCCCCTGGCGAACCAACCAAAACCCCAGTATCGATCTTGTCTCAAGATGCAGTGTATCGAGGACGTATTGCCCCCGCTTTAATGGAATCATGGCGTAATTCACCGAGGCCAGTTTCTGTTCCCCCAGAGGCTTCACTGATCCCACCACTTCGCCTTCAATTCTGAAATACTGGGAAATGCTGATGCCGTAACGGACTTCGCTCAACTCTGGCCCCACGTTTTTGAGTGTGATCGGCACAACCAGTTCACGCCCCTTGCTGCCACGAATCAATTCGGGAACTTCAATGGAAACGGGGTCGAGACGTTTCCTCGAGAAGAGTGCATCCAGTGTGGTCAGCAAAACGACCACCGCAAGGACGACAGCACCAGCCCACCCGAGAAATCCATCGTCATAGACGATCAGCGTCACCGCCGGAACCACGGCCAGCAGAGCTACCCAAAGAAGGATGTTGTTGGGCACGAGACGCATGACGTCTACCGGGGAACCGCAACTGACTCAAGCAGCTTGTTCACCGCCTCCCGAACCGTCATGCCCTCGATCTCGTACTCAGGCCGAAGGATGATGCGGTGGGACAAGACCGGATAGGCCATGAGCCGAATGTCGTCCGGGGTGACATAGTCACGCCCCTCAATTGCCGCGAGGGCTCGGCTGGAAAGCAACAGAGCCTTGGTCGCTCGCGGCCCGGCCCCTATCTGGATGCTGTCCGTCTCGCGGGAAACACGGATCAATTCGACGACGTAAGAGACAAGCTCTTCCTTCATCGTGATCCCTTCCAGCGCCGCCTGCATCGTTGCAATTCCCTCGGTTGTCAGAACCGGTTGAATTGCGTCGCTTTCGAGAATCTTTTCAGGAGTTTCCTGGCCAAGACTTTGCAGGGCGAGTTGCTTTTCCTCTTCCTCACCCGGGTAATCCATTTCGACTCGAAGCAGAAAGCGGTCCTTCTGGGCTTCAGGCAAGGGGTAGGTCCCTTCGTATTCGATCGGGTTTTGGGTGGCGAAAACGGTAAAGTTGTTCGGCAACTCATGTGTCACCCCATCAATTGTGACAAGCCGCTCCTGCATTGCCTGCAAGAGCGCAGACTGGGTCTTGGCAGGTGCCCGGTTGATTTCATCAGCAAGCAGGAATGAAGTGAAGATAGGCCCTTTGACGAGGTGGAACTCACCTTCCTGCAGGTTAAAAACGTTGGTTCCGGTAATGTCAGAAGGCATCAAATCCGGCGTGAATTGAATCCGCGAAAAATCTGTTCCCAGGACCTTGGCAAGAGTCCTGACGAGCAACGTCTTGGCCACTCCCGGCACACCCTCGAGTAGAATGTGATTTCCCGTGAAGATGGCAATGAGACAGAAATCAACCACTTCCTGCTGCCCGATGATGACTTTCGCCACTTCGGCACGGGCCCTGGCAAGAATCTCTCTGACTTCATTAGCGGATCCGCTTCCGGAGGTTTCGTCCATGCTGCGGTTCATCGCATAATACCGCCCCCGAAAGCAAGCGGATAGTAGCCACAGTTACAGGATCACCCTTAAAGAAAAACGTTGAGTCCGGCTGGCTTCACAGCGAAATGATTCCTCGAAACAGACCCAACCCTCAACTACACTGAGGACCTCGGCCGAACTGTTCCATGCCCCGCACCCGCCAGCGCCACTTTGGACTTGTTGTCCTTTTTCTGACCGCTTGTCTTTTGACTGGCTGCCAAAGCAATTCTGTCTGGCTGGAAAAGCTCGAGGCAACAGATACCTTTCCGTTGTGGCAGAAGGTCACTGCTATCGCAGTCGGCACGCTAATCAGCGAAGACCTAGCCTGTATTGCGGCCGGAATGCTCGCGAGTCGCGCTACTCTTACCATCAACTGGGCGATCATTGCCGCTTTCCTTGGAATCTTTCTCGGTGACGTCGCACTTTACGTTCTCGGAAGAATCGGTGGAATTGCCCTGCTGCGGCGGCGTCCGTTTCGGTGGTTCCTGAAGGAGCACCAGATTCACCAGGCTGAGGAGCTCTTTCGCCAAAACGGGGCGAATTTGATTTTTTCCTCCCGCCTCCTTCCCGGATCCCGCCTCCCGATTTACGCAGCGGCTGGAGTGCTGAACTACCCGTTCCTCCGTTTCATCATCTTCATGGCCATCGCAGGGATGCTGTCCGCCGTGATCCTCGTGACTCTATCCTTCAAGATGGGCGAGGTCGTCTTCGAATGGTTGCGGCTCTATGAAGCCTATGCGTTCCCTGTCTTTGTCGGAGTTCTTGTGATTGCCTGGCTCACGGTGAAGCTGTTTGAAATCTTTGCCACCAAGCGAAGTCGACTCGTTTTCCTGGCTCGTTGCCGACGAATCTATCAGAAGTTCACATCACTCTTTTCCGAATCGTGAATTCCACGCCCAACACCATCCTCTGGTTTCGAGCTTTCTGCGGTCTGCTCTCCCTGCTCTATCTCGCGGTAGCCGGCCTTGGTATCGGCATTCTCGTCACGCCACCCGAGGAACTGGGAATGGAACCAATGCAGTCCACCGTGTTTGGATCCATGGTCCTCGTCCTCGGAATCCTCTTTTTTCTTCCCACCCTCCTGGGCCAGTCTTTACCGCCTCGTCCCGGCGCCTGGGTCATCGGCTTCGCCCTGATCCTGATGGGCGTCACTACTGTAATCCTCGTTCCGCTCAGTCTTCCTCTCCTTCATTTCTGGAAGAAACCGGCTTTGCAGGCATGGTTCGGGCGAAATGTCTCTTGAGCCGCCCCGTTTCCGCTCGTAAGGATAGCCCCACCCCATTTCCTGACCTGTGAACTGGATCTCCCTGGCGCTCAGAAATCTGCTACGAAACGCCCGTCGTTCGATCACGACGATTGCTGCGGTGGCCCTTGGCTATGCCGCGACCAACATTTTTGCGGGATTCGCCGGCTACATGTTTGCCAGCATCCAGGAAGCCCACATTTACGAGCAGGTCAACGGGCACATCCAGATCTGGAAGAAGGGAGCCCGCGACTACGGAGGCTCCGATCCGGCGGCCTATCTCATCTCAGCTGAGGAGTTCGAAAACATCAAAACCATCGCGTCGAAAGACGAGCGCATCGATCTCGCAGCCGGAATGCTCGAAGTTACCGGCAATCTCGATTACGACGGTAATCCAGGCTATTTCTTTGGCCAGGCCATGGTCCCCTCGGAGCGCGAAACGATCTTCTCACGCTCCACAGCGTTGAAGAGCGCTGATGGCCCCAACCAGACTGGTGCTGCCATCACCGATGACAATCCTTTCGCTATCTCGGTGGCGCCGGGTATGGCGGAAAACCTCAAACTCGAACTAGGGGCAAACGTCATCCTGATGGCTCCGACCATTCACGGTCAAATGAACGCGATGGATGCCGAGATCGCGCAAATCAAGGACGTCGCTGCCGAAGCGCTGAATAACCACTACACTTTTATGCCACTCGAGCTCGGACAGATTCTCTATGACACACAGGGTGTCAGTTCTGTCCGGGTCCTTTTGAAGAACGACGACGACACCGACGCGGCCGTGGCCTCGATCCAGGCAGTGCTTCCTGAAAGTGAGTGGGAAGTCATTCCGTGGTACAAGGTTTCCCGCCTCTACCTCAAAACGAAACGTATGTTCGACATCATCTTCGGGCTCGTTTTCGTTATCATCGCCGTGATCGTCATCATGTCGGTGCTGAATACTATCGGAATGGCGGTGGTCGAGCGAACCCGCGAAATTGGAACGCTTCGCGCCATCGGATTGAAACGCCCCGGCGTGGTTCGTCTCTTTGGAATCGAGAGTGCTTTTCTTGGCGTGATCGGAGCCATGACCGGTCTCATCGTCACGGTAGGATTCTCGTTCCTGATCGCGACAATTAAGCCGACCTGGGCTCCACCCGTCACCGCCCGCGAGATTGTCTGGGAAATTCAGATCCGCCCGGAATATCTTCTTCTCACGTTCGTCCTACTCGTGATCTTTACTTCACTGGCTGCGATTGCCCCGGCGACCCGGGCCGCCAAGCAAAGTATTGTGAATTCGCTCGGCCACGTTTAATCTTTCCACGTCACATGAAGCACCTACCTCTCGCGATCTGCTGCCTCGCGCTGCAGGCCATACCAGCCCCGGCAAACGAGGCTGCCCTCAAAGAAGCAGAACAAGCTCGTGGTATCATGACAGGTGACACCGGCGTCCAGTGGACGGTAAGTGTCTCCGGCAATAACAACGCTCGTTTCGTTTCCACTTCTCAGAACGGAAAAATCTATGCCGAAGTGCTCGAACCGGAGGAGGCCAAGGGACGCAA
Source organism: Verrucomicrobiales bacterium (assembly GCA_049594415.1). Classification (GTDB taxonomy): domain Bacteria; phylum Verrucomicrobiota; class Verrucomicrobiia; order Verrucomicrobiales; family DEV007; genus Arctic95D-9. Next base: position 422,360 of record JBMYJM010000003.1, on the reverse strand, counting down.
ATACCTGGCTGAAGCCAAGGGCAACATGTGGTTCTGGAAGCCGGGCCTGAGCCGTCCGGTTTCCGTCTCCAAACGCCAGCGACTTTCGGGTGACGCTGCCATCGGTGATATCGCCTCCACCAGCTTCGTTGAAGGCTACAAACTTGTCAGTGCTGAACCCGGCGATTTGGATGGCGAAGCCGCGACTGTCTACACGATGAAGTCAAATTCACTGACTGACACTTACGCCCAGATCAAATACTGGGTCACCACCGGTGCGAACCTTGGCAAGAAGGCGGAGTTTTACGCCAAGTCAGGCACTCTGCTGCGCACCTCCACCATGGAATACAACAACACCGCCAACAGCCGTCCCTTCCTCTCCAAGATGGTCATCAGCGATTCTTCCCGGACCATCACACTGAGCTTCAGCAATGTGAAACTCGGCAACTACCCCGCCAGGATGTTCGAACGGGATTACCTCGGCGGGTCCAGATCCACAGGGTTCAAAAAATAATGCACGGCCCTCCCGCAGGTTCCGCTTCTGATATGGCTGCGCCGGATTTTCCCGCAGAGGAACTCGAAGCGGCCACCCAGCTGCTCCAGGACCTGCTCCGCGTCGATACGACCAACCCTCCCGGGAATGAACGGGAGGCCACCGATATCGTGGCCCGCCATTGCCGCTCACTTGGGTTGCACCCCGAAATCGTTGGTCCTCATCCCGAACGCCCCAACCTCGTTGCCAAATGGTCTGCTGATCCCGCTAAGCGGACTGAGCGCCCCCTGGTCCTGAGCTGCCACCTCGACGTCGTTCCCGCTGATCCCGCTCGTTGGACTCACCCACCTTTTTCCGGGCATCACGATGGCGAATACATCTGGGGACGCGGTGCCATCGATATGAAGGGTTTTGCCGTGATGGGACTGGCCGCACTCACACGTCTGGTGAGGGAAGAACTCCCCATCAATCGCGATGTGATCTTTGTCGCTGTTTGCGATGAAGAGGCCGGCACCCGAAACGGTTCAGAATGGCTTGTCGATAAGCGGCCCGATCTGCTCGGCGACAATCCCGAATACGTCATTAACGAAGTCGGTGGTTTCACCATTCACCAGCACGGGCAGCGCTTCTATTCCATCCAGGTCGCTGAGAAAGGTGTCGCCTGGCTCCGGCTCACCGTGGAGGGGCAACCCGGCCACAGCTCGCTCCCCCTCGAAGACAATGCCATCGTGTCGCTGGCCAAAGCAATTGAAGCGATTGGCTCCACCAAATTGCCCTGGCACCCCAGCCCGGAGGCAGAAAGCTACGTCCGCGGCTTCACCAAACCGGAGGGTGGAATTGCCCACAAACTCTCCCCCCTCCTGCTGCATCCTTTCTGGGGGCCCCGTCTACTCCCCTACGCTGTTGCCAGCCCGAGTAAGCGGGCCACGGTCGAAGGCGTGCTCCGCAACACGGCCAATCCAACCTGCCTCGCAGGAAGCCCTGTCATTAATACTATACCAGGCAGCGCTTCAGTCGACATCGACGGTCGACTGGCGCCGGGCCAGACCGCCGAATCTCTTATCAAAGAACTCACGGCGATTATTCGCCCGGTTCTCGGAGACAATTACAAGTTCACGGTATTGCAGGAGTCACCGCCCGTAACATTCACGTCTGAAACACCGCTCTATCACGAGATCGTCGAGACATTAAAGCAGGCCGATCCCGGCAGTCACATCATGCCTTCGATTATTCCCGGTTTTACCGACAGTCGAAACTACGCCAAACTCGGTGCCCACTGCTACGGGTTCTACCCACTCCGGTTGCCCGAAGAAATCGATTTCGCCGCCCTGTTCCACGGTGATGACGAGCGCATTCCGGAGGCGGGATTCCACTGGGGAATCACAACTCTCACCGGAATGTTGCGGAAGTTCCTGACCAAGGAACAGTAATCACCGCAACTACCGCTGCGGCGGGGAGACTTCGCGCACCAGCGAACCGTGCTCGTCACTCATCACGAGAAGGCTCAACTCATCCACGTGATCCAGCTCATTGGTATTGAGGCTGACATAGTCAAACTCGCCTCTGAAATCAGTGTAGCCGTCCTTGAAGAAGCGTACATTTCCGTCCTTCATCCGCGCGTAAACCTTGACATAAGTTTTCGAAACGGGTTTCCCGTTATCTTCGTGTGTCACCGCGAGTCGACCGTATCGCTCTGAAAACTGCACTTTCAGGGCATTCGAGTATATCGCGACCGAACGCGTGTTGCCGTCACCAACCACTTCGACCAGCACATTCTTTTTGGCAAACGCCTCCGGCATCTCGATCTTCACACTCCCGTCTTTACCAGGCAGTTCCATCGTCACCGAGGCATTCGGCTTGATATAACTGAACTGCCCTTCACCACCGGAGACGAAGGGCTGACTCGAAAACAAAAACTCGAGATCCATCTCGTAAAAATTCACCGTAACTTCGTCAAGATTTCGGTAGCCGACCTTGGCCTCACGCCCCTCCGAAGTCAGTTCAAAGTAAGAATCAGAAGCAGAAAGGCGGTCCATTTTCTGTTCGCGTGTTTCGCCTTCTTCCTCAACTCCTTCCACTTCGTTTAAACGCTTCGCCATGCTCCCGAACATCGCTCTCCAACGATCCACAGGGTGATCCGTATACTGGTTCGAAATCCGGCGGGCCACTCCCAACTTCTCCTCAAAGAGAGCCGCGTAGGCAACAAGGTAGTCATATTGAAGCCGTTCCTCAATTTCGTCGGGCTCAACCGACTCCAGCCAGCCCAAGCCCTCGGCGATGCGATCCTGAAGAAAGAGATAACCGGCTACTGACAAGCGATCCTCGGAGGACAACTCGGGCAGGTAAGACAATCCTTTGAGAAAAGCGTTGTACTGCTCCCGGAACCGATCGTTCAGGATTTTTCGTTCCCGTCCCAACTGATGAGCCCGGGCATTCACCACAGGCGAGTATTCGAGGTGCTGATACCAGTGCCGTTCGACAGGATCAAGACTCACCAACTCACTATCAATCGCGCCGCCACATTGACGAAGGAACCCGTCACGATGTTTCAGAAACTCATGAGCCTGCCCCGCCAGGTTGTGGTAGATACCGTAACTCCAGAGAATCTGGTTATAAGCATGACGCTCGGAAATCACTTTGGTAGCCTGCTTGAAAAAGTCGACATTCTCTTTCGCGCGCCATGCGATTCGGCTCAAGTCGAGGCGCTGAAGATTGTTTTTTGCCAGGTAGTCGAGAACTTCCTTTTCCGTCCCAAATTGTGACAGGTATTCCCAGGAGGCTTCATCGAACTGCGTCAGCTGATCCACCACCTTGAACATTGCCTCTTTGCCGGACGCGATGATCTCCTCGTTCTTGGCAACTTGAACCGGATAAACATCATAAACCGTGTCTCCGGAGTCCTTGGGAAAGTAGAAGAAGACCTCGTGGCGTTCGGTTGAAAATGGCCCCAGATTCAGCGGATATGATCGGGTATAGTCACTTCCGCTCACAGGGATTGCCCCGGCCGGAATTTGCACGAGGAGATCGAGCAGATGCGCCGATGACGTCGGGTTGGTCACAACGACCTGGCCGCCATAGACCACGCCGGTGAGAAATTCCCTGGTCACAAATTTGTCCAATTGCTGACCATTCACGTAGTGATGGCGGTCATCGTTGCGGAAGAAATTCTGGCTCACGAGAATTGGCGTTTCCTCCTCTGAAACCTTTGTCTCCTGGATCTCCTCATGGAAGATCACCACTGGTGATGCAGCAGTGAGTTTCAAGACTGACTCCTCAACGGTTACTTCATGATCTTCAGACTCGAAAGGAAGATCAAGAACGCTGAGCGCAAACATGATCTCAGTGAAGTTACTGCTGGCGATAGGAAACTCCCTGGAGTAGAAGCCGCCCTGTCCATTCCATTCTGCGTAGTCTCTCCAGAATTCATTCACTTGCACGAGCTCGGCATTCTGCTGATGAATGGGCAGATTATAATAATTGTTTTCGGCCCACTCTTTGGTCGACTCCAGCTTCTCAAACAAGGCTTGTTGCTGCCCCTGCTGACGCAAGTTCGCTACGTCCGCTGAATCCGCCAGCTCAGCCGGCGCGGATGAATACAGCGGTATCACACTGGCCGAACTCGCCCTTCTTCCCAAACTCTGCCGAGTTGCCACTTCAGCGCTTCCTTCATTTGCGAGCTCCTCTACACCATCCAACGATGATCTTGTTCGCATGGCATTCACTCCCGAAGTGGCAAACACAGTTTCACCTCCCGCAAAAGGGGCCGAAGCAAAAGCATCCACCATGCCCAAATTCAATGATCCCCCGGAACCGGAACTGGCACTCAATCCTCTCAAAGCGTGACGGAACACCTCGGCACGGCCCACCGGGTTCGGAGGAATTAATTCGTGCAAACTCACGACATGATCCGCGGTCCGGCGCCATTCCTCTTCGCCGATCCGACGTGCAAGCAGGATGCGCTCGACGATATTGAGGCGACTGTATTCCCAAGGAGCGAGATACGAACTGAGGTCGTCATCCAGCAAATACCTGTCGATAAAGGTCTTGTCCTTCTTGTTAGCCGCATAGGGCTTCACCACCGCCTCGAAATACCCGGGATCTTTTCGTGATAAAAAGAAATTCAATTCGTGGCTGGCATATTCAGAGTAAAGCACCCGACGGGTCTCCTCGTTTAATTCCGGCCAATCCATCAAGAGTCGAAGGCCGTGCAGGTCCTCGTTGGGATTGATCGCCACAAGGGCATCATAAACCTGACCAATGGTGTCATAGGTCTGCAACTCGGCTGAGCGAAGGTCGTTAACGGTCAGGGTTTCCTCCTCTTGCAGGAGCGTCACATTGCGACGCTGGGTGAATGACTTCTCCAGATCAAGGGTATTGCGAAGACGCAGGTCGCGGAACTCGGTGCCGCCGTTCGGTTCGCCAAGCGGGAGCTGAGCATAGGCTGTATTGTAGGCATCAACAGCAAGCACATGAACATGCTGACGATCACCGAGGTCCTTCCTGTCGATTTCAATTCGACCGCCTTCACCTACCTCAAGGTTAGTGATCACAATTCCCTGCTGACGCAGGAAGTTGAGGTTGCGCGAGAGATTCGGCACCCCACTACCGCCAGAAAGTGCGAAAGACTCTGCTGCGTCTCCCTCGCGTGACGCCTCCTTCATTTTTCCGGAGCGCTCATAATCTTCGCCTTTCCTCGCTGTCTTGATTTCGGTGTCCGTGTCACTGACTTCCCACGGATTAAGCAACAGCCCCGGACGAGTCATCAGATTCCCGGGGAACTTTGTCGCCCCACGGCGTTCCAGGATGTAGCGATATTCCTCACCAATATCCCGACCGGAAACATAACGAGACTCATTAGATCCGCGCGACACGACGATAGAACCCAACCGGTGCCCCCCGCCTATCTCACGAAACAAATTCTTTTCAGGAATGAACCGCGTCGCAACAACGTGAACTCTTGTCATCTCGCCCGCATTTCCGAGCTCGATTTCAACCTTGCCGTCTTTCTCTACCAGCCCGGCAATATGCAACGGGGCCACCTTGGAAAGACTTAGATGGCGTGAGTCAGAAAGGGCATACCCGGCGCCCTTCTTGCTACCGGCCGTGACACGGATATCAATTTTCTTGCGGTCTGACCGCAGGACAGCGCGATAGTCGCCGGGCTCAAGATCAGAAATCTTCAAGGCTCGTCTTTCGTATTTTGCATGTTCAAAAACATCCCTGACAATCACCCCGTCCCGGACCTCAAACAGAGCCAAATCGCTACGATCCAGCGCTGGCCCCACTTGTGGAGCCGGAATTGTGACCACCTCTCCGGCTACAGCATGAACCACTGAGCCAAGCCACTGATCATCCCCGGTGAGCCCCCAACTACGCGCGACCGAACCGCCACCATCCGCAGTGACCCTTACGATCCCATCCAATTCACCTAGGGATATTCTGCCGGCGGCATCAGTCTTGAGAGAAAAGTGCCTTGGCAGTTCGAAATCACGGTGATTCAATTTGACCGTCACCGCACGGTCAGGAAGGACTTCCCCACTCTTGCCCAGAACCTCCAGCACGTAGTTCGCCCCCACGCGACTCAGGTAGGCATCCGACACCGCGGCGGTCAGGTCAACCCCATTGAGCTCAACTTCCTTGAAAGCTGACAACTGAATCGGTGCGCCCGATGAGCTGACGCGGGGAATCTCTCCTCTAAGTTCGAAACCGATCACTGAGACCCGGTTCGGAACGCGGAAGCGATGGATCGATTCACGATCATCAAAAAGCTCGAAGTCGGAAGCAGAACTCTTTGACTCAACGCCGTCATGATCCAGGGTCGAAACAATCAGCTGAACATTTTCGAGAACGCTTGCCGGGACGGGAGCCCCGTTCACGCTCAGAACAGGCCTCACCGAAAGCTCCGCTTCCATTCCCGGCAGGAGAGTCTCCTGCTCAAGAATCCCTCCCATTTCAAGCTGATACCCCTCTTCTGGAAGATCAATCCGGTCAAAGCTGGACATCTCTCCGTCACTCAGGACAATATCCACCTCACCCTCGGTAGAAAATGGCAACAGGATCCGTCCGTCCGCGTTAGCAGTGTACTCTTTACCGCCGAACCAGATGGAAGCTTTCTCCACAAACGCATTCGCTTCATCGAACACAGACACCAACTCACCGCCCGGTGTCGATTCAGACAGGTATTGGAGTTTGCCTTTACGAACGAGGGCACGAGAACTGATTCCATTCCCGATGAACTCGATTACCCAGACACCTCGGCGATTCTTCAATGCATCAAAGGAGAAGGCCTCCCGATGCCGCAGAATGGGAGCGTGATCATAGCGGTAGGTCTGCTCCTCATTGGCAATAAGGCCATCAAGCTTTAGATCAGTGTTAATCTCCCGCTCCTGGTCGAGGTAATAGTTGAGAGAATTGATTTCGTAGACTTTGACGATCAACTCACTGACATTCTTTAAATCGAGAGCCAGATTAACGTCATCTTTCACCGCAAACTCGGCGGCATTGACCGGAGCAAATGAAATCTCGATTCGATCTTTGATCGACTGGACCTGTCCCGGAGAAAGCATGGAGAACCAGCGCTGCGCATCTCCAATCCCATGGAGCAATTTCGTCTCAGCAAAAACACTCTTGAGATAGCTCTCCCTGACAAAGGGAGAGAAGCGGTTGTAGTTTTCATCCTCCTTGAGAAAGTGTTCAAGATAGGCCCTCACGAGAGGCTCATCATTCCGAATCGGTCCGAAGCCAATTTGTTTCGAAAAGTTTTCACCTATGTTTGCCGTGAATCCTTTCAGTTCGCGCCGCTGCAGATATCTCGGCTCTACGTAGGGCACTGCCCTGGGCAGAGCCAGGTAATCCATGAACAGTTCAGACGGATACTCACCCCGTTTGTGAGCGAGTTCCAGCTTCTGGTAGAGCACATTGACTTTCAATGAGTTAAACACCGGATCGAGCCCTTCCACGTAGCTCCACAACCTGTCGATGTAGGCGCTTTTTGTCTCAAGACTGAGTTCGATTGACTCGTCCTCACCCGGTCGCAGCTTTGACAACTTGATGTCAACAAAGCGTGGATCGCTGGCCAGCTGAGGTCGCAGTTCCACCAACTCATCCAATTGCGCCGTAGTAAGTTCCCGGTGAATTGGAAGAGAACCGAATGCCTGGGGCGATTGACTGCGCAGGTCTGCAGCAATCAACCCTACCAGTCGCTCATAGTCGGGATACTTGAGTCGACGAAGTAGATCTTTTTGCTGAGCGTCCGTGATATTCTCTTCCTCCCGTACGATCCGGTCGAGACCGCTATCGAGGACGCCCTGCAGGTTTTTATACCTGCGTTTGGCGTCATCGAAATACGCGTTCCAGGTAATCTTGTCAGGGTCGATCGCAGTGGGCAGATCCGGCTTACGATCAAGCCGTTCCTGCTGGTGGTTAAATCTCAGCCCGAGGTTTTGCTTTAAATAGTTGAGAGACTTGTCAGGCGACTCACGATACTCAAGGAGAGCCTGGCGATTGAGAATTTCCCGATAACGTGGTGTTTCCCCATGTTTCTTGTTCCACGGTTCGAGAAAGGTTGCCACATCGTCGAGCCGCCCCTCCTGCTGGGCGACTAGCGCCGAATAGTAATAGAAATCTTCGGTCCCCGGGATCAGTTCCTGCAGCGCATCCGCGCGATTTTCAGCAAGGGCAAAGGTTTCCAGAAAACCAATCGTGTCGATTGCGCTGGCACTTCGTGCACAAATAGCAGCAGCACATATGCCCAAAACAGCCCCGGTGAGCCGTGAAAATGAAAGGAGCGGATTATTCATAGCGTGACAAAATAGGATTAATCGATTGTGACTACCTTAACCACAGAGGGGAAGATTGAATAAGCACGAAGTTGTAAAGAAAATGCAAGGGCTCCAGCAGTACAAGAAAAGGGCGGCCTGTTACCAGGCCGCCCTTTAAAAAGCTAACTAACACGTTAAACTTAGTGGTTGAACATGAACTCCTTGGAGTTCAGCACGGCCCAGAACACATCATTGAGGACCATCTGGCTCTGAGCGGCATCATCACCGACAGAGTTCACTTGCGCAAGGAACTGCTTCATCTCTTCGGCAGTCGGCTTCCGGGTAAGCGCTCGAACATAGATCTCTTCGATGATCTGATCAGGTGACTTACCCGACTCAGCCATCTCTTTGACAACCCCACCCTGTTCAATCTTGTTGGTCACTGTGGGACCATTCATGAGGTGGAGGGCCTGGGAAAGACTCGGGTCCATCTTGACCTCACAGGAACAAACCGTCGTTCGGGTAGCCCGGCCGAATGTCGTCAGGAAGTAGTCGCTTGTATTCCCATCTGCAATCTGAACCGCCCGGGCGCCCAGGGGAAGCCCCTTGAATTTATTTTGTGTATCAGTCACCTGGGTGATGGTATCGAGCATCACCTCAGCGCGTTGACGACGAATCCGAGCCTTCGCAAAATTGTTCAGGTCATCCTTATTTGAGGGAGTTGCCTGAGTCGTGCGCTGATAGGTCGCCGAATTGCAGATATCACGAACCAGTTGACGGAAGTCGTAGTTATACTCGCTCTCGAATCGGCGTGCGAGCTCGGTAAGAAGCTCCGGATTGGTAGCCGGGTTGCTCACACGCACATCATCAACCGGATCGATGATTCCCACTCCGAAGAAGTGAGACCAGACCATGTTCACGATATTTCGAGAAAAGTAGGGGTTTTCGGGTGATGCCAGCCAGTCGGCCAAAACCTCACGACGGTCTTTGCCTTGAACGTCAGGCGCCTCACCACCAAGGAACTTCGGAGCCATGGTGCGCCCTCCCACAATGTGCTTGGTCTCACCACTGCCGCGGTTGTAAATGAGTTGCTCACGTTGGTCCACGCCTTGTTTGCGACCGATCTGGGCGAAGAAAGCCGCCCATCCGTAGTAGTCGTCCATCGTCCACCTGTCGAAGGGATGGTTGTGACACTGAGCGCACTGCAAACGCATTCCCATGAAAACCTGGGCTACGTTCTCCGACAGCTTGAGCGCATCACGCTCGACCTGATAGAAATTCGTCGCCGGATTCGCGAAAGTTCCCCCTTTCGACGCGATCAGGTCGACCACGATCTCGTTGAACGGATCGTTCGCGGCGATACGGTCACGCAGCCATCCGTTGTAAAGCAACGCCGACTTATACGAAATACCAAGATTGATGTTGTTGTTAGAGCGGATCTGAAGCAATTCAGACCACTTCATGACCCACATCTCGGTGAACTCTTTTCGCTCAAGCAACTCGTCGATCTTCGTGGCACGCTTATCGACGCTCTGGTCAGCAACGAAAGCATTGTATTCCTCCACCGTGGGAAGCTGCCCGACAATGTCGAGATAGGTGCGCCGCAAGAACTGCTCGTCACTGCAGTCTCCAGACGGAATCACACGCAGTTTGTGCAGTTTGTCGTGCACGAGGCCGTCGATGTAATTGTTTTCCGTCATCTCGGGGCGGGTGTATTCAAGCCCTTCCGGGATCACGATTGTCTGAATCCCCACCGTTTTAGTCTCGAAACGGGCCATGATGAATGCCTCACCACGCTTACCGGCGGTTACCAAACCGTGCTCATCAATAGCCGCGGTCGGTTCGTTATTGGTAATGAACACCGCCAGGTGAGTGACATCCCGGTCGTGTCCGTCAGAATACTTGGCCCGAACCGTCATCTGCTGTTGAGCGCCAGCACCTTCGAGGACCAGTTTGGGCGGATAGATCTCCAAATCAGTCACATAAGGAACCTCCTCTTTCTCCTCGTTCTTGGCGCCGGTTGCGATCCATTCAACGAGCGTGTTGTAGGCGTGCCCTCCTTTTTCCATCAACTTACCACCTGTGTGAGGCACTGATTCAATGGACTTTTCTACAAGGAGCGACTCTTCAGGAATCGCGAGGTTCACTCGATAGCCGGCCATTTCGCGCGTGAGGCGGAAGTGGTCGCCTTCAGGATCATATCCGAAGAGAGACAGCATGAAACCATCCTGGCCACGGGCTGAGCCGTGGCAGGCACCAACATTACAACCGTTGCGCATGAAGACCGGCATCACGTCGAGGTTGAAGCTGACAGGGCGATCCACAGCGGCATCTTTCACCGTCACCGGAATCTCAACGGACTTGTCAGCCACTTTAACGGCAAGCTTAGTTTCCCCGTCCTTAACCGGAATGAAGTGACTGCGAGTCTTGAGGTCAACGAGCGACGGATCCGCAAAAGTAAAAGTCGCGTTCGACGTCACGTCCTGAGTCGTGTCGTCCTCATAAGTCGCCATGACGACGACAGACTGGCTGTCACGCTTGGTCTCGAGAACAATGTCTTCAGGGAAAATCTCCACCTTAACGATGGCCTTCCCTTTGTCTTCAAGGGGCTCAGCTCCCTTAAAGTCCTCCTCTTTCTTGGCTACGAGCCTAAGCTCTTCCGGCCAGACTGCACCTTCCTTGATCCACTGGCGAAGTTTTGCGATTTCCTGTTCGTTAAGAACGCGCCCCTTGGGAGGCATCACGTCGGTATCATCTTCAGGAAGAGTCACCAACTCAATCATTAGAGACTCCTCCGGCTTGCCCTTAATCAGGGCATGACCCCCATCGCCACCCTCGAAGAACAACTTGGCTTCGTCGAAGCGAAGACCACCCTTGGTTTCGTTAGAGTCGTGACAACTGACACAGTGGAATTCAAGGATGGGCTGGATATCTTTCACAAAATCAATCTTAGCATCCTGCGCGGCCAGGGGCATGGCTGCGATACCAAGAAGTGAAAGAATGGCTGTGATCTCTTTTTTCATGCAGGTGAACGAAATAGTTTCGTCTGTCGTGATTCGTTAAAAATTACTTGGCCTCTGACTGAGCCTTTGCTTCGAGACGAAGCTGCTCGAGTCGTGACAGAGGTTTCTCCGACGCCGGCTTGTTGTTGCTGGCTACCACCTTAGGTTCGGTCGGTTTCGCCGCAGGAGCCTCTTTTGGTTTCGGATCGACACGGAGTGTTCCACCCATACCAACGCGATGAACGATGGGCTGTCCCTCTTTCATGATCGTTACGGAGCAGAAGAGATTCTTATGCTGGCCGACCGGTGTTTTCTCCGAGGTCTGAATCGGAATATTTACCTCAGTGGTCGCCTGATCGATTTTCACAACGGGAACCGTCGAGTGCGCCGGGTTGGCAAAGAGCTGGACGTCCGCCTCGCCACCGAAGTCACGAAGTTTGGTCACCGCCGCGAGCATATTTGCCTGCTCACCCTGACGAGCTGTGGTGAGGTTGAGTTTCATGCTCACGAAGGGTTCCTCAACTGAGAGTTTCACGAAAGGAGTTGCCGCCACCATCAGTCCTTTGCCATCGTCAGACTCAGCGAGAATAGTCAGGTTCCAGGTATTCAGCTCAGCCGTGGCGTTGGCATTCAATTCGTATTCGATGGTGGTATCTTTTTCATTGAACACAACCGTTGCCGGACTGGTTACACCCGGAGGCTTCCAGAGAAGGCGCGCTGTGATCTTCTTGTCGTAGCCGTCTTTTCGATGGGCATGAACTTTCAGTTTCATTGAACCGTTACGAACGAGAGGCACCTTGGGCTGCTCAATGGTGACGCTGAACGGGATCTCATCGACCACAGCAACAGGCACACGGTCGTGCAGACGAGTGTAGTATTCGACACCGTTCTGAGGGCCTCGAACCAGGTCGAGTGACTGCTTGAATTCTCCCACAACGGGACCATCCGGATCTGTGCTTTTGGCATGGAGCTTATACATGCCGCCTGCAACCGGAGCATCGGGAGCTGCCTTCAAGAGAATCGGAAACTGGCTCACCGTCTTCGGAATCGGTGCCGACTCCCAAGTCACACCCTCGGGCAACTCCGGCATATCGAATACCAGTTCGCCGGACATGTTCTGCCGAGAAGTGTTAACCACCATGGCGTAGTAGTTGCCACGGGGAACATTGAACTGCTTGCGATACTGCAGCTGGCGACGAAGCATTTCAGGCATCGTCACATTAATCGCAGGGCTGAGCGGCTGAGCTTCAATCCGGTAGACGAAATTCGGACCACCGTTGCTGAGCATGTCACGCATCCTGACAAAATACTCGCCATCGGCCGGCGCCCTGAAATCAACGCGGCTGTCCTTAGTCCCGTCAGCATCATCGCTACCGGCGATCGACTTCATGTTAGCGTCGTAGATATTCAGCACCGGATCGACTGGCGAACCGATTGTGTTGGCATACGCGCGAAAGCGGAAACTTTGGTTTTTCTTGGCGGTGAACTTGAAGTAGTCAATGTCCCCCGGTTGCTCAAGGATACCGTTGAAAGCGACAGGAAGGGCGCCCTCATAAAGATTCGGCTCTTTACTGGAATTATTGGGCTCGGTCTCGAGGAAATTGTCGAACTCGCTCACGCGAACCGGATTCGGAGACGGCGGCATCATTCCTCCCTGAGCACCGAAAACGCCATAAGAGCCTTCCACAGTTTTGGCTGGCAACTTGGCCTTGGTGGAATAATCCCCTTTCACGTCGCCGATGAGTTTGAACTCAGCTTCGGAACCTGCCTTGGCTCCGGCCGGGTAAACGGCCAAAGGACGCGGGAAGGTACCAATATGAGCACGATAGCGTCCGCGCCCCTGGTAGGCACTGTCGCGCACCTCAACGATGTATTCGCCATCTTCCGGAATCACCACGGAGAGAATGGATTCCTGCTTCAGCAAGGCGGAACCGTCGGCGGAAGCGATCTCAAAACGATCCTTGTTCAAAATAGAAACAAACGGGTCGATTGCGATGTTGTTGGTGATGTTATTGATCCGGAGACCTTCGATCTCAACCGAAAGGCGATCGCCTTTCTTGGCGGTCACTTGGTAATAGTCCGTTTCCTCGGACTTGGCTTCAGCTTCAACAGTAACATTGAGATCGATTTTCTGAGGATTTTCGAAATCATCATTGGGCTCGACCTCGGCCACATTAGGAAACTGCGAAACCCAGAAGTTACGGGCATAACTGACACCAGTTCGGCAGCGGAGACGCAGGTGATGTTCACCTAGTCGACAATCGGGAGCAATCACGAGAGTGGTCTCGACTTTCCCATCATCCAGAACCTTGAGTTCCTTCACGGAGATGCCAGGGTGATGGAACATAATCTCCTCAGCATCACTGAGACGTGATCCATAGAAGGTCACCTTCTGTTCCGTTCCGACCTGCCCCCCCCGAGGGATGGTGGTAGTGAACGAGGGATTGGCGGCTTCAACGCTGCTGACAACCAGTGCGCCGGTGAGCAGCAAAAAAGCTGCCACCAGTTTACCGGCATATGCCGCAAAAGCCGCACTCTGAGAATTCAGAATACGATTCATATCGGTGCTAAGTGGGAAAAGGATTAGACGGCCGAACGCTTCTCGATCAGCTCTTCGATCACCTCTCCGCCATCGACGATTTCCATCGGGCGAGGTCCGGGTGCGATGAGCTCCTTGTCGGCATTGATGCCGAGTTGAGCATAGACGGTCTTGGCGAAAGATTGCACGTCCACCGGGTTGGTGTCGGGCTCAGAAGCAAGTGCGTCAGAAGATCCGTAGACAAATCCTCGCTTGATACCACCACCGGCAAGCATCGTGGAGAACACGCGGGGCCAGTGATCGCGACCGTCGGTCTTGTTGATCTTCGGCGTGCGTCCGAATTCGGAAGAAACCATCACGAGTGTGGAATCAAGAAGTCCACGCTCATCAAGATCGGTGAGAAGAGTCGCGAGCGCCTTGTCGAACGACGGCACCTGGCGGGCGATATTGTCTTTGATCCGGTCGTGGTGATCCCAGCTACCGTATGTCATCGTCACGAGGCGAACCCCGGATTCAACGAGGCGACGTGAGAGGAGCATGCGCATGCCGGCCTGACTCTTACCATACCGCTCCTTCATCTTTTCGTCCTCCTTGGAGAGATCGAAAGCATCACGTGCTTCGGGAGAACCGATCAGGCTGTAGGCGCGCTGGTAGAATGAATCCATCGCGTCAATCTGATCCGCCTGTTCCATGCCGCGAAAATGACTGTCAACCGCTTCAAGCAGCGTGCGGCGGCGCTCAAAACGTGCCGGGTCAACTCCGCTCGGCAGAGTCAGGTCGCGTACCTTAAAACTGTCGCTCGCAGGATCGCTGCCGACAGAGAATGGGCCATACATGGAACTGAGGTAGCCGGTCCCGGCATATTCATTTGGCTGGTTCGGAACGCAAACGTAGGGAGGAAGGCTCTTGCGGGGGCCAAACTCATGGGAAATCACGGAACCGAAACTCGGGAATTTGATCGCCGGGCTTGGGCGGTAGCCGGTGAACATGTTGTGAGTGCCCCGCTCATGAGCTGCCTCACCGTGAGTCATGGAGCGAATCACGGTCATCTTGTCAGCCACCTTGGCGAGGTTTTTGAAATTCTCACTGAACTGGAGACCGGCCACGTTTGTGTCAATCGCCTTGTAGGGCCCCCGATACTCAGACGGTGCAAATGGCTTTGGATCCCAGGTTTCCTGGTGGGCCATTCCACCTGGCAGGTAAATGTGAATCAGTGATTTGGCGACACCCTCCTTTGACTCGTAGAATTTGGCCTGAGCTCTGCCTTCGACCTTGAGCAGTTCGGGCAGTGAGAGTCCTAAGCCCGCAGCAAAACCGACTTGGAGCATCTCCCTTCGATTTGCGATGCCTGTTTGATTGAATCCTGAGCAACCTTTCATGATGATTGAGTTTGTCTTGGTATTGTAGAAAGTGGTTGGGGGCGAAATTTAACTTTTGCGAAACTTACCATAACCCCAATCGACACTTTACGAAGAGGCGTGTGTGAGACAGTTCATATGCCCCTTTTGAGCTATATGGAGCCTGCCTTTCCGCGATGATATTTCAGCAGGACGAGTGCCTCGAGAGACGTATAATTTAAGAATCCTTCAACATTTTGCAACGATTACCACAAAATGGTCCGAAAAGGGCTTTTCTGAAAAGTTTTCTCCTTAACCGCCATTAAACGCGGTGCCCCTCCATGAAAGCAAAATACTTCTTTATCACCACCCTCTTGCTCCCATGCTTCCTGCAAGCGTCCGAAGAGCCGAAATCGGGCGAAAAGGTGACCTTTGTCGATCACGTTCTGCCGATTCTTGAAGACAAGTGCATCAATTGCCACAATCCCGACGAATCCAAGGGTGGTTTGGACCTTTCCACCTATTCGGCCACGCTGACAGGGGGATCTGGTGGCGAAATCGTGATTGCCGAAGATCCCGGCAGTTCCCGCCTTTTTTCTCTTTCCGCTCATCTTGAAGAGCCTGTCATGCCTCCGAGAGGCACCAAGGCCTCCGAGAAAGAGCTCAAAATTCTTTCTGACTGGATTTCAGGTGGAATTCTAGAAACATACAGCAGCACCGCCAGGAAGTCTGACAAGCCCAAAATCGACTTCGACTCCATCACCTCTACCGGCAAACCCGAAGGGCCTCCCGCCATGCCCGAGCACCTCCTGCTCGAGCCGGCCGTAGTCACAGAACGCCCCAATTCCATCCCAGCCATGGCCCACAGCCCATGGGCGCCGATTCTTGCGGTGGCCGGTCAGAAGCAGGTTTTGCTATACCACTCCGAGGACTTCGACCTTCTTGGTGTTCTTCCCTACCCCGAGGGTTTCCCCCAGACCCTCTCCTTCAGCCCCAACGGAGCCTACCTCTCTTGCGGTGGCGGCCGCGCCGGCAAATCCGGAAATGTCGTCGCATGGGACATCAAGACTGGAGAACGCATCATCGAAGTCGGCAAAGAATACGACTGTGTTCTTGGCGCTGACGTCTCCCCTGACCTCAAGCGCGCTGTCATGGGCGGCCCCGGCCGCAATATCAAAATCTGGGACACTGTCGCCGGCGAGCAAATCGCCAGCATCAAAAAGCACACTGACTGGATGCTATCCGCGGCCTACAGCCCGGATGGCGTTATTTTCGCGACTGGCGGACGAGGCGGCGACCTCTACACTTGGGAAGCTGCAACCGGGTATGAATTTTTCACCCTCAAGGGACACACGAAGGGAGTTACCGCTCTTTCGTGGCGCTCCGATGGCAACGTCCTCGCTTCCAGCAGTGAGGACGGACAGATTATCCTCTGGGAAATGAATGAGGGCAGCCAGGTTAAAAAGTGGAACGCCCACCCGGGCGGCGCTTTGTCTGTCGCTTTCGCCCCGAATGGCAATCTTGTCTCAGTCGGTCGCGACAAGACTCTCAAAGTCTGGCAGGGGGACGGCAAACAACTCAAATCCATCGCTGCCTCCAGTGATGTCGTGCTTAGTGTCGCTATCAGCCACGACACTGCCCGCGCTTTCAGTGGGGATATCTTCGGCAACATTAAGGTCTGGAGCGTCGAGTCCGGAGCCGAGCTTGCCAGCATCCTCCCTAATCCGCCGACGATCGACGAACAGCTCGCCTACTCTGAACAGCGCATTCGCGAATTAACCGGCGAACTGCCCAAACTCAAAGCCGGGGTCGAGAGCGTTTCAAAGGAACTCGCCGGAGCCCGCGCCGCGCTTGCCGAGGTTGACAAAAACACCAATGCCGCCAACCAGGTACTGAAGACGCATCAGGCCACCATCGCCAAACTGGATCAGGAAATCAAAGCTCTGGCACCCCAAGTGACGCAGGGACAGGAGGCTGCCAATGCGAAAAACGCCCTGGTTGCCAAAACGACCAAGTCGCTCAGCCAGGTAAGCGCCAAACTCAAGCCAAGCCAAGACAGGGTCACTGAACTCAACGCCATGATTGCCAAGGACGAGGCGGCCCTGAAAGCCGCCACTGAGGCACTCAATGCGGCAAAAGCTGAGGCAGTTAAACCGGCCCTCCCTGCTGATCAAAATCAAAAGTTTAATCAGCTCGCCGACGCCTTTGCTCAGGCCGACAAGGCCAGCAAGGAGACCAGGGCTGCTCTCGATGCCAAGGCCCGCGTCCCCCAACAGGTAACCGTAAAGGTAACCGAGGCGAAAAAGGCATCTGCTGTGACGGCAGAGCAACTTGAGAAGCGTCAGACCGCTCTGGCCAGCGCTGAAATACAGTTGACCGATGCCACCAGCGCACGCAGCAAGGCAGATGCAGCCGTGAAGAACGCTTCAAAGGATGGACAACCCGCTCCTCAAAATATCGTCAATGCGCAGAAAGCTGCCCTTGCTGCTGAGGAGCAGGCCCTTACGGTTGCTCAAACCGCCCGGAAAGCCGTTGCCACTGCTGACGCTGTCCATCAGAAAAACGAGGGAGCACGCAAGCAGTTTGAAGCACAGCTCGCAGCCGCCAATGCTGAACTCAAGAAGGCTCAGGATGCCTACGCAGCAGCTCAGGCTAAGCGCAACCAGTTAGACGCCGCCTTGAAACCGCTCCGCGATGCCCTTGCCGCCGGCAACGCTCGGGTTCAGAAAGCGCAGCAGAATCTCACCGCAAAAAGAACGGCACAGCAAGCTGCTAACAAGACCTATCAGGACCATAAGGCTCAGGCCGGTGCTGCCGAGAAAACGCTGGCTGATGTCACCGCGGCCATTGATCAATACAGGGTCGCCCTAACGAAAGCGCAGGAAGAAGCCAAGGCCGCTACCGATGGCGTCAACGCAAAGCGTGGCCAGCTTGACGCGGCGAATAAGCAACTCGCCGCTCAGCAGGAAGCTCTCAAGAAAGCCGAAGCTACTGTCGCCAACGCCACCAAGGCCAAAGAAGATGCTCAAGCCAAGGTCACTGCGATCGCGAAGAAAGAGGCCGACACTAAGGCGTCGATCGCTTCCGCCGAGGCGGAACTCGTGTCCAGCCAGTTCCTCGTCAAAAAGTGGGAGGCAGCGGCCATCAATCTGACTGCCCATGAAGAGTCTAAGGAACTCGTTGAAATGACCGAGGAGCTCGCTGATCTCAGGGAAGAGGAAACCGAAGCCAAAGCTCAAGTCGCGGAAGCCACTCAATCACGCGCCGATGCCGAAAAGACACTCGCCAACGCGAAAAGCACTGTTGCCGCTGGCAATCAGACACTTCGCGAAAAATCCGCCAACGTCCTAGAGCATGCACTCGAACTGGTCGCGAACCGGGCTTTTGCCGATCTTCGTGAAGAGATTGCTGAGGAATCGATCACCCCTGCTGATAATGACATCGACCAGGCAACTGCGATCGCATCGGAAAAAAAGATTGAAAAGGTCGCCGCTGAAACGCTCGCTTACAAAACCCGGGATGAACTCAGCGCTGAAGTCGAAATGCTTCGTGGCCGTCTCGGTGAACTGGAACGTCTCCTGGAGAACTCGTTTAGCGAGGCAGATAAGACCAAGGCCACTGTCGACCAAGCTGCCAAAGTCGCTCGAGAAACGCCCGAAGTGATTGCCGAGCGCACTCGATTAGAGCAGACTGCTGCCAGAGAATTTGCCGAAGCGGAAGCTGAGCGCGCCCAGCAGGAGCAACAACTAAATGATCAGCAAAAGCTGATCGAAGAGTTACGGGCCCAATACTACGCAACTGTTCCAAAGCGGAATTGATTCTAATTACTGCCCTTGTAATCGGGATTAGGAATCGGCAACCTGGCGCCGTCGACGTTAAGTTGTTCGACAAGAACTTTCTCCATGGCATCGACCCGCTCGGGGTTCGATGCGGCCAGGTTCTTCTCCTCTGAAAGATCGTCTTTCAAATTGTAGAGCTCCCTGGGACCTTCCCAGAATTTAATCAGCTTCCAGTGCCCTTCGCGAATGATGGAGTAGGGCCCCGGCTCGTGGCGGTAGTGGGGAAAGTGCCAGAACAGCGTATCGCGGTCGCCCTTTGCTACCTCCCCGCTTTGGAGATGAGCCACCAATGAAACCCCGTCGATCTTACGATCCTCGGGAAGCGCCACACCGGCCATATCGAGAAAGGTCGGAAAAATATCTACCGAAGTTACCGGAAAATCGCTGACCGTTCCCGCCGGAACCTGCCCCGGCCACCTCACAAGAAACGGCACGCGAATACCTCCCTCATAAGCGTAGCCCTTCCCGCTTCGGAGCGGAGCATTGTCCGTCGGACTGCTGTTGCGATCGAGCCCACCATTGTCGCTGGTGAAAAGAATCACCGTGCGATCATCAATTTTCAGCTCTTCCAATGCTTCCATCACCATTCTCATGGAATCATCAACGGACTCGACCATCGCAGCATACTTGGCATTGGTCTGGGTGGCTCCGGGAGTGTCCTCGTATTTCGCTGCCACTTCCGGAATGGCCTGGATCGGAGTGTGGACCGCGTAGTGGGAAATCTGGATGAAGAAAGGCTCGTCTTTCCAGCTGCGAATCAACTCAACGGCTTCAGCCCCTTCCCGATGGGTCAGATATTCCCCTTCCTTTCGACCGGGAAGTTTGTAGATCCCCTCGCGCAGAGACTCATGCCTGCCTTTTGGCTGATTGTAAGGATCGAAAAATGAAGGAGGCTGTCCATAGTCGCAACCGCCGCGATTTTCAGCAAAGCCCTGGTGTTCCGGGTACCATTCCGGATCGCCCAAGTGCCATTTCCCAATGTAGGCTGTCTGGTATCCTTCTTCCTTCAGCGCTTCCGCGATCGTGATTTCCTCATGCTCCATCC
This sequence comes from Verrucomicrobiales bacterium, assembly GCA_049594415.1. Taxonomy (GTDB): domain Bacteria; phylum Verrucomicrobiota; class Verrucomicrobiia; order Verrucomicrobiales; family DEV007; genus Arctic95D-9. The sequence continues at coordinate 402,366 of JBMYJM010000003.1, read as the reverse complement.
AGAAGGGATTTGGCGGGCAAAGCAGCTTTCGATTGTTGTTACCGACATACTCCGTGGGATTTACCTCCGGTGTCCCCTTGCCGCCTCGCTGGAAACGGGAGCGAATCCAGTCTGTCACCCCGAGACGATGCGGGTGCCGCCCCGTCTGCACGGCTGCGCGCGATGGAGAACAAACGGCACACCCGGCGTAGCCGTTGGTGAAGCGCATTCCCTCTTCAGCGAGCCGATCAATACTCGGGGTGCGATAGAAGTCGCTTCCCTGGCAGGACAGGTCCATCCAGCCCATGTCGTCGACGAGGACGAGAATGAAGTTCAGCGGTTTTTCTTCAGCCCATCCCCATGACGAGAGGGCCAGAAGACACAGTGTCAGGATTCGGATTTTCATAAATCAAACAGTGGGGTATTCCCAGGGACCGCGGTAGTCGCGAGTCAGCAGGCCAGCCGCTTCAGAATCACCTGGAATGGTCTCCTTGTCTCCATCCCATTCAATGCTCCGCCCCACCTTATAGCTGATCATGCCAAGCAAACTCAGGTTGGTCGCCTGGTGCCCGATCTCAACATCCGCCACCGGTGTGCGGCTTCGGTCTTCAATGCACTCGATAAAATCGCGCCAGAGTGGCGGAACATTGTGCCCGTCTTTCTCATGGTCAAACTCGGGATCTTCATGAATCACCTGGCCTCCCTTGGCAGGATAGAACGTCCAGCCGTCCCGCCATCCCATGTGGAAAGTTCCCTTAGAGCCGTAGAAATAACAGCCAACTCTCGACTTCTCGGCTTCGTTGCCCCCGAAGCGACGATGCTCCCAAACGGCGGTAAAGTTATCGAATTCATAGGTTGCCACCTGGTGATCCGGAGCATCGGTCGTCTGCTCTTGGTCATTCAAAATGGCGGGCCCTTTGACCGTCCGGCCACCGGTGGAATAGACCGACTTAGGATATTTCTCATCTGACCACCAGAGAATCTGGTCAAGCCAGTGAACCCCCCAGTCTCCCAGCGTGCCGTTGGCAAAGTCGAGGAAATTGCGGAAACCACCGGGATGAATACGCCTATTGAAAGGGCGCATCGGAGCCGGACCACAGTAAAGGTCCCAATCGAGATTTTTTGGCACGTCACTGTTGGGAGTGGGGGTCTCAGCCCCGCCCCCGCCGTGGGCAAAGGCGCGAATCATGCCGATATCTCCGGCCCCGCCTTCCTTAAGAAATTTCATCCCGCTGACATGGTGAGGGCCGATACGTCGGTGCATTCCCACCTGGACGACGCAGTCAGCGGCGCGCGCCGCTTCGACCATGGCCCGACTTTCGCCGATGGTATGACCGGTAGGTTTCTCAACAAAGACATGAGCGCCTGCCTCCACGCAGGCAATGCTCTGCAACGCATGCCAGTGATCCGGAGTCGAAATGATAGCAATCTCGATCTCCTCTTTTTCGAGCATCTCGCGATAGTCGCGATACATCTTAGGAAACTTTCCAGTGAGACCCTCCACTTCGTCAGCTGAAACCTCCAGTTCATCGGAATCGACATCACACAGGGCCACGACATCGCAGCTGCCGTCCTTGATGGCCACGCGCAGGATGTTCATCCCCCACCAACCTGAACCGATCAGAGCCGTCTTGTATTTCTTGCCGGACTTAGATTGAGCTTTAACCCAAGGGGCAACAAGGGGGCTTGTGAGCATGGTGGATCCTGCCGCGGTATGGATGAATTTGCGTCGATTGAGAGCAGTCATTGGGGATATTCTTGGGTGCAGAGCTTCGAAACATTTGCATGCCCGGAGTCAAGATGCGACCTACGTGAATGCGATCATGAAGGTAGCGTTCTATGATGCCAAGCCCTACGACCGGGAGTTTTTCGACGAGCAAAACTCGGACAACTCTCTCGAAATAAACTATCATTCATTCCGCCTTTCTATCGAGACAGCGTCTACCTCGAAAGGATGTGAGGCCGTATGCGTCTTCGTTAACGACGCCCTCGATCGTTCCTGCCTCGAGGAACTGGCAAACCTCGGGGTGAAAGTGGTCGCCCTTCGCTGTGCCGGTTTCAACAATGTTGACCTTACCGCGGCAAGTTCATTGGAGATCCATGTCGTTCGGGTCCCGGCCTACTCACCACACGCCGTGGCAGAGTACGCCGTAGCTCTAGTTCATACCCTCAACCGACGAATTCACCGAGCCTACAATCGCGTCCGTGAACACAACTTTTCCCTGAATGGACTCGTCGGCCACGACATGCATGGAAAGACTGCCGGCATCGTCGGGACCGGTAAGATTGGCAAACTGACCGCACAGATTCTCAAAGGCTATGGAATGCGCATCATCGCCTGCGATCCCTATCCGGATGCAGACTGGGCCGGTCAGAATGAGATCGAATACTCACCTCTCGAAGATCTCCTGCCCCAAAGCCACCTTGTTTCGCTTCACACACCGTTGACGCCGGATACGCATCACCTCATCGACGATGAAGCTCTCAATCTAATGATGACGGGAGCCTATCTTGTTAACACGAGTCGCGGCAAACTGATCAACACCCGGGCCCTGATTGGCGCACTGAAACGAAAGAAACTTGGCGGCGTTGCTCTCGACGTTTACGAAATCGAGGAAGGTATCTTCTTCGAAGACTTGTCTCAAGAGGGCATCAATGATGATGAACTCGCACGTCTTATTTCATTTCCCAACGTCCTCGTCACATCACACCAGGGTTTTCTCACAGTGGAAGCGCTCTCGGAGATTGCGCGTGTGACCTGCACCAACCTGACTCATTTCGGGAACGGGGAGCCCTTTCTTGAAGGAACAGCAGTGACTGCCGATTGACAATTCGGCGCATCGCATCTGAGATTGACGGCAACATGCCGGATCCAACACGCCTGCTCTTCGTCTGCCTCGGGAATATTTGTCGCTCCCCTTCGGGTGAAAATGTCATGCGTCACATCGTGGACGCGGAGGGTCTTTCCAACTCGTTCCAGATTGATTCAGCCGGCACAGCCGGCTGGCACACCGGAAACCCTCCCGACTCCCGCATGAACGCTGCCGCGAATGCCCGAGGCATCACCATGATAGGAAGCGCACGGCAGGTAAAGCCGGATGACTTCGCAACCTTCGACTGGATTTTCGCGATGGACCGCAGCAACTACGACGACTTGCTCGAGGTGCGGGATCGATGCCCCAATCCAACCGCTCGGCTGATCCTCTTCTGCGAATTTTGCGAAGAGCATGAGGAGGACGAAGTTCCCGATCCCTACTACGGCGGCCCGGAAGGATTCGAAAGGGTCCTCGATCTGCTCGAGGACGGTTGTGCCTCATTCCTGAAGCGCTGGAAAGACCACGATCTGCCATGATCCCGCAAACGGTGACTGAATGGCTCGAAGAGGAAACGGGGATTCAGCTCCGCCCCTCCAAGGCCCGTTCTATTTCTGGAGGGTGTATCAATGAAGCCGTGCTCGCCGAAGCTGAAGATAGCTCGCTTGTTTTCCTCAAATTCAATCAACGCCATCAACTCCCGCTGTTCGAAGCAGAGAAGCAGTCGCTGGACTTGCTCAAGGCGACAGGTGCCATCCGTGTCCCAACTCCCTACTGTCATGCTGTCATCGAAGATCAAGCCGTCTTTGCCATGGAGGGCATTCACATGGTAAACCGTTCAGACCCGGATTCTCAGGAAGCACTGGCTTCGGCCCTGGCAAATCTACATCAGTCAATTTCTCCATCGGGAGAGTTCGGGGCCGATTTTGACAACCACATCGGAGCTACGCCACAGCCCAACCCATGGACGGGATCGTGGGCCAACTTCTTCACGGAACATCGTCTCGAATACCAGTTTCAGTTAGCCGAATCGAGATGCCACAAATTCAGCGATGCCCGCGCACTGCTCGATGCCGTTCACTCCCACCTTTCGTCCCTTGATATCGCTCCATCACTGCTTCACGGGGATCTCTGGGGCGGTAATGTCAGCTTCGACGATGGCGGAGCTCCCATTCTCTATGATCCTGCCGCCTACTTCGGTGATCGCGAAGCTGACCTGGCATTCACTCATCTCTTCGGAGGGTTCAGCACCGGCTTCTACGAAGCCTATCGCGATAAATTTCCAGAGGTGGAACCAGTTCGTGAAACCATCTACAATCTCTACCACCTACTGAATCACTTCAATCTCTTCGGCGGTAGCTACGCTTCGCAAGCCGAATCCTCGATTCAGCAAATTCTTGCGACCCTCTGAAATACCGCCCCCGGAAACAAAAAACCCGTCAACGTGAAGCACGTCGACGGGTTCATTTCAAAATCTGCGTTAAGGCAGGATCAGGATTCAGCTTTTTTCTTCTTTTTGCCTTCAGGCTTACCCTCGGGCTTCTTGCCGGACGGGGCGCCCTTACCACCGCGAACGGGAGCAGCGAGTTCCTTCTTGCTGAGTTCACCATCACCGTCCTTGTCACGAGCAGCGAACAATTTTCCGATAGCCCCCTCGCCACCCTTTTCCTTCATCTTGGCTGCCATCGGGGACGCCTCGAACTCTTCCTTCGAAATCGTTCCGCTCTTATCGGTGTCGAGCTTCTCGAGCATCATCTCGGCACGCTTGGCAGGATCACCCTTGCCCTTGCCTTCGCCGCCTTTGCCCTTCTTGTCGCCTTCTGCGGCCTCAAGGCCGAATGTCATTCCGGCAACCAGAGCGGTCGCCACTATGAGGATTTTTTTCATGTCTTTGGTAGGTTTGGAATTCAATCAGGAACATCGTCCTGCCTGGGAGTGAACGCCGCCCCTACCGATGGGTTTCGAAAAAAATCATTTTTTCATCGCTTCTTCCATCAACTGGAAGCCGCGGGACACAAGATCGGTCCGGTTTTCAAGCAGCCCGGCAGCCAAAAGCGCGTTGTCGAGCAACTGGACAGCAACCAGCTTAGCCAGTTCCGGATTGTTCTCGCGAGCATCCGATAACTGATGAATCAGGGCATGACGAGGGTTGAGTTCCAAATCAACCTTCAGAGGCGGAAGTGACTCGTCCGGGTTCATCGCCTGCATCATGGCGCGCATCTGTGCAGTCATGCCGTCCTGAGGCGTCATCACCGCCGCGGGGCTGCTTACGAGTCGCTTACCGGCAGAAACGTTTTCAATTTTTTCACCCAATTCGCCGGTGAGAAATTCGGTCAACAGAGACATATCGTCATCGGACAGAGCTTCACCCTCGGTTTCGATGTTGTCATCGTCCTCCAGTTCGAGCCCGGAACTCGCGGCAGAAACAAGCTGCTTGCCGTCAAACTCGCGCAGGTGTTGCAAGAGGTATTCGTCGATTGCATCGAAAAAGAAAATCACTTCCAGTCCGCGGGACTTTAGAGCTTCCAGGTAGGGCCCTCCTTCGATGGCAGCGCGGTCGGCACCGGTGAGGTAGTAAATCTTGTCCTGCCCGTCTTTGGCACGAGTCAGGTAGTCTTCGAATCCGGTCAACTCCCCTGCTTCAGTCATCGAGCTTTCGAAGCGAAGCAGCTTGGAGAGAGACTCACGATGATCGAAATCAACCGCGGCTCCTTCCTTGAGGAACCGGCTGAACTTGCCGTAGAACTCCTTGTATTTGTCGACATCATCTTTTGCTTCGCTGGCGAGGAACTTGAGGAAACGCTTGGTCACGACCTTATTCAGCTTGCGGACGAGCGAGCTGTCCTGCATCGATTCGCGGCTGATGTTCAACGGAATATCAGCGCTGTCAATCACTCCGCGGAGGAAGCGAAGCCACTCAGGCAGGAGGCCATCCGGCTTATCGTCGATGAGTACGTTTTTGCAGTAGAGGGAAACGCCGGGTTCCATCTGCCCCATGCCCCACAACTCGGTGTTCTCTGCCGGCACAAAGAGCAATGCGTTGATCTCGATCGGCATCTCTGAGCTGAAGTGCATCCGGTAACGCGGCTCGTCGAATGCCTTGGCCGAGAACTTGTAGAACTCATTGTATTCTTCGTCTGAAACCTCGGTCTTCTTCTTTCGCCAGATCGCCTCAATCTTATTCACCCGGTCTTCGCCGATCATGATCGGGAAAGAGACAAAACTGGAGTAGTTCTCAAGGATCTGCTTGATACGAGCGTCGCTGGCAAACTCTTCACAATCTTCGCGAAGTTTCATCTCGATGCGGCAACCGCGATCGACTTCGCCTTCAGCCGGCTCGATTTCGTAGCCGGTCTTGCCGTCACTGATCCAGACAAGATTTTCTCCTTCGGGACGCCATGAACGGGTCGTCACACGAACCTCTTCGGCCACCATAAAGGCCGAGTAAAAGCCGACACCGAACTGTCCAATCAGTGAGCTCTCTTTCTGCTGAGACTCCTCAAGAGCCTTTACAAACGCCTTCGACCCGGAATGAGCAATCGTACCAAGGTTCTCGTGAAGTTCGTCGCGAGTCATTCCAAGGCCGTGATCGATGATCGTCACCGTCTTGTTTTCCTCGTCCACCTCGATCTTGATCTCCATATCGAGATCCGGCTGGTGAACTTCACTCTCCGTCAATTGCGTGTGACGAAGCTTTTCGAGAGCATCAGAGGCGTTGGAGACCAACTCACGGACGAATATTTCTTTATCCGTGTAGAGCGAATTGATCACGATATCGAGCACCTGGCTGACTTCGGCCTGGAACTCACGTTTCTCGGGTGTGTTGGTTGACGACATCTGGCAATAAGACGGGTTGAAACTTCTGGATGGCGGGAAAATGGCGATCCGCGGGCCATTGTCAAGCGGACGACGACATCATCTCGGCTCTGAGGAGCCCAATGCAGTTGTGGCAAAGAAGCGTCTCTAACCGGATGGGGTCGGCTGTTTTCCTCCGCTTACAACGCATCTAGCAGTTGGCACTGCGCAGGCGGAGTCCTCATGCCAAGGAAAATCTCTGTCAATCCTGATCTCCCTGAGGCTTTCTCCCGGGAAGAAGCGGCAGGATGCGCTGTTTCTCTTTCTCCTGCCCGTTGGCTCCACCATTGCTGCGTTGTTCCTTTGACCCGAATATGCCCTGACCGAATACCCTCAACTCTTCGCCGGGTTTCAATTCAGGCGAAACCATATTTACTTCTTCCCGTTCAGCACCACCGCCACTGCCCTCGCTGGACTGGCCGAGGATTCCTTCGCCAATTGCCTTCAAGCCCTCAAATGGGATCTGGGTCATTTCGGTAATTACCTGAGCCGGGAGTTTACCGATATTTGAGATGTGCTTGGCCTTCCAAACGGGTTCCTGAACCGTCCCTTCACATGAGAAGGTGAGCAATTCACTCACCGGGGTGAGCAAAGTTCTCGAAATCATCCCTTTAGTATTCACCACAGCTTCAAAGTCTACGGACTGGTCAATCAGCGAAACTGTTCCAGCGCTCCTGATAAGCATAGTTTCGGCAAGCGCCACGAGGTCACCAGTCTCCAGAACACCGCTGGAAATTTTAAATGTCGCCTGGGCTTCCTTGGCAATTCCCCCATCGGAACCGGACACCTGCATCACGCCCGCCAACGCGCCCAGCAGGGGCAGGTTGAATAATTCCCCTTCTTCAATCGACGCCGCACCGTGCCCGTTCAATCGGCTGACATCCCTCCCAAATCCGGAAAGATGAAGTACCGCATCAATCAGGCCTGTAGCCACTTCAAGATCTCCGTATGTTCTTGTCAAAGCCTCAAGAGGGACGCGACTCACCTTCACCGACGCATGATATGGTTTCTCCTCCGAACGAACATTGGAAGCGTCATATTCAACTTCAACTTTACCGCCAAACAGACCTGCTGAAAATTCCGTTAAGTGCACACGACTCCCCGAAATATCCAGCACTCCCGAGGGGTCAATTAAAGTCAAAGCCCCCCCTAGAAAGTCATAATAAGCCTGCCCACCACTCGCAAACGAGATCGTAAGATCGTTATTTCGGGGCCCGTCTCCGACCTCCTCTATCCTTCGCGAATCGAGGAAGCCAGAAAGTTTAACGGTTGGCGGAGACTCAAACCTGTATTTCTCAATTTGCTTGGAGAGCTTTGGACTAAAAGCCCGGGTCCCCATCACGAGATCAAGGGTTGATACGACGTCTTTCACCTCCCACAGGCCCTCTGCAGGCATGTAGTGAGCCATCTCCGCCACAATTTCACCTTCATAACGCCCCAACACAATATCTTCGAACCAAATCTGCCCGTCCTTTGCCTCGAATTCAGCTTCCATTTCCCTGAACTCAACGCCCTTGAGATAGAAATTCCTCAAGTCCAACACCCCCTTGTTAATCCAGGTGTTAAGATCCCAGTTCTCGCCTTCTCCCACAGCCGCGATATAAACAGCCGAGTTTTGGGTGAACTCCCATGAATCGAGAAACTTGCGGCCGCCATCATCGAAGAACGGCCGGAACACCTGGGGATCCAGCTTGATCTCCGTGTGATACTGAATGCTCTGCCCTCCCGAACCAGGCTCATACTTAAAATTCGCAAAAGCGAAACCGCTCTTGTGGTCCAGGCGCAAGTTCCTGACATACACTTTTTCGCCCTCAGCACTGAACCCAAAATCCAAACCGGCAAACACCACACCACGCGTAACGAAGCGATCAGATTTGAACTGCCCCATCACAGTCCCGGGGAATTTCCAGGTGGCACGCCCCAACTCGTCGAGGTTCAGCTCACCCTTCATTTCGATCTCAGGAGGTTTAAAGAAGACGACCTCGCCCAGCTTTCGATCCTTCCAGAAAAAACCAAGCAGACTTGAGATATCGGCGTTGGATCTCAAATCAAATTCAACGCGATCGTCATCCAAAAACCACGTGCCGGTGAGATCGATTTCACCCTTTTGATCCCGGATATTGATATTCTCGATCTCCGCCTGGTTTGAAATGCCATCAAAACGAAACACAGCACTCAACCCGTCTACATGATAGTCGCTACCGACCCGGCTGAGCCTGCTCGATTCCACCTCGGCCCTGGCTGTGATGGTGGAGAGATCATCTAGGTCTCCCCGGAACTCGATCCCAACCTGGGGTGAGCCGTCCAGAAACTCAAGGCGCTCAATTTCATCGATCACCTTGCTGATTTGAAAGTTTGTCGCGGCCAGCTGCTCCACATTATCTTCGATTCGTTCATCACCAGGCGCGTCCTTGTCTCGCGAAGCCCTCACGAGCGTGCCGGCGATGTGAAGGTCCACATTCGCCACAGTCGCAGCAGCAGATACGATCTCGATCATACTCTCGGTGATAACGATCCGACCTGAAAGATTTTCGATTTTCAGCTTTTTGCCGCCCGGCTCTGAGAAGTCCAGCGGAAGTGAAAGACTGGCGTCTGCCACATCAAGAGTATTTATGGATATCTCTTTATTCAGGATCTTGCTCAGATCAACATCGAGATAGACATCATCAACGATCGCAATTTCGAAGTTCTTTTCAGGATCCTGGAAAAACTGGATATCTTCCGCGACGAGCCCCCGGAATGCTCCAAGCGTGATTTTTCCTATCTCGACATAGTAGCCCCGCTGCTCGAATTCAGCTTCGATAGCATTGCGCCAACTTTCGGTAAACCCGTTTTTCCTAGCGTGAATCCCCGCCCAGATAACGACCCCTGTGAGAATCAGGCAGAGAACCAGGAACAATCTTCGAATCCAACGCATCATTTGTTGATATAGGGACAAATCACGAAATTTCAGGGCCTCCCCAAGTAGGAACCATCCCCGCATTTTGCCGCCTTCTCCAGTAAAAAGGAGGCTGCAAGAGCTCTCAATCGTTGAATTAACGATTGGAGAGGCCCGTTCCTTGGGATAATCTTTCACCTCTCATTCAGCCAATGCGAATCATCGCCGGAACAGCCGGAAGCCAGCCTATCAACGTCCCTCGCAATCTGACACGCCCTACCACAGATAGGGTGAGGGAAGCCTTGTTCTCGTCACTGGGTGAGAAGGTAATCGAAGCCAGAGTTCTCGATCTTTTTGCCGGCTCCGGCTCTCTCGGTCTAGAAGCACTCAGCCGGGGTGCTGCCTCAGCGACTTTTGTCGATTCAAGCGAAGAGGCTTGCCGCATCATTTCGGAGAATCTCAGGAAGACTCGCCTCAGTGGCGGAAAGGTACAGAAAAAAAGTGTTTCTGCCTTTCTCTCGTTCAGTGCGACCCAAGAGAGCTTTGATATCGTTTTCGCCGACCCTCCGTACGCCCGCGATGAAGAGACAGCCGCACAAGTAGAAGACCTGCTCGAAAATACTGCCCTCCAACGCGCCATATCAGCCCAGGGCATTCTCGTCATGGAAAGCTTTGCCAAAACCCCGCTACCGGATTCTCCTTTGTGGGAGGTTGCAAAAGAGAAGACCTACGGCAAAACGCGGGTAAGCTTTCTCACTCCGCAAAGCTGATTCAGTTATTATCACTATGCCACGATTCCTAGTCTACCTCATCTATAACCTGCTGCTTCCGGCCGTCCTGCTTTTAGGATTTCCAGCCTTCCTCATCAAGGGAATCAAGCGAGGGGGACTGGCGCGCAATTTTCGCCAGCGTTTCGGTTGGTTCCGGGAAAGAACACTTTGCCGCTTTCAAGGAGAACGTCCGATTTGGGTCCATGCGGTAAGTGTTGGCGAAGTCCTACTGGCCCTGAAGGTTATCGAAGCGCTCCACTCAGCGGCACCCGGTAAGAAAATTGTCCTGAGCACCACGACAACCACAGCGTTTGGAGTCGCCGATCAGCACACCCACGAATTCCTGACTGTGATTCACAATCCTGTCGACCTCCCTTTCGTTACAACCAGGGTCATTCGACTAATTCGACCAGAACAATTCATTTTGATCGAAGCCGAAATCTGGCCCAATCTCGTTGGCCAACTTAAGCGCAAAGGCATTCCAGTAAAGCTGATCAACGCCCGCCTGTCTCCTCGTTCGCAACGCCGCTATCAGAAAGTCCGCCCCTTAATCAAACCTGTATTTTCATTAGTGGATCAAGTCACCGTTCCGTTTGAAACCGACATCGAACGCTGGGTTTCTATTGGAGTCGCCCGCGAGAAAATCCAGGTTCTCGGAAGTGTAAAGTTTGACAACACGCTGGCAGCCTCGGACCACCTCAAGATTGGCGAGTTGAAACAATGGCTCTCTGACACCGGCCTTCCTCGCAACAGCAAGATCCTTCTGGGTGGCTCAACCCACGACGGCGAAGAATCTTTCCTCGCACATACCGCCTCCGTGCTCAAGGGTGACTACCCTGATCTCGAGCTGGTCATCATTCCCCGCCATGCGGAAAGAGGTCCAGATATCGCGAATCAACTGAAAATCTCCGGCTTCGAGCCGGTTCTAAGAAAGTCGGGTTCTGCAAAACAGAAACCGTCAAATGACAGGCCCAAGGCCTGGGTAGCCAACACAACCGGGGAGCTTCGTGCCTGGTATCACCTTGCCGACATCGTCGTTGTAGGAAAGAGCCTCTACGGCGAAGGCGGTCAAAATCCTGTGGAGCCAATCCTGACAGGCAAGCCCACGATCGTCGGCCCGAACATGCAGAACTTCTCCGACGTCGTAACCGAGCTCGTAAATGCTGAAGGGATCGTCCAGATCACCGGAATCGAGGAACTTGAGCCCGCCATACGCGAACTGCTCTCGAGTCCTCAAAGAACTGAGGCCCTGGCACGAAACGGAGCCGCAACGATGGAGCGACACCGGGGTGCTTCGACCCGCACCGCAGCTTTAATTCTCAATCTGGGAGCTTTCCATTCATAGGCAAATCCGTTGCTGGACATCGAGACATCCGGCCTTCAAATTACCTATTCTCAACCTTTATGCCCCCCTTCTTCGAGACTATTCAAGCTTGTTGGCCAGTCCTCTTGGCCTATGTCATTGGGGCGACACCATTTGGGTTTCTCGCGGGTAAAATGAAGGGGATCGATATCCGCGACCACGGCAGTGGAAACATCGGGGCCACCAACGTGATGCGCACCCTTGGAAAGCCTGTCGGAATCACCGTGCTGGTCCTCGATATTGTTAAGGGAATGCTCCCGGTCATTATTGCCCTTTGTGTCTCGGATTCCTCTCTTATTGCGATTGCCGCGTCAATCGCAGCCATCATGGGGCACAACTACACTTTCTGGCTGGGCTTCAAGGGAGGGAAAGGGATCGCAACCACTGCCGGGGCCGTCGTCCCGATCATGCCGCTCGCTGTCCTTTTCGCTGTAGCCACCTGGCTGGTGACGCTGAAAATCTCCCGTTATGTCTCGGTTGCCTCAATTGCCGCGGCCTTGGCAATCCCTCTTGAAGTCCTCGTCGAGAGCTTGATCCGTGATCATTTTGATGTTCCCATTTTCAGCTTTGCCACGTTTGTTTGCCTACTCGCGATCTGGAAGCATCGCAGCAATATCGGCAGGCTGAAGCGAGGAGAGGAACCAAAAGCAGGCTCTAAAAAATTACCCCCACCGTCTCAATAATCTTATGATCGAAAACGCTGCCGTCCTTGGCGCTGGAAGTTGGGGCACCGCCCTCGCTATCGCTCTGGCTGACCGAAATCTCAACGTCGTTCTTTACGGAAACGAAGAAGAAGTTCGCGACGAGATCAATATCTCACATTCCAACAAGCGATACTTGCCGGGCGTTGAGCTTTCTGGAAATATTATCGGCTCAACAGATATCAATGAAGCTGCCTGCTGCGAAGTAATTCTCCTTGTCGTTCCCTCGCAGGTTGCCCGCATTGTGCTGAAACAGCTGGCGAAAGCTCAGCCTTCGAAGGATACCATTATTGTCAGCTGCACCAAGGGTCTGGACCCGGAGACCGGGGAATTGATGCATGAACTGATTCACGAATTCTTCCCCGGCAATCCCGTCGCCGTATTGTCAGGGCCGAGCCACGCTGAAGAAGTCGCTTCGCGCATGGCCACACTGGCTACGATTGGCTCCGATGATCCCGAAATCGCGTCGCGAGTGCAGCAAATCTTCACCCTCCCCTGGTTCCGCACCTATACCAGTAATGATGTCGTTGGCATCGAACTGGGCAGCGTTGTGAAAAACATCTTTGCGATCGCTGCCGGAGCAGCCGACGGACTGGGTCTCGGAGACAACGCCAAAGCGGCTCTTGTTACCCGGGGGCTGGCTGAGATGACCCGTCTCGGAGTGGCCGTAGGAGGTAAGGAGGAAACTTTTCGCGGGCTCAGTGGCATCGGCGACTTGATCGTAACCTGCTATTCCGTCCACAGCCGAAACAATCGTGTTGGTCGGATGCTTGGATCGGGAATGACGCTTAAGGAGGCAATCGCAGAAATGGACCAAGTGGCGGAGGGCGTTCCAAATGCGAAGAATGCATATCAACTCTCGAGGAAAATGGGGGTTCGCACACCGATTATCGATCAGGCCTATGCTGTTATTCACGAAAACAAGCCTCCTGGCGAGGCGCTCCGTGAACTGCTTGAACGTCATCCCCGCTCGGAACAGGAATAACCCTGCCCATGCGCTGGCTGAGAATCATACTGCCACTGCTCCTCCTGACTGCGCCAGCACTGGCTTGGGAGAAGCGAGATGGTTCGGAGATTGGCGGAAAGCTTGATTCTTTCGATTTCGACTCCAAGGAACTGGTCTTCGACGATCCGACTAAGCCTGAAAGCACTCGGGTCGCCTTCAATGACCTCTCGATAGAGTCGAGGCAGCATTTCCTGTTTTCCCCTGTCTATCATCGCAGCTTCCCTGCGGATTCACTCTGGCCTGCCGAGAAAAAGAAGTTGCTTCTGATCTCAGTGGCATCCGTCGTTTTACCTCTCTTTCTCGGATTCTGGATCTCGGGAGCACTCATCGCACGCAAGTTGAATCCCGTTCGTGCTCTCTTTGGTTTTGCCGGAAGCTGGATCATTGGTTCTGTCCTTGTCACGATCTACTTGATCCTTTCGGTTCGATTTGATGGTAACACCCCGCTGCTTTTGGCCGGGTTTATCGTCGCTTCCATTTTCCTCTCTATTCTCGTCTCCGCTGTTTACAGCTGCTCAACGATAAAGGGATTTGCGATCTTCTTCTCCCACCTTTTCGTAGGTGTCTGCGTTTCGCTCATCCTCCTTGCCGCCACTAACTTGCTACTGCCCGAAGTTTCACAAGACGAACTTTGGAACAAGCTGGTCTTTCGACCGGTTGGACTCTCTCCTCCCGGGCCCTGATCGGGTCAAGCAAAGAGCGCTTCTAATCCTTCGAGGTAGGAAGCTGCGCCGTTCTCATTTTCAGCCGGTGCCCAGTCAGCAAACTCCTTATCGGTGACGTCGTAAGGTCCCCGCTTCACCTCGAGAATGATCGTGTCTGGCTTCAAGGCCAGCACTCCATGCCAGATACGCTCCTCGATATCGACGAACCCTCCGGCAGGTATGCGATGCACCGTTCTCACATCGCCGGATTCGCTGAAAGTGACAAATCCCAGTTCCCCCTCAATCACCTGTAGAGTCTCCACGGCCCAGTCGCGGGGATGCCGATGCGGTTGGATGTAGGTGCCAACTTGAAGGATGTTTACCATCCGTTGTACTAAGTCCTGCTGATTTCGGTGGATCGGAATCAACATTCGCCGTCGCGGACTTTCCTGCGACGCTCTCAAACCCGCTTCCCGGAGCTCAGTATTCCACTCAAAGACTGGTCCCTCCGGATTTGGGAAGGCAAGTTTCATGGCTTAAATTAAGGAGGTGGAACGCGCTTACTCCTTACCCTTTTTACAGCCTGAGTCCGTCGCCTTTTTTCTACTCTTCGCCACTTTCTGCCGGCGCCTCGGCAGCGGGGGCATCGTCGGCAGGAATTTCAGCATCTTCCGGAACGACGGGGCGAGCCACTTCGGGGCGAACCGCGAATTTCTTGATCGCATCCGGCATGCCATCGCTGCCGAATCGCTTACTGAACAAGTAAGCGACGCTCTGCATCTCAGCCATCACGGCTCGGTCTTCAGCCTTGAGAAGGGGATCTTCGTTCAACTTCAACATCACGGCACCCATCGCAAGCTTGGCCATGAGCTCCTTGTTGCCATTAGCCAGAGTGAAGGCACGATAGTAGTCGTCCTTGGCGTTGTCGATCTCACCATCCGCTTCATAAACCTTACCCCTGAGAAAAGCCAGCTGAGCAACCTCAGCGGCTGGCAGGTCGTTGAAATTCGGAGCCGGCAGCAACTTGGCGTCTCCAATGACCGGCTTCTGGTAGGCCGCCAAGGCGGCACGAAGACCTTCGACGTCATTCTTTCCGAGGAATGCCCAGAGTTTCTGATACTCGTGCGACTTCTTGTAGTATTCGCCAAGCTTGGAATCGATCGTGGCCGCAGGAGGAGAATCCAGAACCTTGGCCAGCTGAGCGTAATTACCTCCCCGCAACAGACTCTCAGCCTGGAAGAAGAGCGCTTCGGAAGCGAAGTTCTGGGGCAGGCCCAGAATAATGGCGTAATTGCGAGCAACCGCACCAAAGGCTTCAGCAGCTTCAGCATAGCTCCCGCTGTCGAACAGCACTCTAGGCTCTGCAAGAGCTTCGGGACGGGCGTCGAGGCGAACCAACTTGTTCAAGCCATCGCCACGAATCTGGGCATAAGGTATCAAACTGCCACGGGAACCGGCAGAAGTTGAAAAAATCACTCCCTGATCGTTGGCACCCTGAACATATCCTCGGGGATTACCTCCCTCCATCAGGCCCACTGTTGCGGGGGTCTCCTTCACCTGGGCCATGCCTTGGACTGCCATGCTGACCAGGAGGGTAACTCCCAGCATCAAAAAACGTGTCGTCTTCATCTCTAAATCGTTTTGAAAGTTTTACTCCTTAACCAGCTGCTATTCCTGGCTCAATCCGAGGTCACTCATCACCTGCGCCTCCTCTTCAGGCGTGATTCCCATATCATTCTTCATGTCCTCGATCTGGCGGCGGAGCCTACGAAGGGCACCGGTCGGAGCATCTTCATCAGTCCAGTTCTGCCACTGGTAGAGGAACTTGCGAGTGAGGCGGTAAAGCGCAATCTCACGCTCACGCTTAGCCAGTCGAGCCTCCTCGGTATCAGTTGGCATCTTCTCGAAATCAGCCAGGCTGTTGGGGATGTAGCGCTCCCAGGCTTGAGTGACCCAATCAGCAAATTTTCCGTAGGTGGATACCACCGCAAGGTAGGCCTGGTTCGCTGCTACCGGGTCGTCCAGTTCATCATAAACCGTTCCAAGAAGGAAACCTGCTTCAGCACGCTTCTCCTTTTCGTCCTGGAACCATTTCTTTTCCTTGTTGATCGTATCGAGCGCTTCGCGGGCATCGCTCCACTCCTTATTCTTAATGTGGAGCATGGCAAGATTCAGCCAAGCCTGTGGAATCAGCGCCTTGTCTTTGCCACTGCTGATGATTCGGCGAAAACGCTCGCGAGCTGATTGAACCTTGCCCGGATCGGCCGCACGCATCTCGATGATACCGAGCTCCATTTCGGCGAGCAGCTTAAACTCCTCTGCCTCGGGATTGGTGCGAGCGAGTAGCTCCTCAAAGTAGGGAACCGCCCGGAACGGGTTGTCCGTGCCGGCAAAGTAGCGACCAATTTCGCGCAAAACGAACTCGGAGAGGTCGCGCTTTTCGAAGAGTTTTAGTTCTTCGAAAATTGCATCGATCTGGCTTTCTACAGAAGCGTATTCGGGAGAATCCTTCTCCATGCTTTTACGGGATTCCTGGAGCACAATGACTTGCTGGATCTTGAGCCATGTCAACAGGCCCTGATTAGCGGGATCAGAACCGGGGAAGTTCCCCAGAGTAGCCACGGTTGGCTCGACGCCTCGAATGCGGGTCGAAGCTTCAGCATAGGAGCCGATCGCCTTACGCAGCATGGTGATATCCTGAGACTGTGGGGGCTGATTGCCGAGCAGGAGGATCATTTTCTCCACTTGGGTAAGCCCTTCCTCTCCTCTTCCGGCACCTTCGAGATGCTCCAGTGAAAAGATGGAAATCTGGGGTTCCCAGGTCGTTCCGGCATAGTCCGGGAAGAAGGTATCGTACATCTCGATACCCTTCACGATCTCTCCATCGGTGTAGTAAATATCAGCAGCCTTCCAGATGCTCTCAGAGGCCATCTGCTTGTGGTATTCACCTTGCCCTTCGTCGGAGGCCTGCTTGGCCTTGGATGCTTCCATACCACGCAGGTAACAATCGAGTGCCTTGGCTCGGAGCCCCGGTTCCAGATCTTCCTGATCTTTTCCGAGGCTTCCTGCCTGAACGAGGTAAGCGTCACCGGTGATGTTCAAAGTACGTCCCAGCTGCGAGGAATCGGGACGCTCTTTCTGAAGACGCTCCGAAGCTGCAATCGCTGCCGGGTAATCTTCGAGGTTAAATCGGGCAATGGTCAGGTCCGCCAGGGCGGTATCGAGATAATTCTCGGACTCGGGGAACTTGGCGAGAAACTCTTCGTATTTCTCGGCAGCCTCGCGGGTTTTCCCAATCACGAGCAGGTTGCTGCCGCGGTGGAACATGACTCCTTCGAGATATTCACCCTCGGGATAAGCCTTCACATATTCGGCGAAGGGTTCAACAGCTTCGTCGAAACGCTTCGTGATGTAGAGCGACATCGGGTAGAAGAAGTCGGCCAGTTCGCGCTGCTTCACACCGGCCTCATAGCGCCCGCGAACCGTCTCGGAAATGTCGATGACCATGTCATACTGCTTTGCTGTGAAAAGCGATTGCAGCATGAAGCTGGAAACGTTGTTGCGGAGCTCGTGATCCTCCGGCATTTCGGCCATGAACTTCTCACCGAAGTATTGCGCAGCCGGATAGTCGGCAAGCATGGAAGAGAGACGGGCCGCTTCGTGAAGGATCTCGGCACGAGCCTGCTGCGGCGCGCCGGGAAACTGCTCTACGAGGAACCAGTAGACTCCGCGAGCCGCACGGAAGTTCTCAAGGGCGGAGTAACAATTTGCAATAACACGCAGTGACTCAGCATCCGGGTGCAGCTCGGCGGCTTCCATCTGCGTCATCCTGTCGAGAAGCTGCTGGAACTGAGAAGGCACTTCCAGACCAATGGGCTGACGGGCAAGGTTGAGGTCGATATCCACCCGGACATCTTCGAAGGTCGGTGCAAGAGCAAAGAATCGCAGCGCTGCGTTGTACATGCCAGACTTGGTGCACTCGAAACCAAGCATGCGAAGTCGCTCAAGAAAGCCAAAGCGGAATTGATCCATCGGGGAAATCTTGATGACTGATTCGTTTGTATCGAGGAACTCATGAATCTGGTTTTCGATCTTTTCCACCTCAGCGGCATCTGCGCCGGCCTGGTTCGCCATTTCCACCCAGGCCAGACCGAGATCGAGGATACCTTGCATGAGAAACTGCGGAGAAATACCGCGCTCCTCACGGTTGTCGAAAAGCTCCTGAATCTGGGCGATACCTTCAGGCCCGCGACCAACTTTCATCAGCGCACCACCATAGCGAAGCTTGTAGCTGGCATAGACCTGGCGAAGCTCTTCCGGGGTCGGATTGCTGGCGATATACTCGTCGTAGAGCTTGATCGCCTCTTCAAAATTGCCAAACTGAGCTTCACAGAAACCGAGCTGGAACTTGGCGAGGTTCTTTCGAGGGTTCTGAGAATTGATGGGTGACTCAACTTCCTCAGCAATTTCATCGGAACGAACGCAAATGTCGAAGGCAACCTTGGCATCCTCCCAGCGTTTCTGCGGGAGAAGGGTCATACCGTAATCAAAAAAGATACCGCCGGCCTGAGACCCGAAGTCCTCAAAGAGGGTCTCCTGGCCTCCAGACTTTTCGATCATGAGCTCGTAATGCTTCGAAGCCTCGGCGTGATTGCCGAACATAAACAACTGACCTGCCTTCTCGTAAAGCTCCTCCACACTGAGGTCCTCCGGATTCTCCTGAGCCAGCGCCACTGCCGGCGCCATTGAAAGAGCTGCCACCAGCGCCACGCGCCCGGCCACCTTCTTAATCCATTCCATATTCATTCTAAAAAATCTTGGGTCACTCGGAGGCAAAACCAACGAGCCTGACATCTTCTATGCCGACACCGGCAAAACAGTTGATCACATCAATAAAGCGATTTCCACCTGCTGAACCATCCCCCTCGAGTTTCACAGCGGGGGTGACCTCTTTGTCATGGAGCTGTCGAGCTTCCATGCAGGTAAGACCTTGATCCGTCTGTTCCTGTTCCCTTCGTCTCCTCATCATTCTCCGTCGAAAGAACTCCGCCGCGTTTTGACGCGTTTTGACGCGTTTTGACGCGTTTTGACGCGTTTTGACGCGTTTTGACGCATACCCGGTTTACTCTTGGAATCCGGATATTGTCACCTTATCAATTCCGACCTCAGGATCGGACAGAGCGTTCAAAACATCGATAAAACGCTGCCCTTTCGCAGCATCGTCGGCAGCGATTATCACCATCGGTTCGGAGTCAGTCAGGCGAGCACTTTCCGAATAAGTCTTAAGCCGATCCAACAACTGAGGGACGTCACGGTTGGCCGCGTCGGTATCGAGTACTTCGTCGTTGAGAACAATGTGTCCCTGGCTGTTGACCTCAACCGTCATCTGGTCAATCTCAACGTCGGAACCCTGTCCCGTGCTGGTCGGCATGGTCATCCCCAGATCCGCCTCTTTCGGATCGAGAGTTGATGTCACGAGGAAATATATGAGGAGAAGGAAGCTGACATCAATCAACGATGACATATCCAACGCGGGATTCTCTTCCTTCGGTGCTTTTCTACGAGCCATAAGTTCGTTCGAATCTCAAAAGGTTATCAGTTTTTCTCGACGACGTAGCTTCCAAAGATCACGTCGCTGACTCCAGCATCCCCGGCTGCTTGGACTACCTTCTTGATCACCCGGGTGTCCACGCCCTTGTCTGCACGCAAATTGAGTCGAGTGGGAAGTCCGGATTCATCATGGCGCTCACGGGCTGCCTGAACGTATTCGGTGATTGCGTCGGTGGAGCCGAGTTCGATCTCATCCTGCGCCCAGATTGTTCCATCAGCGAGCACGTTGACCACGACACGGCCGGTCGCATTCTTAGCCACCTGCGCGTTTTTCGCCGTCGGTGGCTTCACCCGCTTATCGATCTGAACAATGATCAGGTGAGAGCTGACCATAAAGAAAATGAGCAGCAGAAACACGAGGTCGATCATCGAGGACATATCCATCTGGAGCTCCTCGCCTTCGATGCTTTCGGTTGCTGCTCTGAGTTTCTCTGACGCCATATCTTCTGTTGCCAGTCGTACAGTTTTTACGCACTGAGGTCGATGCTTAAGACCTCAAAACGGGATCAGCCTTCGGAAATACCTTCCGGCACTTTGGCGAGCTGCTGATCGGCATTCACCGTAGCGACCGCGTAGTCGAGGCCTTCAATAGCCACTTCCTGTGCTTCACCAACGAGCTTGTTGAAGCGGTTCTTGAAGATGTAGAAGCAGAAGATACTCGGAATCGCGACAACAAGACCTCCAGCGGTCGTCATCAGGGCGAGTGAGATATTTCCGGCAAGGGCACCGGGGTCAGAACCACCGCTGAGACCCATGGTGTCGAACGCCATGATCATACCGGCGACCGTCCCAAAAAGTCCGATCATCGGAGCCGCCTGCGCGATCACAGAGAAATAACCGATCCAGGACATGTAGCGGGAGTTCTCGCGAACCGAGAAGTCTGCGAGAGCGTCTTCCACTTTCTGGCGACCAAGCGTTTCAGGATCAGTGGCGTCCACCAGTGGGAAAGCGGTGGCGACCATGCGGCCGAGGTAGGAAGGGTCCTGGGCAGCTGCGTCAATGGAGCTGCGAACTTTCACGTCAGACATATTGGCAACGATGAGATTCTTCAATTCATCGGGAGCAAATTTCTTTTTACTGAGTTGGAGGAAGTTAAATACGGCCAAGGTAATCATCAAGACTGAGAGGATTCCGATGGGTGCCATAAAGGGACCGGCATCTAGAATCTTCGTCATCAAAGTCTTAGTCTCTTCAACGGGAGCCTCGCCACCATCCTGAGCCCAAAGTTCGGGAGCGGCAAAGGTGAAAAAGAGGACTGTACCGAAAACAATAAGATGACGCTTGGATCGGAGGAATGACATCGTTTCTGACATGGGTGTTTTGGTTTTGCTTTTAGCTGATTTGGAGGAGTCGTTCTTGAGGGATTTCACGAAACCTGTAAAGAAAAAAATTAAATTCATTTCAGATCTTTGAAATCTTCCCCAGAGCCCGTAATTTCAAGGAATACCTCCTCCAGATCACATCCTTCATTCCCCTTTTTTTCGGACAAGATTTCATCGACCGTTCCCAGCGCAACGAGGCGCCCCTCGTTGATGATTCCTATGCGGTCGGCGAGCTCCTGGGCCACGTTCAAAAGGTGAGTCGAAAGAAACACGGTGGCGCCGGCTTTGCTACGAGCTTTCAGCTCCTCTTTTACGACCCTGACATTCTTTGGATCAAGGCCAACCATCGGCTCGTCAATGATGATAACTTCAGGATCATGAAGCAGTGCTGACGCAATGGCGAGACGCTGCCGGGTGCCGTGGCTGAGATTCTCAATTCGTTGAGCGCTGTAGCTAACCAGAGAAAATTGCTCCATCAGCTCGGGGACCCGCTGCTTGGCGCGCCCGGAATCCACTTCAAAGAGATCAGCGATAAAAGCCATGAACTCCAATGGAGTCAGCTTGTCGTAAAATTCAGCCACGTCCGGTATGTAGCCAATGCGACGTTTCGCCTCAATCGGCTGCTTCGTGATATCAAATCCGCAGATCTCAGCCGAGCCACCGGTCGGGTAGATCAGACCCGTCAGCAGCTTGATAGTTGTGGTTTTCCCCGCCGCATTAGGACCGAGGAAAGCAAAGAACTCACCCGGCTCGACCGTCAGGTTCAACTGATCCAACGCAAGCAGGTCGCCATAACGCATCGACAAATCTCTAATCTCAATCATCCACTTGCTCCTATGTTTTCCGGTAGGCTTCCAGCGGAACGAGGATTTCCGATATGGCCTCGAAGCCGAAATTCGTCTCCACCTTAAGAGGCTCACCCAGCTCACTGAAATAAACTCGAAAGGTCGCATCCTGCTCCTCCATTCGCAGGATGAGCAGGTAGGCTCGCATATCACGCCCTCCGAAGGAATACTCCCCCACTCTGGCCTCGCTCATCCAGCGAATCGACAAGGGATCCATTTGTCCGAGACTGAGTCCAGCACCCATCGGCAGCATGTTTAACGGCAGAGTTGTCAGCGCGTTCTCATCTCCTCCGAACTTAAAAAGATCCTTTCCCGCTACCTGGGCCGATGCGTTGACCTTGGGAGGATCTTTTTCAAATGACAGAAAGGCAGTCATCGAACTGCGCGGGATTCGGACCGAGAAATCGCCGGCATCGAGGTTAACCTTTTGGTCAAAGATCAAGTTCCCCTTCCAGTAGGTATCGACCACGCTGGACTCATACTCTTCCTCGTATTTCTCGAGGCTGCCCGACAGGGAGAGAATCTTATTGATCTCACCGGCCTGTATGTCCGGGCCGGAGCTTCCCGCGATCCGCAGCTCCCCCCGACGCGCCCCGCTTTCCAGCAGCGTCATCGTAGTAGCTTCATTCCAGTTGAAGAAGACGTCGTAGACTTCACGTATATCCACCTCCGTCATCCGCGACTCGGGTGGCGCAAAGACGACAGCACAAAGCCACCCAACTGTGCCCAGCCAGAAGAGCGCGATCAGGGTTGAGAGGAGGCGGAGGAGCATCAGCAGCCCAAACTTACACAACCAGCTCGGCGCCGACAACCTTGATCAACCAATGGCAGCGGGAATCCCTCTAAAATGATCACCCTCGAAAATAGCCGCTTCTGAGGGCCAACAGGACCGCCTTCTGGGCATGGAGTCGGTTTTCAGACTGCTGAAAGATCTCATCTGCCCTGTCCTCAAGAACCTCTTCCGTGATTTCCTTACCTCGATAGGCCGGCAGACAGTGCTGGACAATCGCACCCGGATTCGCCTTCTTGAACAGGTCAGCGTGAATCTGAAACGGAGCCAGAGACCTGAGTCGCCCCTCGGCTTCGGCTTCCTTGCCCATACTGACCCAGGTGTCGGTGTAGAGCACATCGGCATGTTCGACGGCAAACTCGATGTCTTCTGTCAGGACCACCGGAGCCTCACCGAGTCGCTCTATGAATGCCGCGTCGGGCTGGAAATCAGGGGGAGCTGCGATCACCAGTTCAAAGCCAAGGTGTTTTGCCGCCCAGGCCCAGGAACGCCCCATGTTACAGTCTCCGTCACCAGCAAAGACAACCTTCTTGCCCTCCCAACCGCCAAGGAGCTCCTTAATCGTGAGTAGATCCGCGAGGATCTGGCAGGGATGCTCTTCATCCGTGAGAGCGTTGATCGTCGGGATATCACCATACTCAGCAAAATCGACTACGTCCTGTTGATCAAAGGTACGAATGATGGCGCCGTGCACCATGCGTCCGAGAACTCGAGCCGTATCCTTGATGGGCTCGCCCCGCCCGAGCTGGACGTCATTAGCATTAAGAAACATGGGACGGGCACCGAGCTCATTCAGCCCCACTTCAAAACTTACCCGGGTACGGGTGGACGACTTGGTGAAGATCATCGCCCACGTTTCGCCGAGGAGCGGTTTGGGGCCATCAAGGGAACGATCCGCCTTAAGTCTCATGGCATCATCGACGAGCCGCTCAAGCTCTTCCTTACTCAGTTGTTCAATACCTAACAGATGTTTCATCGGTTCGGGGAATCGGTTTGGGGGAGTTTAAAGACTGGAAAGCACCTCACTGAAGGTCGCGAGTGCCTCATCGACTTCAGCGTCGGAAACATTGAGAGGCGGCAGCCAGCGGACCACATCCTCACCTGCGGGCACGGTCAAGAATCCCTCGTCCATGGCTTTGTTGACGACATAAAGAGAAGGTGTCTGACCTGAATCAACAAGGGCAGCGCTTTGCGAAAACTCATCACTATTGAGAACAAAGCCCAGCATCAGGCCAACACCTCTCAGGGAATCGAGCACCGGCAGATCCCACTTAGCTACCGCTTCGCGAATCCGGGCCTCCTGGCGCTTCACATTTTCGAGTGCGCCGGAGTCATCAAGTTCCTCGAGCACTGCAAGCGAAGCCGCTGAAGCGAGCGGTGTTCCGCCAAAGGTGGAACCATGAGTTCCCGGCCCCAGCGCACCCTCGCAATCATCGCTCGCCCAGAGTGCGCCAATTGGAAACCCGCCACCGAAGCCCTTAGCCCAGCTTACTGCATCAGGCTCCACATCGACGCCAGATCCTTCTAATATGGTCCGCCACCCGCACCAGTCACCGGTTCGACCGGCACCACACTGGACTTCGTCGAACATGAGCAACAGGTCGAACTTCTCGCGAAGCTCCGCCGCGGTTTCTACAAACTCGGGAGTCACCGGATTAATTCCTCCTTCGCCCTGCAGAGGCTCAAAAAGGATCGCGGCTGTTTTCTCAGTAACGACCTCACGCAACGTGTCGCAGTCGTTGAAAGGGACGTGGAGAAAGCCTGGAAGAAGTGGATCAAAACCCACCTTCACTTTCTCCTGAGCAGTCGCGGCGATACCCCCCAACGTCCGGCCATGGAATGACTGCGTCACCGTGATGACTTCGTTCTTTCCAGCGTCCTTACCGTATTTATCGAAAGCACGCTTTCTCGCGAGCTTGATCAGTCCGTCGTTTGCCTCTGCTCCGCTATTGCAGAAAAAGACCTTTCCGGGGCGCTCCATCATTTTCTCAACCACGAACCGGGCAAGTTCCGCCTGCTCGCGGATCTCATAGAGATTGGAACAGTGAATCAGTTTCGAAGACTGCTCCGAAAGAGCTTTGACCATTACCTCGGGGCAGTGCCCTAACGAACACACCGCAATTCCAGTGGCAAAATCGAGATATTTCTTCCCGGACTCGTCCCAGAGATAGCTGCCTTCACCGTGCGAAAAAGCGACCGGGAAACGACCGTAGTTCCCAAGCACGAATTGATTCATCAATTCTGCGGTTGTTGCTTCACCACTCATTTTATGATCTCGGTTCCGATGCCTTTCTCCGTAAAAATTTCGAGCAAAAGAGAATGGGAAATACGCCCGTCGATCATATGGACCTTTCCAACACCCGCGTCCAACGCTTCGACTGAGGAACGAACCTTCGGGATCATACCACCGCCGATGACTCCACCCTCAATAAGCCCTTCAATCTCCCCCGCCTTCAGCGAGTGAATCAGCGTACTTTCATCAGATGCATCCTCCATCAGACCTAACACATCACTTAAGTAGACCAGCTTAGTCGCTTTCAACTCAGCAGCCAACGCACTGGCCGCGAGATCGGCATTCACATTCAGGCTGAGCTTGGTTCCCTCCTCCGAAGCAACCGGTGAGACCACCGGGACAATTTCAGATGCCAGTGCGGCATGAACCTTGGAAAGGTCAAAACCGGTCACCCGGCCAACCCGGCCCAGTTCGACTTCGCGACTTTCCTCATCAGACCATCCTGTCAGTCGCCGCCCGATAAACGCTTCGTTACCTGGCACACCGATGGCCCGTCCGCCGAAACTCTCAATTCCCTCAACAAGGCCGGGATTGATTGTTCCGCTGAGTGTCTTCTCAACAATGTCCATCGCCTCGTCGGTAGTAACCCGCTGGCCGCCGACAAATTTCGCTTCCAGCCCGGATTCCTGCATCGCTGCAGAAATGGCTTTTCCACCTCCGTGGACAATAACCGGATTAATACCCGCCACTTCCATAAAGACCACATCACGAAGCAGGCGCCGAACCAGGGCAGGATCGTCCATCGCACTTCCACCAACTTTTATCAGGAAGGTCTTTCCACGGAACTCCTGCAAGTATGGTAAGGCCTCCAATAGAACGGCGGCTTTCTCAATATGGTTCTGGAAATTCGATTCCATCAAAAATGGGGAAGCAGGGAACATGCCGGAATTCCCTGCGTGAGCAAGAAAAGAATCCGCCATCCTGAACCACCACGGGTCAGGTTAGCGCTTGGTTGTTTTTCGGTTCAACGCGTATTCTTCGCGGTTGAACTCGACGTATTCGGGAGACAGGTCGGAGGTCCAGACATTGAACTCACCTTTCCCTAGGTTAAGGTCGATTCCGACAGTAAACTCAGTTTCTTTCACTGCAGCAGAGAGCTTATCGATGTCCGTTTTTGCCGCGACACCGTTCTGGGTCGCGAGCACACCGTTGAAATAGATATCGACGAGCTCCTCTTTGACGCGCGCCCCGGAATACCCCACCGCGTGGATGACTCGTCCCCAATTGGGATCGTTACCGTTCCAAGAACACTTCACCAGCTTGGAGTTGGCGACGGCGCGGGCCACTCGCTCGGCATCGAGGTGAGAAGCGGCGCCCCTCACCTGGACTTCGACCAGCTTAGTCACGCGTTCACCGTCGGAAACGATCTTCCGGGCGAGGCACTGCATCACTTCGGTGAGCGCTTCGCGGAATTCCGAGCTGCCGGTTCCACTTCGTGTAATGGTCTTGTTGCCGGCCTGGTGGTTGGCCATGACCACCACAGTGTCGTTAGTACTCATGTCACCGTCGACAGAAATCCGATTGAAAGACTGGTCGACCGCCTCGCGAGTCGCTGCTGTAAGCTCAGCTTTGGTCACGGCCGCGTCGGTCGTGATGAAGCAAAGCATCGTGGCCATGTGAGGGTTGATCATCCCGGCACCCTTCGCGATCGCTCCGATCTTAACCTTTTTGTTACCGATCTTAACGGTAACCGCCACGCTCTTCGGTCTGGTGTCACTCGTCATTATCGCCTGGGCCGCCGGATCACAATCACGAACCAGGGACTCCGCCAACTCGCCAATCTTCGGTTCAATCCGCTCGATCGGAAGCGGCACTCCAATAATACCCGTGGAACAAATCTGCACCTCCCGCTGCTTCAGGCCAAGAGACTTCGCCGTAGCAATGGCCATAGTCCTGGCATGCAGCATACCAGCGTGTCCGGTGCAGGCATTCGCATTGCCACTGTTCACTATGATGGCACGGGGTTCCGCGGACTTGAGGTAACTGGAAGAGAGTCTCACCGGCGCGGCACACACCTCGTTCTGGGTGAAAACCGCAGCGCCCACCGTGGGGTGCTCTGAGTAAATCAATGCCAGGTCAAGGCGATCGATGTCAGGATTCTTGATGCCGCAGGAAGTCGCAGCGGCAACAAATCCTTCGGGAGCACAAACACCTCCCTCAATCTCTTTAACTTTGCTACCCATGAACAGAATGGAATGAACCCTGCACTAAAAATTCATCAACCCACTCTCTTCAGGCAGGCCACACATGATATTAAAACTCTGAATCGCCTGACTCCCGGCACCCTTGCCCAGGTTGTCTTCGGCACTTGATAGAATCAAACGTCCTGTCCTGCTGTCAACTACCCAACCAATATCCACGAAATTTGTCCGGACGACATACTTCGTATCTGCAAACTTTCCTTCACCAAGAATCCTGACAAACGCAGATTCAGAGTAAGCCTTGTTGAGGGAATCGGCCACTTTCGATGAAATATTCTCACCGTGACCGGAGGGCGCACAAAAGATCGTCGTAGCAATACCTGCTGTGACCGGCATGAGGTGCGGCACGAAGCTGATGAGGACCTCTTCGCTTGCAGCGATAGACAACTCCTGCTCGATCTCGCTCAAGTGACGATGCTTAGGTGCT
Source organism: Verrucomicrobiales bacterium (assembly GCA_049594415.1). Taxonomy (GTDB): domain Bacteria; phylum Verrucomicrobiota; class Verrucomicrobiia; order Verrucomicrobiales; family DEV007; genus Arctic95D-9. The sequence continues at coordinate 374,869 of JBMYJM010000003.1, read as the reverse complement.
CCGTAGGCACGAAGACTTTCGTTGACTTCGGCAAATATCAGGGACGTGTCCGCCTTTTTTCCGGCCCCACTGGCACCGGAAAGACTGGAGACCACAATGCTACCCGGCTTGACCAATCCATCACGCAACAGGGGTAAAAGAGGCGTCAGGATACTTGTGGGATAACATCCTGGAGAAGCGACGAGATCAGCACCGGCGATGTCATCCCGATAAGTTTCCGGCAAACCGTAGACCGCCTTTTCGAGCAGCTCAGGGGCCGGATGAGCTTCTCCGTAGAACTCTTCATAAACCTCTGCACTCCGCAGCCGGAAATCAGCACTTAGATCAATCACCCGGATCCCTTTGCCGAGCAGCCCCTTGGCAAACTCCGATGCCACCCCGTGAGGCAGGGCGAGAAAAGCGACTGATGCGCCGGTTGAGGCAACGGCATCGATATCAGGGTGCAGGAAGCTTAGCTCGTCAGCCACCTTGGCGCCTCTGAGCCGGGGGAAAACCTGAGAGAGCGAATTGCCGGCTTCCTGACGGGAAGTCACGCCGACAATTTCGACGTTTGGGTGCATGACAAGAAGACGGATCAGTTCCTGACCCGTGTAGCCACTCGCACCAATAACTGCAACTTTGAAGACCTCATCACTCATGAGGCGTTCAGCATGACACAAAAATAGAATGAGTCGAAAAAACTTCTGCCCAATAAATCCATTTTTTTGGCGGATTACCGGGTTGCGGAATACGAAAAACGGTTCACACTAGGCGCTCGCGATTTATCATCGCGGATTTGGTCAACGGGACGTGGCGCAGTCTGGTAGCGCACCACAATGGGGTTGTGGGGGTCGCTGGTTCGAATCCAGTCGTCCCGACCATCTCTCAACCAACGGTTGAGAGCTAACTTCATCCAAAACTGGATGAGAACGCCGTTCGAGCCGCAGCGAGCATGCGAGCGAAGTCAGACGGAGGCGAAGCCGAAGTCAATCCAGTCGTCCCGACCATCTCTCAACCAAAGGTTGAGAGCTAACTTCATCCAAAACTGGATGAGAACGCCGTTCGAGCCGCAGCGAGCATGCGAGCGGAGTCAGACGGAGGCGAAGCCGAAGTCAATCCAGTCGTCCCGACCATCTTTCCAATACCGCCACTGGCGGAGCGCGAGAAGCACTGTTTCACCCCCCCCTCATCCCTCCAGTCGCATTCTTGCGACCTCGCGCTATATTCACGTTGCGGTGGCAAAGCGAAAACAGCCTGAAAGCGAGCCCGGGCGCCAACCTTCTCCCCGGAGCATCCTGCGCTGGCTGATCAGGTTCCTGATCAGATCAGTCAGTTTCGGTGTGATCACGCTGATCCTCGCCTGTCTCATTGCCTGGATTACCTACGTCAATCGAACCAGCATCGTAAACGAAGTCCTCGCCCGTTACGTCGAGCCATTTGAGGCATCGATGGAGTCCATCGACCTCTGGCCACTTGGCGAAGTCAGAATCGAGAATCTGACCCTCTCCCCGAAGGGAACCGCTTCCGATTCCTTGCTGGCATTCGTTCCAGACCTCCACCTCACCTACGACTTTCAGCAGTTGCGCGACCAGCAACGGTTGCAATCCGTCCGAATTCACCAACCGGTCATCAACATCAATCAGGATCACATCGATGCACTGATCCGGACCCAGCCTTCCGAGCCATCAGGAAAAATCGATCTCGGCGCGTTTGATCTCTTCACCGAAGCTTTCGAAATCACGGGAGGCAATGTCATTGTCAACCTCCCCACCTTTGCGACCGTCCAGACTGAACTCCACTTTCGAACCGAGCGGCTTAACTTCACCGAAGACGGACTCACCGAATCGCCCCTCTCTTTCAATCTTAAGAATCTACGCGTCGCCGAACGAGGCACCCTCGGCAACGTTTCAGTCATGTTTCACCTCGGACGCGATCTGAAGACTTTCGACGTCAGCGAAATCTCCCTCGATTCCCTTACCACTGAAATCACACCAGACTGGATCGAAGCTCAGGAAGCTCGCGAACAAGTGGCAGCTGCCAGCAGTGATTTAAGAGAGTTCGCTGAAGAACCCGCCCCTGTTGAATTGATCATCCGGAATCTCCACGTGGGCGACTCCTCGATCTCCGTCACCGGATTTGATGGGACGGACGGTCTACCCTCATTTCCTGACATCGCCTTCGACACTCATTTTGAAGGAAAGAACTTTCATTTCTCCAACGGCCGGTGGTCGAGCGATGAGCCCGTAAACCTTACTCTCTCCAATATGACTCTCGGAACCGGGCACAGCCAGTTGCTCGCCGTTGATCAACTGGAGCTCTCAGCCAACTCGCTCGAGTCACTCGTCCACGACCAAACCTTGGACACAGCAACCATCGAAGGAATCGACGTCCTCATCTCTGACGCCTCCCTCGATCGGCTCAGGACAGAACGGGAAACAACTGAAGCGGAAGAAACAAATGCCCAGTCCGCCTCCCCTTCCCCCTGGACGCTGGGAAGCCTGACTCTCTCCGAAGGAAACTTTCTCCTCCGCGACGCAAGCTTTGCCAACCAGCCGGCCGCGGAAATAGAAGCCCGCTTCAACGCCACCCTGTCGGCTCTCAATTTCAGCAGCGAAGGTTTCGCCTCGGAAGGAAACCAAATTCTCGAGCTGAATCAGGCCCGAGTCAGAGCTCCCGGATCCGATCCCTCAGAGACTCCGCTTTTGTCACTCAAACGTGGCACCCTTTCCGGCAAATGGTCCGAATTCGAATTCGACAATACGATTCAGTCCGTCACCCTGCTTGGGCCTTCCATCAATTTGACCGATGCATCTATGGGAAACTGGCTTCAGCCCGCCCCCCCCTCAAGAGAGTCCGCCCCGATTAACCGGCCGGTTTACAGGATTGTCGATCTTCAGGTCGACAGTGGCAAACTTGTGGCGGACTCAAGCTTCGCCGAAGGGATGGTGCCCAAAATTCATTCCGACTTCTCCATCGAAACTCAAGACGACGCCGACAATCCATTCTCATACCTCCTCAAGCTGAACGACTTTAATCTCCGCAATCACCCGACCTACTACGAGCCGGCAGGACCTCCAGATCCTTCAACCTTCGGCCCGAACGGCAAACCGGTCGTCAACTTCACCCCGGTAGCAGAGGAGGAGGTCATTAAGATCCGAGAAATCGAAGTTCACGCCAGTGCCAGCGGCGTCCAGCGTGACCGGAAGGTCGATAAGGTGAAAATCAGTGGTGCCTTGCTTCGCGTCGGCGAGGGACTCAAATCCATCGCAAAGACTCCCTCCAAATCTGAGGATCAAAGAGAAGAGCATCCTCGGATAGCCGTCGAAGAGAAACTTCCCGAGTGGCTCCTCAGCGAAGTTGAGATCACGGAAAGCCAGGTCGAGTTCGACGCGCTCATTCCGCAGATCGACGGCCTCCAGTTTGCCATCGAAACAAACCTGTCAGACGTGCCACTCTCGATCGACGGCCTCATCGCCCAGGACAAGCTTCAGAAACTCGAGCTTGCCGGCATCGAGATCAAAGATCCTTATAATTCCTTCATTACCGTCGCCTTTCTCCCGACCATCTTTGTTGAGTTTTCTCTCTCAGGCCTCGCCAACCAGGAGATTGAAAAGATCGACTTGATCAATCCGGCCCTGCATGTTGGTCAGGGTCTCTTCTGGTGGGTCGACTACCAACGCAACTTCCGCTCCCAGAATGAAGGTGTCAGTGTCGGAATCGAAGAAGGTGGCCAACTCACTTCCGATCCACCGCTGCCGGTTCCAGAGTTCGAGGAAACACGTCGTAGCCCGCCCGACTGGGTCATCAAGACCATCAATGCGACCGCTGGAAAGATCGTCATTGCTCCTACTGGTGTCCCCATTGGCATAGTTCCCTTTCCCTTCAATGCGACGACAAACATGAGGGACGGGAATATCGATCTAAGGCTAACCATCCCCGGGGAAGACTACGTTTACGAGTTTCCCGAATACAAAGTGAACCTCTACGGTCTTACCGGAGACGTGCAGTTCAATGTGCCGGTAAAGCAGGTCGACAACAATCTAGTCCAGACTTTCACCCTGCGACGTGCCTTGTGGAAGCAATATGAGGCTGAAGATCTCTACCTGTCCGTCACCTTTGACTCCGAGGGTATCTATGGCAGCCTCGGCGGCAACGCCTACGACGGCTACGTCGAGGGTCAGTTCAATTTCTACCTCAACGATCCCGGCAAGTGGGACGCCTGGATCGCCGGTTCAGACTTCAATACCGGTCCGCTGACAAAAGTGATTGTTCCTGACAATTTCCTCATGGAAGGCAACATTTCCATGAAACTTATCTCTGAAGGGCGCGACAAGACACTCGGCAAAACGTCCGGTGAATTCTCCTCCACCTCTGCGGGATGGTTCGATATCACCAAGCTTGATCAGCTCCTTGAAGAACTGCCGCCAGAGTGGAGCAACCTCCAGCGCGAATTGGCCAAGCTTGGTCTCATTGCCCTGAAACGATTTGATTATGAGCAGGGCGCCGGTAGTCTCTACTTGAACGGACGTGAGGGCGATCTCCAGCTCCGCTTCGCCGGTGATTACGGCACCCGCGAACTGAAGTTGCACCTTCACGACCAGCGCAATCCGGAGGCCAAAGCCGATGGACCCGGCGACGAACCTAACGAAACTCTTCCTGTGCCCGAGGCCGCGGCAAAACCTGTCACAACCAACCGCTAAGGATCGAAATGACAGCCCTACGAACACGGAACCGAGACATCTCCGCCCTCGCCGTCGCGATGGCAGGTGCTTCCGTGCTCACTTCCTGTGTGCCGACCTTCGACGTCGACGTCAACACGCCCGAACCGATAAAGGTCGACCTGTCCATGGACGTCCACGTTTATCAGCACGGCGGTTCTGACAAAGAGAACAACGAGAAGCAGGCCTCCTACCGGGCCACCATGGATTCACGCCGCGACCGTATGGCCGAGATCCAGGAACTCAAAAACAACCGCTTCGTCGGGGAAAATCACCTCGGGAAACTTACCCTGCGCAACCGGCCGGCCGGCGAATACGGCGACTACGTCGAGGACACCGTCGAAGACGAAAATCGCGACCGTGAATTCCTGATGCGTCACGAAGCTGAAGACAAAGGCGTCGCTCTCGCTAGCATACGTGAGGAGCAGTGGCATCACTGGCAACGCAAATCGTTCCCCGGTGAATGGATCGAAGTCGATGCCGCGGACGGCGACGGATACGAATGGCAGCAGAAGCAGGCCGCCGACCAATAACACCGCAGCGCTCTGCTCGAGGAATCCCCCAGCGGATTTCCCGTTCGCAAATTAGCAGGAATGCCTGGCAAAAGTCGGTTCGTGAACAAATTGAGTCAGAATTTCTCGGAGGTAGGCGCCTGACTGGGGGGCGAAGCAGGCTTCGTGACTCGACGCGCAACACCGCCACGGGGAATTGTGGCCAACTTAAAAAACAACACGAGTGAAGCGAGCAAACTAATAAACCAAAACAAGCAAAGTTGTTTGCGAACAGAGTTTTGGCAGATAGTCTAGCAGCTACAAATAGTATCTGGACGGACACCCTCTGTCCCTGCTGAAAAAAGCACACTGCTAACGCAACATTCCATGCGACAAATCCTGGTCACATCTGCCCTTCCCTACGCCAATGGCCCGATCCACATCGGCCACCTGGTCGAGTATTTGCAAACTGATATCTGGGTGCGTTTTCAGAAGATGATGGGCAACCGCTGCATCTACATCTGTGCCGACGACACCCACGGCACAGCTATCTCCCTCCGCGCTCAAAAAGAAGGACGCAGCGAAGAGGATCTCATCGCTGAAATGAGCGAAGCGCACCAGCGTGACTTTGCCGGCTTCAACATCAAGTTTGACAACTACGGATCCACCAACAGCGAAGAAAGCCGCAAATTCTGTCACGAAATCTGGCAGTCCCTGCGTGAGGCCAATATGGTCGTGGAACAGGACATCGACCAACTCTTCGACGTCGAGAAAGGCGTCTTCCTCGCCGACCGTTTTGTCCGAGGAACCTGCCCGGTTTGCGGGTCAGAAGACCAGCCCGGGGACAACTGCGACAAGTGCAACGCCACCTACTCTCCGGCAGAACTGATCAATCCAGTCAGTAGCTTGTCAGGATCAACCCCTGAAATTCGCTCCGCGAAACATCTCTTCGTGCAGATTGAAAAGCTGCATGACTTTCTCGCTGAATGGACCCAATCCGGCACCCTGCCACCTGAAAGCGCCAACTACCTCAAGAATTTCTTTCTTAACGAACCACTCCGCGACTGGGATATTTCCCGCCCTGGCCCCTATTTTGGTTTCGAGATTCCGGATTCTCCCGGCAACTACTGGTATGTCTGGTTCGATGCCCCGATTGGTTACATCGGCTCCACCCAGCAGTGGTGCGATACCAATGGCGAGAAGATCGAGGACTGGTGGAAAAGCGACCAGACCGAAATTCACCATTTCATTGGTAAGGATATTCAATACTTTCACACTCTCTTCTGGCCGGCCATGCTCAAGACGGCAGGGTTCTCTCTGCCGACAAAGGTGCACATCCATGGCTTCCTCACCGTCGATGGCGAAAAGATGTCCAAGTCCCGTGGGACCTTCGTCGAAGCGTCCAAGTATCTCGAGCACCTCGACCCGAGCTACTTGCGCTATTACTACGCGACGAGGCTGTCCTCAAAGGTCGAAGATCTCGACCTCAATCCGGAGGAGTTCGTTTCCAAGATCAACAGTGACCTCGTCGGCAAGGTGGTTAACCTAGCCAGTCGCACGGCGAAATTCATCAAGAATACCGGGCTCTCCGCCGAATACCCTGACGATGGCGGGCTCTTCGAAACCTTTGCCGGACGCGGCGGCAAAATTGCCGAAGCCTACGAGGCCGGTGACTTCAGCAAGGCGATGCGCATGATCATGGAACTGGCCGATCAGGCCAATCCCTTCGTCGAGAACAACGCTCCCTGGGAGCTCCGCAAAGATCCTGACAAAGCACAAGAGCTGCAGGGTGTCTGCACCGTGGCCCTCAATCTTTTCCGAACACTCGTCATCTACCTCTCTCCAGTCCTTCCCGACCTCGCAGAGAAAGCCGGCGAACTGCTCGGTGAAGACCTGAACTCATGGGAACTCGCCCAGACCCCCGTCACTGGACGCTCCATTGCGAAGTTCAAGCACATGATGCAACGCGTCGACCCGAAAAAAATCGAAGCCATGATCGAAGAATCCAAGGAAGAGAACGAAGCCGAAATCAACAGCCTGCCGGCTGGCAACTGGGGCGATTCTGATGAAGCCATCAAGGCGGACCCGATCGCCGACGAGATCTCCATCGACGATTTCTTCAAGACCGACCTGCGCGTTGCCCGTATCGTGTCCGCCAACGAAGTGCCCGAAGCCCGCAAACTGGTTCAGCTCACCCTGAGCCTGGGTGGAGACGAAACCCGCAACGTGTTTGCCGGGATCAAATCGGCCTACCAACCCGAGGAACTCGTCGGACGTCTCGTTGTCATGGTCGCCAACCTCGCACCTCGCAAGATGAAATTCGGCGTCAGCGAGGGCATGATCGTTGCCAGTGGTCCTGGCGGGAAAGACATCTTCCTGCTCTCACCGGATGATGGTGCTGTGCCTGGTCAGCGCGTGGGATAAGACGATTCTCAATCGTCTTCATCGATCGCTTTCTGGAACGATCCGAGATGGGATTTCATCTCCACTTACGATCGCTTGGTCCAGTGCCCGAGTTCTCAGGCGATGATTTCCATCTCCTCGTGAATCCGAGTATCGCTCTTTGACTTTCCACCCATCCCCCCTTCGCGAATCTCCTCGCATAATCTGTGTCCAATAATGGTTTGGGGTTTTCCTCCTGCAATTCGCGGCGATATTGCTGCCTCGTGAGTTTTCAGCTAAAGAAAAAAAAGTTCTACCCCGTGACCTCAGGGCTTTCGAGTTACCTCGACCATTTCCAGCGGTCGTTCGACATTCCCGTAGTCTACGAAGACCTGCACCGCTTCTCCCAGCTTTTCCCGCTCTACGACCGCGATGGAAAAGACACTCTCTGGAAGACGGTTCACTATGAGCCCTCCATTCGCGAGGAACTCAGCCAGAAACTGATCCGTATCTACTCGCTGATCAAAACTAACGATATCCGCGCGGGCGATCACCTCGTCATGGAGCGAGTCGACTTCTGCGACTTCGGCAACTCACGGCCCTTCCGCGTCCGTATTGTGAATCAATACAACGATAACTACGATCACTTTTACGTGAAGATTGCGGATGCCTCGCGAATCTATGGCCTCGAGCTCGAACACATTCTCTCCCCGAATCGAATCAACTACCTCGTCAATGGAGACACGCTGATCGAGGAACACATTGCCGGCGTTCCCGGCGATGTCTTCATTCGCGATTACTTCGAGCGCGACGAGACCAATCTCACACGGGTGGCTAAGGAGTTCATCAAGTTCAACGAGCGCTCCTTCACCCGCCTCCTCGGCGACATGCGAAGCTACAACTACGTGGTCGACATCACGCCCGACTTCGAGGATGCCCAATACCGCGTCAGGGCTATCGACTTCGACCAGCAGAGCTACGAGGGTTACAAGGAGATGTATCTCCCCCAGTTCTTTTTCGAGAACGCCCTTGTGGTCGAGCTTTGCACCAAGCGGATCAACTTTCAGACTCGCAAGCAGTATCAGGACGAGGAACGCACTCTCATTCGGCGCCGCTGCCGGCTTGCCCGCGGTCGTCTCGCTGCTTTCTGGGAAGCCATGTGCGACGTGGAAATCGCGCCCGAAGAGCATGTCCTTCGATTGCGAGAAGAGCTGAATCAATACCACAGTTCGGAGGCTTTCTCAGAATGCGAAACCATGGGCCAGCTTGTCCGCAAAAATGTCGAGGTAACGCTCGCCAAGGCGGACCTCTGAGCATCAATCTCGCGGTTTTTTTTGATGTCTGAACGAGTTGATTTCTTCAAGGCTTTCCTCCGCAGTAGAGGAAAAGTCGGCGCCATTGCCCCGGGCTCAATGGAGCTTGCCGAGATCATGGTTGAGTGGCTCGACGCCATATTCAAAGTCCTGCCGCCAGCGTTTGTCTACCAATGTGAGCGCTAGGTTGACTCAGGCCGTCGCCTTCGCGACGGCAGCCTGCATTTTCTCGAGCCCCATTTTCGCACAATCAAGCGCAGGCATTTCCCAGTAGGTCTTGTTGAACAACTCCAGGGAAAGCGCCGGGTAAGCACCCACGGCGATAAAGTTTTTCAAGATATCGGTGATCGGTGCAATGCCGTCGCCCGGGAAGACGCGGTCGGAGTCCTTGATCACCTCACGCGGCGGATCGGCCGGGTAGTCGTTCATGTGGTAGCTCTGCAGCGCATGCGGCCCCATCAGGAGAATCGAGTCATAGGAAGAACCACCTTTGTAGGTGTGATAGACATCGCCGAGAAAGCACGCCTTCGGGTGCCCGGCCTTGATCGCGATGTAGAGAGCCTTCTCCACCGAACCGATCGTAGCATTTCCACCCCACATCTCGATCTGCGGGACCACGCCCATCTCGTCACCCAGTTTCAGCAACTCGTGGTAACGCTCTGCCGCAGCGTCCATGTCCACGCTTTCGCCCCGCGGAACACCGGCCGGCGGTGCCGCGATACGCATGCCACCCAGTTGGGCGATCGTATTCATGTCGCGCCTCGCTTCCTCGAGACCTTCAGCCCGAACTGCGGGATCATCGACAATCCACTTGGCGAAACCAATCGCGCTCTCAACCGTCAAGCCGTGATCATCGATGCGCTTTTTGAGATCCTTGAGTTTTCCGCCTGCTTCAACGTAGGCATTGATGCTTCGAAACCAGGGCTCGATACCATCGTATCCCGCCTTGCCGGCGACTTCGATTTCCTCGGCCGCATCAAGTGCCTGCCCTCGAATCGTCGACATGTTAAGGCAGAGCTTAAACCCCTGCTTCTCCTCATGATTTTCAGCCTTGGCATTGCCTGCTCCAAGGGCCAATCCTCCTGCCAGAATCCCGCTCCCGGTCAAAAAAGAGCGCCGATCAGATTGAAATCCCTGGTCAGTGGCTGAGGTGTCAATTCGGTCCATAGACGTTTTGTGCCATGTTCGCTCTACGGAATCAACCGTCTTCCCATCACATGATTCAGGTGTTCGGGAACTGCCTTCAGCTTCGCGGCTGGTTGGTCAGTCACCGCGCCCCGCCAGAGGATAATCGAGATGATCTCTACCGGATGATCGTCCGGCTCGGCCTGACCGATTCTTCAGAATAGGCGCTAAGAATTGGGCAAGTCCCGCCGTATGTATAGGCAAGGACTGCGGGTCCTAAACCGGCCAACCTTACGTAACCTATTCCGAGTAAACCAGATAGTATCGGTTGCTCTCCTGCCTCACCCCTACTGACTCAGGCCTTCCTCCATCTGAATGGAATCCGCTACCACAGAAACTGCTCCGCCGGTCACGACCGCGGATGGCAGGAAACGTCACCGTGTCGACCCCGACACGGACCTCGTCTCCCGTGCCCGCGAAGGAGACACCTCTGCTTTTGACGAACTCGTCGAAAAATACACACCCAAACTCTACGGCCTCGTCTATCACATGACCTCGAATCACGAGGACACCAACGACGTTCTCCAAGACGTTTTTGCCAAGGCCTACCGTGCGCTTAAGCGATTCCGCGGAAAATCCACCTTCTACACGTGGATTTACTCAATCGCGACGAACATGACTCTGAATTTCCTCAAAAAGAGAAATCGACGGCGCGCCATGAGCCTCAATGACGTCGATCTCGCCATCGAGAATGACAAGGAATTCATCGAAGCTACTTCCAAATCTGACCCTGTCCGGGAGGCAAACATTTCGGAATTGCAGGAAAGATTGAACATGGCCATGCAACAGCTGTCTGAGGATCACAGAGCAGTGGTCACGATGTTTGATATCCAAGGTATGCCACACGCAGAAATTGCGAAGATTTTAGGTGTTTCCGAGGGAACGGTCCGATCACGACTCTTCTATGCGCACCGGCACTTGCAAACCTTCCTCGACGACTTTAAAAAGTAGTCTCTGGCTGGCAGTCAGCATATAGATTGAATTTGTCCCTGGTAATCCGTAAATTTTCCCGCACTCGACTGTAGATGAAAGATACCGACGAAGTTCGACAGCTGCTCCGGCTCAAGCGCTACGAGACCCCCGGAAAAGAATACTTCGATTCCTTCCTCAACGATTTTAAAAATAGACAGCGTTCCGAACTTCTCAGCCGCTCGGCCCGTTCGATCCTGACAGAAAGAGTTACGGTCTGGTTTGACGAACTGGGCAGTGCCAAGTGGCTTGTTCCTGCCGGTGCCGCCGCCGCTGCCATTAGCATCGGCGTCTTTGTGAACACTCGGCGTCCTGCTGACAAAAATGTGCCTCAAGGCCTCGCCAGCGGAGGGGTTCCTTCATCTGAAGAAGCCCAAGCAGTGCTGCCCCCAACTGAAACTTTCGATATTTCCCTTCCTCCGAGAGATGGCCGTATCCCCTCGTCTAACGAAGATAGGATCGGCCACTCCGGGTTACTTCCTGCCAAATGGGAATTTTGATCGCGATGTTTACTCCGGTTCGAGTTCATGTTCTGACGATCATCGGCCTTCTCGCTACCGCTATAGTCGCGACGGCTCAGGATGAGGCCCATCTCAAACCCGTTTTCGCCATTTGGGCTGAGAACGCTGAGGTTCCGGCACTTTGCGTGGGTCGTCCCCATTGGTTTGTCACCCTGGTGCCGAATGAAATCGAACTCGACGAAGTCGATACCATCAGCCTCAAGAGTGGAGAGGCCGAAGCTGACGGCAAGGTGATCTACCTCGATGAGTCCCGCCGTCTTTGCGTTCTTACAGTCGCAGAAGGGCATCTCAAAGCGACCCCTGTCCCCGTCGCTTCCGATCCCTTTCCTCGGGCCGGGATGAAACTTAGCTGCCTTTACAGCAATGACACCTGTCGATCTCTCGTCGCCGGAAAAGATTTCTACTACCGAGGGGAAGCTTTCACCATTCCCTTCCTCCGAGTGCGCATTACCGAGGCCGAAAAAGTCTGCCGGATTGGAATGCCTCTCTTGAGCGAAAAAGGGAAGATTGTCGGACTCGTATCCGACCTCGACCTCGAGTTGGACAACGAAGCTCATGCCATTCCTGCGGCGCAGATACGCAAGGTCATCCTCGACCTGGAACGCTTTGACAAATCAGCCCCTTCCTGGGTCGGCCTGAGTTTTCACGATCAGTCCTCGACTCCTGCTATTATCGAGGTGAAACCCGACTCACCTGCGAAAGAAGCCGGCTTCAAAACGGGAGATGTGATCATTTCCCTCAACGGATCTAAAATCGAGGAGCTGATTGATCTCTGTGACGCTCCTTTTAATCTCCCGGTCGGCGTTCCTGCCAAGTTCGTTGTCCTCCGTGGACTGGAAGAGGTCACAATCAAAGTGACACCTTCCTTCCTCCAGGCTTCCGCAACGCCCTGAGCCGCCAGTCCCTCAGCCGCCTCACATTCCGACGCGGCCTTGAAGTGCCCGCATCAGGGTCAACTCATCTGCTGACTCGAGGCCTCCCCCTGCCGGTATTCCCTGAGCGAGCCGCGATACCTTGATTTCGGCAAATTCTCCGAGCAGTTCCGCGAGGTAATTACCGGTCGCTTCGCCCTCCACATCGGAACTCAATGCAAGAATGACCTCGGTAAATTCACCAGCCTTGAGACGCTCCACCAGCTCGCGAATGCGCAAGTCCTCGGGGCCCACATTGTCGAGTGGTGAGATTCTGCCCCGCAGTGTGTGGTAATGACCGCGATAAGCTCCAGAACGCTCTAACGGTAGAATGTCTGTGGGCTGCTCCACCACGCACAGCGAACTACCGTCGCGCTGGACCGAATCGCAGATCGCGCAGCCGGTCTCTTCTGTGGCAAAGAACCCGCAGGTCCGGCATTCCACCACCGTGTCACCGGCTGTCCTGACAATATCGGAAAATAACGACGATGTCTCCGGTCCCTTCTGCATCATCCAAACCGCAATTCGCTCAGCGCTCTTCGGTCCGATACCGGGAAGTTGCTTGAGTTGCACGATCAGCGCTTTGACCGGATCCGGATAGTCGACTTGTGCCATATTGATTCAATCCATAGACCCGACCGGCGACTACATCAAACTGATCAATCGCGCATGACCGTCTTCGGTCAATTGCTCGGATCTAGCCTTGGGCCCGTCCTCCGGCGCTGTCAGCGCATCTTGGGTTTGGGCAATGAAGAACTCGACCGGTCCGTCTCCCCCACCGGCGATGCGGGCCCGGGTCAGGTGATCGAGCGCTTCCTCAAATTTCTTCTCACGATAGTAGATTACCCCCTGCCAGAACAGATCACGTCGTTGCCGCTCTTTTTCGTCAAACGAATCGGAGACCGCCAGCAACTGGTAGATCTCGGTCATGACATCGTCCTCGGGATCGTAGAACATTTCCATGGGACGGAACTCAAACCGTTCCTGGACGCGGCGGTAGGTCTCCGGACCGACCAGAAGATCGGAGTTGTAGCGGAGATTGGCGTGCGCGAGGCGCCTCGAGAAATCGGTCTCGGCGCCGATGCCACTGAAGTAATAGTGTTCCTTCGCCCCATAAACGCCGACGGTCATGGGACCAGAGCTGATACCAATCCCGTAGTGGAGCGGCTGAAACCAGCGCGTCTCGCATTCCTGATTGAGGGTCTTGAGGCGGTAGCGGAGTTCAAGAGCTGTCTGGCAGGCCTTTTCGGCATGCTCATCATCCGGCTGTAGCATTCCGAAGAAGACGCGCACCAGTTCGGGGCCTGATTCATCGAGGTAGGCACCTCGGGAAGTGAGAAAGGTCGAAACGCTGCGAATAAAGAGATTACTCATCTTCATCAACTCAGCCGCTTCCAGTTTTTCCCTGAGCTCGGCGTGATTGAAAATTCGGCAGGTCAACACCGTCACTTCTCGCACGGCACCGTCGAAATCGGGAGGTTCCGGCGCATTGAGCAACTGGCTGAAAGTCGAATGCGAGACACGAAGGCCGAGCACATCCTCGAGGACACGCTTTCTCGTACCCCGTTCTGTGCCGGCAAAAACAAAGCCTCCTGCCGCAGCAAGAAGACCGGCGCCGAGTACGGAAAACGGCTCAAACAAAACCCCATACAAGGCCATCGTTGGTGAAAGCCCGAGAACGAGCAGGATCGCACAGCCGAACACGAGAATCTTCTGGGCAACCTGCGACACGTCGATGACACACCAGGCCAGTCCCACGGAAACCGCGAGGACAATCAGCATTTCCAACCACAGGTAGCGCTCCACCGGAGACACCTTCAGAATCCCCCGGGAAAGGTAAAGATTCTCCAGCCATGTCGCCACAGCAGAGAATGCTCCCAGCGAGATCGCGATGATGATTACCAGAGCGGCACCGACCCCGATTGAGAGGGCTGTGAAAACATACCGTTGCATTCTACTGAATTACCGGAACCTAGATTGCCGGCATCTGTGCGGAAGGTAAAGCCTTCTGCACCATTGGCAAGATCGCAGCACCCGCGGGGTGCCTCTTTTCTAGGCGCGCTGCCGCCGCAGTCCAAGCTTTCGCTTGATCTGGCTGGCCATAGATCGCTTGCTTACCTTGCGGTTCAGCTCGCGGAAAAGTTTCAGGTTCGTTTCATCGGATAACCATTCATCCTGAAGGTGGTGAAGTCGGCTCGCCGTCCTCATGTGGGGCGTTTCCACGCTATCCGGATGCAGTTTCGGCGCGAGACCTGTGCTTTCGCAGAATTTGGCGAGCGCTTCAAAAAATTCCCGGCGCAAATCGCCGGCATGTTTTTGCAGAGTGGAGGGATCGACCCGGAGAGCTTCGGCGAAAGCGACCTTCCATTCTTTCTCGTTGGAAAACTCGATCGGCATCTCATCGTGCTCCCACAGTTCACAGTAGCTGCGGGTCGTGTTACCTCCGGTTGGAATATTGATCCTCGCGACCCCTCCTGACATGCAGATCACACGGCAATCGAGCGAAGTTCCACAGTAGAGGCGTGAGTCGAGAAGCAGTGATGCTATCTCCCAAATGTTATCGGAGCCGAAACTGGCAGCGTTCCACTCCGGAAAGGCTTTGACCCAACGGCGGGTCGAAGCCGTCCCCTGCCGGGACGCATCAAAAAAGACGAGACCAAGTCCTTCCTCTTCGCTCACATCACGCAGCGCGGAGGTCAGTTCGTCGAAGTCAGCCGGCTTGGCCGATCCGATTTCCACGGCAATCCAGCCATTGGGAAAACGATCACGCACGGCCTCCAAGGCTTCGCTGTCGCGATGCTCACGCAACTGGCGGGCGCAAACCTGGGGAATCACGCTGAGCGGACAAGGCATCCGGTGAACGTCGACGCCTTTCTTCTCCAGAAAATCGGCTCCATTCTCATCGCTGATACCAACAAAATCGGCTCGGAGCATCTGGGAAACCAGTCGATCCCGCATTTCAGAGTTCATCGCATTGGGATCGGCCAGGCCGACCGCGAGGAAACTGGCGCGGGCTCCGTAGAACTCACCCTCAGGAGCGAGCATGTAGGCAAAGTCATCCAACTGACCGGTTCGACGACGCACATAGGCATTCAACTCCT
Source organism: Verrucomicrobiales bacterium (assembly GCA_049594415.1). Lineage (GTDB taxonomy): Bacteria > Verrucomicrobiota > Verrucomicrobiia > Verrucomicrobiales > DEV007 > Arctic95D-9. The sequence continues at coordinate 359,299 of JBMYJM010000003.1, read as the reverse complement.
CGTCTCTGCTGATCAGCGCCAGGCTTTCAAAACGCTCGGCCTCCTCCTCGTTGACCGCTTTGGGATATCCGTCGACTAGATGTTCGCTGATACTTTCAGTCCCGAAGTGGAGAAGCTGCAGCTGCTTGCCCCCCATCTCGAGTGCCCCTTCGCCGTAGTTTCTCACAGCATGACCTCCCACGTCCGTGCGATCGATTCCGGCCAGTCCGGTGCAACGAAAGCGCGAAAAATTGAGAAGGTGGGCCAAAACGTGAGGCTTGAGCATTTCGCCCACGACATACTGATCCGAAGGTCCCACCAGTAACGCGTCATGGGTTGGCGAATCTACCTGGTTCACATCCGAAACCGGTGCGAGCCAATCCAGTCCCGGGCGGTGATGCGATCGACCCCATTTCGGCACAGCAGCCGCTTTTTCGCTGAGTTCGTTAAAGCAAAGCCGGTTGTGAGCAGAAGCCATGGCTGAGATATTACGCAAATCTAAAATATTTACAATAATAAAGATAATTTCTTAAACTTCCATAACTCCCCACCCCGCTTCACGACAAATTTCAACTTCAGAGCCCACTGGGAGCCCCGTTCAGAGACGAATTCAGTTTTTGGCCGCGGTGACCTGCTTCATCTCCTCGCCCGTCGAACCCGTCTGGCGAATGCGAACGAGGTATTCACTGGTGTGCTCGGCTTCGGAGAACTTCAGCCAGTTGGCAAGGTTCTCAGGACGTTCGAGACGGGAAAAGAGCACACGCTTAATCCGGCTGCGTTCAACCCACATGGTTCCGTAACCGTTAGAGCCATCATCGTTGTTCATGTTACTTGACCAGACTTTGACCTGATCGCTGGTCTCATTCAGTCCAAGATAGACAACGAGATGCCCGCTCTCTCCTTTTCCGATCGACTCGTTCCAGAAAATCTTCATGAAATCTCCGGGCCTGGCGTCGTCGAAAGACGAAAAATTACTACCCAGACCGAGACGTTCGAAGAGAACAGCCGTTCCGGGTCCGTCGGCGTTCCAGTGCCCGAAGATACCGACACCGTCCATTTTTCCGTGAATTACAGAAATTTTGTCCCCCACATCAGCCATTTCACCGCTGAGTTCCCTCGAACCACCTCCGGCAAAGTTCACTTCACTGACGACATCGCAGAAGAGCAGATAGGTCGCGCTGGAACAGAAACTGTATTGTGCTGACTTTTCCGGCCGGACCTTCAACTGGCCGGCCAGCCCAACCTGAAGAGAACTGCCGAGATCTTCTACCGTCTGGTAAAGCTCATTGAATCGCTGCGATTTCGGCAAATCCTTGCGATAGCGGGCGTAGGTCCCGCCAGCCGGCATCTTTTCGATCCGATCAAGGATGAGCTGGTTGTAATCTCCTGACAACGCGGGAGCCCCAAGCCCCAGCATAAGCCCCAACAACCATCCAATTCGCAAAAAACTCGGCATCACAGATGGGTTTCCTTATGCCAGATCGGGCCAGTCTCGTCAAACCTAGCTTCCGTTCCTAAAAAAGCAGGGCGCGCGCCACGCCTTCTGATGGACGAGACTCTGACGAAATGCCTGTTTCTCCTCCTCCGGAATGTTTGGATCAGCTTCCGGTGTAGCGAACCGGGATTGCAGGCAAAAGGCGCCCAGAAGCAGGCTTCCAACGATAAAAAACGGGGAGAATGGCATGGGCGTTTAGCTGAGGATCATCTCCATTACGAACCGGGGACGGACTCTCTTGGCCTTCTGACCCATGCTTTAGGCGCTGTAGAATCGTGGATTCGCGAAAAACCCTTGATTTTTCGCGGTTCCAAAGCCTTGACAAGCTGGACAAACCGCCTAGATTCCCGCTCCCCTCCCGCCACTGGGAAGTCAGAGAGGACTGAATCTTGGGTCCGATTCCAGGAAGAGGGCGGGAGATATAAAAAGGGAAATGAAAACGTTTTCTGCCAAAGCTGAAGAAATCGACCGTAAATGGTATGTGATCGACGCCGAGAACAAGGTTCTCGGAGACGTCGCCGTTGCTGCTGCCAAGCTGCTACGCGGCAAGGACAAGCCTCTCTTCACTTCCCACGTGGACTGCGGAGACTTCGTTGTCGTAGTCAACGCAGACAAGGTGAAGCTCACCGGTAACAAGGAAGAGCAAAAGATTTACACCTCTTATTCCGGCTACGTTGGTGGTCAGAAGCGTGAGAACGTCGCCAAACTCCGTGAGCGCCGCCCGGAATTGATCGTCGAGCGTGCTGTCAATGGAATGGTCCCCCACAACCGCCTTGGTCGTCAGATCATGAAGAAACTCAAGGTTTACGCTGGTGCCGAGCACCCGCACGATGCCCAGAATGCTGAGGCCTACGAACTTTAATCCCGAAGCTTAATTTCGAAGCAGCAAATCACGCTATGAGCGAATCCTACTCAGCAACCGGTCGCCGCAAGACCTCCACCGCGCGAGTCACCCTGACTCCCGGCAGCGGAAACATCACTATCAACAAGCGCGCTTTCGAAGATTACTTCGGCACGCTTTCTCTCCAGAACCAAGTCCTTCACCCCTTCCAAGTGGCGAATGCAGTGAACCAGTTCGACGTCGCAGTGAACACTCGAGGTGGCGGTGTGACCGGCCAGATCGGTGCGATCCAGCTCGGAATCGCCCGCGCTCTCCTCAAGACCAACGAGGAACTCAAGGACACGCTCCGCGAAGCTGACCTGCTCACCCGTGACTCCCGTAAGAAGGAACGTAAAAAGGCCGGTCAGCCCAAAGCCCGTAAGCGCTTCCAGTTCTCCAAGCGTTAATCGCTTTTCAGAACAAAACCTTTTTCGCAAGCAGGGTTGGGTGTTTCACTCAACCCTGTTTTGCGTATGGGGCGCCCATTTCAGCTAATGAGACAGGCACAAAAACAGAGCCTTACGGCTCTCCTCTCCATTGGATAATTAATCCCTGGCGGCCAATTAGTTGGCCGCTTCGATCTCCTCGGCAGCCTTCTCAGGTCCAAGGTGGCGCACATTGGCGGCACTCACGAGGAAGATACCGTCCTCTGCGATGTTCACCGCATGGTCACCAACCCGCTCGAGACTCCTGACAATGAAGACGAGATGCAGGTAAGGCTTCACTTTCACCGCATCGCTGTCCATGCGCTTGGTGAGATCCTTGATGAGGTCGTTGTGAGCTTTGTCCAGCTCACTGTCCCGGTCATAAAGAGAAAGGCCCAGTTCGTTGTCCCCTTCGGCGAAGGATTTGAGAGCGTCACGGTAAATGCTCAGAGCTTTTTCATAGATCGGCTCAACCATGGCCACCCCGTCCAGTTCGGGGTGTTTCAAAATCTTTCGGGCGCGGCGAGCAATGTTCTGAGCCTCGTCAGATACCCGCTCCAGGTTATTGGCAACCTTCATTCCGGCAATCACTTCGCGAAGGTCACTGGCAACCGGATTGTAGCGCATCAGGATCTCGAAGGAATCAGCGTCAATCCGACGCTCGAGATTGTTCACCTCATCGTCCTCGACAATAGCCTCGTTGCAAAGCTCGGCGTTGCGGGTCAGCAAACCTCGAACCGCATTCTCGAGGTTTTGCTCGGCGATACTGGCCATCCTCAGGACACTGTTTCTCGCTTCCCGGAGCGCACTACTGAAGTTGGCCAAGGTATGGGGAACATCTGACATTAATACAAAATACCACACCCTTGAAGCCGGGCAAGTAACTAAGCCGCGACGACTCCAATCGGAAGGCCCTTTAGTTCCTCATTTTCAATAAAGTCCCCTTCATTTTCTTTGAGGCATTCCGAAGTTTCACCGCGCTCCATGAATTCGGTGTAGTTAATCAATTCGAACTCACCCGGCTTCTTCTCAACGATCGCAGTCAACGATTCGACCCAGTCGCCGGAATTGAGGTAGTGAACCCCGTTATCGAGCTGCTTGTCGGCAGGCGTGTGGATGTGGCCGCAAATGATACCGCAGCAATCGCGGACCACGGCCAACTCCTTCAGCTGATCCTCATAGCGATCAATGAAGCTCACGGCAGACTTCACTTTCTCCTTAATCTTCTTGCTGAGAGAGTAATACTCCTTCCCCCGCCAAGCCCGCCACTTGTTGTAGAGCCGGTTCACATTGAGGAGCAATTCGTAGCCCTTTGCCCCGACCACGGCGACCCACTTGTTGTCGGTGGTGACGGAATCAAACCCGTCCCCGTGAACCACAAGATAATCTCCGGCAGGCGTCTCGTGGAGGTATTCATCCATGATCTTGAGATTGCCGAAATTGATGGGCATGAAACGCTCGAGGATGTCATCGTGGTTTCCCCGCAGGTAAATCACCTCGGTCCCCTGCTTCTCAATCTTCTTCAACACGGTGCGCACAAACTTGGTGTGCTCCGGCAACCATTTGCCTCCACTCTTCAGCGCCCATCCATCCACGATGTCACCATTAAGAATCAGTTTCTGACAACGAGTTGCTTTGAGGAACTCGATCACTTCTTTTGCCTTGCTGTCCCGGGTGCCGAGATGCAGGTCAGAGATGAAGATCGTGTGATAGTCGTATTTTTTCATGAGTAGGCAGAGTGAGCGGTGGGAACTTCGAGAAACTCAGAATCGAAGCCCGGGGCATCACCCATGGACAAATTCTTCAGTTGCTTCTCAAATCGCTTCACGACTTTCTTCCAGCGCACCTTGCGAGCGGAAGATCGGGCTTCAGCCCGCAAGTCAGTCAGGTCGGATTTCGCTGCGTCTACCACTGCCACAACGAAGGCTTCCTCGTCATTAAACGGAACCGAGAAACCATTGTGACCTGAAATAATATGCTGACGGGCAGCGGCGTAGTCGTAGGCAACGACTGCCAGTCCACTCGCCATGCCTTCAAGCGTCACGTTGCCAAAAGTCTCCGTGATGCTTGGAAAAACAAAGAGGTCAGCCGAGGCGTAGTGTTCGGCCAGGTCATCTCCTCTCTGAACGCCTGCGTAAATAAACTCAGGATGCTCCTTCTTCATCTCCTTGAGAAGAGGTCCGTCTCCGACGAACACCCCCTGGAAATCAGGGATCCGCTTCTTTACCTCGACAAAGGATCTCGCCACCACCGGAAGATTCTTCTCCGCGGCAATTCGTCCCACGTAAAGACCGACCAAGCTCCCTTCGCGAACGCCCCAGGACTGCCGAAGCGCCAGATTTCGTTTCTTAGGCGAGAAGAGCCGGGTGTCCACACCTTTCGGCAACAACTCAAGGTTCTCAAATCCACGGGCATCAAGATCAGCAATCACATCTCGCGACGGAACAAAAGTGCAGGTCGAGCGATTGTGGAGGTGACGGAGGTATTTGAGCGTCGCCTTTTCCAACAGCGGCATCTGGTAGTGCGCCATGTATTGCTGGAAGTTAGTGTGAAATCCGGAAGCGGCAGGGATGCCGAGGGCACGCGCTGCAGAAATGGCGGAAGCTCCCAGGGGAGTCTCAGTGGCCACATAGATCACATCCGGTCGATTCCTGCTCCAACGGGACTGAAGCACCAGTTTCATCGGGAAGCCAAACCTGACTTCCTTGTAACCGGGCAGTCCGAAGGATGGGACTCGCAGCCCCGCTTCTTCGCAAGCCAGGATAGCCGGCCTGATAATATCCACTTCGTTTCCCCGTTCCTGTAATCCCTTAACGAGGCGCTCCAGTGTGGTAGCCACGCCGTTGGCCTGCGGAGAATAGGTGTCAGTGACAAAGGTGATTTTCATAGCGAACGACTTAGGTAATAGGTCCGGGTCGAAACAAATGATGTTGTTGACATGCACTCACGATCGCGGGGTCTCATCGCGAAACCTCATCGAAAAAATTATTAGCGATCATTCCCTGAAGTGATGCCGATAAAAGCGACAGCTTCGTCACTTTCACCTATTCGACTAACTTAAAAGCCAAGACCCCCGAAAGAAAAAAGTCGCAGCCCGGGCACCTGCCAATGCCACGGACTGCGACTATCCCTCAACTCGGGATCGGCCGGAAGCTGCTGATAACAAGGGAGAAGCAGCTAACGTCCGTATTCCCAAACTACTACCAGTGATTCTGCCCGAGGCTCGATAAGTCGAGCCCCCCTACAGCCTCAAAAGTGGATATGTCTGTTTGTGTTAAAAAAACGTCACGAATCGCAAAACACCCCGAAAATGGGTCGGAAACTATCTGCTTGGTATCGGAAGAATTGGGGCGGTTCGTCAGTAATTCCTGAAAACAAACTTGTCGCGTTAATCAAGGATTACCAAACATTTTAAATGCTGCAAATTAATTTTTAAAAAATGATCAAAATTGTGACTGTTTTCAAAAACTTTTTAAAAATACTCGGAGTTCCCTTTTCTTCACCGTGAACACAAAAAGGGCCTGCCCCCGTGCCGGAAGCAGGCCTATTCTTGAAACAGCTTTGTCTGCGCCGGGCTTACTTCATCGAAGCAAACCGATCCGCGAGTATCTCGGCCGACGACTTGTCCCCAACTTTTTCTCGCGAAGCATCAATCCATTGCTGCTCGAGTTGGTTTTTGGTGGGTCGGTCCGCTTCATAAAAGACGCCGAATTTGCCGGGATACTGAAGCGAAGCTAACTCGTAAGCCGCGTTCTCATCGGTGACATCATGACGGGACTGATCCTCTTCAGTGTCATCCCACTTTTTCTCTTCAATGATCTCAAACTCCCCACCTTTTCGAGGGTTGGCATTATCAAAGATACCTGGATAGAAAACGACACATTCCGACTGAACTTCCACCACACTGAAACCAGGATGTTTAATCGCCCGCTCAAACATTTCCATCATATGCTTCACTTGAGCCGCGTGTGTACGCCCAACGAATGAAGCTCCCCCATAGACAAGCTTCTTCATCGGGTTGATGGGACGGTCAATCGCCCCGGTTGGGTCCGTCTTAGACTTGAAACCTTCAGGACTCGTCGGAGACGTTTGTTTCTTCGTCAGACCGTAGACAAAATTATCCATCACCACGTAGGTGAGGTTGATGTTCTTCCGCGCTGCATGATCAAGGTGGTTTCCACCGATTGAGTAGCCGTCGCCATCACCCCCAAAAGCAAACACGTGAAGGTCGGGCCGCGAGAGGCTCACTCCCGAAGCCAGTGGTAAGGCACGCCCGTGGATAAAGTGAACGCCGTGGCTGTTGACGAAGTAGGGAAACCTGGAAGAACAGCCGATACCGGCAATCGTGCAGATTTTCTCGTGGGGAATTTGAAGTTTTTCCAGCACTTTGAAAAAAGCAGCTAGCACGGCGAAATCACCGCAACCGGGACACCACGTTGGGTGGTCCGCAGAGAGATCTTTTTTGGTCAGTTTTTTGGGCTCGTCGGTCGTGGAGGACATGATTCGAATAGGATGTGGTATTTAGGCTGGAGATACAATGGCCTCAATTTTTTCAACAATTTCGCGCACTTTATAAGTCAGACCGTCAGTTTTGCAGATCGAAGTTATCTTAGGATCACAGTAACGGGAACGAAGCAGCGTGGCGAGCTGGCCGCTGCCGTAAAGCCCTTCGTCATTCATTTCCACAACAACGACGTGTTTGTATGACGCAAAGATTTTTTCAAGTCCGTTAGGAAGAGGATTGAGGTGACGCAGGTGGATTGCGCCCACGCTGATATCGCGAGACTGAATCCGACTGACGGATTCGCGAATCGGCCCCCAAGTAGACCCCCAGCCAACGAGGAGCACGTCTCCGGATTCGTCTCCATAAATTTCCGGGAGGCTAAGTGTTTCAGCCATCGCCTTCAACTTGTTGCGGCGACGGGCCATCATGCGCTGGTGCATCTCAGGATTACCGCTAGGGTGCCCCCATTCATCATGCTCCAGGCCAGTCACCACAGGATACTTGCCCTCGGCCATGGGTGCTCCCGGAGGAGCGTGCTTAGTCAAGCCATCCAGCGGGTATGGTTTGAACTCCTCGCCTCGGGCCTCTTGGTCAAGCTCTGGATCGACAACGTTTGATAGGTCGGGCTCCGAGAAAGCTTCAATCCGGGACGCAAGCGCCTGATCCGTCAACACAATCACCGGGCAGCTGTATTCTTTGGCCAGTTCACATGCTTCGATAGCCGTGTAATAACAGTCCTCAACATTCTTAGGAGCGATCACAATACGCGGAGCGTCACCATGACTGCCATAGATGGCCTGCATCAGATCTGATTGTTCAACGCTCGTCGGGAGCCCGGTGCTGGGTCCACCACGCTGCACATTAATCACCACCAGCGGAATTTCGGCCATGGTGGCATAACCCAAGGCTTCCATTTTCAGGGACAATCCAGGGCCGGAACTTCCGGTAATGGCGACGTGGCCGGAATAAGCGAAACCAATCGCCATGGCCACAGCGCCAAGTTCGTCCTCAGCTTGGACGAATAGCCCACCATATTTTGGCAGTTCGCTGCGGAGTTGCTCCATAATCGTAGACCAGGGAGTAATCGGGTATCCTGCCCCATAACGAACCCCACCGGCAATCAGGCCAAGGGTGATCGCGGTATTCCCGTCAGTCGTCACTTGGTCCCCCGCTTTCTCAACTCCTTCCTTGAGATCAAACTGCTGCCCTACGATATCGCCAACTGGATAGGCAAAACCGGAATCGAACGCCAGCATCGCATTTCTGAGGACACTCTCCCCTTTTCGGCCAAGCTGCATTTCAATGAGGGAAACCAACTTTTCCTTATTTAACTGGAACAACTGAGTGATCAGACCCAGAACGAAAATGTTTTTACCCCGGTCTCTCGCACTGCCCCCAATCGCTTCGACCGTAGTACTGGTGATGGGAATCCCCACATGAATAATACCTCGCTCACCCTTCTTGACTTCCTCCACGTGATCGCTGTCATAGATACAGATCCCACCATCTTTCAACGACGCAATGTGGTTGTCATAGGAATGCTGATAAAAGGCGACAAGAAAGTCAGATTCATCACCGGCTGAGAGCACTTCGCCCGATCCCAGATGGACTTGGAAGATCGAGGGACCACCCGAAATCGTGGAAGGAATCGTCATGTAAGTCATGACTTCCCTTGCACTTCGACCGGCGAGCTTTGCCAAAAAGGCGCCGATAGTTTGAATGCCGTCTTGGGAGTTACCCGCAAAGCGGATAATAGCATTTTGAAGTTCAGTAACCCCTTCTGCTGAACCAGAAGGGCCTTCGCTTGTTTCGGGGGAATCCGAAGTCGCGGACACGCTCATTTTAGTGGGAAATTCGCAAGGAGAGAAAGTTTTGGAGAGTTAACCAAGCCACTCGCGGATTGCAAAGAAAATGTCGCAAGAAATCCCTGTAAAAAGACGATTTTCACCTAGCTGGGTGCAACAGATTCTGAATCGAAAATACCGAGTCTCAATTACTGCTGTCGTCGAGTCGAGTCATCAACTCGGGTTCACCTTCCGCAGCCGCATTAATCGGATTGCCACCTGGGTCAACGAGGAGCACGGATACAAAGATAAGGAGGGCTCTCTTGTTGCGATCGCTACCGTTCGACCGGAAAGCTCTACCCAAAACGGGGAGATCACCGACCACGGGAACTTTGTCATCGAATGCTTGAACACTCTCGCCGTGGAATCCACCAATGGCGATCGTTTGCCCGTCCCAGACTGTCACGTTCGTCGTTTCCCGAACGGCATCGAAAACCGGCATTAGGATCTCATTTTCAGTCACGACAACCCGCTGACCATCGGGGGTGGTGCCACCGCCCAGGATTGGTGTGCCGTAATTAATAAAACCAATGAAGTCGCTGAAATCTGCCGTTACGTTCAAATTTACGGCGAGGTTGTCCGATGAAACGGAGGGTTCCACCTCGATTACTTTGCCAAGCAACCGCGTCTCGAACGCAGTTGGCGTTGCCGGGGTCACAGGAAAAACCTCGACAGCTCCGTCACCAATTCCTCCACCAATTTGGTTAGGAATCTCCGGAGGATCATACTCCGTCGGATAGATAAACTCGCGCACCTGCTCAATTGAAGCAATCTGGCCCGGCTTCACGAAGACATGCACATCACACATCACATCAGTGCCTTTGCTTTGGCTCAAAGCCCGGAGGACCACCTGAAACTGAGGATCAGTAAAAGCACCAGCCACAGAGAAAACACCGGGATACTTGGCGGAAGGAGACGACGGGCTGTTGCGATTAATGACATCCTCAATCGTTTGGGTCGAAGAGATATCAGCCATGCGAAGACCGCTGGTGACTGGATTCAGGCCAATCGGAAGTTGCGTTGCTGGGTCAAGAAAAGGAAAATCTACCACCGATGTCGGAGTGGATGTCGAACCATCCGTACCACCGCTGAAAAACGTGCCTGAGCTGCCACCGAGGTTCGATGCTCCCAGCAGCCAGTCGAGTCCCAACACCTCCAAGTTTTCGTGCTCGATGGAGACCATCTTGACGTTCACCTTGACCATCTTGCTGCCACTATCTTTCGAGATCTGGATCAGGTTTTCGACCGTGGCGTGCTGGTCAACATTATTGGTTACCACGAGCGTGCTCGTCGTCGGGATGTAGTTGGCGGAAGCACCGGGCGGGAAAACCACACCGGACTGTTCGAGAAATTCCTGTGCGGTGATTCGCTTGAGGGTCAGGCCGCTCGATCCTGCCGCCGGAGGCGTCGCAAACGGGTCATTGATAGCGTCTGCAGCTCCTGCACCCTGATTCCCTGATGAAATGAAGCCGGGAGGCACAGGGTAACGGCGAGTAATCAGGCCTTCATCGAACGCCACAGAATTCGGAACCACGAAGACCGCATACTCATCGATGCGATACTTCATGCCGACCAATTGAGTCACATATTTCAGGGCCGCCTCCATCGGGACGCTCGTCAGGCGAACCGTCACGGGTAGTTGCGAAGGATCCTGTCCGTCAATTGATCCGCTCGGATCCACCACAATACTGACACCTTTCCGGGCCGGATCCGCTTCCTGGACATCAAATTCCTGCGACTTGGCGACAAGGAAATCAATCACATCTACGAGTCGGGCATCGCGAAACTCCAGGCTCGGTATGATAATGTTCTTAAGCTTTTGCTCGATGATAACATTACCGGATTTTGCAATTTCGGTCATTGAGCCAGTATCGACATCATCTCCCAAATCCATTCTCACGATGGGAGTCTCCCATCCCGCTGCCACCTCCGCGAGTGCCTTGGCTCGAGTTTGATCGTAGGCGGCATCGTAATAATTCATGCGAAGGCGCTCGACTTCTTCCTGCCCGCGCCGTGCCGCCTCGTTGGAGGGGTCGATATTGAGAACCTGATTATAGGTATAATCGGCCCGGTCATAGTCGCCGAGTTCCATGTAGCCTTTTGCGAGAATGAGTTTCGCCTGAACCTCCTCAATATTGCGAAGATGCCGGGGAGTCATCGCCTGATTAAAACGCCCGTCATGGATGTGGAGTTCTTCAAGCGTTATCTTGACGTTCGGGTCGATCAACGAATCAGGAATGAATCCGTCGTGTGCCGTCTCCAAGACGTCTTCGAGGGTCTGAACGGCTTCAGCCCACTTCGCTTCCTGAATCAATACATCGGTAAACGCCAAGGAAGCCGTCTGGAACTGCTTGAAGAAGATGCGTCGCTGATCTTCAACTGCCGGAACATTCGGCATGGCTCTGAACGCCCCCTTGAAGTTGTCCATGGCCTCGCCGTAGGATCGATCAGACATGGCAGAAGCACCTGCCGTAAATAGGGTCTGAGCGGCTTTGACTTGTGACTGCCTTTTCTGAGCCTCGCGAGCCGCCACCGCAGCGATGTCACTTTGAGCGAGGGCGATATCAACAAAACCCAATAGTCCGATCAGCAACGTAGCCGTCAACGCCGCCCCAGCCTTCAGAAACCGCACTTCAAGCGGTTGATTATGTCGAAAATTAGCCAAAAAGGAGGAATCTCAGTTGTCGTTAAACCCGTAGCCCGAGACTGTAGCAGCAGACCGCCTCGGTTCGCAAGCGGGTAATTCCTCATCAATTTGACGCCGAAAAGCGAGAAAAAGTCGCTTTTTTCCCGATTTTACGGCGTTTTTCAACCTTCCATCAGTCCCTGGAACCCGGAACGAGTTTCAGGGTCAGCTTCTCTTCCCCTCTTTGAATGACAATTTGGGTCTCCTCTCCCACCTTGAGACCGGCCATGGCATCGGTGTAGTCATAGATATTGAGAATATTTTTGCCGGCCAGACCGACAATCACATCACCACCTTTTACACCCGCTTTTCCTGCCGGGCCATTATCCGCTACCCCGCTCAATTTCACTCCTTTGATTTCACCCTGGCTGTAATCTGGGACCGTGCCTAGATAAACCCGAAAACCTCTTGCCCCCCGATTCTTGGGGGGGGCGACTTTCACATACTTTGGTCCCGCTTCGTCGATTGACAACTCCCTCACAATCAGCCCCATCAATTTAGCAATGTCAGCAGTTCCTTCATAATTGATCTTGTCTACTGTATCCCGGGGAGTGTGGTAGTCTGCGTGCGCTCCCGTGAACGCGCTCAAAATCGGAATCTTTCTCAGGTAAAAATTGGTAGCATCCGTCGGGAGGTAGGTATCTGGCTGAATTGTGATTGGCAGACCGATGGGAGCATTTCTTCTCTCAATAGCGCCTTCCCAGTAGTCACTGGAACCAGTCCCTTGCAGGACTAATTTGTCGGCAAGGCGCCCAATCATGTCCATATTCAAGTAGGAAGAAATCAAAAGCCCCAAGGGGGCACTCTCATCCCCGAGGGCCTGCTTCGCCAGATCCCGAACGAAGTGAGAAGAACCCAGCAGTCCCAATTCTTCTCCCGACCAAGCTGCGAATACCACGTCCCGCGTTAACTCAAGCTTATCGCGCTCGCGTTGATCAGCAAGAAACTCAGCAATTTCTATCAAAGCAGCAACTCCCGAAGCGTTGTCGTCCGCTCCATAATGAATTTGGTCCTGCTCTTCTTCGGTGGCGCGGGATCCCTGGCCCGCTTTTGCCCCAAGGTGGTCGACGTGAGCCCCGATCACCACCGCTGGATTCGGATGGGGTCCGGTCTGGCCGGCCGATAGAATTCCGAGAACGTTCCTTCCGGTTCTTTTCTCTTGATCCACATCAATCTCAACCTTGAGTTTCGTGTCAGGAATATCAAACCCCTGGACCATCTCGCCGGTGTCCAGGGTCGTTTGTATTTCTTTCAGATCTTTTCCGGCCTGCGCGACGAGTTTTTCGGCAATCTCTGTGGTGATACTGATCGACGGTATACCTGAATCAGCCAGAGAAGCGTCAAACCGCATCGGAATGAGTTCTTCATTTACTTCCGTATTAGGGCCGGTAACAAAAATGATGCCCGCGGCTTCTTTCCTTCTCGCCTGAGCTGCCTTGAAGCGCAGTCGTGAATGGCGCTGCATCTCATCGCGCTGCTCTTTAGGCACATCATCCGGGACGTAACGCAGCACCATGACCCATTTGTCTTTCACATCGAGATGGAAATAGCTGGAATAAGATTCACCCCCTTTTCCATCTGGAATTTCGAGGCCATACCCGGCGAAAGCGATAGCTCGCTCTTCTATCTCGCCCGTCTGGGAAAACGAAACCGGCCGCCAATCATCCTCGACTTCTGGCGTCACCTCCGCGTCACCAATCTTCAATGTCATCGCATTGTTTTCGCCAACAGCAACACCAGCCGTAAACTCAAAAGGCTGAAAGAAAGTGCCGTCATCGCCGCCAGGTTCAAGCCCGAGACTCTCAAACAGATCGGCCACATATTGGGTTGCCTTGATTTCTCCCTCAGTCCCGGTCAAGCGACCCTCCAGTTCCTCAGATGCGAGATACTCAATGTGCTGACGCAAATCTTCTTCATCGATCGCTGACACCGTTTTGGGTAGTGCCGTTTTCCCTTGTTCGACCTTTGTGCGAGCCACCGCCTCCGTTACCTTGAGTAATTCCGGGCTACCATCGAGAAGTTCGAGCGCTTTTTTATGATTCCAATTGGCGAGAAAAATCTGGGACTGTTTCTGAGGCGTACGATTGGACGTCCATGACAGCTGACTTCCGTCCGGAGAAAAGACCGGCAGACCGTCGAAGCCGTCAGTTTCCGTGACTCTAACTGGATCCTTTTCTCCGGCGGCGTCGACGAGATAAAGTTCAAAGTTATCAAAGCCATGCTTGTTGGTTGCGAAGATCAGGTAGTCGCCGCTGGGATGAAAGTAAGGCGCCCATGACATTGCCCCGATCCGGGTCAACTGAGTTTGCTCCGTTCCGTCGATATTCATCGTGAAGATTTCAGCGCTCAGGCCTTTGCGATCAAAGCGGCGCCAGCAGATTTTCTTGCCGTCAGCGCTGAAAAAAGGTCCTCCGTCGTATCCGTCGACCTCAGTCAATCGCTTCACATTGGATCCATCGGCATCCGCCACGTAGATCTCCATCGCAAACTTCTTGTCGAGCTTGAAATATTTCTGATCCTTTTCGCTCATGGAGCCGTCATAGGCTTGTCGGTTCGAGGCAAAGACAATCATGGATCCATCCGGCGAATAGGCTCCTTCCGCGTCGTATCCTTTGGCGTTTGTCAGGTTGGTGTATTCTCCTGACTCGGAATCGAAAGCGAAGAGTTCATAGTGCTCGTCGTAGTCCCAAGAGTACTTGCGAGCCTTTCCGGATTCCCTCTCTTCAAACTCAGCCTTCTGAAGTGCTTCTGACTGTGCGTCCTCATGAGTCGATGCGAAAAGGACCCGCTTGCCGTCAGGGTGAATCCAGGCACAGGTGGTCTTCCCCATCCCCGGCGAAACCCTTTCGATGTCGCCCAACTCCAGGTCCATCAGATAAATCTGGTAAAATGGATTTCCCTCTTCGCGTTCGCTCTGAAAAACCATCTTGGAACCATCCGAAGAGAAATAACCTTCTCCTGCACGACGTCCCTCAAAGGTAAGTTGCCGTGTGCCTGACAGAAGCACTTCCTCATTTCCGGCGCCATCATCCTCGCCGACGAGAGGTGAATAAATCACCATGGCGGCTATCACGAAAACACAACAGGGTTGCACAGCAGACCGAACCCTGTTGAACGCGAATAAACAGTGGGAGGGGAACATAAGAGCAAACATTGAATTCAAGTTTTTGGCGGGTCAACGACGTTACGATCCGCAATGGTGGTAGATTGCGAAATCAACGAGATTGTTCAATGATTCTTCCGGAACATGATTACCCGCTTTGCGCCAAGCCCAACCGGACACCTGCACAAGGGACACGCGTGGTCCGCCCTGACAGCCTACGAGAAGGCGGTGAACGAAAACGGGAAATTTCTGTTACGCATCGAAGACATCGACTTCAACCGCTGCAGTCGAGGGGACACTGCCCAAATTCTGGAGGACCTGGCGTGGCTTGGCATCGAATGGGATGAGCCGGTTAGAATCCAGAGTGAACATCTGGCTGATTACACCGCAGCGACAAAGTCGCTTCACGATCGAGGTCTCCTCTACCCCTGCTTCTGCACTCGCAAAGACATCCAGCGGGAAATCGAAGCGGCTGGTCATGCTCCCCACGGCAGCGAAGGCCCTCTTTACCCCGGCACTTGCCGAAGACTGTCTGAAGATGAAAGACGGGCACGTATCGCCTCCGGTGAACCTTATGCCCTTCGCCTCGATCTATCCAAGGCACTCGAAATAATCGGGACTCGACTCACCTGGCAGGATTCCATCCATGGAGAACAGATCGCCCGGCCCGAGGAGCTCGGCGACGCTGTCATTGTCCGCAAAGACATCGGCACGAGTTATCACCTGGCCGTCGTCGTCGACGACGGCCTTCAGGGAGTTACCGACATTGTAAGGGGCGTCGATCTTTTTGAATCGACCCACCTCCACTGCGTCTTGCAACAGCTCCTCGATCTTCCCACCCCGGTCTACCACCACCATAAACTCCTTACCGATGATGGAGGCCGTCGACTCGCTAAGCGGGACAAATCCATCACCTTGAAGCATCTCAAAGGATCCGGCGTGTCGGCAGCCGAGCTGAAAAAAGAGCTCGGCTTCGTAGTTTGAATCAGAGAAAAAATTCCATGAGCGATCCCGGAGACTTTCACAAAATCGCCAGTTCCGCTGAAGTGGGCGAAGGCGACTCGCGCCCCTTCAAACTGGATGGTCATCGCATTGCCGTGGTGCGGCACAAAGGAAAAATCTATGCGCTCGAAGATCGCTGTCCCCACGCCGACGCCACTCTCGCTTTCGGCATGGTCGAAAACGGAGCCATCGCCTGTCCCTGGCACTTTGCTGAGTTTCGTTTGGAAACCGGAGAAGTCCTTAGCGGTCCTGCCTGCGAAAACATTCAAATCTACGAGGTTCGCGAAGCGGACGGCGCCATCGAGGTCCGCTTGAGCGAGACTTCGACCGACGCCCCATAAAATCTGCCCATCTCAACAAATCCCCCTTGACTGCGGCTACCATCGCTGGCACCTTCCGCGTCCCGGATTTCGCCAGGAATCACGGGAATTAATTCGACACGGTTCGGTGGCTGAGTGGTCGAAAGCGCTTCTTTGCTAAAGAAGTGAACCGGAAACGGTTCCGTGGGTTCGAATCCCACCCGGACCGCCATTAAAGGCCTGAGTTTCCAGCGCAGCGGAGACTCGGGCCTTTAATCTTTGCGGTAATGGATTTGAAGCGCAGGTCGATTCGCAGTGAGCCGAAGGCGAACGCAGAAAGACGGAGGCGGTAGCCGAAGTCAATCCCACCCGGACCGCCATTAAATGGCCTGATTCTCCAGCGAAGCGGAGGATCAGGCCATTTAACTTCGCGGTATTGGATTCGAAGCGCAGGTCGATTCGCAGCGAGCCGAAGGCGAACGCAGAAAGACGGAGGCGGTAGCCGAAGTCAATCCCACCCGGACCGCCATTAAATGGCCTGATTCTCCAGCGAAGCGGAGGGTCAGGCCATTTAACTTCGCGGTATTGGATTCGAAGCGGAGTTCGATTCGCAGCGATTCAGCCTTCTAGCCTATTCGAGGCCACCTTCTTCGTCCTCAACCTCGGGCACGTAGCCCATTACTTCACGCAGTTCCTCTTCTTCCGCCGCCAGTTCGGCTTCAAGTTCTGCTTCTGAGGTTGTCCCCATCAGGTAACCCTTGTTCCTCTTTGGCTTCAGTTGATCGAGTTTCACCATTAAGACTTCAGGAGGAAGAGAGATCACATCAGAATCTTTTACTCCAGTGAGAACAGAGAAGTCCATCTGGCGAGCCCACGAACGAAGGTTTCGCTTGGGTTGTTCCTTAAGGACAAACTCGACCACAAACCGCTCTGCCACCATCATGTTGGCCACAATCAGTCCGTCCTCGTAGGTTTTTGTAATGGTCGGCCAGGACTGGATCTTGAGCTTTTCAATTCGGTCATCTCCCGAGGGCGTTTCCGTTGAGAAATCACGAAACTGGCTTAGCGGCTCCGGGTGCTTCCCGGTATCGGTCACAAGAATCCGAGTCCACATCGTAGGTGCCGGCAACGGCTTCGGCTGCCCTTCGAGCACAGGTGGATCTTTTCGCTTATACTCGCGAACGGCCTTGCTCTCAAGCCATGACCCCAGTCCCATTTCGCCGGTCGACTTCAACATCACCCATTCGTCGAGGTTACCCGGCAAAGCTTCCCACAACACCTGAGGCGCCACCGGCTTCATTCCCTCCTCCGCGTCCTCGTCTTGAGCGGAAATGGTCGAAACAGCAAAACTAATAGCGAAGCAAAAAAGCCATAAAAAATCTCTCATTCGTCCAGATATCGAAAGTAAACGACGCGGTATTTAATCACCGGCTGTGGCGGATTGTAAGCGTCTTCAAGAGTAGTTTGATGCCAGGCAACCTTTCCAAGGGCTCGGGTGACGAACCGGTCCATTTCCACCTTCTGGGGCCCGTCAAAAACAGGATAGCTTCCTCCTTGATCCAATCGGAGGCGTCTTGAATTACCAGCCTTGAACAAGGGAGGCGATCCGGGAAGACCAAACAAGGTATCCGTTAAACTACCATCGAAGGGAATCTCAGCCCGCTGTTGCGCGATCCGATCCCATTCGCCCGAAGCATTCACGTGAGCGTTCCCGGGTACGCCATCATTCCCCGGCCAGATATATCGTTCAATGATGGCATGGAAACGCTTTTCTGCGAGAACCCTGTCGCCGTCTTCAAACTCCCCCCAATTGTTATGCCCGGGAATCTTCTGCACAACCTGGGCAGCACCCCACAAACCAAACGTGTTCGAGTTCGTAGTCAAACTGCCCATCATATTCCGCAATAACTCCTCATGTTGGAACTGCGTCGCGTCCGAGTCATTCCTGAGATATCCGGGAACCTCCGCCAATTCGCCAACGTAAAGGAAAGGATCGTTCTCCTGGTGATCTGTGATGGCACTCACAAACTGATTCACCTCTTGGTTCGTCCTCAGGTGTTTGAATACAGCCTCCAAAGGGCGCTTACGCTCGGGGGGCGTAAAGTAAGGGCTGTTATCAGGATAAACCTTGGAGTTGAGGTTTACCTGCCCGGCCGTGCTGTTCATAAATGACACCGTGGAAAACTCGTCGGGAAGAGTTGAGTTAATTCTCCACTGATCGTGTTGCATCGGATAAGTGGCCCCCAAAAGGTCCAGCAGCAGGTAATCGGGTGGCCCATCTTCATTCGATTCACCTCCCCCAAGATCGAGCGTGCGCCAGGGAGTGGGCTCTTCCCCGGCATCGGGGTTCCCCTGGATACCGGTGTGCAGCATTGACCAGTAGCCTTTCGAAGTGATCCGGCTTCGGGAATTATACTCATCTGGACGGTCCAAGTTGAATTCTCTGCCAGAACCATCTTCCAATGCCTTCACCCGACCGGGGCCACGCTGAAAATATCGCAGCTTGCTCTTCTCAGTAGAATCATCTTCGGGTTCAAGCGGGGTGCCGCCAACTTCGTTGGGATAGCCCGGTGTTCCTTCCTCTTCGTCATCCCGAACCCAGGCGTCCTTATACCAACTCAGCCTCGGATCGGATATCTGCCATGAGACCGTCTGCGGCCCACTAGAAAAGCGGGTATCAAGTTTAAACTGGGCCTCAAGCACATGCTCTGGTTCGTTAGTTTCCCCAAGCGGAATCATCTGAACGGTTCGTTTTGAATCGTTCAGAATTCCCATTCCAAGTCTCCACTTCACATCGAACTCCAATACCCCGGTTTCAGAATCGATCAAAAGCGCCTCGTCTTCAGCATAGCGCTGTCCCGACTCCGTCCTTTCGCGATCCCTCGTATGCGGCAGAAATTCGCCAAACTTCCCGAGATAACGCCACGGACTCGTAACGACTTTCCTCTCAGCACCCCTGTTTTTACCCTCACCGTGAATCGTTGAATTTCGGCTCACCAATCTGATGTTCCTGTTAGGACTGATCCGCAAGGAACCCAGGCTGAATTTGTCGGTTGTGTAGGTGGGTCTCCCTTTTTTATTCAAGATGGGCTCACCATTAGCATCACGCCGGATACGGTTATAATTGAAATTCCAATCCTGGTCATTGCGCCTCCTGGGGCGCGCCATCGCCTCCGGATTCGGCGGCCCCAACTCATAGACTTGAGGCATTCCCTCAGGTCTTGCTGCCGTCGGTTCAATACGGAGATAGTCCACTTTCGCCGGAAAGTATTTCAAAAACACTTCGGGCCCAAGGTCCGGCATGTAGTATTCGACTTTGTAGCGAAAGCGAACTTTCTTCTTTCCTGATTTGCTGTCATTCACTACATCGAATGTCATTAACACCTCGGTAATGAATGGACCGGGGTGCTGGGGAAGCATCGGGACAATATTGTCGTCCTCGGTGCTGTCCTCCTCTTCACTGACGGTTGAATCATTGTTCAGCTTAATCGGCCAATAGTGCCGCTCAGGGCGCCACCACGTCCTCACGCCGTTAGGAGGAGAGTAAATGGTTGATGAAGTTCTCCAGGCATAATCCCGACTGAAACTGGAACCATTATGTCGGTTAGCATTCGACATGGTTGTCGTAGCCATGCGAGCCATCAAGAGCATCGAAAGAGCCATCTGATAGCACTCCCGCTCCCCGTATTTGTCGACAAAACTGGCGCCATACCCGGGCCACTTGCGCGACATGTATCGCTTCAGCATTTCAAATTGGGCACGATTCACCACATTGCCGGCAAGCTCCTTACGACCATCTTCATTCTTGACACCATCGGTGAAGCCCATGCTTCCCATCAGCGCGTTCAAGTGCAGCACGCCGCTGATATCAAAATCGGGCTCGGGCACTTCAGGACCATTGTAGACGAACGGCATCTGGTACATCGGGCCGGCTTCCAGAGAGAGTGGAATGTTAGTGGTAAACAATCTCGGTTTTCCAAACGCGTTAAATTCAGGACTGCGGCTGTAAAAAGTCAGGTTGTAGCGCTGCCCGGTAAACCATTCCCGCTTCTGATTATCGGGCAGATCGACGAATTGAAGAATCGACTCCGGATAGCGAGCAAACCCTCGTAACCAGGCATGGGCCAGAAGCGCATCAACATCAAGGACGCTGGGGTCATCGAAGAGGACGTCGAGGTTGACTGACCTCGGTCGCCCGAGAGCCCATTCACGGTCTTTACTATTCTCGTTGAACTCAACATCGCCTGCTCCCGAAGTGAACAGCGGTGTCATCATACCCATGTCATACTGCTCCCAGAACCCCTGCGGATCAACATCATCCCTCGAGGGCTTACCGAGAGCTACGTTGAAGTTGATCTTTGAACTCTCATCGTCCATCCAAAACGCATAGCGACCTGAGATCTGGTTGTCCTCGGCTGCTGTCTTGTCGGGTTGCTCGAGAACCGAAACCCACTTCACCCGCATCGGCGGTGCATCCCCTTTCAGGTCGGGTCGACCGTCACTGCTGACAGCCGTGGCGATGGGAGGATCAGTTCGCCCTGGAAGGGGCTCATTCAAATCAACGGAATAAACATCCGGATCACCGGTCTCATCGGGGGAACGATCCGCAGCACCAGTGTGCAGAGGTACGATCTTTTCGTCCCCGTTCTCACCGACCACCATGAGTCTTCCCGGATTGGTGATCCAGACTTCGCCGGGGGCTACTTCCGCACTTTCACTGATCAAGGCAGGGTCCGGAATGTTAGCTCTCAATAATTCGATACCGTGACTGACTGCCCCCTGCGACACCATCTTGGCTCGCTGCGTATTCGCATAAGCATGGGAGGCGCGTTGTTCAACGCGCATCGTCGCAAAGAAAGCAATCACCATCGCCGTCAACAGGGCGACAAAAATCAATGTCAGGATTAATGCAGCCCCCTTCCGGCGGTTTCGCCCAGTCTCCTTTCGATGTCTAAATTTCACACCTATGATCCTCCCAGCAGTTTGACTCGGGTCGAGAATGTCCTCGATCGAAGAATTCCATTTTCCTTCAGTGCATCCTGAAAACTCTCAACCGATGCCTTCAAATCGAGTGCTCCACCCGAGGTCAGAACGGTCTCCATTGGCGGAATGTCATATCCCTGTATCGACACAT
This sequence comes from Verrucomicrobiales bacterium, assembly GCA_049594415.1. Taxonomy (GTDB): domain Bacteria; phylum Verrucomicrobiota; class Verrucomicrobiia; order Verrucomicrobiales; family DEV007; genus Arctic95D-9. The sequence goes on along the minus strand of JBMYJM010000003.1, from coordinate 337,948 downwards.
CATCATCGAGAGTCACAATCGTGATTTCAATTTCCGCAGGCAATCGATTGGCTTTCATTGTGTATCTCGTTTCCTTGAGAAACACGGTCGTGGAGCCATCCTCGAACGGTTCAACGTTGGCTTGATGAAAGTAGGCCGCCGAGTTGTAGATCATTTCACTTTTCGGATGATTGTCCACGTTCGAAAGCCAGGGGACCGGGTTCCCGAGTATATCATAACATTGAACCCAAAACGCGAGAATTCCGTCGGCAGCAGTCGATACGATGGCATCCTTGTTATAAGCATCTTCTTCGTTAAATGCTTCAGCGTCCCACTGATCGAGGAACCAGTTTGGCTCCACCGGAGACGTCCTCAGATACAGACTCTCTTCCTTGAGATTCTCGATATTCTCCGAATTTCCTACGGCCGGGAAATACGGATTCTCCTTCCGGTCAGCCACAAAGGGTTTCACGAAGATCCGCTTGAGACGAAATAACTGGCGGTCTTCGTCGCGGAACAGGTAATAGCCTACACACCTGAGATCTCCATATCGCCCCAGCGGAGCCATCCAGAGAATCACCGGGGAATCCTCAACCACTGAAGGGGCGCCCACTTCTTCCAGCATTTTTCCGGGAACCACCGCAAACTGCATCCGGGTATCCACCACCGCAGGAGTTAATTCACGGCTCAGGAGTTCCAGTGCCCCCCTGGCCCGTTGATAGGTAAGAACCTTTCGCTCTGAATCAACCCAGGTTCTTGAAACCGGCTCAACAGCACCAACAAGAATCACCATCAATGCCGCAAAGACAACAAAGGCCACCATCAATTCAACCAGGGACAAGCCGGCGTTCGTCCGCCTCGATTTCGGCAAGACCATTCCCGCGCTATTTTTGCAGGCAACTCTGTGAGACCGGACCATCATTAAAACTCAATCTTGGGCGCGAAACCCGGTTCAATTAGCTGCCAATCCGGTCCTGTAAGCGCGTTGATATAGTAGGAAATTCGGACTTTCGGTTCCGCCTCGATAGGAGAACCATCGTCACGAAGCGGCCAGAATATTTTCATCTCCGCAGCCTTGAGATCCGAAATATGCTCAGGAGCATTTGCCCCTTCGATTTCGCTGATATTGAGTTCAAGGCGAAAGAAAGCTCGATCCAACAGGGGGTCTTCGACCTGCTCGATATCCTCAATAAAGCGCCCACGCTGATCATAGAAAAGAGGACTGACGGACGGAACGCCTGCCTTGAGAGGCAGCCCCTCCATGCGGTCGTGCGCGTCCTCCATGATAGTACCAATGGCGGTGCGATCAGCGCTGTCCCGGCTCATTTCCATGGCCTGCGGAAGCATTCCGATAATAGCAAGCAGTGCGACCGCGGCAATCGCCATCGAGAAGGTCACTTCGACGAGGGAGAAAGCAGCAACTTGGGGGAAACTTTTGCCAGCATTCATGGCCGGTAAATACGGTAACGTCCTGTCAGGGTATCGAGATTGATTTGAGACCAGTTAAAGGTCTGATCACCTCCGGTCGACTCACTCGGCTGGATTACGAGGGTTAGATTTCGCATCTCGGCACCCGGCGCTTCGACTCGTCCGGAAGGATTAAACTGGAAAAACCTCACCTCGACCGGCTGACCATCGATCCCCCTGGTTGTGAACGTGTTCTCGTCCAGATCGAGTATGTAGTCTCCCCGCACGGATGATGCATCCTCTGCTGCGTAAGAGGCACCGCGGACGTAATCCGGCAGCGTCCGGGTAAAGGAAAGACCTCCCGCGAGACCGGTCCACTCGCTCATCTGCTCAAACTGGCGGCGTTTGCGATTCCACTCCCAGGCGCTGTATTCTCGATACGCCTCGTTACCATCGGGAACTATAATTCCAACCCTCACTGCTGTGTGACGGGCAATCGCTTCGCTTCGGCAGAAATTCACGAAATCCGCAAAGTTCCGTGTCGAAGTGTTGAGCCCGGTAGAGGTCAAAACGTATAGAGCCCCTCCTGAAAGCCCCATGAGTAAGGCGATGACCGTCAATACGGTAAGCATCTCCATCAACGTAAACCCCCCGGACCGGACTGTCCGGAATCGCTTTGTTTCCTGGTGGCAAAACCTGCGATTCATCCGTGCTTCAACTCTGACGAAGCGAGGATAGAGGAGTCAGTAATGCATTTACAATGTAAAACACCCGAAAAACTGGGGGGGCTAACACAGAAAAATCCTGATTCAGCAAGTATGTGTCCGATCACGCCAAACCAATGAGATCTTTATTCTTTTCCTTTGTTTGGCTCCTCTTTTGGGGTCTCCTCGGCCGATGGCGGCGTAAAACGGGGGTTCTTCCCACTGAACGCTTTCAGCTGAAGTTCTTTCAGCTGCTCGCCATTCTTTCCGCACACTACGGAGAAATGGTGAATGGTTCCCTTGAAAGGCGTGGACTGCGGCCACCCTTTGTTAGGTGGCTTCTGAGAATGCATATCACCGAGAAACAGCTTCTGATTATCGAGGATCTCCAAGCCTTTTTTCCTAGTCTTCAGGCTCAACACTTTCTGCTGTTCCAAGCCAAAACCGCTGACCCTCACCTTGCGATCCGATCCAACAGTGATCACAAATTGACCACGGCTCCCCTCTTCCATCTTGCCTAGGGTAAAGGCTTCAACTTTGGCCCCGTTGGGTGCCCAGGCAAACATGATTTCACCCTTCTTCAGGTAGACCCCGAAACCGCCGGCGCCTCCCTTCATTTCTGCAATAATACCATCAGTAGTCTCCGGAGTAAGATCGCCCCTGATTCTCATGAAAGGCTGACTGGCGGCGACGCCTGAGACCATCACCTTTCCACCTGAGCCATCGAAAGCATATCCCTTTCCTGATTCAGAAGCTCCTCCTTCAAGGGTTCTCGTGACGTCTGCCTCGCCGGGCCCTACCGCATAGGCCCTATGTGGTAGTTCATCCGTCAGGATCCACTCGCGGTCAGCCAGAGGTGGTAAGGACGCCAGTTCTGCTGATTTTTGCCCAAGGGGCCCGCTTTCACCGTCCGGTTTCTCCGGCGTATCAAGCCCCTCGGTGAGTTCACTCATCACGACCAACTCCCCAGCTGCCAGCTTCACCAGCCACTCCGGTGCCCCTTCCCACAGGTTTCCTTTACCAAAGAGGTCCTGATAAATTTTAACCAGGCCCTGCAGCTCATTCTGGCGATCCTGACTCTTCAGTTTGGCCAGCATCTCCGCGGAGCGACGCAGGGAAGTCCTCGTCAACTCAGTGGGCCCTCCGAAATTCAGGACGTAGGCTCCGGCATACTGACGAATTGCCTCTTCGAGAGCACCAATGCCTTCATAGGCCATACCGCGGACCAGGTAGGTCTCCGGAGTCGGTATCTTGACGTCCTTAACCGCATCGATAGCGACCTGCCAATTCTGCCGTGAAATCGCGACCCACGCCGTCACCTCAGGGTCCAGCTTGCGGTGAGAAGGCGGTAGATCAGCAAACTCGTCGCGAACAATCGCGGCCTGTGCGGCAATGGCTTTCATATCCATCCTGATTCGATGGCAATCCAGCAATCTGACTTTCGCCAGAGAAGCAAAGTTTCCCGGCATCGGGTAAAACTGCGACGCCGGGGCATTTAGAACGGTCGTGTAGAGATGAATAGCTTCGTTCAGTTTGCCGGACTGAAATGCCGCCTCAGCGGCCTCCCACTCATTGGTTGGAGGAAAATCCACGTAATCGATCTGGCTCCTCAAAGTCTGCTGCACCTGGGTGACCGACGCCGAAACCTTCCACTGAATTTGACCGCGGTCGACTTGCATTAATTCCACCGTCAGGCTGCGCCCATCCCTCAGGTGCATAGTCGCCAACTCTGCCCGGCCAACACCTCCAGCGAGGAAGATTACCGCAACCACAACTATAATTCTGTTCAACATCCCCATCACATCAACCGGCTTCAGCTGCCACTTTGCTCTGATATTCCTCGCGCCATTTCACGAATACTTCCTTCGCTTTATCCACTCCTGGATGATCAAGATGCCCCATCCGTTTCAGCATATCCTGAAGCACCTTGAGAGCTTTCAAGTCGTCTCCTCCCGCCTTTGTAATCGCTGCTGTTCTCAGGTAGGCGCGTGTCGACCAATCGAGATGTCCGGGGAAGTTGGCATAGATGCTAACATAAACCTTCAGTGCATCCGCAGTGTTGCCACTCTTATCAAAACACTCAGCAAGGCGGAAGTTGGCCTCGGGACGGCTGAGTCGCCACCCGGCGTTCGCCAGATACTGCTCCCAGATCGGTTGAGAGGCGGCATAGTCGCCTTCCTTGGTCTTGATTCGAGCCATTCCGAGAACCGCCTTCTCCTGCAGTTCTTCATTGGGAATTTCAGCCAGCACCTGCTGAAACTTCTCCATCGCAGCGGCGCGCTCGCCCGGATCGTCTGACAGTGCCTGAATCTCGGCGGTATCGATCAGGCAGTATTCAAAGTTCGCGCTACCGGGACGATTATCGAGAATGTATTGATAAAGGACCTTGGCTTCTTCAGGGCGCTTCCTGACCTGCGCTTTCCAGCGGGCCAGGCGGACAATCGGGTAATTACTCTGCGCCTCGGGTTTGAATCCGGCTTCGAGGCGGTAGAACTCCTTGTCCACGTTCTCCTGTTCCACCTCCTGACGCTCAAGAGCATCCGCTTTGGCTACTGTCGCCCATCCCATGATACAAGGTGTCGCACCGCGTTGATCCTGAAGCCCATTCATCTGCGCGAAGAAGACCTCATTATCAAACTCGTCCTTCAGGAATTCGACGTAGCTGCCAAACATCTCCGCCAGCACCGGAGAAAGCGGATCGCCCTGATTCTCCCAGACCACGTCACGCAACTTTTGAAGTCCCTCTTCCTTACGCCCCTGCACTATGAGCATCGGGAGCGAAGCTACCAAAACATCATTTTTGTAGCCTGAGTCAGGATGTTCGTCACGAAATTCGTTGTAGTGTCCGGACGCCTTATCCCACTCTTCCACTTCAACGGTCTGCACAACGAGTTGCCAGAGTGCATAGGCCACTGTGTCAGGTTGGCCTAGATCTTTGCCACCGTCACGACCGTTGAGGTAACACAACTCCACTTCGGGAAACTCGCTTCCAATCGTCGCGAGGATATCCCCTTTCAAGTTCCAGGAAACCGCGCTGACTTCATGACCCGGGAACTCTTTTATGACTCGCTCGACTTTGGCCAGCGCCGCATCCATCTCATCAATCATGAACTCGGCCATCGCACACTGGTAGAGTGCCGTCGGAACCAGAGTAGAATCGGGATATTTTTCGAGGTAAGAGTTCAGCACATCGGCTGCTTCCTGCCACTTTGCCAGCCTTACCTTGGAGAGCCCGAGAAAAAACTGGGCTAACTCCATTCGCTCACCGTTGGGATAAACATTGAAGTATTTGGAAAGTTCCTGGTCCGCTTCTTCGTAATGCCCCAATTGGAAGGCAGAGGCCCCGTAAACAAAATCCGGAATATCGCGAATCGAATCACCAGCCGTCATGTCCTGCCGAACTTCGCCGGACACTTCGTAAGAGTCTTCATACTCTTCACGGATGAAAAGAATCTCTACGAGAACCCGGGCGACCCCCGGTTTCAGCTCGTGATCGGGAAACTCGTCAAGAAACTGGCGGCCGTAATGATAGGCGCTCTTCCACTGCTCCGTCTGTGCCGCGGAAACCACGGCGTTATGCAGGAAAACCGGCCGCTGTTCATGCTGCTTGCCCGCAATGTCAGAGAGCTGCGAGAACGTGACGTAACTTCCCGAGAAATTCTGGAGAAGAAAATGAATGGAACCGACGCCATTCAGAATGCGAACGTATTCGAGCGGCAACTGTTTGATCTGCTTATCGAGCGCATCGAGGGATTCTTTTTTCTTTGCCTCGAGGGACTCCGCAACAACCCGGTTTTCCAACTGCTCATATCGGCGCCGAAACTCCGGTTCAAGGAGATTGGGATTCACCATCCGCTCATACCAGGCCAGTGCCCGAATCGGGTCCGCCTGGCTCATAGCCAACTGGGCAAGATATTCAAACCGACGATTCCGCTCGTGCCGTTCCTCGAACGGATCCTGGTCAATAATGACGCTGTAAGTGTTAATGAACTCACGAACCCGTGGGTATTCCACCTCGGGAGTCCAGTCATCGGCCATCACCATAAAAATGGTCTCACGCAAACCGTCGCTCAGAGACTCATTGGAAAGCGGTTTGACCAAGAACTCGTAACCCTTCTCAAGCTCACCCGCTTTGAGGTAACAGCGTCCCAAATTCACACCGACGAAGATCAAATTGATGGCCGGATCACCTTTTCCTTCGACGAGAATTCTTTCGTATCGGGCTGCGGCATCCTTCCACTTTTCGAGTTTCATCTCTGCATTAGCCCACTGAACCAGGGCAGAGTTTTGGAAATTATTAGGGCGGAGCCCTTGCTTCTCTTCGTCGCTCAGACCGTCGAGATACTTGTTGTTGTATTTCTCGTAGCAGGTTTTGAACGACTCTACCGCCCCTGGGTAGTTTTCTTTTCCCAGTTGCGCCAACCCTCTTACAAAATAGAAATGTCCGAACACCGGACCGTAATCTTCCAGGCCGTGACTTCCGTGCTCCTTGATCACCGCATTGGCCGCAGCCAACCCTTCATCCCATTTCTGAGCCTGCACTGCTGCCGTCGCCCGGTTGTAGCCAACTACAGGGTCACTACCATCCTCATCCTGGGCTTCAAGTGATCCGAAAAACGTCAGGCTGAGAACTCCCGCAAAAGCCCCCCATCCTGCCAACCTGTTTTTCAATCTGCCAAACTCAATCATCAATCCACTTGCACTCCACTACAGGCGTCCACGGTATTTATCGGGATTCTTGAGGTAGTCAAAACCGTCGATCGGTTCCCCCTTTTTATCCACAATCGTGTAGCTCCCTTTTGTTTCGCGAGCCACCTCGGCAAACTGCTGCATTCCCTGGGTGGTTTGCATCGCCACTGTATTGATGACCGGACGTCCGAACTTTTTGTTTGTCGCGAGGATGGGTCCGGGTGCGTTCCCCCCGGTTCCGTCTGCCATGAAAAAGATCACATCGGGCGCCGGGTCCATTCGGTGGGCGATATCCAAAGCAAGTCCCCAGTCGGTTCCGTAGAAAAGTCTCTCACCCTTGATGAAGTCCATGGTCCGCTTGGCATTGGCAGACGAAGCCTGAATCCATTCCGCTTTCGGCATTCCGGAATCAGGACCATCAAATTCATAGTCCTGCGCTCCGCCGACGCTTATAAACGGGTAGCTTGCCCCTCCCGGGCCCTTTGCTGTGTTTATCCTGTTGCCCCCACGGTCCAGGGACCATCCTTTTTCTCCGTAATAGGCCCCTCCCGCGAACAATAGAATTTGATACTGCACTCCCTTCAGCGATTTGAGAGCTTTCTCCAGTTCGTTGTTTCGAAGCTCAACCTGATGCGGCTTCATGGATCCCGAGTGGTCCAGCACAAACAGGAATCGCTTACCTGTCGAAGAACCACCAAAGAAAGAAGCACCGCTGCCGAGTCCGGAACCGCCACTCCCAAAGCCACCGCTTCCAAAGTCGGCATCGCCGAGACCCAGCGGCCCCTTGCTCGTTCGCGTCACATTAGGCAGCGCAATCTTGGCCACAGCATTGGCACGCATTAACTGCGCCATTGGCGCGGCCGCGGCCGACGAAGCTGAAGTCTTCTTGGTTTGCTTAACGACGTTTTTTTTCTGCATCTCCTGCTTTTTGACAGGAGGCCCAATCACAGCTGCGACGATTTCAGGCTCGTCCTTCTGCTCAGGGAGAATCACAACCAGCATCGCGATAAGCGCGATGACGACGTGAACGGCGATCGCCACTGCAATCGCTGTCATCTTCTTCCCCGCCTGAGGCGGCGGACCATCATTTTCCGTAAGAACAATCTCTTCCGGGTAATACTCCTCGGTTGCCGCGTCGGGCTGAGGCATATCAGAGATTGCGGGGGGCTGTGGCACTCCTCCATCAGAAATTGGAGGAGGAGCCGGCGCACCGGGATCACTGATTGCCGGAGGTTGGGGAGCCGCAGTATGATCTTCGTGAACCGGCTCTTCAAAAGTCGGCGCCGGAGGAAGCACTCCAGTCTCATCCGAAATTGCCACGGTCTGACCCGCAAGCGTCGCAGCCACCTCCAAGTGCTGAGCGGAGCGCTGAGAATCACCCGCATATTCCAATAGAGTTCCGAGGAGCTGGTGGCCATAGGCGCTCGCCGGGTGATGAGCGATAAAAGCTTCCACAAAGTGGATCGCTCCCACTCCGGCGATCTCGGCAGACCGCTGAAGATCGTTTTCATTTCCCGGGGCAACAGGGGAAGCCGCAATCAACTGGGCCGCTTCTTCAGCAGCTCCACGTTCGAGCATCTTGTCTGCGAGGAGAAACCTCGTCGACCAATCATCCGGGTGCGCTTCGAGGACACTATTTAAAGAGGCTTCAACTTCACTCATAACTGATCTCTGGTTTAGTTCGCTAAACTCACATTCTTGATATTAGCTTTTGCGCAGACATTAAGCACGTCTATAAATCGCTGTCCGACCGCTTCAGGATCGCAGTCGATGATGACCTGAGTTTCCGTGTTCGCGACCTCAGCACTGGCAGAATAGCGGCTGAGACGTTCGGTCAGGTTGGGAAGGTTGCGATCGCCGGGGTCGGTATCGGCGACTTCTTCGTTCACGTAAACCACGCCGGTCTGGTCCACCTTCACGAGCATCTGATCGATCTTTACTTCCCTTTGATCCTCCTGCTCGACACCTGGCAAAACGAGGCTCAGATCTGCCTCCGACTTTTGAAGCGTCGTGGTCACCAGGAAATAGATCAGGAGCAGGAACGCCACATCAATCAATGGACTGATGTCGAGTTCCGGTTCTTCCTCTCCTCCAAATGGATCGCTGTCTGCCATATTAATCGACCTGATAAGTGGAGAAAATCACGGTTGGAACGCCTCCAGCAGCTGACGCCCGGCTCACGTCCTGAATGTGCTTGTAGGGAACGTCTTTATGGGCCCGCAGGTGAAGTCGGGTGTTCGCGTTCTTCACCTTCGTCTGAGCCATGCGCATCTCGAGTTCATCGAGGCTCAGGACCGTGCCGCGCACATCCTTGATCGTTCCGTCGACATAGATATTCACGACGACGCGGCCTTCCACAAGTTCCGGCACCTTGGAATCACTTGCCACCGGGATCACCACGTTGGGATCCTTTGGAAAGGTAATGATGTTTGCCGCCACCATGAAGAAAATCAGGAGCAAGAACACCAGATCGATCATCGGCGAGAGATCCGCCTTCAATCCGGGGCCGGCAAACAGATCGTTTTCCTTAGCCATCCTTTATCTAACCGTCAGAATTCCTCGGCTGAGGTTTCTACTGCTGGGACACGGTGCGTCGCAGCACGTTCATCAGTTCTTCCGCAGCCTCGTCAGTTTCAGCCACAAGTTGCTGAAGTCGGTCGCGGAAAATGAAATAACAGAAAATCGCAGGGAGAGCGACAACGAGACCGGATGCTGTCGTAATGAGCGCTTCGGAAATATTACCGGCAAATTTGGACGGGTCACCTGTGCCACCGCTACTCAATTTTGCGAACGCACCGATCATACCGGACACGGTTCCGAGAAGCCCCATCATTGGAGCCGCCTGGGCAAGGACTGAGAAGTAATTGATCGTCCGAACTCGACCACGGTTGAACTTACGCGAAGCAGCCGCCATCGTTTCTTCGAGTTTTTCCGTGTCGAGAGTTTCATAACCACGCTCCGCGATGAAATGGATTGCTGCCTGCATCACTCCGCCGAGGCAGTTAGGGGAAGTCGCTGCCTTGTGAGAGGCCGATTCAAGATCGGCATTCTCCATGTCTCCGGTCATCGCCATGAGAAGTTGCTCCGGAACAAAATTCTTACGCTGCAGATCAATCAAGCAATAGATGAGCAGCCCAATCACGGCGATTGAAAACGTTCCCAGGATCCACATGGACCAGCCGCCCGCCTGGATCATCTCGAGTAAGTTCACTTCACCTGAAGAAGCCGTGCCTTCTCCGGCTCGGCTTTCATCGGCGGCCGGTGCAGCCGGAGTTGAAGCGGGGGCTTCATCGCCCGGGAGAGAAACATCGAACTCGTCCTGAGCATGGATGGGAGCGAGAAACAGTGAAAAGGCCAGCAGCGGAATGATTCCGTGGAGAAATGTCTTCAATTTCATTGGAGGGATTCTGTCGAGTATTTAAATTCTATTCGGAACAAATCAGATTTGCGTGATTCAGAGCAACTAAAAAGTGTGACCTGATGCACTTTTCTGTCGAAAACGACCAAAACCTTCTGATTCAGGCAAGGGCCGTATCGAAAACGGACACGGCTACGCTGAAATCCATATTGGTTCGTCGGGTATCCTCAAAAGCTACCGCATTGTTACAACTTTTTTCTCCAACCTGACCCGGAACGATTGAGTGCAGGCAACCGTGCACGCGGCCAACCCGTCACCGAAGTTGACCGGGGCAACATAAGCCTTCGGAATTGTCGGTTCGATGCACTCTGCCGGAACCTCCCCATCGAATCCGATCTCAATCCGCTGAGGTTCAAGGCTGAAGCCATCCCCCGTCGCCTTCATGCGGGCCTCTTTAGCGGTCCAAGTCCAGAAAAACGCGCGATTCTTCTGCTCGGGAGTCATCCCTTCATACCTGGCGATCTCAACGTCCCGAAAACAACGCCGACTTAAACCGTCCACATCGACTTCTCGACTGAAACATTCGATATCGATTCCAACATGTGGCAATCGAGACACGGCGATCACCGCTCTGTCGAGGGAATGGGAGAGATTAAAATGCAATTCTCCACCTGCCAGCTGAGGCTTTCCATGTTCGCCATTTCGAAACTCCAGGTCGGACGGAGCACAGCCGAGATGAGTGGCCAAAATCATTCGTGTCACCGCACGTCCCCTGACATACCGGTGGCCGTGGTTTTCAAAATGAAATGACTCGGCGCGACCAACTTCATGGGCACTCAACCAGGGACGCAGATTCTCAAGCGGGAGATGATCCTCGTTATCAAGCCAGAACGAACTCACCCGAATTTCATTCGGCGCCAGGCTTTCAGATGAGATCCCTGCTACCCTCTCCATTCGACTAAACTGCACCGAGAACACTCAGACTGACACTCCAAAACTCCCAGAAAACCTTGGCGATACCGGATAACAAAACACCAACGCAAAGGATTGAAACTGCGCGAATCGATTTTCCGGTCGAACCGGGAACCAGCTTAAGTTGCGAGTAGAGCACCTCACCTAACACCACACCACCAATAAATCCGCCAACGTGCGCTGCGTTATCAATAAACTGGCTGCCAAGCAGACCAAAGATAGCAATCACGATGCACGACATGATCAGATTGGTCCGCAAGTAATCCGGAACCTGCCTCCTGAATTTCCGGGTTACTACCAGCAGGAACCCGAGACACCCTAAAATTCCGCCGGATGCCCCAACCGATGCCGGTGCCTGCCCGAGGTAGAGACTGGCTAAAGATCCGGTTATCACTGACACCAGGAAGACGATGCTGAGCAAAGAGGGACTGACCAATGCAACGATGACTCGCCCAAGACTGAAGAGAGCCATCCCGTTGAAAACAATATGAATCAGATTCCCATGCAACAACCCCGTTGTGACGAGCCGCCACCATTCCCCTCCATCCCTGACAGCCTCTTTAACGAGAGCAGCTTCCTGAATCGACGTCTTGATGCCGGGGAAGGGAACCGGACTCTGATAATCAACCACGGATTGCCCCACGAAAACAACCGCGAGTAAACCCACCGCTACCTTCACCATTAAGGTCGGCTGCCGCCCGACCCATTGACTGAAGAATTCGTTTCGAACCAGTCGGCTGTTAAGCTCGTCCACGGAATATTTATCCACCGGACGAAACCAGGCCATCATGGATTGGACCAGTGGGTAAAGCCCGAACATCGCAAGACCAAGAATGGCCATCATCAGGAACTCCGGCCGCAGAACTCCGAGGACAATTAATCCGACGCAGAGAGCGAGGCTCCTGAAGAATCGCTGCTGAATTCGTTTTCGATACTCGATTTTGTCGACCGGACGGTGATGCGGCCGCCACAGGGCTGCACTGATGACCCTGTCATACCAAGGAACAAAGATGCCGCTGACTTTCTTCACATTTGCCAGAAGCTTCTCGATCTCTGCGACACTTCCCACGGTGATGTAATTGCCCGGACTGTAGCGTTGCCCATCGATGTAAACATACTCATCCACCTTCACGCCGTAGCAGCCCTTGGCGGAGTCAGGAAGCTCCTCAAGCAGGCTCTCGTCCCCCCAGGGCATGTCCTCCGGAATTTGGTCGCGGAACCAGACTTTACCCTCGGGCCAGTCGGTGCGAATTTCGGTGGCTTCATTGGGTCCTTGTTCCTGTCCTGCCATTGGCGCCACCATAACCGACGACAGCCCGTTTCGAAAGGGCAAGAACTCCGGACAAACAAGGTCGTAGAACACAACCTCGGGTGCCAAACCCCGGTAGCGCTGCTCAGCGAGCCACAGCCCGGGTTTCAGCGAAAGCCCGGGTTTCGAAACGCACAAGACCGCAATTCTTCAGGGAGGGTTCTCCCTTGGCGCCGAAACAAACTCTTTTCTTTATAATTTCCCCAAATATTACTGACTGAAGTGGAATTGTGAATACTTCGACTAACGCCGGGCATGCTACTGGCAGTGTTTTTCGAGGATATCTGTCATCTTACCCTCGCGCGCTTCGATGCTTTCACAGAGCGCGAACTGTACTCTTGCCCGGTTGAGATTCTGTCCGTCGTGCGTCGTTTTGAAATAAACATCGCCGACCAGGTAGTCGGCGAAGAAACGCAAACCAAGTTCAAAGGTGATCAGGCGTATTGAGTCGTAGAGATATTTCTTGTCGTTTTCAGTGAGAAACTCTTTTGCCTCGGTCAGGTAGCCCCTGACAAGTGCCTCAAAAAGATCGAGGTCGAGAAAGACTTCGCTCAGATCGGTCGCTTCCTCCCCTGCCGGATTGCAACTGCTTCGGACGGCATCACCAATATCGTAGTGGACCAGCCCCGGCTTCACGGTATCAAGGTCAACGATGCAGGTTCCCTTACCCGTGTATTTATCGATCATCACGTTGGTGATCTTCGGATCTCCGTGAATGGGCCGTTCGATCAATTCTCCTGCCTCACGCGCATTTTCGAGGATCGAAGCAAAATCCCGCCTCGCCTCAACAAACTGGCTAAGGCGGCGTGCTTCCGATGATGCGGCCAGGCGAGCTTTGCCAATCTCCTCTTTGAGCGCCTCGTCGTAGGAATCGAGGTATCTGGGGGTGATATGAAACCCGGGTAAGGTGTCCGCTAACTGATCGATCGGAAAATCGGAGATGATGCGCTGAAAGTGCCCGAGCACTCGTCCTGCCTCGGCGGCATGCTCTGGAACGCCGACCTTTTCGTAACTCACAGTACTGGCGATCATCGAGAGCGCCCGCCAGCATTCGCCCTCTTCATCCACCACAAAATCCCCACCGTCCTTGGCAGAAATGACCCGTGGAAGCTGCCAGATACGATCTGCCGTCTCGGCCTCGGCCGCAATTCTCTGATGAGCGTGATCTGTGACCACCTTCATATTGGCCATCACGGCTGCGGGTTCCCTGAAGACGTTCCGATTAATTCGCTGAAGAATATACTGCTCCTCGGAGAAGGTGGTTCGCAGGATGACGAGGTAAGTGTCATTCACATTTCCGGCACCGATTGGGCGCAGAGTAACGAGCCGGCCGGGAACGTCGAATTGAGTGGCAATAGTTTCCGCAATCATTCACTGGTGCGAGCCGCCAATTGTAAGCGGGCTTAAAACGCAAGAATACGGCCTGAAAACGGGCGTGATGTCAATCGTGCATTGAGCGTCACCTAGATGCCGTAACCGACCATCACATCATCAGCACCGGTTTGAACGAGATCCTCGATACTGGTTTCCGCGAGACGTTGGTTAATCAATTCCTCTGCCTCTTCGAGACACTTCACGATTCCCGCAGAACCGGAAAAAGTGGGGAAATCATCAGCCTCAATGAAACTCACTAATTCCCCGTCAACGGTTTCGATGACTTCCGCCACTGAAATAAGGCGACTTTCCCTTCCCAGACGATAGCCTCCCCCAACTCCCCTCTTACTCTTGAGAAGCCCGGAACGCTTCAGTCCCAGTAGAATCTGTTCCAGAAACTTGGTGGGAATCTTACCCGCAGCGGCAAGCTCCTGGGCCTGCATGGTCCTGTCCGGGGAAAGCGAACCCAAAATGGTCATCGCTCTGAGAGCATAGTCAGCTTTGCGGGAGATCTGCATATCTTATCAGGCTCGGTAATTGAACAGATCGGCGATGGTCAGATTAGGATCAAGCTCCTTATCCTCGGCCACCTTCCTGATCGCATTAAGAATCTTGCGCTGAATGTTGATCGTAACTCGACGCCCCTTGCGCGCTTTCTGAACCTGCTTGTGGGTCAACTGTTCAGTGCTCACCTCAACCAGCTCGTGGTTATCAACCCCCCATTGTTTCATGAGTTGATCGATCGGTTGGAGTCCTAGATCACGCTGTATCTCGTCGGGCATCTGCGTAAATAATTCAATCTGCGTAAATTGTCGCATTACTGCGCAATTTGTTTCTTGCTCGTAGGCCACATCTCGCTAACCGTTCGGCCTGCCTATGACAACCCGAATTTTGCTCAGCACCACCAGCTACCAGGACACTCCCGGCCCCCACCACGAGCTACTGGAATCGCAAGGATTCGATATTGTTCGTGAGCGCGGACCTCTGCCGGAATCCGAAATGCTCAACCTCTCCGGCGAATTTGACGCCTTTCTATGTGGTGACGACGCCATCACCCGCGCAGTGATCGACAAATCCTTGCCCCGTCTCAAAGTGATCAGCAAATACGGTATCGGCCTCGACAAAATCGATGTCGCCTATGCCACCGAGCAAGAGCTGGCGGTTCTAAATACGCCGGGCGTGAATCATACCACCGTCGCCGAACACACTTTCGGCCTCCTCCTCAGCCTCTCAAAGAAGATCCAGGAAAATGCCGTCGACGTGGTTTCCGGCAAATGGCAGGCCGGATGGAAAAAACCCGTCGGGCACGAAATTCTCGGAAAAACCATGGGGATTATCGGCCTCGGCCGAATCGGAAAAGAGGTCGCCACCCGCGCCCGTGCTTTTGGAATGAAGGTCATCGCCTTCGATCCCTACTTCGATGAGGCGTTCGCCGAGCAGCACGACGTGACACGTTGCGCCTCCATGGACGAGGTTTTGATCAATTCCAACGTGGTCAGTCTGCACTGCTTTCTCGATGAGAACACACGCGGCATGATCAATGCTCAAAAAATTGCCGAAATGCAGGATGACGTTATCGTCCTCAACTGTGCCCGTGGTGAACTGGTTGAAACTGACGACATTGCCGAGGCTCTCGAATCGGGCAAAGCCGCGGGTTATGGAGCCGATGTGCTTGACGAGGAGCCTCCTGCGGCCGATCACAAACTGTTTTCGGTTCCGAATTGCATTATTACCAGTCATATCGCGTCGCGCACCTACGAGAGCGTGGAAAGACAGGCCCTCCGCGCCACCCACAACCTTATTAATTACCTGAATGGTGAATCTGATTTCATTCAGGCCAACAAATTCTGAATCGCACCCCTATCATCCGGAACCATGCTGAACCTCAAATCTGCTTCTGAAGTCGCCTACGATGCGGTCTCACTCGGTGAAGTCATGCTTCGCCTCGACCCGGGCGAAAACCGTATTCACACCTCCCGTACGTTTTCCGCATGGGAGGGTGGCGGCGAATACAATGTGACCCGCGGCCTCCGTCGCTGCTTCGGGCTGCGCACCGCTTGCGTCACTGCCTTTGCCGACAACCCGGTGGGCCGTCTTGTCGAAGACTTCATGCTTCAGGGCGGAGTCGACACCCGTTTCATCAAATGGCTCGACTATGACGGCATCGGCCGTGAGGTCCGCAACGGCCTCAATTTTACCGAACGCGGTTTTGGTATTCGCGGCGCTGTCGGTTGTCCAGATCGGGCCAATACCGCTGCAAGCCAACTCAAACCCGGCGATATCGACTGGGAAGATATTTTTGGCAATCACGGCGCCCGTTGGTTTCACACTGGAGGCATTTTCGCCGCTCTCAGCGAATCCGCTGCCGCAGTAACCATTGAAGCCTGCAAAGCAGCCCAAAAGCACGGGACGATCGTCAGCTATGACCTCAACTACCGCCCGTCTCTCTGGAGCGCAATCGGCGGCCTCGATAAGGCTCAAGAGGTGAACCGCGAGATCGCAAAGTATGTCGACGTCATGATCGGTAATGAGGAGGACTTTACCGCCAGCCTAGGTTTCGACGTTGAAGGGGTTGATGAGAACATTCGCGGCATTGACGTGAGCAACTTTAAGCGCATGATCGAAACCGCGGTAAAGGAATTCCCGAACTTCAAGGCCACCGCCACGACGCTTCGCGAGGTCCACACCGCCACCATCAATGACTGGGGCGCGATCTGCTGGCACAACGACGAATTTTACGAAGCGATACCCTACCCAAAACTTGAGATTCTTGATCGCGTCGGCGGCGGAGACAGCTTCGCCTCTGGATTTGCCTATGGATTCCTCAAACACAACGATCCCGCCAAAGCGATCAACTACGGGGCAGCCCACGGCGCCCTCGCCATGACAACACCAGGTGATACCACCATGGCTTCGCTCGCCGAGGTGGAGAAAATCATGGGCGGCGGCGGCGCACGCGTCGTCCGCTGATGCACCCGAAATTCTGCCACTTCCCTTCAGCCCCCCTGAAACCAGGCGTTTCAGGCGACCCGGTGGCGCTAAAATGGCGCTGAAACCTCCGCATTTATTGATTTTCCGCTTGAATTCTGCTCAGAACGCGTAAATTCCCCTCCCCATGGCCAAAAAGAGTTGGATCTCCAGAAACAAACGTAAAGCGCGCACAGTCCAAAAGTACGCGAACCTTCGTGCTAAGCTGAAAGAGGAAAAGGACTACACCGGCCTTACGATGCTGCCCCGTGACGCGAGTCCGACCCGTCTCGTCAACCGCTGCGAAGTGACCGGCCGTCGCCGCGGATATCTCCGCCGCTTCAAGATGTCCCGTATCACCTTCCGTGAGCTGGCGTCTCACGGTATGATTCCCGGAGTGACCAAGTCCTCCTGGTAATCAGGTCTCAAGGCGTCAAACCGGATCCCGGTATATTTCAAGAAGCGAAGCTCCGGCTTCGCTTTTTTTGTGCTCGAGTCCAAAGGTCCCAATTGAGTTGCAAAGCCCCTGCCTCGACCGGATAGTTCAAACGATGCCGATCTACGAATACATCGCAGTGGAAACGGACAAAGGCTGCCGCATCTGCAGCAAAGGCTTTGAGCTCCGCCGTCCGGTAACGCGACCAGCCCTCGAGAAATGCCCTCTTTGCCGGACTCCAGTGAAGAAGCTCGTTTCCAAAGGCATCAATTCCCCCAAGATCACTAAGCCGCTTTCCGTCAGCGACGCCAAGAAAGCCGGCTTCACCGTCCTCGAGAAACGGGACGAAGGCACCTACGAGAAAATGTGACCATCGTACCTACTTCGGCACGATGATCAGCTTTCCATCTTCGACTTTCAGGTCGGAGAGCTTGTTAAAGAACTCGTCCATTTCAGGACTGTCCTGAATGTCCTGGAACAGGTTTTCTTTGCTCAACTCCTGGGTATAAATCTCCGGAACAACCGTACCGTTCACTACCAGCTCTTCGAGGTATAGCGCCGGACGGCCTCCTCCCATATTGAGGCTGAAACCACCTGTTCCGTTGAAGAAGCGCCCTTCGAACTGCTCAGCGATGAAATTGATGGGCACCTGCAGCGCCTCGAGATCGATACTGACCTGCGCGCGCAGTAAGTCACCATCGATTTCTACCGAGGTCATCTGCCCAAAATCCTTAAAGTTCTCATGGTTGTGCATGAGCAGGTTGAGTTCCTCACCAGTCAGGACCAAGGGCTCACTAGCGTCGCCTGCTTCCATCGCAGCGCCGAATTCATCAAAACGAGTGATGATCGCATCGACCTGCTCCGGAGGAGCCTGCGGGGCTACAATCTCAACCTGGGTATCAGAAGTGAAGAGCTCAACGCCTTCCGTCACTTTGCCTTTCACCCAGAAGTAGCCCCCAATACCGAGAACGACGCAAAGGATCACGACGATGAGGCAACCGATACCGCAACCGGCAGCGCATTTCCCCCCACCGCCGCCGCTTTCGGTCTGGGGTTGATTGAATTGATTCGGGTTTTCGAGGGGAGGAGGTGTATCGGTCATAGTCGAAAATAGTTTAGTTGCAAATTAATCAAGCAATCGAGGTGTCATGATCGCTTCGAGCGATCCACAGGCAAAGCCCGCCTCGCCCCAGAATTCAATGTCCAGTTTGAGCCAGCCAACCGCCAAGGTTGGAAATGACTCGACCAAGCCGCCAGCTGCCATTTCATTAACAAGCTCATGCATTCCCGGATTATGCCCGAAGATGAGCGCTGTCTCGACTGATTCACCAAACTGCTGAATAACCCGCAACATCTCCATCGGTGAAGCGAGGTAAATGGATTGGTCAAAAGCGATTTGATCTTCCGGATAGCCGAGGCCCTGCGCCAGCATTCTCGCTGTCGTTGCGGCGCGAACCGCGGTGCTCGAGGCAATGTGGCCAGGAACGAGGCCTTTCTCTTTCAACGCTGCCGCCATCCGGGGCGCATCCCGCAGTCCCCTCTCGTTCAGCGGGCGATCGTGATCCGAAAGCCCATTCATTTCCCAGCTCGACTTGCCGTGTCGAATCAGCAGCAGTTGTTTCATAAATCCTTACAAAGATTGGCCCGTCCGTGCCACTTCGGTGGCTTGACAGAGGCGAGAGACCTAAACAATCTAGAGGCTTTCAAATTTCTTTCAACTCATGAAGAAAACCTCCCAACTCACATTCGCAGCCGCAATAGCCGGCTTTCTTCCATTCACTCTCTCAGCTGTGGCCGACAACTGGCCCAACTGGCGAGGCCCCAACTTCGACGGGTCCTCCTCGGAGAAGGCCAGTTATCCTGCCGAGTTCACCAAGGAAGATGCGGCCTGGAAAACTCAACTCCCCGGCGCCGGCGGTTCGACTCCTGTCGTTTGGGATGACGCTGTTTTCCTAACCTCTGCCAACGCTGACAACAGCGCCATTTTCGCCATACGCATCGATGCCAAGACCGGCAAAATCGTCTGGTCCAAGAAATTCAGCGATGAAGCGATGCGCGACGAGCGCACCAATACGGCGGGCGCTTCCGCTGTGACAGACGGGAAGCTGGTCTACTTTTTCACCGGGTCCGGCGACCTGGCAGCGTTCGACTTTGACGGCAACCAGGTTTGGCATCGCAACATCGAGGATGACTACGGCCAGTTCGCAATGCAGTGGACTTTTTCCAGCACACCTCAGCTCGTTCACGACACCCTTTATCTCCAAGTCCTGCAACGCAACGAACCCGTGAACGGCTACGGTAATACCGACGGCCCCATCGATTCCTACCTTCTGGCAATGGATCCAGCGACCGGCAAGACCAGGTGGAAGCACGTTCGCGAAAACGATGCAATCATGGAAGCCAAGGAAGCCTTCAGCACGCCGATCCCGATCACAGTCGACAGTCGCAACGAACTGCTCATTGTCGGAGCTGACTGCCTCACAGGACACAACCCGGAAACCGGGGAAGAATTGTGGCGATGGGGCACTTACAACGAAGAGAAAATCGGCCACTGGCGCCTTGTTCCCACCGCCACTTACGGCGCAGGCACCGTCCTCATCTGCGCTCCGAAAGGGGCGCCCGTTTATGCAATAAAAGCAGGTGGTTTCGGCGATATTTCCAAGGCTGGTAATATCTGGACATCAGAGGGTAAAGAAGTCACCTCGGATGTTCCTTCACCGCTGTTCTACGATGGCTATTTTTACGTGCTGAACGGTCGTAACAAGTTCATCACCTGCCTGCACCCCACAACAGGAAAAGTTGTCTGGACAAGCCGCATCGACGGCAAGACTAAGATCGAATCCTCCCCAACCGCTGTCGACGGAAAGATCTACTTCATTAGCCATCTTGGTGAAGTCTTCGTCTACAGCGCTGGTGACAACGGGGGAGCTCTCCTCCACACCACGATGTTCGGCTCGTCCCAGAGCGTCAACATACGCTCAAGCATCGTGCCTGCTGACGGCACGCTTTACATTCGAAGCGACGACCACCTCTACGCAATCCGGAAGTAACTCCCGGAATCAGCTGAAGTGCCGGATCGCTTTATCGCGCATCCGGCGCATCGACCACTCGAGAGTGTAGTCCTCCAGAAACTCCATATCGACCCACGCCAGATCGTGGGATTCATCCGTCACGACATACTCTTCATCCTTTCCGGCTTGGAGCAGAAATCGAATGTCGTAGTGAAAATGCGAGGGCTCTCCCTTTCGCTCGGGGATTCCATGAACATCGAGATCAAAGATCTCCGAAGTCACAGCCTTGAGATCTTTCAGACCCGTTTCCTCGAGACATTCCTGCATGGCAACAGATAAAACATCCGATTCCCCATCCGCATGTCCACCCGGCTGCAGCCAGAGATTCAGTTTCGCGTGATTCGTGAGGAGGGTGCGCTTACCTGAGGCATCGACAATCCAGGCTGACCCAGTGATATGGCCTGCTTGAAGGGATCGTTTGAAACAATCCGAATTCCGCACTACAAAATCTTTGACCCGTCGACCCGTGTCGGCTTCGCCGGGATGACGCTCGACGTAGCGATCAATTAACTGTATGAGGGGCTTCCGATGCATGCGGGCGCATTTTACCCGACCAGGCTGTCCCCGCAACGGCATTTCATTGGACGCTGTGTAAAGCGACAGTGTCCCGGAGGGTCATATTGGCGTAGAGTGCCTCAAAGAATGTCCAGTTGCTGTTCAGAACCCGAACCGGAACTTCAAGAAGAAGGAGAAGAAGATGGTCCATGCTGTCACGAGAAGGCGTCGCGACCCGACTGGATTCTTTACGGTTCCCTCTTGCTGGTAATTCCCGCTTACATCGCTTCCTACTTTATTCCCCGCGGCGACTCCGGACTCAGCGAGTTCGCTCACTCGATCCGTGAGTTCGTGGATTTAATGTGGTGGGGGCTCCTCCTCGGCATCATTGCCGTTGGCTTCCTGCAATACGTCCCTCAGCGGCGAGTTCGACAATGGCTCGGCGATCGCAGCGACTTTTCCGGACTGAGCCGCTCGATTGCCGCGGGACTGCTCTTCGACATGTGCAGCCACGGCATCCTCATCATCGGGATGCAACTTTACCGGCGGGGTCTCAGCCTGGGACAGACGATGGCTTTTCTCATCGCCAGCCCGTGGAACTCCCTGAGCCTGACATTTATTCTCATTGGACTGATCGGATGGAAATGGACCCTGCTGTTGATTGGGCTCTCTGCTGTAATTGCTTTTGTGAGCGGCTTTCTCTTCAATTTCCTTGAAAAGAAGTCCATTGTTCCTCCAAATCCCTATCGCATTATCCTCGAGACCGATGAAGAACTCGAACCCGGATTTCGGGAGCAAATCGGCCCTCTCCTTGCCAATCCTTCCGGCTGGTTAAAATGGTTTGCTTCAGCGCTTCAGGAATCGAGGATAATCATCCGTTGGATTCTCTTCGGCACGGTGCTTGCGGGACTGTTACGCATCCTACTTCACCCTGACATTTTCGCTAACTGGTTTGGCCCTTCGGCCCTCGGGCTGGGGCTGACCCTGATCGCCGCCACCGTGATCGAGGTCTGCTCCGAGGGCTCCAGCCCCATCGCTGCCGACCTCATCAATCGCGCGGAAGCTCCCGGAAATGGATTCACCTTTCTAATGGCCGGAGTTGCCACCGACTATACCGAGATCATGTCGCTTCGCGAAACGACACGCTCCTTGAAGACCGCTCTGCTTCTCCCAGCCATTACCGTTCCCCAGATCCTTGTGATCGGTTGGATCCTTAACTCTCTGTCTTGAAGTAGCGCTTCAAGAGTGCCTGCTCTTCCGGTACCAATGATTCGCGCCAAACAGCGTCGCCTCCGCGACCTTGAGAAGTGACCGCGCCACCCGCCTTGGGGCTGGATGATTCCGTATCCTCTTCGTGTTCAGTTTCGCCGACGCCGAGAAGATCCCCCATCGATGCGCGTGACAAATCTTCGTTGGTCACCTTCTCGATATTGTTGGTCCTGAGATCCTCCTCGTCCCCGAAGAACAGCGGTGCATCACCTCTTCCTCTGGAAATGCTGCCCTGACCGGGCTGCAGACCTGGACCCAGGCCTAAGCTGGAGCGTCACAACCCTCCTTCGGCCATGGGAGGAAGTCCGTCCATGCTGCCCAGCGCCTCGCGCTTTTGGCCAAGCCCTTCCTGCAACTGCTGCATTTGTTCAGCCGTCAGGTTCTTCATCATCTCCTGGCTGACCCGTGAGGGATCGATCTGACCGAGCTGCTCGGCCAACTCGCTGTTAATCTCCATCCCGTTCATGGCAAGATTTTTCATGGCATCCTCCATTTCGCGGAGAAGCATTTCTTTACCAGCTTCACTTAGCTCAGTGGAAAAGGAACGCAGGGCTTCAAGATCTCGCTCAATGGTTCCGAGATCCTTGGATAGGTCCTGGATATCCCGTCCGAGGCTCTCCTTCAGCGTATCCGTCGCTTCGAGACTGGCATGACCAAACCATTCTTCCTCGGGCTGATCCCGGAGCTCTTCAATCTTGTCTTCAATTTCCTCAATGCTGTCAGGATCAATCAACTCCTCCTCCTCTAGAGTTGCCAGCCACTCCTCCATCTGCCCCCATCCATTGGGCTCGTTAGTGACTAATTCTTCTTTCCCCTTTAAATCGAGGACCGGAACAAACCAGGCCACCACGACCATAAGGCCCGCGAGCGTTCCGGGAAGAATTGCCACTTCCCATCGCCACTTCAGGCCGATTTCGTCACTCTTCGAAACACGATGTCCAGGCCAGTCGCCAACCCCGCGATTCGCAGCACTGAGCTGGTTATTCAGATTCAGTCGATCATCGAGCCGAACCAGCGCGTCGTCCCTTTCGATGAATCGTCCTTTGCTCCAGAAGAAGGCCCAGAGCGCCGTGCCCGCAACCAGGCCGCCAAGAATCAAAAAAGGCCCGAACGTTTCCATCCAATCGGGAATGAAGGTTCGCAGGCAAAGCACGGCCACGGCGAAGAGAATCAGGCCGACCGCGAGAAGAAGATTAAATCGTTCGAGCCACCACCCCGTATTGACCCGCCGGGCCACCGCCGCCGCTTCGTTTCTCCAGAGTTGTTCTGAATTACCCGCACCCATGTGATCTCAAACTAACGGCTCAACGAGCCAAATGCAAGATGCGTTACTGCCGTCATTTCATCACGAAAACGCCTTTCGATGCCTTTCGATCCAGCGGTCGCGGTCCTGAACTGCGCGATCGATTTTCTCCTTTAGTCCTTCGGATGAAAGCACCTCGCCCCCGGCTCCAACCACGATATCCTGCTCAGCCCGGTCGTCAGTCGCGACAGTGATTTTGTAGACCTTGGCATACTTAAGGGCGAGACGTTCGATTACGTCATCGGCAGTCTGGCTGCCACTGGTGTAGAAAATCTGCAGTCCGCCATCCTGCCTTTCTTCGTCCATAGTGTTCCCACGGCCGTCGAAAACGACAACGACGCGATCCTCCGACCAGTCGCGATAATCGCTCAGCGCCTGAATCAATTCGCGATGGGCGCTCCCCGGATGCTGCCGGTGCTGTTTCAGCAGCTCGGGCCACGCGTGAATAATGTTGTTCCCGTCCACCAATAAAAATGACGGCCGGGATTCACTCATCGCGCGCCGTCATTTCTGATGGTTCTGAAGGAGTCCGGTCCATCAACTGGACTCCCTTGGAAGCAAAGCCCGATTCGATCAGCCCTCGCCTTCCTCTTTCTCAGGAACTACCTTTTTCTTAGCTGTCTTTTTGGTGGCAGCTTTCTTCTTGGCAGCGGCTTTTTTCGTCGCAGTCTTCTTGGCAGCGGCCTTCTTCTTGGCTGCGGCCTTCTTCTTTGCCGGGGCCTTTTTGGCGGGTGCCTCTTCAGCCACGGCGTCCTTCACCTCTTCGACATCTTCGGCCTTGGCCGCGGCTTTCTTGGACGGAGCTTTCTTAGAAGCGGACTTCTTGCTGAGTGCGATCTTAGCCTTCACCGCATCTTTCTTGCGCTTCACATAGTTGGCGCGGCGACGACGCTTCTCGACTTTATTGTGCTGCTTACCCATAGTAAAAAAGCCCGCTTTCCTGCGGGGGGCGGCAATTAAGAGGCAAAAAACCGCCTAGGCAAGCGGAAATCCGGCCCAAACCGAAGTGCCCTCAGGACGTTTGGGCGCCCATCCCATCGGCGTCAGGGCGAAATCGGTGACCGTATTTGCGAATCTTCAGAATAAACTCGACCCGTTGACCCCCGATCACTTTCCACAGGCTGATGCCACAGAGGGTCGCGGTCCGCTTCAACCGCTGCAATAACTCACGAGTTCAGATCTTCGAGCACATCCGGATCACGGACATCGGCCCAGTCGCCCATCAACTCGACCGCCTCGAGTTTGAGACCGTCTTCAACCTGCGCTTTGATCGCATCGGTCAGCTCGTATTCGCCGCGAGGTGATAGTTCAAGCCTGGCGGTGTAGTCAAAGATGGACGGAGAGAAAACGTAGATACCGGCGTTGTAATAGGGACTCGTCGGCGCGTCATCTCCCCCCTTCTCAATCAGATCGGTAACGACACCATTCTCGATGAACACAGCGCCGCCTTTACGGACGTCCTCGTCGATCTTGACTGTAAGTTTCCCGTCGACACCGTCGACATTGACGAGCGGCTTGTAACTTTCAGACGGAACAAGAATATCTCCGTAGCTGAGCAGAAACGGGTCATTACCGGCGAAGTCCTTGGCAAGTTCGACAACCTTACCGGTCCCGTCCTGCACGATTTGCTCGACATAGGAAACCTTGCATCCGAAAGCTTCACCACCGCCAAAGTATTCAATGATGACGTCCTTACGATACCCCACGACGATCAAAATCTCGTCAATACCGTTAGCCACAAGGCCACGGACAATACTTTCCAGGATCGGAGTCCCCTTCACCTTCATCATCGGCTTGGGAACGTCGTCAGTGAGGTTACCCATGCGCGTGCCACGTCCGGCAGCGAGAACTACAGCTTTGGTCAGATGGCTCATTGTTTGAGAAATCAGGATTTGAGACGGCCCACAAAAGCCGCGATGCGGTCGAGAGCAATTTCAAGTTGTTCGTATCCAGTCGCGTAACAGGCGCGCACGCACCCTTCGCCGGCAGCTCCGAAAGCATCCCCCGGCACGACGGCTACGTTTTCCTCTTCAAGCAGCCCGAGGGCGAACTCCTTACTACTGAGACCGAATTTGCGAATATCAGGGAACAAGTAGAACGCCCCACCCGGGGCGAAGCACGGCACACCCATCTCTTCGAACTTATTCAGCATGAGATTACGGCGACGGGCATAAGCCTTGCGCATCTTCTCTACCTCTTCGGCGCCATTGCGAAGTGCCTCCAGCGCCGCATTCTGGCTCATAATGGGAGCGCAGAGCATGGAATACTGGTGAATCTTCATCATTGCTTCGGTGAGAACCGGAGGAGCGCAGGCATAGCCGAGACGGAAACCGGTCATGGCAAACGCTTTGGAAAATCCGTGAAGCAAAACCGTCCGATCCTTCATTCCCGGGAGGCTGGCAATAGAGGTGTGCTCTCCCATTTCCAGACCTGAATCATCGCCGTAGAGCAACTCAGAATAGATTTCATCACTGATAACAATGAGATCGTGATCGATCGCCAGTTGAGCGATTTTTTCAAGTTCCTCGATCGGCTCAACCGCGCCGGTCGGGTTAGTCGGAAAATTCAAGAGCAACAGGCGGGTCCGCTCCGTGATCTTGGCTGCGACATCTTCTGCTTTGAGAACAAATTCGTCTTCGACTTTCGTCTCCACCGCTACGGCCGAGCCGTAAGCCATCGCAATGCTAGGGCTGTAGCTCACGTAACATGGCTCGTGATAAATCACTTCATCTCCCGGATTGAGGAGGGCCCGGCAGACAAGGTCGAGCGCTTCAGACACACCGACAGTGATCAGCACCTCAGACTTCGGATCGTAGCAGACATTGAACTGCTTTTCCACGTAGGTGGAAATCTCCTCGCGAAGAGACAACAACCCCAGATTGGATGTGTAACTCGTCTGTCCTTTCTCAAGGGAATAAATTGCCGCTTCACGAATGTGCCACGGTGCCGAGAAATCAGGCTCACCGACGCCAAGTGAGATGACGTCGTCTCGGCCGAGCACAAGTTCAAAGAAATCCCGGATTCCCGATCTCGGAATTTTTTGAACCTGTGTCGCAATGCGCTCTTCGAGTGGTTTCATCGAAAGAATCGTTTGGTGGGTGATGGCCACGTTCAGGGAGTCACAGGAAGACGCTCGTCCTCTTGCGGATCCGATGCCTGGAAACCACTCTGCTTGTAAACCTTAAGCTGGAAGTGCGTCGCGGTTGAAATCACGCCGTCGAGCGTACTGAGCTTCTCACTGACGAAACGGGCCACTTCGCGGAGATCGTCGCCCTCGACAATCACCGCGAGGTCATAGCCTCCGCTCATGAGATAACAACTGGTCACCTGGTCAAACTTGGCAATGCGACGGGCCATGCGGTCAAACCCACCATCGCGCTCTGGGGTCAGCTTCACTTCGATGAGAGCGGAGACACGGTGATCTCCAATTTTCTCATGATCGGTCACTGCGTGAAAACCCAGGATGGCACCCTCCGTGATGAGAGAATCCAGCATCGCTGCGACTTCCACTTCCGTTTTCCCAAGGCGGTCGGCCATCTGGGACGTGGAAAGTCGGGCGTCTTTCTGCAGTATTTCTAAAAGGGCATTCATACGATTTCAGTGTTCTTGACCCCCACGAAGGGACGGCCGTGACTGACGTCGACGAAGGGCCCTTTGTCGAGGATGAGTTACCAGGGGCGGTTAATCCCCGAAGCTGATGCCGACGGACTTGGCCGCCTCCACAACCTCACCTTCAGGATCAACGAGATTCAACTCGCGAACTGCTTCCTTAATGGAAACAGATCCGACGTGATATTGCTGGTAGCTGACCATACGGCCAAATCGCTTTTCTTCTATCAGTTTCACTGCTTTTACCCCAAATCTTGTTCCCAGCACCCGGTCAAGCGCCGTCGGGCTTCCACCGCGCTGAAGGTGTCCCAGAGTTGTGCAGCGGGTGTCCTTGCCAGTCAATGCTGCGAGTTGCTTGGCAACCTGCTCACCGATACCTCCGAGACGGGATTCCCCGTCTTCTTTCGTCTCCTCATACAACTGCGTGCCTCCTATCGGCGCAGCCCCCTCGGCAACCACGACGAGCGAGTGATAGAATCCATTTTTGTCACGATGCCTGATGGTTTCGCCAACTTTGTTGAGATCAAAAGGAATTTCGGGAATCAGAATGGAACAGGCACCCCCACCCATGCCGCCGTAGAGTGCAATCCAACCAGCATGGCGTCCCATCACTTCGAGAACCATGACCCGCTTGTGGCTTTCCGCGGTGGTTTGCAATCGATCGAGAGCATCGACCACCGAATGACAGGCGGAGTCGAACCCAAAGGTCATCGCCGTCGCGGCGAGATCATTGTCGATTGTCTTAGGTACGCCAACGACGGGAAAGCCGTGTTCGTAAAACTGCTGCGCGGTTGAAAGTGAACCGTCGCCTCCGACGCAAATAAGGGCTTCGATGCCCAGTCCTTTCATCGTCGCGACGGCTTCATCCATTAATTCAGTCGGAATGGCGCGAACCCCGCCGGCGCCGACCTTCGAAACAAAATGCCCTTTGTTACTGGATCCGAGAATCGTTCCCCCGACTTTCAAAATGCCTTCGGTCTTTTCCACCTTCAGCACTTTGTAATCCCCGGGGGAAAGCAGGCCTTCGTAGCCTTGTTTGAAACCGTAGACTTCCCAGCCGAGTTGGGTAGCGGCGCCAACCACTCCGTGAGTCACTGCGTTCAGGCCCGGGCAATCGCCCCCGCTATTCAACAATCCGATCCTCATACATCGCACAGAGACCTATTTCGCGGGGCTTAGCAAGCGTCGGTTTGTCACAGGGTCTCCCGCTGATTCCAGCCGACTGCGCTCTTCCCATCCGCTATTGAGCAACAGGACAGTCTCGCGGAAGCGGTCTTCGGCATTCAAGACAACCGTCACAAGGCGGCCGGCATTCCCGTCTCCGGCAACAGCAGTCGCCATCAAGCAAGGCCCGGAACGCCTTGTCGTTCCCGTCTTTATTCCGTCAATACCTCGCGAACCCACCAAATCGTTGGTATTTCTGACAGGCTTCAGTTCCGATTCTTCACCTCTCTTCAGTTCGATCTCAACCTCTTCCAGAGAGCAGAGTGAGAGAAATTTCGGGTGTTCCAGCGCACCAATCGCCAGCAAGGCCATGTCCGCTGCCGTTGACATCCCAAAATCATCACCTTCGTCAAGACCGTGGGGATTCACGAAGCGGGTATTTTCCAGCCCAAGGGCTTTGACCTCCCGATTCATTGCTTGAACAAATACTTGAACGGCCTCATGACCCGAAGTTCCATCACGCATTCTGCCACCAATAAACTCCGCCACCGCATAAGCTGAGGTATTGTCCGAAGCCATCATCGCGGCATACAGCGCTGCCTGGAGACTGAGCCGATCACCGGATCTCATCTCCAGAGGATTCACGCCGCCTGAGACAGCTTCAGAGCTAACTGCAATCTCGACATCCCACGAAACCTCATTCTCATCCAGCCATTTGAGGACCACGACGGCGGTTGCTACCTTCGTCAAACTGGCGACCTGCCTCTTTGAGTCGGAATCCTTCGAGAAAAGAACCACACCTGATTCGGCATCAACGACAATAGAACTCTCCGCGGCATCCATCATTCCTGCTAACTGCGAAGCCAGCAAAGCTGACGCGAAGATGAGAGCTTTCAACCGCATTTCTAAAGCTTGAGACTACCCCGACGATAATCTTCGGCGAAAACGAAAAAACCGTCTCAGGGCCATGACCTGACACGGTTCTTCGATTGATGGGAGAAGAATTATTTTCGTCCCTTTAAAGTTGGGACTTGAGTTCTTCATACTCACCCAAAAGATCATCAATTTTCTCCTGGATTACCATCATACGCTTCAAAGCACCAGAGGCCGAATCCGCGACTCGGTTGCGAACTTTTTTCCTGGCTGTTTTGCCGGGAGTCGCGACGCCAGCCTTTACCATCCACGACTTAATCGTAATGGGATTCAGCTGCCACTTCTTGGCAGCTGCCGATTGACCGCCGCGTCCATTCTTTGCATTGTAGTCAACGATGAACGTCACGACCTCATCTTTTGTCTTCTGATCGTATCTTGTAACCATGATATTTGCTTTGTAGAGAGGGGTGGGATTCTGAGGAAGTGTACCTACATAAAGATCTCCCATATACATACTTTCTTATTGTGCCAATTACCGCAACCCCCTCAGTCGGGGTATACCAGCTGTTGCTAGCAAAAAATACATGAAACCTTGTTCCGCTTTATCTATTCTATTGTTTACACTGGTCTCACTGCTTGCTTTCGCAGTCTGGGCTTTCGGAGCTTCCCTGTTCAGCTCAGAGCCAGCCATGTATGCCGCATGTGCCCTTCTCTTCCTGGGGCTTGGCGGCCCTGCCTTGCTGGCGGATTCTGGGGAGATCAGCGGGAGTCAGGTTCGCTTTTGTCTATCTTTTTCACTGGCATTCCTGATATACGCATTCCTCTGGTCAGTTAGTTGGTTTTCTTTACCAACTACATTCGGGGAAATCGTAGGCTCCAGCCTAGGTTTGGCAGGATTTGCACTAGTCTATCGCGGCATGATGCAGCATCGCGTCTCCATTGCCACTGCTACCGCTACCCTGTTTCTGTGGCATACCATTGGCTACTACGCAGGAGGTTTTCTCTACGCAGCAATTCAAGGGCGGGGACCCGGAGCCGCATCCCTTGACTGGGAACCGTCGACCATCAGACACTGTGCCCGCCTGTCGTGGGGCCTATGCTACGGCCTGGGACTGGGACTCGGAATCAACAGATTCTTTCACTTGTCACGCCAGAGCTGACGGAGACCCTGAACGCAAATCTGGGACCACGTTTCGAGCTCATCGTGCTTTTTTTCAAGCTGCTCGAGAGAAAGGAACTGCAAATCGACGATGTTGTCCTCACCAGCAGTTACCTGATCGGATTCGAGAGTAAATAAATGTACCACACCAAGGTGCACCTGACCCACTTCGTTGGAATCATCGTTAATCAATCCGAGGATCTCCTGCGTATGATCTCCTGAAAGATTCAATTCCTCATCGATCTCACGGTTCACTCCGGTGGTGTAGGTGTCTTGATCGAGTGAGGAAGCGGCATAGTCTATATCGTTGATATGCCCCCCAATGCCTATCGATCCTTTGGAGGCAAGGCGCTTTTCACCGGATCCTCCGCCCCTGACATAGTGAAGAAACTTGTCACCGTGACGGAAAATAGCATAGGGGATGATCTGCTTGTGGCTGGGATCTTCCTCAGCAAGATCACGCTTAAGAAAGTAGTTATTGGCAGGATCGAGCATAGACGGCAGGTATTTCTCCGGCTCAAGTGAGATTCCCTGAAAGACTCCCAGTTGGTCAAAAAGCTCCCGGGAAATTACCAATACATTTTCGTCCTCGTATTTGCTCATATCTGATTCAGACGGGGAAACGGACACTAGCGCGGCGATAAGTCAAACCGGTATCGATTCAGGCCGGAGGAAGAATCCTCCGAACGGGCGACACGGGCGCCAAGAAGCCTTTCAAACATCTGCACCTCAATACGCTCCATCGTCGAATATTTTTCGAACAGGGAGCGAAGTGGATTATGAAATTCCACGATCTGAAGCCCTTCCTCTTCGGAATAGGTGCACTTCGAAAAGTAGCCCATCTTAAGGCGGGCATCGGCAAGACGCTCGGCGCGTTCCTGGACAGAGTTCCCGGTTACTACCTTGGCAAATTTTTCAGTCTGGTCCCTGAAAAAAGCAAAGAGAAGTTTTTCAGCCGCGTTGCGATCGAGCTGGGCGGCCGCGTCGAGCAGCGAGAGGGTGACACCGTCCTCAATACCAGGAAACAAAGGGTCCAACTTCTGAGTGATCCGATAGAGTTTTTCGGGCCTGCCTACATCCTTAGGACGACGCCAAGTATCGAGATACCCCAGCCTCTGCATGGCGATACAGTGCTTTTTCACTCCCATGTAGCTCATGCCCATGGCTTCTGAGAGTTCCCCAACAGACATCCCCTGCGAGGATTTGATGAGGTAAATGATCTCAAACCAGTGCGGTTTCGAGAAATTCTTGAGGATTTTAAGATACGGGGTCACAGGATGATAACAGTCTGATATTTAGGGCTTTTCGGGCCGAAGGTGCTGTCTAATTATTACAAGCAACACCTAGGTTTGTAACAGCTGATTTTAAGAAATACCGCAACTTTTTCACGCAACGGGTGAAAAAAGTGCCAGATTTGACTATATTTGTCGCATCTCTATCGTTTGCTGGGGAGTATGCAAGTCAGGTCACCTGACGTCTCCACCCAAGCGGAACGCACTCTCCCCTTTTTAACGTATATCCATGCAGCACGATTCTCAGATTGATCTGGATAAATCGTTCCGTTCCTCCGCCCTCGGCTACTGGGCCGACCAGCACGTTACTGATCAGGAATGGAACGATCACAAGTGGCAGCTCAAGAACCGGATCTCTTCCCTGCCACAGCTCGAAGAACATCTCAACTTGAGCGAAGACGAGAGAAATGGCGTTATCCTTTCCGGCACCAAATTGGCGATGTCGATCACGCCACACTTTTTCAACCTGATCGACAGGGATGATCCCGACTGCCCGATCCGGAGACAGGTAATTCCGCGGGTTGAGGAAACCATCACATCACCCTACGAGCTTTCCGATCCCTGCGGAGAGGATTCAAATATGCCGGTTCCAGGTTTGGTTCACCGCTACCCCGACCGCGTCCTGTTCCTTGTCACCGATCGCTGCGCGTCCTACTGCCGCTACTGCACTCGCAGTCGCGTTGTTAGTGGTGCGGGAGATCAGGCGCTCGAAACCAACTACGAGGCAGCGTTTCAATACCTCGAGGAACATACTGAAATCCGCGACGTGCTTCTCTCTGGCGGGGATCCTCTTCTCTTCTCCGACTCCAAATTAGAACAGATTCTGAGCCGTCTTCGCGGCATCAAGCACATCGAGTTTCTACGGATTGGTTCACGAATCCCCGTTTTCCTTCCGCAACGCATCACTCCGGAGCTTTGCCGGATGCTCCAGAAGTATCACCCGCTCTTCGTGAGCGTGCATGTGAATCACCCTCGCGAGCTCACCAGCGAGGTGAAGGAAGGCCTTGAACGCCTTGCCAACCACGGTATCCCCCTTGGAAACCAGTCCGTTCTCCTTCGCGGAGTAAATGACACCGTGGAGACAATGAAGGCACTGACCCACAAGCTTCTGATGTGTCGCGTGCGACCTTACTATCTCTACCAGTTGGACCTCATTCAGGGATCCTCGCACCTGCAGGTCCCCGTTGCGAAAGGTCTCGAAATCATCGAGGGCCTTCGAGGGCACACCACAGGCTACAGCATCCCCCAATATGTCATCGACGCGCCGGGCGGAGGTGGAAAGGTCCCGATCAATCCGGATTACATTATTCAACGCAACAGCGAGCGAGTTGTGATCCGTAACTTCGAGGGCAAAACCTTCGAATATCCGGAGCCTGCTGTGCAGCCTGATCCTCTGCTCGATTACTGAGCAGCGATTACCCTGCTTTCAGCACACCGAAAATCACCGCCACGACGTGACATAGACTCCCGGCCATGACGAAAAGATGCCAGGTGAAATGCGCGAACTTGACGTTCTTCATCAGGTAGAAAGCAACACCTCCCGTGTAAAAAAGCCCTCCGGCGACGAGCCAGAGCAACCCGGCGACGCTCACATTGGCCATCATCGGATGAACCGCCACACAGATGAGCCACCCCATGACGACATAAATGGCAGTACTGACCCGATCAAACCGTGGAAGCAGAATCGACTTCATCACCACACCGAAAAGGGCGAGGCCCCAGACTACACCCAACAGTGACCATCCCCAGGCCCCTCTCAAATTGACCAGCAGCCAAGGGGTGTAGCTGCCGGCAATGAGCACGAAAATCAAAGCGTGATCCAAGATCTGGAGGAGGCGTTTTCGATCATGAGAAGTCACAGCATGATAAGCAGTTGAGCAGAGGTAGAGAAGCACGAGGCTGATTCCAAAGACAGAAACCCCGACAACATGCCATGCCGTTAGCGGTGTGGCGAGCGACACCATCACAATCAATGCGATGATGCTTAGAATGGCTCCGATGCCGTGACTGATGGCATTGGCGACCTCCTCTTCGTGTGATTCACACAGTTCACTGCGCTTGCTCATGGGTAAAATCCTGCCTTCTTCAATTCACTCACTCTAGCAGATTCGGGAGACGATCACGCCCCGTAAAGACCTGATTCCCGGCAAAATGAAATTACCCCAGGGGTCAGCCACTCTTCGTGAGCCGCAAAATCTTTGCGAATCGAAGTCGATGAAGCCGGGTGCGCATACGTTACTGAAATAGCGCTCCACCCCTTCTTTGATTCGACTTCGCACCCATCCCGGGTCATTACGATGAAATGGAGGTTCTCACGGAGAAACCCGGGGTTCGCCCATTTCTCGATCGAGGCCCATTGATCCGTCCCCACAATCCAGTGCCATTTCGTATCCGGTTCACCCTCGACAAAATGCGCCGCCGTCTGCCAGGAATAACTCGGGCCTTCCCGCTCGATTTCAAATCTCGATACCGAAGCCCATAAAAGTCCCTCATCTTCAACCGCCCGCTTCACCATTTCGAACCGCTGCTCTCCCGTTGCGAGGTTCCCATCCTTAAAAGGGGAAACAGAGCAGGGGACAAATACGACCTCTTCGACTCCAATCGCCTTTATCGCCGCGCGGGCCATACCAAGATGACCTCGGTGAACCGGATCAAAGGATCCACCCAGAATCGCTCTCGATACCGTTGGCTTATGATCCGCTTCCTGATCCATGGCACACTCTAACCGCGCCTCGGCAAAAGTCATTCGCTCTCGACCCAAACACGATCTACCGCTATGTCTAGAATTACTGGGAGTATGGCTCCCGGTCATCCCTCTTTCATGAAAAAGCTTCTCATCATTCTGAGTGCCGTGCTGGTCATGCTTGTTGTTGGAGTCCCTGTCACCACCAGAATCCTGGGTCCGAGACTCATTTACGTTTCCGCACCTGGCGGGAAGCCTCTGGGTGAAGTTGACGCTCCGCGTCCCGAGACTTCCCTGCTAGCGGTTTCGATCGGCATCGAGCTAGCCACTCTGGCAGCGCTGGCCAACGAAAAGGTTCCGCCGGAATTTGAAGGTGCCGAAGAAAAGGATTTCCACAAGAATCTGAGGGGGGGTGGTTACGCCTGGAAAGTCACCCGCGGGCCGATTGCATTTCAAAATAATGGCTCCCACCTGACCTTTACTGCGCCGATTCAGGGAGCCGCTCAATTTCAAGGCACTCTGGATGCCAAAATTGTGCAGATCCCACTGAACACCACAGCCGAACTCGCCGGTATCGCAGGTGGAAGTCTTTCCCCGACCATCGCTCCAGACTGGAGCATCACCCCCAATCTCACGCCGGCTCTCAATCTTAGCCAGGCATCACTCTCCCTCGGTAGCCTTGGCAAACTGGACGTTAGTGATATTCTCGGGAGCAGTGTTGGACAATACATCCAACAAGAGGCTCAAAAGCTCGCCCCAGCCCTTCGTCAAAGTATCGACCTGAGGAGCGAGGTCGAACTTTTCTGGCGCGAAGCCTATCTCAGCGAGCAGGTCAACGATAGCCCGAAGATCTGGCTCAGCGTGACCCCGCGCGAAGTCCAACTATCACCGATAGACTACACCAACCCAGAAGAACTCACCGTGACGGCAGCCATCAAGACGGATGCCTTTCTCACCAATCGGGAACCCGGAAATCCACAGCCTCAACCGCTACCAAGTCTCGTTGCCCAACCCGGTCCCCTCTCGACCGATCTGAAATTGCCAATCATCGCCAGTATTAACGAGCTCAACGAGGTCCTCGCTGAGGAGAACTTTGAAATCGACACGGGAGCCGGAACCAGCGTCGAAATTGACGGGCTCGAAGCCGCCGTGGGTCAGGACGGCATGCTCAACCTCAAGCTCTCGCTAAATGCATCCCAAAGTGGCCTAACACGGGGTATCGCCGGCGACATCTGGCTCGAGGCGCGACCCATGATCGACTTCGAAGGTCAGGCCCTCGGCTTCACCGACGTCGACTTTACTCTCGAAACCAGGAGTAAGCTGACCTCTGTTGCCACCTGGCTGCTCGAAGAACTTCTCATCAAGGCTATCGAACGAGAGATGCGAGTTGATCTGGATGACTACAAGGAAGAACTGACTGAGGAAATCTATAAAACCATCGATTCGGCTGCACTTTCGGAAGACATTAAGGTATCGATCGATGATCTCGATATCCAACTCTACGACATCTACACCATCACCCGCCCTTTTCCCGGCGCTGAAGAATCGCCCGGTCTGGTTGTCGTGATCCGTGCAACAGGTAATCTCGCTACCCGGTTCGGCCAATTGGACGCAGTTGCACCCGCTCCAACCGAAGGACCTTGAGCCTCGCGGCATTTTTCGGTCAACGGCGAGACTGTTGACGTGAAACATTCAAAGCGCAAACAGCGCGACGAGAGAACAGGTGACAGCATTTCTCTTCATAACCGCGATACATAATGCCACGAATAGAGTGGTATGAAGCAGCATGAATTGCTGTTTTAAAGGCGTTCATTGGCAAAACGGGCCTGCCTATTCAGACAAGCAGAACAAATGACGCTCGCCTCGCACGAAAAGTTCGCTACCGACGGGTGCCGGTGTTGCATCGACACCTTCGCCCAGCGTATTCGTGGCTACAATCTCGAGCATGCCTGTATCCTTGATCACCGTGATCGTCCCGCTCCGGTCCGTCATGTAAACATGCCCGCCTGCGGCAACCGGTGAGGCATACGTTGAATTAACTCCAGGGATCCGTTCAGGCCCGAAGAGAACCTTACCCGTGGCCGCTTCAAGGCACGTCAGGATACCTGTCTTCCCTTTATGAAAGTAGAGTCTTCCGTCGGAAATCATCGGGGAGGCAATGTCAGGAGCGTCATCCGGAGTGGTCCAGACCACGCTGTCACTGTCCTTGATATCCCCACTACCGTTCAGCCTAAAGCCCCCCACAAAAGAACCTCGGAAACCGCTGCCGATCACCGTGATTCCCTGCGAGAAGACGGCGGATGCGACCGGCCGCTCCGTCTGCCCACCGCAACTCCATAGCTCTTTGCCTGTTTCCAGATCGTAGGCCCGCGCCTTGGTCTGTCCGTTCATTATCACCTGGAAACTGTCACCTAACGGAACCACTAGTGGGGTTGCCCAGCAGGTCGGCTCATCACGATCCGCCTTCCAGATTGTCTCACCGGTTCTCTTGTCGAGTGCATACAAAGCTGAAGGCCCCTCATGATCCCATGGAACCAGGATTTTGTCTCCAGCGAGGGTTGGTGAACTCCCCTCACCGAATCCGGCGCGTACCGTCATTTCACCAAAGTCAGTCCGACTCCACAGGAGTTCCCCGTCCATATCATAGCAGAATAATCCACGCGACCCGAAGTGAGCATACACCCGTTCGCCATCGCTACATGGTGAAGCCGAAGCGTAGCCGTTAGTTTGGTGAGTACCTTCATGGGGGGCTGCCTCAACGGCCGTCCGGGTCCATATCGACTTACCTGTTTCCCGATCAAAACAAAACAATTGGAAGCTAAACTTCTGCGGGTATCCCCCTTTGCTTCTTTTCTGAGAGGCGCCGGAACCAGAGGATAACGCAGCGGCATCTTTCTCACTGACTGCGGAAACCACAAAAACCTGATTGCCCCAGATCACAGGTGAACCTGATCCTCTTCCAGGAATCTCTGCCTTCCATTTTACATTCTTCGAACGACTCCACTCAATCGGGGGTTGAGCCGTCATTGAAACTGAATTTCCGCCGTGTCCGCGCCAATGAGCCCAGTTGTTGAACTCTTCTCCTTTACCGCACACAGGCAGCATGAACGCGGCAAAAGTGACAGACAATAACACGATTCTCTTCATGCCTGATGAGGCCCGAGTTAGGGAAGAAACTTTCATAACGATTTCTGATATCATAGCAATGCCCGGGATCGGAACCGAGCCCTACCGGCTCCATTGAATTTGCCATCTGCGTGCGAATATTCGAACAAAAGTTCAAAAGCACCGCAAGTCGTTCTCCCTTGAAAGTGCCGTTTCCATCAACCCAAGGTCGAGCTAGAACTGAATCGGCTCAATCCCTTACTTTTGCCTGGCAAAAGTGGTCGGGGTGACTGGATTCGAACCAGCGACCTCTTCGTCCCGAACGAAGCGCGCTACCAAGCTGCGCTACACCCCGATTGGTGAGTCGGAAACCGAACTCGTTTCGATTTCAACCAGGCATCTGAAGTCGCCCAGGCCCGGTGGCACACCCGTAGGCACTGGCACACCCGTAGGGATTCGAACCCCAAACCTCCTGATCCGTAGTCAAGCGCTCTATCCAGTTGAGCTACGGGTGCTTTATGCCGTGGATTTCCCCAGCCTTTCGGCCGGAGCGAGCGGTAATTTGCGCGGATAAAGCGTTTTGACAAGCAAAAACTGCTCTCCCATCGACCTCCCCTTGTGTTCAGCCCAATTTTGTCGATAGTGATGCTCCTGATTTCACCCGTAGTCTCTGAATTTCCATGAAGCTGCCCTCCCTTTTCGCTATCGGCCACTTCATCATAACGGTGCTCTTCGCAGTCTTTGCATGGGTCCAGGTCAACGACATCGATCCGGCAGTTTATCATAAGCCGTCCAGCTTAGATGCCATGCTGTGGTTCAGTTTCTACCTGCTGATTGCTGCCCTTTTTGTCGTCTCTGTGTTTCGAAAAGTGCCACCTTGGATTCTCATTGCATCGCTGGTCGCCTGCGTGACCGAAATGATCATGACCGGTCCCGGCTTTATCGAAAATCTCTTTGGTGACGACGATTTCACTATGACCCAAGTCAGTATGACCGCCGAAGACCCTCGCGTGGAACTGACTCGCGAATTCTTCGGCGCCCTGATTGCCTTTGGTGCCGTGCTCTACCTGCTCTTGATGCAGCGCAAAATTGAAAAAGCCGGAGGACAGCTGCCTCCCGCCAGTAAAAAAGGTTAGGTCACCGCCCCAACCCCGCTGGATTCCACGATCACTTCGTCGATTCCATCCGGAAGATCGCTCCGCGCCAGTCGAGAACGAGGGGCTCACCGTCAGCATCAGGGTAGATGCCGCTTGGCTGTGCCGTGGGATTCTTCAGGTCGTCGGGCTTATCGAGGTGGAGATCAGCGGTGACTTGTTTTTTCGCTGTGTCGTAGTTCAGGGCCCAGATGTTGCCGAATTTCCAGTCACCGTAAATGAAGTGGCCGTCCAGCTCCGGGATCTTGCTACCGCGGTAAACATACCCACCTGTGATGGAAAGCCCGTCGGCACGTGAGTATTCGTGGATGGGGTCAATCACCTTGAGATTTTTTGGCTCGTCAGTCTTTTTGCCGAGCCATTCCATGAAACCGTCGCGGGTGGCGAAGCGTTGAGTCCCTTCACGGTAGTCCCAGCCGTAGTTGCCGCCGCGTTCGATAATATTGATCTCCTCCCAAAGGTTTTGGCCGACGTCGGCGAGGTAAAAAAGTCCGGTCTCTGTATCAAAGGCACCGCCCCATGGGTTGCGAAGTCCGTAAGCCCAGATTTCGGGGCAGGCAACGGGATCGTCAGCAAAAGGATTGCCGTCCGGAATACCATACTCGAGACCATCCGTTCGGCTGTCGACATCGATGCGAAGCACCTTTCCATTCCAGCGGGTCAGCTTCTGGGAAAGCA
Organism: Verrucomicrobiales bacterium; assembly: GCA_049594415.1. Lineage (GTDB taxonomy): Bacteria > Verrucomicrobiota > Verrucomicrobiia > Verrucomicrobiales > DEV007 > Arctic95D-9. Next base: position 298,898 of record JBMYJM010000003.1, on the reverse strand, counting down.
TGAAGACACCATTCTTCGATCCTCCGTCTCCCACGCAGATGTAGAGCATGCCGTCAGGCCCGAACATGAGGTTCCCCGAGTTATGGTTCCACTCGGGCTGCTGCACTTCCAAAAGCACACGCTCAGTGCCGGGATCGCCCCGGTTAGAATTGCCGGACACGGTGTATTCCGCAACCGTAAGGCGCTTCGGTCCCTGGCGAGAGAAAGCGAGGTAAAACTTGCCGTTCTCTTTGAATTCGGGATGAAAGACCAGGCCGAGCAGGCCCTCTTCAAAATCTTTCTCCACCCCGATAGCATCAGTCATGTCCATGAAGACAATCGCTTCCGACGAATCGGGCTGGGAAGGAAGAATCTTAATCTTGCCAGTCTGCTCGACGAGGAAATGGCGGCCAGTTCCATCATCAGGAATCTGAACGGAAACAGGGCGCTCCATTTCAACGTTTTTGTAGGCCGGAACCAACTTGATTTCGGGTGCAGCAAGGAGTGACAACGGGAGTCCCAATGACAGAAGAGAGATGGTGGCAAGGCGATACATGCTGCAAAATTACGAAACCATTTCTTTCAAGGCAACCCTTGTTCGCGTCGTAAAAGTGCCATAGCCTCGACTTTCATCGCATCGCTCAATGCCGCGTTTCCCTATCCAACATCTCGCTGATCTTTCGCGCGACCGGCGGTTCCTGATCCGGATATCGCTCAGTATCGTTGTCATGTCGGTGGCTCTTTCTCTCGTCCTCGCGCTTTACCTGCCCCGAAAAGTCAGCGAACTGGTGGAGGGCACTCCGGCCGAATTCACGGAACGCTCCCCGGTGCACAATGGTTCCGAATCAATCCCGACTTCCATTGATGATTGGGTATTCTGGATCCGCTTCCAGCTTCCTCAACACTTTGACCACAGTCGCCTTGATTTCCGTGCCCTGTCGGACACGGAACGTGGCTTCATCCCTTTTCTCGGAAAATCACCGTTCGGAGAATTTCCTTTGCTCGAAGCCTACTATCTCGGCGTCGTCGAGGGCGGGGTGGAACAGGCCATTGAAGGATTAAAATCTTTCCCAGAAAACGTCCGCTACCGAAATGAATTTATCGGCGACATTTACATCCTCGATCAGGACTACCAGTCCGCCCTTCAGGCCTACACCGACGAAGCAAAGCACTACCCCAAGTCCTCCTACGCTCATCGCAGTGCAGTGATCGCTGCGTTGAGGGACGAGAACCGGGAGAAGGCTCGCAACCTCCTGACTCAACCAGAAGTTGCAGAATATTTTGATCTCTACGAACAGATAAATCTCCAGGCAGATACCCACGCTTGGCTGCCACTTCTGAAAACCACATTCAAATTGGAAAGAAGCCGGCTCGTCAGCTTTTTCGCTGTTCCTGCGGCCTTTACCACCCTGATCTGGTATCTCATCCTGACGAATTTCTGGAAATTTGATCGAACCCGGCTCATTGCCTCAACGGTGGCTCTGGCCGCAGGCATTATAAGTGCCAATCTAACGCTTTACGCTGTCATGATCCAGGATCGGGCCTTGGGTTTCACTCACGACGAGACCGCCTCACAGCTTTCTCAAGTGATCTACTTTGTCGCCGGTGTCGGCCTGCGTGAGGAAACCCTCAAACTCCTTTGCTTTATCCCCATCGCAATTTGGTGCTCGAGGCGAAAGAACGATCTCGAAGCTCTCATCCTTGCGGCCTTGGTCGGGCTGGGTTTCGCCGCCATGGAAAATATCAGTTATTTTTCAGAAGGCATCCTGGAACAAAAGGGACTGAGCCGACTCCTCACTGCTAATCCAGTTCACTTCACCTTGACTGGCCTGGTTGGCTTTTATGCCTATCGCATGATTGTCAGAAAATTCCACGGCCTGGAAGAGTTTCTCGCCACGTTCATACTGGCCGTCCTCTTCCACGGTGCCTACGACGCAATCATCCTCATTCCCGGTTGGCAGGACTATGCCATCATCAATCTGATCCTGATGGCCTTACTGGTGTATCGCTACTTCGACCCGTTGCGAAATATGATGGATATCCACGAGCAAAGAAAGCGCCTCTCCCCCCTTGGCATTTTCATCATGGGGTCTGTATCGATCACCTGTATCGTGATGATCGTCTCAGCCCCCGTCATGGGTTTCAAAGCCGCCCTCGCCACCTTCGCTGAAGCGGTCGGGTCATTGATTCCTCTGGCTTTCGCCTACATCAGCCGTTTTCGCGACTTGTAGCTTGCCGTTTTCTCTCGGACAGAAGGCCCCAAAAGGAACCGACTGGATATCCTACCCTACCTTTGCAGACTTTTTGAAACCTGTTCATTCAATTTTCAAATTTTACATATTTTTTATAATTATTATTCCTCGCAACTGACAATTTCAGTTTTGAGCTGGCCCGTTTATTTGGCGCCCAGCGTTTGCAAGCCATTTGAGAGGGAGTAGATTTCCATTCTTCAGATATGGCGGGTGTTTCAGCGCCTTAAAACCACCGATCCGGCCTCGGGCTCAGGACCACGACCTTCTCTGCAAAAGAATGAATTATCGCACACTTTACTTGCTCTCCGCCCTTTTAAGCGCGGGACCGCTGATGGCACAAGAAAGCGAGGATGCCGCTGCCCCGGGAAACATTACGACGACAGCGGAGACGATCCTCGATTACATGCTGAAGGGCGGGCCGTTCCTGATGATTCCGCTGGCGGCCCTGTCATTTCTCGCGGTCATCCTGATCATTTTCTACCTCTTCACGATCCGCCAGGGTGCTGTCGTCAGTGACAGATTCATGAATGCTGCGGATGCCCTCATCCGTAAGCAGGATTATCTTGGCCTGATCGCGGTCTGTAACCGCGAAAACGAGTCCATCGCGCGGATTGTTTACAAGACGCTAGACTTTGCCACGAAGAACCCCACAGCCAGCTTTGATGAGGTTCGTGAGGTCACAGAAGCGGAAGGAACGCGCCAGGCCTCACAGCTCAACAACCGTATCTCTTACCTCAACGACATCAGTCGTGTCGCCCCAATGGTCGGCCTGTTCGGAACCGTTATCGGCATGATCGCCGCTTTCGAAGGTATCGGGAAATCCTCCGGCGTTCAGCACATGGAACTTGCACCCGGAGTTGCCCAGGCACTCGTCACCACGGCAGCAGGACTTGTTGTCAGTATTCCCTCCCTGGTTTTCTACTCGATCTTTCGTGGCAAAGTTCAAAGACTGATTGCAGAAATGGAAGCGGCCATGACCCACATCATGGCGCTGCTGGCAGCCCAGTACAAACGCGCCAACTACCGCGCCAGCTCTCGCCGCGAGTCATCTGATAGCGAATAGACAACCCGCTTTCCTTCCGGATCTATGAAGTTCAGAGATACCAGCAGTCAACAAGGCGCCGAGCTTGAGCTCGCCCCTATGATAGATGTGGTTTTCCTGCTCCTCATTTTTTTCATTGTGACCTGGCAGTTCGCCCGCTTTGAGCGCGACATGGATATCTCTGTCCCCGCCGCTGAGGAAGCTGAGAATACCGACCGACAGACCGGGGAGATCATCGTTAATGTGCGTTCCGACGGCTCAATCATTCTCAATGGTCGCGATGTGAGCGAACCGGAACTGCTCTCAAAGCTGCAATCCATTTCCGAGGCCTACCCCGACCAGGCAGTCATCCTGCGTGGATCTTCGGATGCCGACTTTCAATCCATCATCAATGTGCTCGATCAAATCAAGAAAGCCGGTATCTGGAATGTCGCCTTCGCCACGACTAAGCCTCAGTCGTGAAGTTTGAGTATTTTGAGAGCTTAAGGTTCTAATTTTCGAAGATGCGCCTCCCTTTCCTCCAGCAGATTGCCCTCCACCCCCTCTGCTTCTGGGCCGCTCCGTCATTTGGCTTTTTTCTCAGCTTCTCGCCATCCTACCTAGTAGCACAGGATGCGCCTGCGCAACCCGCTCCAGAAGCCCAGCCCGCTCAGGTCGAAAACGCCCTTGAATACGCGGACATGCTTTTCAGCCGCGAACAATACGGCTTCGCTGCCCAGCAATACCAGGTTTTTATCAAAGAGCAGCCGAACAGCCCGAATCTGCAGATTGCGTGGTTTCGCCTGGGAGAGTGTTACCTCAAGGTCAGTCAGGAGGCCGATGCAGAACTAACCTTCAACTTCCTGATCAACCAGTATCGCCGAGGCCCTTTTGTCGGATCCGCAGCTTACCGCCTCGCTATCATGAGACTCGACAAAAAAGAGTATCGAAACGCCCTCGCTTACTTCAAGATCGCCAAGGACGAGCTCACCAACCCTGAGGTCAAACTTCAGGCGCAATACTACTACGCCCGCTGTCTTCAGCTAACCCAGCAAAACAAGCAGGCGCTCGTCCAGTTCGAAGCAGTCACCAAAGCAGCGCCAAAGGAAAAAAATCCATTCCTTGAGCGGGCCATGCTTGAGTCTGCAAGACTGCACTTTGAACTCGGTGACACGGAACTGTCACTCGAACGTTTCAAGGAACTCGCAGACACAGCCAGCACCAAGGAGTTCAAGGAGGAAGCGATTGTTCGTGGCGGTCTGCTTGCAGCGGAAGCCGGTGACGCCGAGGCCAGCGAAGAGCTCCTGAACCGGGCCCTGAAGTTTTCCGACACCAGCCCCTGGAAGGCCCTGGCCCAGGTCGGAGCAATGTTCAACGCCTTTGCCCGCGAGGACTACGAGCGTGTGGTGGCTCTCTATAATCTGGGTGCCTACACTCCCCCGGATGAATCACGAGCCAAGATGCTGCTGATCGTGGCACACTCCTACCGACTCATGAACGATCTCGAACCGGCGCTGCGACTTTACACGCTGGTCGAAGCCAAGTATCCCCGCCAAAAAGAAGGTGTCGAGGCCGGCTACCGCCGACTCCAGTTGCTTCACCAGACATCTGATAAAGCCCTTCCTGATGCGGCGGACAACTACGCCCGGACCCAGACTGCCATCGATGCGTCAAATCCCTACATCGATATGGCCTGGCTCATGAAAGCCGAATACCACTTTGCCCAGGCCGAAAATGCAGCAAGTGGAGCCGGTTCAGATTACGCCAATAAACACTATGCCCTCGCCGCCGCCGCTTACACCAAGGTCCGCCTTGAAATGGTCGATACGAAATACCGCGAAATTTGCCTCTACAAGCGTGGTTGGTCTCAGATTGAGTCTGATAACTTCAAAAATGGCATCGTCAACCTGACAAGTTTCATTCAGAGTCATCGCAAGAGCCCACTTGCCTCTTCAGCCATCGCAAAGCGAGCATCAGCTTACCAGCAAAACGAAGATCACCAACTCGCTCTCGAAGACTTCCGGGACATCGCCAAGAACTACCCCAAGGCACCCGAACTGGAATATGCTCTTCAACAGATTGCGCTGATCTATGCGCACCAGCGAAAGACCGCGGAGATGATCGTGGCATATCAGGATCTCCTCCAGCGTTTCCCAAACACCGATGGTGCTGGCGAAGCCCACTACTGGATCGGGGTCGGCTTCTTTGATCTCGAGCAACACCAGCAGGCAATCCCGGAATTGAATCAGGCACGCAACGTCGACCCACAATACGAAGACAACGCCACCCTTCGCCTCATCATCTGTCACTACCAGCTCGAAGAGATTGATGCTCTGGCTGAAAATGCTCGACGCTATCTGGAAAACGCCCCGCAAGAAACCGATCAGGGCACCAAGGCCCGGCGCGCATCCATCCCTCCACAGGTTCTCGAATACCTTGGCAAAAAACTCGCCTCCTCTCGCGACCACGAAAATGCCGAGTATATTCTCTCAGCTCTCACCCTTGGAAGAAACCCGGGCGATATCTCCAGCTCCGTGTGGAAGCTGCTCGCAGAATGCCGTTCAGAGTTGAAGAAACATGAAGGTGTCATCACCGCCTGCGACAACTTCCTAGTCCAAACCGAGCGCCCCAGTGAGCGCGCCTCCGCCTATCTCCAGCGCAGCTTCGCCCAGTTTTGCCTAGAGCAATACGACGACGCCAGAAACAGTGCGCAGGAGAGCTTGCGCTCGCAGAAAGAGGGGCGCACCAATGCGGAGGCCCGGATTCTTTTGGGCGATATAGCCGCCGCTAGCGGCAACCTCGCTGACGCGGCCCGGGACTATCTCGTAGTCAGCCAGATATTCTATGATCCCGAAGTAACCCCGAAAGCACTTGCCAAGGCCGCCAACGCCTACCTTTCGCTCGGTAACCGGGATAAAGCTGAACAGCTCCAGCAGGAACTCAGTTTGAAGTTCCCCAACTACGAAGTGCCTGCCAAGCTGGACCCGGACTGTTGATCTTCAGTCATCAGACCGCTCCTCGATCTTTTCTCCTGAAAGACTTTCGATCGAAGTAGATTCAATCTCTTCGCTCTCTTTAACGGACATCACCCCAACCGGCTTCACCTCGATCTCTTCAATGTCGTCGCTGATCGGCCAACGTTCTGGATCGATCTGGATTTTCCCCGGTGTCAAAACCCGGATCACAGCACCGTCGGCGAACTCGTAGGATTTTGGTTCAGGTGGTGTCGTTAGAGTCTTTGTCACCAGCGGCACCACGGTAAAGATCATCGCCTCATTCTCCAGTCGGTGGATGTTCAGCAAGACTGCACAGGTGGTTGACTCACTGATCCGAAGAGTATCCCCGGGCCTGAGGGCGAAGGACTCCGGCAACTCCTGTGACGGTAGAGCCAAGTCGATAATGCCGTCCGGAAACTCAATCGAGCGCCCCCGAATCACCATGCCACTTTGGAAGACATCCTGTTCTCCCATTCGCTGGACGGACTCAACTCTAAAGTCTCCTGACAAAAATACTACTTCGCCACGCTCAATGTAATTCTTGATGTAGCTCCGCTTCAGGATGCCGTTATAGGCCATCAATTCGGTCGGGGAAAACAAATAAACATCGGTATAAAGATCCTTCGTTGAATAAAATTTTCCTCGTGGCGCGGAGACCCGGGTGAAGCCCTCAATCGGATCCAGTTTTTCAAGCTGGGTCAGCAAGCGGTAATTCATGGGATGCTCCGGCTGCCCGAAGACCCACATGCAGAACGACCACGAAGCCGCGTTCAGTCCGATCAGAACAGCAATTGCGGCAATCCAGAGAATCAGGTTCCCGCTTTGATACCTTGCCTCATCATCATTCTTCCGCACTTCTCGTGCGAATGAACTCTGATCAGGCAGTGCATCCATATTCAGGTCAAAACAAACTCAATCAATTGCTGCCACCACAGACTTCGCCGTCCATCGTTTCCGGATCATATTCAGGCTCCTTGTCAGCTGCAGCCGGTTCAAACGAAGTGCCGCAGCCACAACTGCGCGCCGCATTGGGATTTTCAATTTTGAAACCGGAGTCATTCAAGGCTTCCACGTAATCAAGCTGGCAACCATCGAGGTATTCAAGGCTTTCACCATCGACGAATACTTTCACCCCGTTCTTTTCGATCACATCATCGCCCGGACTGGCCGCTGCAATCTTCATGGCGTATGACATGCCGGCACAACCGCCTTTTTCAACAAAGAGGCGAAGGCCTTTCTCCTCAGGAGAGAAATCCTTGGCTTTGAGGAGGTCCAGGAGGTGGCCGGCAGCAGCATCAGTAACTTGAATCATAGATTGGAAGGTCGATTGAAATTCCAATATAGAACCGCCTCCGGCCAATCCCAAACGATTTCGGAGTTGCTTTCCTCTCAGCCCCGCTCTCAGTTGAGGTCGACTCAACTATGGGAAAAATTCGCCTACTCCCCGAAGCTCTCGCCAGCCAGGTTGCTGCTGGTGAAGTGGTCGAACGCCCTGCTTCCGTGGTCAAAGAACTGGTCGAAAACAGCATTGATGCCGGGGCCACCAACATAGAAATTCTCGTCCAGCGAGGTGGCATCTCACTGATCCGCGTTACCGACGACGGCTGCGGCATGAACCGCGACGACGCTCTCATGAGCCTAGAGCGGAACGCCACCTCGAAGATACGCACGAAAGAGGATCTCGCTGCGATCCACACTCTCGGTTTTCGCGGTGAAGCAGTTCCCAGTATCGCCAGTGTCTCTAAGTTTCGGCTCATCACCCGGGAGCCAGATTCACTGACCGGCACCGAGATCATCATCAACGGAGGCAAGGTAATCAGTGTGAAAGACTGTGGTGAACCGGCCGGCACCCAAATCGAAGCCCGCTCACTTTTCTACAACCTGCCCGCCCGTCGTAAATTCCTTCGGACGGAGAACACCGAGTATTCCCACCTCGAACAGGTCGTCAAAACCCAGGCCATCGCCCACGAAAAAATTCGTTTCTCACTGGTCCGAAACGACCGACTCGCCTTTCAGCTCCCGGCAACCACCAGCCTGCGCGAACGAATCGGCGGCCTCGTCGGAAACGACCTCGCCAGTCGCCTGCTCGAGGTCGAACCCTACGAACACAAGGGCATCAAGGTGCGGGGGTTTATCGGACCTCCCGGCATGGGGCGGAGTGATCGCCGTCAGCAACTCAGCTTTCTCAATGGTCGCCCCGTCGAAGCCGCCATCATTACCCGCGCCCTTCGCGAAGGCTATCACACCGCCCTGATGAAGGGTCAGTATCCGGTCACCTTCCTTTTCATTGAGACAGATCCAACGGCAGTCGATGTGAATGTTCATCCGGCGAAACGTGAAGTCCGTTTTCACGACGGCTTCGGTGTTCAGGATGCCATCATCGGAGCCGTCCAGCAGTCTCTCCGGGCCCAGATGTCGCGCCCCGTCTCCGGGGTGGGGCTCACCGGCACGAAGCGCGAAACACCGAACGTCGATGCGGTGCAGGAAGACCTCATCCCCGCTGCCGAGCAACGATCCCTTCGCAAAGACTGGAGCGACCTGGGCAAAACCGCTGAGGAAAGGAACGAATCGCCCAAAGTCGAAGAAAAACTCTTCACGGCCCGGGAACGTGAGCGCGCCGAAGCATCGGAATCCGGTCCGTCTGAGAGCGGAGAAGACACTCAAGAGAGTTTATCCAATGACCCAACCCCTTTGAGTGAACAGCCCTCGATATCCGAACCGGCCCCGGGAGCAAACGAAGGCGCCGCGCAAATGAAGGCGAGTGACTACCGCCTGCTCGGAGTGCTCGGTAAACTCTACGTGCTGCTTGAATCGGCTGAAGGACTGGTCCTCATGGATCAGCATGCCGCCCACGAGCGTGTTCTCTTCGAAGAAATGAAGCGCCGCATGGAAACCGAGGATGTCCCGTCCCAGCAGCTGCTCACTCCCATCATGGTTGAACTCACGCCACGTGATTTTGACCTGATCGAGAAAAACCTTGAAGTGATCAACAAGCTGGGTCTCTCGGCTGAACCTTTCGGTGGCACTACCTTGAAAATCGACTCCCTTCCGACTTTCCTCAAGAGTGACGACCCCGAAACCTTTCTTCAGGAAGTCATCGATGAAATCCGGGCCTCAAGCGACCGCATGTCCAAGCTGCGTCTCGGAGAAGATATGATTGCCACAACGGTTTGCCGCCATGCGGTAAAGGCGAACGATCTGCTTCATGATCGCGAGCTGCAAAAGCTCCTCGAAGATTTGCTCGAGTGTGACATGCCCTACTGCTGCCCACATGGCCGCCCCACTCTGATCCAGATTTCCTACGGGGAACTGGAGAAGAAGTTTGGTCGGCGCACTTAGGCCTCTTGCTCCTGTTGGCGCCCTCCCCCATTCTTCGCCCATGAAAATCCCTTTTCCTGCGCTGTTGGCCGCACTCAGCTTCAGCAGCCTGACCGCTGCCGAAAAGAACGTCATCTTCTTCATCACCGACGATGAATCCCCCACCCTCGGTTGCTATGGCGACCCCGTTGCTAAGACCCCAGCGATCGATGCACTGGCCGCCGACGGCACAGTCTTTCTCAACGCCTTTGCGACGACCGCCAGCTGCTCTGCAAGCCGCTCCGTCGTCATGTCAGGTCTGCATAATCACCGCAACGGACAATACGGACACCAGCACTCCTATCACAAGTTTTCCTCCTATCATAATGTCGTAAGCCTCTCGCTCCCCCGCGTCATGGCGAACGCAGGATATCGCACCGGACATATTGGCAAATACCACGTCGCACCCGAGCAGGTCTATCGCTACGAAACCTACATGAAGGCTAGCGGCCGTAACGCCGTGGAAATGGCCAACAAAGCCAGGGACTTCATTACTGCGGACGAGCAACGGCCCTTCTTTCTCTATTTTGCCACTTCAGATCCGCACCGTGGTGGCGGCAAGGATCAAAACGCGGAGAGCGAACTCAAACCCGATCTCTTCGGCAACAAGCCGGATCGTAAAGCCCACCAAGGAGTCGATGAAGTTTTCTACGAACTCGATGAAGTTCCGATCCCTCACTTTCTAAGCGACACTCGTGAAACCCGGGAGGAACTCGCCCATTACTATCAGAGTGTCAGCCGCATCGACCAGGGTGTCGCCAGACTTGTCGAGATCCTCAAGGAGGCGGATCTCTACGACAAGACCATGATCGTCTTCACTTCCGACCACGGTATGGCCTTCGCTGGAGGCAAAACCACCGTGTATGAAGGCGGACTGAAGGTCCCGTTTGTGGTGCGCAACCCCTACGAGAAGAACCGTGGCATAAAGCACAGCGGCCTCATCAGTCACATCGACATCACACCGAGCCTGCTCGACTACGCCGGCGGACTCGACAAAAAGACAAATGGCCCAAAAAATCCCGTCGATCACAAGAAGTTCTGGAAAGACTTTCCCGAGGTCGCCAAGGATAATCTCGGCCCGGCCCTGACATCCTACCACGGCAAGTCGTGGATCCCGATCCTGGGCAAATCGGACGCAGAGCACTGGGACACGATCTTCGCTTCCCACACCTTCCACGAAATCCAGATGTACTACCCCATGCGGGTCATCCGCGATAAGGAATACAAGCTCATCTGGAACATTGCGCACCCGCTGCCCTATCCTTTCGCATCGGACCTCTGGGCGGCCAGCAGCTTCCAGGCACAATTTCAGCAATCACTCGATGCTCCCTACGGCCAGAAGTCGGTCGGGGAATACATCCACCGCCCCCAGTTCGAATTATTCAAGATCGATGAAGATCCCTATGAGGCCAGGAACCTCGCCGGCGATCCGGCGTATCGCGAAGCACTCGCCAGTTACCAGGAAAAAATGAAGGAGTTCCAGAAGAAGATGCAGGATCCCTGGATCATGAAGTGGAACTACGAGTAGCCTGAATCTTACTCTTACTTCCTATGAAAACCTGTCTCGCCCTCACCCTTGTGATCTCACTGTCCGTCACCATTGCCAATGCCGGACAGATGGTTATCTGGATCGGAACCGGCGGCAAGAATGCCAAGGGTATCTACAATGCCACCTACGACTACGATAACGGAACTCTCACCGAGCCCAAGCTGGCAGCTGAAGTGGAAGGCCCCGGCTGGGTGACTCTCAATTCAGATCGGAGCCGGCTCTACGCCGTTTGTAAAATTGGGGAGCCCTCCGTTGCCGCTTGGAGCGTGGATTCCGACGACAATTTGACCTTTATCAATTCCCAGCCGATTGGAGATGGAGGTGCCGCCCACATCAGTCTCGACAAGGAAAACCGCATCCTTTTCACCGCCCAGTATGGTGGAGGTTCCACAGCAGCCTTCTCGCTCAACGACGATGGATCCATCGGCAAACAGACCACGCTCATCAAGCACGAAGGGTCTGGCCCCAACGAACAGCGCCAGAAGTCGCCTCACCCCCACTGGACCGGTGTCAGCCCGGACAATCGCTTCCTTTTTGTCCCTGACCTTGGAAACGACAAAATAGTCATCTACAAGATCAATCACGAGGAGCGAACCATTGAACCCCACGGCTTCGGCCAGACCGTTCCCGGCGGAGGTCCCCGCCACATGAAATTCAGCCCGGACGGCTCCAAAGTCTACCTGCTCAACGAACTGCTGCTCTCCGTCACCGTGTTCGACTACGACGCCGAGGCCGGCTCACTCAAAGCCATTCAGACTATTGATAATATTCCCCAGGAAGAACTCGAAGTTCCCAGCAAGTCCTCTGAAATTCGAGTTCACCCGAATGGCAAGTTCGTCTATGCCGCCAACCGTGGCCCCGACAACATCACCGTCTTCTCGGTCGATGAGGCGACCGGCAAACTGACCTTTGTGGAAAACGAAGCCATCCGCGGTGCCTGGCCACGCAACTTCAACCTCGACGTCGATGGAAGCTTCCTCATCGCAGCAGGCCGCTACTCCAACACGCTTTCCATTTTCGAAATCGATCAGGAGACCGGTGGTTTGATTTTCACCGGCCGGGTGGTGAACTGCCCTTCCCCGATCTGTATTGCTTACTGATCGCGCTGCCAGCTCAGACTACCGTTTCCCGTATTGCCCCTTTCAAGGTCCGTCCCAGGAAGGGTGATACGGAACTTTTTGTTTTCAGGTAGTCTTTGGAAACCAGGGTCTCACCGTTGGGGTCAAAGATGAAAAACTCCGCCTTCTCGCCTTCGGCAATCTTCACGGGATCCAGCTTCACAATTCGACGCGGTTCGGCGGAATACTTTTTCACCAGCAAGTCCCAGCCAAAGGTTCCCTCACTGATAAATCTGTCGAACAGGGCCAAAACCGTCGTTTCCAATCCACTGACACCGAACGGAGCGCTGGCAAAGTCAGCCGATTTTTCAAACTCGGTGTGGGGCGCGTGATTGGATGCAATCGCGTCAATGGTCCCGTCGAGTAATCCTTGAACCAGCGCGTCGCAATCGGACCGCAAGCGCAGCGGCGGATCCATCTTGAAGTGGGTGTTGTAATCCGCCACATCCTCTTCGGTGAGAAGTAAATGATAAGGGGAAACCTCGCAAGTGACCTGCGTCCCGGCCTCCTTCGCCGCCGCAATCGACTTCAACGTGTTGGCGGTGGAAACCTGCTGCAGGTGCAGCCTCGCACCAGTGTGCTGGGCGACCCGGATATCCCGGTCGAGCGCAATCTCCTGGCTGATCGCCGGTATTCCCGGCAACCCGAGCTTGTAGGAAACGTGACCTTCATTGATCGCGCCCGCCTTCGTCAGTGCCGGCGTGTCACCGTGCGTCGTGACAAGCAGGTCAAAGTCCTTGGCATACTCCATGCACCGGCGCAGGAGGTCGGGACAAGGCACCTCGTGGTCGGCATCGGTCAGCATAGCCACTCCGCGAGATGCCATCCCGGAAAATCCGGCCAGTTCTTTACCTTCCCGCTTTTTCGTGAGGCAACCGGAAGTATGCATTGGGATCGGGCTTACTTCGGAGACCAGGTCCTGGAGGCTCTTAACGAAATTCCCACTATCCACCGGAGGCGCGGTGTCCGGCATCAAAACCAACCCGGTCACCCCTCCGTGAATCGCGGCTTCGGCACAGCTGGAAAGCGTTTCCTTGTGCTCAAATCCCGGCTCACGGGCGTGCACGTTGAGATCGAACATTCCCGGCACAATGACACAACCGTCACAGTCGACCGCGGTGGAGCCATCCACCGCTTCGATCGTCTCGGCGATCTGATGAATGACACCTTCATCATCCACGAGGATGTCCGCCTTCTGCAACTCAGGCGTTTCTTCGCTCGCGATAGTTCCGTTTTTGAAAAGACGCATATCGGTCAGTCCTTGTCGGTTTCGGGTTTGAGCCAGTGGAGCACTGCCATTCGCACTGCGATGCCATTCTCGACCTGCGTGCTGATGAGACTCTTCTCATAGCCCATCGCTTCGTCTGTAATTTCCACACCGCGGTTCACCGGACCGGGATGCATCAGGTAAGCACCCAACTGTCGCATCCGGGCGACACGCTCGCTGTGCATGCCATACATCTTGTGGTATTCAGCGATGCTCGGGAAAAACTGACCCTCCTGGCGTTCCAACTGCACGCGCAACAGGTAAACCGCATCCGGCCCCCAGTCGAAGACATCCTCCCATGAGTGAAAGCGCTTCATGAAGTCATGTCTTCCCTCCGGGACCAAGGATCCGGGTCCTAACACTCCGACTTCTATCCCCAGCTTATTGAAAAGCGTACTGGTAGAGCGAGCCACCCGTGAGTGAAGAATGTCTCCCACGATGATCACTTTCTTGCCCTGGTAGTCCGGATAGACTTCACGAAAGGTCATCGAGTCGAGCAGAGCCTGAGTCGGATGAGCATGATACCCGTCACCTGCGTTGATGACCGAAGCGTTCGTGTGCTTGGCTACAATCCCGGGGACACCTGCTGCCTGGTGGCGGATCACGATGTAGTCCGATCGCATCGCCTGCAGGGTCTCGATGGTATCGAGCAGTGACTCGCCCTTTACGACCGAAGAGCTTGAGACGGTGAAGTTAGTCACGTCTGCCGACATTCGGCTGGCGGCGACCTCGAAAGAGGAACTGGTCCGGGTCGAGGGCTCGTAGAAGAGGTTCAATACCGTTTTGCCCCGCAGGGTGGGCACTTTTTTCACTGAACGTTGGAAGAGCTGTTTGAACGGAGCCGCGTTCTCGAAAATGTATTCTATCTCCTCCAGTGAGAGGCTTTCGATATCGAGAAGGTCTTTCCGCGGCTTTAACTCACTCATTTCTCAGTCACAAGGAAAACGCCCTCTTTCTCGTCGTCTTCCTGGAATCGAACTTTCACGTATTGTTTTAAATCAGTTTCGATCATTCGACCAACGTAATCGGGCTGAACCGGAATTTCCCGATGCCCTCGGTCCACCAGCACCGCCAACTCAATCTTGGACGGGCGCCCGTAGTCGGCCAGAGCATCAAGCGCGGCGCGAACCGTGCGACCGGTAAAGATGACCTCATCAAAGAGGATCACCCGGGTTCCTTCGAGCCCAAAGGGCACGTCCGAACTGTTTAGCGTCGGCAGGTCATGCCCTCGATTATTGAAGTCGTCCCGATAGAGCGAAATATCAAGAGTGCCGACCGGATAGTCCCTGCCCCGTCCCGCCAAAGCGGCAGCTACGCGTCTGGCCAATGTCACTCCGCGGGTATAGACGCCTAAAAAGGCCAGTTCCTGATCTCCACACCGGGATTCGATTTCGTTCGCTAAAATGGCAATGGTCTCCTCAATCCCCTCAGGAGTGAGGATCTCTTCGGTGGTGATGTCAGCTGTATCACTCAAGTAGTGTTGCCGAAGAAACGGGGAAGTTTTGACGCGAGGCCAGGCACCGGTTCATCCGGCACCCCTCTACCTCTATTCATAAATCGCGGATGCGCTATTAAAAATTTCGTGTTCCGATGTCAGTCCGGCGCTGCATCCCATCGAAAGTAACCTTTTCGCTCTCCCGGTAGACGTTGGCGACAGCCTCTTCCCGGGTCGATCCGCTGGCGACAACCACGAGAACGCGGCCACCGGCCGTCTCAAACTGACCGGCTTCATTTAGCTTGGTCCCGGCGTGGAAAACGCGAGCATTGGAAACCTGATCCAGTCCTGAAATCACATCACCACTGCGGGAACTGGCCGGATATCCGGCTGAAGCAGACACGAGGCAGATGCTCCAACCGTCTTTGAAGCTGACCAGGTCGGGATTGAGGCTCCCCTTGGCCCCCTCAAACACATGCGCCGCGAAGTCACCTTCGACCATCGGCAGAACCGCCTCGGCTTCAGGATCGCCGAAGCGACAGTTGTATTCGATGACCTTGGGGCCGTTCTCCGTCAACATGAGCCCAAAGTAGAGGAACCCGCGATACGGCAAGCCCTCGTTCTGAAGCCCTACCACAGTCGGACGCACGATCGTCTCGTCGATCACGGAACGAAGATCACCTTCGAACATGTCGAGCGAGCTCACGGCTCCCATACCTCCTGTGTTGGGGCCTTCGTCAGCATCGTAGATGCGCTTGTAGTCACGGGCCGGAGCAAGAATCTGGTAGTCGCCATCGACAACGGATGCGAAAATTGAAATCTCCGGACCCTCAAGATACTCCTCGACCAGGAGGCGGCCGGGACCAAATTTTCGCTGAACCAGGACTTCGTCGAGAAACTCTTCCGCGTCGCCTTCGGTCATGCAGACGGCAACGCCCTTGCCTGCCGCAAGCCCGTCGAACTTCAGTACGGTGGGATACTTTCCATCAATGGCCGCCCGCGCTTCGTCGATGGTTTCAACCGGAGAATACCCACCGGTTGGGATAGACTGGCGAACCATGAATTCCTTAGCGAACTCCTTGCTCGCTTCGAGTTGGGCGGCTTCTTTCGGAGGGCCCCAGCAGGGAATCCTGGCAACGGCACAGGCATTCGCAAGTCCCTCGTCCTTCACCAGGTAGCTCTCCTCACCAGCGACGCACAAATCGATGTTCAGTTCCTGCATCGCAGAAATAAGGGAGGCTACGCCATCCGCCTCAACCGGTTTCGCCAGCTCAAAAATGGCATCAGATCCAGGGAAGGAATAGATCTCCGTCTCAGTGGGAGATTCGTGAAGTGCCGTAATGATCGCATGCTCGCGACCGCCTTTTCCAACAACAAGGACTTTCATAAACAAGGGATAAACGGAAATTTGATGGCCGACCCGCTGCGTGAACACAGCGACCGGGACGACCATCGTAAGCACGTTTGAATAAATTTCCAGCCAAGGGAGAAAAAAGATCCCCCAAAGCGCAGTTCCCCCGTTCCATCGGGATGTTGAAAGCCGATCAAACTCAGGCTGACTTTGCCCGGGAGCGCTTTTGCCGGCGACGTTCGCGAAGTTCTCTTTCCAATTGCTTCACCAATGCCACCCGGTCGGAGGGAACACTGAAAGTGCCTTTGAGACGGGAATCAAAATTGGAAATCGTCATGTCTTATCATAAAGCTGTTTTGAATCGCCGCTTGCGTCTCCTTACCAGATCAATCGTCACCTCGCGAAATCACGTCGAATAGACTAGGCCACCTCGTAGTTCGAGGGCAGGCACCCTTTCACTTGCTGGAAGGCTTTGCTGAAGTGGCTCACACTTTGATACCCAACCTCAACGGCTGCTTCACTAACATTGCACTGTCCACTGACAATTAACTCCGCGGCTGTTTCGATGCGAAGCTTGCGAACATACTGGCTGATTGTCATTTCCGTAGTGGAGGAGAACGTACGACTGAGATAGAAAGGACTGCATCCCACTTCTGCGGCAAGTCTCTGGAGATCCAATGGTTCATCAACATGCTGCTTGAGGTATGCTTTGGCTTTTGCCACCCGTGCCATCGAGAGCCGCTTTTGACGCGAACAGAAAAACTCGTCTTCACCCTCCGCTGGCGGAAAGCAGGTAATCGCGATCAGTTCCTTCACCTGGCTTTCATACCAAAAAGACCTGGCAGCACCGGAAACAATTGGACTGGTGAAAGCAGGGATAACCCGCTCCATCAACACGCGCCCGAGCGGTTTTTCAATGACTTCGGAAACAGAACCTTCGAAAACGATCTCCCTCATGCGCTTATCCAAGCCGGGGCGGAAGGGTTCCATCATGCCTACAAGGAGTTCACGCCTCATCCCGACAATGAGCAGCTCGGTGTGGTCCTCGGTCAAAACCATCGCCTCATCTCCGGGGGAGTTCAAAATCGCCAACTGACCGGCTTCGATGCGCGCCAAAGATCCGGTCTCGGGCCCGATAATAGCCGCACCACTTTGAACCAAGACAAAGACTGTCTGTCCGGGTAGTAACTTAAGGGATTCACTCCGCTCATCACCTGGAACAGCGCCCCAGGCCCAAATTTGAGATTCCTTGGCATTGCCAAACACGGGTTTTCCGGAGGACTTCATGATCATGGCCCTTTAATGATACTGAGATTTAATCTCAATAAAAGTGAAAACTTCACCTTTTTTGTGCCTTTCTTAGATGCCCCTCCTACAGCAGGATGTCGTAGGGGCGCTCGCCCGTCTTATCCATGAAGCCGACGAACGCCTGATTCACCACCTTGTAGCCACCAGGAGTCGGGTAATCACCCGTAAAATACCAATCCCCGTTGTGAACCGGGATGGCTTCGTGCATGGCCGAAACTTTTTGATAGATCACTTCGACCTCCCCTTTCCAGCCAATTCCTTCCGGTGTCACCATCCGACTGATTTCAGCGGAAAGATCTTCGTCAGTGAACGGCTCGTAAACCATCTTCACCGGGTTGGTCATCTCGCCAACGGGCTTCTTCAATTCCTCTCGACAGCGATAGTAGACATCGGTCAGGAGATTGTGCCGCCCGGAACGTTCCAAAAGATTCACTGCTGCCTGAAATACGATAAACTTCCCAAGGTGCGACATATCGATGCCGTAGCAATCCGGGTAGCGAATCTGCGGTGCGGTAGATGCCACTACGATCTTCTTTGGATTGAGCCGGGAGAGAATCTTAATGATGGAGTCCTTCAAGGTCGTCCCCCTCACGATCGAGTCGTCGATCACCACGAGAGTCTCATCCGGCCCCATCTGGTCGTAGGTCACGTCGTAAACGTGAGAAACCATCTGGTCACGCCCTTTCTCCTGGGCAATAAAGGTCCGTAGTTTGATGTCTTTGTGAGCGATCTTTTCGCCACGAGGCCAGCTTTGTAAAATCAACTTGTCGATCCCCTCTTCGCTGAGCGTTCCACCCTGGAGTTCCTCAATCAGCTTCTGACGCACTTGTTCACGGCGGAGCTTTCGAAGGCCGTCCATCATGCCGTGGTAGGCAATCTCGGCAGTGTTCGGAATGAAACTGAAAATCGTCTTGTCGAAGTCATCCTCGATGCGATCAAAGATCTGGGGAACGAGATTGGCTCCGAGCTTCATTCGCTCCTTGTAGATCTCGGGATCGTTGCCACGAGAGAAGTAAATGCGCTCAAAGGAACAAGGACGCTTTTCCTGCTCCTGGGTGTAAGGCTGAATACTCAATTCGCCGGCCTGACTCACTACCCCCACATTACCGCGAGGCAACTCCTTAATGGCGCCGGAATCCGCATTGAAGACGGTCATCAAAGGCACCCGCTCACTGGCAAAGGCGATGACCTCGTCATCTTCGTAGTAGTGGCACGGCCGAATTCCATTGGGATCGCGCAGCACAAAGCCCACGCCGTTTCCGGTCGCCCCTGCGATCGCAAAGCCACCGTCCCACTGGTCGGCGCATTTGTTAAGAATGCGTACGATATCGATCTCATCGGAAATGATCTTGGGGATGCCCCTCCCTTCGGTTCCCTTGTCACGCTCTCGGCGATAGATCGCATCGTGAGCTTCATCGAGATGGTAGCCAATTTCCTCAAGCACCGTCTGCGTATCGGTGTCAAAAACCGGGTGCTGCCCGCGATCAATCAGGTGGTGATTGAGGTCGCGTGCATTGGTCATGTTGAAGTTACCCAGCACCATCAGGGTCTTGGTCGGGTAATTCGTGCGACGCACGTAGGGATGACAACCGCCCGTGCCAAATTTGCCGGACGTGCCATAGCGAAGATGGCCTAACAGAATCTCACCACCGAAGTCGAAATTATTCTTAAACGAAACCGGATCGTCAGGATCGAGAAATCCTTTGCGCTTTCGCTTGCTCAGGGTCTTGAGCTGGTCCTCCATCAACTTGATGAGAGAATCCCGCTCGGCATTCCGTTCCCTGAAGAGGTAGGGCTGCCCCAGAGGCATATCGAGCTTCACGCAACCAACCCCGACGCCGTCCTGGCCGCGATTATGTTGTTTCTCCATGAGGAGATAGAGGCGTTGGAAGCCCCACAGGCAGGTGCCATACTTGTCCTTGTACCAGGCGAGGTCTTTCTTCAGCCTGACAAAGGCCAGACCGCACTCATGATGAATCGGATCGCTCATGCAGGAGGGGGATCAGAGTCAGTTGGAAATCTCAACTTTCACAGTTCCGCTGGCGTCGACTTCGCCAATGATGCGAGCGCCATCCTGAATGGAGGCAGCTGCTTCGGCCTGGTCTGCCGGAACAATCACGATCCAACCCCAACCCATGTTGAAGGTCTTAACCGCTTCGGCGTCTTCCACAAAGGAAAGCACCTTGCCGACCGCGCCAAGCTCCCAGCGCGGGATGGTGATGTCCGCTCCCCTTTCACCAAGCAGGCGCTCGAGGTTTTCAGGCAGTCCGCCTCCGGTATTGTGAGCCATCGCGCGAACGTCGAGTTCCCTTTCGCGAAGGCGAGCAACGACATCATGATAGAGTCGAGTCGGGGCGAGGAACTCCTCCCATTCGTCGTCGTCAATCAGGCCGGGGTTGGCGGCGAGAATTTTGCGGATCAGGCTCCAGCCGTTCGCATGAAAACCGTCGGAAGGATAGCCGATCAATTTGTCGCCCACCTCAATGCGGGAAGGATCAATCAAGTCGGGCTTTTCAGCAGCACCGACACAAAAACCACTTAACTCAATCATGCCGTCCGGGACGATACCCGGCATTTCAGCGGTTTCGCCTCCAGCAAGAATACAGTCACAGTCAGCAAGGTATTCCGCCATCCCAGCGATGAGGCGCTTGATCTTGGTCTTATCGATCCGACCAACGCCAACATAGTCAAGGAAGAGCAAGGCATCCCCACCCGTAGTGAGAATATCGTTAACGCTCATGGCGACGAGGTCTTTACCGGCAATCTCTAGCTGATCGTGCTCGAGCAGCAGTTCCAGCTTCGTTCCAACGCCATCGCAGCCTGTCACAATGACCGGCTCCTTGTAATCGCTGAGGTCGTAGCTCGCGGCGAACAGCCCGAAGGACTGCATCAGCGAACGCTTTGCCTCAGTTTGACGTCTCAGTTCTCCGATATCGCCGACCAGTGCGGCCGCTTCTTCGATATCAACTCCGGCTCCCTTGTAGGTGAATTCGCCGCTCATTCAGTTCGATGATGTAACAGATTCGTAAAGGGAGCGAAAGAGATAATAGCCACTTCCCCACTTTTCTTCATCTGATCCAGCCGGGTTCTCCCAGTCCGGATCATAGTGATCCTCGCGATGAAGAAATCTTTCGGGGTGAGGCATCATACCGAAAACTCGCCCTGTTTCGTCCTGCAACCCCGCGATTTGTTCAAAACTTCCGTTCACGTCCTCATTGTAGGTCACTGCGGCAGCTCCGTTTTCACGATACTTTTTGGCGTCTTCCGCTGTCATCGTGACGAGGCGCCCTTCAGCATGTGCCATCGGGAATTCGAATTCATCCGGCAGCAAAGTGAGAAACGGGCTGTCAGCCTGCTTCTTCATTTTGACCCACTGGCACTGGAAACGCCCACTGGTGTTTTCAACCAAGCTGCCCTCAGGAAGCAGGCCGAGCTGAGTCAGGATCTGGAAACCGTTGCAGATACCGAGCAGGTATCCACCATTATCCCGAAACTCTTTTAAAGCTCCGTCGATCTTCTGCTCCGTCACGAGACGAGCGAGGCGGCCGGACATGACATAGTCACCGTAGCTGAAGCCACCTGACAACATCACCAACTTGACGCCGTCGAGTGCCTCCGTCGTCAGTGCGGAAATCGGAACGATCTCCGTGCTGAAACCAACCACCTCAAGCGCGCGAGCTGTTTCTTCGTCGCAATTGGTGCCGGGGAATTTTAGTAGTACTGCGCGAGGCCGTTCTTCCATAGAGATTTGAGTTCGTCGAGCGGTTCATCGATCAGGACGTCATCGCCCCGGGTCACTTTCAAACTGGAATGCTCACCGGCAGCACGGCCGAGCGGAGCAAAAGGTTGTCCTTCAAAAATCTCCGCTACCTTCTCAAGGTTTTCCGGAGCGATTTCAACCACGAGGCGAGAGGGAGACTCGCCGAAGAGCATCGCGGCGACTGAAACGTCTTCACCAGTCGGCAGCGAGCTGAGATCGATCTCGAGCCCGGCCTTTCCAGAGAAAGCTGCCTCCGCCAGGGTCACGGCGAGCCCGCCTTCACTGACATCGTGAGCCGAAAGGATCAGTCCCTGCTTCACGCACTCGTAATACTTGCGGTAAAGATCCATGGCCGCATCCATGTCCGTGCCCGGAACGGTCGCGTTGGTCAGACCTTTCTGGCGGGCGTAAACCGAACCACCCAACTCGGATTCGGTGGAACCAATCACCGCAATGAGGCTGTCACGACGCCGCAGTGAGCTGCCCGTGACGTGAGACGCGTCTTCAACGATGCCCATGCCGCTGATAAGAATGGTCACAGGAATGGAGACCGGACCTTCTTCGGTCTCGAAGTAGTTGTAGAAAGAGTCCTTACCGGAAACAAACGGAGCGCCGTAGGATTCAGCCGCAGCAGCAATGCCCTTAACGGTTTCGACGAGTGCGCCAAGTTCTTCTTCGGCATCAGGGTTACCCATGCAGAAGTTATCGAGAATGGCGAGACGATCCGGGTCGGCACCGGAGGCCACCATCTGGCGGATGCACTCATCGACACAGGCGGTGCCCATGGCGTAGGGATCCGTCTTACCCCACTCAGGCAGGATGGAAACGCTCATCGACATGAGACGCTCGCTGCCATTAATGCGCATCACGGAGGCATCCTGGGGAGCGTCACCGCTGGCGCCGGCAAGCGGTTTCAAAATCGTATTACCCTGCACCTCGTGATCGTATTCACGGATAATCGGTTCGCGGGAAACGATCGCAAAATCGGAGAGCAGTGACTTGAGGTCTTCACCACCTTTGTCGACTGCGGGTGCATCGACTGATTCCGTCGTCAACTCCCACTTGGCGTTGAGGTGACGGGTCGGAGCGGTATGCAGCTTGGAACAATCCAGTTGGCAAACCGTTTCACCGTGATGGGTCACTTTCAGAATGCCGGAACCGTCCGCATCGCCGAGAATGATGAGCTCGGTTTCGTAGAGGTCGGCGAGCTTCTGAAGTTCCTCGAGAGACTCCTCCTTCACCGCAAGCACCATGCGTTCCTGGCTCTCACTGATGAAGATTTCCCAGCTTACCATGCCGGGCTCTTTGAGGGTCACGTTGTCGAGATTGATAGTGCCGCCGCAATCTTCGAGCATCTCACCCGCCGCACTGGAATAACCACCCGCGCCACAGTCCGTGATGAACTCGATCAGGTCCGCGTCGCGCGCCGCGAGAACAAAGTCAGCCGCCTTCTTCTCTTCGATTGGGTTGCCGATCTGGACGGCCTGCTGGTCGGACTCGTGACTCTCGGTATCGAGCGCCGCTGAAGAGAAGGTCGCGCCATGGAGACCGTCACGTCCGGTGCGTCCACCGACCGCGATCACCTTCATGCCGGCACCGACTTCCTTGTCGATGTACTTGATCGGAATCGAACCGGCCGTTCCACAATAGACCAGCGGGTTGTAGATGTAGGAATTGTCGAACTGGATCGCACCGCTCACAGTGGGGATGCCCATGCGGTTGCCGTAGTCACGAACCCCGCGCACCACGCCGCGCATAATGCCGAGTGGGTGGAGCACATCCTCCGCCTTGATGTTGTCCATCGTCGTGTCGGGCGCGCCGAAACAGAAAACATCGAGAGAAGCAATTGGCTTGGCGCCCTTTCCGGCCCCGAGAATGTCGCGGACCACGCCGCCGATACCGGTGTTGGCGCCGGCATAGGGCTCGATCGCACTGGGATGATTGTGCGTTTCCGCCTTGAGACAGACGGCGAGATTATCGTCCAGCCTGATGAATCCGGCGTTGTCGTGAAACGCGGAAAGCACGAAGCCCGGCTTGCTGTCGAAAATGCGCTGGGAAACGTCGTAGATGTAAGTCTTAAAAAGAGACTTCACCTTCTCCTTTTCGCCGTTCACTTCGTGATCGATGTCAGCCCCGAAAATACGATGCTTGCAGTGCTCACTCCAGGTCTGAGCAATCACTTCGAGTTCGACGTCGGTGGGTTCACGATCCCACTCCCTGTAAATTTCCTGCACTGCCAGCATGTCCTCTTCAGAAAGGGAAAGGTGCATGAACTGGCTCAGTTCGAGAAGCTTGCCGCCATCGAGATCGGAAATCTTGAGGACGCGATAATGGTCAGTGGGAGCCTCTGCGATCTGGTCGAGAATGGATTCAGAATCGGACATATTTCCTATTAGCCTTGGATAACGCTCCAGTTGTGGATCGCGTAGTTGCAGATATCACGAATGAATCGATCGCTCTCATCACTGCCTCCGCCAAACACATAGATTCGCTGGCGGATGCTGAGCTCTTTCAGTTCGAATCCGGGATCTTCAATCCCCCGGTAGTAGGTCAAGATTGCTTCCTTCTCAAGGTCGAGCGCACCGGGCTTCATGCCATATTCGAGAGCGAAAGAAAAATCTTCCAGGGCCGGATCATCGCCTTCATGCAGTTCCTGGCTGATGGGGTCGCGAAGCGTCCTTTCGATGAAGGCTTCAAGCTTGGACTTGTCGCCTTCGAACTCGATCTCGTATCGCCGCGTGCGCCGGAAGGTCAGGTCGCCTCCGAGCGGCTCGTAGAGCAGTTCGTCTGCATGGCCCGGCTCAATGTACCGGTCGCTGATTTCAAAGGTCTCCCGCATCGGTGAAATCTGGGTTTTCAGTGTCGCGTTCTACTCTCCCTAGGCCGTATTCGTGTCGAGTCAACCGCAGTTAGTTAACTGATGCCGTTTATTTTCCGGAATCCGTCCAGGACGCCCTTGGCCTGGTAAAATTCGATCTCCGCGCTTCCCGTTTCCTCGAGGCGCACTTTCACCTCTTTCGCAACCGCCCCACCCAGCATGTATTCGCGGATGGCGGTCATCTTTTTCTCCTGCAGATCGAGGAAATCCGCCTCGACCTCCGGCGTCGTGGTGAAGTCGCCGGCGTCCTGCCCCTGTTCGAGAAGCTCAGTGAAAGCGACCCCTTCCTGCTGGCCGCGCTCCTTGGCGGCCTTAACATCAGCAATCCAGTCGCTGTGCAGGAGGGTGAAGTAATCCCGCATCGCCTGCTTGTTGTAGTGGTTCACGTAGCGCTCCCCCTCAAAGTCGAGGAACATCGTGGCGCGGAATGAGTCCGTGTCGATGGTATCGACGAAAACGAGATCATCCCCGTCCTTGGCGAACTCCCATTTAATATCCCACATCAGCAGTCCAATCTCTTCGACCAGCTGGCGCACCGCCCAAGCACCGAGGATAGCAAGCTTGCCACTGTCGACGAATTGCCGACCCGACAGTCCACTCATGACGAGCGCTTCCTGCTTGCTGACCATGCGGTCTTCGGGTTCAAACTTGGAAGTGAAGTCACCGATGGGGTTCTCGAGGTATTGCCAAGCCTCCAACGGACGGGTCGCACCCAGCTCATTTTCAAAGGCCTGACGCGACTTCTCATCCATCGCCTGGTATTTGCGGTAAACTGAGCTCGCGCTGGTGATGCCAAACCGGACGATATATTCCAGAGGAACGACGAAGCCGTCTTCGTGAGGAAACTGCGAATAGTCAAACAGGTGCGCGCCAAGGAACTCGGAACGGGTCGGCTTCAGGATCTGATACTTGCGCACCACGTTGTAGGCACTTGGATTCGTCGGAACCTCGCCTCTCACTACTTCGCCGGAAACCGCATCGAGCATCCCCTCGTGGTGGGTTTTCATTCCCTTCTCGCAGGCCTCTTCCAAAATCCCGGTGAGCAGATCCCTCTTGTAATCAGCTTCGAGCTCCGCATCCGCTTCGATCGCTGCCTTCACCTTCTGCCAGACCTTGGGATCAGACATCGATGAGTAAAGAACGTGTCGGAACAGGCTACGATTCACATCATTCCCCGCTATCTCGAACAACGCTCCCACGTCAAAGACCGAGCCGCGCGAAGTCGTCTGGGTCACCATCACAGCGTCATCTTCTGGCACGGCGAAAAGACGCTGCACCGACCCCTCATAAAAAGGCTCTGTCAGGTCCGAAGTGGGAATGATCATCTCCCATGGATCAAAGCGAGAGCGACAGGATTGTCACGCGAAAACTTTGCTCACATCCAAAATCTGAACATTCTTGCATCGATCCGAGTCCAAACCTGGCTGCCAAGGCTCTGGTAGAAACGGGAATCTCTGTCTCAGCCCCGGCTGACCTTGACGATCTTGCCTTTGGCGATCGAAAAATTCACCCGGTCAGTGCGGTAATCTGTCGTGACCATCAGCCCCTCCCCGTCGATCATGATGACGCGGCAGGCCAACTTTCGCTGCTTGGCAAGAGCCTCTCCCTCCTCAAGAGACAACCCGACAAAGTCTGAATCCTTTGGCTCATCCTCCTCTTCTGTCGCAGGTGCCTCGGCGGGAGCGACCGGAAAAAGCCGGTCCAGCATCTCGCTATCCTCGAAGTCCTTCTTACTCTCGCCCTGCCTCACGACGACCACCCCGGCGGCCGGCAGCACGTAGAGTCGTTGTTTGCCAGCGCCGGCGGCCATGTAGGCCCCTTTCAACCAAGGTCGTCTCTCCAGGCCACTAGCTTGACCATCAAGCAACCAGAAAGTCAGGCCGTAACCTCCATAGGTTTCAGATCCCTCGAGGCATTGCCGAAAAGTTTTCTGATCGAAGAGGTATTCGTCTCCATGCTTGCCTTCATTTCTGAACAATTCTCCAAGTTTGACCCATTCTCGCGCCGTCAGGTAGGCCCCCGACGGCAACCTCGGCGACCCGTTTTCGTCGCGCTTCCATTCGGCGTATACCATCTCAATCGGCCCAAGGACGCGCCCATCCAGGTAGGCGAGCGGATCGGCATATCCGAGGTCTTCCCGAGCTGCGAGCTTGCGGGTAATCACCTCCCCGAAGATTTGGAATGGCCGAGGCCCGTAGGCAAATTTCGTCCCCGGTTCAGCCTGCAGTTTTTCATCCGAATTGATCTGGATCGCAGTCTCATAACTCGGCACTGTTCCAACATCTCCCGGATGCATCCCACTGGTCAGACTCAATAGCTGGCGAATCGTGATCGGCTTCAGTTCCTCATAATCTTCCCACTCAGTGATGGTCTTGGACACCGGCTCATCGAGCTCCAGCAGTCCATCCTGAACCGCCATTGCTAAAAGCACCCCGGAGAAACTCTTCGTTCCGCTCGCCAAACGATTCGATTTTTCGGGAGTCCAGCCGTGATCGTATTGCTCGAAAACAGTTTCTCCATTCACCATGATCAGGGTCGAAAACCCATTATGCCCCGCTGAGTATTCTGCGGCCGCCCGACACGAGCTTTCATTAATCGGAGATCCTTTCGGAAACTCGTAGACCATGGTCTGCGTGCCCGTTCCCTCCGACTGATTTTTCGTTTCGAAGAATGCGACAACTTCCTCTCTGGTCAGAGAGCCATCCCTGTCAATATCAGCAGCAGCCAGCCACTCAGTCTTTCTTCCCTGCAGCTCCAGTTCGCTTTTCGTGACCCGGCCATCACCATCCTGATCGATCCGCTTGAAGATCAAGCCGAAGACAGCGGAACTGGGAGCCCTGTCCTGAGCCGTCAAGGCAACAACCCCAAGCAGACCGACCGCGACTGCGGCGACTTGACTCGTGAAACGCATAACGTTTCTAACCTGCCGAAGCGGCATCGGTTGCGTCAAGATTTGTCGAATTTGATTCATCAGATTCCGTGGCATGTTTGCCCATCAAGGCGGAAATCCAACGAAGATCGGAACTGTTATCAAGCATCACCTTAACCAGCATAGTCAAAGGCACGGCTAGCAACATACCCACAGGGCCCCAGATGAACCCCCAGAATAGAACGGAGAGAATCACAATCACCGTAGAGATGCCGAAGCGTTCCCCCAGGAGCATGGGTTCGAGAAAATTACCAATCGACACATTAATGATCAGGTAACAGGCCATCACTCCTAGTGCCGGCCAGAAACCGTGCAAGATCAGGGCCAGCACCACCGGAGGGATCCCTGCGAGGATCGAACCGATCGCTGGCACGTAGTTAAAGAGGAACGCCACCAGCCCCCAAAGCAGCGGGAAGTCGATCTTGAAAAGCACGCAGGTTAAGGTCGCGAGGATCCCCGTCGCCGCGCTAGCGGCTGTCTTGATCCCCAGGTATTTCTGTATGTCCTGTGAGATCGACCGAAAGCGGTTCAAATCCGGACCTCGCACCTTCAAAACCTCGGTCACTTTGTGCGCGTAAGATCCCGATTCCGCGAGAACAAAAATCATCACAATCAAGGCAAAGAAGGTCTGGGATGCAAGCGAGGTGAACCGGTTGACCACGTTAAATCCACCCAGCATTTCCATCACCCGACTAGAATCCCAGTAGAGGTTGAACAGCTCGCGAAAAGTCATCGTCGGCCCAATCGCACCAAGAACTCCCTCTTCTCCGGATTTCGGGAGAGGCAGTTCGCCAGGCAAAGTCACCGTATCGGGTGTGTTCCCGTTTTCGTCCACGGTTCCGGAACTGCGCCAGAAATTTTCGAGCCGGGCCAGTTGTTGATCCATCGTCACCGAGAATTCCTCGGCCTGTCGGCGGAGGCGCTCTGTGTATTCACCGCTCTTCTCATTAAAATCACCGATCACACCGGAGGCGAGAAACACGATACCTCCAAGGATTAACAGGTCTGTAATAACCGTCATCAGGACGGCCAATGGTCTCGGCAGTCCGAGGCGGTCCAACCAGTTAAGAATCGGCATAGAGAGGAGCGCGATGAAAAGCCCCATCATAATCGGGATGAAAAGGCTCGACGCCAGCTTGAGCCCGGTCACGATCAGCACAACACAAGCCAGTGATATAAGAACGCGAATCCCGCTCCCGGTTCCTTGTCTTTTACCTTTGACCGCGTCTGACATAAATCCGATTAACATCCCAAAACCCTCGCCCGAAACAAGAGATTTTTGCGATTCAGACCCAATACGAATTCACGTTTGCCGGGTTTGCTACATCAAATCAACTCTTCTCTGAAAGATCATTTCTCCGCAGGCGACCCAAATATGGTAAAGTTTAAATTCCGTCCTTATCTCATCGCCCGCATGAAAGCTTTCAGATTCATCCTGCTAGCTATTATTTTCGCCCTTGCTCCTGCAGTGTTTCTTTTTGTGAGAGCCCAAGGGATGACTTATTCCAACTGGCTTTTTGTTCCCGCAACCCTGGTCTGGCTGCTGCTACTCAGTTTCTGGTATCTCGGTTTGGGGGCAGACTCATTCAAGAAGCGTGCCCGCAATTTCGGGATTGGCCTGATCAGCTTCATCGTCCTCGCTTTTGCCTTGTCGAAGTTACTCCGCTACGAAGGCTCCACATCCGGCTCTTCGTTTCCAAAGTTCACTTGGGTCTGGCAGGATGACCGGGAAACTCCCGAAGCTTTGGAAAGCTCTGCGGAGCTTGTTTCAAACCCTGGCATAACTCGCGAAAGCCTTGAAGCAGCAGCGGCCGATCTCCTCCAGTTTTTCGGGCCTGACCGCAATGCCATGTGGCCCTCGGCCGCGTTTGCGACTGACTGGTCAAGCGAAGCACCCATCGAAGTCTGGCGACGCCCCGTCGGAGCAGGCTGGTCGAGCTTCACCGTTGCCGGAGGCCGGGCAATCACCCAGGAACAGATCGGCGACAACGAAACCATCAGCTGCTTCGACCTCTTCACGGGTAAAACCCTCTGGCAACACAGCGATGATGGAGTGCGTCTGCTGCTTGCTAAGGCGGACCAACCCATGGCTGAAATGGGAGGCGAGGGCCCCCGCTCCACCCCCACTATACACGGCGGGAAAGTCTATTCCCTTGGGGCCACCGGAATCATCAACTGCCTCGAACTCAAAACCGGAAAAAAAATCTGGGCACGTGATGTCCTCAAGGACATCAACGGCGTCACCCACGACTGGGGTGTCGCTAACGCTCCTCTCATCCTGCACGAACAGGGCACGGTCGTTCTTCCCGGTTCCAAGACGCCAGGGGTAACCCTCATTGCTCTCGACCTCGAGACCGGGGAAACGAGGTGGACCCACGAAGGTAAGGGTGCCACTTACAGCTCGGCGCGGGTGATCGAATTCTTCGGCACGCCTCAAATCGTATCCGTGAATTTGAAAGATGTGACCGGGCATGATCCCGAAACCGGTCAGGCTCTCTGGACCTACGACTGGCCCGGTAACTACCCGAGGGTGGGACAACCCAACAAGATCGGTGATGATCAGCTCCTCCTCACCGCCAGTTACGGCCTGGGCAGCCCACTTCTGAAGCTTTCGAAAGACGGCGACTCCTGGGCAGTCGAGCGGGTTTGGAACTCCACCCGGCTAAAAACCAAGTTCAGCTCCGCTGCAATTATCGGTGACTATGCCTACGGTCTCGACGAAGCCCGCCTCGCCTGCATCAATCTCGCCGACGGTCGCATCGTGTGGAAAGGGGAAAAATACGGCTTTGGTCAACACCTCCTCTTTGGCGAGCATTTGCTCATCCAGGCCGAGCAAGGTGAAGTGATCATCGGTCGGCTCACTCCGGAAGGTTTCACTCAAACCGGACGAATTGACGATGCGCTCTCCAGCATGACTTGGAATGCCCCGTCCGTCGCCGGCCGCCTGCTCCTCGTTCGAAACGACAAAGAGGCCGTGTGTTATCTGCTTCCCGCTCCTTAGTTTCCACTTGTCCCTTTCGCCAATTACCTTATGCCTTTTGGATGGCGTTCCAAGCCCACACCCACGAGTTCTCTGTCACTTCCTGCGGCAAAGGCACCTATGAAATCTCCCGCGAAGTTCGCGACTTTGTTGATGAGATAGGCATCAAGACCGGACAGCTCACTGTTTTCGTTCGCCACACCAGCTGCAGCCTCGTCATCATGGAGAACGCAGATCCCGAGGCGAGAACAGATCTCCATTCCTTCTTTGATCACCTTGTCCCTGAGGATCTCCCCTACCTCGTTCATACTTACGAAGGTCCTGATGACAGTCCCAGCCACTTGCGCATGGCGCTAACCCGAACCAGTGAAGTCATTCCGGTTCATAACGGGCACCTCGCTCTCGGCACGTGGCAGGGTATCTTCCTTTTCGAGCACCGCCGTGCTCCACACACCCGGCGAATTACTCTCTCGGCTGTCGGAGAATTCGACTAGGTAGATTTTAAGCCGACAGAACGGGCCAGCTCACTGAATCGTGGTCGATTCAGCCACATGTAGAGGCGGGCCCCACCATCTCCAATCAGGTAAATCGCCAGCAGCAGGATTAAGATATTGATCTCGCCAAAAACACCCATTGTAACCGCCGCCGGGATCAGGAGAATCGTAAGCAATGCCAACACTCGGGTCAGTATCTTCGGTCTTGCCAGGAGGCGCAGCCTTGTCAGCTGCTTGCCATCACCATGGAACTCGGTCACGGTGACAACCGCCCAGTTCCAGAAGTGACCATCCTTCACGATGATGTCGGTTTTGCCTGACTCGTCATCCGTCGCCCCGGGGAACGCTTTCAAGACCGCCTCGAGCAAGTGATCCCGGCCGATCCCCTCCTCGCTCCAGAAAGTGCGTTCAATTCCAAGTTTCCACCATCCGGACATCAGCTTGCGGCCAACGGCATGGAAGGCCGCACCAACTCCCCGAAACGGATTCACCTTTCGCCAACCGAATCTGAGACGGGCCCCGCTGCGAACGGCTCCCTGGAGCAGGATCAACCAAGCCAGCCACCACCGGGCACGAGGCGAATCATACGCCGGCTCAAGGCGAGCCATCACAGCACGCCGTCTTGATTCCGCCGCTGTGAGGATGAGCATCAACGCCGCGACGATCGACAAGGGCCAGAGGAATCCCCCCGCAACAGCTGCGGCAACGATTCCAGCCCACCATCCAATATGGAGACACAAATCCCGAATCCCGGATCCGGGCACCTCGTAAACCAACTGGAAAGGCTCGTAGCCGTATCGGCCATGATACACGGTCTGCCCCCCGGGGGCACCCGAATCATAGACACGTCCCCGCCAGCTGGTCGCACTGCATTCTCCAAAGCGTTCCCGGTGCAAGGGCGTTAGCATGGTCTCCGCTCTGCCATAACCAATCTGCTGGCGGACAAACGCTCGCATCGTAAAGCGGCGATGATGCCAGACAAAAGCAGCCGGGTGAAAGCCGAGGTCGTAGCCGGCGTCGATCACACGCCAACAAAAATCCACATCGTCCCCGGCTGTCCAGAATTGCTTATCAAATCCACCAACCTCTTCCAGCACCTTCTTGCGAACTGCCAGATTGCATCCCGGAAGATGCTCGGCCGTGCTGTCTGTTAATAGAACGTGAGTTGGCCCTCCCGGGGCGGCTGCAATTACGGCTTGCCTCATGTTCTCTGAAGCAGGAGGAATGTTAGGACCTCCCGCGCAACCAAGCTCCGGTCGTTGCTCAAACTGAATCCCGATCCACTTCAACCAATCTGACTCCGCGATACAGTCATCGTCCATGTAAACTATGATCTCTCCTTTCGCTTCCGCAGCACCCAGGTTTCGAGCGGAGCTCAGCCCTTCATGAGGCATCTGAAATAACCTGACATACTCATAGGACAGAGAAATTTCTTCGACTCGTTGATCGCTGCCGTCATTAACCACGACTACTTCGTAGTCCGGATAATCGAGATTCTGGAGAGAGTCCAGGCACTCCACCAACGTAGCACTGCCCCGGTAGGTGCAAACAACCACGGAGATTGAAGGCAAACCTTCAACATCCAGCACGTCACCCGGGCGAACCACCGGTGTCCACTTTTCACGCACCACTTCGAGCGAAGGCTTCGCCGAGTGATCACGCCGAGTCAGTCCGAAATCCCAGTCAAAGATCTCCTTTCCTCCACGCCGCCAAAGGTCGCTCCAAGCAAAAACAGTGGTTCCCGCGACGCCAGACCGGCAGGCTTCTTCAAGATGCCACTCCAGCATTCCCGCCTGGGTCAACTCACCGTGCGAATTGGAGTCTGAGCCGAATTCCGTGATCAACAACGGAAGATTCCCCGCCAGGTTCTGCAATCGCGCAAGGTAGGCCCCCAGGGTTTCAGGAGACTCAAGGTAAAGGTTGAAGGCAATGAAGTCCTGGTTCGACGGCAACAGATACTCCGTGCTCGGATAGTTGGCGTAGGCGAAGAGAGCATCCGGATCATGGGCCTTTCCGAGCGCGATCATTCGCTCTATCTGCTCAATGACCCGCTTCGGTCTCATCCAGCGAACCAGCGTCGTCTCTATTTCATTAGCTACGAAATAGCCTGCCAGCGCCGGGTGTCCCCGGAATTTCCTCACCGTCTCAATCAATTGCTGATCGGCTTCGACAATAGCGCTTCGCTGATTCAGAAAATCAATGTGCTGCGCCCAGGGTAAGGTGATAAAGACCCTTATCCCCAGCTCCGCGCAGTCATGCATGAAATCGAGGGTCGGCAGCTCGTAGAGGCGAATAGCATTAGCGCCTAGTTCTTCGCGGATTCTGCGGAGCTCGGTGCGCCCTTCGTCCGGGAATGCCCCGGCAGGAAACGGCCCGAAAGTCACTGCTTTAACAAAACACACTTCGTCTCCGGCACGAAAATATTTCCCGCTGACGCGAAGCGGTTCATTAATCGCCGAAACTGGAATACCGGGAGGCTGCATAACTGGTAGGGCCACCCCACCAAACAGAGTTAATTCAAAGACCCAACAGGGTATAGACGCGCAGTCAACCCGGTTTAAGGGGCTCCCAGCCAAACTTGGTTTGAGCCCGCCAGAATTAAGGTGCGCTACCCGAAGCGATTCCAAGCGCAATTCGGCCGTACGAAACTCTTTTCACACGGGGAATATTCTCGTTTACTCGCGATATGATGCGTTCATTGCCAATCGTCTCCTGTTGCGTCCTTTTCTCAGCCTCGACACTTCTTGCCACTCCTTTGATCAAAAAGAGTGCCCAGTTTGAAAAACTTGCCGACGGCTTCACGTTCACCGAAGGTCCAGCCGTTGCTCCTGACGGAAAGATCTTCTTCAACGACATCCCCAACGAACGCACTCACATCTACGACCCCGAAACAGGAAAGACTTCCATTTTCCGTGAAGAAACCGGGCGAGCCAACGGCCTCTTTTTCACTCGCGAAGGGCACTTACTGGCCTGCGAGGGCGGCAACCGGCGAGTGACCCTGACCGATACAAACGGCAAGACAAAAGTGGTGGCGGAAACTTTTGACGGTAAAAGACTAAATAGCCCAAACGACGTAGTTCCAGACCAGCACGGTGGCTTTTACTTCACCGATCCCCGCTACGGCAAGGGCGGAGGTGAGCTCGAACTAGATGTCATGGCCGTTTACTACGTGGACAAGAACGGTAATGTCACGCAGGTGATCAATGACCTTAACAAACCCAACGGCATCATTCTGTCACCGGATCAGAACACTCTTTATGTTGCCGATCCCGGAGACGAGTCGATCTGGATATATGAGGTCAAAGGCCCCGGCCAACTCGGCCCCAAGACGCACTTTGCACCAGTCGGCAGCGATGGCATGACCGTCGACACCGACGGCAATCTCTATGTTACCTGGACCGACCTTATCGCTTTCTCACCGGAGGGCACAGAACTACTCCGCATCACCCCACCCGAAAAACCAGCCAACTGCCTGCTTGTAGGAAACAAACTCTACGTCACGGCACGCACCAGTTTCTACGTGATCGAGATGGAAACCACCGGTGTTGAATAAACCTCTCACTTATGATTCGCCCCGCCCTAATTTTCCTGCTGATCAATCTCAGTCTGGCCAAGGCTGACGACGGTTTCCGCCCCCTCTTTAACGGCAAGGACCTCACCGGCTGGGTCGAGGTAAACACAGCTCCGTCTACGTGGTCCTTCAACGAAGAAGGCTACCTGGTCTGTTCGGGGAAGCCCATTGGAGAGATTAGAACCGAGAGAATGTATCAAAACTTCATCATGGAGGTGGAATGGCGCCACCTCGTTCCGAAAGGCAATGCCGGCCTCTTCGTCTGGGCCGATGACATCACCGCCCGCGGCCAACCCTTCATTCGCGGAATCGAAGTTCAAGTCCTCGAGAATGCCTACGGCGACACGAAGAGCCACACCTGCCACGGCGACATCTTTCCCATTCACGGTGCCACCATGACGCCACTGAATGGCAACGGGAGGGGCATGCGCACCTTTCCCACGGAGAAGCGTTCAAATCCAAGCCCGCAGTGGAATCACTACCGAATCGAATGCCGTGACGGCAACATATCCCTGGCGGTGAATGGCAAGGTCGTCTCACAAGGCAAGGACTGCATTCCCCGGAAAGGATATCTATGCATCGAAAGTGAGGGCGGGATCGTGCACTACCGTAACGGACGAATCAAGGAACTACCGGACACCCCTATGAACCCCGAACACATTGCGATTGAGTCCCGCGGTTTCCGCTGCCTTTACACCGGCGTCGACTTTGCGGGTTGGCAGAAAAGCGCGGGATGGGATTCACGCGACTGGCAAATCCGAGCGAACCCCGGCGCGACTCCACTGATCACGGAAGAGACATTCTCCGGCGACAGCGAGATTATCTTCGACCTGAAACTGCCCGAGGGCTCCGACTCAGCTGAGTTTGAAATGTTTGGCCAGAAATTCACGATTGAATCCGGCGATCCTCTCCTGGAGAAACCCGGCAACTGGAACCGCTTCGAGGCCAACTACACCAACGACCAGCTGGTGATCCTGCTCAACAAGGAAAAATGGAAGGAGGCTTCAATTCCGGACGGAGCCGGCCCGCTGAAGTTGATTCCGCAAGCGCCCTCATTCTGGGCGAACCCCTACGCCCGAAGCCTTTAACTACGTCGTTTTAAATTGGTCGCGCGTTTAGCTTATCGAATCGTTTCACCCGGCTCTGGACCGAACGTCATAAGCCGCTTTCTGAGGTGCAGGTGCTCCGGGATCGGAGCCTGTCATTCCAGTTAACCAGCAGTGCCGGCCAGCTAACTAGCAGTGCCGGGAAGCCGGATAATCCGCATCACTTCACCCGAATTGATGCGGAACGCCCGTGGGCATCGAGCCCTTCGATTCGGGCAAAGGTCTCCACGATCGGCGCCGACTTCTTAATCGAATCCCGGTCCAGCCTCACGATGCTGGTCCGACGCTGGAACATGTCAACGGTCAGACCGGGGAAAGATTTACCGGCACCGCCTGTCGGTAGCTCGTGACTGGGGCCAGCGAGGAAATCGCCAACTGCCACCGGTGAATGGTTTCCGACAAAAATTGCACCAGAAGTAGTGATTTTCGGAAGAATGGTTTTCTCACGGCGGGTGATTAGCGAGAGATGTTCCGGAGCAAAGGCATTGACCAGGTCGACACCGTCCTCGAGCCTCTCCACGAGAATGCACCAGGCTCCTTCCTTGAGCGCCTTCTTCAATTGAGACTGACGACTCAGCGTCTTGATCTGGCTCTTAATCTCCTCCTGGACTTGCTCAAGCAACTTCTCAGAATCCGTCACGAATCCCATGATGCTGTCGCCACCGTGCTCAGCCTGGGCCAGCATATCGGCAGCAATGAATCTCGCCTTGCCGCTGCTGTCAGCCAGGGTGACGACCTCACTCGGTCCGGGCAACAAATCTACGGCCACAACGCCGAAAAGCTGACGCTTGGCTTCCACCACAAAGGAATTACCAGGACCGTAAACCTTTAGCACCGGCTGAATCGTTTTCGTTCCGATCGACATACCGGCCATGCCCTGAGCGCCGCCCACTTTGTAGATCTCGGTGGCTCCAGCCTCTTTCAGGGCATAGAGCAATGCCGGGTTCACCTTGCCATTTGGTCCGGGAGGAGTCATCACCACGATCTCAGGACATCCGGCAGCAGCAGCGAGACACACGGTCATGTTAGATGTCGAAACCAGCGGCGCCGATCCTCCCGGCACATAAATCCCAACCCGCTCAAAAGGCAGGTAGCGCTCTCCCACTTCCGCGCCCTGGGCGTTCTTGCCGGACCAGTCCCTGCGCAGGCTGCGCTTGGCAAATGCGATCACATTCTTCCGGGATGCCGCGATCGCCTTCTTGGTTTCCGCGTCGACAGCATCCCCGGCGGCGGCCAGTTCCGCTTCGCTGACGCGCAGGTCCTTGGCTTTTTTGAAGCCAGCACCATCAAATTTGTTAGAAAGCTCAATCAGTGCCTTGTCGCCACGGGCTTCCACATCAGCGATGATATCTTTTACGATTGCCTCAACGCCGGCAGGCGGGGCCGAACGCCGGTCCAGCTTTTTGACCGCTGATTGATAGTTTTTCTGAGTGTATCGAATAATACGCATGACAGCTTTCTGATTCGCCCCGCTACGTGGAGGGCTGCTAACCAACAACAACCCAGAGCGATTTCAAATAATCGTCGCCATGAAACTCAGGCGGCATAGGGAGAGAGTCACAGGATTCTACGCTGCGCCCCCGCCGCCTGATCCCCTCGAAAACGTCCTTTTCAAACTGATTCAGCCCCAAGCGGTGGGTATTGGCGCAGCAGAGAATCCAGCCTCCCGGCTCGAGGACGGACACAGCCAGGGCTGCGAGATCGCCATAGTTGCTGCCCGTGCGAAAGGTTTTCTTACCGCTTCTCGAAAACGTCGGAGGGTCGAGAACGATGCCATGAAATGTTCTCCCCTTTTTCGCTAAAGCCCCCAGCCAGTCGAACGTATCTCCTTTCACCCCGTAGTGCGCGTCCGGATCCAGGCCGTTAATCCGAAAATTGTCCCAGGTCCAGTTCAGGTAGGTTTTCGAAAGATCGGATGTCGTGGTCGTGGCACCGGAAAGCGCCGCCATCACCGAAAAACCGCCCGTGTAGGCAAACGTGTTGAGGACCCTCTGCCCTTCCCTGCTGTTTCCTGAGACGCGCCGCCGATTGAGTCGCTGATCGAGAAAGATACCGGAAGAATACCCTGAATCAAAATCGATCCAGAACTTCGCCCCGTTCTCCAGCACCGGAAACCGCTCCGACACCGTTTCGCCCCAGATCCGTTCCGGAGCCGTCGACGCCGCTTTATCCCTCGGACGCCAGTAGATCGACGAAGCCACCCCGTTGGCCATCTCTTTGAGATACCCCGGGAACCGGGCATCACGGGTCTGCACCAGCCAATGCCCGTCAAAATGATCCACCCAGACGCCCGCCTTCTCATCGTGCAGAATACGCCAGGCCGTCGTGTCATCATCGGGTTGCGGGGCGAGGGAATTCATCAGTTCCGTTGGTTGCAATCTATCGAGGTCTTTCCTAGGATGCCATACTCCTTCTATGAACGCTGAACTTTCTGCTCAACTCGACGCTGCGCTCACCAGCAAGGGCTTACTGCAAAGTAGTTTCGACAATATCCACGAGTTGCTCGGTAGTTCAGACAACCCGGTTTACGAAGCTGCGGTATCCGAACTGGCCAATGACGGCCAATGGGCAGAATT
Source organism: Verrucomicrobiales bacterium (assembly GCA_049594415.1). Classification (GTDB taxonomy): domain Bacteria; phylum Verrucomicrobiota; class Verrucomicrobiia; order Verrucomicrobiales; family DEV007; genus Arctic95D-9. The sequence continues at coordinate 260,971 of JBMYJM010000003.1, read as the reverse complement.
GAACAATCGCTTTTTCAAGAAACTTGCCTTCGGAACCGGAGGTCTCCGCGGACGCTCCATCGGTGAAATCGTGACCTCTGCAGAGCGCGGCTCCGCCGGACCCGACGAGCGCCCCGAACACCCATGTGTCGGCACCGCCAACCTGAACTTTTACAATGTCACCAAGGCCACTCTCGGTCTCGTCAATCAGCTGAAGAAATCCTACAACGGCGAAGACCGCCCCTCTATCGCCATCGCCCGGGACACTCGATTCTTCGGCAAAGAGTTCATCAACTGCGCCGCGAAAGTGGCCAATGAAAATGGCGTCGACGTCCACCTTTTTCCCGTGCCCCGCTCCACTCCTCACCTGAGCTTCGCGGTGCGCCACCTTGGCACCACGGCCGGTATCGTGCTCACCGCGAGCCACAACCCGCCGCATGACAATGGCTTCAAAGCCTATGGCAGGGACGGCGCCCAGCTTGTCGATCCCGATGCCAGTGAAGTCATTGCTGAAGTGAATGCTCTCGGTGGCGAAAACTATGAGCCCCTCCCCGCCGATCAGCAGGGAACCACCACGGAACTCGGAGCTGATATGGACGAAGCCTACATGGCTCGACTCGAGTCTCTCCTGCTGGATCCCGAACTCGTCAGATCCCAGAGCGACCTCAAGATTGTCTTCACCAATATTCACGGAACCGGAGGCACCATCGCCCCCCACATGCTGCGCCGACTCGGCTTCCACTGCGATACCGTTCCGGCTCAGGATGTCGAAGACGGAGCATTCCCCACCGTAAAGTCGCCCAACCCTGAAAACGCTGAAGCCCTGCAGATGGGTATCGACCAGGCCGAGGCCAGCCAAGCCGACATCGTCATCGGCACCGATCCCGACAGTGACCGCATGGGTGTCGTCGTTCGCAATGGAGCGGGAGAAATGACACTCCTTACCGGTAACCAGATCGGTTCCCTGATGGCATTCTACCGTCTCAAGGCTTTCACCGACCAGGGCATCATCAACGAGGGCAATCGCGACCACGCCACCCTCGTGAAAACATTCGTCACCACGGAACTCCAGCAGGCAATTGCCGACAGCTTCGATGTCGGTGTCGTCAACACGTTGACCGGGTTCAAATACATCGGCGGCAAGCTTCGAAAATACGAAAACCAGATTCCCAAGAATCTCCGCGCCGACTACCGGAACCTCTCCGACGAGGAAACTAGGGCTCTGTGCCTGGAGCATTCCAAGTTCTTCGTCTTCGGCGGCGAGGAGAGTTACGGATACCTCGGTGCCGACTTCCTTCGGGACAAAGACGGCAATGGCGCTGTGGTCATGTTTGCCGAGGTCGCTGCCTACGCCAAGTCGCTTGGCATCACTTCAGTCGAACTGCTCGACCAACTTTACGCTCAACACGGCGTCTATCTCGAAGGTCAGCACGCCGAAACCCTTAGCGGTGCCGACGGAGCCACCATGATCCAGAGCCTCGCCCAGAGCTACATCGATAATCCGCCTTCCGAAATTGACGGCGCCTCTGTTGATCGCGTTCGCGACTTTGCCAACCATAACTACGCCGACGAAGAGGGTGACGCCATTCCCAAGGAGAAAATGGTTTTCGTCGACCTCGCCGACGGCCGCGCCTTCGCGGTGCGCCCTTCCGGCACCGAACCGAAGATCAAATACTACATTTACTTCCGCCCCGGAAGCGCGCCCGCGTCGCCCCTTTCAGCCGACGAACTCGCCGCCGCCAAATTATCGGCGAAAGAGTCCTTTGATTCCCTCAAGGAAGCGATTGTCGCTGACATGCGTTCCCGCCTCGGGTAAAACGCAGCTTTATGTCCCTTCTTAAGAAACTCTGGCCCTGGATCGCTGCCGTTCTCAGCGGCGTGCTGCTCGGCCTTTGCTTTCCGCCGTTTAACCACGATGGCTTCGTCTGGATCTGGCAAGCCCCGCTCCTCGCAGCACTCTGGTTCTCCCACCCGCCAAAAGAAAAGTGGACCCGGTGGCGCTGGGGACTGCTGTTGGGATTCATCTGCGGCTTCGTCTTCTTTGCACTGAGCTGTCACTGGCTCGTCGAAGTGGGACATGTTGCCGGAACTGTGTGGGCCGGTATCGCGGCCCTCGTATTTTTCTCACTCTACCTCGCAATCTACTTTGCTTTATTCGGCGCTTTCGCAGCCACGATCGGTCGCTGGATTATCAAGGAGCCTGACAAGGCGAAAAAAGATCTCTTCGATCAATCCATTGATGTGCTTCGGGTTGCCTTTCTCAACGGTGCTGCCTGGTGTGGACTCGAATGGTTGCGCGGAATTGCTTTTACCGGCTTCGGCTGGAATGGCCTCGGAGCGGCCCTCAAGGATCACCTGCTTCTCGTCCAATTCGCCGACGTCATTGGCATCACCGGCTACGGCTTCATCCTGATGTTTTGCGGTGTCATCGCCTTTTGCACCCTCGTCCGGCTTGGCCTCGAGGTGAAGGAGCGTCAGCGCCTCAGACCTCACGTCGACTTCGCCGTCGGAGTCGCACTCATCATTGGTCTTTTTATCTACGGCACCACCCGCATATCTATGGTCCCGGAAGAGTCGATCGATCTCAGGGCCCGAGTCATGCAGCTCAATATTCCGATCGAGGACAAGTGGGCCGAAGATCTCAAGATCCGCCAGAAGATCATCTTCGACTACCGCGACCTGACCCGCACCTTCGTTGAAACAGCCGATCACGATCTCATCCTCTGGCCGGAGACCTGCATTCCGGGACTTTTCATGCTCGACTGGGTGCAGGACTACTTCAACGAACACGTCTTGAAAGGCGACGACTTTTACCTGCTCACCGGAATTGAAGATGCCACTCTGCTCGGCGACGGGGATGATGACTCTGGTGAAATCTACAACACAATTACCCTGATGAAGGGTGAAACCTCGACCTATCAGTCTCATCGAAAAGTTCACCTTGTTCCGCTTGGGGAATACATCCCTTTCCGCGGCAAATTTCCTCTCTTCGAATGGATCGCCGGTAGCATCATTGAGGAGGACTTCACCCCCGGCACGTCTTTTGAACCACTCATCCTTGAGAAGGACGGTCACGGAATCGGAATCATTCCCCTGATCTGTTTCGAAGACACCGTCCCCCGGCACACCCGGAAGTTCATCCGCAACGGTCCTCAGGTCATGGTCAATGTGAGCAATGACGGCTGGTTCCGCGAAAGTGCGGAACCGATTCATCACTACAACAACGCCATTTTTCGCTGCATTGAATTCCGCCGCCCCATGATTCGCGCCGCCAACACCGGCGTCAGTGCTTTTATCGACTCTCGTGGCAGTGTTTTCTCGCGGAAAGAAGCGGATGGTTTCCCCCGCATTTTACAAGACGAGGAAACCGGCTCTACCTTCATACGCGGCAGCCTTCCTGCCAATGTGGAGATCGACCTGAATCCACCAACCACGATCTACGCGATGATAGGTGACGCTTTTTCGATCTCACTGGGTGTGATCGCGCTGCTAATCACCTCAGGTTGCGTCATCGTCATCCGGCGCAGGAAAAAGTCTATTTCACCTGAACACGAGAATCAGCAGCAGGGGCTCTAAGCCATCCGAGGTCTTTGCCCTCTTCCCCCACAACAATCCAAAGATGCTCTCCATAGGTGGGCTGATTATATTTTACGCCCGGATCAATTTTCCGGTAAGGACGGCGGATCCCGTCAAATCCGACCCAGACAACCGAGATTCGCTGATCACTTTGATTGTCGAAACGAAGCGTGATTGCTTCGCCGCTTTCTACGGTAGCGTCTTTGGCCTCAAGGGCCTTCATCGGCTGCAATTCAACCAACCCAAGCCCCTCACCTTGATCCAGCGCGATATAGGCTTTTACCACTTCTTCGGGCCAGGAAAATTCTGGCGCAGATGATCGCTCATACCCTGACAGATGCCCCTCGAAGCCACCTCGATCCCTCGGCGCTACATATACCCATTCATCATCGCCAAAAACCGATCCGATGAGATCTGCCAACCCGCTATCATATTGCTTCAATTCCTCCCGCGTATCCACATGATTGTGGTCATGGTCGTTCTCTCGGTTGGTATTGAACCATGATTGAACGCCCTCAGCCCAATATTCGGCCGGATTGATTCTCGCATACTTTCCTTTCCACAGACCTGCAATGGCCGCCCGGGTAAAAGCCTGCTCAAGGGAATCCTGAAACCCAGGATCCACTGTGTTAAGACCCATCAGGTGAATGGCGTGAGCAAACTCATGAATCATGATGCTTTCGGTCGAGTATGGATCCCCCGGGTAATTCAAGAGATTCTCCTCCCCCACCGAAACTGCCGGGCGTTCTTTGGATGCACCCAATCCACGGGCCCTTTTGTCCCAGTAGGCCTTTGGCTCAAGCGTGGCGTGTTCCGGAATATCAGTCGTGAACTCATCCGGCGCCATGATTGCCAAACGAACCTTATTCTCGATCAGCGCCCCTATGATGTCCTTCCGGTTGCCAATCATCTGCTCGATGAGAAAGGCGGCCTCCTTCAACGCGAAGTCAGATACCCTCCCGGAAGACACGATCGGGAACCCCTTGTAGCTGAGATATTTTTCGTAAAACGGATCCAACGAGAGGCGCTCCACTTCGTCAACAGGCGGCGGGACAACCTCCCCAAATTGACCATGGCCCTTCTTCACCAGGCTGAAAACGAAGAAAACCAAGAGGAATTTAGACAAACACTTCATCTCTAGAAAATGAACAGGAATAGGTCATCGACCTTATCCTGCCCGCTGACGTATCACGCATTACTGAAGGATCCCGTCCTTGTCACGAGATATTCATTAATGCACTATTTATCGCGTATGAAACTTATCCAACCTCTGGTCCTTGCTGCAGCCCTGCTTGGTTTTGCACTTCCCGCTTCCAGCGAAGATCTAGAAACCCTCAATATCGCTGAATTCACCTTCAAATACGGTGACCCATGGGTTCGCCAGCAGCCCTCAAGCAGCATGCGTGCCGCGCAGTTCACCTACGATCACGAAAACGAGAATCTAAAGGACATCGAAGTGGTCTTTTTCGCCTTCGGAGGTAATGCTGGTGGCGTTCAGGCGAATATGGATCGTTGGATCGGCCAGTTTGAAGGCAACCCAGAATATAAGATTGAAGAGAAAGAACTAGGCGGCAAAGAAATCAGTTTCCTCGTAGCGACCGGCACTTTCATGGAAACCATGGGTGGAGGAGGTCCATTCTCCGGTGGAGAAAAAAAGGCAATGCCTGACTACACCATGCTTGCAGCTTTCATCCAAGGCGCGGATCAGGCTGTCATTCTCAAGCTGACAGGGCCGAGTGATTCTGTGGAAGCGATGAAAGGAGCCTTTGAAGCACTCGCAACCAGCCCCTTTTCCGAGTGAACAGTTCTTCCTGAAACTTTTCCAAAGGGACGGGTTCAGGAACCCGTCCTTTTTTGTTTCAGGATCGAGATCATTTCCCGCATCGCCGGTGTTACCGCCTTGGTGCGGCGCCGAACAATCCCGAGAGGTCGGTAAACAAAATTTCCGGAAATGGGAATCCTAGCCAGGGTCCCGCTTTCCACCTCAGAGCGGACGCTGTCACTAGGCACGATCGAAATAGCATTCTCGATCAGCACTCCGCGCTTCACGGTCTCGATATTATCAAACTCGACGACCTCTTTCACTTCGATCCCCGACTGGGAAAACATACTGTCGATTGCTTTTCGTGTCGGAAGGTCGGGCTCAAATGAGATAAATCTCTCACCGTTGATCTCCCTTAACTCGATCGAATTCTTCTCCGAAAGCGGATGCCCGAGAGGACAGATGATGACAAGGCGATCCTTCCAGGCTGGCTCAATTTCGACCCCCTTCTTTTCCTGAGGATAGGCAACCAACCCAAGATCCGCGTGGTTGTCAGACACGTCCGCATAGACCTGGTTTGACCGCCGATACTGAACCTGCACATCCACGTCCGGGAACTTCCGCCGAAATTCCTCGATGTAGGGCGGCAATTCGTGAAACCCGATGCTGTAAACTGTAGCAATCGTCAGTCGACCGGCAACGATATCCCGCATCGCACCGAGCTCCTCTTCAATACTGCGATAAGCCTCAAGGATCTCGCGAGCTGCCTTGAGAAAAACTTCACCCTCCGGCGTCACCGCAAAATTGCGTCGTCCGCGCTCCACCAAGGTCACACCGAAACGATCTTCCAGCGCCCGGACCTGCTGGCTCACAGCGCTCTGGCTGATCCCATTGCGTTCCGCCGCCTCCGAGAAGCTGGTCGTCTCGATCAGATCGCAGAAGACCTTGAAGGTTTCAATGTGCATGACAGAAAAAGCTGTAACCATCGCTCCAGACTTTGGCAAGAGTCATCGAATCTCATTTCCGCAGCCCCGATGCCGCCGTAGCTTTCCAGTTGCACGCCTCTGACAACCCGTCATTATTGACTGTTAATCGCCTACCCCTGAAGCTGGATGATGCATCGACTCTCCTCTCACCTCCTGACCAGCCTCCTTCTCCTGGCCTCCCTCGAACTCGCTGCCCAGGAGTGGTCCCGATTCCGCGGAGAAAACGGCACCGGCATCGGCAAAATTGGGGCCCTCCCCGACTCATTCACCAAGGCAGACTATGACTGGGCCATTAAGCTCAATGGAATTGGCCATTCCTCACCGGTGCTCTGGGGTGACAAGCTGTTCCTGACTCTTGTCGATGAAGAAAAGCAACAGCGCGTTGTCACCTGCTACGATTCCGGAAACGGCAAGCGACTCTGGAAATGGTCAGATGATATTTCCGAGCACAATCTGCACAACCACAACAATTTTGCTTCCTCAACCCCGGCTGCTTCCGCAGACGCCGTGTTTGTCGTCTGGGGCTCCGGGGAAAAGACCGAGGCACTATGCCTAACTCACGATGGCGAACTGATCTGGAGAAAGGAATGGGATGATTTCTTGTCTGATCATGGCTTTGGATGTTCCCCCATCATTTCTGAGGGTGTCCTCGTCATTCACTCTGACTCCGTTGCCGAAAAGAAAAGCTTTGTGGCTGGCCTCGATACCAAAACCGGCGACGAACTCTGGAAAGTGGAGCGCGTCACTAAGGGAGTCGACGAAAAACACCTTACCGCCTACAACACTCCAGTAGCTCTGGATATTGACGGCACCCCCATGGTTGTGGTTCTGCAGACTAACGATGGATGGCGCGGCCTCTCACCTGAAACAGGAGAAAATCTCTGGAAGTTCCCCGGTGACTACTCTTTGCGTTCGGTAGGGTCCATTGCTACCGGCGATGGTATTGTCTTTGCCACCTTCGGTTCCGGTGGACAGGGCAAACAGGCCACTGCTCTTCAACCGACATCCAAGGGCAAACCCAAAGTACTCTACGAGCTGGGGATCTCTGATGGCCTCAGCTATGTCCCGACTCCCCTGATCTACAGGAAGCGGCTCTACCTCTGGGGTGATGGTGGCATCCTGACCTGCCGCAACGCAGAATCCGGAAAACTGGTCTACCGCGAACGAGTCGGAGGAAATTTTTTCAGTTCTCCTGTTATCGCCGACGATAAGATCTGGTGTGGCAGTCGTGATGGTGAATTCGTGGCGGTAGCCACCGGCGATCAATTCAAAGTGCTCGGTCGATCACGTCTTAGCGCAGGTATGAACGCGACCCCGGCAATCGCGAACAACCGCCTTTTCCTGAGGACTGACACTCACCTGATCTCCATCAGGAGCCACTGACCGATGGTGTTGCTGCGAACGAAGCAAGAACTCCGCGAATGGACCGCGGAGAGGTCTGGCCGCCACCGAGTTCTGGTGCCGACAATGGGAGCTCTCCATGCCGGTCACGCTTCCCTGATGGATCTGGCTGTCAAACGAGCCGCTAACGGAGACGTGCTCGCAACCATTTTCGTAAATCCAACCCAGTTTGGACCCAACGAGGATTTCGACGCTTACCCCCGCCAACTCAAGACGGACCTGGAACTTTGCCGGGACCATGGTGTGACTGCTGTCTTCGCGCCGGAAGCCGAAGAAATGTATTTCAATGGCACCACCATCAGCGTTCACGAAAGCCTGCTTTCTCATCGCCTTTGCGGAGCCAGCCGTCCCGGGCATTTCAATGGTGTCTGCACGATCGTCGCCAAGCTGTTCCTTCTCACCCAACCCACTGCCGCTGTTTTTGGCGAAAAGGATTTTCAGCAACTCGCTGTGATCCGTCGCATGGTCCGGGACCTCGATTTCTCTGTCGACGTTATCGGGGGCCCTACAGTTAGAGAAAGCGACGGACTCGCCATGAGTTCGCGCAACGCCTACCTTTCTGACGAGCAGAGGGCCGCTGCACCGATCATCGAGAAAACATTGCGCAAAGTCGCTGCCGGAATTGCCAGCAACAGATACAGGTCACCCCAAACCGCTCGCACCGCCCTCGCTGAGGGTATTGCGTCAGAGAGACTCGCCCGGATTGATTATGTGGATGTGGTGGACGCCTCCACCCTGGAAACGCTAAAGACTTTCGAAGGAGCCATCCCCCGCCTTGTCGCCGCCGTATTTTTTGGCGAGACAAGACTCATCGACAACGTTGGCTTGCCTGAAGGACGCGATTAGGATGACCCATTTCAAAATTCACTGAATATTAAACTCATCAGGTATTGAGAGCATACGACTTCATCGTCATTGGGAGCGGCATATCCGGCCTCAGTTTTGCACTGCGGGCAGCGGAGCACGGTTCTGTCGCAATCGTGACGAAAAGAGAGGCAGCCACCACTAATACCGCCTGGGCACAGGGTGGCATCGCCTGCGTTCAAAGTGATGAGGATACTTTCGAGCAGCACGTCGAAGACACTATCGACGCCGGAGCCGGTCTCTGCCCGCACGATGTCGTTCACGAAATCGTGAAAAACGGCCCTGAAGCCATTCAGGAATTGATTGATTGGGGCGTCGAGTTCGATACCCACCAGAACGACGAAGGAAAAACTAAAGTCGCCCTTGGGCGCGAAGGCGGGCACACGCAGCGCCGCGTCCTACACCACAAAGACACCACCGGTCGAGAAATCGAGGACAAGCTTCTCAAAGCGACACGGGAGCATCCCAATATCACGATCCTTGAGCATCACTTTGCTATCGACCTCATCACGACGGCTAAACTTGCTCTCGCCTCCCCTCCGCGCTGCGTCGGAATCTACGCACTCAACGAGGACACCGGGGAAGTCCTGACATTGCGTTCAGACCGCGTTCTACTTTGCACTGGAGGAGCCGGTCGCGTTTACCTCTACACCACCAATCCAGGGATTGCGACGGGAGACGGTGTCGCGATGGCCTGGCGGGCCGGATGCGAGATCTCCAACATGGAGTTCGTTCAGTTTCATCCCACCTGTCTTTACCACCACAGCCTGAAGTCCTTTCTCATCACCGAGGCAATGCGGGGAGAAGGTGCCGAACTGATCGACAAGAAAGGGCGCCGCTTCATGTCCGACTACGATCCACGAGGTTCCCTCGCACCTCGTGACATCGTCGCCCGAGCCATTGACCGTGAAATCAAGATTACCGGTGACCCCTGCGTCTTTCTCGATATCACTCACAAACCGGCCGACTACATTCGCTCGCGTTTTCCCAACATTTTCGAAACCTGCCTCACCGTGGATATCGATATCACAAAGGATCCCATTCCAGTGGTTCCTGCAGCCCACTATCAGTGCGGCGGTGTCAAAACCGATGTGAACGGAGCGACTTCCCTCCCCGGACTCTGGGCAGTCGGTGAGGTGGCCTGCACCGGACTTCACGGGGCCAACCGCCTCGCCAGTAACTCTCTTCTCGAAGGTGCTGTTGTCTCCAAACTGGCCCTCGAAGACTGCCTTTCATTGCGTCCGCCGTCACAGAAACCGGAGATTCTCCAAGTCCCCGAATGGGAATCCGGCGATGTCACCGATGTCGACGAGCTGGTCGTCGTTTACCACAACTGGGACGAGATCAGAAGACTCATGTGGGACTACGTTTCCATCGTAAGAACCACCAAGCGCCTCCAGCGCGCTGCCACTCGCCTTCACAACCTCCAGCGCGAGGTTCAGGAATTTTACTGGAACTTCAGGGTGACAACGGAACTTCTCGAGCTCCGAAACCTCGTGGAAGTCGCTGCCTTGATCGTTGATTCTGCTGCACGCAGAAAAGAAAGCCGAGGCCTTCACTACACGCTCGACCATCCCGAGCGCAACGACGAGCAATGTCGCCAAGACACAGTGCTCAAGAAATAAGCAGCCAAAGAGCGCCGGTTTGGCTTCGTGACTGGGAATATAATTTACATAATCAAAGTAAATGTTGAAAGTTTTCAAGATTTATGCTCTTTTGGTAAATAGTATTGCGTTCCGTCAGTGGACTAGTTTTACCAACACCACCGCTTGTTAGCCGATCAATTGCTTGTGGAAACGATGCCTAAAGTCCTCTCGTTCCTCCTGGCCGCTGTCTTCGCCATTCCAAGCGCAGCCACTTCTGGTGATACGAAGGCAGCATCTACCATCGCCAGCAGCGAAGCGACTGAGACAGTCTCAGCGGCCGGTTCGGGGGTCGAACTCAGCGTCATGCTTACACCCGGTGCTGAACACCTCGTTCCAGGCGGGATGCCAATTATCAGGAAGGAGACGAGCCTGCCTCGCGTCTTTTCTCCCACCCTGCCGAGAAACACCTATACCCGCTTCCCCTGGAGGCGGAATATCGTCACCACCGTTTTCTGGATCGGAGAAAAACCGACCCGGAACAACCCGACTCCTAACACGGTGAGTGCCTGGGACCGCAAGTGGACTTCGAATTACGGTGGCTACGACAACCCCGATCCAGGCGCGCGCGACGGGTTCATCCCCAAGGCATTCACTCCCGGTCAAAACCCTTTCTACTTTGCCCTGCCCTATAACGATATCAGCCGCACCGGAACCAAGCCTTCGGCCTACAATTCAATTCCGTGGTTTCATAAGTCTTTCTACCGGAGCGGGCGTACTGTTCTCAAAGGGCGCTGGATCGCGATTCGACGCGGCAGCAAGGTGTGCTACGCCCAGTGGGAAGACGTTGGCCCTTTTGAAACCGATGATCACGAGTATGTCTTCGGTGAAGCGCGTCCCAAGAATTCCAAGAACCGGGGTGTCGGGCTCGATGTGTCTCCTGCCGTTCGCGACTACCTCGATTTTGGTGGCGGCTACGGCACCGTGGACTGGCGTTTTGTTGATGTCGACGAAGTTCCGGACGGACCATGGAAGACCTGGGGAGCCAACAATCCTTTCGTGAATTCAACCTTTATGGAGAACAGGAATGATTCTGACAATATTCTCCTGGTTAGCGATATCCGCGGTCGCCTGTTCGCTTCCAACGACGACACTGACGAAGTCAGCCTGATCGACTAGAAATCAGGGGAGAATCACTGATTCTCCAGGCTCGTTGAGCCTCAAAGTCGAGGGTCGTGAACTCAGACTCTCCTCTTCCAGATCTTCGCCGTGGAAAGCGACTACGATCTCTTGAAATTGATTGATGTCCCAAGCCTTATGACTTTCCAGCCAACTCCTCACAAACTTGGCGACCGCGATCCTTCCTTCATCGCGAATCTTGTTGATTGAGTCGGGGTCCGCAGCCCGAACAGCCAACTTTTCTGTGAGACCTTTCTCTAACTCGTCCAGGTTATCCTGTCCATCCCAGCGGGCCCATCCCGCTTTAGACCTCTTCTGCATCTTTCCAGTATCGAAAGCCACCGGCAACGAGGGCGCTACGGGGGGTGCCAGAACAAGTAACCTGTTCCCCTCAGAATTAAGCGACCACTCTCCATTCAAATCAATGTGGTAACGATAGGTCGCTGAAACCTGTATCTCTGAAACTGTCGTTCCCAGAGGAAGGGTTTTACCAAACATTTCGTAATTAGTCTGACGGGTGAATTTTTCCGTCGCCGTGGCCGTAGCAATTTCGAGGATATTCCCATCTGTGGCTGTTGCCCCGAGTTCACGCCACTCATCAAAAGTCTGGACCACTTCATCCGGATTAAACTCTTTCACTATTTCGACAACCGCATCCTTGGCCGATTCCATTCCCTGCCTGCCAAGCCAGATCATTGACAAGAAAACGATCAATCCGGCCACACCGAAAAAGATAACCAGCCAGAATAAACGATTCCAGGCCCGCCCCACATAGGCGGCCTGACTTTTTTCTTTTTCCGTTTCACTGGCTGATTCCTGCATTTACCTGAAAGACGACCGTAAACGAGAAACTCTTCAAATAAAATACCCCCGCTGTTTTTCCGAAATGGGCATTCCGAGCAGCTCCATCGCTTTGAGAGCGTCTTCCCAAACACGCCTTTTCATGGCCATGGCTTTCTGTGGATCACCATCCCCCTCCTGCCGTAAAAGAAAGCTAGGGTGATAAGTCACCACCACGGGAATCCCGTGAAAGTCGTGGACCTTGTTACGCATGCTGGACACCGAGCCGACCACTTCAAGCAAACCTTCAGCAGATGTTCCTCCAAGCGCCACGATTACCTTGGGCCTCACCACTTCGATTTCACGGCGAATATACTGAACAGACGCCTCCATCTCGGTAGTATCAGGCTTGCGATTGCTCGTTCCCTGCATTCTTCCGTCACCCTTTTTCGGCCGGAACTTTACGATATTGGAAATATAAACGTCGTCCCGTATCAGGCCCATTGCTCCGATAATCTGATCAAGCTTACGACCTGCGGGGCCGACGAAGGGTTTTCGCTGCTTCTCCTCCTCCGCCCCCGGAGCTTCTCCAACGAACATCAAGTCAGCCATGGGATTGCCTGTCGCAAAAACGATCTGTTCCCGCAGCGTCCCGAGCTCGCGGCACCTGGCGCAGGCTTTGGCGTCCTTGAAAATCCCATTCAGCTGTCCGCGAACCCAACTTTCGTCTCTTTCCTCCTCCAGAGTGGCAGGTTCCCCTGGTGAATCACCCGAGTGAGTCCTCGCGGGCATCGCAGCCGACGCAGGGGCCGCAGCTTTGGCCTCGGTCGCCAATTTCATCAATTCCATCGGCAGAGCACTCAAAGTTTGCTCTGTTTCCGGCTTGAGTAACAGTGTATCCACCGCCCTCGCTTTCTTGCGCTCAAGGATTTTCAGGAGAGCCGTCAGACCTGCAGCGATGGAATTCTGTTCAACCATGGCCAAAACTATATATGAGAGCCTGCCGTGAAGTCACCCGCAATCGGCTCTGATTGGAAAAATTTGACGGTTTTGTAAGCGAACTTTTCCCTCTTTCCGCTTTTGATTTTGCATTCGGTAGTGCGAAACTAATTCATTGTCCCACCCCAACACCTGTGACGCTATGTTTAAACGCCTTGGCAACCTTATTCGCGGATTCTTCGGACTTTTTGTCTCCGGCCTCGAGAAACAGAATCCTGAAGCGCTTCTCGAAGTTGAGAAAGAAAACCTCCGCAAGCAAATCTCTGAATATAACAAAGGCCTCGCAGCTCATGCCGGCATGTGTGAACGCCTGATCTCCCAGGTGCAACGCCAAGCGAAAGAGGAAAAGGAGCTGACGGCAAAAGCTGCTGCTCACCTCAAGGCAGGCAATCGTAAGTTGGCTGGCGAGTATGCTCTTCGTCTTCAGAAGGTCAAGGAAGAGCACCAAGCAAATGTCGACCAGCTAGAGGAGGCGGAGAAAACCTACGAAGAACTCAAGCGGGCCCGCGACGTTTCTGTCAAAGCTGCCAAGGAAAAGATCGAGTCTCTCAAGCGGGATATAGACGAAACCCGCATTGCCAAGGCCACAGCCGAACTAAATGAAATGGCTGCCGGGATGATCAGTGAAATCGGTGGAGCCGGAGACACGCTCAACCGTCTCGAGGAGATGGTGGCCGAAGAACGCGAGAAAGCAAAAGGTCGTGCCCGCGTCGCCAAGGACAGCATCGACACAGCTGAACTCAGCGAAATGGAAGCTGAGCGCACTGCCCTGGAAGAGCTGGCTCTCGCAGAATTTGCCGCCGAAACCGGCATTATCATCGAAGAGGAATCGTCTGAGTCCGGAGAGAATACCCCGTCCGCTGAAGACGAAAAGGCCATGTAACGAACTCCGGAGACACCATAGCGCCTTCCCAATTTTTTAATGCCTCAATTGAGATCCTGCTCACCCACGTGACCCGCCGCCTTGGAAACCAACAGACTCATTTCCAAGTCATTCCGACGATATACCCCGTAGCAATTCAATCGAATCAGCTCAAGGGCCAGATCTATCATCGCGATAGCCCGCTCTGGGCTACAGTCGATTTTTTCTGTGAGCACTGAGCGAACTTCTTCGCACGCTTTGCGAGGATTCCCAGTCTCTGCGTAGCGTTTAATCAGCGTCCCTGCAATCTCTTTGCACAGAGACATCAGCCCGCCACAAGGACGAGACTCCTTCTTGGCAGGCTTCTCTGGTGTGTCGAGTCGCCCTTGATACCTGAGGCAGGTACTTCGAGCTGGGGTGGCGCTATCAAACTGAATCCTGTTTTTCATAAAAACAAATTAGCTGATAGGGTGGGACATTCAGAGACCCACGTTAAAAATCGTGATAAATAAATCCCAAAAGCAGCGCAGTCAGTAGAGGGCTGCAGCCTCTCTCAATTGAGCCGCCACCATTTCTCGCAATTCAGCCGGCTCCAGCGCTTCCGCCTGACCTCCGAAACCAAGTATCCAACGGGCAATATCTTCGAGCGCACTCAACTGCATCGAAAGCTCAATAACGCTTCCATCCGCCTCAACCAGGGTCACCTCCTGGCTCGGATGCCAACGTCTCTCAGCCACAATCCGAGCTGCGAATCCTGAGAACCGAATCCTGACGCAGTAGGCACTCCCTTCGCCCTCCCCCCCAGCCCAAACGCCAAAACTTCCGGCAAAGTGATCTTCCAACCGAAAGTTACGAGATCTGACAAACCGAATCGCCGTGACCTGCACTGACTTCATTCTCTGAACCGCAAATGTTCTTCTTGCCTCACGTTTCAGGTCGTAGCCGATCACATACCATCCGCCATCCACTTCGACGAGATGATAAGGTTGTAGCCTCCTCTGCTCAGGACGCGGATCCCTCAGCTTGCTGTATTCAAACTGCAGTTCCCGGCATTCCAGGACTGCTTTGGCGAGTCTGTCGAAAACAAAGGCGTCGTGTTCCGTGAGTCCACGGGACTCCACTGAAAAGGCCTGGTCTAATTCGGTCCACGGTATCGTCACCTGTTCGCTCATACTGGACTGCAAACGTTGGAAGCCGCTACGAAGCGTTGCCTCCAGCGCGGATCCTTTGAGCGGATCGAGTGCGTTACGAGCCAGGATTAGCGAAACGAGGTCCTCGGCAGAAGTCTTCAATAAAGGGAATTCATTGACGGGCCGTGAATACACATACCCATGGCGGGTCTCATCGTACTCGAGGGGCAAGTCGAGTTCATCCCGCATGAAATTAATATCCCGCTGAATCGTCTTTCGATTCACCTCCAACTCCCGAGCAATGGAACTGCAGTTAGGATGATTGCCACGGCTCACTGCTTCGTGAATTCGCATCACCCGTTCCAAGGGCCTTCGCGTTCCTCCGGCCTTATTTACACTCGCCTCCGCCATTCGACTTCATTAAGAAACCTTAAGCGAGGGAAACGGTCAAGGCAGCTGTCACTCCAGCACTTGGATTTCGTTGTCCGCGGTTCCACCGGTATTCGAAGAGTACGGATCAACTTCAGGATTCGGAACCTTCGGTAAGTGGACCATCACGGCGCGGTCTCCGACACCGGGACGTCCTCTCACAATATCAGCGGTCAGGAACTGCCCCTTCCTCGCAGGACTCACCTTAAGCTCTGAAGTCTCTATGCCATCGACAGAAACAGTAGTGATAGACGCTTCGGGCTCAACTAGCAAAAACCTAGAGGACTGAATCAGCACATATTTTCCCTCTGGATCCACCATATGAATGGTGCCCACAGGCAGCCGGGTGGGAGCCATATCGGGATGCTGTTGCTGCCCCTGCCGTAACCTGTTCCCCTTCTTGCCAGGAATTGACTGACAGCCAACCAACAAGAGGGCAATCAAAACGCAAAGAGTGTGGAAGACTGTGAAGAGGGGTTGCACCCGACGAGATTGGACGATAGGCATAGAAATTGCAAGAAAGGCTATGGCTACGAATATGTTCGTCTACGGGACACTGCTGGTTCCAAAAATCTGGAACGCGGTGACTGGTTATCACGACCCCGAATCAGTTCGCGGGAATCTTGCCGGACATCGCATTCAACGGGTTAAAGCGGGAGACTTTCCCGCCATTGTCATTGATCCGGACTCCAGTGAGCCAGTACCAGGCCTCGTCATAAAAAACATCCCACCCGACGCACTGGAACGACTCGACCAATACGAAGACAGCTTTTACGAACGCAATGCAGTCCACATCGACACTGATTCAGGCCCGGTCGAAGCACATGTCTATCGAGTGCCTCCAGGGCTAGCCGAGAAAATCTTATCCGAAGATCCTTGGACACTGGAGTGGTTTGAGACTGAAGCTCTCAACCGCTACTGGAACAGACTATTCGCTTGAGGCGCTGAGCGCCGTTTCCAGATCCGTCCACTCTCCCTTGAGGACATAGACAGGTTCGAGGCCCAGCAGTTCCCTCAAGCGGGTCGCTACCTCGAGGCTCTTTTTACAGTCACCGGTATCGCAGTAAACCACGACGGACTGATCCATGGCTGATTGGAGAACATCCATGTGCTGAAACATCAGGTCTCCCCATTCGCCTAGATTCAGAAGAATTGCCCCTTCCAAATGTCCCGCCTCGTATTTCTCACGGCTGCGGGCATCCACCCAAAGGATCGATCCTTCCTTCGCCAGCCTTGCGGCGGATTCGGGGACAATTCGCCAGCGTAACTCATCGATGCTGGCCACCCGATACCAAGAAGGACGCTTTGGATGCACAACGGCACTGAGTCCTGCAGCTACCAGGGAGATCGCAACGATCAGGCCAACTTGCTGCCACGTCCGCTTCATCTTTGAATCGCGTAATAGGCGAGCGGACGAGAGTAGTTTTCCAACTCACAATCCGTTTCAATTCGGACAATCCCAAGCAACGACCCCTCGGTCGAATCGGGTGTGAGCTTGAGGTCATAGGCCCGCCCATCTTCGAGCACGACAAGTTCACAAGCGACCTCAGCGCGCTGGCTTTCTGCATTGATGATTCGAACCGGTTCCTCCCTGAGAACCCGGAACTCAACGGTTTTGGTTTCAGGATCGTCTCCCACTTTCCAAGTCGTCAGCGACTCTTCTAACGTGTATATCTCATCAATTTGAATCGTAGTCGAAAGAACCACAGGGCGGGATCGACGATCAGGTTTCACTGAGATGCTCTTCACGGAAGTACCTCGAAGTTCAGAAATATCAAACTCACCCGTGATCGTTGCCTCGCCACCCGCCGGTATTGGATCAACATCAATGCTTACCGCAAGGCAGGTGCAACCACTCCGGATACTGGCGACGGAAATTTCCTGATCCGTTGGATTCGTTACCGTAAAGTAAACTTCAACGGATTCATCACCGGGTTCAGCCTGAAGTTCCTGTGTTGCCGGAAAAAAAACCAAGCCCCCGGATTCTGTCGCCGGTCCCACCCGCTCCGCTTTTCCTTCCGTAGCCGGCGGTTTACCATTTTCTGAGGGCACAAACCAGACGTAAACCATGAAGTAGATCACTACCCCGGTCACAGACACAAACAGCCACGAAGGGAAGGTTATGCGCGCCAGCTTCTTGTGCTTTTCAAATTTGCCCCGAAACGCTGCGATGACCAGCAAAAGGATTAAAGGGACATTAATAACCGCGAGAATAATGTGAGGAATCAGAATGGTGAGATACACCGTGCGAGCGACCGGATACTCTTTCGGAAACACGGTTTGGCCTACCCCATAGTGATAAATAAGGTAACAGGTCAGGAAGACAGCCGAACTCGCCAGCGCACCCACCATAGCTTTCTGATGAGCTCGACGCTTTCCCGCTTTAATCAGGAAAAACCCGGTCAGCAACAGGACAGTACTGATACTGTTCAACGTAGCGTTGATCGGCGGAAACACAGAATAGTCAATTTCTCCTAACATCATCATATTACTCAGCGGGTTTGAGCGTAAACTCTTTCTCAATTTCAGACAACTTCAACTCGGGATTCAACACCAGTTTCAGGTCCATACGCAAGCGCTGAAGCTCGAGCTCACCGCGCTCAACATTCATCACATCGTAATAGCCTCTCACGTTGGCTTCGCCGTCTACCAGGGCGAGGCGCTGATCGTGGGAGAATTCGCCGATGGATGGAATCAGAGCCGGATCCGTCACTTTCTCTGTCGCAAAGAACATGAACTGGGAAATCATATATTTGGTAATTTCCTCGGGTTCACCGGTAAGGAACCACCAGTCATCCGAATCAACACCTTTCTCTTTCACCCATGCATCCATCTTCTCGGGCGTGTCACCGGTGGGGTTCACACTGATAGAAACCAGTCGAAACTGTGGATCGTCGCCGAACTCTTCTTCCAGCAACTTCATAATTGAGGCCATACCTAGGCAGCCGGCCGGACAATCCGTATACTGATAGCCAGCCACATACACTTTGCCGCGCAACTGCCCCAACGAAACCTGGGTTCCATCGCGATTGACGGCATTCAAGTCAGTTTCGAGCTTTGCCACATGTGGCGGTCGGTAGTTTTCAATCTCGTAGTTGCGTCGCTCAAGGTAAGCGCGAGTCACGAAGATTGAACCAAAAGCAATCACCAGGCAGACACCAACGATAGACCCCCACCACGCGATAATCTGGTTGCGCGAAAGTTCCTTTATTTCGTTTTGAGCTTCGTCGGTCATTTCAATGGTTTATCCAGCTTCCACCCATGCTAAGTAGGATACGATCATCATGAGCGGAAGGTAGAGAAGAGTGAAAAAGAAAAGGGTGCGGGCGTCCTTGCTATCACCCGATTTGAGGAACCTCACTGAGAGCCATAACATCCGAAGCCCGAGAATTCCCCCGCCGATAGCGCCCCACCACGACATAATCGATGTGAATAGAGGAAACAAAACACCAAGCAGGAAGGTGATAACGGAAAAGGATATCGCAATGCGTGCCGTCTTCCGGCCAGTCTCATCATTGTTCGACCACATCTTGAAGCCGCCGTTGGCATACTCCTCCCGATACATCCAGTTGATGGCGGCAAAGTGAGGCATCTGCCACAGGAACAGAAGCGCAAAAAGGAACCACGCGCCAAGACTCCACAAAGACTGATCCCCGGCTGCCCAGCCGATCAAAGGAGGCAACGCGCCTGAAACGCCACCAACGATCGTGTTGAACGAAGACTTCCGTTTCATCGGAGTGTATATGAAAAGATAGATTAGCAGTGTTACTGCCGCCATTGAAGCGGCAGTGAAATTCACCTTCATTCCCAAGTGAATGATTCCAAAGGCACAAAGAAGCCAGCCCATAATGAATGCCATCGGCTTCGGCATACGATTGGAAGGTAACGGCCGACTTGAAGTTCGCTTCATCCGCGAATCGGGCTCCACCTCCATCAACTGGTTAAAAACGGCAGAACCTCCCGCGGCAAGAATTGTTCCGAGAAGAGTGTGCAAAAACGTTGCCCAGTTGAAATCACCGGTGGTCCGCGCCGCCACGAGGTAACCGAAAAGCGTCGTCAGGACGACGAGAAAACTCAGGCGTGCCTTGGTCAAAGCCATGAGGTCGTCGCGAATGCCCCTCAGGCTTCCGGAAGCTGCATCTGGTGTCTCAGGTGTTTCAGTTTCTTCCGACATGGATCTGACCAGCTACCCCGCCGGTCCAATATGCTTCGTGCACGAAAGCGAGGCACGAAATTGTAGTGCTAACTTCAGGCATTTGCGAGCGCAGGCTGACTGCCGACCCGACAGGATTTCACGGCAAAAGCGAACGCGAACGCTAAGATCGCGAGCCCGTTAAGGACATGGAAATTCGTGACCCAGAAGTTCTTGCCGGTCATAATAACGGAAATCCCGAGAATTATCTGAATCGCGACAGTGCCGCCAAGGAGGTGGACGTATCGGCTTCCTAAAGGAGTATCTTCGCGCCGCGAGCGTTCCACCTTAACAAAAAGCACAATGGTGAAGATCAAAATGCAGACTGCCATGACCTTGTGAAGGAACATCAAAGTAACAACCGGGTCATCAAACGAAGGGACCAGTGCACCCCGGGTGGTGATGATTCCAGTGTCGACCAGCCCATGACGATGGAAGTGCCGCATTGAAGCCGCAATGATCAACTGGACATAGACGATTAGCACCAGGGCGAAACTTGCTTTCGGCATGCCGAGGCGCCGAGAAGGCTTCATCCATTCCTTCCCGGCCACCATGACAATGAGAATCAACAGGCAGAAAAAAGCCTGGGCAAAGCAGCCGTGAACCACAGCGAAAGCGTTCGATATCTCGGTGACCCGAATCCCTCCGAAGATAGCCTGAGTTGTTACCATTAAGAGAGCCAGCCCGCAGAGTCTTTGCAAAAGGCTCCATCCCCGTGCGCTCCAGCTCCACGCCAGCCAACCGATCGGCACCATCGAAGCTGCCAGCGCGATCCAGAGAAGAGTCTGTTTCCGATCAGGATCTTGCCGCTCAGCGCCGTAAGCGATAAAGATGCCAAAAACTGTTGCCAGCACAAAAACGAGGCCAACCACCTCAAAAAGCGTTTTCCTCGATCTGACGTAGGACCAGGCAAACATCACGAGAACGAGGATCCCTACCCATTTCCCGAGCAGGCGGTGGCTGTGCTCCAAAAAAGGAATCATGTAATTCAACCACCCCTCAGGATTGACCGAACCTTGGCTTAACGGCCAATCAGCAAACGCCATGCCCGCCTGCTTCGTAGTTGTCGCAGCCCCCCACCAAATCAATAAGATGGTAAAAAAGACCACTAACTTGGTGAAAAATTGAAAGGCTTTTCCGCACTCTTGATGTTTATTCATCGACACTAAACTATCTACGTTTTCGGGCTTCACCAGGCTACGCCCCATTACAAAAACGGCGGAACCCTGAAGAGCTCCGCCGACAAATCCTATAGTCGCGAAATCGCAGACCTGCTACGATTTCGGGAGTAAAGGGTTCTGAGAGGCATACCACTCGTCGAACTCCTCGCTGCTGACCGCCTTCACATAGGCAACCATTTGGGCATGACCTGCGCCACAAAGCTGGGCACATACGATATTCCATTCACCTTCCTTTTCGGGAATAAACCACATCGGAATCTCCGAGCCCGGAATTGCATCCTGCTGGGCAAACATCGGAATGATGGCGAGACCGTGAATCACATCTTTGGAGGTCACCTGGATTACGACGGGACGACCAACCGGAATCACAAGTTCATTGACCGAAACAAAGTCATCAGCAGAATTCGGGTCCTCAGAGACCAACCCCACCGGGTTAGCTCCACTGAGGCGGTCATGAGCCGTCATCCCAACCATGTTATCAGCGCCGGCATAGTGGAAGGTCCAGCGATACTGCTCCCCTACAGCGCGCAAGTTGACGACTTCGTCGCCCTCGGGGCGCTCCTTCGCATCGGACCACTTGGCCCAGAGAGGGAAGGCAAAACCAAGCAGTAGAACCACTTCCACAATCACAACACCAATCTCGATGTGAGTGGAGAAGTGAGAGGTAATTCCCTTGTAGCTCGCCTTCGGGTTCTTTGATTTGCGGAACTTCACGAGAATAACCGCAAGGAAAGCAGTCCATCCTACGAAGAGGATGAGCATGAACCAGTGAATCAGAGCCATCATGTGGTTACCAATGTGCCCATGGCGCGAAGCAACCTCGTGCATTCCAATCCAATCGTTAATTGATTCAATCATACCAAATCTTTATTGAAATTCTGATCAACGCTCTTCGACGCGGACGGCTTCCATCGCTTCCTCACTGGCGACACGTTTAGCTCTCTTGGCCAGGTAAATGATAAAACTGAAAAAACTCATCAAAACTCCGACGAGGACAACCAGCAGAAACAGAATCGCCGAATTTGCTGCCAGAAGTCCCTTTCCATCTGCCCCGCTCATGCACATCGGGCAGGCTAAAACCAAGTTGTCGATCAGGGTGGAAAAATTCATCAAAAGTGACGAGTTACTTAGACAATTACGTTCTTAATCTTATTGTAGAAACGGATCCCATAAACCAAGAGTGCGACTCCACCGGCAAGGCTGAACCATCCCATGTATTCAAGCACCGGAGCCTGGCCGGGGATCAGCAGGCACCACGCCGCAAAGCCCAGCGAGAAAAGCAGGCAGAAACTGATAAACGCAATGTGAAAGTGCTTGAGGGACATCAGGTTGACTGGTTGAGAATTACTGCTCGATCGAATCCGTTAACTTCCCGTTGGTAGTTTCGAGAGTGTCGTATTGTTCGACGATCGGATCGAACCCGGCGAACAAAGTGAGCGCCATCAATCCGATGAAGAAGAGGAAGGTAAAAACGAGTGTCTTGTAGATGAGGCCCTTTTCGTGATTCAAGTGCATGAAGATCAGGGCTACCAGAGAGGCTTTGATACCCGCTAGAGAAAGACCAATCACATAGTCGCCCGGGGTAGGCCCGGGAGGGCCGACATCGAGAGGCGCCCAAAGCCCAAGAGCAAGAGTGAGCCCGGTGCAGATGAAGAGTGTGACACCAATGATGGTGTAGATCTTTTTGTGGTGTGACCAGTCGTGTGTCGCTTCAGCCATAGGAAATCACGTTATAATTTTGGATTACAGGAGATACATAAGCGGGAACAGGAAGATCCAGATCAGATCAACGAAGTGCCAGAAAAGACCTCCTACCTCAACTCTGTTTGCTAAATGCTCCGGGTTCTTGCGGTAAATCCGCTTTCCAAAAACTACGAAGTAGAGCAACACCAGCGCGCCTCCGACCACATGGAGACCATGCAGTGCTGTCATCGTAAAGTAGAGGGCATAGTAGTTCCCGTAACGCGGCCCGTGGTTACCCATGAACTTGATCTTGTCTCGTGGAACTGTGATCGCCACATGATCCTTGGAATAGTGAAGGTCTGCTTCCTTGGCTGAAGGCTTCGATTCACTGCTGTGGACCCCATCACCCCCCTGGTGACTTTGGTGCCCTTCTCCATTCTTCTTACCATCTTTATGCTCTCCGTCCTCATGATGCTCACCGCCATGTCCGAGGTGGACATAGTGAAGATTGAGCATGTGACCACGCAGCATCTTTTCAGGGATAATTTCACCCCTTTTGTCGTAATACTCTTTTATTTCCTCGTAAACGCGTTGCTGCTCAGCGAAGAAATCCTTTTTCGCCTGTTCATCATCGATCACTTCCCAGACGAGAGCATCGCGCTGGTTTTGAGGAAGCACGAGTTGAAGATCGACTTCGTGTACTTCAAAAATGACATCATCGCCGGTGAGTTTCCCGGTAACCTTGGTTCCATCCCGGAAGTTAATCGCGTCATCAGTGTGAGCGACGATCTTACGCGGGTTCCCGCGAACCTTAAATGGCTCCGCAGATACCAGGGTAGCAGAAGTGGAGACGGACACCGGTGTCGGAGATTCAACGCCGTCAGCGATCTCACCTCGATAGCGTTTGCGCTCGTCGACGAGATCGCGGGCTACCTGTCTGCGGGCATCGAAAAACCACTTCTTGAAATCCGATTCCGACCCGATCGTAACTTCTTCTTCACCTTCGCCCACCTCGAGTTTGAGCGTGGGGAACCCTCCGTCGATTGACTCGAGGAAAATTGGGATGCCTCCCTGAAGGCTGAATGAAACCTCAGTCGCATCAAACCTAATCTGATCGGTCTTGTCCTTGATCTTTCCCTCCATGACGGAGTTGTCGATCAACTTGATACCGTGATGCTTGTTGAGCTTGCTGTTGTATTCAACCCCCTTGATGCACATGAAGACCGCCGCGCAGGCCACCACGATATACATCCATGCCTGGAACTTGCGCCAGTTACGTTCTTTCAACGCCACCCAGGCGAATACCACGCCCACACTCGAAAAAATCAGAACCAAGGTGTTAATGAAACCAAGCCAGACGTAGTCTTTGTGGACATTGAGGCCCCACGGCCAAGGATTATCTACCCCATCCTGCACCCCCACACGGAGAAATACGTAGGCTGAGAAAAGACCACCGAACAACATCACTTCCGAGGCGAGGAAAAGCCAGACGCCAAGCTTGGCATTGTAGAGGCCGGTGTCGCGGCGGGGTGTCACTTCGTAGGGAATCTCCATATCGAATCAAATCGTGCTATCTGCGGTTAAACTTCCGTTGGAACCTAGGCTTTCGCAGCACCTGCGCCATCAACGGACTCTTCCTTCTCCTCGGCTTCTTCCACTTCCGCTATCCCCGGATCACCGGCCTCGAACTGCGGAGAAAAATCTCTTTCCGCACCAGGAACGCTGTATTCGTAGGGCCCACGGTAGGCGACAGGCTCCTCAACGAAGTTTCCGTGAGGAGGAGGAGTCGGCGTAGCCCACTCGAGCGTGGTTGCCTCCCATGGGTTATCGCTGTTGGTCTTCTTACCGATAAACGGGCTGACAAAAACGTTGATGATAAAAGGCACTTGGAACACAGCGAGCAACCAAGCCGACCCGGAAGTGATGATATTGAGGTCGATCATAGTGACCGCGGCATCGGGCTCGATGATGTTGAGAGACTCGCAGATATTGGCAAACCAGGAGTTGGCCGGAGCGAATTCCTGAGTCGAAATCTGTTCATAGGCTTTACCACCGTCGAACGCGCGGCGGTGGAAACCCGCCATGCCCTGAAAGAACATCGGGGCAAAAATACCATTCATGAACACCAGCGACCCCCAGAAGTGAACCTGGCCGAGGCGTTCACTCATGCGGCGTCCGGTGATTTTCGGGAACCAGTGGTAGATTCCGGCAAAGAGCGCAAAAATCGTTCCGGGAGCCACCACGTAGTGGAAGTGACCGATCACGTAATAGGTGTCGTGAAGGTGGAGATCCGGCAGCGAGAACGCCAGTGGGAGACCAGTTAGACCACCGATACCAAACATCGGGATGAAGGCCGTTGCGAAGAGCATCGGCGTGTTAAAGCGAATCGATCCTCCCCACATCGAAATCAGGAGCGAGGTAATCAGAATCACCGAAGGCACCGAGATCAGAACGGTCGTAGTCTGGAAAAAGGTCGAAACTGCCGGACCCATGCCGGTAATGTACATGTGGTGAGCCCAAACGATGAAGGCGAGGAAACCGAGTACCATCACGGCATAAACCATCGTCTTGTAGCCCCAGAGCGGCTTTCGGGTGTTTGTCGGCAGAATCTCGGAAACAATGGCAATCGCCGGAAGAATCAAAACATACACCTCAGGATGTGCGAGGAACCAGAACAAGTGCTGGTATAGCAACGGACTACCACCACCAGCAGCGTCGAAAGGCAGGCCATTCACGTTGAGTCCGGTCGGGATAAAGAAACTCGTTCCGGCAAGGCGGTCCATCAGTTGCATGATCGCAGCCACCTCAAGCGGAGGAAACGCTAGCAGCAGGAGAAAACCGGTTACCAGCATCGCCCAGACGAAGAACGGCAGTCGCATCCAGGTCATACCCTTGCAGCGCAGATTTATGATCGTGCAAATGAAATTCACCGCACCGAGCAACGACGAACTGATCAGGAACACCATTCCCATCAACCATTGCGTCTGGCCGGTCCAGAATAAATCCCCAAAATGCAGATCCGTCGTCGTTGCCAACGGAGAGTAGTTCGTCCAACCCGCTTTCGCCGCCCCCGAAGGCAGGAAGAAACTGACAAACATCATGACGCCGCCAATGAGGAAGAACCAGTAACTCGCCATATTGAGGCGAGGGAAAGCCATATCCGGGGCTCCAATCTGGAGCGGGGTGACGTAGTTTCCGAAAGCGCCAAATGCGAGCGGCACCACACCAAGAAACACCATGATCGTTCCGTGCATCGCACCAAACATATTGTAGAGGTCGCCGGTAACTTTGCCGCCATCGTCGAGCCAGGCTTGGAACCAGGGCCAGTCAGCAAGCATGGGGACCGGGCGGTCCGGGTAGGCGATGCTCCATCGCATCACCATCATGAGAAAGAATCCAAACGCGAGAAAAACCAGCGAGGTGAATCCATACTGAATGCCGATCACTTTGTGATCAGTCGAGAAGATGTATTTTTTCCAAAACGGCTCATCGTGATGATCGTGCTCATCATGGGCCGCTTCGTGTGTCTCTTCTGTCGCTGCACTCATACCTGTTCGAAAATTTTACGTGACTGAAATAGAATCAAGTTTCGCTCTTTCAGGAAATACTTTAATTGGTTGGTCTCGGCTTTAACCCTCGGCTGCGTCAATCCCGGAACCCAAGGGATCACCAGTCTGCAGGTCAACTGGAGATCCCGGAAGGTAATCACCCTCAGGAATCGCCAGCAGCTGGGCTTCGGTGTAGGGACCACTTTGGCCACTGAACTGCTCTCTCGCAGCCTTGATCATTTCGGTAGTTACTACGCCGTTATCATCTTCCGGGAGACTGCCGAATTCCCGTCGAATGTAGGTTACCACTTGAGCGACCTTTTCATCACTCAAATTATTCCATGCGGGCATGAGCTGGTTGTATGTCTGACCGGCAACATTGAACGGGCCATTAATGCCGTGCAGCATAATAGCGCCGAGTCGAGAGGTTCCCCCGTCGACCCATTCGGACCCGACAAGCGGCGGAAACTGCCCTGGAATGCCAAGACCGGAAGCCTGATGGCAGGCGATGCAGTTGTTGTAGACCTTCTTGCCGTCGCTCATCCAATCTTCGATCCAAGCCACTTGGGCAGCTTCCACATCTTCGCCGCCAAGGCTCGGGCGCGGGGCAGGTTGATAATTATCGTTCACGTAGATGCTGTCACTGAAACCGTTTGCGGTGCTAAAGAGCTGCCCGCCTCCGAGAATCAGGATCAGAGAAGCAATGA
Organism: Verrucomicrobiales bacterium; assembly: GCA_049594415.1. GTDB lineage: Bacteria > Verrucomicrobiota > Verrucomicrobiia > Verrucomicrobiales > DEV007 > Arctic95D-9. Next base: position 234,130 of record JBMYJM010000003.1, on the reverse strand, counting down.
CCAGCACCACAACACCAACCGACCCTTCTCCGCCAGGCATCAACGGGTTTTCTCTGCGAACTGAATCGTGCAGTTCAACCGTGCTGACCGTCCCCTGCTCGTAATCGATGTTCTTCTCTTCCTCGTTTGCCATCTTTGTAAATTCCGTTTTTGAACTGAGTTTTAGTGCGGATTAGCCATCGCTGCTGGCCACTTCTGGGAGCGGCTGATCTTTCTTCAAAGACAAAAGATAATCGACGAGGGCTTCCGCCTTCGCGGTCGGCTCCCACCCCTTCCCATAGGGAGACTTACGGTAAAGGTGCTTGTAAGCAGGCATACCACTATCGGGGTCAATGCTTTTCGGATAGAGCAGGTGCTGATGCATCAATTCCCGGGTGGTGATGCGATAGCCTACATTCGAAAGATCCTGCCCAATTCGTTGATAACCGAGAGGAGCGATCTCTTCCAGGGTGTAATCGAGAGGTTGAGTTTCACGAGCAAGCCCGTCTTCTTCGCGCCCACCCCAACCGGGACGCCACATGTCAGGACCGGCGTAGGTAGGCCGAATCACTTGAGTGTGACAATAGGCACATCCTTCCGCAGCGTAGACCTGCGCCCCGAAATCACTTGATCCATGGCGGTAGAGTGTCGGATCAGGGTAAGCGGTTATGCCTCCCTCGACTTCCTGCCCTTCGGCATACTGAATCGGCGTCAATCCCGATTGGTGCGCGAAAGGAATAATGATAAGGAAGATCAGGGGCAGGGCAAAAGCAATGGCGAGGCCACTGATCAGTTTTGCGAAGTTATTAGACTTCATTCGTTTGCTAAAAATTCTTTGTTTTTAGATTCCAGCAGCAGTTTTCGCAGTTTCCGCTTCACCCGCTCGGGCGTGAATCAATGTCGGCCCTTCCGACTTCCGTCCTCTGCCGATGAACATGAGAGTTAATTGATAGAGGAAGAAAATATTGGAGAACGAAATCATCGCCCAAGCTAAGGCCCGTCCCACCACATAGGCAGCCGAATTAACAAAGGAGGTAGAGAAATCCTGGTTCCACTGCGCAAGGTTGCCTCCCTGAGCAATACCGCCAATCAACATGGTGACGATCAGGGTGATGATCCCATAGGTGCTGAACCAGAAGTGAGTGCGAATCCGCTTACCGGATGGCCATTCAGCACCAGTGACTCGGGGAACGATGAAGTAGATTGCACCGAACACCGTCATCGAGAAAAAGCCGTAAATCGCAAGCATATCTAATCCCACGAGGAAGTGGCTGAACTGGAGGTCCCGACCAAAAGAATAGGTTGAGCTAAAGGCAGAGAGCACGGCATAAACGGCAAGCATCAACATTCCAAGCGCGGTGAAACGTAGCGATGGACTGTACTCCCAAATTTTCGAACACCCCTTCAGAGTAACCATGAGGTTAAAAACCGTAGCGAGGACCGCGAGCAGGATGAAAATCACCGCAGCTCCACTGACCGCCGGCATCCAAGCCGGAAACGGTCCGCCCATAAATCGAGAGAAACCGGTCCATCCAGCCAAGAAAGCAAGCAACCAGAAGCTCGCATGCGCTAGTGGATAACTATAAATCGGGCGACCTGAAATTTTGGGGACGATATAGTAGGCGACTGCCAGAGCAATCGGCGCCATCCAGAAATAAATTAAATTGGTGATATACCAGGCATCCACCCCACTAGCCATGACCGGAGCGGTGCCCTTACCAATGATGATATTCGCGGTGATAAAAATCCACGGGAACCAAAGCGCAGCTCCAACGAGATACATCTCGGAAACATAGACGAGAGACTCCCGCCGTTTGCGAAACATCGGAATGACCCCGGCAACAATCAAGATGTAGGAAGCACCAAGAAAGGGCCAAACCCACTTCGGAAAGTCGAGAAGTGGCAGGGAATTACCATAACCAAACCAAACCGTTAAAACCGCAAAAGTCACACCGGCGTTCCAAAGGTGGCCCGCAACAAGAATACCCGGCTGATTACTCAGCCGGTTACGAGTCAAACGGGCCATAAGCCAGAGGAGAACCCCCACTCCCGCCTGAATTCCCCATCCGTAAACGAGCGCATTCAAGTGAGCTGGAAACAGTCGCCCGTAACCGAGGAAAGAATAATCGTCCCACAATCCGGGAAGGCGCAGCTTCAACGAACTCACAAAACCGAGCAGCGTTGCCACCAGTAACCATGCTGCCGCGCTGGTGAAGAAAAACATCACAGGAAAGCGAGTGGAGCGATCAATGGCCGCTCTCTCCTCCATATCCTCAGGTGTCGGTTCTGGCAGTGTCATAAAAAGTGTGATCGGTCAGCGTCTAAAAAACGGGTTTAACCCTCAGCTTTTGCCTTGGCTTTTACTCCAGCCTTGCCCTTAGCCTTAGTGGACTCCGTGGCTGGCTTCTTTTTTGAAGCTGGCTCAGCCTCTTCTTTCACTGATTCAGCTGTTACCTTCTCTCCGGCCGTTTCAGCAGGAGCTGAGGCAGCTTCGGCCTGCTTCATAAAAGTCGGCGAACCGGGAACAACGATATCGCTCTTAGCAGCGTCAGGAACGTTCCCTGCAAGCTCTCTCATGGCAGCATCGACCTTGGACATATCAACCAATGCTTCCTGGGCAGAGGTCACTTCCTCGAGATTCGCCCAGCGAGTCTCAATCGTTTCCTCGGAGAAATCGCCCATGTAAGCGCGATCCTCGATGCTTTCACGCCCGAAGTTGCTGGTGAGAATCAGGACGACAAATCCGAAAGAAACCAAAATCACCAGACCGGTGAGGAGCGTCTTCATTTGGGAGCTGTTCGACTGTGCTTGGTCGCTCATGTAGTTGATAAAGAGAAAAGGGACTTAGTTGACCACGTTGAGGGATTCATCGAGACGCGGGTCACGACACGGAAAGAGGCTGGCTGAGCTGAGCTGCTTCAGCAGGAAGAAACCAAAGATTCCGCCAACGCTGACAAAGGCGAGCACATCATAAACCCAGGCACCCGGAATCGTCATGGAAATCTCACCAGTTCCCGCGGTAAGTGAAGGACCGCGCTCCGGAATGATGATGAAATAAATATCGAAAACGTGCATGAGCAGGTTCCAAACGGCGACAATCGAAACCACCAGCGGAGCCTTCTTAATAGCGCGGATGAGAAGAATCCCGAACGGGATGAAGAAGTGTCCAATGACAAGGAAGCAGATGGTGTAGGTATTCCAGAACTCGGTATTTCGAGTGAGGTAGAATTTGGTCTCCTCCGTGATATTTGCATACCAGATCAGGAAGAACTGAGAGAACGCGATATAAGCCCAGAAAATCACGAAGGCATGCATCAGTTTACCCATGAGGTGGTAGTGCTCCAACGTCACCACATTCTTGAGGTAACCTGCCTTCCGGAGACCGGTCAGAAGCAGGATGAGGAAACCCATCGAGTTAAGCGCACATCCTGCAAACAGGTAGACACCCCACATCGTCGAAAACCAGGCGTAATCCAGCGCCATGAGCCAATCGAATACCAAGAAGGTCCATGCCACGGCGAAAAATGGAAGAAATCCACAACTCCAGCGACGCATCCAGCGAAACCATTTGGGATCCCCGTCACCATCCTGAGTAATCGACCATCGCCTCATGATCAGCGCAATGCCGATGAGGACGACAAAGTAAAAAACCACTCGAAAATACCAGAACCCCTCGTTGAGGTAACCACGCTTCACGTATAGCAGCGCTTCTTTCTTAAGGAAGTTCTTATCCGTCAACTCAGCAACCACAGCGCTCTCAGAGAGATCTTTGTCTGCCAACTTGTTGGCCTCTTTCTCAAGCGCTTCGATCTTGCGATCGAAGTAGGCCTTGTGACCGGGGCTCGGCGACTCCAGTGAAGCAAGCTCAGATTTGGCGCTATCAACTGCCTTTTTTGCCTTCCCCGCCTTGGCTTCCTGCTCAGCGATGTAGGCAGGAGCTTCCTTCTTGGCCTTCTCACCGGCAACCTCAAGGGCAGCCTGTCGCTTCGGAAACCACTCCCAAAGGGCGTCCCGGAATCCAAACTGCGGAAATACCAGAGGAAGCGCGAGAACCAGCATAAACGGAATCATGCTACCAAGATTCTCCATGAGACGCCGGACTACCGTCCCCCACCCTGAGTTACTGGCGTGGTGAAGCAGAGTCCAGAAAAGTCCACCCACTCCGAGAGTCAGGAAAAAGATGACAGCAAAGAGCCAGCTGTAGCCCATTGCGCTCGTCTTCTCTTCGCCGAAGGAGAAGCTCAGAATAAAGAAAAGCGCGAGCCCTCCGAATCCGACCACTGCGCATATAAACTTGAGCAGAGCAGGGCTCTTGAAGGATTCCCCGTCTTTGAAGTCATCGCCGTCTTTCAGACCTGCCATATGATTAAAAGGATACAGTTAAGAAAATGAATTACTTGGTGGACGCCGCTTGCAGGCCCCGCACATACGCGGTGATTGCCCAGCGGTCCTTCACTGGGATCGCACCACTGTATGGCCCCATGAGACCTTTACCGTGGGTGATTGTCCAAAAAATCTGCCCCTCAGGCATCGCGATGACGCGAGGGTCTACCAAATTGGCTGAGGGTGGAATCGCCCAATACTTTGAAACGACACCGGCGCCATTACCGGACTCCCCGTGACAGGCCGTGCAGTAAATCTGGTAGCGCTCTTTCCCTCGAGCTAGGAATGCCTCGTCAAACTCCAAGCCCTCAGGGTAGCCGGAACCGTAGAAGTCGCCGAAAAGTCCGGTGCTCGCGTAGTCGTCACCACGACCAAAGTCGAGGGAAGAATCAAGGTCACCCTCGTTACCAGCATGCGGAAACTGATAACCAATTGGAAGAGTACCGGCAACCGGCTTGCGAGCCCCCTGTCCATTCTCAAAGAACTCACTCTCCTTCTGATACTTGAGCTTATACTGACGGTCCATGTCAGGGAACAACTCGAAGGGAGGATTGGAAAACTTCTCTCCGCGGGGCCCAATGCCATAGGCAACGGCTACCACAACGATCGCTAGGATTAGAAAGAACCAACGCATGTCTAAAGTTAGTGAGAAACCTCCTCGATTACCCCGGCACCGATTTCTGTCAGGAAGTCGCGGGTTTTCTCCTTCTTGAACTTCGGGTCACGAGACTCGATCACCATCAGGAAACCGTCGTCCGTGCACTTGGAAAAGAGCGGCGAATTAAAAAGTGGGTGATTCCAACGTGGCAGCATGATCCAAATGAGAAGGCCGAACAGGATTGAGAATCCGGAAAACAGAATCGTAAGCTCGAAGGTCACCGGGAAGAAAGCCGGAACCGTGAAGAGGTTGGTCGGCTTGTTCTGAACCACCGTCGGGTAAAGAGATACCTGGGTAAAAAACTGGAGAAACAAAGCAAAAAGAAATCCAGTCGTACCTCCCACGAGAACGACTGCTGAAAGCCAGCTTTTCCCAAGTCCCATGGCTCCGTCCATCCCGTGAACAGGATACGGGGTGTGAACGTCCCAACGCCGAAATCCAGCGTCACGAACCTTCTCTGCAGCATGATAAAGGTCCGTCGCGTTGTCGAACTCGGCGACGTAACCAAACAGGCTGGTTGCTTTGTCAGTTGAATCACTCACGGCTACTGATCGAGGTAAAGTTCTATACGGAAGTTTAAATTAGGAGGGATTCTGACGGCGTTTTTCACGGAGCCTCTGCCAGTCCGGGTAGTGCGGATCAGCTTCAGGAAGCACCCCTTTCACCTCACTGACAGCAATGACTGGCAGGAAGCGGATAAAGAGAAGGAAGAGCATGAAGAACATGCCGAACGTTCCGGCAAACATGAGCTTCTCCACCCAGGAAGGCTCGTAGTAACCCCACTGTCCAGGAAGGAAGTCGCGCGCCAAGGTAGTCGGAATGATCACGAAACGCTCAAACCACATGCCGAAGTTCACAAAGTTGGAAACAATAAAGACAACCCAGAGATTATGACGGCACCACTTCCACCAGAAAACCTGGGGAGCAATGACGTTACAGAAGAACATGCAGTAGTAGGCCCAGGTGTAGGGACCCGAAAGAATTCTGAGGTGGAACGCATCAGCCTCAAACTTGTTGGCCCCGTAGTAACTGATAAACAGCTCCATGATGTAGGCGTAACCCACGATCGTTCCCGTCAGGAGAATGATCTTCGCCATGTTATCGACGTGCTTGTGGGTGATCAGATCCTCAAGGCCATAGAGCTTTCGCACTGGGAGCATGAGGGTCAACACCATGGCAAACCCGCCAAAAATCGCCCCGGCCACAAAGTAAGGCGGGAAGATGGTCGTGTGCCAACCGGGAACCACCGAAGTCGCAAAGTCAAAGGAGACGACCGAGTGCACGGAAAGCACCAGGGGAGTCGAAAGAGCCGCCAGCAGCAGGTAACCCATCTCGTAGTGACGCCAGTGACGGTTGCCACCGCGCCAGCCCAGTGCAAAGAAACCGTAGAGGAACTTGGGCAGCTTCTTCTTGGCACGATCTCGAAGCGTCGCAAGGTCAGGGATCAGACCGATATACCAGAAGATCACGGAGATCGTGAAGTAAGTCGAAACAGCGAACACGTCCCAGAGAAGCGGGCTCTTAAAGTTCTGCCAGATCGCGTTGGCATTCGGAATCGGAGCAAGGAACCAGACCATCCAGAATCGACCGACGTGGAAACCGGGATAAATACCGGCACACATCACCGCAATCAGCGTCATGGCCTCCGAAGCCCGGTTCACGGAGGTCCTCCACTTCTGACGCGTCAGGAAAAGGATGGCCGAAATCAACGTTCCGGCGTGACCGATACCAATCCAGAACACGAAGTTCACAATCGCCCAACCCCAGGCAACCGGCTGGTTATTGCCCCAAACACCAACACCGGTGGACACGAGGTAGACCAGGGTGAACACGAGGCAAAGAAAAAGAGCCACCGCCGGAACAAAGAGAACCCACCAGATAAAGGGCTGTCGATTTTCCACGATGCCGCAAATTCGGTCCGTGATCCACCCCATCGAGCGGTTGTTGAGCACCAAAGGCTCACGAGCCACGCCTTCCGCCTCTGACGGATGAACGTTTTGATTAGCTGTCGTCGGATCTGCCATCTAAAAATAAAATCAGAGATCAAGCGGGTTAGTGCATCTTCGATGTCACCGTGCCAACCATGTCGGCTCCCGGCATCTTCGGGTTCGGGTTCTTGATGCGGGCGAGGTAGCTCGTTCTGGGGCGAGTACCGATGTATTTGAGGAGGTCGTAATTTCGCGGGCTGGACTTCTTCACGTTCACATTGTCTTTTGGATCCATCAGGTTCCCGAAACTAATGGCGTCAGCTCCGCAAGCATCCTGACACGCGACCGTGACGGAACCAGTTTTCACCTGAATATCATCGGAATCGCGAGCTGCGGCTTTTGCTGCAATCTTTGCCGCAGTAATTCGCTGAACGCAGTAAGTGCACTTCTCGATCACACCGCGCATACGAACCGTCACGTTTGGATTCTTCTGGAGGCGCTGCGTCGTCGTCGCGTTCCCGTTAGCCGGAGCCAGCGGACCAAACTTGAAACCTTCAGCCTCGATACCACCAACCTTGATCTTCTCAAGCGGACGCTTGTTGTAATCGTAGTAGTTGAAGCGGCGCGCCTTGTAAGGGCAGTTATTCGCGCAATATCGGGTTCCGATACAACGGTTGTAGGTCATCGCATTGAGACCGTCGCCCGTATGGACAGTAGCGTTGACCGGACAGACCGTTTCACACGGAGCACTCTCGCACTGAAGACAGCCAACTCCCATTGGAATCATCTCGATCTGATCATCATCGACAGGACGCTTTCCGGGTTCACCGTTACTGAGACCCTGGTCCGAAACTGTCTTGTAGTCAGTCGGGCTGGTGAAATAGCGATCCATTCGCAGCCAATGCATTTCGCGGCCAGCCAACACCTGATCTTTACCAACGATCGGAATATTGTTTTCCGCCTGGCAGGCAATCACACAAGCATTACAGCCCGTGCAAGAATTCAAATCGATGGTCATTGCCCACTGATGGAGCTGATCCACTTTGAACTCGTGCCCTGGGATAGCACTGAACATAGGACCCGGACCCTCCGGATTTTCACCGTTCATGTAATCAGGCCCCTTGTAGAGGGAAATATTTTCAGGGATATGGTGATCCATACCCTGATGCTGGGCAAAATGCGGATCCTCCTTATACATCTCCGTTGTGCCTTCGCGAGCAATGGCACGTCCTTCCATGCTGTAGTGCTCAGCCGTCAGGGCGAGTTCATGCTCCTCACCCGTAGATTTAAGAGTCACACCAGACACATAGTAAGGCGCCGCTGTAGTCATCATGGGATAGGCGTTGAAGCCCACTCCACGACTGACCCTACCATCGGCAAGGTCGCCGTAATAACCAAGCGGCAGGCAAAGAACAAAGTCAGCCTGGCCGGGGGAAACTAAAACCGGCGCCTCAATTTCCCGCTTACCGACGGAAAGCTTTACCAACTCACCGTCCTTAAGACCCAGAGATTCAGCAGTCGTTGCGCTGATCAGTGCCGCGTTGTCCCAAGTCAGTTTCGTAATCGGATCGGGAGCTTCCTGCAACCAGCCGTTATTCACGAAGCGACCATCGTAGGTCGCACCACTAACCGTGAGGACCAACTCAAGCCCTTCGGCATGCGGGAGGTCGGCGATTTTCACCCCCTTCAACCCACCGATCGAAGCTAGCTCACCCACCGCCTTCTTCTTCGGAAGACGCTTACCCTTGGCGTAACCATCACGAAGCGCCTGGTTCCAGTCCTTGAGGCCAGCGCCAGCAAAGGTTTTCTTCACGCACTCAAGAACAAGCTCCTCGGAAGCTTCTTCATTGATGAGAGAGAGCAGAAATACATTCTCGGAGACTCCGCCCCAGAGCGGATTAATCATCGGCTGCTGCACGGAGTAGACCCCGCCCATGCTGTAGTGATCTCCCCACGACTCGAGGTAGTGCGTTCCGGGGATGTGCCAAGTTGCGGCCTTCGCGGTTTCGTTCACCGAATACCCGAGATGAACCACATTGGAAACCCCTTCGAGGAGCTCACCAAATTCAAGATCAGCAGGAGCGTCGTAAACCACATCGCCTGCGTTGAGGACAAAGAGAGTCTCAACCTCGCCAGCGCTAATCGCCTCGGAAAGCTCAGCAATTCCACCCAACTTGGGAAGATCATGTTGAACCAGGCTAATGTGCTTCTCGTAAGCTCCGAGGGCCTTGTTGATCGCAGCGACAAGAACATGCACCTCGCGAGACTGACGGCCACCTGCCAGAACGATCGATCCACCCGGGTTTTCTGCCAAATCGATCGCACACTCTTTGATCCACTTCTCGTGATACACCGGGACAACCATTTCAGCGATCACCTCATCAGCAATCGACCCGAGAGCACTATCTCCCATCTTTTCAGAAATTGCCTTAGCCACCAGCGCTGCCACCGGGAGAATCTGAGACGGAGCAATACGGTAACGGTGATCAGCCATTCCACCCGTCAGCGTGAAGGCAGACTCGACCGCGTAAAAACGACTGACCTCTCCCCCTCCGTCAACATCGCGAGTCTCGGAGAATTCGCACTGACAATTATCACCGATGGATTCGAGGCCGAGGAAGTCACTATCAAGTGAGAGAACCCGCTTGATACCGGAGAGACTCACCACAGGAAGAACCCCCTTACCGTAGAGATCTTCCCGCGCCTGCGTCGCACCAGCCCCCTCGAGCGCCTCATAAGAATAGAGCGAAAGACCAGGATAAGCTTTCGCCGCCTCTGCGAGCAGAGCATTCCGAGTAGGAGACGTCGATGGAGACACCAACATCGCCACCTTCTTTCCCGACTTGGCCTCACGGAAGGCATTCAGGAAAGAGGCGTTAAAGTCCTCAGCGGAAGTCGGCTTACCTCCTGCAAGAAACCCTTTGGATCGGTCCTGATCATAGAGATCGAGGATGGTCGCTTGAGTGTAAGCGGTGGAAGAACCACCCGAATTCGGGTGAAGGCGATTACCATCCACCTTGGTAGGGCGCCCCTCGTGAGTCGTCGCTACCAACGGATCACATCCCAACCCGCCGAGACGAGGCTTCGCTGTTGAATAATACAGCGCCTTCCCTGGAATAATCCACTCAACATGCTCATTGAACGGAACCAGGTGACGAACCGGGCGACTGCAAGCCACGCCGAAACCGGCCAGCGCCGTTGATGCCCCCATCAGCTTCACAAAGCTGCGCCGGGAGGTTTCGTCCATCTCGAGCTCAGCTGCTCCCTGCGGGAACTCGCGCTCCAACCAACCCTTAAATTCTTCAGAACCCTCAAGCTCGCCCAGACTGCGCCAGTGCTGGCGGGAGGTCTCTGGCTCAGTAGGATGTGTCCACTTTCGCTTCATTCGATCTAAATCTTCCTATATCAGCGGTGACATGCCGCGCAGTCCTGCGGCGGGTTGACATTCCAGACATGCTGCAGATGGGCGCCAATCAGGTCCTGGCCCCACGGCTTACCAGCATCACCTTGCTTCAGCTCTTCAACGTCACCTCCGGTCTTACCGGCGATGTAGGCATAAAATTCATCGGGATCAAGATCGTCAGCGGTCCAATCGAGATTCGTGACTTCGTCGACTGGACGAAGCGATTTCTCGGGGTTGCGGTGACAGTCGAGACAGAAGCTCATGCTGAGTGATTTGGCGTGATAGACGACAGGCATTTCATCGACACGGCCATGACACTCCTTACAGCTCACCCCGCGATTCACGTGAGCCGAGTGGTTAAAATAAGCATAGTCGGGAGTCTCGTGAATCTGGACCCACTTGATCGGCTCACCAGTGTAGCCCTCGTAATTCTCATCCATGGCCACCCGCAGCGGCTCCAACTTGGGAGAATCAGACTTTACCTTGCCCGGACCGTGGCAATTCCAGCACACCTGCGCCGAGGGGATATTGGAATGCGACGAATTCTCCACATAACTGTGGCAGTATCGACAGTCCATTCCGAGTTGCCCGGCATGGAGACTGTGATCAAACGGAATTGGCTGCTGCGGCATGTACCCCACACGTGTGTGTTTCGGTGTCCATGAATACCAGGCGAGCGCGACCACGCAGGTACCGAGCGCGCCGATACACACGAAAATCTTAACCGCCAGCAGGTTCGTCCAACGTGGAAAAATGTTACCCATTTACTGATGCGAAGCCGCCCCACTTAATAGCTTGTGAAAAATTTCACAAGCGTTTTTTTGGGAGATTTCTGCTTCATTACCTCCAGTTGTGATTACGCCGTGATGACAACGGGAGACTCAAGGTAAACAGAAGCCGAAATCTGTCAGATCGTGCCGGAATATTGCGAATTCAGACACGAAGATTCGACAGCGCGAAGAGGCGCTGAAAATCAGGGCCGGAAGACGTTGATCTTGCCGTTGTAGGGATTGACCTGCAGACACATAAAGTTGTCCGGTTCATTGTTTTGAAGAGCTCCCTCTCCCTGAACAAGAGTGAGATACCAAGTGTCGCGAGCATCGCCAGAACGATATGGCAGGTCAGTCGATCCGTCGGGGCGAAAGCGAAATGCCACGTAAGGCGTGTCGACTTTCGTGCCGATCCGACCGGTAGAAACCAGTTCCGAACCAGTCCTCGGTGAGTCAAAGCCGTATCGAGCTTCGCTAGAAGATCCCCCACTCGCAGCCGGCTTAACAAGCGTGCTCAACTCTTCATGGATGGCCACCGGGTTACGAATTCGGAAAAAGTTGCTCACCGGGAGCATCTCGCCATCGGGGCTGTATTGGTAAAGCTGAAAGGCGCGAAACGCTTCTTCGTTCAGCGCCGCAGACTCGTCCTTCATCTTGAAGAATCTCACTTCCACGTCCGCGCTCTTGGAGACTGCCAGTTGTTGAGCCAGAGTCAGCTGGTTTTGTATCACCGTCCCCTCACCGGATAAGGTACTGGAACTGATGAGACTGAAAAGATTGGGGGCGGCGAAGGCAAGGAGGATGGAAACCACCGTAAGTACAACCATCATCTCGATCAGCGAGAAGCCGCGAATCAGTTTCTTGGATCCGTATTTCATACTCAGGGGAAGCAAAGCGTGATCAATTATTATCGCTCCACTTCGCGCTGCGAAGCATTACCATGGAGCTGAAAATCTTGTGGTTAACGTTACTCGCATTCAGCGCGACAGAGAGTGTCTCAATGTCCTTTTCGTAGTTTGATGTGGTCTGGAAAAGGCCTTCTGGCATGACATCGGGCATGATAGTCCCGTTTTCCATGCGAATCGCGGAGTTCTCGTCAATTGCCACCATGGTAAGCCTCACCAGCGGTGGAACCTGTTGAGCGAAGCCAGCAAACCCGTCACTGGTATCGTTAGAGTCATAAGCGTAATTCGGAGCAATTTGACTAAACGTGTCATCGCGCCCTCCCGCATTTTGAACCAAAGAATCCCTCGGAGAAACGATCAGGGTCAGAATGTTATCGGCGATCGGATTCAAGTGATCTTCAAATCCACCTTCATCGCCGGCCAAACTCATCGACTGACGATACCACTCGGTAAATTCCTGCGGTTCACCTGACTCACGTTCTTGGCCCCCATCGGCAAAGACCTGATTAAACTCGGCAGGAGGCCTGAATTCCATTAGCCGGAATCGATAACGCTGCGCCCCATCGATAAAGCTGGGGCGAAACTTCTCATTACCTCCAAAAGCCACGAAATAGCCCCGTCCGTTGAACAGATTATTCAAATTCCGATACTCGGTAGAGAACCCAAGTGGCGCCTGAAAGAACACAGCGTGGCCCACCGGTTGCTGCTGACCCGATACATTTAGCTTATCAGAATCCATCGAAATAAAATGCAGCTCCGAAGTTCGAAAATAGCGGTCAATCAACCCGTCTCCATCTTCATCTTCGAGATCCCAGTAAGTGTTTAATGAGGCCTGACCGAGATTTTTGGCCAGCAGATCAAAAGCGACGCGAGCCTCACGAAACTGGCCGATACGACTCTCCGAAAAAACCCAAGCCTTCTGAACCTGGTCAAGCATCATGGTCAGGGTATACATGAGGACCGTCAGGATCCCCATGGCAACCATCAACTCAATCAACGAAAACGCTGACTGCTTCTTGCCTCTGCTACTCTGGCGGTATTGCTTCTTCATGGAGTCGCTGCACTAAAGTCGTGCCCCATCTGAACGATGTAGGTTTGGTAGGTCGAAATCATCTTGCGATATTCATCCGCATCCCAATCGAATTTATCGCCGAGAGCCCCGGCGACTGCGACCTCGATGATCACAGGACGAATGTATTTGTTGTATTCCTGATCATCAGAAAGCGTGACTCCGTTAAATGAGGCGCCCCCAACACTATCGGGAACATTGCCACTTCCGCGACCGGTGTCATCGACTGGCGGCAACGTCACTCTGGCTGAGTAGATATGTTCTCGACTGCCCTTGATCTCACCCGGAACACGACCATCGCCAATCTCTTCGCCCTGATCATCATAATAAAGCTCTAATCCATCGAACTCATCAATCGGGGAACTGGTGGATCCGACCTTGTAGGGAGTCATTTGGATCTCATTTAACAATTGCTGGTGAATTCGCGCCTGAATCGCCTCGTCTCCGGCAGCCACCATGGTATCCATGCCTTGAGGCAACAGCCCGAGAATAGAAACAATGCCCAGGGCCGCAATTGCCATCGCAATCGTTACCTCAACAAGACTAAATGCCCTGCTTACTCGCTTCTTGATTTTAGCAACTATCATCACTTGAAACTTTCTATCGCATTAGGGGGCGAAGCGACGCGGATTGACCACGCGATACTGGTAAAATTCATCCAGAACCCGAGTTGGGTCAGTCGCAAAATCGGGGAGATCCGGGTGATTCGGATCAACGAAGCGCTCCACAATGGAAGAGCCGCGATACTCGGCTTGAACGGTATCCAATTCGGGACGCCACACCCCGTACTCGGAATCACTCTCGCGACGCGACTGTTTAATGACTTGTGCCCGATAATGGACTTTGAAGGTATTGGATTTTGTCGTCAGGCGCTGCTGGAGATTGGTGTAGGGACGTTCTCTGGCATTATCGCCGGTTAACGCCATTAAATCCCAGAATCTCCCCGATTCCATGTCCTCGGGTGAATTGGTCGGAATTCCTGACGAAGCCCTGTTGGGCAGCCCGTATAGGTCAGCAACCTCAACCGCAGGAAGATGGATTTCACAAATCTCCGTGGCCGACTTGAAAAGATCTTCCCCCTCATTGAAGCGTTCGTCGAACTGCTGAAATACTCCAGGCTCATGAATCACACTTCGAAGTGAGCGAAGCTGCAGAACAAACTCACCATTTTCTCTATGACCCACTCCCCATCGATGCTTGTAATCAGGGTGGAAACGAGTTGGCAGAATCGACATAAACTCTGAGCGCATCAAGCCCCGCAAAGCAGTGTTTCGATCGATGTGAAGAAACGGTGCCATCTGGTAATTCATATTCACCTTACCAGCTGTGGAAAGAGGCTCACTAATGGCATAGGGCTCAACCACAGGCATCCAGAATAAGTCCATCAGGGCATGATCGGGCGGATTCGTCCCACCCTTTTCCTGCCCTGCGCCGGGGTGCGACTCATGCTTTGAGGTGACCACGTTAGGGCGGAAGAGAAGCGTGCGCCACGGCTCGTCAGCCTTCACACCGGTTGGAAGTGAACCAAACACACCGGGACCGGAAACAATTCGGTTTGGAGAAAAGTAAGCCGCGCCGCCAGCTTCACCGCGCCACGAAGATGTGAAGTAGGGAATATCCAGTTCACGTCCAAGCGTTGCCCAGTAGGCATCAAGTTCATGCTGCACTTTTCCTTTGAGGTTACTGATGTTGCCCTCATCCGGCTTGTTAATGTAAGGGCCGTCAGTCATCATACCGAGCCCACTGTCAAAATCGCCGTAGCGTTGCACATCTTTCGATTTTTCACTTCCGAAAGGCAACGGCGCTTTCCATCCATAACTGGCATGCCGGCGCACCTTTGGAAGATCAGAAATGATGAGATAGTCATCCTCCTTGCGGAAACCCCAGTAGGAATTACCCACCGAATTCGTCAATGAATGTGACATCCTGGGATCATCATCTGCACCACTGGTAGCGCCGCCGTAGTCGCGATGCACCTTGAAGTGTTCGCTTGGGTCTTTGGAGCCGGCGACCAACCGAGCATCGCCGTGAGAGATTTCAACCGATTGAACAACATCCCCCGGGCCGAACATGGAGCTGAAGCCACCACTTCGGCGCACACTCACCTGAGCCATGCGGCCATGGGCGCGACCGGGATCAGCCTGCGAAGGCGTGTCTGACTGGCCCTGCCAAAGCCCTGCCTTGTGGATATTCGTTACCACGAGAAGATTACCGGGATCAGCCGTTAGGCTGACCCGCTCGAGCGGTCCGAAACTTTCGCGGCGAAGTTGATTTTGACGGTTCCGCTTACCCATAACTGGACCATAAGCTCGGCCCGGCCAACCACGGTCAGTCGATTCGACCACGGATTCGCGAACAAACGGCGCTTGAATGTTAAAGCTATCAAAATCTAACTCGACCGTCTGAAGCGGATCAGTTGGAGGATTGGCGTCAGGCGCACTTGCCTCAGCCGCATCCCTGCCCGGGAAGATTTCAAATGTCACCTGACCCCCATTGAAGTTCAGGCTGCCACCGCTAATCTTGAAAGGAATCGTAACGAGATCGTAGGTGTAGGATTTCGCAGCATCTGAGGTAATCGAATTCCATGACGAGTTCCCCGAAATCCCTCCCTGAAGACTTCCGTAAAAACGGTCTATCGGCGTGAGTCGCCCCCGACCGCCGCGGGTCCATGTGTCATTGAGGTTCTTATCAGAGTTATTGCCACCTCCGGCGAGTACCGCCTGGCGCAAAACCTGCGCCGGAGCGTGGAGCACATATTGGAAAGGCAAGATACCGCCATAGCGACGCGCTCCCTGGACACTTTCGGTCCAGTTGGTTGCCCACGTGTAGGTCCCACCGCTACTCATACCGTAGCCTTCGAAGCCGAGGAAGCCGTAGCTGCCATCATCTCCTGTGAAGTTCATCCCTCCACTGGAGCTAATGTCGATTTCCATATCAGGATTGATGGCGACCCAGCCAACGCTGGGGGTGAACAGGTTGAACAGCAGGGCACCCTGAACCATACGCTCATTAGGTGCCAGCCTGACCGCTCCCGTAGTACCGGGAGCCGTCCTGTAAGCGGTGGCATATGCAGCTGAGTTGAGAAAACTCTGACTAAACTTGTTAGCGGTAGGGTCAGCCAAAACCGCATTTCTGTAGTCATCGTTAAGGAAAGCGAGTTGCCAATTCCAGTCGTAATCCCTCCAGACCGCTTCAAACTCCTGAGGGTTCGTCATTTGGAGATCCTTAACCCACTGCGGCCAGGTGCTCTCCTCTGCCCGCAAAACTGAGGAGGGCTTTGGGGGAATATTCAGGAAGACGCGACCGTAAGAAGCATTATCCGGTTCTACTTCGGTATACCGTGTATTTTCATCAGCGAGGGTGACCATGCCCGGGAATCTGCCAGTGCTATGCACTTCGGGCTGCGCGGCACAGATCGCCATAATCTGGGCACTGGAAATCGTATACATGCGCCCAAATCCTTTGGTGTCATCAATCTCAATCGGAACCACTTGGCCATGCCCTTTGAGCCCCTCGCCACGACGGATATTGTTGCCCCGACTGTTACGGTAGTTGGTGTAAGTCCAATGACTGTCTGAGTTGTCCGTCGCGTAACCGGCCTCCAGATTATCCTTATAAAGCGTGTCGTCGTAAATATTGGTTGAGCGAATGTAGTCAAAAATCTGGGTTAGAATCTGCTGTTGATCCTGAGGGTATTTAGAAGCGAAGCTTCCCCCGTAACCGGGGTAATCCTCATTCATGAGACGGTTGAGGTAGTCATAGACTTCGCGATTCCTCGGAATACCTTGATAATCGTAAGTTGGAGAATCAGCCTTCTCGCGTTTAAAAATGTAATCATATCGCTCACCACCAGTGCTATTGCCCACAGACGCACAATAGTGAATCAAGCGGTCAAACGAAGTGAGCTTTCTTTGGTAATCTGACGCGGCATCCTCTGACCGTTCGGTATTGTATATTGGCCAGATAGCGACACGTGGCAGATTGAACAGATTCACCTCCGGAGCACGACTGTAGGCGGTAATAAAGAATTTGGAACGCTCGAGAAAGTCCCCCAAATCGCTCTCAGAAATATCGGTTCCCGTATTGTCGGGGTAGACATGCGGTTCGCGATCTGATCGCATAACCATGTCATCCAGCGACGGGAAAAGCGGCTCAGTATCCGCGACCAATCCATCGGCCTCTGCCGGAATGTCAGGGTCGACTTTGCGGGTTCCTGACTGTGAGCCACCTGGCACAACACGCGGGACCACATCGAAAAGCTTCTCCATCGCATCGCGGTTTTGCTCTCGGGTGCGGTTATCCATTGGGTTTAACAAGTATCCAGGTGCCAGGGCCGGACTCAGGTGAACCGTCGCCGGATGACCGGGATAGCGTTGCCACTCATTCTTAGCAGGTTGGTGCTGGGCAAGGTCACGATCGAGCCTGCCACCTGAACGCGGCAGATCCCACGCGGCCCCGCCAGCATGGGTGTTAATGTTTAGCTTGGTTGTTTCATCATCTGCCCAGAAGGCAAAGCGAGCCACCATAGGGTTTTTTTCGGACGGCCTTCCTGCTCCTGAGAAGGCAACAAATTGATATTCAGCACTGCCAGCGGCACCGTCTTCTAGAGTGCCAACCGTGCCATCTGCCAGCTGGTAGATCCATCGAACTGGCATAGCGACATGGCCATCCGTAGCATTTGCGATTTGAGCAGCCTTTCTCCCGAAGTCACCCTCCTCAACGAGCGCTGCGTCGTACTTAAATCCCTCGACACCGTTCCCGTCATACTCGCCAGTTTCGTCTTTGATCCCATTCGCAGGCCACTCCGGAAGGACGGAAGCCGTGGGGCTGACAACAGGATAATAGACTTTCTCGCCACGAATCACAGGCTCGTTCAGATCAACAAAATGGTCCGGACGGTCTGCCCATGTCGCGATGTCAGCAAAATCGCCTCGGACCTCAAGTTGGTCGTCGGTTTTCATGATATCGTCGGAGTAGAGCTTGAAGATCCGGTCGAAACTACCATTTTGGTTCCACGTCCGAATCGCTCCGGGCTGGGATGACCATACTTTCAGATTCGAAGGATTTTCACTCACCGTGGTCGCTTCGCGAATCTGAGCAATCACCATATTCACAGCCTGTTCAGCCACTTGCTGTGACTGAAGACCATACGAGTAAGTCTTTGAGGCTCGGTGTTCGCTGGAAGCGAGTGTAAAAAAGGTCAGCACCAGGATTGTGGTGAGCGACATGACTGTCAGCACGGTCACGAGGGCGACCCCCTTGCGATTTGTTTGGAGAGCCCGTCTGAGAGAGAATTTTTTCGCAATTTTCATGGGTTAGAGGGATGTATTTTGCGCTAATTGAGCCACAAAGCCCGTTTGGGCGATGTTTTACAATGTAAACTGAAAGAAATACAATGCCAATACAAGCCGAAAATCGGGAATTGGCCGTTTTTTTGCAAATACAATGTATTTACAGGCGGATTTCTCCTGTCCGCGAAACAGTTTTTTCGGGGAGAACATCAAGAATTGCGAAGCGACGCAAGAAAAAATCGCTCCCGGCATTTCAACTAGCGGCCGATCGCCTGCAACTGCTCAATCTCCCTGATAAACCCGGGGTAAGAGGTTTCAATGCACTCAGCCCCGTGAATGACGGTTTCCCCCTCCGCGAAGAGCCCGGCTATCGCGAATGACATTGCGATGCGGTGATCTCCAAGCGCCTTGATTTCGGCACCTTTCATGGAATCTCCGCCTGTAATTTCCATCCCATCGGCGAATTCGTCCACCTGGACGCCCATGCGGCGAAGGTTCTCGGCCACGGTGGAAATACGATCACTTTCCTTAACCCGAAGTTCCTTGGCATCCTTGATCACCGTCGTTCCCTGCGCCAGGGCCGCCGCCACAGCGATGATGGGAATTTCGTCAATCAGGGTCGGTATTTCTGCCCCACAAATCTCAGTCGCCTTCAATTGCCCGCCGGTCACTTCGATGGTTCCCATGGGCTCGCAACCCGATTCGTCGATACGCTCCGCGATTTTCGCGCCCATGCGGGCCATCACATTGATGATACCGATTCGGGTCGGATTCAGACCGACCTTGTCGATCAGCAAGCGGGCTCCATCACGAGCAGCTGCTGCCACAATCCAGAAAGCGGCGCTGGAAATATCTCCGGGAACCTCGATGTCTCGTGACTCCGGAATCTGGCCACCCCAGATAGATACAGTGTCCCCTTCGCGAATATTTTTCACGAGCAGGTAGTTCAGCATACGCTCGGTGTGATCCCGCGACGGATGCGGCTCGGTCACACTGGTTTTTCCCTCTGCTCCAAGACCGGCCAACATGATCGCACTCTTAATCTGAGCACTGGCGACAGGGGATTCGTAGTGAATTGACGTCAGCTTTTCACTGCCCTGAATGGTCAAGGGCGCGGTGCAGCGATCTCCTTGCCCTTTAATGACCGCGCCCATCTGCCCGAGAGGAACAGCGACCCGGTTCATGGGACGGCGGGAAAGTGACTCATCTCCCGTCAGGGTGACTTCAAAAGGACAGCGGGAAAGCAGACCCGAGAGCAGGCGCATCGTGGTGCCGCTGTTACCGCAATCGATCGCCCTTTCCGGCTTCTTAAATTCTCCGTGGCAACCGTGCACCCGGATATGAGTACCACCAGATCCCAGCTCCTCAATCTCAACCCCCATCGCGGCGAGAGCGTTCCGAGTTGCAATACAATCCTCACTGGCAAGGAAACCGGTGATCTCGCAGGGCCCATTCGAAAGCGCGGAAAACATCAACGCACGGTGCGAGATGCTTTTGTCTCCGGGAACTTTGAGTTCAGCGGAGAAGTCTTTCACTTTGCGGACACGAAGCTCGGCCATGGGATGAAACTGGTAAGAAAGTGGCCGCAAACTCAGAGCGATTCCCTGAGCTTACGAGCTTGGGACAGAAAGCCGCAGAGCTGTTCCATGTCAAGAGTGTCCAACGCCTCTTTCCAACTTTCGAGTTCTTCAATCAGTGCACCCAGCTGGTCCAAAACTGCCTCGCGATTGTCCGCGAGAATCCCAGCCCACATATCTTCCGGGCCAGCAGAAACACGAGTGGTGTCACGAAAGCCTCCCCCTGAGAAGTTACCGGCATCGGGATTCTCCCTTAAAACCATTCGAACAAGAGCTGCTGCCATCAGGTGGGGCAGATGGCTGATTGAAGCAACAAGCTGATCGTGCTCTCCTGCTGGCATCTTTGAGACGCGAGCGCCCAGCGCCTGCCAGAATCGAGTCAGCCGTTCGGTCCAGGCAGCCTCCTCCGGATCGCCTGCAGATGGCGTCAGAATCACGGGTGCTCCCTTGAAAAGTTCTCCATCGGCAAATTCCAGCCCGGTCTTCTCGGATCCGGCCATGGGATGACTTCCGATAAAGCGGCCACCTTTCTCGCGAACCATAGCCCCGACTTCATTCTCAACCGGAACTTTGACGCTGCCGACGTCAGTGATCAAAACCTCACCGACTTCCCCAAAGTCTTTCCATTGCTCCACCACACCAGCCATCGCTCCAGTAGGCATAGCGAGGACGATGAGATCAGCGCCTTCGACAGCCTTCGCGAGATCGCCGGTGGCATGATCACCGAGGCCTTCACTGTCCCGCAACAGCTTAACAACGGCATCGCGACGAGCCCAGGCCCTCACTTCGGCCTCAGGAAAAGCCAAGCGGACTGCTCTGATCAGGGAACCCCCAATCAGACCCGGCCCGAGAACCGTGATGCACTGAAACGGCTGTCCGTTGTCCGCGCTCAGGGTACCTTGAAGTAGATTTTCTGCCCGGGATTATTCGGGTCAGGAATCTGAACCGGAGTCCCGCGCTTGAGAGGTTCGCCGGTTGGATTGCCGGCAGAGTCATACTTCTCAATGGAAATCTGCCCAAGCGAAGAATGCTTACCGGGAAGGGTCACCACCAGAGGATTTCCGGGAACTGAATTTGCATATACGGTCGGAGCCGGCGCCGCAGGCTTGTCGTTCTTCGGTGGCTCGGGGGCCGAGGTGGATCCCATATCTCTCACATCGCGGGGTGCTGGAGGAGCCTGAGTGCCACTACCGTCAGCATTGGCATTGTTGTATCCAAACCGTCCACCCGTGTTTCCCGGCTGACCGGGAGGCATCGGGATTTCAGATCCCGGCTGACCATATTGAGCCAGTGGCACTTCCTCAAGAGGAGGCGCTTGCACCGTGTTACGGGTCTTACAGCCGGTAATGAAAACAAGAACAGCGATAGACGTCAGGACGGGGCTGATAGGCTCAAATTTCATATCACGAATTGGGAGAGAATTACGGATTAGTGAGAGGTTAGAAAAACTTTTTAACTTCTCAAGTGCTAAAATACGCCCAATCAGGCTCATTTCTATAAAAATCCTGCCGCCTAATTGCGCGTAACTCTCAATTTTTTTGTTTTTCTAAAAAAACTAAGATCTTAAAGCTCGATGATTCACGAGTTGGTCTCGTTGAACCAGGCAAAAGGACACAACAACACTATAGATGGATACGCTGAACAAACTCGGAGTCTTTCAGTTTTCTTTCAATTCTTTGAATTCCCCGCCGGTCTTCCTCACGATCCGGCTCCATTCCTTCGCATCATCGTCTTTGGGCTCGAAAGCGAGAAAGTGAATTGGCACATCAGCGCGCAACTTCTCCTCGATGCTCTCCACCGCCTCCTTGATGTCATCGTATGGAATATTGGCGAAACCGCCCGTGGGTCGCCACTGGAAGCTGGCGTCCGAAATCAGGAAGATGACATCCGGGCGCATCGTGATCGATTTTTCAATGATTCCGACGACGCCAGTCAGATTCTGGGTCACTCCTCGGGAAGCCGAGCTCATGCTTCCACTCGTCTCCCACTCCTCCTCCACCCAGGTGACAGCCAGCTTTTTATTGGCCGGAGTCGCCGCAATCAGTTCATCCGTGAACGCCATGTAGTTACCCGTGAACTGGATCAACGAAAACTGCGAACTGATCGGCAGACCTTCGATCAGTTGAATAGTCTCCTTCTGAATGCGCTCGAGCGGAATACCTGCTGCGTCCGCCTTGTTCACAACGCTGGCTGAAACATCAAAAAGCAGCAGGATTCGATCACCCTGAGCTTTCACCCCGAAGAAACTCATCCCGTCGCCGGTCCCTCCCCCGCCCGTCATGCTCTGACCGAGGCCGGAACCCAGCGCGGCACTGCCTACCAACCCGTTTACCTGTTCACTGATCAACTCGGACGGATCCAGTGGCAGCATCTGATCGAGATTTACCTGGGGCATCTCGGGTAAAGCGAAGTCGATCGGACGTGTGCTGACCAGCTTGTCGTTGAAAGTCGGCTTGGCCGCCATGGCTTCGTGCTTGGCCACATTCATTTTGTGCTCTGGGGGCTTGGGCGGAATCTTCACCACCTTCTTCATTTCGAAGCGCGCCTCCGGGCGACGAAACTGCTTTGCTACGGTCCAGAGCCCAAACAAAACCAGTGCCGCCGCGTGCACAGCAATACTGCCGATGATGATCGACGTGATCATGGCCCGACGGTGTGACACCTGCCTGTCACCCTTTGGCTGTTTCTTTCGCTTCCGCTTCGGCGCCTCGGGGTTTAACTGCACACCAACCTCACTCATCTCCACCTCCTGCCAGGGTAACTCCGGTAATCCCCGCTTCAGCAATGGCATTCAGCACATCAATCAAGCGCTGATGGGGCACCGTATCGTGAGGTGCTACTGTCACCAATGCATCTGATTTGGCATTGTCAGCGGCTGTCTTGAATCGAATCAACACGCTCCGCAACTCCGGCAGGGAGGAACTTCCAGGCGAATCCAGTTTCTGCTCATTCAAAACCACCTGCCCACCGGGCTCAATAATTACCCGGGCTTCATCGGGAATATCCACCACCTGTTCCTGGCTAACCTGTCCCGGCAAACCCATGGGTATATCGCTTTCCGGTTTGATTGGCTTTGCAGAGACCATGAAAAAGACCAGCAGGAGGAACACCATGTCGATCATGGGTCCCATTTGCATCTCCACCGTTTGGTGGCGTCTCTTCCGAATACGCCTCATTTAACTAACATTAGCATAATTATTCATCACCTATGCTCAACCGGGGTTTTGCCCTCAATTCCCGTAAACCCCAAAAATCAAATCAATCGCTCCGACATCCGTGGCCATATCGACGAACTCTCGAATCTTCTTCGTAGGTGTGTTCTTATCCGCACGCAGGTATATCTGCAGAGGAGGAAAGTCCTCAAACTTCACCCGGAGATGGGCGAGCACTTCTTCCGTCGTCGCCATCTTATCGCCGATGTAGTAGTTCCCCTCCCCGTCGATGTTGATGACGTCTCGCTCTGTTGGTTCCGGGGCGACAGCACTGACCGCGACCGGCAACTTAACGGGCGCATTTCTTGCCTGCTGTGTGATGGTCTGCGTCACCATGAAGAAGATGAGGAGAAGGAAAGTCATATCGATCATAGGAGTGATCTGAAAACTCACCTCGTCCAAAGGTCTCTTTCGGCGTCTCACCATTTCGGAGCTGTCGGGGTTTTTAGCAGTTTTGCGGTTTAGCTTTCCTCGGTCTGTGCCTGACTCGCAGGCTCGGTCGCGCCCTGAAGGCGAATCTCACCAGAAAGAATATCGATCGCGAAGCTGGCGTGTTTCTGAACTGTCGTCATGACTCCCTGGAGCTTGTCTCGGAAAAAGAAGTAGAAGAACATCGCCGGGATACCGACAATCAACCCGCCGGCAGTGGTCACCATCGCAATCTTAATTCCACCGGCCAACTGCTTCGCATCACCACTCGTAGTGGCAAGCTTATCAAAAGCTTCAATCATCCCCCAGACCGTTCCTAACAAGCCAATCATCGGAGCCAGGGTTGCAAAAATATTGAGGTAGTTCACCCACACCATTTGCCGGTGTTCTTCCTCGTCGATCGCCTCCGCTGCGGCATCCATCATGCTTGCTTTATTGGAAAGGTCCCGCTCGAAGTTCACCTTCAACAAAGCACCGGACATGACCTTGCCGTAGCTGCTCGGATGGGAATCACAGGCACTGTAGGCAGCATTCACATCCTTGGCGGCCATGGCGGCATTGACCCGGTCCACCAGGTCTTTCGGTGCCATCTTTTTACCACTGATTTGAACAAAACAATAGACTGCCACTGCGATGGTCCCGATCGAACAAACCAGCAGGATGTGCATAAAGCTCCCGCCCTGCTTGTAGAGGTCTAAAGCCGACACATTTTCCGGCGGCGGAGTGCCGTCTCCCGTTCCCTCATCCTGTGCCGACGCTGGCGCCGCCATCAGGAAGAGGCTCAAAATCGCCGCACTTAGCAGCATTAAAGTTCTACGTTGTATTCGTCTCATGGATTCGATAGTTCCGGTTTATCTGAATTTTCTTTGAAGTCTTTGTTAGCCAATCCTTCGAGGCGACGATCCGCCTTCGTTCGCGCCTCTGATTCGGGATAAAGCGCGATCAAATCCCGGTAGGCATTTGTAGCAAGACCAGCGTCGCCCCCAAATTCATAAACCAGGCCGGCTCCGAAAAGCCCACGAGCGGCCGCTTCCTCGCGAGCGGCATGAAACAGGTAGGGCCACATAAATTGATCAATAATGCTGTGGTAGAGCTCATTTCGTTCCGGACGAACTTCGTCGTCTTCATCCCATCGAGGGTGCTCTTCCTCCAACTCCCTTAACCGGGCGAAATCCGCTTCAGCGAGAAGATGTTTCACTTCGATCAGCAGTTCCGGATCCTCGGTCTGCCCCGCGAGGATATTCGCCTCGGTGATAGCGCGTTCGAGTTCCCCTAACCTCATGAGGGCATGGAGTCGCCCACGCTTTGCCGCAGCAACATCGATCTCCGACCACGCGCGCTCGGCAATGCGATCAAACAACTGAAGAGCCCGAGATCCATACAAATCCACATCCTTATCCAGCAGTGCATACCCGAGAGCAATGCCCCAGGCACCAGTGCGGGATCGCGGTCGGTGCAGGTGAGCGAAGTGATGATTCCACCACGCTTCGACGGACTCCATGTCCAAAGTCTCCTTTGCCGCGAACGCCTCTTCTTCTCCGGGCTCAAAGTCGAATTCAACATAGGCCACCTCGGAAGTGCTGATCGTCCGGCGAGCGACTCCTCCCTGGTTCCCTCCCTGCTGAATCAGGGTAAAGGTTAGGATATTGTCAGTCAGGGCTTCAATTTCACACGCCGTATACTGCCCACTCTTCAGGACAATCACATCCTGACCATGCGAGGTCGCGAAACCAAAGCCGGACACAACCACGACCATCAGGGCTAAGCACCTCATAGCGTTCCCTCCTCTGCTTCAAATTTCTCGACCGGAAAGAAACGGCGCAGTTTCGTCACTTTCTCTTCGGCCAGTGTCACTTCATCATAGCGACTCAGATCATCGCGGGCGACGAGCTCTTCGTAAGTTTCCAGCGCCTCCTTCTTGAGGTCCAGCGCTTCCAGTGACTGCCCGCGCCCCCAATAAGCCTTAGCGTTCACTTCGCCAAATTTGCCATAGGCCACATAGACCCGCTCAAAGTAGACAATCGCCTTTTCGTGTTCACCGTCACCGGCATAAAGTTCTCCAATCTTCATCAGCGAATCCGCCTTGGATTCCGCTGTTACCCCCGGAGTCTCGAGGACCGACTCCAACTCAGCACGCGCTCTCTCTGTTTGTCCGAGGTCGGCATAGATCTCAGCCTTCCTGACTTTCACACCGCCAAGGGCAACCGACTGCAGCGCCTCCCGCTCATACTGTGAGTAGTAGTCGAGGGCCTTTTGTGGATCCCCCTCTTCCAGGGCAATGTCACCCAATCCCCGATAAATTCGCGCCTTTTCAATACACCTTGGGTTCCAACGTCGCGTCTCGGTAAAAAGGTCCTTTGCGGTTAAAGGGTTGCCGGCATCCAGCAGAGCCTCTGCCACCGCAACCGATATATTGGGACGGTTCAATTTTGGGTTCACCCATTTTGAAATGCCTAACAACTCCGTCCGCCCCGCCACCGGACTCACTTTTTCCATGATCAGCGATTTCGCCCAACCGGCACGTGTGGCCATCACAAAATCGTCATCAACTGAAGCTCCCGATTTCAGTCGTTCAAGACGAGTCAGTAATTCTTCCCTCCCGGCCTCGCCGTCATTCGCATAAATACCCGGCAAAGCCGAAAATACATCAGTAATTGTTGCCATGTCAGGATCACTGCCGTGGGCTATGATCGTTTCCCAGTAGATCTCCCGGGCCCTCGTATTGTCTCCTTCCGCATTGTAAGTCCAGCC
The DNA here is from genome assembly GCA_049594415.1 of Verrucomicrobiales bacterium. Lineage (GTDB taxonomy): Bacteria > Verrucomicrobiota > Verrucomicrobiia > Verrucomicrobiales > DEV007 > Arctic95D-9. Next base: position 207,775 of record JBMYJM010000003.1, on the reverse strand, counting down.
AATCCAATAGACAGCTTCCGGCAGGCGACTGCTCCCGGGATACTGTTGCACAAAGGTCTCAAAATGCGCTCTCATCGCCTCATAGTCCTCCAGCAACTTGAGAGCATTCCCTTTCTTAAACCAGGCTTCCTCAAAGTAGCGAACTGCCTGCGGCCTCACTCGGTCATAGGCAGCCAATCCTTCATCACTCTTACCGTCTGAAAAATAAGCATCTCCGATGAGCAGGTTCCCTTCATCGGTCAAATCATCACCGTGATACTTTTCATTAAATTCCTCAAGCTGATCCAGCGCACCTTCGTAATCACCGAGGGAAAACGTGCAGACTCCGATACGGAAGAGGGCCTCCTTTTGATATTTTGGCGTTTCGTATCGTTCGAGGTAGCCTAACAAGTGCTCGCGCGCCTCCTCATACAAGCCGCTGAATGAATTTGCCATTCCCGTCCAGTAGTCGGCATCTTCCTTCATTCCGGAATCGGGATATATCCGCTGCACTTGATCAAATTGATACAGCGCCCCCTCATTGTCGCCCTGCTGCAGATAGAGAAACCCTTGCATGAACATCGCCTTGGGTGCGAACTCATCGTCCGGAAATTCCTCAACCAATTCACCATAGGCAATCTGGGCAGCACCATACTCTTGAGCTTCACGCAATGACTCGGCGCGCAAAAACAGGACCAAAGCAAGGTTTTTGCCTTCCTCTCTGAAAATCTCGACGTACTGATCAGCCGCCTCCGCTGCCCTTTCCCACGCTCCTATTTCCATCCAACACTGGATCTGTGCCAGGGTCGCACTCTCGACCACCGCATCCGGTGGCATTGACTCCAGCATTCGGGCCATCACAAGCGCGGCTTCCCGATAACGTCCCAATCCCCGGTAAGCCATCGCGAGGCGCAGCCGAAGAGCCGAATCAAAGTTTTCAATTGAGGCAAAGTTGTCGAGTTCTCGACGCACCCGTTTCAAGATCGCTTCCAATTGATGGACTGCGGCCTGCGTGTTTGGGCGTTGCTTCAACACCTCGATGCGTTCTTCAATTTCGATCACCTTCGCCGTCTGGTGATCCATCAGTTTGGCTGATGGCCAGATTCGCTGGAGGCAAGTGATGGCATCATACCAACGCTCCTCTTCGAGAAATTGTGCGCCCAGTTGAAGTGCCAACGTCTGGCAACTGATAACCTGGGTCATTTGATCCAGGTTGGGGAATTCACGGCGCAACAAAGTCAGCGCCTCGTCCAACTGGCCGGCCTCAATCCTTGCATACATCTCAAGAACAATGGCCCGACTTGCCGCCTCCGGCGCCTTCTCCCGATACTTCGGCAACTGATCAGCCAGAAAATCAGCCGCCTCTGCCGGGAACTCCTGCTGGATGTAAAGAGTTGCGAAGAGAAGCAAGGCCTCATAGCGTTTAAACGGCTGATGGGTTTCGTCGGCCCAGTATTCGCCGAAAGCCCTCTGTGCCTCAACCAGCTTCCCGGCTGTCATCAGGCAAATTCCTTTCCAGAAACTCAGCTCGTCTTCCAGCGCCACATCGAGCTTCGGGTCAGCAAGCGACTGCTCAATCCAGACAAGAGCTTCATCAAATTTCTTTACCCCCACCTTACTGATCGCAACGAGCGGTCGATGAAGGCGTGCCGCCTCCCTGGCCTCCTCCGCCTCACCGTAGTCCACGATAAACTTCTCCAGTGCTTCCTCGGCCTCGGCAAAGTTGCTCTCCGCAAACGCCTGCCTGCCTCGTTCCAGCAGTTGTGCAGGTCCCTCGGTCTCCACCGCGACGGAAGCAGGCTCACCCTGCCCCATCAGAGGCAGAGTAATCACCGTGACTGAAAGCCACACAAGACTGCGGAGAGAGAGCGACATGGCGCAAGTAATCCAGTTCCAAGAACCATCACAAACTAATCTCTATCCTTCAGTCAATCTGGAATCAAACCTGTGACAAGAAAGCCACCGGGGTTCGGTTCAGTCCTTGTAGCCATTGGGGTGCTTCTTGTGCCAGTCCCAGGCAGACTGAATAATGGAATTCAAATCCGGATACCTCGGCTCCCAGCCAAGTTCTTCCCGGATCTTGCTACTGTCCGCGATCAATACATCCGGATCTCCCGGCCGGCGCGGCGTTACCTCTGCCGGCACCGGGTGTCCGGTGATCTCACGAACAGACTCTACGACCTCTTTGACACTGAAACCATTTCCGTTTCCGAGATTGTAGTGCAGCACTTCCCGCTCGTGAAGAGCCTCCAGCGCAAGGATGTGAGCCTGAGCGAGGTCCTCAATATGGATGTAATCCCTGACGCAGCTACCATCCGGAGTGTCGTAGTCGTCACCGAAAATCTTAATATTCTCCCTCTGGCCAAGCGCGACTTGCAGGACAAGCGGAATCAAATGCGTCTCCGGATCATGGTCTTCACCGCGGACGGGTGTGCATCCTGCGGCATTAAAGTAGCGCAGCGCGGCATATCGAAGCCCCTTCGTCACGTGTGCCCAGTGAAGCACCCGCTCGATGAAATACTTTGACTCGCCGTAAGGACTCCCGGGAACAATTCGCTCATCCGGAGCGATCGGAATTTTCTCCGGTTCGTCGAAGAGGTTGGCTGTTGAAGAAAGAATAAACCGCTCCACTCCATAACTCAGGGCAGCTTCGAGAAGATTGATTGCGTTGGTTGTATTTTCGCCAAGATACATGAAGGGCTTCTCCATCGATTCCCCCACGAGGGTGTGGGAGGCAAAGTGCATGATGGAATCCGGGCGAAATTCAGAGACAGCCGCTTCGATTGCCGCGGCGTCGGCCAGATCACCTTCGTAGAACCTGGCTGCTTCATTGATTGCAGATCGGTGACCCTGGTAGAGACTGTCAAACACGGCTGCATCGTGTCCTGCGGCGATCAACGCATCGACGTTCGCACTTCCGATATACCCGGCTCCACCGGTAACTAAAACTCTCATAAGCGGTCAGCAAGAATAAGGTATCATCTTGCAGCCCCCTGCTGAACGCAAGGGTCTTATCCACATTGCCGCATTGATGTCTAAGTCAGTCAGAATTGCGACCAAGAGCGGCTGAGCTCAAAGTTCGCTTTTCAGCTTTTAAAAACAGCGCCACCCAACATCGTCATGCAGTAACCGGATCCCGTCTCACATCACTGCATGACGACTCAGGTGACCACACATTCAGGCAGCTTCCCATCCCACTGGTGAAGCTTGCCCTGTGTCGTTCTGGGCACTGCCGCCAGCCTCGCCGGTATGCCGTGCATACTGACTGTCAGAATTTGCCCCCACCGATTCGGGGCCGTTCTGCTGAGCTGATGGCTGTTGATTGCTCAGGAATTGGACTGACTCCGCTACCACGCGAAGCCTCGATCGGTGCTGGCCCGTGTTCGTATCCTGCCAGCTATCCAGTTGCAAACGTCCCTCGATCAGGACACTGCGACCTTTCTGCAAATACTTGGCAGCGTTCTCGGCTTGTTTCCCCCAAACCGTGACATCAACAAAAGTGGTCTCGTCATGGCGTTGCCCGTTTTCGTTGGTCCAGCTCCGGTTTATTGCCATTCCCAACTCAGTCAAAGTCGCTCCGCTTTTGGTTCTTTTCAGTTCAGGATCCCGAGTGAGATTCCCCATTAAGGTAACACGATTAAAACTACTCATGCGAACACCTATACAAAAGACTGTTCATAAGAACAATTTCTTTTTTGATTTTTTTCCAACTTTGCCCCGCGTATTCGCGTTTGCTTAATATCGGGACAAACCGCTAGAGTATCGAACTCCCCCCCTCTATGGATTCCCAGAGTCTTTCTCCGTTCACCGACTTCTGTTACCTGTTCCTGAGTATCATTCTTGAAGGAGCCCCTTTCATCCTCCTCGGAACACTCATCTCGGGTTTCATTGATGCTTACCTACCGCCCGGCCTGATTGACCGCTGGCTTCCAAAGAATAAGCCGCTTGCTGTGGTCTTCAGCGGGTTGCTTGGGTTCGTATTCCCAGTGTGTGAGTGCGCGGTTGTGCCCGTGATCCGCCGTCTCATCCGCAAAGGCCTGCCAGTCTCCTGCGCCATCACCTACATGCTCTCGGCGCCGATTATTAATCCCATCGTAGTGGTTAGCACGATGAAGGCTTTCGACTCCTCAGTCGGTCAGTTCTCACTCCGGCAATCCGAAGTTGCCGATACCATGGGGCCCGTCTTCATGACATCCAGCCGCCTCATTATTGCCTTAATCGTCACGGTGGGAGTCGGTTTGGTCGTCCTCCGGGCGCGGTCCAGTTCCATTTTGAAGCCAGCAGTTCTTCCCGTGGGGAAAGCCGCTGACCACGTCCATGATCACTCCCACAGCCACGATGATGAAAAGCCCGAACGTCTAGTCCTCGCCATGCGCACCGCGATGCGCGATTTCATGGAGACGGCGATGTATTTCACCATCGGTGTTGCCATCACTGCGGTATTCAAGGCCTATGTGACCGATGATCTCGTCATTCTCTTCAATCAGAACGAAGTGACCGGAATCGGCCTCATGATGATCCTGGCATTCGTACTCAGTCTCTGCAGCACCTCGGACGCTTTCATCGCCGCCAATTTCCCGGTTCCCCAGTCGGCCAAGCTCGCTTTCCTCGTCTTCGGCCCGATGATGGACGTGAAACTCGTCTTCATGTATCTCTCCGTGTTCAAGTCTCGCTTTGTCGCCCTGCTTGCCATCTCCATCTTCATCGCCATCGGCTTTCTGAGCTACGTCTGGATTCGCCTGTAACCCCTCCGACAGAACGATGAAAAAATTCCTGCAATTTCTCACCATTGCTACCCTACTCACCTGGGGCGCGGTTTTTCTTTACTTCTACGTTACGGGAAGAGTTGAAAAGCACCTCGACCCAAGCTTCAGGATTTACGCACTTCTAGCCGGCATCGGGATGGCACTGCTGGGAACCTTCAACCTGATCAATCGAAACAGGGCGATAGGCCTCTGCACCCATGACCATGCGCATGGAGATGAATGCGACCATGATCATCACGATCACGATCACGATCACGATCACGAAAGCGACCATGATCATGAACACAGCCATGCCCACAGTCACCAGCAAGACTCTCACAATCACGGCCACGAACACAACCGGGGCCACGACCACCACCATGGTGAGGAGCATCTCGATCAGCCGGGCGCTCATCACCACCATCACGACGACTCACCCTCCACGATACTTTTTTCTATTATCGTTCTTCTCGGACCGCTCCTTTTCGCCACCGGCTATTCCAAGGATCAGTTCAGCCCGCAATACCTCGCTAAATGGGGAAAGATCGAACGCCAGATGATGCAAATGCGCATCGCCAAAGCGCGATCTGCTAAACCACCAACTGAAAACACTGTTGATTCCTCAGTGGATCCCAACGCCAACCCCTACACCAGCGACTCAGTTGGTAGTACCGTTACTGATGCGGACACTCCACCAGACGGTTCAACTGATGACTCCAACGACAGCTGGGCCACCTTTACTCTGGATGACCTTAAGCAGATGGTCCCCCAGAACGAAGCCGGAGACTTCCAACTCGACGTCCCCCAAATTTTCTACACCGCAGGCGACAAAGAGCTCATGGATGTGATGGAAGGTATTCCCATCGAGACGACTGCTCAGTTGATGGAGGAGACCCTTAACAATCCCAACGGTCATCGACTGAAGGCATTCCGACTCTTCATCGAGTGTTGTGCAGCTGACGCTCGCCCTCTTTCCATCCCCATTGACTTTGGTGAAGCTCCCCCCGAATACATCGAGATGGGTTGGTACCAACTTCATGGAAAGCTTCACTACGTGGAGGAAGACGGAGAGCTCTTGCCCATCCTGCGCATGGAACGGCTTGAGGAAACGTCCGAACCGATGGACGAGCTTATCTTCTGATCACGCACTCGCTATAGCAATCACCCGGTCCTGCTTGGAAACAACCACACCACCCGACTGCTCCAGGGTAATCACGAAGACACCAGGCTCATCAACAGGCAGCTTGGCATCGATAGGGATGTAAACCTTTCCTTCGGCACTGACAGGGATATCAAAGACGCCGCCGTCGACCGGATGAGTGTCGTCGCGATCACTGTCGACGATCCAGAGCTGATATTGCTCCTTCGCCGGATCGTTGACAGGTATTCCTTCAAGGATCATGACTCCTTTCTGCGTAGCATCACTCCAGACCAACTCACCAGCAGGAGAATCATCAGTAAGATTGAAGGCGACCCGAACTGAAGCTGGGTCAGCCACGATCTCGTCAACAAGCGCCTCGCCCGATACCAGTCGAGGCGGCTCCACATCATCCTTTGTTGAGAAAGCCAGGAGAATGGCGAATCCCACGGCTGCAGCCCATCCCCAAACCGGATGGGAAAGACCAAGATTCGTGGAATTAAAATCACCTTCGATAACGGTGTCAGCTTCTTGGCGATGAAACGGCTCAGCTTCTTCTCTCAGTTTATCGACGAGACCGTCCGGAAGGCTCGACGATGGGCTGAGAGACTCTTCTAAACTGCAAACAATGGAGTCGAACGATACTTCCTCGGAAAAATCCTGCCCCACCGTAGCGGACAGAGACCGCCATTCAGCCTCTTCCTCGGCGGAGAGATCCCCCATGGCACGACCAGCGTCGAGCCATTCAAATCTTTCTTCTGGAGTCAGATCACTCATCAGACTAGGTGGGAGGTTTTCGGCCCATCAAGATTTTTCATGAACTTTCTCAAGTCCAGCAATCCAGTGCGCATTCGGGTCTTAACAGTTCCGAGGGGCATTCCTGTCTCGCGAGCAATTTCGCTGTGAGACATCCCCTGTTCAAAGTGAAAACGGAACAACTGTTGGGTCTCCTCGGGGAGCCGACGCAAGACCAACATCACCAACTCGCGGTCGGCTGAAACGCCCGGATGACTGAAGGTCGCGCTCATTTCGGAGATATCGTCAGTTAGAGGTTCGGATTCAATGCATCGCCCCTGTCGCCGAAGCCAGTCGATCGATCGGCGGCGAGCGAGAAGTCCGATAAAGGTCGCTTCGGAAGAGAGGGTGTGATCATAACGGTCTGCACCTTTCCAAAGCGCAGTGAATATTTCCTGAACGAGATCTTCGGCATCGGATTTGTTGCGAGCATATTTATTGGCGATACTCCAAACCAACCCCCCGAAAGTGTCGATGCAGGCACCCATGGCGTCTGCATCTCCTTTCGCAACCCGAGGGAGAATTGATGCTGCACTGGAGGAGGGTGTGTTCAATTCTCAAACGCGAAGGGTGAAGGTTTACGGGCCGTAATTTCTTATACGGCCCATAAGGCCTTCATGGTTTCCTCTCTTAGCGAGTGACCGCTGAAGTTTGAATACCGTCGCTCGGCGGAAGCAGGACAGCGTCGATCACGTGAATCACGCCATTGCTGGTCGTGATGTCAGTCTTGACCACCTTGGAATCATTGAGAAAAAGTGCACCGTCTTTGAGCGATAGCTTGATTTCCTTTTTATTCAAGGCAGTGGCAGCGCTGAGCGTGACCGCGGTCTCCGCAGGCACTGCGCCGCTAACGACGTGATAGGTCAGAATGTCGACCAGTTTATCCTTGTTCTCAGGCTTCAACAGAGTCTCCACTGTCCCCTCAGGTAGAGCCGCAAAGGCGTCGTCGGTGGGAGCGAACACGGTGAATGGCCCTTCTTCTTTCAGTGCCTCAATCAGGCCACCGGCCTCAAGGGCAGCGGCGAGGGTTTTGAAGCTGCCAGCGGCCACGGCCGTGTCTACGATATCCTTATCTCCGGCGGTAGCGACACCACCCGCAAAGAATGCGGCAAGGGTTGTTACGAGAAGACTGTTTTTGATTTTCATGATTTTGATTGATGTGTTGTTTTGGTTAGTTAATGCCAAGTTGGGCGATTCCCGCTGCTGAGATGTTCTTCGCAGGCTCTCCAAAACTGGATTTGGAAAAATGAACTTTTTTCTCATCCCCCTGAAAACGGATCGGAAATGCCCTCGCGCAGGAATTCCCCCCTGCCGAAACGCTTGCCTTTTTGTCGCTTCGCGCTAGGTTAACCCGTTCTACAAACCGGGGGTGTACTGGTTTCGACTGATGGTTTGAAGAGCAGACTGCGTGTCGAGGTTGATCGGCTGGCCTCGTAAAAAGCCGTTCAAAAAACAAATGCAAATAACGAACCTGAACTTGCGCTGGCAGCCTAATTGAGTTGCCCGGGACTTGGCCGACGCCGGCTGAGCCAAATCCCGCCATTTTAGCCGGCTTAGTTTCCTGACGGGTGTCCGGTCAAAGAGACGAAAGGTTACAGGGCAACCGGAGAGAACGGATTCTGTCGGTCGAAGACGCCTCTCTTAAATCAAAAGAGCGACTATGCATGTAGAGGTCTGTTTAGACAGCTGTTAGGACAGGGGTTCAACTCCCCTCACCTCCACTCGTTGTTTATCAATGGGTTACAATTAAAAATAAACAAATGCGAGCTTTTTGTCTTCGCAGGATGCATACACATTTCCGCGGTAACGGTCATAGGAATAACCACCCCCACCGCCCCCCCTCGGGTTCACGGCCTCGGCTAATACCAAGCTACTTTTCTTCCGTTGTCAGACCGGTGCTGATTCCAAAGCGCCCAGTGGGCCTAGACCGCAGACTTCAGTAGCAACCAATTATTCATCTGAAATCACAAACGAAACCACAAAATTGACTGCGCCACTACTTCATCCACGGATTCAAATCGGTTCCTGGCTACCCCGCATCTAAAGGCTGGATTCGCAGGCTCCTCGACCAGGGAAATCCGGCAAATTTTTTCTACGAATGGGTCAAGGTCGGCACTCCGGTCAAGGTCTACTGCAGCGAAGCCAAAGGGGACTGACCACTCGGGAGGACCGATTCGCGGACTTCCCCTCACTTCGTCTCCTCCCTATTCTCCAAAATCCCGTTCGATATGAGCACACGCCTTTCACCTCCGGTTCTTTCCTTCCTTGCTTCCCTCTCCTGCCTACCTGCATTGGCAGAAGAACTCTCGATCCACCACCCTAACATCGACGAGGTCACTCTGTTTGCCGGAACACCTGACATTGTCACTCCAACCGGCATTGCCGTGGCTCCGGACGGCCGGGTCTTTGTTCAGGAAAATCACACCCATCAACGCCCGGAAGACTATGTTGGCCCGGAGAAAGATCGCATCTACATCTTCGAAGATACCGACGGCGACGGAGTCCACGACAAACGCACCATTTTTCACGAAGGACTCGAGACCAGCACCGACCTGCTTTTTGACAAAGATGGTCACCTTTACGCGACGACACGGTGGGACGTCTTTCGTTTCCCCAATGCCGCCCGCCTCGAGGTCGCCCAAGGTGAACCCGACCTCATTGTTCACTGCGACACCGATTGCGACTATCCCCATGACGGCGTCTCCGGCCTCGCCATCAATCCTCACGATCCCGAGTGGCTCTACTTCGGTTTCGGCGAGAACCTCAATCATGACTTTGCCTTCGTCGGTTCGGATGGGACACGAATCACGGGAGGCGGCGAAGGCGGCTCCTCCTATCGCTGCCGACTCGACGGTTCCGACCTCGAGCAACTATCGATCGGACACTGGAACCTGTTCGGAATGACTTTCGACCTCGCCGGAAACCTTTTCGCCACCGACAACGATCCCAGTAACAGCCCGCCCAACCGCCTGCTTCACATCGTCAACGGCGGTCACTACGGTTTCGAAATGCGCTACGGCCGCTCCGGGCGCCACCCCCTCCAAACCTGGACAGGGGAATTCCCCGGCACACTCGGCATGGTCTCTTCGATCGGAGAAGGCGCCTGTGGCGTCATTCCGATTGCCCCCGGAGAACTGCTCGTCGCGTCATGGGCCGACAACCGGGTCTATCGTCATGTGCTTGAGCCAAAGGGCCGCAGCTTCACCGCCTCGCGCCATCTCTTCATTTCAGGCTCAAATGAGTTCCGTCCCGTCCATTTCAGTTACAAGGCAGATGGCACCGAACTCTACTTCACCGACTGGGTTCAACGCAACTACCCCGTCCACGGCAAAGGTGCTGTCTGGCGGGTCAAATTCAAGAAACCTGTCAACCTTACCCTGACTGAGCCACAACCCGCCATTAAAATGGGACCCGAGGAAGCGTTCAGCGCTCTCGGAGATCCAGACCCTTACGTGCGGACCGAAGCCGTTCGCATCGTCTCAAAAAATCCCAGCCAGGACTGGAAGTCTATCGAAGATCCCTTGGCGAGAGCCCACTTTGTGGTCGCCCTGCAACGCTCCGGTCTCGAATCGGCACGCACTCACATTCCCTCACTGCTTCAAGATCCGGCCGAAGAAGTTTGTTTCGTCGCTGTTAAATGGATAGCAGAAGAAAAACTGGCGGAATTCCGAACCGAACTTTTTGAGCAAACTCACCGGAGCAACCTGACTCAGCCGCTGCTCTTTGCCATTCTCGCCACCGAACAGATCCTTGACGGGACTAAGCTCTCCGATCGCCCCACTCCCGAGCAGCTAAGTAATATCTTCAGCGATAGCTCACGTGATCCCCAGATCCGGGCGCTCGCACTCAGCATGTCTCCGCCAGACAGCTTCTCCACGGAACGCCTCGCCCAGTTAGCCTCCATCGGCCCCCACGTGCTGCAACTCGAAGCCCTCCGCAACCTCCAGGCATCTCAGTCTCCTGACCGGGTCGGAGTTCTGACGACTCTGGCGCTCGACCTTGAGCAGCCTTCCCAGGTCCGAGCGGAAGCTGTCCTCGGGCTGGCTCACATCGCTGAAGATCACGGCCCACTTCTCACTGATCTCAGCTCTGACAGCGACCCCGCTGTGGCCTCGGAAGCTCAACGCGCCCTCGTTGCTGCCGGATTACAAGCTCGGGAACTTGCCGAGAAACCAAACTCCTTCGACGCCGGCGAGTGGGCCACCATGCTCGATTCCCTGCCAGGAAAGCCGGACACCGAAACCGGCCGCCGCATCTATTTCCACCCCCGCCTTGCCACCTGCGCTAACTGCCATCGGATGGATGGAAGAGGCATTCAGGTCGGTCCTGACCTGACCACCATTCATCAACAGGCTGGCGTCAGCCGCGAGTGGCTCCTAACCCACATTCTAAACCCGAACGAAATCATCGCCCCGCAGTATCTGCCCTGGCAGGTCACCAGGACCGACGGGACTTCCTCCATGGGATTCGTGCTTCGAAAGGGAGGCAAACGTGAGACTTACCTCGGAATCGACGGGAACGAGTTCTCCATCGAGAAACCCGAAATTGTCAGCAGCACCGAAATGGATATTTCCCTGATGCCGCCCGGCCTGCTCTCTCCTCTCCAGCCCGAAGAAATCCGGGACCTGCTAGCCTACCTGCTCGAGGACCGCTAGCGGCTTTGATCCTGCAACTCCACTTCCGTGAAACAGGCGCCTCCAGGCTGGCTAATAAATAAAAACGGAACGCCGTGACCGCTGTTGCCGATTTTGCTCTAGCTACTCGTAAACCCACTCAAGCCCTTGCAAAACTGCAAGGTTCTCTTCCTTTGACATATCGAGCACGGTGCGCGAATCGCCATCGTAAATCATGATCAAGATGGTGGCGATATTCCCCCAGTCAGGCAGAGTCTCCTCGCCAGCTTTAAAGTCATCCAGACTCAGTAGAATTTCACTGTCCTCAACACCGGGGGTTGAGTTGGCTCCGTAGCTTTGACTCCGCTCATTGACTCCGGTGATGAATTGATTCCGCCCTAATCGAACACGATAGCTCAAGCCTTCCCTCGGCACTTCCACTCGAAGTCGAAGCTTGGCGGATGGCGGTGGAGTTTTGAACGCGGGATCCCGAAACTTGTAGGAGACGATCCCCCCATTCTGTTTCAATGCCCAGTCACGGAGGCGGTTCTTTTCAAAGTTTTCCCACTGAAACATATCTTCTGCCTCTTCATGCAATCGCTCTGTCTCCCATGAATCCGGAAACAATGTCTGCAAACGTGAGGTGAGTGTGAACTCGTCCGTATTGCCACGAAAAGCGACTTCCTCGCCAGCAAGCCGATAGGCGCAATTGGCGAAAACAAAGAGCGGCAGCCCCTCACGAACCGGAATCGTGGCGGTCCAACCTGAGCCCGTTTGCTTTGTCTCAACTGAGTTCCAGAAGCGGGCACGAGGATTAGGATCGCAGCTGTAGTAGATATCAACGCTCTCCAGTTGATCCAGTTTCTCCGGATTCACAGAAAAGACCGCCTCACCGTTCCCGTAGCGCTTCAATTGAGAAGGAGGTGTCGCTGGAAGTGCCTCACCCTTTTCCCTCAAGTAGAAATCGAACCATTTATTGATCAGGATCCACTGTTCAGGCCCCAGGTCATGGTTGTCGTGAATCTTCTGGCTGGTTCGCCAGTTTTCATGCGGAAGTCGATCCATACATGGAAAAGTGCGATCGTAAATCCCATGAAAGTCGTTACTCGAGCTCAACACCAAAACCGGGCATTGCACATGTTGATAATAAGATTGCGACTCCATCGTCGCCGCAAACATTTCAGCATGCTCTGGGTATTGTCTCGCGTTTGATGAACCCGGAATCCCCGGAAAGTCTTGGGTGATAAATCCCGTTCCCCCAACCATCGGTATTACCGCCTTGAGACGCTCATCGATCGCTGCGTAGGACGTGATATTGCCTCCCATCGAATAGCCGGTGAAACCAATCTGATCAGCATTCACCTCCTCCTGCTGCTCCAGAAAAGTGATAGCCCTGCGCCCCGCGTAAGTCAGCAGGTACCAGTTCCCGTTTCTCGGACTCAACACGGGGTCAATCGTGTGATCATCAGGGAAAAAATTCAGCTTCACGGAAGGCCTCAACGCTCTGGGGTAGAATCGCGGCCCTTGGCTCGGGTCCACCTTTCCCCAATCGGTGTTTTCTCTGATACCCTCGAGAATCTCACGCCCACCCCAGTTCACATCAACCACGGCGAATCCCTGCTTTGCAAAGTATCGGCCCCGCTCAATATCCGAGCGCTGACCTCCGCCATGGCTCCATACAAAAGCGGGGAGATCGTTTCCACCTTTAGGGAAGGTGTAAAAGGCTGCAATTCGCGCTCTAACCCCTTTGAACGTTCCAACGTCAAAAATCACGTATCGGCAGACCACTCCATCGTCGGTCCACTCTTTTACCACTTCGACGTTGAGGGGATCTTTTCGAAAATCGACGTCCTTCCAGAGATCCCGGACATTATTGGGAACCTCCCCTTCACCGTAAGGCAAAATCGAATCACCAGCATTCAAGCAAGAGACCGACAGGATGACATTCAAAGAAACAAGGGCTAACAAGAGGTATTTTTTCATTTGGCGGTTGCCACCTAATAGTTAGAAGGGGACGTGAACAAGATCGGAAATCCCAGATCGAACACAAGCTCAAGATATTCTCCAGGCCTACCCCACGAACGATGGCGATATCGAGGAACCAAAGGAAATTGACACAGCGAAACACGCCACCTAAAACGAAAACTCAACTTCCAACATTCGCCAACCAGACAGAGCCCATTCCCCCTGATGCTGGGGATGCCCCCATGAAAATTTGCGCCACGCTGCTTCTGCTCTTTTCCTCCCTCACTCTTACGCTCCGCGCAGATAGCGATTTTCGCTTGTTGCCAGATGGTATCGAAGTTTCGTGTGCCCCGCGCAGCTTGACCAACCTCACGAGCTATTTACTCAAAGCAAACGGGACATTTCCATCGCCCGGGGCTCCCAAGAAAAAGGCATCCAATAAAGTTACACCCGACGTGGCTGCCCACCCCACAAAGCCTGATGCCCTTTCTGGCACCACTTACGGCGATGAAAAGGGCTTCGCGCTTAAAGTCACCAATTCAATCGTAAAAATCACCCTCCGCTCGGAGCTCATCGCTTCGTACCATTACCGCCATGCGGCAATCCGCCGCCCATTTTTCGCTAATCTCAAGACTCCTGACGGAATCCAAGTCACGCGGAACTTTCCTCCGCGGAGCCGTGACCCTCGCGACCACTGGGACATGCACCCCGGTCTCTCGCTTGGCTTCGCTCTCGTCAATGACGTCAATTTCTGGCACAACAAAGAGGGCTCAATCTTACACGAAGGACTTGAGAAGGTTGAAGCCAAGGGCAGCGAAGCCTCATTCACCGCTACCAATCGCTACCTCGACAGCACAGGCCTCGAGCTCGCAAGGGAGGTCACGACCTATACCCTCAGCGAAAATTCCGACGGCTACCTCCTCTCGCTCGACATTCGGCTCACTGCCTCCAAATCCCTCGAATTCGGCGTTAAAGAGGAAATGGGGCTCGCATTTCGAGCAGCCACCCCGATTACGGTGAAACATGGCAAGGGCTCCATTCTGAGCGCTGCGGGCGGAATCGATGAAGAGGGCACCTGGGGCAAAGTCGATCGTTGGTGGGATTATTTCGGACCCATTAGAGGTCGCAGCGCCGGCGTCCAGCTCATGTCCGCTCCAGACAATCCAGCCGTTTGGTCCCACAGTCGCGATTACGGTGTCCTTGTCGCCAACCCTTTTCCCGTCGATAACAAGGCGAACCGAGGTAAGAAGGTCAACCTTGCGAAAGGCAAGACCCTCCGCCTCCGCTTCGGTGCGCAGGTCCACGACCACGACATCCGCAGTGTCTACGACCCCACGGCGGCTTATGATCGCTATATCAACACCCTTCCTGAATCAAATTGAAGGCCTTAACCACAGGAAAGCGTAAGCCAGCGACCCGCCAGTTGAAGCCATGAGAGCAGACATCGGCATCATCGGTCTCGGCCTTCTTGGGAGTGCTCTCGCGCAGAGACTTCATGATGGCGGTTATCGTCTTCACGGATTCGATCCGGCAACCGGCAAGAATACGCCCGCAACCCTGCATCCCTCGCCCCAAGAGGTCTTTGCGAATTGCGATACTGTCTTCTTTTCGCTGCCGCAGAGCAGCGTCTCCGCAGCCGTCATCGAGGAGACAAAGGACGCCATCACCAGTTCGCACGTTGTCCTCGATACGACGACGGGATCTCCCGACGAAATGATAGCAATCAGCAAGATTATCGCCAGCCGCGGCGCGGCTTATCTAGAAGCCAACGTCGCGGGATCCAGCGAGCAACTTCGTCGGAATGAGGCGACCTTTTTCGTGGGCGGCGACCCCGACGTCGCCCACAGCGTCGATGAACTCCTTCGCACCATTGCTCCCATAGTCCACTACCTGGGACCGGTCGGAACCGCTTCCCGCTTCAAGTTGGTTCACAATCTGATCCTGGGGCTCAACCGTGCCGCTCTTGCCGAAGGCCTGCGGTTCGCCGAATCACTTGGCTTCGACCCTTCAAGCGCCCTGTCTCTTCTCGATCAAACCCCTGCCGCTTCCCATGCCATGTCCGCCAAAGGTCGGCGCATGGCTGAGCGCGATTACGATCCTCCCCAGGCAAGGCTCAAGCAACACCTAAAGGACGTGCGGCTAATGCTTGAAGAGGCCAAAGACAATGGCATCACCCTTCCGTTGAGTGACGTCCACCGTGCCCTTCTTGAACAGGCCGCGGCCAAAGGATTCGGCGACGCCGACAACAGCGCCATTCGCGAGGCCTTCGAAGACTGAGGACAGCACCCATGAAAGGCCTCCACCTCCTCGACTTTTCGGTCATCATTCTCTACCTACTGGGCATCACCACTCTTGGCGTCTGGGTGGGGCGCCGCGTCAAAGGTGACTCCGACTTCTTTATGCCACGCCGTTTTGGAAAGGGCATGATGATGATGCACGCTTTTGGCACTGGTACGGCGTCGGACCAAGCCGTCGTTGTCGCTTCAGGAACCTTTCGCAACGGTCTCTCAGGGATTTGGTTCCAGTGGCTCTGGCTTTTCAACACGCCCTTCTACTGGCTTCTCGCTCCCATCTTTCGTCGCCTGCGCGCCTTGACCACTGCCGATGTTTACCGGTTGCGCTTCGGCCCAAGCGTCTCTGTTCTCTTCGCTGTCGTTGGCATCGGCGGGCTTGCCGTAAAAATCGGCCTCATGCTCAAGGGCGCCGGAGCTCTCATCGACGCAGGAACAGGGGGGGCGGTTTCCGCCACGATCGCCATCCCCATCGTTGCCCTTCTCTTCGTTATCTATGGAGTCGCCGGCGGCATGGGAGCCGCCATCATCACCGACTATATTCAGGGAATCCTCACGGTTCTCTTTTCGTTTATTCTCCTGCCCTTCATCCTCAACGTCGTCGGAGGACTCGAGGGAATTCGCGCCACTGTCGATGCCCCACGGATGATGTCACTTGTGGCCCCTGAGGGTATTAACACCTTCTTCATCACAACCTTTGCCCTTCTATCGCTTGCCGGCATCGTCGCCCAGCCCTTCATCATGAGTGTCTGTGCCAACGGGCGCACCGAATTCGACGGTCGCTTCGGCTTCGTTGTCGGCAATCTCCTCAAGCGAATCTGCACTGCGGCCTGGGCGCTCACCGGCATCGGTGCCCTCGCCTACTACCTGCAGCAGGGCACGCCCATTGCGGATATTGATCCCGACCGCGTCTACGGCCAGGTCGCGCAAACCTTTCTTCCCGAAATTTTCCCTGGAATCCTTGGCCTCTTTATTGCAGCACTCCTTGCCGGTGTCATGAGTTCCTGCGACTCATTCATGATCTCCTCCGCCGGACTATTCACCGAGAACCTCTACAAACCCCTCGCTCCCGGGCGGTCCGAGAAACACTACGTGACCGTGGGCCGCATCGTCTCCCTAGCGGTCGTCCTCGGCGGTGTCATCGTTGCCTTCAAGATGCCCAATGTCGTCGCCGGACTCAAGACCTGGCTCAAGATCGCGCCTATGCTAGGCCTCGCTTTTTGGATGGGCCTTTTCTGGCGCCGCTTTAACGCCGCCGGCGCCTGGGCCTGTACCCTCACTGGCTTTGCCTTCTGGTGGCTTTCTATCCAACAAGGCTTTGTGAAAATTGTTGCTGGCTCTCCCTTCACGGAAAGGTTCGGCATGATTGTGGGAGTAGGTGATGAACTCTCAATTTACGAACCTTGGCAAATTCTCTTTTACCTCAGCGCGGCGGCTCTCGCCGGCATCTTCGCCAGTCTCCTGACACAGCGAACGCCCAAAGAACAGACAGAACGGTTCCACGATCTCATTCGCACCCCCGTTTCGCCGGGTGAAGTCATTTCGCAGCCCTGCTGCCTTCCCGAGGGAGTAACTCCTGCGGAACGCCCTCGATGGTTCGCCGGAACCGATTTTGAGATCGCCGCTCCCTCGAAGACCTCTTTCGTCGGTTTTTTACTGGCCTGGATCGCTGTCGCAGCAATGATTGGCGCCTTTGCCTGGCTCTGCAGCCCCTGACCAAATGCAGATCCGTAGCAGATCATCGGCAGCCAATCGC
The DNA here is from genome assembly GCA_049594415.1 of Verrucomicrobiales bacterium. Taxonomy (GTDB): domain Bacteria; phylum Verrucomicrobiota; class Verrucomicrobiia; order Verrucomicrobiales; family DEV007; genus Arctic95D-9. The sequence continues at coordinate 190,493 of JBMYJM010000003.1, read as the reverse complement.
TCTATCCCCGCAAATGATCGCTATCGCGTCATTGCCATCCGGTAGACATCCGCGTTAACTGCCGCCACTCATGAAATTTGCCACGGTGCTCTCTCTCCTTACCTTTGCCGCGTCATCGTTCGCTCGTAGCGACGACGGATTCATTTCTCTTTTTAACGGCAAAGACCTGACCGGTTGGGAAGGCGCCCCCGGACTCTGGAAAGTCGAGGACGGCATTGTCATCGGCACCTGCGAGGGACCCGATCATTTTGAGCACAACACCTTCCTAATCTGGACCGGTGGGACCGTGCGTGACTTCGAACTCATCGCCACTGTTAAGATGGCGGGTGACAACAATTCCGGCATCCAGTATCGCAGTAAGAAAATTCCCGAGTTCGGCCCCTTCGCCATTTCCGGCTACCAGTGCGACGTGCACCCGGCCCTCGAACACACCGGAATGACCTACGAGGAAAAAGGGCGCGGTATCTTCGGCCTCAACGGAAAAGATGTGGCGCTCGACAACGATACCAACCGCTGGCTGCTCTCAGAACATGAACCTGTCGAAGCCGACTTGAGCGAATGGACTGAATTCCGCATCCTCGTTCGCGGTAATCATCACATTCACCAGGTCAACGGAAAGACCTCTTCGGAGTTGATCGACTACGACGAGGACGGCCGCGCCCTCCAAGGGCTCCTTGCGATTCAACTTCACCGGGGCAACGCCAACCGGGTTTTGATCAAGGAAATGAAGCTCAAGCATCTCGCCCCCATCGATCCCAAGCCCCTTGGTCCCAAAGCCCTCGAGGGTGCCATCCGAATTGAAAAGCCCCGGACAACCCGGCCAGAGGGCACAGGCCCAGCCAGCAAACGCAGAGCAAAGCAATGATCAGGGCCTCAAGAACCCTCCCCCTTGCCGTTTCCGCACTTCTCCTGCTCGCCAACGGATTTAGGTCGGAGCCGTCCGTGAAGTCGAGCGAACAGGGTCAGGTGAGTGGTCTAACCCTTTTGAAATTCCAAATGCACGTCGGATGTGATTATATAATCTGGTGAATCTTCATGCCACAACAGTGCTGACTGCGGCACTCATACTCATCTCGCCCTCATCCTCTGATGCGGGGGATGCTCCAACCCCGATTGCCGAGTGGACCTTCGACTCTGGAAAAAAGCCTCAAAACTGGACCGGATCCGGAGGCAAATTCGACGAACCCGGTCCTCAACCACCGCTCTACACCAACCAGGCGAAGGACAACCTGGCCGTTCAGTTCTCGGGAAAGAACGGACACATTGTCATCCGCGATCAGGACAATGGAGGACCCACCAACCTGAAGTTCAAAGACGGCGAGACACTTACCGTCGAAGCCTGGATTCAAATCGATTTCCTTGGCAAGGATCACATGGCCTATTTGATAGGCAAAGGACGTCATGCCAGGGACAAGAAGATGCTCGGCGACGAGAATCAAAACTACGCTATCCGCGTCAAGGGAACCGGCAATGGAGCCAGGCTAGGCCTCCTCTTCAGCAGCGAAGATCCTGAAACGGGTAAGCGGGAATGGCACCGCTGGTGGAGCAACAACTTGATAAACGCGTCGGGCTGGCATCACGTTTCACTGGCTTTCACTTTTGGAAGAGGAGACAGCCTTTTTGCTACGATCGACGGCAAGCCAACCAAGGGGACCTGGGACTTAGGAGGCAAAACCAATCTCCCTCCGGTGACAGATCACGCCGATCTCGTCATCGGCACCGGCTACAGCCAGAGGACCAGCGAATCGTTTAATGGAAAGATGGCCCACCTCGCCATCTACCGAGAAAAACTCGCCCCTGAATTGCTCGCTTCGCGCTACCAATTCACTCCGCCACCGCCGCCAGTGACCCGCAAGATGCTCAAGCCAGCGAAACTCTTGGTTCAAATCAGCGAGAAGGGCGTCCCTGTGGCCAACGCCTGGCCTGATCTTCCGGAAGTCACCGAATCTTGGGAGGAAACTCACTTCGGCTTCACCGACTGGCCGCAGAAATACATCAGCACCGGCGTTCGGGCTGATCGAGCCAACCCCAGCCATTTTCGCGCTTCTGCGCTCATCACGATCCCCAGAGGTACCCATCGCCTGCTACTCCGCGGACGAGGGGCCACGCGCCTCTACATCGATGAAGAAAAAGTGTTGGAAAATCCATTCCCTCCCGCCACCTCGGACGGGCACAACAAGATCTCGGCCCAGGACGATTACCTCGACCTCGGACCTGATTTTCGCTTCGCCCCTCCCGGCAATCGAGAGAACTGGACCGAGTTCACCAGCGAAGGTGGAGAACATCTCGTCATTCTCGAATCTATGATCGGCGGTCTCGTCGGCAAAAATCCCCGTCGCCCCGAATTCGGCGAAACGGTCGTCGCTATTTCCTTTGAAGGCACCGACACCTGGGAACTCCTCTCCCCCGGCAATGACCGCCACGCCTACACTGACCAGGGCTGGGCCGAATATCAAAACTACCGCGACACCTGGCTCGCCGACTACGACGCCAAGGCTCGTGAATCCCGCCGGCAAGCAAACGCGCCCTACTGGAACAAACGTCGCAAAGCCGCGAAGCAATGGATCGCTTCCACCGAAGAAGTCGAAGTCCCCGAACTTCCTGAAGGTCTTCCCGCAACAAACGCGATCGATCACTTCATCGGGGCCCGCATCGCTGAAGTCGAGAAGGAGCAAGAACTCTCTGCTGGAGGCCGTGTCGACTACTTCGAACACATCCAGCCCCTCTTGGAATCCCGCTGCTACGACTGCCACCAGGGGGGCAAGGTCAAAGGCGGCCTCCGACTCGATCAGCACGCCGCTGCTCTCGAGGGAGGCAAATACGATGGGCCGGGCATCACTCCGGGCAATCCTGACAAAAGCTCTATCATTTTCCGCATCGGGAAAGATGCCGGCGACGACATCATGCCGCCGAAGGGCGATCCACTGTCGAAAGATGAAATCGCCTCTCTGACCCAATGGATTGAAGAGGGCGCCCACTGGCCGCAGTTCAATGTCACTTCCTTTGAAACTGCTTCGCCCACCGATGACCTCACCTTCCTGCGAAGACTTTTTCTCGACACCGTGGGCGTGCCGCCAACCGAGAAGGAAATTGAACGCTTCCTCGCCGCCGACGCAGAATCTCGACGCGCCGAGGCCATCGACCAACAGCTCGACGATCCCCGCTGGGCTGATCACTGGATGGGATACTGGCAGGATGTTCTCGCGGAGAACCCCAATATCATTAATCCCACGCTCAATAATACCGGGCCGTTCCGCTGGTGGATTTACGAATCACTCATCGACAACAAACCCGTCGACCTTTTCGTCACCGAACTGCTCCGCATGGAAGGCAGCGAGCGCTTCGGTGGCCCGGCCGGATTCGAAATCGCTTCGAACAACGATGTACCCATGGCAGCCAAGGGCATCATCGTCGGATCGGCCTTTCTCGGTGTGCAACTCAAGTGCGCCCGCTGCCACGACGCGCCTGCTCATGAGTGGCGCCAACAGGATCTTTTCGAACTGGCTGCCATGCTCAAGGAGGAACCTATCAAGGTCCCGACCACCAGTAGCGTTCCGATGGATCGCTTTCACGAAACCGGGCGCAAACCGCTCATCGATGTCACACTCGAGCCCGGAGCTGAGGTCGCCCCGGCCTGGCCTTTCGCCAAATTCTGCGACGAAGAAGTGGCCCGCTCCCTCGCCGCCAATCCTGACAATCCCCGCGACCGCCTTGCCGCGACCATCACCGCGCCGCACAATGAGCGCTTCGCGCAGGTGATTGCCAACCGCGTCTGGCAGCGGCTCATGGGGCGCGGTATCGTCGAAACCGTCGACGACTGGGAGAAGTCCTCTCCATCTCACCCTGATCTGCTTGCCTGGCTCGGGCGGGAACTGGTCAAACGCGACTACGACCTCAAGCACCTCGCTCGGCTCATTCTCAATTCGCATGCTTACCAGCGCACCGTCGACCCTGACCTTACCGAAGCGAGTCCGCTCTACATTGCCCAGGCACCCCGCCGACTCAGTGCCGAGCAAATTGTCGACTCTCTCTTCTCCGCCACCGGTAAACCCTTCCGTGTCGAGGAAGTCAGCCTCGACGTCGACGGCATTCGACCGCTGCGACAATCGATTACCCTCGGTCATCCCCGTCGCGCCTGGATGCTCGCTTCCACCTCCAACGAGCGCGACCGACCCAGCCTTTCCCTGCCACGGGTTCAGGCCGTGGCCAGCATCATGGAAACCTTTGGTTGGCGCGGTGCCCGACAGGATCCCGTCAGCATTCGCGACACCGAAGCCAACGTTTTGCAGCCGGCGATCCTTGCGAACGGAACCATGGGAACATGGCTGACCAGACTCAGTGATGATCATGGCGTCACCGCTCTCGCCGGAGAGGACCAACCTGTCGAAACCTTCGTCGAGCGTCTCTACCTGCGTCTCCTGACACGCCCACCAACCGCAGAAGAACTGAACCGCTATGTCGCTTACCTCTCGGAAGGATACGAGGCCCGCGTTGTCGCCCCCGAAGATCGTGTTTCTCCGTCACCTGCGCCCCGCGAACCGCGTCGCTATATTTCCTGGTCCAACCACCTCGACAGCGCCGCCAACGTGCTCGCCCAGCAATACGAAGCCGAGGCTCGCCGCGGAGATCCGGCCACCCAGGCTCTTGAATTCGACTGGCGCCTCCGTCTCGAAGACGTTCTCTGGGCATTGCTCAACGCACCTGAATGGATTTACACCCCTTGAAGTTTTGGTATTCTTTCTTTTAATTCGCGCTCTATGAAAACGCCCCGCCACCATTCGTCCCGCCGCGACTTTCTCAAGACCACGGCCCTGGGAGCTACCGCTCTCGCTACCTCTGACGGGGGCGCCTCAGAACTTATCGCGAGCGCTACCGCAACCAACCCTGCACTTGGCAAAGCTGAACACTGCATCTTTATCTGGCTCGGTGGCGGTATGGCCCAGATCGATACTTTCGACCCGAAGCGCAAGGGTGACTCCAGCGCTTCGCCGAAGAAGTCAGGCTCCGAATACGACTCCATTGACACCGCCACTCCCGGCGTCAAATTCTGTGAACATCTACCCAGGCTCGGAGCCCTGACTGATCATCTCACCGCAGTACGAACGATCAATCACCACGTCATCGACGAACACGCTTTTGCCACCAACCTGGTTCATACCGGCCGGATGATCAGTGGCAGCATCACCTATCCTTCGATCGGCTCGATCGTCGCCCACGCCCGCGGCGCTGCCAACCCATCTGTCCCGGCCTACATGCTGATCGGCTATCCCAACGTGAGCCGCGGCCCCGGATTCCTCGGAGCTAAAGACAGCTTCGTTTACCTGACCGACACCGAAAGCGGCCCCGCCGGTTTCTCGCGGCCCGATGATGTTTCGCCTTCCCGTGCCGAAAAGCGCCAGGCCCTGCTCGACCCACTCATGGACCGTGCTCAGGGAGATTCCTTAGTTTCCAGCTATCGCGATGCCCAGCGCGAGGCCCTTCGCCTGGCGGGCCCGGATTTCATGCGTCACTTTGATCTTTCCGACGAATCTCCGGAACTGCGCAATCTCTACGGAAACGAGTTCGGCCAGCGCTGCCTGCTTTCGCGACGCCTCGTTCAGGCCGGAGTGAGATTTATCGAAGTGTCCCACAACCTCAATTTCATGAACGGGACCGGCTGGGACACCCACAAGGGCGGCCAGAAAAATCAGCATCTCCTCATCGAGGAGCTCGACATCGCCATGTCAGCACTCATCACGGATCTTCGCTCCAAGGGGCTGCTCGATAAAACGCTCATTGCCATTGGAACCGAGTTCGGTCGACCCGCCTCCTACGATGGCGATGGCGGCCGTGGCCACCAGGGATCCTGCTTCAGTCTCGTTCTCGCTGGAGGCGGCCTCAACCACTGCGGCGCCTACGGGGTTACCGACGATCTCAGCAAAGAGATTCTTGAGAATCCAGTCAGCATTCCGGACTTTCACGCGACCATCCACGCCACCCTCGGAATCGACCCCGCCATGGAGCTGCACGACGGATCCCGCCCCGTACCCATCACAGACGGAGGAATCCCCATCAGCTCGCTGATTGCCTGAACCCCTCGTGATCAGCGACCCGATTCTTTTTCCATCATTTTTAGATGAAGTGGTCAGGCTCCGACACTTCCCACGAGCCATTGCCTTAAAGGGCCGTTCTTAGAACACCTTCCAACTGGTGACGAATATCCGGGAACCTTCCCCCTTGGAAAGGAGTTTCCAAACGTGATTGATTCATGGAGCACTGCTTGCGTGGTGGCTGCTAATCTCCGAATTTACCAATTAGTCATTTTCCCCTCACGGCCTTTTAAAAACGCTGCCAGATTTGTTATAGCCGTGAGGAGGGCGGCCCATAGAACTTAAAATTCCTATGCCTCCTGCCTGCTGATTCTGCCTTACGTATTGAGGAAGAATTTGGTAAGGCCTTACCCTGGAATTAGTTCTAAAAATCCACCAATGAAGTTATTTGCTGCTGTTGCCACCTTTTCACTCAGTATTCTCTGCTCACTGAACGCGTCTGAACGCCCGAATATCCTGTTTATCCTGGCGGATGATCTTGGCTGGGCCGACACCACCCTGTATGGCCACACAGATCTCTTCGAAACTCCCAACCTGGAGCGACTCGCCAGTCGAGGAATGCTCCTGACGCGACACTACACATCCAGTCCTCTCTGCTCACCCACTCGCTCTGCTGTCTTGACCGGGCTGCATCCCGCACGAACCGGCTTTACCACACCAGGGGGCCACACCGCAACGGTAGTTCTGCAAGCCATCGCAGCAGAGTCCGGCAAAACCGATCAGAAACTGACGCGGCTCCAACCGGTCACACGACTGAACACCACTTACGAAACAATCTCTCGACGCCTTAAAGCTGAAGGCTACGCAACAGCACATTTTGGTAAATGGCATCTCGGCACGGAACCCTACTCACCACTCGAACACGGATTTGATATCGATATACCTCACCACCCGGGACCCGGGCCAGCTGGCAGCTACGTGGCTCCATGGAAATTCAAACACATCAAGGAGGCTTATCCCGGCGAACACATCGAAGACCGGATGGGCGATGAAATTGTCGCCTACCTTGAGAAGGAGCGAGACCAGCCGTTTTTCATCAACTACTGGCAATTCTCTGTTCACGGGCCCTTTAATGCCAAAGAGTCATATGTCGAGAACTACCGATCCAAAATCGATCCCAACAGCTCTCAAAACAGCCCCACCTACGCAGCGATGGTGAAGTCTCTCGACGACAACATTGGCAAGGTGTTAGAAGCTCTGGATCGCCTCAACCTTGCCAAGAATACCATCATCATTTTTTCATCCGACAACGGAGGCAACATGTACAGCGATGTTAACGGTAGCTACCCAACCTCGAATGCCCCCTTGCGGGGAGGCAAAGGGGCTAACTGGGACGGCGGAACGAGGGTTCCAGGCATTGTTGTCTGGCCTGGGCAGGTCGAAGCCGGGTCGACGAGCGATGAATTCGTTACGAGCACCGACTTCTTCCCCACCCTATTGGAAATGCTGAGTTTAAAGCCTTCGCCAAACCAGATATTCGACGGCGAGAGCGCTCTACCAATTTTCAAAGGGGAGAGCATAGGCAACCGCCCTATCTTCACTTTTTTCCCTCACTCCACTGGGGTTCCAGACACCCTCCCTCCAAGCGCTGCGATCTACGAGGAGGATTGGAAACTGTTTCGCTTTTTTCATGATGGGCCGGGAGGAGATCATCGCCATGTGCTCTACAATCTTACCGACGATATTGGCGAAACCACTGACATCGCCTCTGCTCATCCCGAGCGGGTTGAGCAAATGATAGCCAAGCTTGATGCATTCCTTGAGAATACCGGAGCGGTTTTGCCGAACTACAATCCGAATTATCAGCCCAGCAATCCCAAATTGAATGAGCTCGGACTCGTCCCTGGGAAGAATGCCGTTCTGTCTATCGAGGATGACAAGCTCGTGGTTGAGGCAACCGACACCCAGGTAAACTTCGAACTGGAAACATCAGCGAATCCCGGAAGCCTCAGTCTGTGCGTTCACTTTACCTCGACCGCCAGGGGCCGCATTGATTTGAGATGGGCTGAACAAGGCGTCAAACCGGAATACTACAGGAGTCGACTCACTCGCTCCGACCACTACGAGGAAAGCGAGGAGACCATGGTTGAGCTTCCCTTCGAGGCTGACGCAGCCGTGACCTCCTTTCGAATCGACTTCATGCAACCTGCTGGCACCATTCGGGTAGATAAGATCGAAATTAAACGCAATGGCGCAGTGGAAAAGACGTGGGTGTTCACTGACTGAACACCTGATTTCATCTTCAATTTTTTTCGCCCAACCGGATTCATGAAACTCCCCATAACCCTGCTTACCCTAGCTGTCCTTGCCTTTCACTCACTGGCACAGGAAGAGTCTCTCGCCCCAATTTTCAATGGCCGAAATCTTGATGGCTGGAACACAGGTGACGCTCTCGTTGCTTCCCACTGGCTGGTTTCAGACGGACAGATTATCGGAGACAATCCAGATAAGAAGGGCTCCGTGCTCTGGACCGAGGCCAACTACAATAACTACGAACTGACCCTCTATTTTCAGACAGACTCCGCCGACTATGACTCTGGAGTCTTTGTCCGCGGGCCTAGCCACCAAGTTCAGATCGGCGTTTCCCGATCGCTGAAGATCGACCTCACGGGCTGCATCTACTGTCCCAAAGATCTTCAGGGGAAATACCCGATTCAATCCGACAAGATCAAAACGACGCACAAGCTGGGTGAATGGAACACATTAAAAATCCGTGTGATCAACAACCGAATCGTCACCCACCTCAACGGCGAACTCGTCAACGACTACATGACAGCGGCCATGCCGAAAGAAGGCCCGATCGGTCTGCAGGTTCATGCCGGGCTACACCAGAAGATGCGCTTCAAGAACCTCGACATCCAACCGACCCGCTATGACGAACCCAAAGGCGTCGAACCGCGATACGATGGTATACCAGTTCCCGCCCCCAACGGAGCGACTGTTCTCTTTGATGGCAAGGACCTCAGCCTCTGGAAAGGCACGCCTCGCAAAGGAGTTGAAAACCCCGCTGGAGAAGTCCGCTGGAAAGTTGAAAGCGGCCACATGCAGGTCACTCCCCGTCAGGGAGGCATTGCTCTCAAGGAACCTCTGCTCACCAGTGGACATCTCCATATCGAGTGGGCCACCCCCGCTGAGGTTGCCGGTCAGGGCCAGGGTCGCGGAAACAGTGGTGTCTTTATTCAGGGCTTTCCTGAAGTACAGGTCCTCGATTCCTTTAACAACAAGACCTACCATGACGGTCAGGCCTCGGCTCTTTACAAACACGCCCCACCTCTCGTCAACGCCTCACGCGGCCCCGGCAAGTGGCAGAAATATGATATCCATTTTTCCCGCGCCAAAGTCGAAAACGGCAAAGTCACCAAGCCAGCTTACCTGACCGTCTACCACAACGGCGTACTCACCCAGAATAAGATCCCTTTCCTCAACAGGGCTCAGAATGGAGGCCTCAGTCTCCAGGACCACAACAACCCCGTCCGCTTCAGGAACATCTGGTTTCTGCCCACGGAGTGAAATCTACTCACGGTTATACAGGCATTTGCCAGAGTGTTAAGCCGATAAAAAAATCTGCGAGGCCGTCATACCACCTCGACGGCCCCGCAGACAAGACCTTGTATAATCGGGAGGGAACCAAAACCACCGAGACTGATTCCAACCCTCTTAATTGTTTACAAGATAACTGAGCCGCGAGGCTAGACGGCCTTGGCTTGAGCGACAACCCCCCCAAGTGAGGAGGATTCCCGCAGCGCTGGAATGACAGTTTAAACTGTCTCCCGCGGCCCCGCCTCGCGGCTAACAGCAACCGCGTTGCCCCCATACCATATTTTGATGGGATGAGCCCGTCGCCGCTTCATTTACGGTGCCGCTATCATGCACTTATATCCCGAATCTTTTGAAGTTTTCGAAGCTCGCTGCGCAAGTATCGTTCGGCCCGACGATAACTCGACAAAAACTCAGGTAAAAACGACAGCACACCTCCCTCATCACCCTCCTCGAAAAGCCTTTCCAATTCAGCACAATTATGCGCGAACTGATTCAGCCCAAATATCGTCGCACTGCCCTTTAGCGAGTGCGCGATACGACGAAGCTTTTCCTCGCCGGTCCCAACTTCAAATTGATCAAATTCCTCGATGCGCTTCGGAACTTCGGTAAGCCACGTGTCTATCAATTTCAAAACGGCCACGGCGTCGAGATCCGAAACCAATCGGGCAATGGAATCATCCAGAGATTCCAGTTGCGTGGCTGAGGATGCTTCATCAGCGCGACCGCCTCGCTCGCTGTCGTCGATTGAGACAAGTACCTCCGACAATTCCGCAATCCTGATAGGCTTCGCGATATATTCATCCATTCCGGCTGCGAGGCACCTTTCGCGCTCTCCTGAAGCAACATTGGCCGTCATCGCGATAATACGGACAGGCGGATCGCTCCACGAAGCTTCCGATTCGATCCTTCTGATTTGTCTGGCAACCTCATACCCATCCATCACCGGCATGTGGCAATCCAATAAAATACAATCATAGCTACCAGTCTGAAAAGCCTCGATAGCAGCCGCTCCATTATCCACGTGGTCCCGAACCACCCCGAGCTTTTCGAGATACATAATCGCAACTTGGGCATTGACCTCATCATCCTCCACAACCAGCGCACTGATTGACCCGCCATAGCTCTCCACCAAACCACCCACCTTCTTACCTGAGAATTGACGACCACCTGTTTCTCTTTTTAGGGCACTTCTCAAATGAGTTCGACGCAGGGGTCTGAAAATGAACGAATCGAACACGTCGCCAGTGCCATTTGATGGGTCTGGATCTGTGAGACCTCCGAGAAGAATCACGGCTGGACGCTCTTTTACTCCGTCCATATCCTCAAGTCGCTTGCGAATTTGAGCACTAAACAGAGAACTCGATATTAAGAGGCAGTCCCAACCTGCCCTACCCTTTGAAAGTTGATCGAGAATCTCTTCTTCACTGGCAACTATGACGGGGGCATCATTAAGATCCCCCAGAAGAGTGCCGGCAACTCGGCGCGAATTCTCTATTTCATCAGCGTAAAGAATGCGAAATTCCTTAAATTCATTGAAGAACCCATCATAGTTCCGGCTTTCTTTTATACCGACGGGCACTCTCAGGTAGAAGGTTGATCCCTGACCTACCAGGCTCCGCAGCGATATCCTGCCACCCATCAACTCAGCGAGGCGCTGTGAAATAGCGAGGCCCAATCCAACGCCTCCATGTTGCCTCGTGGTTGAACCGTCAACTTGAGAGAAGGGAAGAAAAATCGCTCGCTGATCGTCCTCGCCTATTCCGACTCCGGTGTCTTCGATGGCAATCTCAAGCATCCAATCTTCATCATCAGCACCTTCGCCCCGGTACACAGAAAGATTCACCTCACCCTCATCAGTGAACTTAATCGCGTTACCGAGGAGATTGAGCAGAATCTGTCTAAATCTTCCTGCGTCGCCCACGATGCTCTCGGGTATATCAGCGCCAATCGTTACGGTCATTTCCAACCCCTTTTCCCTGGCTGTCTGATAAACCAAATCCACTACCCCATCAATGACCCGATCCAACGAGAACGCTTTATGCTCTATTTCCAGACCGCTTGCTTCGATTTTTGAAAATACAAGAATGTCGTCAATGATTGATCTCAATGCCTCACCACTCGACAAAATCGAACCCGTCATCTCCAGCTTTGCCCTGTTGTCCTCCCGGTCAAGAAGCATTGAGGCCATGCCAATAATTCCGCTCACTGGCGTGCGGATTTCATGGCTGATCGTCGCAAAGAATTCTGTTTTGATGCGGTTAGCTTCCTCCGCTTTCTCCTTGGCCTTCAAAACGTCATTCTCGATCTTCTTCCTTGCAAAAAAAGGCCTAACATGATCGCCAAAATCCGAGACAAGATGATTTATCACTCCATTAAGTGAGTCCGCCAACCCTCCTCCCCGCCAGAAAAACTCGAAAATATAATTGACCTCCCCACCGATATCGACCGGGAAGGCAAGACTGTGTTCAAGACCGAATTGCCTGGCCTCGCGAATCCATTCCGCATCAGCAAGGGGTTCATGTTTCTCCAACCAAAACGATCCGTTATCGGTTAAAACTTCAGCAGCGGACGGGCTAAATTTCACCTCTTCACCCAAAAGACGCTCCGCCAATTTTTCGATTTCCGGTTCATCGTGCTGCCCATAGCTGCTTATGACGCTCATGTCGCCACTACTGGAATCTGATACTTCCCAGGTAAGCCCTATGCTCCACCCCATCCTTCCCACGACTGCCTTGAGCACCTCGGTAATGGTCTTTGTTTCATCCAAGTTTTTATTCAAAGCCTGGGAAATATCTAATTGTAGGTTGCGTCGCAATTCATCCAGTCGTCGACGAGTCGTGTCAGAGGCAATAGCCAAATAATTAGAAATCTCCCCCTCGGGCCCTCTCACGGGCTGAATTTCAATTGAAACCCACAAGGCATGGCCAGCTTTGTGGTAAGCCCAAATCTCGCCAACTACACTCCTGCCTGCCTCCAATTCCCATTGCATTGAGGGCACGTTTTCCAGCTCCGCATCATGGGAACCAAGGAAGCAGTCTGGCTTTTTCCCAACAGCCTCTTCGTTTGCCCAGCCGGTCAAGCGGGAGAAGCTATCATTCACCCATTCAATCTCGCCTTTGCAATTCGCTACGATAACTGCGCTTTCAGTCCTCGATGCAACCAGCGCGAGTTTACGGGCTTCCATCTCACTCGCCCTGAGAATCGAACGCTGCCGTGAAAGCTTATCCGCCTGGAGTTTAAGATCCTGGTTCGCGCTTTGCTGTGTCTGGAGCAGTTGCATCATGTCCAGGGTCGGATCATGAATCGGGAAGTCAGCAATGGTGATTTCAAGATTCTCTAACTCTTTCAGGTTTTTAAGCCAGGGGCTACATAGCATCACGAGTTCACCATTCTCTTGGCCCCCAATCACCTGCCCCCGAAACAGCGTCTCCGTCCTTCGGTGCTTGAAAAGGTAAAGAATCGCTTTTGCCTCTTCAGCCGAAAAATCTCCCAATTCGCCTTCTGGCCGAATCAATTCAAACACCGTCGATACAGCTTCACCGACCTTCAAGTCATGGCAGATTTTCCCCAGAGACGGCCCCCAGCCGGTAAGGTGAAGCCCCCTATCCCAGGAAAAATAAAACGGAAAGACGCGTACGAAGTCACCTGAGGAGATGCCCGGGGCTTGTATTCCTGAATCAGGCGCACTCACGACGGATCAGTCCAACGGACCTTGAAAACATCACACTCCCCATTTGCCTCCCTTGTCTCCACCAGTTCACAGACGGCAGGAGTGTCATAATACTTTCCTAATCCCTGAACGAGTCCGACAACAAAGTTGGTGAGACCAGATCGATGCGTGTGGTAGCGCAATTCGAGGGAATTCTCCACCACATCGCGGCACTCAAAACTCGGAGGCTTAAGGTCCGGGTAAATCATGGTAACTCGTGTGTGGAAATGAGGCAGATTAACGAGGAATTCTCGCAATGATGCACCGGTTGCTTCCATCATAGGCCCATAACTCTCCACTGCAGTCTTCAAAACCCAGTGTTCCCCGAAGGAAATCAAAATCTCGCTCACCGGCAAATCGAGAACTTCAGATGCTGCAGCGACAAGATTGAAGGTGACTTCATCCGGATAGGTCTGATTGCTAATGAAGACTTCTTCTTCAACGCCAGCTTTCACCTTCACAACTTCCCACGTTTCCTCACCAAAACCGGAAATAACCAGATCCTCCACCGCTTTATTAACAAGTCCGTACATAGTCTATATACAAGAATAAGAACATAACCGATTTAACACGAAATATCGATTCGTTGGAAACCCAAACCACCCAAAAGCGCGGAGAAACCAACCGAAAAGAAATGGAAAAGCCCTATCGTCCATGTTGATTTTATATTTACAATTAAGATTTCAATATTGCCTCTAGATAGTTTCATTTGGTATAAATCGATCAAGAAGTGGGAGTCGTAAAATTTTCATGGCGTTGGACGTAAAGATAAGTCGAAAACGAGTGCTTAAGGTCGGTCTAATTGAAGATGACCCTGTGATCCGAATGTTCCTGATTGAACTGATCAGGAAACACCCGAATGAATTCGAACTTATTGGAGCTTGGGAGTCAGCAGAGGCAGCCGTGAAGCCATGCCTGCGCGAGAATCCTGATGTGATGCTCGTCGATCTTGAATTGCCGGGCGCTTCCGGCGTCGAATGGATTTCGGAAGTCTCACCGCATCTTTCGAACACTGCTTTTGTCGTGGTGACAGTGCATGGCGATCCGGACAGGGTCTTCTCAGCCCTCCGCGCCGGCGCAAGCGGTTATCTTCTCAAAAGCACGCATTCTCCTGAAATCGCCAACGGAATCATCGAAGCAGCCAATGGAGGGGCTCCCTTGAGTAAGGAAGTCGCACGCCTTGTCATCGAAACGTTCCAAGAGCCTGTCCAAAACAGGAAAAAGGAGATTCCAGGCCTGACTCCAAGAGAAAGTCAAATCCTTCATCTGCTCGCCGAAGGCATGGTTCCCAAGGAAGTTGGCGACGATTTAGGTATCAGCTACGAGACCGTCAGGGAACATTTGAAATCGGTTTATCGAAAGCTCCACGTTAAGTCCAGGACCGAAGCTGTCATCAAGTACCTGCGTCACTAGACCTCTCTTTCCACTGTCTTATTGGACTGAGCCGACTGATCTTTTCCTTCGGAATTTCCCAAATAAAGCTTCTCAGCCACGAAGATCGCTCACAGGCTGCGACCGCAAATTCAAGCATGCTTTTCGTGGCCTCTTCCCAGCGCCAGTAGCTCAGGTATCAGTGGTCTGCCGGAAGCGAACCGATTTATCGCCCACCTGTTGACGCACTGAGGTTCCATCATACCTCTTCCGACCCAAAACCGGCGAGATTGGAGATAGCTTCCTCACCCCTGATGCACCACGTTGCCTCCGTCGCCACCATGACGCCATGAGCGAAGAAATAAAATTCCTGACCCGGAAATGGATCAAGCCAGAGGATCTCAACTCCAACGGCAGTCTCTTCGGCGGCAGCCTTCTTAAATGGATCGATGAAGAAGCCGCCATCTTCACGATCGCCCTGCTGAACAGCCCTTACGTTGTCACGAAGGCCATGTCAGCCATCGACTTTGTCAGCTCAGCACGATCCGGCGACATTATCGAGATGGGTATGAAAGTCATCAAAATGGGGCGCACCTCAGTGACCCTGCGCTGTGAAGTGCGAAATATGATGACCCATCACACCATTCTTGTGATTGAGGAAATCACCTTTGTGAATCTGGATTCCTCCGGGCTTCCGGCTCCTCATGGGGTCTCACGGGAAGGCGTTTCGGCGTAATTCACGATATCTCACGCAATTAAGGGAAGCAGAATACCGACCGGGCCGGGATCTAGAATTAAGACATCTAAAAACTTACCACCGCAAACCTGCTTTCTATATCTCCCATGAAAAAACTCATCACCTGCCTTCTCGCCGTTGGCCTGGGCTTTACGCTCAACGCCCAAGAATACCAGTCTCTTTTTAACGGCAGGGACCTGACTGGATGGGACGGCAATCCCGAACTCTGGTCTGTCGAAGACGGGGCCATCACTGGTCGCACCAAAGGTCCCGACCATCTCGATTACAATCAGTTCCTTATCTGGCGCGGCGGCGAACTCAAGAACTTTGAACTCAAAGCCAAGGTGCGCGCCACCGGCAACAATTCCGGTATTCAATACCGAAGCAAAGAAATGCCCGATATTGGAGACTGGTCCATCGGTGGCTACCAGTGCGATGTGCACCCCAAGCCCGAGAACAACGCCATGATCTACCACGAGCGCGGTCGGGGTATTGTCGTACAGAATGGCCAGAGTGTCGTAGCTGATCCGGCAGGTGACCGTTGGGTCGTAGCCGAACGCGACCCGGTCGCCGTCGACGTCGCCGAGTGGAACGAATACAAGATCATCGCCAAAGGCAACCACATCAGCCAATACATCAACGGAGAGCTCACCATCGAGTTTCACGACTACGATAAAAAGAACCGTTCTCTGTCCGGACTGCTTGCCATCCAGGTGCATCGCGGGCCGGCGATGGAAGTTCAGGCGAAGGATATCGAACTCAAAGTCCTCCCCGCCGGCGGCGTGACTGATTTTGCCAAGGCCGACCTCCCCTCTGATTCCCAGAAAATTGAAAAGCGCCGCCAAGCTCCAAAGAGTAAAGGAAAAGCACCCCCGAAAGCCAATGCAAAGGCCAAGGCAAAAGCCAAAGCTGCACCCGCCTCCGATTCCAAGGCAGGTGCCCGCATTGGCCAAAACCTCGCCACTCCGGTGGACCGCATTAAGGCGCCTGAAGGTTTCGAAGTCGAACTCCTCTACTCGGTTCCCGGCGAAAAAGAAGGATCCTGGATTGCTCTTTGCCCGGACGACAAAGGTCGGATCTACGCCAGCGACCAGTATGGTGAGCTTTATCGTTTTGAACCACCCGCTCCCGGAAAACCACTCGATCCTGACACCATCGTGAAAGTACCGGTCCAAATTCGTGCCATCAACGGCATGGTCTGGGCCGACGGCGCCCTTTACGCCGGAGTTAACGACTACGAGCGCAAAACCACCAGTGGCTTCTATCGAATCAGTGACAGCACCGGCGACGGAGAACTCGACAAGGTTGAGCTGCTCCGCGCTTTTGAGTCCAAGAGTGACCACGGTGTCCACGCCGTTGTTCCCACACCCGACGGGAAATACTTTTACCTGATCACCGGCAACAACGCTGTCATCGAGGGCGGACCGGTTGAAGGCACGCCCGACTCATCACCTGTCGCCAAGATCTGGGGAGATGATCACCTTCTCCCCCGCATGCCCGACGGCCGCGGACACAACCGTCACGTTCTTTCTCCCGGCGGCATCGTCTACCGCATCTCGCGTGACGGCAAAGAATTCGAAATCTTCGCCTCCGGCTTCCGTAACATTTATGGCGGATCGCTCAACAAAGATGGCGAACTCTTCACTTACGACGCCGACATGGAGTATGACTTCAACACGCCGTGGTATCGCCCCACTCGCGTGAACCACGTCGTCAGCGGCGGCGAATACGGATGGCGCAACGGAGCCGGCAAGTATCCCGAGTTTTACCCTGACAATCTACCTGGCACCGTCAACATCGGCCCTGGCTCACCCACGGGCACCCGCTTTGGTTATGGCGCCAAATTCCCTGCCAAGTATCAGGAGGCTTATTACATCCTCGATTGGAGTTGGGGCAAAATCTACGCGGTGCATCTTGAGGAAGACGGGTCTTCCTACAGCGGTATCAAGGAAGACTTCATCACCGGGGCTCCGCTTCCGGTCACGGATCTCATGATTCACCCCGATGATGGCGCCATGTATTTCGCAATCGGAGGGCGCAAGGTTCAGTCAGGCCTCTACCGCGTGACTTACACTGGCAAGGAGGATACTTCCCCCATCGATCTGACTCCCAAGATCTCTAAAGCACGCCAACTGCGCCACAAGATCGAGAAATTCCACGGAGTCGAAGATCCAGAGGCAATCGAGGTCGCCTGGGGCAATCTTAACCACGCGGATCACTTCATTCGCTCTGCCGCCCGCATCACCCTGGAGCATCAGCCCGTCGAACAATGGGCAGACAGGGCCCTGAGCGAAGAAAATGCCGGCAGTCGCATCACCGCCCTGCTCGGCCTAGCCCGCGCCACCGGAGTCGCGCCCAACCAACGCCCCGAGAGCGGTCACGTCATTGATGAGGCGATGCGCAACAAGCTCTTCGCCTCGCTACTGGAAATTGACTTCGACTTGCTCAAGCCACAGGAAAAGATCGCCTACGTCCGCCTCGCCCAGATCATCCTGATCCGCTTCGGAGATCCGGCGCAGGAAACGATCGATGCTCTCGTCGCCCAACTTAATCCCGCCTTCCCAGCCAAGTCTTTCGAACTGAACTGGCTGCTCTGCGAAACTCTCGCCCACCTCCAGGTCCCTGACACCGCAGCCAAGGGGATGGCGCTGATCAACTCTGCAGAAAGCCAGGAGCCCCAGATGGAATATGCTCGCAGCCTGCGCATGCTCAAGGCGGGCTGGACTCCCAAGCTTCGCGAACAGCAGCTTGAATGGTTCCTCAAAGCGGCCAACTACCGGGGTGGTGCGAGTTTCAGCAAGTTCATTGAATTCATCAAGAATGACTCCCTCGCAACCTTTACCGATGCCGAGAAAGAGACTCATGCTGAACTCATTGCCAAGAAGCCAGAGGTAAAGTCCGCCATCGAAAATCTCGGAGCCATCTTCGCCGGACGCACCCCGACGATGTGGACACTGGAGGAACTCAGCAAAGCCGCTGAGACCGGTATGACAGGACGTGACTTTGACAACGGGCGCAAGATGTTCAGCGCCGCCGCCTGTTACGCCTGCCACCGTTTCGGCAACGCCGGCGGTATGAACGGACCCGACCTCACTGGTTCCGGTGGACGTTACAGCCCACACGATTTGCTCGACCAGATCATCAACCCAAGCAAGGAGATCAACGAGCAGTTTGCCCCCATCGTCGTCACCAAGAATGACGGTTCCATCGTTTCGGGAGTGGTCGTGAATCTCAAGGGCGACAACGTCACCTTGAACACCGATCTCACCGATCCCAACCAGCGAGTCAACATCGACCGCAAAGAGGTCAAGGAAATGGAAGTGTCAACCGTTTCTCCCATGCCGCCGATGCTTCTCAACATGCTGAATAAAGAAGAGGTTCTTGACCTGCTCGCCTACGTTCTCAGCGGTGGCGACGACGAGAAAGACTTCTTCAAGGAGTGATCCCGATAGACCCTTTTCTTTCGAGGGTTTAGGTTTATGAAATATCTCTTCGCTATTCTCGCCTTAGGTTTTGCCGCCTGCCTTTCATCGGCGGCAAAACCAAATATCATCCTAATCTACACCGATGACCACGGCTGGCCCGACATCGGTATCGCCGGGATCTACGACGACCTCAAGACCCCTCACCTCAACGCCCTCGCGGAGTCTGGCGTCTACGCAACCAGTGGCTATTCCACGGCTCCCCAGTGCGTCCCATCCCGCGCTGGCGTTCTTACCGGCCGTTCCCAAAATCGCTTCGGCGTGGAGAGCAATGGCTACGACCTGGACGGTTTCAACGAACAACTCACCATTGCGGAACGCCTCAAGGAAGCTGGCTACGCCACCGGCCAGATCGGGAAGTGGCACCTCGGACCGACGAACCGGATCACCGAACATGGCTTCGACGACGTCTACGCCAAGAATTCCAATCGTCCCTGCTTCGCTAATTACACCCTCGATGGCGAGACGATCGAAATGGGTGAAGTCAACGACCGTCTCTACCACCTCGATGCGTGCAGTGAAGCCGCTGTCTCATTTATCGATCGCCACGCCGATCAACCCTTCTTCCTTTACCTCGCTTATCGCGCGCCGCATGTCCCGCTCGATGCGCCGGAAAAGTATCTCTCCAGGTTCCCCGGTGAAATGCCCGAGCGGCGTCGCCAGGCCCTCGCCATGATTGCCGCAATGGACGACGGCGTGGGCCAAATCGTCGCTGAGCTCAAAGAACGGGCAATTTACGAAAACACCCTCATTTTCTTCATTGGCGACAACGGGGCACCGCTCAAGATTCACAAGGAGGATGCTCCCGGTGGCGGTCCCGGATGGGACGGCTCTCTCAACGAACCCATGAACGGCGAAAAAGGCATGCTCGCCGAAGGCGGCATGAGGGTCCCGTTCCTGATCAGCTACCCCGGCACCATTCCCGGCAACCAGGTTTACGACCACCCAGTCTGGTCCCTCGATGTCGCGGCGACAGCAGTCAAACTGGCCGGTCTTCCGGACGCACCTGAGCTCGACGGCATCAATCTCATCCCCTATCTCAATGGGGATAATTCTGAAGCTCCCGACCGCCTGCTGACCTGGCGCTGGATTGCTCAGTCAGCCATCCGTGACGGTAAGTGGAAGCTGCTTCGCGGCATGGACCGCGAATACCTTTTTGACCTGGAAGCTGACCCTTCAGAGAAAAGCAATCTGCTAGCCACACATCCCGAAGTCGCCGAGCGACTCCGATCTCAACTTTACGCCTGGGCAGACGAACTCAATCCTCCCGGCCTCTCCATTCCAGGCAATTCCACCGCCTGGATGAATTACTTCGATTTTTACCTCGATCACAAAAAGCCAACTCTCCTCAGCGAAAAAACTCCACCCAAGCAGCCAGCCAATTTTGATGACAGTCGCGGGTGGACCGTTCGAAGCGGCACGCTGAAACAATCAGCCAACGGCCTGACAATCATCCCTGAGAAGAAAGACAAGGCACCATTTCTTGTTGCCCCCCGAATAGCATTCAAAACTCCAATTGCCGTTTCTCTGCATCTCAGCAACCAATCAGCCGGCACCATCGGTATCTCCTGGAGAGAGTTAGATCAGAAAGACTTTCCCCGAGACCAAAGGGTGCTTCTTGACGTTGTTGCAGCTCCAAACGGCCAGAACACTGAATTCACCCTTCCCATCAAGAGTGCTACCAACCACTTTCGCCTTCACCTCCCCCGCAGAGGCGCCACCCTGCACAAGTTGATTTTCCAGTCCGGAGAGGACAGTCAGAATTGGGACTTTAATCCTGCCAAATGATCGGTCCAGGAGACTGCCTTGAGTCACCAGTTTCCGGATTTTCGGGAAAACGATTCACCGAAGATCCTGTTTCTACTGCTCTTTTTGGGGCGTAATTCCGCCATTTCTTGAGGAAATTCGCGCTTTGCGCATGCCGAATGCCCCTTCAACCTTTCCATGAGAGTAGGATCTCTCGCAGTGTCTTGGGCCGCCAACACAAATAATTAACCGTCACGGTCCCCTTAAACCCATTCTTTATGAGCGAAAAAAATAGTAAAGCTACAGAAGGTGGCGCGTCGCGCCGCAAATTCCTCGCCGGCGGCACCGCAGTCGCCGCTGCCACCGCACTCCCCGTCGAACTGTCCGCGCAGGTGGCCGGAAGCGACGAGGTCAAGGTCGGCATGATCGGCATGGGCGGCCGCAACAGCGGTGCCATTGTCCAGAGCCTCAACGCCAACGATGGTGCGCGCCTCACCGCTGTGGCTGAAGCTTTCGCCGATAAAATCGACGGAACCGGCTTCCGCGGTTCCGGTCTGCCCGCGATCCAGAAACAACTCGAGAAGATGGGCAAGTCTGCCCAGATCGATGTTCCTAAGAGCCGGCAGTTCGTGGGCTTTGATGCCTACAAGGCCGTGGTCGATCAGGTTGATCTCGTTTGTATTGCCACACCTCCTGGTTTCCGGCCCATGCATTTTGAGTATGCGGTGGCCCAGGGAAAACACGTTTTCATGGAGAAACCCGTCTGTGTTGACGCTCACGGTTTCAATAAAGTGATCAATGCGGCCAAGGAAGCCGACCAAAAAAAGTTGAAAGTCGTCGTCGGACTGCAGCGCCACTGCCAGGATGAATACCTGCAGTCTTTCCAGAAATACCAAGAAGGAGCGATCGGCGAAATGATCGGCGCCTCCGCTTACTGGGTCGGCAACCGCCCCTGGACGGCCCCCCGTCAGCCCGGTTACACCGAAATGGAATTTCAGATGCGTAACTGGCAGCAGTTCGACTGGCTTTCCGGCGACCATATCTGCGAGCAGCACGTCCACAATTTAGACGTCATTAACTGGTTTGCCAGTGGTGACCCTGTCATGGGCACTCACCCGGTCTCAGCACAGGGACAAGGCGCCCGTACTAACGAGTCTGCCAAGATAGGAGAAATCTACAACCAACACTTCATCGAGTATCGCTACGGCCCAGAAGCAAACAGCATGGCGATGTACAGCCAGTGCCGCCAGATTCCGGGCTGCTGGCGTCGCATCGACGAAGAAATCCACGGCACTGAGGGCATTATGATTCCGGGCAAAGGAACCATCACCGACCTTCAGGGCAAAGTGCTCTGGCAATATCGTAAGCCACGTACCGGTTACAAGAATCCTAAAGACGCAGAGCATGAGAAGCTCTGGGACGCTATTATCAACGATAAGCCTCAAAACGATGCTTACTTCGGCGCGAAGAGTTCACTCACGGCCGCCCTCGGTAGAGTCGCTACCTGGAGCGGCCAACTGGTCAACTTCGAAGAAGCGATCAACTCGGACTTCAATATCATGCCGGAGGATCTTTCCTTCGATGCAGATCCTCCCCGCATGCCCGATGAGAACATGGAATACCCCGCCGCCATTCCGGGCAAATGGCCGCTTCCGTGGAAAGCGTAATACCCCTTACCGAGGATTAGAATATCAAACGGGCCCACCGCTGAAGGCGGTGAGGCCCGTTTTTTTGCCGCACAGCGAGTTCCTTACGAGTATCCGACACTTTTTGCAGTTTCGTCGAAGCCGCTGATGGAGTAACGCTTTACTACTTTCTCATGAACACGACAGCGAAGGGCATCAAATTAGTGCAGTCGATGATTGTCATCGCTGCTATGCTGCATGAATTCGAAGATCCCGCTTCTTACTCTCGGTTATCGACGCCCCGGCCTTGAGCAAGCCTATCAAGCCCGCTATTTGATATCGGCAACCTGAACTTTTTTGATCGGTTCTGCCGTCATACCCTGGCCAATCCCATCATGAAGGTATCGATGATTTCAGCAATGGCGCAGGGGCGCGTAATCGGCACCGGCCACGGCGGAATCCCCTGGCACCTTCCGCGCGATGTAAAACACTTCCGCAACTACACCCGGGGTAAATACCTCCTAATCGGCCGCCACACCTTCGAAGAAATGCAGGGTTGGTTCATCGATCATTATCCTATCATGCTGACCCGCCAGACCGATTACACCACCGAAATCGGCTCTGTCGCCAATACGATGGAGGGGGCCATGAATCAAGCAAGGGCATCCGGAGCCAGTGAACTCGTCGTCTGTGGAGGGGCTGGCCTCTACCATACCGCCCTCCCCTACGCCGACGAACTGATCCTGACACTGATCGACGCCGGGATCGAAGGAACCGTACTCTTCCCCGACTACGAAAATGCCGCCAAATGGGAAACTCTTTCCGATGAAGCGTTCTCCGCTGACAAGGATAACAACCATGCGATGCGTATTGTTCACCTACGGCGACTCCACCCCACCGCGCTTGGCGCAAAAAGCGGTGCTTGATGGCAAGACAAGGTCAGCGGAATACCGAAACGATTCAGAGCCAGACCTTTTTCACCCCCAAGGAGCCTCTACTCAAGTGCGCTCGAGTTGCTGACGTAACCCGTATCAATGTGCGAGACAAAAAAGATGCAAGAGGCAGCACTATGATCGAAGGCTCGACTGGCTGCTGGTGCCCCTCTCGATTTGCGCAAAGATAGATCCGGCATTCCGCCCTTCCCACGGGGCTTATCCATGGCGATGATGAAAGGGTTCGCTTATGAAATCCTTTTTAACTCTTCTCACCCTTGCGCTGGGGCTGACCCAACTTGTCGCTGACGAACATCCCAACGTACTTCTCATCTGCGTTGACGACCTCCGTCCGGAACTGAATTGTTTCGGCAAGGACTATATTGTCTCGCCTCACATCGATGCACTGGCTTCCAAAGGGCGAATCTTCCAGAATCACTATGTGAATGCCCCCACCTGCGGCGCTTCTCGCTACACCCTTCTCACCGGAACCTACGGATCCAGCAGCAACGGCGCGCTCTTCTCCCGGGCCAAAGAACTTGGAAAAGATCCCAAAGCATTTCCACCGTCAATGCCGGCCTGGTTCAAAGAGAACGGTTACACGACTGTCTCTGTCGGAAAAGTTTCACACCATCCCGGTGGTCGCGGCGGTGCCGATTGGGACAAGGAAGACGAACCCGAGATGCCGCTCTCATGGGACCGACACCTGCTCCCGGCAGGCGACTGGCAACATCCCCGCGGATGGATGCACGGCCTGGCAAACGGGGAAATTCGAAAAAATGCCAAGGATATGGATGTCTACCAGGCCCTTGAAGGTGAAGACGACATCTACCCGGACGGCATTGCTACCGACGAAGCTATTAAGCAGATCAAGGAGCTGGCCAAAGAAGAAAGACCGTTCTTCCTGGCGGTAGGTATTCTCCGCCCCCACCTTCCCTTCGGCGCTCCGGCGAAGTATCTCGAACCCTACAAGGGAAATAAGCTTCCTCCGGTTCCTCACCCTGAGCAACCGGATTGGAGAACTACCTGGCACAAATCAGGAGAGTTCATGAAATACAATCGCTGGGGGCGCAACCCTAACGAAGACGCTGAATTCTCTGAAGAGGTTCGTCGCCATTATGCTGCCTGCGTCACCTATGCTGACGCTCAGGTTGGGCGACTCATGGATCAATTGAAGGCCAGCGGAGAAGCTGATAACACGATTGTGGTGTTATGGGGAGATCACGGTTGGCATCTGGGTGAGCACGCCATCTGGGGCAAGCATTGCCTCTTCGAAGAAGCGCTCCGTTCTCCCCTCATTATTTCCTACCCCGGCATCAAGGAAGCCGGATTGGCTACCTCATCCACTGTCGAGACGCTCGATATTTTCCCCACCATTTGCGAAGTCTCAGGGCTTCCTGTTCCTGATTTCGTGACCGGCCAGTCTCTCAAGCCTCAACTGGATTCCCCGGCTGCCGAAGGACATCCGGCCTTCGCCTACTCCAAGAACAACCGCACTGTGCGCACTGCGACCCATCGCCTGATTCTCCACAAGGATGGTTATGCCGAACTCTACGATCACAATAGCGAAGCTGGTGAAACGAAGAATATCGCCGATGCCAACCCTGATAAGGTCGAGGAGCTCACCGCTCTAATCGAATCGCGGCTGGCAAATTAGAGTAGAAGGCAAAGAGGCTGAGGCCTCTGGATCGATAGTTTCCGGACGTGGCCTAAGAGCAGTCCGGAGCACATACACCCTAATCTTACCCGGCGTTTTCTGCTCCGAGGCCGTCGAGAAACTGATCACCCTCCGGTCAATTTGTCGTAAACCTTCACAGCGGTCAGGCAGGCCAGAACGCATGACACAAGAAAGCCCAGTGCGGCGATCCAAATGATTGGAGCCGGAACCTTTCGCTCCCCCTTCAGGTCCTTCCTCGTCCCCAGATACACGAGGGCTGCAGCCAGCGCCGGGATACCCAGAACCGTCATTGCCTGAGCGATGGTGATGAGAACAACCGTGCTTCCCTCCCGAGCGAAAAACATCATGGCAACTCCCATCCCGATGACCAGCGCGAGCGCTGTCAGGTGAACAGGCCCGGAATCCGAAAGCCTTGCTCCTTTCCCCAGCGAATCCGACATCACCGTACCTCCGATAAGACAGTTCACGAGAAATGAGCTCAGCGCTCCGGCCAGAATCCCTGAGGCAAACACCACGCGCGCCCACGGACCAAAGAGCGGTTCCAGTTGCAGGGCCACCTCACCGACCGATGACAGAACCACCGGCTCCCCGTGACCGTAAAAGACCCGGTAGGAAGTCAGCAGGATAGCCATTGTCATGATTCCCAACACGGAAACACTGACCACGGAATCGGTCAGCCCCTTGCGAACATCACCCAGTCCCCATCCTTTCTCCCTGACCAGGTAGGCCTGGTAAAAGGCGCCTCCCACCGAAAAGGTGGTCCCGATCATCCCGAGAAGCGGAAGTAGGTTCGGGGTATCGCTCGATTCAACCGGGACATAGCCACGGGGACGAGAATAAGCCACGACCAGGTTGACGAGGAAAGCCAGGCTCATCAGACCGATGAGGAACTTCATCAATTTCTCGACGGAGGAATATAAGTTTCGCAGTAAATAGAGAGAGGCGACGATCAGCCCGTTGAAGACCAAAAGCGTGCCCTGTCGCATACCCAAAGACCACTCGGACTCGCCAAAGAGCGCCTCCAGTCCGCCGATGAGAGCGATGTTGTTCGATGACTGAAACAGCGCCACGAGAACAAATAGAATCAAACCGATCGCAATCGTCACGCCGCTCCCCAATCGCTCTCGCAATTCCGTGCAAAGACTACCCTCATAGACAGCCCCCAGCCGCGCTGACAAAGCCACCATTCCGATCATCAGCACAGCAGCACAGACCACCACCGGCAGCCCGAGCAATCCAAATGACGCACCAACTTTAGAACTTGTCAGGATCGAGCCCGGCCCGAGCACTACAGCCGCTACAATGATGGCCGGCCCAATAGATTTCAAAAGTCCTTTCATACGTTTTCTCCAACCGCTTTTCCGGGATTGAGCGCAACGACTTGCTCGATTTCAGCATCACTCATCCCGAGGTGGCGACTCAAATTTTCCCGCATCTGCTGAATGGTCAGGGTTGAGCCGGAAAGATTTGGCGACCCCGGTCGACGTGCCACTCCAGAAGAATCAACCTCCACCGGCTCCCCCGAAAGCTCGTAAGTGCCCGCCCCAAGGCCCGAGGCTGAAATCGCATCAGTTACCATGAAGGCCCGGTCCAGTCCGACCAGATCAAGATAATTCTTCAGGGCAAAAAAGTCGATGTGGTGCCCGTCCGGGATAAAACCGATCCAGAGCGATTCACGCAGACTCAACACCCGCTGGATGATGTTGTCGTGGCGCGGCAAATCGACGGGACATCCGTTGCCAAGGTGCGTCACCATACTCAACCCCTGGTCTATCGCGATGCCCAGCTGATCCTGACTCGCATTGGTATGGCCTGCTGACACAATAACGTCACGGTCTGCGAGGTAACGCGTGACTCGTCCGCCGGAATCGGCCTCAGGCGCCAGGGTCACTACCTTCGTCAATCCTCCCGCCGCATCCAGAAGGCGCCGGGCATCTTCGATGTTGGCCTTCTTGGTCAGGTTAGCCGGGTGAGCGCCGATGTATCCAGGCTCGGCACTGAGAAAAGGGCCCTCAATGTGGAAACCGGCAATCACCTCGCCGGCGAGATCATCCTGTTCCCGAAGATCAACGAGGTTACGAAGTTTACTCTCCAGGTTTTCGACGGAGTCCGTGATCAACGTGGCCAGGATTCGGTCTCCTCCGTCCCGGCGGACTGCCTCACAGGCCTCGTGCAACTGTGACCCTGTCAGTTCAAGAGAACTGAAATCCACACCGGCATAGCCGTTAACCTGGAGATCGAACGGTTTCACAACAGGGAAGCAGCTTCCTGGTCGAAAAAGAAATGACAATCCGGATGAGTCTGCAAAATAGACGCCGGCACTTCCGGGGTAACATCCCCCTTCAATGAATTCCTTACCGCTTCCGCCTTTCTCGTATCGGGCACTGTGCAGATGATGGTCTTGCTCGCCATGATCCGGCGAATCGACATCGAAATCGCCTGTCTAGGGACGGAATCAAAATTCGGAAACCAACCTTCTCCCAACTGTTGCTGACGGCAGGCATCGTCAAGGTCCACGACGAGGTAGGGTTCGTTCGTTTCAAAGTCTGCCGGAGGATCGTTAAAAGCGAGATGTCCGTTCTCACCAATGCCTACGAAAGCCACGTCAATGCTTTGCTGTTCAATCAGTGACCCCACCCTGCTGCATTCGGATCCGGCGTCGCCTTCACCATTGAGAAAATGGAACTCTTTCAAGGGCAGAGGCAATTGGCTGACAAAACGCTGCCACAAATACTTTCTAAACGAAGCGTCATGCGAAATCGGAAGCCCGATATATTCATCCAGATGAAACCCCGTGATCCGAGGCCAGGGCAAATCACGTTGCCGAAGGCTTTCAAGCATTTCAAACTGCGATGCCCCGGTGGCTACAATGATCGCAGCACTACCGTTGGCAGCCAAAGCATCCTGCAAACGGCTCGATCCCAGATCGGAAGCAGCACTTCCCATCTCCGTTTTCGAGCCAAAAACGTTCACGTTCATGAGGCTGAGGTTGCTGCTACGAGTTTTTCCAATCGCCCGGCATAGTCGACCCAGACTTTCCGGGCGTGCCCGGTATCATCGATATCCTGCCCGGCATGAATCGCGGCGGCGAGATGGGGCTCGATCGAAAGCCACCCGTCATAACCGTTAGACTGGAGGTCTTTCAGGATTCTTTCCTGGACCGGATCTTCGTCCACGAAACAAGTCGCAAACTCTCCATCGTCACCCGGTATCGCTGCCTTAATGTGGACATGCACAATTTCACTGCGACAGGCATCGTAGTAGCCCCAGGTCGCTTCACCGCTCTTTTCGTGGAGGGTGTTATTTCCGGTATCGAAGATCAGTTTAAAAGAGGGGTGATCCACCTCCTCGATCAACTCTAGAAACCCTTCCCTCGTACCACCGTAACCGCTGCAATTCTCGTGTCCGAGGATGACCCCTTCTCCCTCGGCGATTTCCGCCAGCTCACGAATTCGTCTCACCACCTCATGTCGCCAATCTGAATCCTCCAGAGGAGCTTCAGTGGAATTGGGATATGACATGATCCTGAGAAACTGACAACCGCACTCTCTCATTCGCGGTGCGACTCTCACCAGTTCGTCTTCGTCGATCTGAAAATCGGTATCGACTGAGCGCGCCCAGTTCCCGATTTGCCCTCCGAATCCAACCACCGCAATACCTTCTGATTGCAGGTAATCCCACGATCGCTTCCACTCCTCATCGGTCTGATCGCAGACATTCTTTCCGTCGATCAATCGGAGTTCGATGGCAGACCATCCCACTTGTTTGAGAACGGATACCTGATCAGCCAGGGATTTTTCGGCTTCATCAGCAAATCCAGTGTATTGAATTGGCATCCGATGGGTTTAACGAAATTGCCCAGTCCGATCAACCGCAATCCCCCCGCAACCCCGTCCCAAACGGCTTCCGGGTAGATTTTACCCGGATTTTTGTCACAAACAGGGCGTCTCCGGACTATTCTTTATGCATGACACGATAAAAACAGATCGGCGCAATGATGACGCTATAATTTTATAGCCAAATCCATCGAAATATTCATACGCTTCGCCCCCAGAATTGTAATCTCTCCCTCCTGTAGGTCTCCATTTTTGAAATACACCCATGAGTAGCGTAGAAAACCTCCTTCGGGAAGGCCTTGAAAAAGATCCTTCCAACTGGGACCTGAGAATCGAGCTCGCCCAGAAACTGATCGAAACCGGCGATGCCGACGGCGCCGCCGATACCATTGCCTCAGGCGAAGGCAACCTGGCAGACGACACCCAACTCCACCAGGCTCTTGAACTTGCCGGTGGTCATACCAACGCAGGTAATTGGGACTCCATCCTCAAGTCTTTCGTCGAAGCCAACCCAGCCAGTGGATACGGCCATCGTATCCTCGCTACGCACCTGCTCGTCCTCGATCAACCCGGCCAGGCCCGCAAGCACTACGACGCCGCCATCGCGATTGAACCTTCCTACGCCGATGCTGAATTCGAAGCTTCCATCAATGCCCACCTCATTGGCAATGAAGAGGAAGTTGAGAAAGCCCCCGAGGCTGCATCGACAGGATCTGAACCGGTCACTCCCAAAACCCTCCGTCCCCCGGGAGAAGAAGATGTTGAAGAGCACGAGACACACGAAGAACCCCCTGTTCCCGAAATTCACGAAGCCCACTCCGAAGAGGTGCCTCACGACTACGACGTCGGTGAGGACGAGGAAGGCCACGAGCGCTATCTCGTCACCCAGGAAGGTGAAGCGATTCATGCGGCAGAACAGGAGTCGACCCGAAACAGTAAAATTTCAGCAATCCTCGTCGCCGTTGCCGTTCACCTCGTCATCGCCGTGCTCTTGATCCTGGCCAAGGTGGCGCTTCCTCCGAACAAGCCGCCCCAGATCATCGGCACCGCTGCTCCTAACGAGAATGCGGACGACATGGAGAATGTTAAGATGGAGAAGCAGCAGGTGCAGCCGACCGCTCAGAGTGCCTCCACTCAGATGCAGGTGACGACAGCATTTTCCACCTCATCCTTCGCTGTTCCGGAGTTTGACTCCACCACTATGACTTTTGAGCCGCTCGGCATGGGCGATTCATTCGGTCCCTCCATGAGCTTTGAAGGTGATGACAGCGGCAGCATGGTTTCGTTCTTTGGATCAAAGACGAGTGCAACCAAGGTGGTCTTCGTAGTGGATGCTTCGGCTTCCATGAAAGCGACTGGTAAGACCGGCAAGACGAAATTCTCCCTCATGCAGGAGGAGTTAAAGCGCACGGTTAAGTCGCTACCTCCCGGCGTGGAATTCCAGATTCTTTTCTTCTCCGGCCCTTCCTGGTGGGTTGGAGAATACGACAAGAAGAAGTTCAAGGAAGACTGGACCCAACACGCCAGCGGAAAAAACTTCTGGGAATTCAAAGGCGGTGACCCCGACGATTGGCCTGAGGTGAAATACATCAAAGCCACACCGAGTAAACTCCGCAAGGTAGCTGAGGAAATCGACAATACTAAAATGGAGTTCGGGACGGACTGGCGTGACCCGCTCAAAATGGCCATGAACATGGAGCCGGATGTGATTTACTTCATGACCGACGGTGCTGTTGGCAAACACCCTGACAAAAAGCCGGTTGTTGATGACGTCCTCGACTTCAATCGCACCAAGAGCCGGGCAAAAATCAACTCGATTTGCTTCATGGTTCTGAAAGCCTACGAGAATCTCAAGGAGCTGGCTGACAAGACTCGCGGCGAATTTACTCTCGTGACCGAGGAAGGTGAAATCCTCCGGGGCAGAGACGTCGAGAGGCTGGCGAACAAATAGTCGCCAGCTTCTTTGGTCCGAAAAGAACCACTGTTTCCCGGGCTTTTTTGCTTTGATCTATAGCAACGCGGCGAAACCGGTTGCTGAGGCGCTTCGGCACCACCGGCTATTCCGACCAGAGGCACACTGGCAGCCGGGGCCCCTCACGCCAGCGACAAGGCTTAATTCGCTTCATCGTATCGAGACGACAAAAGTTTGACTAACGATTCGACTCCGTCGGGCGAAAAGTCAGCACCACCCGACAACGATGCTTAAAAGGCTGGTGCTCCAACCAGGGCTCCTGAAAAAGATAGTAGCCGCGAGACTCATGAAACAAAATCTGCTGGAGAATGAGACTTTCCACCTCCGAGAACTCGATATTCTCATCCATCCAGTCGAGTCGCTTTTCAACACGACGTTTGACCGAGCAGAATCGGTTGATGGTCTGATCTTCGAGATCCTGAATTTTGGCAAGTGCTTCGTTCCGGGGCATTGTTTGTTCTACGTCTGCCATCCTCGCTCGAAACGGTGAAAACCGTGTTTTGGAGCCCAAATAACCGATTATGAGCGCGAAAACGCCGTTTGGCTCCACCATAAGGCGACCAACTTGTCCTTCCCTATAAGGTTAACGCTCCCAATTTTTCATATGACATAATTTGTCTATTATGGAAACCGAGGTCCCACAGTCCCTGAAACATGATTCACTGTTTTGATGATCGGTATTCTTTCCACCCTCACCAAAGTTGGGTCGGCTCTAGCTCGCAAATCGCCGCGACAGCTCCCGAAAACTGGGTAACCTCCTGCGAACATCCATGTATTGGAAACCGCATATCATCAGGCTCACCGAAGGACCCGCCGCCCGCGCCGGAAAGATTGATGCGCTCTTCTATCCACCGCTCGCTGAGGAGACAATCGCGGCCTGGGAATCGGAAAAAGGTCACAAACTACCGGAAGAAATTCGCTCCTACCTGCTCCAATCAAACGGGCTTGAAGCGCAGTGTGGCATGATCTGGCCCGTCCTCCCTTTTGAGCAATGGGAGTTCATTTACGACGAATGCACCGCTCCACACCCGTGGCTCCGGTTCGGTGAAACCAGAGATTACCGCTACCTACTCTCCCTCGGCCACAGCTCCTCCGTCTACCGTCACGCTATCTTTGGGTCAGACGAAGAATTCTTCGCCGGAAACTTCGGTGACTATCTTGACAAAGTATACCGAAACGAAGCCTAGTCTTCCACACTAGGCCCTATCACTTCAGCCATTTCAAAACGAAGTCTGTCCACCACTTCGGGCATCTCCTCAAAGAGATTGTTTTCTTCACCAGGATCTTTGGCCAGATTATAAAGCTGCGCCTCCGGTTCCTCTTTCAACGCCTCGGCCGACACCTTCGTAAAGCCACCGGAACCTTTGCCCTCAATCAGTTTCCAGTCACCGGAACGGATTGTCATCAGTTTACGCCCCGACTGCATTACCACTGGCGGGCGCTCGCGGGCGCTCTTACCTCTCAAAGTCGACAGAAAGCTATGACTGTCCGGCCCACCGTCGGCGGTCAATTCACCGCCAGTCAACTCGGCCAGCGTCGCGAGAAGGTCGGTAAACGAAATTGTCTTGTCCGCCACTGAGCCCGCCTCCACCGCCTCTGGCCAGCGAATAATGAAAGGCATGCGATGCCCAGCCTCCCAGGCGTCGGCCTTCATCCCCCGAAAACCGCCGGAAGAATCATGGCCCAATCGCTCGACATCCTCTTCATACCAAACCGGCCCGTTGTCGGAAGTAAACAAAACCAGGGTATCCTCAGTCATACCCGCCTCTTCCAGCGCAGACAAAACCTTTCCAATCTCGTCGTCGACCATGGTCATGAAGTCACCGTAGATTCCGGCTTTGCTAGTCTCCTTGAATTCCTCTGACGGCAACCACGGTGTATGAGGTGCCGGATAAGCGAGGTAAAGCATGAGCGGTTTTTCCTCATCACGTTTTTTGATAACCTCGATCGCCTCATCGGTGAAGCGCGGCAGGACTTGGTCGAGTTTCAAGTCAGGGGAAATGCCGCCGGCGCGCCAGAATTCACCTTGAATCGGTGACCAACCGTCAGTCGCATTGTCTCCGATTTCGTCCGTAGGGGGCATCACCGCTTTGTCTCCCCGAATGTAGAAATACGGGGGAATATCTGTGGACGCCCGTATCCCGAAATAAGATTGAAACCCCTGGTCAACCGGCCCACCTGGAAGCGAATTATCGTAACCGTTTTCAAGAAAACCCAAGTGCCATTTCCCAACCATTGCGGTTTGATAACCCTGACGTGACAATAATTTCGCTATAGTGTCTTCCTTTTCTTGGATTACCGGCTTGGTCGGCCACACCGAAATATCTGTTCGAAAAGGATAGGTCCCGGTCATCAATCCATAGCGCGAGAGGTGACAAAGAGGCCCCGGAGCATGGGCATCCGTGAACCGCATTCCCTCAGCAGCGAGTTCATTGAGATTCGGCGTTTTGATCTTGGACTTCGGATTGTAGCACGCAGCGTCGCCGTAGCCCATGTCGTCGACGAGGATCACCACCACATGAGGATTCTCACCATAAACAACGGAGGAGGCTGCGACAAATCCAGCCACGAGGGCAAACGTTTGAAGAAATCTCATGAGCCAACCTCAACCCTTGAAACTCTCCCTGTCAATTCGCCGGGTGGAACTCGCGGCCCCTGATCATGGCGGTTTCCCGCGTCGAAAATCTAAAAATCGGTCTGGTTTCTGCGGAAAACCCCATCGAAGCAGGCATACTGAGCCATTTCGTCCACTTTTTCTCCCTTTTTGGGCAATAGTTGTGAATCAAGTCGCTCCTCAATCGTCTCTTTACTACTATTCGGTAACCTCCTCCGCCGAGTTTTGTTCGAACCCAAACCCTGAAATCGCCCTGTGATGACGTCTGACCCTGTTATATCGGAGTACGCTTCGCACATCGAAAGAAGCCTGGCTAGAGCCGCTGAAGAACTGGGAACCGAGGAGTTCAAAGGAGTCATTGGAGACCCCGGCTTGTCCGTCTTACGGACGGCCATGGACTACATCAATGCAGACTTCATCTCCATCTGGTTTGCAGATCAGGATCAAGAAAAACTCGTCGTCACCCACAGCGAACCCGACCCCTCATTCATCGGCTGGGAGCAATCCATTTCCGACGGCCTCGTATCGCTGGCCTACGCTTCCGAACAATCACTTTGCGAAAATCAGGTCTACCTTAATGCTCAGCACTCGAAACGCGTCGATGAAGCTCTCAATCAGGTGACCTGCGCAATGATCGTGACGCCTTTCTATATGTGCGGGGCGCTCCGCGGTGTGATCAGCACCGTCCAGATCAAGGACTCCGAGGATGCCCCGGATCCCCCCGGCTTCTCCGCCAGTAACCTCAATCGGATGCGGCGTCTTTCCACCGTCCTCGAAAGACTGGTCAACTATCGCCTTCTTACGAGACTGCTTGACCTCGAACTATGAGTGACCATGCCATCGCTGACACCTCTTGGCCCAGCCTTGAAGAGGTGCGCTCCGCTGCGAAGTCAGGCAGCGGTGCTGGCGTGAAGGTGGCTGTAATCGATTCGGGGATTGAAGCGGACCATCCGCGCCTCAGGGGACTCAAGCTGACCGACTCAATCGCGTTTGAAGAACAGAATGGCCGTATTGAAACGCTCGAAGGGCTAGGCAACGATGCCTATGGTCACGGCACTGCCGTTGCCGACATCGTCCACCAGTTTGCCCCCGACGCCGAGGTCGGAAGCTTCCGGGTGATTGACGCTCGCAGCTTTTCCAAGACCCATCTTATCTGCGCCGGTGTGAAGGAAGCGATCAAGCGCGGCTACCAGATCCTGAACTGCAGTTTTGGCTGCCGGGGTCTGGCCAAGTTTATTCTGCCCCATAAAGAATGGACTGACGACGCCTGGCTCAAGGGAGCCCATGTCGTTGCCGCAGCCAATAACGCCGACAGCACCGAGGCTGAATGGCCGGCTCATTTCACATCTGTCATCGGCGTTGATCTTGCGAACACAGATACTAACGACGTCTTTTATCGCCCCGATCACCTTGTCAGTTTCTCCGCAAAGGGCGAAAATGTCGAGGTCGCCTGGCTGGGCGGAGGGATTCAGATGCAGACCGGGACGAGCTTTGCGGCGCCTCGGGTTACCGCTCTGATTGCCAGAATTCTTTCCGTTTATCCTGCAATTCCTCCTTCGATGATGCACACTATCTTGTCATCCGTCAGTGAGCCTTGGCATACCGGGCTCAGTTCCGACTGGTGATATTGACACCAAACCCAAAACCAGCCTACTACCATGAAAGATGCTGCTACCTTCCTCGGGCCCGTCAATGAACTCCCCTCTGAGGGCGCCGATCTGGAACCATCCAGAAACTCCGAAGTCGAATTCGTCGCTTCGATATTCGCCGGCTCCGAGCTGACCTTTGACGTCTCGCGGGACGGAGTTTTCCTCCAATCCAATCCACAGGAAACCGACCTCTTCCAGGAATTCGAAGTCAATCTCGATGCCGGCGAAGAGGAACCCTACCTGCTCTGGAAAGACAATGCCTTTGATCTGCATCTTCAAGGCCTTTTCCGCGACACGAGGCCGTTTGAAGCACTCTCCGATGCTTCTGACCCGGAAGACTATGTCCGACGTTTTCTCGAGGTTCTTTCCACCTCGCTTGACGATCCGGCGATCAAGCGAGACGAGGCGACTTTGCCCCTGATTCGCTGGCAGTCCGGCGACGACGGTGAGTCTGCCCAAGTCCAACTGCTCGGGCTGCTGCTAACCAACAACGACCAGTTCAAGGAGTTTTGCGAAAACGAGGACAGCGATATCGGACTCATTTTCGAAGATCCAGAGGTGGAAGCCCACGGCGTCCGCGAAGTCGTAACCGCAGTGGCCTTGCTCGGGGTAACCATGAGCACCATGACCAGTGCCCAAGCGGGTCTCTTTAACTTCAAGGCCAAAAAAAAGGCCAAGGAAATGCGCGTTGCCCAGCTCAATGCGATCCAGGAAGCCCAGAGAGCTCCAATCCAGAACGCTCAGCGAACGGGCTACCTCGACGTCCACAACGACGCCTACATCAACTATCAGCTTCTTGAAACCGGCAAAAATGCCGAGAAGAAAGTCATCGTAGATATCGGACGTCAGCGCGCTTATCTCCTGGTCGGCAACCAGGTCGCTATTGATACTGCGGTTTCCACGGCACGTTCGGACAAGCACACACCGCGCGGAACTTTCAAGGTCACTGAGCGCATTGCTCACGGCAAGGTGTCCACTATCTACAATGTCGAAATGCCTTACTGGCAACGACTCGATTCCACCGCCATAGGTATGCACATCGGCGATCTGCCCGGTCACCCCGCTTCAGCAGGCTGCATTCGCCTGCCTTACAGCGTGGCACCGGTGCTGTTTGCTAATATGGACAGCGGAATGACGGTCGAGGTTGTCGACCTTTGGGATGCTGAGGAGCTGCAACAGCACCAACCAATGCGAATGGCTCAGGTTTCCCACTACAGCCGCTGATCTGCAGCCTTGGCAATAGCCTTGAGGTATCCGTTATTTCTTGAGAACGCCGGGCGATTATCGACTGCGACCGTCGGCGATAATCTTGTCGAGGCGGGCCTTCATTTCTTTTGCCTTCTTTGCGTTGGATTCAGCCAGATCGTTTTTCTCGACGGGATCATCAGCCAGGTTGAACAACTGGATCTTGGGTACCGCGGTCGTTTCGAGTAATTTCTCAACCACGACGTTGCGAGCCTTACCCTGAGCGTGGACCTGGAGTTTCCAGTCGCCCTGGCGAAAGCCAAAGTTTCCACGGCTGCCGTTATCCTGCTGAACCAACTCGCTGCGTCCTTTAGCGCCTTCCTTTCCGAGCAGTGCCCCCATCACGTCGATGCTGTCACGAGCGGCGTCCTCTTCGACGGCAGTGCCAGTGAGACTCGCAAAGCTGGAGTATAGGTCGATCGTGCAGACCATCTCGTCAGAAACGCCGGGCTCAATCGTGCCCTTCCAACGGGTGATGAAAGGGGTACGAGTGCCGCCCTCGTAGACGCTGTATTTACCTCCGGTAAATCCACCACCTGCTTTGTGATCACCCAGCTTTTCGAGAGCTTCGTCGGCGTAGCCGTCATCCATCACCGGACCGTTGTCTGAGCAGAAAACAATCATCGTGTTTTCAGCGAGACCAAGATCATCGAGGCCCTTCATGATTTCGCCCACACACCAATCGAGTTGGACGATAACATCAGCGCGGTAACCAAGATCAGTTTTTCCCTGGAAACGCTCATGTGGAATCCGTGGCACGTGAAGATCGTGAGAAGCGAAGAAAAGGAAAAACGGGCCGTCCTTGTTTTCCTCCATGAACTCAAGGGACTGCTCCACCCACTTGTCGGCAAGATCCTCATCGCGGAAGCGCGCCTTGTGGCCACCGGTGTAGAATCCAATCCGGCTGATACCGTTGTGAATTGTCGCGTTATGACCATGGGTCCAGTCCATCTTTAACGTTTCGCGCTGGTTGATACCAGTGGGGTGTTCTGGACTCGGAGCCTTGGTACCGACCCAAATGGGATCGGAGGGATCAAGATTAAGGACATGGTGGTCTTTCACGTAGACCTGAGGTACACGGTCATTAGTGGTCGGAAGGAGGAAGCAGGTATCAAAACCAATCTCAAGCGGCCCAGGCTTCAGCTCGCCGTTCCAGTCCGGACCATCTTGGCCACCGAGACCCAGGTGCCACTTTCCGATGATCGCGGTGGAATATCCAGCCGTCTTGAACATGTCACCAATGCAGGTAATTTCGTGGTTGACCCGAAGAGGAGAACTCGGAGCCGCAATTCCCGTGTTCTTCTCACGAAACGCGTAGGTGCCAGTCAGGAAAGACCAGCGTGTTGGGGTGCAGGTAGATGCGGAGCAGTAACCGCTCGTGAAACGCATTCCTTCAGTGGCCAGTTGGTCGATATATGGCGTTTCAAAGCTTTCAGTGCCGTAGCAGGAAAGATCCCCATAACCCAGATCGTCTGCCATGATGACAATGACATTGGGTTTCTGCGGCTCTGCTGCGGCAAGGCTTAGGCCAGTGAGAATGACGAAGGTGAAAAAAAGGCTGTTTTTCATAGATTGAGGCAGGCAAGCATAACGACGCCCCCTTAAAACTCCACTACTTCTTGACGCCAAACATCTGAACCGCCTTAGAATCCGACATCCGATTGCCTGTTCCAAAAGTTAACGGCAGTGACACACCGGGCGGTAAGATGAACCGCAAAGAAATGCTCGACCTTCCCGCAGGTCGCCTGCAGCCCATGATTCACTGAGATCAGGATTGCAGGACGCCACAACCGAGCTCGAGAATATCCGGCTCATAACACAATTCTAGCGGAACCCCACAAAACCTAAATGCGCATCGAACGCATTTTTGGCCCCGTAATGCACCAATTCCCGGCTAAAGTTGGGGCTTACCGGGATTCCCGGGTGGCTCCCACGCAGGAGCTCCGGTCAGCTTGATCTTGCGCTTGAACACCTTCGTTCCGCAGGTGGCGTAGAGCGTATTCTCAAAGAGAAATACATTGGACGGATGGCGCTCGCCCAGCGGTTGAGGGATAATAAAATTCACTCGCCCGGGTTGGTCACAGATCTGAACTCCCATCGAAGTGGCCACCAGTAACCACCCCTCCCGACTCATTGCCATACCGTCTGCATGACTGCGTATATCAAGCGATGCCGGAGGAAGGTGCAGGTGAAAATAGGGCTGATTATATGCCAGAGTACCGTCGGTTTTGCGCTGACCCGACCAGACGAATCGTCCCGGATAGTCAGCTCCGAAAACTAATGATTGATCCACACTTAGGAGGACCCCGTTCACCCCGGAGTATTCAGATGCCGCTACACGTGCCTCTTCTCCCGGAGGAATCACCCAAACTTCTTTCTTTCCCGGGTTTGAAAAATAGACCGTCCCGTCATGAGCCACGACCACATCGTTAGGGCGAACGTCCTCAACGTGGACCGAGACCTCACCGGTCTCAATGTCCCAAGACACGAGGCGCCCGGGTACGCGTTGGCAACCATAGAGTGTCTTACCGTCAGGAGCAAAAGCAAGCCCGTTGGTCCCACCAGTCTTATCTTTGAAGAGGGTTTCGTTTCCGTCCTTCCCGACCCGCCAGATTTTGCTGCCCTCGAGGTCAGTGAAAAACAACTCCCCGTTTTCATTCACTGCAGGCCCTTCTGTAAAGAGGTGTCCCTCGCTGACCAGTTCCCAGTCCTCACCCTCTACCAGGAAGTTTTCTCCTGTACTTTGCTTGCGATCAGCCACCGGATGATTGCTTATCACGGGCTCAGTCTCCCATCCTCCCCAAAGCCAACGCATCACGTCGGGGAAAATCGCATAGCCGTGTTTCCGGTTATGACCACCATCACCCCAATCATGGTTCACCTCGTATCCGGCCCAGGTCAGTGCCGACAACATGTCCTCGTTCGCCGCCCACCAGCTGCCGCAGTAGAGGTCGTTATCATTCGTACCGCTCTGCAGGAAGACCCGGATCGGTTTCGGCTCTGTCTTGCGAACGAGGACCGGCAATTCGTTGCCTCCTCGTAATCCAACATAACTTCCGACCTGGGAAAACACGCGACGGAACTGATCGGGACGCTCCCAGGCCAGGGTGAAGGCAGCAATTCCACCAGTGCTGGCCCCCACCGAGCCACGAAGGTTCGGATCGTCCGTGATGTTCAATCCCTTCAGCGCCACCGGCATCAACTCTTCCAGCAGAAACTTCGCGTAGCGACCGTCCACCGTGTCGAATTCGAATGATCGATTGTATCTCGGCTGAGCCTTTTCGTGCGCCGCAGGAACAATCCCGGGATTCACAAACAAGCCAATCGTGACCGGCATATCACCCGAGTCGATCAGGTTGTCGAACATGGTCGGAACTACTTTCATGTAGGCCATCCCGTCCTGGAACACCATCAGGGCGGCGGACTTTGATCCGTCATACTGGGCCGGCACATAAACACCATATTCCCGCGTCGTTCCGGGAAAAACTGAGCTCTCATCGAAAGTCCCACGGGTGACTTTACCCTGAGGCACCCCATCCTTCGGAAGCATGTCAGGATGAGTTGGGTAACTCTCATCCTCAGAAACAGCGACAGAACAGAACAGCAGAAGACAAGCGGCAATGCGAATCATACCGGACTATGACACCGGTTCATACTTCGTGAAAAGCTACGGCAATGAGGACTGGGAGAACCGCCCCGTCCCAATGAGCCATAGGGTGGACTTATTGCCAGTAAAGCAGCAGCTTACTTCAGCCCTGGCGATGCGCCAGCACAACTGACAGGATCTGCCCGAACTCCTCATCAGTCACCCCTTTCGGCGCGCCCATGGTTTTCAGATCTCCCCCGAAAACCTCCT
Source organism: Verrucomicrobiales bacterium (assembly GCA_049594415.1). Lineage (GTDB taxonomy): Bacteria > Verrucomicrobiota > Verrucomicrobiia > Verrucomicrobiales > DEV007 > Arctic95D-9. Next base: position 150,413 of record JBMYJM010000003.1, on the reverse strand, counting down.
GGAAAAACACGGAGGTCACGAGGCAGGCACCAAGCGCAGATGGATGAGAGCCGTCGGCCTTGTAGAGCTTTTCCCCTAGTTCCGGGAATTCCTTCCTCACTTTCTTCCAGGCGATTCCAACCGGTGCTATCTCAGCTTTGTTGCGCCGCGCTGCCTTCTCATAGGCATCAGTAAGCTTTTCCTGCATCGCATCGTAGTCCGGATAAATCCCCGAATTACGACTGTCGCCGTCGCGTCGCCCCCACGTCATGTAAAAGACCGGCTCTGCTCCGGCTGTGCGAATCATTCGACAAAGTTTATCGGCAGAGTCTTGGAAGGAATCCCCAAACTTACCCGGCAAACCAGGCGTCTGGCTTTGTTCCTGCAGGATCACCAGGTCCCAGTCCCCCTCCTCTATCGTCTTAACCGTCTTATCGTTCTCGAGATGACGCCCAAGGGTGCAGCCGCCCGGGGTGATGAATTCGAAGTGAATATTCTCCGCCTCCGTTCCCTTGAGCATGGAAAGGAAGGTTGCGCGAACCTGCCCGGTGTAACTGTTTCCAACGAAGAGGACTCGAGAAACATCTGCCGCACCGGCCGGCAGAGTCATCAAGGCAACCGCAAAAAGCAATGAAGCGCGTCTTGTCATGGCGACTCTGTCTTAACCTCAATTAATGTCCGGACCCAGCAGAAAATCCGCCGTCGCCACGACGTTTCTGAAACGGGGCACTCTCGATCACTCCATAGAGAATCTCTCGCAGTGTTCCTCCGTTAGCTTCAGCATCGGCAACGATCTTGTCGATCGTCGGCGCATCGAAGTATTCAATCCCCCGACCAATAGCATAAGTCAGGAGTTTCTCGGAAAGGGCCCGGTGAAAGTCTCCCTTCCGATCTGTCGCGAGAATATGACTGAGTTCCTTGGCATCAGAAAACCGCTCCCCGGTCATCAACTTGCCGGAGGCGTCAATCGGTTGCCCGTTCTCTTCGTCACGCCAGAGACCTAATTGGTTGAAGTTTTCCAGTGCCAATCCGATCGGATCCATTCGCATGTGGCAGGACGCACACATCTTTTCCTCGGCATGAAGTTCGAGGAGTTCCCTCAAGGTGACGTTTCCGGGAAGTTCTTTTGCCGCCTCCTCCAGTGGAGGCACATCAGGCACTGCAGGAGGGGCTGGGGTCGCCAGAAAATTCTCCAGAACAAATAACCCACGCTTCACTGGAGATGTCCGGGTCGGGTTCGATGTCACGATTTGAAAGGTCGCCTGGTTGAGCAGGCCCCCACGCCTCGATTCCTCCGGTAACTGAACGAGACGCATGGTCCGCCCAGAAACTCCTTCCACGTTATACCAGTTGGCGAGTTCCTCGTTTAAAAAGGTGTAGTTCGCTGTGAGCAACTCTGTCGCGGGTTTATCGTGATTGAGAACATGCTGAAAAAAGAGCTCACTCTCACGTCTCATCGACTCACGAAGGCGGCCACTGAAGCTGCGCCGAGCTCCTCCGGGGCTGCGAATATTCAAAGCGCGGCGTTCATCGATGAAAATGGTCTGCACGTCTCGAGCCTGAAGCCATTGCCCAACGAAATTCCTGTAAAACCTCTGTGTCTGAACACTCTTCAACATACGGTCGACTTGAGGTCTAAGATGGTTGCGAAGCTCCCCTTTCGCTGCGAGCTCCAGCAGTTCGTCGTCCGGGCACGAACTCCAGAGAAAGTATGAAAGCCGCGACGCCAGTGCGAATTCATCAATAGGGACAATCTTCGAAGGGTTATCAGGCTCTGGCTGGATTTCAGCTCGCATCAGAAAGCGTGGACTCACCAGGATGGCGGTGATTGCCTGCTGAATCCCCTGCTCGAATCCGTTACCGGGCTGCTTGTCAGTTTCCCGGGCGATCGCTACGAGACGTTCAATTGTTTCCTGATCGACCGGCCGGCGGAAAGCCATCGTAGCAACCTGCGTAAGGATTTTCCTGCGATAAGGATCCCGCTTACTTTCGTCGGCGGGCGGAGCTCCTTCAGAAAATAGATACTGAACATGACGGGGATAATCCCTCTGACTCCCATCGAGCGGTCCGCGGATGCGAATGGCATCGACATCGACAGCGAGGATCTTCTCACCTTCAAGGGGAGGCTCGCCCTCCTCAGTTTTAAGCCAGAGTGTTTGCTCCCGGCCACGCTTGAGATTGATCTTGGTCTTCAGAACCAGCTTGTCCGAGTTATCCCAACCTAAGTTGCGGCTCACGAGTTGCTTATCATCGACGCCGACTTTGAAATTCACGGTGTTCGAACTCGCGTCGGAAGATCCATTGATCTTGAACTCGATACACATCTCATATTCACCATCATATTCGACCGAAGGCTTCGCCTGCATTTTTCGGGGATGGTCGAACGGAATCCAGTCGACACCCCAGTCCGCCTTCCTCTCGTCTTTAAACTCATCCAGGTTCAACCACCACTCCAAGATCTGCGGCCCCTCCTGAGGAACCACCTCTTCGGACACCTTTGAAGCGGCCTCGAGGTATTTCTCCATCAAGAGTGGTGAGATACTCAAAACATCACCGATTGTATCGAAGCCATACCCGGTATCGTCCGGAGGCAGGATGTTTTCCACATCGAAATCGATCCGAAAAATATCTTTGATCGTGTTGCGGTATTCTTCGCGATTGAGGCGGCGAATCGTGACGCGTCCCGGATCAGGGTTTTCGTGATCAATCTTGAAAACGTCGCTCTCGATGAATGCGAGAACTTCTCTTCGCTCTTCCGGTGTGAACTGCTTCTTATCAGCAGGCGGCATCAAGTTGCTGCGCACGTTCTTCCAGATTTCGTACCAAACATCGAAGTCCTTGAGGTGTTCCTCCACGGAATCCCAGTCGTCCATGGCGAAGTCACCCTTGTCCATGCCGTCACCATGACAGTCATAACACAGCGTCATCAGGATGGGCTCCACCTTGTCGTAGGCCGCGTTTGCACCTCGCACCCCGTCAGCTACGAGAGCCAACGGAATCAACAAGCTCCAGGCTGGAATGATCCTAAGCATTTCGCTTACTTTCAGGCCACCCTGCACCATTCTCCACCGGCGCAAGAACGTGTCATCCGTGACGTAACGATGTCGGCAAATTATTCGAGAGGCCTCACCGAGAGCGACTTGAGGCGCCAGCGCCCTTCGGCTTCAACGCCATAATGAGGCGCACTGCTGAGGAGCAGTTTTTCGCCTTTTTTCAGCACCCCGATGTCACTGAGTACGCCTGACTGATCCTTCATATCAATCGCAGCGTCGATGCAGTAGATCGCAAGCGGGGCCTTGTCTTCCACCTGATAAAACCCCCCGCACTGGCCATTTCCAGCCGCAATGGCAACATGTTGAACCACGACATCCCGGTCAAATGAGAGCGAAAGTGTCTCGCCTCCCTCCACCTGCTTTAGGGCGCCGCTGGATGCTCCCATACCAAGCGGATTAAACGAAGGCTCACCATCCGAAAATTCGACCGAAAGCGCGACTCCATTTTCTACCGCGGAAAGAGTGCCGTCGGTGAATTCGTGTTTCATTCCCGATTTAAACTCGAAGACTCTTTCAGGACCGGTTTTCAGCTCAGCGAGTCGATGCCCGCCAATATTGCGATGCTCCAGAGCAAGCCCACTCAGGTGCTTTACCAACGACTCCAACCCCGGTTCGTTGATACGATTTCTCTCCTCCATTTGATCGCCGGATAGATCATACAACTCGATCGGAACTGCTTTACCCATGCGCAGCAGCGAAGCATCAAAAAAGAGCTTCCACTGCCCCTCGATGACTTTGCCATTCACGGTCGGGGAATCCAGTCTCAGGGCAGACACCGCCGGATCGTCTTTCGCCTCCTTGTGATCATGGGCAAACATCGGGGGACGTTCACCGAGTGATTTGCCCTTCCATGCCTTGAGGATGCTAAAGCTGTCTTCCGCTCCTTTCGCTCCCTCGGCGAGATTCGGGAGTTCATGCCCGATGATTTCAGCAAACGTGGCATAGAGATCCGTGTGACAAACCGGAGATGCATTGGTCTCGCCCGGAGTCGCTGCATCACCGTTGCCAATCCCACCTCCCGGCCATGACACGATGTAAGGCACCCGGTGACCGCCTTCGTAGGTGGAACCCTTGTTGCTTCGAAAGGGACCCGATGCAGCCTGAGTGTCTTTCTCCGCTCCGTTGTCGCTCGTAAAGATCACGACGGTCGTTTCGATCAGTTTCTTTCCGGGATGACGCGGATCATCGTTCGTTTCGAGCCAGTCAATAAAGCGACCCAGAATCAGGTCGTTTTCATAAATGTAGTCGTGACGCAGGTCCATCGGCTCCCCCTTCTTCGTGCGAGAGGCACCGGTGGCGGGTTTTCCATTGATCCCTTTGTCGGGCGTGTAGGGGCCATGATTAGAGGGAGACGGGTAGTAGAGAAAGAAGGGCTTCCCTTCGTTCTCGCCTCCCGCAAGATGAGTCTCCAGATATTCCACGGACATGTCGGAGAAACGACTACCCAGCTTGGTCAGGACGTAAGCATTTTCGCCTTCCCTGATCAGAGCTTTTCCATCACCACTCGCCGCAACGGCAATGCGTTCATGGAGGTGTCCCGGTCCGACCGTTTGATCCGGTCCATTCTTCTTATCATTACCCGCATCCGGTCCCGATGTGCCGTGCGAACGCGAGGTGTAACGAGCCAGGTCGAATCCGTGATCTACCGGCGAATCCGCGAGCGGCTGGGTGATATCTGCATCCGCCCACGCTGCCGCCGGCGAACCGTCAGCGCGCGCGTAACGCAGGCCCACATGCCACTTTCCGGTCATGGCGGTGGTGTAACCTTCATCCCGAAACATGGTGGCCAGCGTCGGTCGGTCTTTTTCAATCATCGGGTCCCCCTGGTTCCCGAATAGCACCCAGTGCTTGAGTCGATTCCGCCAAGGGTAACGTCCCGTCAGCAACCCGTATCGAGTAGGTGAACAGCGTGAGGAAGGCGTATGCGCATCCGTAAAGCGAACCCCAAGACGGGCCAACTTCTCCATTGACGGGGTATCGACCTGCACTTCGTCAGCATTCCCGGTGTAGTCCTGGAACGCACTGGTGTCACCCATACCCATGTCGTCCGCCATCATAAGAATGACGTTTGGTTTGACGACATCAGCCGCACCGGCAATACCGGTCGCAGCCACGGTAATGAATAGAATCGAAGGGAGTTTCATGAACAAGAAAGGTGACGATCACTCTGCCGACATGTCGATCCCCTTTCTTGGCGCTATTATGCCGGATTTTGTCTCAATCCGTCAGGATCTCACTCCACGATGTATCCCGGAGGGCGGGAGGTCAGGCTCATTTCTTCCTGGAACGTAATCGCCATGCCACGAAGCCGGCGCATCAGGTCGCGATCCCGTACGGGTTTCGATTCCGTCGGGTCCACCTTCAAATTGTAGAGCGTCGCACGCGGGGTGAGCACCAATTTGAGATCGCCGGAACGCACTGCCGCGAAGGCTCCCTCGGCGCCGTGATAGAAGAAGGCATTGATGTATTCCTCACGGTCAAAGTATTGAGACCACTCATAGGCCTGGTCCCAGTGACGGCGCAGCGGGAGTTCGGCATTCAGTGAAAGTTGATCAGAGGGAGCAGGAATCCCCTCGCACTCGCCTTTGATCATGGGGAGAAGATCTCGTCCATCGATCACTGGATGATCTTCGCCAATCTTGATTCCGGCGAGACTGGCTAAAGTCGGGTACCAGTCCAGAGCATTGACGATTTCATAGTTCTCCACCCCCTGAGAGATCCCGAGCCCGGGGCCCCAAACAATCCCCGGAACACGAATGCCACACTCCCAGGTCGTCAGCTTGTTACCGATCAAATCCTGTCCTTCAGTGCGGCCCGGGCCACGGCCGTTGTCGGAGGCATAAATCACCAGCGTATTGTCAGCAATCCCATTGTCCTCAAGTGAATCCATGAGACGACCCACGTGAAAATCCATTTCGTGAATGGCGTCACCATATTCGCCCCAATCAGAGGTGCCGCGAAACTCTTCACTGACTCCGAGCGGCACGTGAAGCATCGTGTGAGGAAAGTAGATAAGGAACGGCTTGTCCTTCGTCCGCTCAATGAAGGCGATCGCTTCATCTGTGTAACTGCGGGTCAATTCTTCAGGGACCGCTTCATCCTTCACCACCTCGCCGTTTCTCATCACCGGTACCTTGCCGCCTTCAAAGTAAACGATCTCCACCGGGTCGAGATTCGAGTAGAGTCCGTAGTGATAGTCGAATCCCTGCGAATGCGGCAGGAACGCCTCCTTGTCACCCATGTGCCACTTACCGATGCAGGCCGTTTCGTAGCCGTTGGCCTTAAACAATTCTGCCAGCGTCACTTCGTCTGAGTGAATCCCCCGCTTCGAATCCGCCCGCTGCACCCACGCCTCCATGCCGATGCGACGAGGGTAACAACCAGTCAGCAGCCCGGCCCGCGACGGCGAGCAAATCGGCGCTGCGGCGTAATAGTCCGTGAACCGAATTCCCTCTGTCGCCAAGGCATCAATTCTCGGCGTCTTGATCTCCGTCGCTCCATAGCAGCCCAGGTCATAGTATCCTTGGTCGTCAATAAAGATGATGATGACGTTAGGCTTCTCGGCAGCCGTCACAGAAAGGGCTGCCAATCCGAGAAGAATGGTGAGAGCGATTGATTTCATTACACCGGAACTCCCATTTCCCAGCTGATTGCCCACAAAAAAGTCGATCCAGCCATCATTACGGCCCAACTCAGCCTGGTTTATATCGGAAATCTCGATAAACAGGGGCCTGGCGCCGCGGCAACGACCAATTTCTCATTCGTCTTCAAAACCCATGCCACACAGGTTGCGACATCCGGTCAGTCGAATATCGGATAAAATGTGTTAAATGCCGCTTCCCCGAACTCGGCTGGATCATTGAAGCGGCGATCACGGTTCAAGCCGTCTATCGCCGCCATATCGGCCCCGGTAAGTTCGAAATCGTATATCTCGATATTCTCCTTCAGGTGTTCCACGGTTTGAGTCTTCGGAATCGCGACCGTACCACGCTGTACGGCCCAGCGAAGGGCAATTTGTCCGATAGTCTTGCGGTAGGTTCCGGCAATCTCCTTCATTACCTCGTCATCAAAGAGAGACTCGCCCGCTTCCGCCATGCTTAGCGGCACGTAGGAGCTAGCGCCAAAGGGAGAGAAAGCGGTGACCGTGATATCGTCCTCCTGACAATAACGCAGAAGGCGTTGCTGGCTGAGATAAGGGTGCATTTCCACCTGATTAACAGCCGGCTGAATTCTTGCGTAAGCTCGAATGTCCCGCAGCATCGCTGTAGCAAGATTGCAAACACCGATACGCTTAACGAGACCATCATCGACCAGTTTTTCCATCGCACCATAGGTATCAGCATACGGAACATCGACATGCTTCATCGCTGGGTTCTCGGCATCCGGATCAAAGAACCAGCCCGGAGGATATCGCGCCTCGAACGGCACATAGGCCAACGTCACCGGAAAGTGAATCAGGTAGAGATCCAGCTCATCGATACCGAGATCCGAAAGGGAACGCTCGCAGGCAGCCCGTACGTGATCGGGATGATGATAAGTATTCCAAAGCTTTGATGTGATCCAAAGATCATCACGATTCACCTGCCCTCCTGACAAAGCCTGACCAATACCTTTACCCACCGCCACTTCATTACCGTAATCACAGGCACAATCAAAGTGACGGTATCCCATCGCCACAGCATCGGGGATCAAGGTCGGAAGCACTTCATCAGGGATCTTCCAGGTTCCCAGTCCGACAGTCGGAAAGGCACCACCGCTTCTCACTTCAATAGTTCGCTTAGATTCATCCATGTTGTTCCGCTTATACAAATGCTCCAGCTCAGAATCAAGCAACTCAACCGCCCTCTTCCCGTTGTTAAACTTCCCCGCGGTGTGGCGGAGACACATGGGAGATTGACGAAGCGGAACAACCTTAGTTATCGTGATTCTGCACTAACACCATCAAGCCACTCTCATGAAATCTCTTTTCTCGATCGCCACGGCAATTATTTTGATCAATTCATCTGCTCTCGCAGACTCTACCCCGGTCATCACAGCAGCGCAGGCCGCTCAAATCGCCCAGCAAGATTTGGAAAGCCGCGGTATTCAGAGCAAATTCTACATTTGGCAGATGACCTACAAAAAAGACTCTTTCATGAATGGCAAAAGATACTGGGAGGTGCTCTGGAACAAGAGTTTTCCCGCGCAAACTGAAGGGCGCAAAGAAATCGGACTGCGGATTCAAATGAATGGCGAATACACGCGCGCTGTCAAATAGCCCGATTACTTCCCAATCCCGGTGAAAAATGACCGGCATTATTCAACACCCCATCAGGAACCAGCCTGCAGGCTTGCCAAGCGGGGTCCAAGGTCTTCAGATCTTTAAAGAAGGCCAACTCCCCCAGATCCCGTATCGAAAAAGAAAGAAGCCCAAGAGACGGGTTTCCGTGAGTCTTGCCTAGGTGGATGTCACTTCAGACCTGAGGCTTTGCTGGTAGGAAAAACTGAAAGGACGGCGAAGATAAATGTGAGTCGTTTTATGGGTGGCATCAGGAGTTTTCGGCTGACTACAAAAAGGGCTGGTTATACCAGCCTTTTTCGCTTTTCAGCTAATGTGGAAAACCACTGTCCCTAAGCCGCCTGCTTGAGCCCGATGCCGTAGGAAAGCATTGTCGCCAGCAGCGGGATCAAGAAAAGGAGCAGTAGCTCCAGCCGTAAACACATCACGACCTTCTTGGGCACCTCCACTTCCTCACTGTGGCCGCCCTTTTCATTTTTCTTCAGGAAAATCGTGGGGACCACAGACAGCCCACCCACGATAAAGAAAAGCAGGACCTTCGTATGCATCATTCCGTTGGCCGTATAAAACTGTGATGGCTTCGCCCCATAGAACCATTGCCCCAAGCCCGTCACCAGAACCACGAGAGCAAAGATCGCGAAGATAATGTTGATCTTTCTCATTCGGACGATCGTTTCGCGCAGCACCACCGGTCGCAGCGCCAGGTGCTGGATCAAAACGCAAGCAACGAGAACGAAAATCGCGATGAAGTGCAGGTATCGAAGCAGGAAATAGGCAACCATGGAGTCGAGATTACGTTCAGATTCTTTGAAAGGCACGGGATTTCGAAAGGAAAATCAGCTTGTCCTTTTCTTCTCCTTGGGCTGTCTCGGGACCTCTTCCGCAATCTCGGCACAGAGGGCCGCTCCGATGAAATAACCGCATGACATGTAGTAGATCCAAACAAGAAAAATCACCACTGAACTGGCCACGCCGTAGGCTGAAGCAATCACACTCTGCGTGATATAGGTCTGAAAAAGAGTTCGTCCTATCAAAAACGCTGCCAGGAAAAACAGAGTTGCCGCGAAAAGCGCTCGTTTCCTTGGTGCCGGGCTGGGCACAAAACGCAACAAGACATAACCACCGATCGACAGGATGACGGCATTCGAAACCCCGGCGAGTATTTTTCCTCCGAGCTGCCAATCACTCATCCATGGAGCTGCCAGGGTTGGGACAATGAAGATCAGACAAATAATCAGGCCGGCCACAATCGCAGAGCCGAGCGCCACTCCACGACCAATCAGGTTCTTGTAAAAAACTGCCTTCGGGGTCTCCCCCTTTTGATTGAACATGACTCTGGTTCCAACGAGCAGCCTCACGAATATGGACGAAGTCGCCCAGATCAGGACAAGGCCCGAAACGACGTTTGACCACCAGGGACCGTCGGCAATCAGCTTCAGGTGGACTACTGAAACAAGAGATTCTGCCGCACTAACGGGAATCATGTCCGCAAGCCATTCAATGGCGGCGTCCTTTGCTTTGTCAGGCCCGATGGTGCGAGAAGTGACAACCACGCCGAACACGAGCAACGGTGCCATCGCAAACAGCGCATAGAATGAGACTGACGCCGCCAGCCCGGTGCCGTCACGCTGACCCCAACGGCGGAGCGCCCGGGCAATCAGCCTGACGATCCTGACAACTTGCGACGACGATTCCCGCTCCATCAACTCTCGCAACTACCGCACTACCTTCCACCATGATCAGGAAGCAAGGCAACACATTGTCACCGTAACAAATCACTCTTCGATATGCACTGGTGCCTCCCGCACTATTCGCGCCTGAAAATCTCCCAGCCCACCCCAGAAGGTTGGCTTGTTCAAATCTACCTCGTGCACCACCACAGAATCCCATTCCTGAGCATAAGTCAGCCAATCCCCTTCCCGGTCCCAGATCGCCGTTTTCATCCAGTTCGCCTCATGATCCGTGTAGGTAGAGGTAACGAGGTAGATTCCGTTCTCAGCGCATCTAGCCGCGGCCAGCCTCGGGTTTCCGCCCCAGATTGGTAGGGCAATCACCTCGGCTCCTTTCATGGCCAGGTTCCTCGCAACTTCCGGAAAAAACACATCGTAGCAGACCATCATGCCGATCGTGCCAAAGCGGGTTTGGAAAACGGGGTATTCATCCCCCGGTGCAATCCCTTTGGCAATTTCCTCGCGCGGCAAAGTAACCTTTCGATATTTGCCGACGACCTCTCCGAACGGCCCAATCAAAACAGCGACATTGTAGGCGAGCGGTCCGTCTCTCTCGACAAGGCCTGCCACAATATAGCAATCATGTTGCTTAGCCAGTCCCCCGAAATAATCGGTCGACGGACCTGGGATGGCTTCAGCCAATTCAACGTAATCGCTACCCACACCTCTGCAGGTCAACAACTCCGGAAGCACAATGAGATCGGCGCCCTCTTCAGCCGCTTTTGCAATGAGCGGGGCTAAAGCTTCTCGATTTCCTTGCGGCGTTCGATCGGTCCGATTCAACCGCGTATGCACCGCAGCAAGTTTCACTTTTCTTTCTGCGGGAGCCTCACTCGGAGCGAAGGAAATTTCCTTCCACTCAGCCATTCCTCCGGGCGCCCATCGCAGGTGTAACTGCACCACCGCTGTCACCGCTTGGTCCGGCACCAGGTAGCGATCTGAAACCAGGATCCAGTCATCGACTCCGAACCCCTTGTCCCGGGGAAATTCAGGACGAGCCCGGTCTTTTTCCGACCCGAAGTAGGCCGGGTTGATCGGATGAGGGCTCTCCACCGCCTCGCCATTTTTACCAAACCATTCGATACGCACAACGCAGGAACGGCGAGGATGCTTCACCTTTTCGCATCGACGAAGTGCGGAAAACTCCAGCCACTCGCCACCGCTGACGGGATAGATCGATTCCCAGTATCCGTTCAAACCCTCCCGATCAGAAGAAATGAGCATGAGTTCACCTTCGGGGCCCAGTTTTCCCGCCACCCCAATCTCAGGACGGGGAGACTTCAGTTCCCATTCCGTTGGACGTCGCTCATCTGCACTCACCGCCAACACCCACAGGGGAATCATTCCTGCGAGGAAACGGCTGAAAAGGCCAAAGGTAGTTGCCATTCGCATAACGGATCGCAGACTACCAACGCTTCTGAAGCATTGCGATCACGCAATGCAGCAATCTTTCTATTCGGCCGGAGCGGTATCAAGCGCTTGATCAACCACAAGGCCGGGTATTCTGCAAGGTCCGCACCACTGCGCATGAAAAGATCTATGGCAAAGGAACCTGCCCCGGATGCCTAAGGTAGGCAATCAAGTCCCTCACTTGCTCATCACTAAATGGTTGTAGCAATCCTTCCGGCATCATTGAGACTTCAGCAACTGACCTTTTTTTGATGACTGATTTTTCGACCACGGTCTCCTCCGCCATTTGCTGAAGTGTCACCGTATTGTCGTTTTCCGCAGCAACGACCCCGGTCATGATGCGACCGTCTTTCATTTCAAAAATGCTCATTCGGTAGTCCGAGCTCACCACCGCACCCGGATCAATGATGTTCTCAAGCAGGTAACTGAGATCATGGCGATTGGATCCCGTCAAATCAGGTCCGATGCGCCCTCCCTCCCCATACATAATGTGACAGGCGCCGCAGATCATCGCATACAACTCCCGCCCTTTGCCCAGGTTGGGTTCTCCGGAAATTCCACCATCAAGTTTCGCGGTCCACTCTTCGATCAGCTTTCTTTTCTCTTCGCTCGAAACCCTAACATCACCCCAGGTATCTTCGAGCAACTGCGTCAGTTCTGCATCCTCAAACGACAGAATCTGGCGTGCCTGGAAGGCCGAGAGATTCGTCTTGGAGATTTCCCCCGACTTAATCTTCCTCAGCAGTGCCGCCGACCAGGCAGGACGCGAGACCAACACCTCGATTAATTTGGGCCGCTCAGTCGGATAAAACCGCGAGTAGGCCGCTACCATGACCTCACCGAGTCTCGGATCATCAAACAGCGCCAGGCCACGGACAGCAGTTCCGTTCATCACTTTGTCCTTTAAGAGCGGTTCGCAAATCTCGCGTAAATCTTCAGGGCGGCTTTCGATCAAAGTCTCCAGCGCTGCGATTCGGGCGTTAATATCTTCATTCCGGTCTTTGACCATTACCTTGATTTCATCGAGGGCACGACCGTCGCCAAACCCAACACTCAGGTTTACTCCCAGCGATTTGATCATCTCATTGTTGGATTTTTCGATCTCAGCAACGACGGCATCCCAGGGCCCCGGTTTGGACACGGCGCGCCATCCGCGAGTGGCTTCGTTGGTCCCCTCGAGAAGCGCCAACTGAGCAGACGCGTCCGCTTCGGCAAACCAGGTCAGCAGATCATCAATGCTGGTAGGATCTTTCTTGAGATGACTCGTCAACGCTCTCGCAATCCAGCGATGCAGATCCGGCCACTTTGACGCCTTGGCAATTCGAACGAGGGCGTCAGGATTCGTCTCCGTGAGGGGACAGATTCCATACCAGACCATTTCGGGAAGATTGTAGTCGTCAGCATCTTCCTCGCGGGCGGCCAGGATTGTGGCCACGGTTTCTCGTTCATCGAGCGGCAGGCGCTGCAGTATTGAGGCCAATGTCAGGCGAACCAGTCCGGAATCATCTAACTGCGCTCGCTCCGCAAAGATAGCGAGGACCGAATTTTCATATTCCTTCGGAGGCCGGGAGGAAAGAGGCCCCATGATGGTATCGAGGGGACTGTCATCCGTCAGCAGTCGCAACGCCCAGGCACGTATCGCCTCGTTGCGATGTTTCACGAGGTTTTCGAGATGAGCCGACTCACCCATTCCGTGCAACAACCACAACGCTCGAAGCTGCGCGACAACATCGGCATCACCTTCCAGGGTCCCAAGGCAGAGATTCTCGAGTGATTCATCGGGCCCCTCCACCGCGATGCGCTCGAGTAGTCGTCGGAAATCCCAGGGATTCACCTTATTCAGGCAGGCAAGAAAATCGGCACTGATTTTCTGCGCAGCGGAAAGATCCGGCTGGGAAGGCGTTCCGTAACTGACCCGGTAGATCCGCCCGCTGGTTCGGTGCACCCCGGTGTGTTCATGGCACTCACCAGTATCGCTCCAGTCGATGATGAAGGCCGATCCGTCAGGCCCTACCCTGATGTCGATACCTCGAAACCACGTGTCCTCCGTGATGAAGATATCGGGTTCATGGCGCCCGAAAAACCCACTCCCCTCACGCTCAAGCCTCTCCACGTTGGTTCGCAGCCCATGCATGTTCATCGTGTAGAGCTTGTTGCGATAATACTCCGGCCACTGCTCGCCCTGGTAGATCATCATCCCGATATGAGCGTGTCCTCCACCGAAAGCATTCGCGGCACCGTTCCTTGATTCCGACCACTTGCCATTGGTGTCGAAATGAAAGTGGTCTGCGTGTCCATCGATTCGCTCAAAAACGAGCGGGTTCGGATCAGCCCCGAAACTCTCGGTGAAGTGCGCGCCGTGAATCCCGTGCCAAAGGTGATTGTTGACGGTGTTAATGAAAAACAGTTCGCCGTGCTGATCCCAGTCATGCCCCCAAGGATTGGTCGTTCCGTGAGTGAGTGATTCGAAGATTTTAGTCTCGGGGTGGTAGCGCCAGATTCCGCCTTCGACTGCAATGCGATCAGCATCAGGAGTGCCCGGAACCCCCACCCGCCCCGGACACGAATGCCCGCAACGACCGTAGAGCCAGCTGTCAGGCCCCCAGCGAAGGCCATTGGCAAAATTGTGATAGCTCGTCAGGCCAATTTCAAATCCGTCGAGAACCACTTCCGGTTTTCCGTCAGGGATGTCATCCCCGTTTTTGTCGGGGATAAAGAGCAGTTGTGGCGGGCACATCAGCCAGACCCCACCACGCCCCACCTCAACACTGGTGAGCATTTGCAGGTCGTCTTCAAAAACCGTTCGCTTATCGGCCTTACCATCCCAGTCGGTGTCTTCAAAAATCAAAACCCGATCCTTGAGCGATAATTCAAACCGGGTTGCCTTTTCAGCGTAGGTGTAATTCTCCGCCACCCAAAGTCTTCCCCGCCCGTCCCATGTCATGGCGATGGGGTTACGAACGTCGGGCTCGGCAGCAAAAACAGTCGCCTCGAAACCATCAGGCAACGCCATCATTCCCAGAGCTTCCTCTGCCGCCGGAGGCTCAGCGGACTTGTCGGCCTCGCTGTTGTAGACTTCCGGAAAAGATTCATCCCCGTTCAGGAGCGTGACGCCCCCAAGGAGCAGTCCATAGATTATTCCCGATTTCATATCAATTCCCCGGCGAACTCTCAACCGGGTTATTTGATTGATATAACAGGCTTGATTCCATCCCCGAAGGAGAATGCGGGACGGGGATGCGCGACTCTGCTGCGCCAAATCAAGATGACTGCGTCAAGGCACTCAGTTCAGCGCTTTCGGGGATTCTCGTAAGGCCATCCTTACAATACCGCCTCTAAATACCGGACTGAGGCCAGTATTAACAGCAACCACACGACGGCTAGAGGTCAAGGACATCGCGCATCCAGAGTGCCATACGCTCGAGACGTTGACGATCACCTCCCCGCACTTCGGCGGTCGCCCAACCACTGAAATCGAGGCCATCGAGAATGGCCCGCACTTTCTCCCAGTGCACCTCACCACCATTGGTTCCCTCCACGCCTTCACGTTTCAGTTTTGGTTCGCCGAACTCAGGGTGCCCGCGATCCTTGATATCGAGTTTGTAAATGCGTTTTCCCAGAGCCTTTGCCCAGTCCTGCGCTGACTGTTCCGTCCAGGAAATGGTGTTTCCCAGATCAAAGTAGGATTTCACCATCGGTGAATCGAATGAGTCGATGAACTCTGACATCTGCTCTCCCGTCTTGAGAAAAGTGGCCCGGACATTTTCCACACAAAGATAAACGCCCAGGTTTTCAGCCACCGGAACAGCTTTCGCCACATGTCCCTGCCAGGCATTGAAGTTATCATGATAGGACAATTTCGGGTCCTCTCTCGCCCAGGTCAGAACAGAGTCACACCCTAACTGTTTAGCCAATTTTAAAGCTGGAAGAAGCTCAGGGTCGCTCGCATTGATGATGCCATGCACCGGGATACCAGTCTCGCTTATGGCACGCTCCAATTCGGAAATGTCGACGGGTTCGTTCGTTCTCACCTCAGTCCCGTCGATCCCCACCTCGCGAAGCATCTGAAACTTTTCCATCACCGTCATCTCCGGTTCGAGAATCATCTGATATTTCACAGCAATCTTGACGCGCTGCGTCAAAGACCCGGCCCCGGCTAACAAGGGACAACCGAACATCACCGAACTCAGCGCAGAGCGACGCGTCATGGCACGATTAAACATATTGCCATCATAAACCGACCATTCCGGTCGCCGAGTCATTCCGCTCACGCATTCACGACCTCACCACTCTTGACCCACCGAACCGCTGACCTGCTATGCTCGAGCCATGAGCGATGCCCCTATCCTACGCCGGTCCTTTATGAAAAATTCGACGGTCCTTGCAGCCGCTGCCGCCGCATTTCCCGCCGGAGTGCAATCCCAGAACACAGACACCGAAAAGGTGCGCGTCGCCCTGATCGGTTGCGGTGGCCGTGGCACCGGTGCTGCCGCTCAGGCTTTATCCGCCGACGACAAGGCCGAAATGTGGGCCATGGCTGACATTGACCAAAAGCAGATCGACATCAGCCGCGAGACACTTGAGAAAAACGCTCCCGACCCGAAACAGGTCAAGGTCTCTCGCGAGCGCCAGTTCACAGGACTGGAAGGCTACCGGCAGGTCATGGCGATGGATGACGTCGACGTGGTGATTCTTACCACTCCTCCCGGCTTCCGCCCCTTTCACTTCGAAGCCGCTGTCACAGCCGGCAAGCATGTGTTCATGGAGAAGCCCGTCGCCGTGGACTCCGCAGGCGTCCGTAAAGTTCTGGAGGCTGCCAAAGTCGCCAAGGCAAAAGATCTCAAGGTTGGCGTGGGATTCAATCGCCGCCACAGCCCGCTCCACCATGAAGTGATCGGCCGCCTGCATGACGGTGCTATCGGCGAGCTTCCCCTCATCCAGATTTTTAACTGCCGTTCTGACGTAAACAAGCGACGCGACCGACAGCCCGGAGAAACCGAACTCGAATTCCAGGTTCGCAACTGGTACTACTTCACCTGGCTCAGCGGGGACTTCATGGTGGAGCAAAGTGTTCACGAGTTCGACGTGGTTCGCTGGATCAAGCAGGAGCAGTTTCCTGTCAGCTGCCAGGGCCAGGGTGGCAGGCTTGTCAGGACCGGACCGACGAACGGACAGATCTACGACCACTTCAGTGTCGACTATCAGTTTGCCGACGGCTCCATCGTCACGACCCAGCACCGCCACATTCCAAAATGCTGGAACTGGTTCGGAGAAAAGATAATGGGCACCAAGGGAACTGCGGAACTCTCCTTTAAGGCGAACGGAGCCGTCCGCCCCAGCGAGGGCAAAGCATCCCGCCACCGTGAAACTCAGAATTCCTACCAACTCGAACACGACGCACTCTTCTCTGCCATTCGAAACGGGACTGAGTTCAATGAAGCCGATCGTGGTGCCTACTCCAGCCTGTTCGCCATCATGGGCCGCATGGCTGCCTACTCTGGACAGGAAGTCACCTGGGACGAAGCTCTTAAATCGCGGGAAGAACTAGCGATCAACCCAACCAGTTGGGATGACGAACCCCCGATCACTCCCAACTCTAATCTCGAGTATGCGCCATTCCTTCCCGGTGTGGCCTAACAGATCGGAAAGCCTACTCGCCAGGAACCAGGTTTGGCGCTCCCCGTTCGACCAGTTTTGCCGGCAGTTCCTTGCTCGCTGGCACTTTGCCACGCAGCATGAGACGACCGGTGCCGGTCACCCGCAGGTAGTGATCAGGGTCTCTGCCCTCATAGGTCAGGAAGGTCACATCATCTCCCACCGGGACATCATTGGTGCACTTGAAGATGGCGGTGCCTTCGTCGACTTCATCGAACATGGCCACGTAGATCATGCGGGCGCCGGACTCTTTCGCCGCCACCATCTGCGACCAGAGAAACTGTCCCCCCTCTCGAGGGATCGCATTCAGTTCGTCACCGTGGAGGTTAAACCAACTGAACCCCGGGAACACAACCGGAAGATAGTCGAGATCATACTGCCGGCACCACTTCACATCGGGCACGAGGCAATTCTCAGCGTGATTGGTCAGGCTCTTTTCGTCGCGGTAACGTCCAATCGTCCATGGGCTGACCACATCGGCCAGCTTGATCACTTCATGCAGGGCCGGATCATCCACTGAATCCCGGTCCAGCGACCGCCAACCCGTCGGCACGCCCAGCATGACAGAGCAGCCGTCGGCTTTCAGTTTTTCCACCAGTTGCCGGCATTCCTCGACGGTGTAATCACGAGGTTTGTGGTCTTCGAATCCCACACCCCAAATCGATACCAGCGGCTTGCCATTGTGATGCAGGTAGGCAGGGTCGCTCGTGATGTCCATTTTCTCGCGGAGTTCGCGCCAGTCCTCCCAAACCCGTTCCGTTCCTCCGGCGGGAATTCCACTGAGGTCATACATCACAACGTAAGCGCGACCATTCCGGTTCGCAGCTTCACGGGCGTGAGACAACACGATGTCTTTATGTAGCTTCGAGTCCGGTCGGTTTAAGCCATTGGCGAAGCGCTGGATAAACGCCCCGTCGACACCATACTCGCGCATCCACTGGAAGTGTTTCAACACCACCGTCTTGTCGACACTGCTGAATACAGTCGCAGCCCTGCCGTCTGCTAATTTGAACTCCGTCTGGTGACGGGACGCCTCCGGGTATTCGCTCACATCCGGCCAGAGATCGACCGTGACATTACCGGGCCCGAAAGGTTTGCGGCGGTTTTTGCTCCAGTGCCCCCAGCCACGTCCCAATCCGTCGCCCTCCGTCGTGAACCAGCCCTGGTAACCTGCCATCACCTTGCCATCGAGGGTAGCGCAGTTCACACCCTTGTGGCTCGGCCCGGCGTATGGCTTCAGCACAGACTCCTCCTGCCCCAACCCGGAGAATGGGGCGACAAGGAGAACAGTAATCCAGGCAAAACAGAACTTCATCGATTCGCACCGAGTTACGTCTCCCGGCACAAATACGCAAGGGGATCTCTGCCTTCCCGGCGCAATGATGACGCCATCCATTCCTGCGATATTTGGACGCAGCCCCCATCTAAATTGAGATCATCACTCAAACATTTTTGCCTTCCCCTGATAAGAGACATTCGATTTATAACCACTCGGGTAGCCGGCGAGCACTGGCAGTACTCTTTTCTCGGATCGAACCGCCCTCTCCAGGAAGCTGATTCGGATCGGGAAAATCCACTGGTCCTTCAGTTCGTTCGAGCAGACATCGGCTCCACCGGCGACTGGCAGGACATCACTGATGTCGAATAGCCCTATTTAACGCTTCAACAACGCTTCTTTCTCTTTCTCCGCCAAAGCTGCCCGGAATTCCTCGAGGCGCCCCTCGAACTCCGGGTTGTTAGCGAGGTTCTTCTTCTCGTTGGGGTCGTTGGTCAGGTTGTAGAGTTCCTCTCCGTCCTGCCACTTGCCGTAACGCCAGCGCTGGTTGCGAATCGAGTAGCCGAGGTTCGGCCCACGCGACACCACACTGTAGGCGAACTTCTTTTTGCCGGGACGATCGGGCCGCGGAAGCAGCGGGACCAGCGACGCCCCCTGCAAGTGATCCGGCGGGGTCAACCCGGTTAGCTCGGCCACGGTCGGGTAGATATCAATCAACTCCACCATCGCCTCAGAATTGGTTCCTCCTGTGGTGAGGCCGGGAGCGTGAACAATGAAGGGAACCTTAGCGCCAATGTCGAACAACGTCACCTTGCCCCAGACAAAGTGATCTCCCAGGTGATAACCATGGTCTGATGTAAAGATCACCACGGTATCCTCCCAGTGCCTGCTTTCTTTCAAGGCATCGAGCACAATTTTGACCTGGGCATCAATGAACGAAACGCAGGCATGGTAGGCCTGCATGTATTCACGCCGGAGTTGATCGTTCTCCTTGCTGAACTCGAAGCCAAAGGCCTCATAGCGCTTCGAAATCGCTGACATCGGCACTCCTTCCCAGAGATTCGGTTTATCGGCCTCGTAAGTGATCTGGTCGATTGGATAAAGCTCGAACCACTTGTCCGGAGCCAGGAAGGGCACGTGCGGTTTTTGAATCCCGCAGGCGATGAAGAAGGGCTTGTCACCGTTCGGCTCCTCCTTGAGCCACTTCGCGACCTGGCGAACATTTTTCCCGTCTTTGTGTTGTTCGTCGGTCAGGCCACTGCGCCCATAGCCGGGAGGCGTCTGAGCATCCAGCTTGCTCTTGGCCAATTTCTCAATCGGCTTCCAGAGTTTCTTGTTCTTTGGATTGTCGATCGGTCCGTGTTCCGCCTCAAATTTCCTGCGGACCTCAGTCACAACCGGAAGTTCATCATTCTCAAACCGAACAAACTCGTCCCAGGCCACCTCACCGTGCTCATGACGCGGCGAGTGAAACACCTTCCCCACCGAAGCGGTCCAAAAACCGTTCTCCTTAAAAAACTGTGGCATCGATACCGTGCCCGGGCGCGTCTCGCGGATGTCAGCCGTGTTGTCGAGCACTCCGCTCGACTGAGGATAAAGCCCATTCATGAAAGAAGCTCGTGACGGGCCGCATACTGGATACTGGCAGAACGCCCGGTTGAAGGTCATGGCCTCGGAGGCGAACTCAGCCAAACCCGGAGTCCTGATGTGGTCATACCCGGAGGGAGAAACGTGTGTGTTCAGGTCATCGCAGACAATGAAGAGCACGTTCTTCGCCCGGCTCTTGTTTCCGCCCCTGGGCTGAGGACTCTCTCCTGATGCAGCAGACCTCTCTGCCCTCATCGTTTCCTTTCGGGCTTTTTCCTCCTTGCTCGTTTTCTTACCGTCTCCGGCGTCACCGGACCAGTGTTTCGGCGCTCCGTTGAGCGGCTCAGCCATCTCATCGAGCCAAGTGTTGTATTTCTTCGTCAGGCTTCCAACCAATTCGGGATGCTCTACTTTTAAGTCAGTGGTTTCACTTATATCGGCGTCCAGGTCGAAGAGCTCGACCCGGTCCTTTACAGCCACCAGCTTCCACTTACCGGAGCGCACCGCCCACTGGCCCTTGCCACCGCCTGAACTCCAATAGAGTTCGTCGTGAAGTTGCTCCACTTCCCCTTTCAGTGCCGGCATCATATCGACACCGTCGACCGGTTTCTCAGAGGGTAGCTCCTGACCGGTCGCTGCGAGAATCGTCGGCAGGATATCGTTCGACCAGAGCGGGACATCGCAAGTGGTTCCACCCTTCAACTCCTTCGGCCACGAAACGATAAAAGGAACGCGAATACCGCCTTCGTAGTCGTGCTGCTTGAACCCACGCAAGGGAGCATTGTTCGCATTCATAGCACTGGCTCCACCGTTGTCAGAAAGATAAAACAGCAGCGTGTTGTCGAAGAGTCCCTCATCCTTCAACTTCCCGACAATCTCTCCCACCCCATCATCAAGATGCATCAACATCGCCATGAGCGTGTTCCGCAAAGGATCGTCAGTAAGCGGCTTGATGTCTTCCTCGGACGCTTCAGCAGGAGTGTGCACTGCGTTGTACGCCACATAGAGGAAAAAAGGCTCGTCTTTACGTCGGTCGATAAAGTCCACGGCCTCTTCCGTGATGCGTGTGGTCAGGTATCCCTTTTCATCCGTCACCGGCTCCAGTCCCTTGTAGATGGGATGTTCCGGATCAGAATGATCAAAGTAGGGATGAGCCCCCCGTCCCATGAAGCCGTAAAACTCATCGAATCCGCGATTCATGGGATGACGCGACATATCGAGTCCAAGGTGCCATTTCCCGTAAGCACCCGAGACGTACCCCGCTTCTCCCATGAACATGGGAATCCATTTTTCATCCAGCGGCATCCCGCTGCCACCCTCACCCGCTGTGTAGACTCCGAAGCGTTGCTGATAGCGACCCGTCATGAGCCCGGCGCGAGTCGGCGAACAGACATGACCACTCGCGTAGCCATTGGTGCAGATCACCCCATCAGCCGCAAGCGCATCAATATGCGGGGTGCTGACTTCAGGCGGGGAATGCGGATTGTAGCTGACATCGGCGTAGCCCTGATCGTCGGAGACGATCACAACAATATTGGGTCGGTCAGCTGCAGTCGCAGCGAATCCGAATAACAGCAGAAAAAGGGAAGTAAGAGTCTTCATGGCCATTGATCCCCGAAACGACTTTGCAGTCATCTCAAATCAGGGGTTAATCATGAGTAGCGAAATGCGCCGGGTTTATTAACAGGAAATCCGATCGTAAATGCGCCTGCCGGACTCACCCTATTATTTCATCAGGCACCCGAACCGGGCGAAGCGTTTCCTTATCTAAGCAGGCATGAATGGTGTAGCCCGACGCAAGCCGCTCCTCATTACGCCAAACTTCCGCGTGACACTTGATTCGCGCCTTGCCGACAATCTCCCCCCACCCGACAATTTTCAGCACATCATCGTATTTTGCCGGCGTCTTGTATTCGCAGTGGGCCTCCAACACCGGCAGAATGACACCCCGCTCCTCCAACTCCACATAAGGCATTCCGAGGTCACGTAAAATCTCGTTCCGGCTCCGCTCAAAGTAGACGAAAAAGTTCGCGTAGTAGACGAATCCCATCTGGTCCGTGTCCGCGTAGGGAACACGATATTCGAGAGAGGCTTTCGGAGTGATCTGGGGCATGAAAAACACTTAGCCTACAGAACCAACTCCGTCATCCAAATCCCCGACTACTTCCCTCGATTCTTTTCTCTCGGCTCGATGCCATACTGCTCCATCCCGTAGGTATCGAGAATGGCCTGTAGTTTGGCGCGATGCTTGTCACTCTCCTTCTTCTTCTCGGCGTAGCGCTCTTCATTAGAAGTCACCGGAATGTAGTAAAGGCCTCCGGAACCATGGAGACGCCATTTGTCGGTGCGAACGAAGTAATCCTTCCCGTAGCAGACAAAGATGTGATCCCGGTCTTCCCCTCTCTCTCCGGTGAAGTAATGGCTCACGTCTCTGCCGTTGATCACCTCCTCTGTCTTGATGCCTGAGAGCGCGTTGAACGTCGGTACCAGGTCCACCAGCGAAATGAGCTGCCCACTCACTTGCCCGCCTTTTATCCCGGCGGGCCATTTGGCGATGAACGGAACACGGGCTCCGGCTTCTGTCATGCTTCCTTTACCACCGGGGATGACGAGGTCACCGATTCTCGACTCCTTGATGTTCTTGTCCGTGCCGTTATCGGCCGTAAAAATCACCAGCGTGTTTTCGGCAATCTCCAGTTCCTCGAGCAAGGCATTGATGTTACCGACAATTTCATCGGCGTAGGAGATCATCTTTGCGAATGGCTGCTGCTTCTTCAGCTCGAGATCCGGATCCTGCTTCTCATCCAGCGGCCTGGCCGGAGGGTCAACAAAAGGACTGTGCGTCAGGGCCATCGGAAAATAGACGAAGAAAGACTCATCTTTCTTCTCGCGAATAAAATCCATCAGAAACCCAGAGTACCGGTCCGGACCGTAGACGTCTTCTCCTCCGTCGACAGATTTACCGTTTTGCCATATTCCCGGCTTCCAGTAGCGCTGCGTCTTGGACCCTTCAAAGAACCATTTCCACAGGCAATACTGATCAAATCCCATTTCGACAGGATGGTCTGGGTAAACATCGAACTGCCCCAATTGCCATTTCCCAGCAATTGCGGTCGCGTAGCCCGCCTCGCGAAGATAGTGACCAAACGTCTTGATCTCGGGAGACATGCGCACTTCCGGAGCCTTGCCGATCAGGCCACGATGGCCCGTCACTTGCGGATAAAGCCCGCTCATGATCATGGCACGAGTCGGCGTGCAGAGGGGCGTCGCATAGGCGTTGTCGAATCGAATCCCAGACGACGCCATCTCGTCGAGATGCGGCGTCAGGTAAGATGTGCTGCCGTAGCAACCAACCGCTTCCGCGCCAAGATCGTCGGCCATGATCAGGATAATGTTGGGTGGCTGGTTTCCCTTGGCCTGAAATTGCGCGACACAAAGAAGCACGAACAACAATTTCCGAATTGGTAATTTCATAGCTTGATGAGAGAGATGGAATGAAATCTGTCCTACCCCCCAAATCTATGGTTTCAATTCAGTAGATCCGCGAGCGGCGTTAGTGAACCCAAAAAGGAATCGCAATCACGCCCTTTCTATGAGCACCGCTGAATTCCAATCTGAAGACTCTCTCCCTAGCGAGGGGGATGTCCGCTCACTAATCGGGATCCTTTCGGATGTGGTTAGTTCACACAGTGAACGAATACATCAAACTGATCTATGAAACCTTTCACGTCCATTCACAAGCCGAAATCATGGAGAGATTCCATCACGGAAACGGAGGGGACCTTATGCCGCCCTCCGACTGACCACGCAGTTACCGATTCAGCTTTTTCTCCGCCTTAGGCTCCGGCTTCACCCAGCGAAAGGTTTCACCTTCCAGGACCATATCTCGCTTTGCGTTCAACTTGGTCCCCGGCTCGGCGAATTCCGCAGGAGCCAGGGCATTCATTTCTTTCATCCTCCCGACAAGTTCAGGGTTGGACGCGAGATTATCCCACTCGTTGGGGTCTTTGTTAAGATCATACAATTCCTCCCCGTCTTCGCCGTAGCGAATGTAGCGCCAGTGGCGATTGATAATCGCAAACTCGCCGGGATTCATGTGAGGGAGGAAAATGTTTCGGTCTTCTGCCGAGTCAGGATCTGCCAGCGTTGCCGCGATGGAGGTTCCCTCGAGTTCTTGAGCCGGCTCGGGCAGGCCACACATCTCCACGAAGGTGGGATACATATCGATCAGGCTGACCGTCACCTCCGACTTCTTTCCCTCGGCAACACCGGGTCCCGCCCAGATGAAAGGAACATTTGAAGTGCGCTCCCACAGGGTGTGCTTACCCCAGTCACCCTTCTCGCCGTGGTGGTAGCCGTGATCACTCCACAGCACTATGATCGTGTTGTTAGAATAGGGGCTCGCTTCGAGAGCATCCAGAACGCGCCCCATCATGGCATCGGCGTAACTGATGCAGGCCAGGTAACCAAGGATTGCATCTTCCACCGCATCGAGCTCTTCGAGACGCTGATGAATTCGGGAACGGTTCGTCTTCATCTTCTTGATCTTCTCCGGCAGGTCATCGAGATCATCCGCTTTATACGGAGGCGTCACGATCTCGTTCCCCTCGTAGAGATCGAAGTATTTCTGCGGGCAGTAATTGGGGAAGTGAGGGGCATAAATGCCACAGGCGAGAAAGAAGGGCTTGTCGTGCTTTTTGCCGAGTTGCTCCACGGCCCAGTTGATGCGCTGAGTGTCCGCCATCGCTTCCTCCTCCTCGTCAGGAATGGCGCCCCACTCCAGGAAGAGACCACCCGTCACCTGCTGACCTTTGTTGTATACACTGGCCGGAAACGGGTCCGGAAACGGCGTTTCTTCACTCCAACTGTCGAGCGGCCAGCCAGTCTCCTTTTGAACCTGGTTTCTCAAGAAAAACTCCGTCCAGTCCCGAACATCAATCCCGCCTGCGGGATGATGAAAAAGCTTTCCGGCGCCAAAGGTGTTGTATCCAGCCTTCGCGAAACTTGATTGCAACGGAACGATATCAGGATGGTCCACCCAATAGGTTGCGGTCGTGTAGCATCCGGTTGTGGAAGCGAATTGACCGGAAAAAATCGCAGCTCGTGAGGGAGCGCAGAAGACTCCGGCTGTGTGCGCGTTGGTCAAATTCACGCCACGGGCCGCAAGCTTGTCGAGATTAGGGGTAATTGCTTTGGGGCGAATCAACGGCTCTGTATTTTCCAGGCAACCAATCCAGTCGTTCATGTCGTCCACCGCCAGGAAGAGGACATTCGGTTGGTCAGCCACGCTCAGCGAAGCGAGCAGTAGCGAAGAGGCTGAAACGATGGTCAGGGTAAATTTCTTCATTCCGTGAATTCTCCGAACGGTCGATTCTCAAACTGCTTGAGAGCTGCCGCAAGGTCCTTCTTGAGACGCTCCGTCACTTCAGGGTTTTGAGCGATCACATTCTCCGTTTCTTCCGGGTCATGCTGCAGGTCGTAGAGCTGGTCCGCATCAAAGTAGTTGGGATTGTGCCTCGCCGCATGATGCCCGAGGTGACCGTTGCGGGTGAGGTATGGCAACTCGAGAACTTCGCCCTGAAATCCTTTGAAAGATTTACCCTCATCAATTTTCCTCTGCACCTCTTCCGGATAGCGAACTGCGATGTACTTCCAGTCCTTGGATTTGACGGCCCGGGAATGCCCCAGCTCTCCAAAAAGAACGTTTCGGATGGGTTTGGATGAACCATGTATTACCGGCACGAAACTGACTCCATCCACCTGGTAGTCAGAAGGCTTCTCTGCCCCGGCCAGGTCGATCAAGGTTGGAGCCAGATCAATATTTGCGACAATACCATCATAGCTCGATCCGGCTGCAACGGTTCCTTTCCACCGAAGCACCATCGGCACCCGCATTCCGAAATCATGCAATGTCGCCTTACCGTGGCGATAAGAGCCATGATCCGGCACGAATATGATCAAAGTGTCCTCAGAAATCCCCATGACTTCGATCTTATCGAGAATGGCACCCACACCATCATCCAGCCAGAGAGCAAATGCTTTCTTATCATCAAACCCGGCTTCGCGGTTGCGCTTTATCACATCCCCTCTCGCTGGCAAAACATCGAATGCCTCCGCCACGTAGCCCTCGCCCGTCAGGCACGGATCTGCTTCAAGTGAAAACCGATTGTTCCACGGAGCCGGACCATGATGCAACGTAGTGGAGAAATAGAGAAAGAAAGGTTCATCTTCATTTGTGCTGTCGAGAAACTCAAATGCCTTCGCCACGGTCCAGTCGAGGTTGTGAACATTGAGGGCATCGCAGCGCAGTTCCTTCAAGTTGGCAGCGTAGACCCCGTCTGCAAAATCGAAGCCGTATTTCTTAATCTCTTCGCACCAGCGCTGATGATTGCGTTGCATCTTCGCATTCACTTCCGAATCTCTTGGATCTGAATCCTGGGGGTAAAACTCGAGGGGACCCTCTTCGGACTCGTAGTGCCCTTCCAACCAGTCATGACGAATCACATGACTCTTGCCAACGAAGCCAGTTCGATAGCCGGCTCCCTGAAGGATACTGGCGAGATTCAACTCCCCCGCTTCAAGTTCCCCGATATTTTCCACCTGGGTCTGATCCCCAGGGGGATGCTCTTTCATAAAACGGTCCCCGCGACAGCGACTCGCGTAGCGCCCCGTCAGGAAGCTGTAGCGGGAGGGAGAACACACCGTCGAAGTGACGTTAAAGTCCGTCAGCAACATTCCCTCCTTCACCATCTGATTGAGGCGTGGCGTGTGCACCTTTCCGCCCATGAAGCCAAGGGTATCCCAGCTTTGGTCATCGGTGATGATGAAAACGACGTTGGGACGGGCCACCTCTCCCTGCATCAGCGCAGGCAGGCAGGTCATGAGAAAGATTAATGGCAAAAAGTATTTCATGGCAGCGCCAAAGGAACACCCCCCACGGGAGCCCTCTCCAAGGTAGAGGCAACGCGGCCGTTCATTAACAACAAATCGAAGCCGATTCACGTGGACTTTATCTCACTTCGTTATGATTTCACAAAAACACAATCGCGCCGGGGCATTAGGCTTGAACCCGGCCGTCCAAATCCTGACGATTCCCTCAATCTGCAATCCACCATGAAAACGATCTTACTCTCCGGCAGCGCGCTCATCACGCTACTCCTCAGCACTTCACTCGAAAACACACGGGCAGACGACTGGCCGCAGTGGCGCGGCAGCCAGCGCAACGGAATTTCACAGGAAAAAGGCCTTCTCCAATCTTGGCCGGAAGAAGGCCCCACACTCGCCTGGAGAACCGACGGAGTTGGTGCCGGTTACTCCAGCGTATCAGTTTCGGATGGAAAGATTTTCACCCTGGGTGATCTCGAAGACGGAAGTTACGCCATCGCCCTCAATGAAAAAGACGGCAGCCCTGCCTGGAAAACACGCATCGGCGAAGCAGGAGGCCACAAGAAGTATCCTGGAACACGGAGTACTCCAACCGTCGACGGCGGGCAGGTCTTCGCCCTGAATCAGCACTCCGATCTCGCCTGCCTTGATGCAGCGACCGGCAAGCTCCAGTGGAAAGTCAATCTCGTCAGCGACTTCGGCGGCAAGATGATGTCCGGCTGGAAATACAGCGAGTCACCGCTCGTCGACGGCGACCGCGTCGTCGTGACTCCCGGCGGCAACGAAGGCACCGTTGTTGCCCTCGACCGAAAGAGCGGCAAGAAGCTCTGGCAAACCAGCGACTGGACCGACACCGCCGGCTACTCCTCCGTTGTTATCGCGACGTTCCATGGCACCCGCCAGTACGTTCAACTCACCGGAAAGAGCCTCGTCGGGTTGAACCCTGACACAGGCGCCATACTCTGGAAAGCGGATCGCCCCGGCAAGACCGCCGTCATCACCACTCCGGTGATCGACGGCGACATGGTCTTTGTCACCTCCTCCTACGGCGTGGGTTGCAACGGCTTTCAGGTCAGTAAAAGCGGTAACAACTGGTCCGCCGAGCAAGTCTACGCTAACAAGGAGATCTCAAACCACCACGGCGGAGTCATCCTGCTGGACGGTCACGTCTTCGGCGGCAGCGGCTCCACTTTCCGATGCGTCGATATTCAGACTGGCGAGCCCCGCTTCGCTGAGCGCAGTGCAGGTAAAGGCGCCACGCTCTACGCCGATGGCCTCTTCTATCTGCGAGCCGAGCACGGCCCCGTCGCCCTGATCAAGGCGTCTCCTGACGGCTACGAAGAAATCAGCCGCTTTGATCAGCCTGATCGCAGCGACCACAAAGCCTGGCCTCACCCAGTCGTCGCCAATGGAAAACTCTACCTGCGGGATCAGGGCTTACTGCTATGTTATGATGTGACGCGGAAGTAGGACCTCTACGATTTGAAACATCCTGATAACTTCGCCTTGCCACGCTGGCAATCCCCAGCAACGCTCTCTCCATGTCCGACGTAACAATCTACCATTACCCCCATTGAGGCTCTTCCGTGAATGCCTTGGCGGTCGCCGAGGAACTGGGAGTGAAGCACGACGTGGTCCTTTACATCAAGGAGCCCCCCGGCCGAGAAGAACTGGAAACCATCCTCTCCGGCCTCGAAGACCCGGTTGAGGATCTCGTTCGCAAGGACTCCAAGTTCAAGAAACTGGAACTCAACCCCGACGACTTTGTCGACAATCCCGAAGCCGTCATTGAGATCCTGATCAAGCACAAGCAACTGCTGCAGCGCCCGCTACTCGTCAAAGACGGCAAGGCCATCATTGGGCGCCCCAAACAGCGGATCTACGATTTTTTGTCGTGACCCGCTCCCTCAGGACGTCGCGCCCGCCCATTGATATCGGGTGATATCGGATTGCCCCGGGCCACTCAACTGCAGCAGGACCCCCCGGAACAGCAGCTCCCGCCATCGGAAGCACCTCCCTTGCCCGGCATAATAGAAATCCCACCGGAGATCACTCGTTTGACCGGTACACCGGTTTCTGGGTGCGTCGAAAGAGCCTCGTCCTTAATGCTCTGCTTGATTTCGAAACGAATCACTTCCTCTGAGGGCTCTTCAGGGACCGTTTCATAAACGTAGGTCGGCATGGGGATAGCATCTACGGTGACCGCATTAGCGTCAAGCTGCAGAAAGATTCAAAGCGAGCAACCGCCCTCAGTTCCCCTCACTCAATCCGCCGAATCGATTTGGGCCAGGGATCGGGGAACTCCTCGCCTCTCTGCCACGCGGCCACTTCTTCGTCCGTGCAGAGCGCGTCCTGAAGCGCCGCGAGGAAAGCCTCACGCGCTGCCTCAAGCCCGATCAGGGTCAACTCATTGTGGCGGTCTCCAAAGACGGGATCTTCCTGTTCCAGCTTAGCCTTGAGGTGCTCCACCTCCTCAAGCAGGAGCTCGCCGCTACGATTGTGGACCATCTCGGCTCGCCAATAGCCCGTCAGCTCGAGAGCGATCTGGCTGCCGGACTGCTGCCAGAGAAGGACCTGGCCCGGGCGCGATGCCAGCCAGAGAAATCCCTTGGTCCGATAAAGCCCGGTTCCCAACTGAGTCTGGCAGGCATCATACAAACGCTGCGGATGAAACGGCCGCTGATCGCGGAGCAGAACAGCCTCGACGTCATCAGCGGTCGAAGACTGGTCAATCAGGCCAAACTGATCAGCCCGCTCTTTCAAGTCGTTGAACTTGGGTCCCGGCGTTCCATCCAGGTGCGAAAGGAGCAAGCCCGCCTGCGCCGAAAGACCGATCGCGGCCCGGGGCTGAAGTTTCTGCAAGGTCTTCACCTGGGCTTCGGCGACTGACTCCGGAATGGTGTCAATCTTGGTCAGGATAATGACGCTCGCGAAAGCAATCTGCTCGGCAAGCACTTCGGCCGCGCGGGACAAGGCCTCGTCTTGCACCGCTGGTGATTCGCCTGTGAGCACACGTCCGTCGGCAAAATCACGATGAAGATTGAGCGCATCGACCGTGACGATAAAATGCCTCAAATAAAAGCGATCGTCCTGAGTTAGTGCCTGGATCAACGGCCAGGGTCTGGCCGCGCCGGTGCTTTCGCACAAAGTGACGGGCGGAGACGGATCAAGATCCGCGATCTCCTTAAAAGCCGTCCCAACCGATTCATAAAGGTGCTCCCGGGCATGACTGCCATGAAGCGCTGCCACGCGATCGACGAGCCGCCCCGGTGACGGCGCCGACTCCTCGTCGGAGAGCAGTTCAGCATCGAGACCGAATTCGCTCAAATCATGAACGATCACCGCCGCATCTCGCAGGGCTTCGTCACGCCGCCAACGACGCAACAACGTCGTTTTGCCGGAGCCAAGGAAACCGCATAGGGCGATGATGGGTATTGGGGTCATGAGCGGAATAGACAATTGCCAACGCACTAACGCAAGCGACTTGCAATTCAAACCATGTCCCGGACAGTTCCTCCTTTAGTAGGAATTACGGAGGAGCTGCTGGATGGCCTCCTGCTCCGTTCCCTTGGGCCGACATTCCACCCCGACGTAGCCGCGGTAACCGAGATCGTAGGCCGCTTTCAGGATCGCCTTGTAGTTCAGCTCACCCGTTCCCGGCTGGTTGCGGCCGGGCGTGTCGCCGAGCTGCAGGTAACCGACCTGGTCAAAACCACGCTCAAGATAAGTGATCAAAGCACCTTCCGAGAGCTGCATGTGGTAAAAATCCCAGTTGATCTTGATCATGGGTGAATCAACTTCGCGGCAGATCTCCACAGCAAGCTGGCTGCCGTTGAGCAGGTTCTTGCCGTGATTCACCGGATTGAAGGGCTCGATAATGATCATCACGCCGGCTTCTTCACAAAGCGGAGCGACTCGCTTGAGCGCGGCGGTGTAGTTCTTGATCTGATCCTCCTCGGAAACCCCTTCGGCCCACTTGTGAGCCACCACGGTCATCTTCTTGGTGCCGAGTTTCTGGGCGACTGCCAGCGCATCCTTGATTCCGGCTTCAAACTCGTCGTGGTTGTCACCGGCGGTGATGGAGGGCCCCCAGGCCGTGATGTTGGTGACCTTCATGTCGAGCTCTTGACACTTGGTCACAATCGCGTCGATGTCCTCATTCTGGTAAGCCCAAAACTCGATCGCATCGAACCCGTCGGCATGCGCCTTCTCGATCTTCTCAAGCATGGGAGCCTTCTTGCCTCCGTACCACATCGCCATGTTGGCGGAGAACTTGGTTTTCACGTCGGAGAAAGCCAATTCTTCGGCTGCCAGAGGAGCAGCTGAGGAGGTGAAAACAATAGCTGCGAGAAGGGGGAATTGGATTGGTGATTTCTGGATTTTCATAGAATGCACGTTTCTGAAGTGTCTCAAGGTGACGCTACCAGCACCGAAGTCTATCTCCTCCAGCAGCAGAATGACGCCAGATTACTTTCAGGACTGGAGAACGAGCTTCAGAGCAGATCGATTCACTTTGAAATTCTCCCTTGGGAAAAGACTTGTGCTTCCCGCCACGCTTCCGGTAGATAACTGACTGATATGATAAGACTTGGAAAAACACTTTGCTTCGCTGCTTTTGGACTTCTGACTTCGCTGGGAACCTCGGCTGAAGTTGAGCCGCTTAAAATTCTCCTCATCAACGGAGGATGCTGCCACGACTACCCTCTTCAAGGGCCAGTCATTAAGGGGGTCGTTGAAGAGAGGCTCAATGCCGTAGTCACCATCGCATCGAGCCCGAGCAAAAAGACAGATGCCCGTTTCGAGATCTACGAGAACGACAACTGGGCCGAAGGCTATGACCTCATCATTCACAACGAGTGTTCCGCCAATGTAACAGACCCGGAATATGTCAACCGGATCCTCAACGTCCACCGCGAGGGCGTGCCTGCTGTCAACATCCACTGCGCGATGCACAGCTATCGCTGGGGCAAATTCAAAGAGCCAGTCACTCTCGGCGAAGACAATGCTGGCTGGTTTGAGATGATCGGAGTGCAATCCAGCGGACACGGCCCCAAGTTTCCGGTGAAGGTCGATTACAACCAGGAAGCCAAGCACCCCATCACCATGAATTTGGAAGACTGGGTCACTCCGGTAGGAGAATTGTACAACAATATCCAGATATTCGACACCGCGACTGCCCTGGCAACGGGATCTCAAACGCTGAAGGATGGTAAAGTTGCCGAAGCGGTTATCGTCTGGAGCAATCTGTATGGCCCTAACAAGACCCGAATCTTTTCCGCGTCAATTGGCCACACAAGCGAAGAGATCGCGGACGAAAATTTCGCTAAGCTCCTCGTTCAGGGGATTCTCTGGTCCATCGACAAGCTGGATAACGACGGAAAACCTGCTGAGGGTTACGTGGCCGGAGAATAGAACTCACGATCGCCCGGCCGAAACTTGGTTCGCCGCCCGAACCTTTATTTCGGGAGCAAAACGTTCCAACACAGAGTTGTTGATCTCGTTCAGCAACTCCACACGTTTTTTATGGAGCGTGACATCGGCTTGAGGCAGCCCCTGCCTGAGAACTCTCAGGTGCGGGGCTGAAACCGATCGATGTATTGATACTGATTATAGCCTAAAATATAAGGCTTCGATAAGTCATCATGTGGCCTGAGAGAATGCCAACACCGCTACGCTCAGGTTCAAAGCCAATTGAGGAAACTCTCAAGTTCCGCCACTTCATTCCCTGTAGCAGAAGATGCGAGTCTTCCGGATTGGAAGCTCACTCAAATCCCAACGGATTATTCGGATCCACCGACTGAGGCGTCTGCGGTGCCGGCTCGGTGTATTCATCCGATGCCGATGTCGTGCTTTCGTGCAAGAGCTTGCGAAAGCTCTCGACCCAGTTTCGAATATTGGGATGCTCCGGATTAGCGCGCACCAGCTGGATCAGGGCGGCAGCTCCCTGCTTTTGAGAAACGGAGTGAAAGAGGTCCAGCGACTTCTGCCAGTGCAACATGGGAAGACGCTCCTGCTGAAACTTTTCGAGTGCCTCCAGATTACCAGCCTCCTGACTCGCGACGAGTCCCGATTCGAGACCAATACGCCGGTCCCATACTGCCGCCAACTCCTCGGGAGCCGTTTCCCTGTAGTAGGGAAAGATCGTCGTCTGGTAAACCTCGTTGTAGTTGCCCGGCGAGTAGGACCAGTTATCCATCTTGAGAGATTTGTTCAACTCGTAGGCTTCCGCAAAAATCGTTTTCGTGACCGGCTCCTGCATCGTCCTCATATTCAGGTTCTCCGCATTGGCCACGATGTTGCCGACGAATTGCTCCAACTCCGGAATGATCGCATCGATTTCATCAGCTTCGGCTGCTTTCATGGAAAGGACGAGATACTGAAGCTGAAGGCGCATCGCGGCGAGGTTCGGTTCCGTTTTGACCCTGTCTTCATGGCGGTCCCGCCAGTTCCGGAAATCGGAGTAGGAAGCGCCCTTCGGGTCAAAGTTGAGCACTTTGTGGCACTTCAGGTAGAATTCGTAGGCGGCATCATTGCTCGCCGAAGCGGCCTGGAAAGTCTGCGCCGCGCTGGTGCGGAGATTGAGCTGCTTGCCGTCGAGCACATCCTGAATGTCGTTGAGTTCCAGCAGGATGCTGCCGCGCTCGTCGCCAGTGAGGGAATCGGCGCTCGCGGGTGTGGAGATCAAGCCGGCCAGGCTCAAGGCACAGAGCGTAAGGTGGAGGTTTGACGATAGTTTCATCGGAGACTGAATCATTAAGTTATCATCCAGAGGGAAGCTGTCACCGGTTTTGGTGGGAAATAATGGCGCGCAAATCGTCCAAAATAATTGTAACGGCAGACCTGTAGGGCATGCCGGGAACTACACCGAATATGCCAGCCTGACCGCAATGCTTGATTCGGCGCGGCGCTCCCCAAGCATGGTATCGATCAATCCGTGGATCTCCACAAAGCGAGACGATTCTCTGCGGCCCAGGTTAAGAGAAAATCGGATGCGGCTTCTCGGGACGTTGGCGGAAATCCTGCTACGCAATTTCAGCGCTCATGGATTTTGTCCTCCTCGCTATTGCCTTCGTTTGCGGGTTGCTCTCGCAACAGCTGAAACTGCCGCCGCTGGTCGGTTTCCTCGTGGCGGGTTTCGTGCTGCAGTTAATGGGAAAAGAAGGCGGTGAAACGATTTCTGCGGTCGCCGACCTTGGCGTCACGCTGCTGCTTTTCAGCATCGGACTGAAACTGCGTGTCCGAAACCTACTGCGCCCCGAAATCTGGGCCGGCACGACGATACACTCGGTGCTCATCATTCTGCTCTTTGCCCCGATCGTCTACGGAGCCGTTTGGGTAGTCTCCTCAGCCACAGGTATCGAGTGGCGCACCGCTTTTCTGCTGGCCTTTGCTCTCAGTTTTTCGAGTACCGTTTTCGCGATCAAGGCTTTGTCCGAGAACGGTGATCTTGGTTCGATGCACGGCCGCGTCGCCATTGGCATTCTCGTGATGCAGGATGTCATCGCCGTGCTTTTTCTGACCGCCTCGACCGGCAAGGTGCCTTCGCTCTGGGTGATCGTAGCGATTCCCGCCCTTATCTTTGCACGTCCTCTCCTCGGATGGCTCCTGAGCCGGGCCGGGCATGGTGAGATGCTCGCTCTCTGCGGGCTTTTTCTCGCCCTTGTGGTGGGTGCCAAGGGTTTCGATGTGATCGGACTGAAACCTGACCTCGGCGCTCTCTTCATCGGCATTCTCGTCGGTTGGCATCCGCGCGCCAGCGAGCTGCGCAAAACACTTAATCACATCACGGATCTCTTTCTCGTCGGCTTCTTTCTTCAAATCGGGCTCGAGGGATCTCTCTCATGGGCCGGTTTTGGCTGGTCGCTGTTCCTCCTCCTGCTGTTGCCGGTCAAGTCGCTCGGATTCTTCGCTCTTCTGACCCGCTTCCGCCTTCGGGCACGGACCTCGTGGATGGCCGCCATCACCCTTTCGACCTACAGCGAATTCGGCCTCATTGTGCTGTCACTTGGCGTGGCCAAAGGCTGGATTGGCAGCGAGTGGCTCGTCGGGCTCGCGCTTGTCCTTTCACTGAGCTTTCTCGTCGCCGCCCCACTCAATCGTCGAGCCGAGCTGCTCTACGATCCCATCAGCGATTTCCTCAAGAAATTCGAAACCAAAGGACGCCACCGCGATGATTTGCCGGTCCTGGAAAACGGGGAACGGATCGCCATTTTCGGCATGGGCCGCGTCGGGATGGCGGTCTATCACGTCCTTGAGCAGCGTTTCCCCGGCCAGGTCATTGGCTTCGACCGCGATCCCCAGTCAGTCGAAAAACACCAGGAAGAGGAACGCAACGTGAAGTTGGCCGACGCCACCGACTCAGATTTCTGGGAAAGAGTCTGTCCCGCGGATGATCTCGATCTTGCAGTCCTTGCCATGCCAACCCACAGCGCCAATGTCCACGCCATCGAGACACTGAAACGTCACGACTTTCACGGCGTCGTTGCCGCCTGTGGAGCGTTCCCGGAGGAAATCGATGACCTTAGAAAATTGGGCGTCGACACAGCCTTCAACCTCTATTCCCGTGCCGGCTCCGGCTTCGCCAACCACGTCATCAGTGTCTTCGGACAACAGCGTCCGGATCTCGCCATGATGTGGGAGGAGAAAATGTGAGTCCCCCGGGGCAAGGCTCACCTCTTTGCCTAACTTGAATACTCAGCCCCGCTCTGTTCTCTTCAGCGGTCATTTGCGGTTCTCCCTCAAGCCGCCCGTTGTCAACACCACCGAGCCCGGCTACCTTCAAACATGGCCAGAATCCCCTCCTCCATTTTCACCTTCCTGGCTTTCACAGCCCTGCCAGCGCCGACAGTTTCCAACGCCGAAGCCAACTGGCCCGCCTTTCGCGGAAACGGAAACAGCACCACGTCGCTGAAAGGTCTACCGCTCAACTGGTCTGACACCAAAGGAATCGCCTGGCGGGCCGACCTTGCCGACTACGGGCAATCCAGCCCCGTCATCTGGGAAGACACAGTCTATGCCACCAGCACCGGCGGCGACAGCAAGGAGAAACTCTTCGTCGAAGCTTTCGATCTCAACTCCGGCGAGCGCCGCTGGGTCAAGGAGTTCAAGGCCTCGACAACTCCCAAGGAAGTGAACGACTACATTTCCCGCGGCGCCCCCACTCCGGTAGTCGATGAGGCCGGCGTTTATGCCTTTTTCGAAAGCGGAGATCTTATCGCTCTTGATCCGTCAGGAGAACTTCGCTGGCAACGCAGCCTGACCGATGAATACGGCGACTTTCTCGGCAATCACGGAGTTGGCAGTTCCCTCGTCATCACTCCTCAGTCCATCGTCCTGCTGATCGATCACGACGGCCCCTCTTATCTGCTCAACGTCGACAAAGCGACGGGAGAAAACTGTTGGAAGATCGACCGCAAAGCCCGCGTCTCATGGGCGACACCACTCTATCTGGTGCACAACGACATCGAGCAAATCATCGTCAGCTCCAACGGCGAAGCCGCGGCCTTCAACCTCGACGACGGAGAAAAGCTCTGGTGGATCGAAGGTATCGAGAAAAACACCGTCAACGCCCCCACCACCAATGGCGACATCGTTATCATCGGTTCCTCGGAACCCACTCAGACCATGGCCATCTCGCTGGGCGGTTCTGGCGATATTTCTGAATCTCAGGTGAAATGGCGCGCCGGTCAGGGTGTCACCTCCAGCTTTGGTTCCCCTCTCATCCACAGAGACACCGTTTTCTTCGTCAACCGCGCCGGAGCACTCCAGGCGGCCAGTATCGAAGACGGATCCGTCCTCTGGGAACGCCGTCTTCCCGGAAGCACCTGGGCCTCGCCGCTCGCTGCCGCGGACCGTCTCTATTTCTTCTGCAAAGAAGGGCTCACGGCAGTGCATCCACTCGACGTGACCAAGACTTCAGAAGAACTCGCCACCAATCCGCTGACGGTCGCTGAGGGTGATCGCCTTTACGGCTTCGCCGTGGCGCCGGGGCGCATTGTCATCCGACTGGCGGAGCAACTGATTGCCGTGGGAGAATAAGTCCACCGTCAGTCTCGCTTTCCTTCCGTACCCTCGTCTTGACCCAAGGTGCTCCCAACCGTTGCCACGAGACTGAGGCACACCGCGAGAGATGCAAAACTTACCCATGCTAGGAGTCACCGATCAACGCTTCGAGAGCCAAGATCATTTCAGCAACATCAAATCCCCAGGGGCCACGCCCCCCCGCATAGGCAACCTTACCTTTCGCGTCGAGAATGAAGAGCCGATCCGGGTGGGCACTGTAGGCTGAGTCGATCGTGTTCTCCATGTCATCGATCAGGAGGGGGATCGTCAACCCAAGCGATTCAGCGGCATTCTTCGCCACCTCGGTTCGCTCTTCCAGGGTGGTGTGTTCCTTGATCTTAACCGTTTGAGAAGGACGTCGATCATCAATCGCGTGCGCTTCACTGATGTAGATCCAGGTGAAGTCAGCTTTGTCGCCGTGCTTTTCGAAGGCTTTCTGGAGACTCACGGCCTCACGGCAGAACGGGCCTCAGGTATGACTGCCGAAGACCAGAACCGAAATCCTGTTCGGATCCGAGAGATTGATCTCTTCCCCATTCAGCTTCTTACGAACCCCGAGGTCGGGAGCCTGCGTTCCCACCTTTGGCGCTTTATCTTCACCACGACCTTTACTCTTACCGCCCTTGGAGCGGCGTTCTTCCATCCGGGCTTTTCGCTCTTCGTCCGAAAGCTGTGCCTGGAGAGGTATGGTGCTGCAGACCATGGTGGCAGCGAGAAGATAAATGGGCAGTGGTTTCATGTAAGTGCCTTGGATTAAATTTTCTCAACCCCGAATAACAGCTTCGGTTTCAAACTTCGGTGCAAATGCCCCGAAATGCTCCATCGCCCGACTTAACTTCAGGGCTTCGGATCCACCGTCCACTCCTTGTTCTTTCTCAAACCGTAGTAGGGATAGTAATCCCAATCCGCCACCCCACCGACCACTCGGGGATCGCGAGTTTTCTCGAGGTGGCCAAACAAGCGCTGCCGCATCTCTGCCTGAATCACCTCCACCCCGACGCTTCCGGCGAGGTTGTTCATCTGCCACGGATCGGCCTTGAGATCATAGAGCTCTGCCGCAGGTCGCATCCCGAAAGCCAGCGCTGCCAACTTGGCATACCGGTCGTCGTTGGCGTGCTCCATCAGAAAGGTCTTGGTCGGGGCCGAACTGATCTCTCCGTAGGGAATGGCCCGGGCGCAGACGGACGGATCAGGCGAACCGGACGGCCAGCGGGTCGGTTCAAAATTGTGAATGTAGAGATAGTCCGCCGTGCGAATGGCACGACAGGGATACCCCTTACCTCCCTTTCGACAGCCATCGTGACGTTCCATCGCGATGAAGGATGCCTGGCGGGCTACATTGTCTTTGACCGGTTCATTCTTAAAAATCCCGACGAGACTGTGCGCTACCATCATCTCCGGAACTTCGATTCCGGCGGCTTCGAGAAAGGTGGGAGCCAGGTCGCTGAGATTTACGAAAGCTTCGATCTCACGTCCCGGATCGACAACTCCACCCGGCCAGCGCACTGCCAACGGCACGCGCGTGCCGGCATCGTAGAGACTCGCCTTAGCGCGTGGAAAAGGCATGCCATGGTCGCTGGTGATCACAATCAGGGTGTTGTCCAAATCTCCTCGTGCTTCCAGCAAAGCAATCGCTCGCGCCACTTGCTGATCGAAGGTCTCAATCTCCACGAGGTAGTCGAGGATGTCGTTTCGGATAATTTCATTGTCAGGAAAAATCGGAGGAACGACCACCTGATCGGGATCCTTGCCGGAGCGTTCTCCGATTCCCGGCTCATAGCCACGATGTGGCTCCGATGTCCCCAGCCAGAAGCAGAAAGGCTGGTCCGATTCAGTCGTCTCGAGAAAATCCTCGAAGTTACCGGCATAGTCCGTATTGCGCATCGACTTGAATGGGGCCTTCATCGTCCGCTTCGAGAACTCATTGCCCGCCGGATTCTGAGAACGACCACCCACTTCCAAACGCCCCGGACTCCAGCCTTTTCCGGTGTAGCCGACATGATAGCCCTTCTCTGCCAGCAACTCAGTGTAGGTCGCAAACTTCGCCGGCAGCGTGCTGTGAATATTGCCGGCCTCCTCCAACCGCCAGATCGGCTGCCCTGTCAGGATAGCACTGCGCGACGGTCCGCAAGTAGGCGCATCACAGAAGGCGTTCACGAAACGCAGCCCTTCCCGCGCAATCCGATCAAAGGCTGGAGTCTCTATC
Source organism: Verrucomicrobiales bacterium (assembly GCA_049594415.1). Classification (GTDB taxonomy): domain Bacteria; phylum Verrucomicrobiota; class Verrucomicrobiia; order Verrucomicrobiales; family DEV007; genus Arctic95D-9. Next base: position 111,292 of record JBMYJM010000003.1, on the reverse strand, counting down.
ACGGGGTCACCGTTGGCTCCGGTGTGGTAATACGACTGGTCATCCGAAATGCAGAAGAGAATGTTGGGACGAGTCTCTGCGAAGAGCGTCGAGCCGACAAAGAAAAGAAGCAGCGAAAGAGACGAACCCAAAAAATTCATAGCTAATGGTGATAGGTCCAAATTATTCAGAGACGATTTCAAGGCCGCTCCAGTATCCGGCTTCGAATTTCCAGGATTCGTTGAGACGGTTCTCCAGTTCGATCTCAATGGTCTTCCCTGCGTATGGACTTAGATCCAACTTAATCGGCTGCCAGGTGTAACCCTCCACTACTTTCTTGTGCACTTCTTCGCCGTCGATGCGAATCGCGAGCATCCAGTCTCCCTTGGGATGATTGTTTACTTCCAGTTTCAGCGTTGTCGTCTTTCCTCCCGGCACCGAGACCCGTTTAGAAAGCACGCAACCCTGTTCCCGATTTTTTGGATGCGTCAACAGCACGCCGCGGCGTCCACTCCAGGCTTCGCGCAAGCCGGGTTTCATTGCCGGACCACCCCAGTCCCTGACCTTCCACCCCGGGGCAAACATCACCACCGATTTCGGCAGGTCTTCGCTAACGATGACAGCACCCTGTCCCGATGCCGAGGCGGCCGGCGGCTTAGCAATACGTGCTCCCGGCGCCGGCTTCGAAGTCGCCGTCTTGGGATAAGGCATCTTGGCATCCACTTCATCGCGCCAGTCGTGAAACTGCTGTTTCAGCTTTACCACCAATTCGGGCCGCTCTTCCGACAAATCATTCTGTTCGCCGATGTCGTTTACCAGGTCAAAGAGCTGCACCGTGCCATTCTCGTAGTACTCCAGCAGCTTATAATTCCCTGACCGAATCGCCCCACCGGGACTCTGGTAGCCATGATTGCTGTAGTGGGGAAAGTGCCAGAAAACCGGACCTCGATCATAGGCCTCCCCCTTCAAAGCCGGGGCAAAGCTCTCTCCATCAACGTGTTGATTCGGCACAGCGGGAAGCCCAATCATCTCCAGCAGCGTCGGGTAGTAGTCCGTTCCCGTCACGACGGCGTCCGAAGTCGAATTAGGTTCAGTCTGGCCCGGCCAGTAAACGATCAATGGAACGCGAAGCCCGCCCTCGTAGTTCCAACCCTTCGCACCACGCAGCGGAAGATTGGACGACGCAAACTTGGAATCGAGAAACTCCCGGTCATGGCCAATGCCCCGGTATTGGTTCGAAGCTGACATACCGCCGTTGTCCGCCGTGAAAACAATGATGGTGTTTTCCTCCAAGCCCAGTTCCCGAAGTTTTTCACGAATGCGGCCGAGGCTTTCATCGGTCGCCTCGAGCATGCCGGCGAACTCCACATTGTCCTGCTTCTGTTTCACCCACCAGACTCGCGCGTCCTGGTGCGCCTGCTGATCGTCGTCTTCCATCAGCGCGATGAGTTCCTCCTGCGATAACGCGGGACCGTCTGGATTGGATTCGAGAATGAAATCCGGGCCCTGGGTCTCCGGCATCGCCGCGAGCTTCATGCGATATTTCTCGACCAGGTCCGGGCGCCCCTGAATGGGATCGTGCACCGCGAAGTGCTCGAGGTGCACGAAGAACGGTTGATCCCGGTTCCGCTCGATAAAGTCCAGCGCCGCGTCCGTCAGCTTGTCGGTGTAGTAGTCTCCCTCCGCCGCCGGTAGCGTTTCATTGTATTCGCTGCCGAAAGGATAGTGATAGGATCGCACCCACCCCGTGATCGCTTCGTCAAACCCGTAAGTCTTCGGGTCCACTCTCAGGTGAGCTTTGCCATAGTTGGCAGTGGCATAGCCGTGACTCTTGAGCGTTTCGGCCAGGGTCACTTCATTATCCGGCAGAGCCGTCAGTTTTTCCCCGTGATGCAGCGGCTCGTAATCCCGCTCGGGTCTTCCCCCCAACCACTCCGTCAAATTGGTCCGCCCCGGGTATTTGCCCGTCAGGATGCTGGCCCGACTCGGCGAGCAGACATGGCAAGTCGCGTAGGCATTGGTGAAGAGCATTCCGTCCTTCGCCAACTGATCGATAGCCGGCGTTTCATGGAACTCGCTGCCATAGCAGCCGATATCCCGCTGCCCCAGGTCATCGACGAGAAAGAAAATGATGTTGGGTTTGGTCTCGGCATGGACGGCCGATGCCAATAGAGAGCAGAAGAGAATGCTGATCACGGCGATCCGCACCAAGGTGTCTGAATTAGGAACAAGCATCAGGTTGGGAGTGACCCAGTCAACCAGATGATGCCACAGAGAGATTGATGGAGGCAGCCGTTTTTTAGGGGATTTCGGCCACCCCGCTACTCTCTTTCATTCAGACTTACTTCTCTAGCGGAATCACTTCCACAAACGTCTCCGGATTCAAGTCCTCCCGCGGATCGGTGACATGGCCTGCCGGAAACGAGACCGATTGGGGCGCTCCCTCGACATCGAGACAGAGCTGGAGCCAAGGTTACACAAACTATTCTGCCCAGTTTTCCCGATGCCGTGTTCACCTCGAAGTCACCTGCCTGCAGGCTGTCGACATCCAGCTCATGAGAAAACACGACCGGCATCCCGTCTTTGCCGCCCATCTCGCGATGAATGAACTGGTTCAAGGCATTTGGCAGGGCGTTATCCAATCCGAAAAAAGCCGAGACCAGCTTCGCCTCTCGACCATCGGAGTGAAGCGTATTGGTCACGTCGCTCACTGTGGTATCCGATGCGGTGTCATCGGTCAGGTGATCGAACCTCAACGGGCGCTTGAGAATGAGAAACGCGATCGAGGCGATCGCCAGAAGCAGCACTGTCAGGATTACCCAGTGTTCTTTTTTCATTTGGACCAACAAGACACAAAAGGTGACATGTCTGCGAATGATTACCACCAATTGATCGAGGCAGCTCCGAAAAGCTCCGTCCCTGGAAGAAGGTCACGATCTCAGAGTGCGCATTCGCTCCCGAACGCGAGTGATACCGGTGGGGTCGTTGCGATATTGAGCCAACCAGACCAGGGCTTCCTGGGGAGGGAGTGAAGGTCGTGATGCAGGAAGGCTGGCAAACGCCTCGTAGTTCTTATCTCTCCAGTTCGACGCCGTCTTTTCAGCAATCCACGACTCGTACTCCAGCCACCAGTCGAGAAAACGGACGCTGGCAAAATAGAGATCAAGAGCCGGCCCGTTGCCGAGTGAATCCGAGGCGTAAAATCCCGGCGTGGGAGGCTCGTCTTCGGAATAAAGAAAACAGCGTCTCCGGTTCCTGATGTAAAGGAAATTGGGCTCCTCTTCTTCGTCCGGACCGTAGAAGCCGGCACAGGCTCCATGCAGTTCAACGAAACCACCTCCTAACAGCCGCTTGCGATAGCAACTCGTCCCTTCCAGCCCCTCGGACTTGCGCTTCTCAAACCCGTTTTCGCAAAGCAGGTTTGCCCTGGGATGAATCACATCACGCCCCCAGAAATACATCTGCTGCCCCAGCAGATCCGTGTAATCCCGCAACAACGCTCTCAGCCTCGACAACGGCATTTCGCTGACCTGCGGAACGGAGTTCGAAGGGCTCTTTTGAAGCATTACTGCAAATTATTTGCGATAATTTCTATTGCAAGTTAATTGCGTTACATCAATCCACCCTCCACCTTTGCAGAATGAGCGCCCTCCCGACCACTTTGCCTCAACGACTTCCCGTCACCGTGCTCTCCGGTTTCCTCGGAGCCGGTAAGACCACGCTGCTGAACCACATCCTGCGCAATCGCGAGGGAAAGAAAGTCGCGGTGATCGTCAACGACATGAGCGAGGTCAATATCGACGCCGCGCTGGTGCGTTCAGGCGATGCTTCGCTCTCTCACTCTGAGGAGAAAATGGTCGAAATGTCGAATGGTTGTATCTGCTGCACCTTGCGCGAAGACCTTCTCATTGAAATCGGCAATCTCGCCCGGGAGGGTCGCTTCGATCATCTTATCATCGAATCCACCGGCGTCAGCGAACCCATGCCGGTGGCAGAAACCTTCACCTTTCGCGACGAAGATGGAAACTCACTCGGAGATATTTCCAGCATCGACACCATGGTCACCGTGGTCGACGCGCTGAACTTTCTTTGTGACTACGAAAGCATCGACAACCTGCAGGCCCGAGGAACGGCTGTTGGAGAAGAAGACGAAAGAACTATCGTCGACCTCTTGGTGGACCAGGTTGAGTTCGCCAACGTCGTATTGATCAACAAGATCGACCTGGTGCCCGAGGAGGATCGTCGTCGTATCCATGCCATGATCGCCGCACTGAATCCCAAGGCGAAGATCTATGAAACCACCAATTCCGAAATTGGTTTGGACAGCGTCATGGGAACCGGTCTCTATGATGAGGCAGAAGCCGAGGCCACGGCCGGTTGGCTAGATTCCCTCGTCGAATACACCCCCGAAACCGAGGAATACGGGATCTCCAACTTTGTCTATGAACGCCGCGTCCCGTTTCACCCCGAGAGGCTTTTCAAACTCTTCAGCAAGGAATGGCCCGGTGTGATTCGCTCAAAGGGTCTCTTCTGGCTCGCCACTCGACTGCCCCTGGCGGGCTACTGGTCTCAGGCGGGTGCTATGCGCCAGAATCAGTGCCTCGGTTTCTTCTGGGCCGCAATACCCAGGGCACAATGGCCGACCGATCCTGCCGAGCTCGCCGAAATCGAACGCGTCAGCAAAGCGCCCAACGGTGACTGCCGCCAGGAAATCGTGCTCATCGGATCAGACATGGATCAGGAAGCTCTCACTGCGATGCTGGATGAGGCCCTCCTCACCAACGAAGAGCTGGCCATGGAAAAGGATGAATGGAAAGCGCGCTTCACGGATCCTTTTCCCGAGTGGAACATGGGACTGGAGCAACTCGAAGAGGTGTAAAAGCAATCTACTCGAACTTGAGCTCCTTCTTTGACCACTGCTTGGGTGGGTAATCCGGATCGACATAGGGCATCCTGTCGAATGCCTTCCCATCCTCCACCACTCGCGGGTCTTCTGTCTCTTCCAGGATCCGCATCATGCGGTCCGTGAGCTCCTTCAGCTGGCTCGCGTACTCGGGGCTTGCGGCCACGTTGTTGACCTGATCCGGATCATTTCGCAAATCGTAGAGCTCAAACTCCGGCCTCGCAGCGAAGGCGTAATCATAATATTCCGAATGGGATTCCCGGTTCGTCATCAGGAAAAGCTTGGTCGGACTCGCGTCCATGTCAGGATAGGCTAGGTAGTGATTTTGAAGGAGATCCCCGGCGCTCGCATTCTCATCATAGACCACTCCCATGGGCAGGCGCTCCGGCTTAAAGTTGCGGATTAAGAGAAAGTCCGACGTCCGAATCGCACGCGAGGCATAGGGCTCACGATCCCTCTGAGACTGCCCCACGTGTCGCTCTCGACCAATGATGACATGATCCCTCCCGGGTTCCACCGTCCCACTCTCGCCTGACTTCAGCACGTTCATGAAACTTTCCGCCAGCATGTGCTCTGGCACTTCAATCTCTGCAGCTTCAAGCACCGTCGGCGCGATGTCCATCAGGCTGACGAAGTCGTCGACTTTCCGGCCGCCCTTCACCCCCTCCGGCCAACTCACCAGCAGTGACACCATTGAGCCAAAGTCGTGCAAGTTGCACTTACCACGCGGCATTCCCGGCATCCCGTGATCACCGGAAACAATGATCAGAGTATTGTCCAGTTCCCCTCTCGCCTCCAATTCGGTCAGCAACTCGTTAAGCATGCGATCCCACGCCAGCGCTTCGCCGAGGTAGTCGGCAATGTCTTCGCGCACCTCGTGAACATCGGGCAGGAACGCCGGCATCTTTCCTTCCAAGGAGTCCGGATCGAGTCCCCAGAGCTCCTTGCCCGATCCCCGTGTCCACTGCCGGTGTGAATTGTGAGGTCCGAACCAGTAGAAGAACGGCGTCTCCTCCGGCTGATCATCGAGAAACGAACTGAAGTTGGAACGGACAAACGAGAAGATCTCTTCTTTCCGCGCCTCTTTGTCCTCCGCTTCGGAAACTGCCTGTGAGAAATAACAGATCGGCAGGTGATGCGTCCGATCCACTCGCTTGGCCGGCTTGCTGGTTGTTTTCCCCCAGTGCATCACGTGGTAACCACCACGCACCAACAATTCTGAAAAGCCGGGCAAAGACTTATAAGGATCCTCTGCTTTGCCAAACTCTTGATTGTGAAGGAACGCCTCACTGCCACAACGATAAAAGGGCATTCCCGTGGTCACAGATGCGCGGCACGGTTTGCAGCTTGGGGCGCTGACAAACGCGTTATTAAAGACAACACCGCTGCGTCCGATCTTGTCTAACGCCGGCGTTTCAATGACATCGTTCAACCCCGGACGATCAGGATCACGGTAGATGCTGGCATATCGCCCCCAGTCGTCAGAGAAACAAAAGAGAATGTTGGGCCGTTCATCTGCGAAGGCGACTCCCTGAGCAGCAATGAACGACCACGCCGCGAAAAACGAAACACGAATCATTTAAGGTCCTTTCTCTTTAGACTATCACTCACGGCACGATACCGATTACTGCTTCGCGGCCTCAACACGCTCCTTCAGTCGCCCCTTCAACTCTCCCATCACCGCGGCATACTCCGGATTCATGGCGAGGTTTTTGAATTGCTTGGGATCCTTCTCCATGTCGTAAAGCATGAAAGCTTCCTTATCTTTTTTGCTCTTCGGATACCACATGAAAGCCCACTTTCCGGTTCGCAGCCCATGCCCCTTGCTGACCTGGATATAGGCATCTGACTTTTCCTCACGCTTGGACTCTGGATCTTTCATCAACCCGGTCAGGCTCAATCCTTGAGCACCGGGATCTTCCGGCAATCCGGCGAGTTCAGCAATGGTCGGATAAAGATCCACCAGCTCGACGAACTCATCGCATCGGGTGCCCCCCTCCCAACCGGGCACTGAAATCATGAGCGGAACGTGAATGGCTTCCTCCCACAGTTTGGACTTTTTGTGCATGGAGTGTTCGCCAATCATATACCCGTGATCACTCACAAAAACTACGATGGTGTTGTCGCGCAGTTTGAGGCGATCAAGCTCGGCCGTAAGGCGTCCGAACTGTTCGTCCATGTGAGTGATCGAACCGTAGTAGCCGCGGCGCAGATCTCGAATAGCGTGCTCGGAGAACTCCATCTTGGAATTGATTGCCTGCGGGGGAATATCGTCAAAGTCGTCTTCGGGAAAGGCCGGGTATTCAATGTCCTCAAGGTCGTAGTGAGACATGTTGCTCGTTGTGCCAATGAAGGGGAAATGCGGCCGCACAAATCCAACCGCGAGGAAGAAAGGTTTTCCGTCTTCGGCCCGCTGGCCCAACAGCTCGATCGCTTTGTCAGCCGCCAAAACATCAGCAAGCAGCCCTTCGTCTTTATCGGCCACCTCCGTCACGGTGAACTGGCTTCGTGCCTCAGGAATCATCTGGTAGGCTTCACCCTTATCATAGGCGGCTTGCCAGACTTTTCGCTCCTCTTTAAAAGCCTTAGGAGCCTTCGGGTTGAGATAATCCACGATCTTGCCCGGCGTCATCGACTCCAGAGCCATGATGTTGTGCCGTTCGTTCCACGAAGGCTCGTGATCGCTTCCGTTGGTTCCTTGAAGCACGTCCACTGGAATCCCCATGTGATAAATCTTGCTAACCCTTGCCGACCAGTAACCGTTGTCCCGAAAATGCCTCGGCAGAGTGACGCGGTCCACCGCAATATCACCGCCGTTTTTCATCACTCCGTTTTTCACAGGATACTGACCCGAGAAAAGTGAGGCTCGCGATGGAGCGCATAAGGGAAATTGAGTGTAGGCACGGGTGAAGGCTACCGATGACTTGGCGAACTCATCGAGGTGAGGCGTCTTACAGACTTCATGCCCCATTCCACTCAGATTGTAGCTGAGGTCATCCGAGATGACAAAGAGCACGTTGGGTTTCTCCGACGCCGAGAGAGAGACAACTCCGACGAAAACGAAGAGCGCGAGAACCAAGGATTTCATCAGGCAACTCTGGTCGCTGGAGATAACCATTTCCATTCCCTGTTCACGCCCCACTTCACTGCGCCAACATGTCCTCAATCAGCCCCAACAACGCCTCCACCTTCTCGGGCATTTGATCAGCAAGATTGTTCCGCTCTGAAAGATCCTCTTTTAGATGGTAGAGCTCGACGCTGTATTTGACTCCCTTGGGAGCTCCGAATCCTCGGCCTTTCTTCGACGTCAACAGCTTCCACTCACCGGCACGAATCGTTTCGCTATCGTGGAGAATTGGCCGCCGGGCCGGCAGCTTTCCCTCCGGCTCCAGGAGCAATCCGGCAAAACTCACGCTGTCACGCGCCACCCCATCCGGGATCGATTCCTGCCCGGCCAATGCTGCAAAGGTCGCAAAAACATCGCAGAAAGCCACGGTATGATTTGTGACCATTCCCCCCCTCACCCGGGCCGGCCAACGAGCCAGGAACGGCACGCGATGACCACCCTCCAAGGCACTGGCCTTGATACCACGGAGCGGCCCGGTTGCCGCATGCAAGAATTGCTCAGTATTCTCCCCATACCACACCGGCCCATTGTCGCTGGAGAAAAGAACCAGGGTATTCTCATCCATCCCGGCTGCCTTCAGACTGGCTATGACCTGGCCCACCACAGCATCCACCTGCATCACAAAGTCGCCATACATCCCCGCGCCACTCTTGCCAAGGTATTCCTCTGTCGGGACCCAGGGCGTGTGAGGAGAGGGCAAGGCCAGGTAAAGAAACAGAGGCTTTTCCCCATCGTGATTTTCAATCACCGCACACGCTTCCTCGCAGAAACGCGGCGTCACCTCGAGGTGCTTAAAATCCGATCCGATACCACCCGCGCGCCAAAAAGCGCCCTGGATGTGGTTCCAGTTCTCCTCGGTGCCGACGCTGTCGCTGGCTTCAACCATCGTTGACGGCGGTGCGGTCGCGGTCCGTTGGTCGATGTAGAAGTAGGGCGGGATGTCGAGAGAAGCATGCATGCCGAAGTAAGTTTCGAAGCCACGGTCAGCCGGCCCACCGGTCATGTTGCTTGGATCAAAAGTGAAGCCCCCGAGCAGTTCCTCATTGGCCTCTCCATTCTGATCAAAGCCGAGGTGCCATTTCCCTACCATTGCAGTTTGGTAGCCATTATCGCGCAGCAGACTCGCAATGGTCGGCTGACCTTCCGGAAGCAAGGGACCTCTTTTGTCACTCTTGTCTACCATGCGAACCGCGAATTCACCCGAAAGGAGCGCGTAGCGCGACGGCTTGCAGGTGGAGCCGCCGGCATGGGCATCCGTGAAGCGCATCCCTTCCGCTGCCATCTGATCCAGGTGCGGAGTGGGAATTTTACTGTCAGGATTGTAAGCCCGGATATCGCCGTAACCGAGATCATCGGAGAGAATGAAGACGATGTTAGGCCGCTCTGCGGCAACGACTCCCGTCACTCCATAGGCAATACAGGAAATCAGGAAAAGTCTGACAGCTTTCATAGGAAAAATAATTCGTTCCAATCGGAATGTTCACTCAAACTCCAGCGTCACCCGATCCATGATTGGCTGGACACCGCTTTGATTTGTTGAAACAAATCAAGGAGCTGTGGCCCAGCCGTAGCCACTGCCGGACCTTTCCTTGTCGCCTTCCATCTCAGGGATCTCGGCCACCGGAGGCAAAGTCTTGGCCCACTCTTCGTGCTTCCTGGCAAGCTGTTGGACCACTTCGGGATTCTGCGCCGCCACATTGTTCTCTTCACGAGGATCCTTTTTCAGGTCAAAAAGCTGCCACTCGTCGTCGGCATACTTGCGATAGAGACGCCAGTCTTTCCAGCGAGCGGCCAACAAGTGACGGCGCTCCGCATCGCCCGGTTCGCTGTTGTGCCAGAAGAGGTAAGGGTGCGCGTCTCCTTCTTGTTCCCCGGTCAGGAACGGGACCAGGTTCACGCCGTCGCAATGTTCCGGAATCTCGAGGCCCGCAATGGAAGCGATCGTGGAGTAGAAATCAAAGTTAGCGATCATGCCATTGTAAGGCTGCCCTTTCGGCAACACGCCCGGCATCGAAAAGATCGTCGGCACACGCACCCACCCCTCTTTCTGAGTGCCAGACCCCTTACCGCCTGTGTAGGGAGCGGACGAGCCGCCTTCACTGCCATTGGCACCGTTGTCGCTGGAGAAAATGACGAGCGTGTTTTGGCGCAGTCCTTTTTCCTCAAGTGCTTTCATCAGTTTACCAACCTGATCATCCACCGAAACAATCGCCCCGGCGAGAGCGCGGCGATTCTTCGGCGCAGTGGTCCGGGCCATGAGTGACTCAGGCGCTTCCACGTTGATGGAGTGAACCGCTTCGGGCGACCAGTAGAGGAAGAAGGGCTTCTCCTGATGGCGATCGATGAAGTCGATCATCATGTCGCCATCGTAGTCGGTGAGCCAGACTGTTTCACCGTCTTCATTGATGCAGAAGTATTTGGAATTGCGCTTCTTGCCTCCGAACGCTCTGCGAACCGCCGGCTTCATCTTCTCAACCTCTTTATCGGTATAGACCTTTTGAGGTGCCTTCTTCGCGACTTCCTGGAAGCCGACCTGGAGCGGTCCCTGGAGCTTTGAACCGATGTCCCACTTGCCGATCTGACCGGTCACGTAACCATTGTCAGAAAGAAAGCGAGCCAGGGTGGGCCGATCCTCAGGGATGGGTAGTCCACGTGACATGCCATACTTGCCGAAGCGCTGACCATACTGCCCCATGATGAGCGCACAGCGACTCGGGCAACACGGTGGATTCGTGATGTAGGAGGTGTTGCACTGCACCCCTTCCGCCGCCAACTGGTCAATGTGCGGGGTGGGAATATCTGGGGTTCCATAGATGCCCAGATCACCGTAACCAAGATCATCGATGTAGATGAGGACAACGTTAGGTTTGCTCTCAGCTGAGGCAATTCCCGAACCCAGCGCAATCAGCGCTATCAATAAGTGGATGATAGTGTTTTTCATAAAGCTTTCTCTTGGCTCATGAGATGCCACTTCCACCCTTAAGCCAGATCGTCAGCGGGCAGGCTGAGAAAAATACCAAGGAATTTGGCGTCACATTTCATGATTAACGGAATGAACCAATGCGCGAAGCGTCACTTTGGAGTCAACGATTACTAGAATAGAGGACCCAAACCCTTAATGGCGCTATCGTGTATAAATGTCACCGATTCGCGCGGTTGCAGCCCCACTACGACGTAGCTACCGATATTTGATCAGACCCCCCAGACACCCCTGAATCGCAGAAATTTCCTCCAGACTTCGGCCACTTCTGCAGCCGCAGCTTCCCTGCCCGCTTTTTCTATCGGCCAGACCGACGCCGGCAAGAAGCTGAATGTGGCCCTGATCGGTGGCGGCGGCATCGCCAGAACCGCTTTCAACGATTGCCGGAACCACAATGTCCTCGCCGTCGCGGACGTGGACTTTGCGAGGGGAGCCGATGCTTTCAACGAATTCCCTTCCGCGAAGCAATACAAGAATTTTCGCAAGATGCTCGACGCGCACGACAAGGAACTCGACGCCGTCATCGTCAGCACGCCGGACCACACTCACTTTCCGGCCACCTACGCGGCGATGGAACGCGGTATCGCGGTGCAGACCCAGAAGCCGCTGACTCACAACATTTGGCAGGCCCGCACGCTCCAGAAGGCCTCACACGAATTCGGTGTCCAGACCGTCATGGGCAACCAAGGCCACACCATGGAAGGCATGAGACTCATTCGCGAATGGTATGAGGGCGACATGCTCGGTGAAGTTCGTGAAGTACACGCCTGGACCAACCGAACAACGAAGAACATTTCCAACGCCAAGCACACCCTCGAGAAACAATCTGTCCCAGCCGACCTCGACTGGGATCTCTGGATTGGCGGCGCCAAGTTCAACGAATACAATAAGGAGCTCTGCCCGAGCGGTTGGCGCTGGTGGTGGGACTATGGTCTTGGTGGCCTTGGTGACATCGGCTGCCATACTCTCGACATCCCCAAGTATGCCATGGGACTCGGTTATCCCACTTCCGTTCACGTCGACAACCGCATCGATTTCAGCCAGGAATATCACGACAAGGCCCCCAAAGAGGAAGGCACCACTTACGTGTATGAATTCCCGGCTCGGGGAGACAAGCCGCCGGTCACCGTTTATTGGTATGAAGGCGGACACCTGCCCAAGCTGCCTGAGAGTCTCAAGAAAAATCCTGACATTCCCGGCGGGGGCTGCCTCATGGTCGGGGACAAAAACACTCTCTTCTCACCCGGCATGCGCCCGAGAAGCCCGCGCCTCGTCGATAACTGGCTCGAAGTGCGCCGGGAGCTTCCACCGAAAACTATCCCTCGTGCCGTGGGCGGCCCGATCAAGGAACTCTTTGCTGCCATCAGCGGTGAGATCGAGAAGTGTGGTTCCAATTTCGACTACGCCGTTCCTTTGACTGAAGTCGTTATCCTCGGAACGATTGCGGTCCGATCCGGCAAGACCGTGGAGTATGACCCGAAGAGCATGACCTTCTCCGACACCTCTCTCAATGCCTACATCAAGGAACCGGTTCGCCCGGGTTGGGAATACGGCGAAGACCTCGGGTAAACAACCCCGGGGAGATAAACCTTCGACGAAGCAGGGCGGGATCATCTCCCGCCCTCTTTTTTGGTCAGTCGAGCAGCTTGTCGCGATCGCTCTCCCAACCTGCACTGCTCACTTCGACCTATCGAACTCCGGCCTCAACGAGACGACGAGCGAGGAGACACGCCTGCCAGAACTGACCCATGCCAAAACGCTCCCGAACCCCGTTCGCAATCTGCTGGCGACTCAGCACCAGCTCCGCATCAACGTCCACGGGCGGCTTTGGCAGCCTGACGTTCTTCCTTGATACGCGCCTCCGCCTCAAAGCTGAAGACGAAGAAGCAAAGGAGCAGGGAGTTAAAGAATAGTTTCATTATTTGGGAACCGACTGATACTGCTTGATGATATCTGCATCTGCCAGCGGATGATTGAACAGGGCAATCTCATCGATTCGCCCATGCCAAAAGTGGATCATTTTTCCATCGCGATTGTCCTGGGCGCCAACAAACAACTGATCGGCACTTGTATTGCGAGGGCTACTGATCGGACCGCATTCGGTTGAGGCCACCTCCTGACCGTTGCGGAACAAGCGCAGTGTCTTGCCGTCAGCCACAAAAACAATGTGTTGCCACTCCTTCAACGAAAGAACCTCCGGATCGATAAGTTGCACTTCTCGATTCTCGTCATTCCGCACTCTCACCTTAATTCGTCCGGAGTCACGGTCGAATCCCAGTCGAAATTGACCTAACACATTCTTATTCTCATTCGCCGCGATGCACCCCCACCGTGGCCAGCTCTCGGCTCGAACCCACGCTGAAACGGAAAGCAGACCTTCCGCCTTGGGATAATTGTAGGCCACCACATACGGGCTGACGCCAGGGCCCTCAAACTTGACCGATGAACCAACACGGCCGGGAGCAAAAGGAGGACGCTTGCATGCATCGTCCATCAACTGGCCGTTGATCGATCCAACCAGGTTTTTCATCACCGCTCCCTCCTTGGGAATTCCCATGCGGAAATAAACCACAGGATTCATTTCTCGAATGATCCGGGAGTATCCCATGACCGGCTCATCAAGGCTGCGGAGAAAACGATCGTTATCGACCGGAATCCCAAGCGGGACATCCGTGTCATACTCGATCCGCGTCGCGTCGTTGGTCAGGAGTCGGACCGGGGCCGTCTCTCCTTCGCGTGGCTGCACTTTCACTTCCCCCTCAAACACGTGAATTTCACTGGATCGGTCGTTCCCCACCTCAACGGCAAAGTCAGTTCCGTAGTCGACCACCTCGGCAGACGGAGTCTCAATGGTAAACCCTATGCCCTCCGGCGGCACATGGGCCGAGACGCGCCCACTGCTCAGTTCGACCAGGTTCGTTGATACAACTCGAAACTCAGCCGGAGCCTCGATCAAAAGGGTGACCCCGGTTTCAAATTCAATCGAAGCAATTCCTTCAACAAGTTGGTAGTCCCCCGATCGAAGAATTATCTCGTCCTCCCCCATCGCTTTTCCGTGATAAACCAGCATCGCACCGGAACTCTCCTTCAACTCGGCCACCGGGTCACCCGGGACAGGAGCCGGATCCGAATTCAAAAGAAAGACTGCTGACAACACGGCAACCACAGCAGCCGCGATTGCCTTAGCCTGCCAGCGAATTTTCGGCGGGTTAAAAGCCACGGAGTTCTCCACCGACTCGACCACGTCATCCACGCCGCAAGATCCTATCGCTTTGGCCCAGTCAAAGAGACTGGAGTGGATGTGCGATCGCTCAGCGAAATATTCAGCGTTCTCCGGGGATGCCACGATCCACTCATTCAGCTCGCGGCATTCCTCTTCGTCGAGGACACCATCCAGCCAGGCATCAATAGGTTTATCAGGATTACTCATTATCCTATTTCCGCCTCCTTGAGACGCCTCCGAATGCAATCACGCAAAGCCGTTCGCGCCCGCGTCAGGCGAACGGATACTGAATTCGCACTCGAATCGAGTCGACGCGCGATTTCGGCGGGTTTCAAATTTTCGAGATAGCGCAGCACCAGCAGTTTCTCGGCAGCCGGCGAAGCCTTCTTCAGGCAGAGGTCAATGGCGCGCCCAACCTTCGGCCAGTCTTCCGCACGTTCCTTGTAGGAGAAATGGATCGCATCGATCGCATCCTCCTCCAGCAACACCGCGCCCTTAGCCTGCTTGCGGCGCCATTCCAGCACCTTGTATTTGGCGATACCCATGGCCCAGGGAGCAAAGGGACGGGATTGATCATACTCGTCAAATCGCGTTGCGACCTGGCGAGCCGTTTCCTGGAGGATATCCTCTGCGTCAGCCAACTGGGGCGTGATCGAACGAATAAATGCCATCACTGACGGCTGGGCGCTAGTCCACAGCAGTGTGATCCGGGTCAGTTTTTCGTTAGGATCGCTCACGGTAAAATTCTGGGATTCACCTGTATTAGACCGAAGGAACACGATTCTTAACAAGACAATGTCCGGACCACCCTACCCGCCTGTCCAGTTGTCAGATCGGGTATTCGCAGCTGCCATCAGGACATTACCGCTTCGGGGCAGTGGCACGCCACTCTTCCATCAGCCTGGCGTGTTCAGCAGCCACCTCTTTGAATTCCCCACTCTGACGATCCAAGGCCTGTCTCTTGGCCGCCAATTCTTTAATCCGGGCCGAGAGTTTCTTGCGGGCTTCCGCGGCGGCAGCGGCCTCAATCGCATCCTTGGAAACCACATCATCCCAGTCATCGGTTCGGAATACCGAAGCCGGAAGCCCCTCGCTGTTGATCAAATTGGCCCCTTCCGGATTCGAAGCCCAGGCATAACGAACCGCTACCGGAGCTTCCACATCCTCGCTCGAAACAATGACGGAGTCCCCGCCTTCGATCCTCGCATTCGCCCAATGCCAGACCTTGTCTTCCCCCGCGATTTCAAAACGCTTCAGTTTTCCGCCACCTCGAACCCGGAGTCCGCTGCCGACCTGGTCAAAGAATACGCGGACTTCTTTCTCCCGAAATTTGACTGCCCGGTAAAGTGGGCCGGAGTGGGCCACGAGATCCTTGCCGTAGTCTTTAGCCAACGCCCAGAGAGCGAGACGATCACCAACGTCGTGCTTGTTCCACGGGTGGATATCGTCGGCCTCACCCACATCATTGATAATCGCCATGCCTGTTTTCGGCGTGATATCAAGCACGAGACGCATCCGGTCCTGGAGAAGAGGCCATGGATCATCATCGCCCGGCTCAGTGGTCGGCTGGCGGAAATTGGCCAGTTGCACGTAGTAAAAGGAAAACTCGTCGTCCCAGCGCGTCCGCCAGTCATTGATCATCAGCGGCAGGGTCTCGTCATAGGGAACCGCCCCCTCCTTGGCATTACCCTCGCCTTGATACCAGATCGCTCCCCGAATCGTGTAGCCCACAAATGGATTAATCATTGAATTGAAAAGCACGCCGGGCTTGCCCTCAGTGTCGAGTGGGCGCTTCGGAGGTGCCGGTTTTCGCGGAGCCCGACCACGTTGCTCTTCCGGCTTTTTCTTCCAGGCAGCCGAGGCCACTTCCCAGTCAGCAAGCCGCTTTTCGTAGAAATTCTGAGCCTGCTCCGGGTCGTAGTCCGCGTCCGCCGCCAAGGCGTCGTCGACCAGTTTCTTCGTTCCCGGTAGGGTATTGAGCGCCTCGCGACTGGTGAAGGTTTCGACCGGCTTTCCACCCCAGGCTGTCTTGATGACACCAATCGGAATCTCCAGCTCCCCATGCAGCTTCTTGGCAAAGAAATAGGCCACGGCTGAATAGCCACCCACCGTTTCAGAGGTGGCCTCAGTCCACTCCCCTTCGATATCATCCTGCGGCTCCACCGCCGTAACGGTGGGCGCGTTGAAGAAACGCATTCCAGGGAAATCAGCCTTGGTAATTTCCTCGGCATATTGCTCCACCCGATCCAGGGTCCAGACCATGTTGGACTGACCGGAAGCGAGCCAGACCTCGCCCACCAGCACGTTATTGATCACGATTTTCTCTTCGCCTGATGTGATGACCAGTTCATCGCCCTTCGCGTCCGCCGCCCCGGTCACAACAGCTGTGCGCCAGTTGCCCTGCTCATCGGAAGTGACCGTTCCCGAATTCCCTTTGAACGAAACCTTCACTTCCGTGTTCGGAGCCGCCTTGCCCCACACCGCGCAAGGCACTTCCCGCTGCAGGACCATGCGATCACTGAAAAAATGGGGCACTGACAGGGTTTCAGCGAGAGAAGTCCCCAGAGAAATTGTCAGCACCAGTGCGCCGGCTGCGAAAGGTTTGAGAAGTCGATTCATTGTCGCCAAGCTTAAAATTCTGACCCTGACCGTCGAGGGACTTGATCAGGTATCGTATCCCCGTGCCAATCTTTATCCTTGCGGCATCGATGCCATTTCACAGGGTAAGGGAATCCACCGGGTTGACTTGATTCCAACTTTCTCTCCTTTGTTCTGAACTTCTTGAATCCCGCAATGCCCGCTCATCGCTTCGTCAGCCAGGCCCTCGCCGGGTTCACCGCCTACCTCCGGGTCCCAAAGGCACTGTTCCGATATCAACTCTGGCCTTTCCAATTGCTCCCCGGCTTGATCAGCCTGCTACTCAGTATCGTCCTTGTCACCGCGATCTACTTCGCGGCAGGCGGCATCTCTGAGTGGATCGACGGCCTTGTCAGGATTCCGTGGGAGTGGCTCGACAAAACTGTGACGATCACGACCGCCATTCTCACCTTCCTCGCACTCGCAGCCGGCTTTGTCTTCATTCACAAGCACCTCGCCCTCATTCTCCTGGCTCCGTTCCTCGGTGCCATTGCAGAGGAAACCCTCAAGGCTGTTAAAGGCGAAGACTACGTCAAAACCGACCTCAGCGTCGGCCAGTCCTTTGCCCGCAGCGCCAGAATCAACCTGCAGTATATCTTGAGGGAGTTGCTCGCCAACGTCCTCTTCTTCGCCTGCGGCTTCGTGCCCGTGATAGGTTCGCTGATTTCCGCAACCGGTATGTTCCTGACCCAGTCACGTTTCCTCGGCTACGGACTGATGGATTTCCCTCTCGAAAATCGGGGACTCTCCGTGACCGACAGCGACGCCTTCGTCAAAGAAAGAAAGTCTCTCTCCATCGGGCTGGGTTCCGGGTATATGCTGCTCATGATGGTCCCATTTGTAGGCTGGATGTTTGCCCCAACCTTTGGAACAGTGGCAGGGACTTTGAAAGCCGTCGAGGAGCTGGAAAAAAATTCTCAAGATTCAGTATAAACTGGTCCGACTGGCGGTGGCTTGGAGTGTGTCGCATGGATCACGTGAGCAATCAGGGCCACCCGGACGACAATGATCTGACCAAGGAACATCAATTCATCTTTCCTAGCCAAGATTCCGAACTCAACTCTGGAGGTGGCATATCAGGTCTATTCAAAAAGGACGCGACCGATTTCTTCGAGTTGTTCCGGAGAGACTTTCTGCACCTCACGGTCGTAGGTGATGAGCCCGTTAATCTCACCCTCAACGTCAGTAGTCTGGGTATAGATACCACCGGCGATACCCTTGTCCTTGAGATCTTTCAGCATCGCGATGGAGGTGCGATAGCGATTGAGCCACTCCTCCTTGTCTTCGGGAAGACCGCCGTAGCCCCAGTTACGGGTCTTGGGATCCCAGACATGTCCTTCGACGGGGAACCCGTGGCCACCAAACTCACCCATGACTTTGACAAATCCATCGAAGCGACCACCATCCTGGTCAAAGGGGAACTCCGGATGTGGGTAGCAATGAGCATCCACGATGTGACCGGAGGGAAAAAAGTTTCCACCACTCGCCACGTTCACCTGGCGGCTCAGATCATACTCAGTATTCCAGTCACCGACCGACTGGGTGTTGTGCTGCCCCCAGCGCTCATTGAACGGCACCCACTGAACAATGCTCGGGTGATTGTAATAGGTGTCGATCATCAGCTTCAACTCGCTCATGAAATGCTGGTGATCCTTCTCCGGCCAGGAGCCTTTTTCAGGAGCGGGCAACAGTCGGGTCCACTCCGGATCATCCACCGGAGCACGATGACTGACTTGGTCCTGCCAAACCATCATTCCGATCTTGTCGCACTCGTAGTAGTAGCGGCGGGGTTCCACCTTGATGTGCTTGCGAATGACATTGAATCCGGCCTCTTTCAAAAAGGTGATGTCAGACACCATCGCCTCCTCAGAGGGCGGTGTCAGAAGTCCGTCAGGCCACCAGCCCTGGTCGAGCGTGCCCCAGTGAAAGATCGGCTCACCGTTCAGGGTGAATCGGAGGTGACCGTCTTCGTCTTTCTCAATTCCGGTTTCACGAATGCCGACGTAGGACCTCACTATGTCGTCACCCACTTCGATGCGAAGGTTGTAAAGATAGGGCGAATCCGGTGACCACAGCATCGGGTTAGGAATCGAAACTTGCATCGATCCTGCCTTGGTCCGGCTTCCCGCAATCTCGTGTTCGCCCTGCAACGCCGTCACCACGACTACCGCATCTTCGGGACCGTTGTGTTTGACCTCGATAGCGAGGCGGCCATTGATGTTGGGTGTCACCTTGAGCCCGGTCAGGTGAACGTCAGGAGTTTCCTCGAGCCAGACGGTCTGCCAGATCCCGGAGACCGGCGTGTACCAGATTCCGCGGGGATTGAGACGCTGCTTGCCGTGGAGCTGGTAGGTCCCCTTCAGGTCGGTGGCGTCCGTCACCCGAACCACCACTTCATTCTCGCCTGCTTTAGCCGCCTCTGTAATCTCGAATGAGAACGGCATGTTGCCACCGCGATTATAACCGACCTCGGTTCCATTGACCCACACGGTGGCTTCGTAGTCGACCGCTTCGAAGTTCAGGTAATAACGTCTCCCGTCCTTTTTCTTGATGTCTACGGTGCGCTGATACCAAAGGGCATCCTCCGGAGTGAACCTTTTTTCCACGCCTGACAAAGGTGCCTCAATCGCAAACGGCACCAGAATTTCACCCTGCCAGTTTTTTGGCGCTCCTTCTCGGCCCTTCCCAGTCACGGCGTAGTTCCAGTGTCCGTTCAGGTTTGTCCAGTTCTTCCGTCGGAACTGCGGGCGGGGATAAAGATTCCAGGCATTATCCGGCGTCACATCCTTTGCCCACTTTGTCCGCATATCGACCTTGGGCACGACCACTTCAGACTTCCAGTTTACGATGCGGGCGCCGAACTTGTTCGGCACCTTGTAGTCACCGACCGGATCTTCCCAGTCGAGTCCGGAATACAGACCAATCGCCGGCTGACCAGTTAGCAGACCCGGTGACTTGGCCGAGGCGACTTCCTTTCCGTTTACGGATAGGGAGATGGTTTCCTCATTAAGTGTTGCCTCCACTTTCAGCCTGCCCTGAAAAGTTTGGGATGAAACCAGATTAGTCAGCTTGCCTTTTTCGCGGATCGAGAAGACCGGCTTGCCTTTGACAAAGTGCAGGGCATAGCCTTGGCGCAAACCGCCGTGCGAAACCAATACCCCGTTGAGCGGTTTCTTGGCTCCACCGATCACTTCAGCTGTCACCGTGAAAGCACGCCCCTTCACCTGTGGTGGATGAGGGTGACCCCTCAGTATCTCCTCCGCCCCGGCTGTTTCCTTTTTCGTCCCCTTGGCTTTTTTGGGGTATACCTTAGCGCGCTGACTCCATGCATCCCACTGCGCCGCCATTTTCTTGAAGAGCTCCGGTTTTTGCTCCCTCAAGTTGTTCAACTCAGTGCGGTCCTGAGCGATGTTGTAGAGCTCCCACTTCGACTTGTCCACTCCCGGGCCGGCAGCAACGCCTTTACCGACCAACTTCCAGTCTCCGTCTCTGACAAAAGCGTTGTTCTCGTGTTCGACAAAAATCGGGTTTTCACGGCCCAGGTCTCTGCCTTCAAACGAGGGGCGCAGTGAAATACCGTCGAGCGGCGGCATTTTATTCCCGTGCATCGTTTCAGGATAGGTCGCTCCGGCGACATCCAGAATCGTCGGCACCAGATCAATCAACTGAGCCGGCGTTTCATACCAACTTTCCCGAGCCTTAATACCAGCCGGCCAGTGCAGGAAGAACGGCGTCGCAGCACCGCCTTCATGCACGAAATGCTTGTAGAGACGAAACGGCGTATTGCTTGCGTTGGCCCAAGCTTCACCATAGCTATTGGCGCTCTCCAGGTTGCGCTTTTCAATATCATAGAAATTACCACGCCCTAACATGCCGCCTTCCTGGCAACCGCCGTTGTCGGAAAGGAACATGATCAGCGTGTTTTCGAAGATTTCTTTCTCCTGCAGGAAATCAATCAGCTTTCCAATGTTCTGGTCCACTCGGTCAACCATTGCTGCGTAGACGGCCATCTTGAGGTCCATCTCATCCTGCTTCTCCGCGTCAAGCGTCTCCCAGTCTGGGATGCTCTCGACCTTCGGCGACATCGACCACTTCTCATCGATCAAGCCCAGCTCAATCTGCTTCGCGAAGCGTTGCTCGCGCAGTTTGTCCCAACCCATCTTGTACTTACCGCGATACTTGGCGATGTCGTCTTCAAAGGCCTGCAATGGCCAATGGGGTGCGGTATAGGCCAGATAGAGAAAGAAGGGCTCGTCCTTCGCTTTACCCCCAAGATGTTCGTCGATAAAACGCATCCCGTAGTCAGTGAAAGCATCCGTCGTGTAATAGGCTTCATCGGTGGTGCTCTCCGGTTTCTCCAGCTGCTCGTTCATGAAGGTAATGTCACGAGGAGCCTCCGGGTAAAAGAAGCGGGTCGCTCCGGAGATGCAGCCGTAGTATTTGTCGAATCCACGCTGCAGCGGCCAGCGATCCTCTGCGTTGTAGCCAAGATGCCACTTGCCCGACATGAGAGTGGCGTAGCCACTCCCCTTCAAGATCTCCGCAATCGTCGCGCACTCACGATTGAGGTAACCTTGGTAAGCGGGCGGGGTTCCTTCAGCATACTGCCTCCCGGGTGCCTGAGTCATGTGACCGATCCCGGTCTGGTGTGGATGTAATCCGGTCATCAAGGTCGCCCGGGTAGGACAACAGCGGCCGGAATTGTAGAACTGAGAAAACCGCACTCCTCCATGAGCAAGCCCATCCAGATTTGGTGTTTCAATTTCTCCCCCGTGATAACCAAGGTCAGAAAAACCCATATCATCCACCATGATAAGAATCACGTGAGGTCTTTCCCCCGCAGCGAGTGGCGAAATCAGGAATACCGAAAGGAAAACTGAGACGAGAGACAAGATCAGGGTTGGGATGTGTTTCATGTAAAGATCCAGCAGAATGAGCTTTTTATTTAAGAGGTGTTAGTCCGTTGCCGCAATCCAAGTAATACCTCGAAGTAGCCTGCATTTTGGACGATTTTGCCCGGTTTTTGGCAAAATCTGTCATTCGCGTTCAAAACCGGCATGAATCAATCCAGCGGTTTCGCAAACTTTGCCGCAGATACGGGATGGCCTTCTGCGCCGCCCCTATCTAGGATCTCCCCCTATGAATCAATCCCGGCGAATCTTCCTCAAGACCTCCGCAGGCGCTGCCGCAGCCCCGCTCATTCTCCCCCACGGCCTCTCGGGTGCCGAAACAGAATTAAAACCTCTCCGCATGGGCTTCATCGGCATGGGCAAGCAGAACCGCGGTCTACTGCGCAACTTCATGAGCCACGGCACTCATGTGGTTTCCGTCTGTGACGTCGACGAAACCCGCCTCAAGGATGCCAAGGCCAGTGTAGATGAACAGAATGCCAAGAAAGGCCTCAATATCGAATGCATCGCCACCACGAAATACGAAGACATTATTGCCCGCGACGACATCGACGCGGTCTGCATTGCGACCCCGGACCACTGGCATGCCATCCCGACGGTGGCAGCCCTGCGCTCCGGTAAGGATGTTTACTGCGAAAAACCGCTGACTCACAACATCTTCGAAGCCATCACCGTGATCGACGAAGTGGAGAAGAACGGTCGGGTTCTTCAAACCGGATCGATGCAGCGGTCCTCCAAGGAATTCCGCGTCGCCTGCGAATTGGTTCGCAACGGCGTCATCGGCGAAATCGAGCGCGTCGAATGCAACTTTGGTGACCCCGGTATTACCTGCGACCTGCCGGAAGAGGAAATGGAACCCGGACTCGACTGGGAGCGCTGGCTTGGGCCTGCTCCGGAACGCCCCTACCACTCCATTCTCAGCCCGCGAGGCATTCACAATAATTTCCCCCGTTGGAGAAAATATCGCGAGTACGGCGGCGGCATGGTCACTGACTGGGGTGCCCACCACCTCGACATCGCTCAGTGGGGACTTGGCATGGACGGCTCCGGTCCGGTTGAAATTATTCCCCCGGAAGATCCCAACGCAAAGCGCGGCTGCACGCTCAAGTATGCCAACGGTGTCACCGTGACTCACGGCGGCGGGATCGGGGTTGAGTTTCACGGATCCAAGGGAATCGTCCAGGTTTCGCGTGGCAAGTTCGCTCTCACTATCGATGGCGAGGTGAAATACAAAGCACTCAGCAGCGAAGACAAATCAGTGACATCCCAGTACACCCTGGCAGAGCGCGAGTTCCTTGAGAACGCGGAGGTGAAACTCTACAAGAGCACGGGCCATGTTCCGGATTTTCTTCAGGCCGTTGCCAATCGAACCAAGCCGATCACTGATGAAGTCGTCGGCGGTGGTTCGGCGATCTGCTGTCACCTTATGAACATCGGCTACTACTTCAATGCGAACGTGAAGTGGGATCCCACCAGGAATGAATTTGCTGACGGCACTGGCGATCCAGCATGGCTCACCCGCGAATACCGGGCGCCTTACTCGTTTGGATAAGTCGTTTGGATAAGCCGTTTGGATCAGTCGGTTCGCATTTCAGAGAACCGGAGATCGGCATCTTCTGCTACGATGAAACGGCAGCGGAACATGCCTTGATTCCGTCAACTCCCACCTATGCAGATTGATCTCCGCAGTGACACCGTTACCCGCCCGTGCCCCGCCATGCTCGAGGCGATGCACTCGGCCGAGGTTGGTGACGCCGTTTTCGGTGACGATCCCACCGTCCTCGAACTGGAGTCGTTCGCAGCCCATCTCTTCGGCATGGACGGTGCGCTCTTCTGCCCGTCCGGCACCATGACCAATCAGATCGCAATCAGGTCACACACCCGTCCGGGCGATCAGATGATCTGCGATGAGACCGCTCACGTCTACGTCTACGAAGGTGGCGGCGCTGCCTTGCACTCAGGAATTTCCTGCAAGCTGATGCATGGCGACGGCGGTCGCTTCTCAGCCAACGACGTGGCCGCAGCGATCAACCCCGACGATCCTCATTATCCGCGCACTCGTCTCGTTTCGATCGAGAACACCTGCAACAAGGGAGGCGGGACGATCTGGGACTTCGATGAAATCCGGCGCATCAGTTCGATCTGTAACGAACACGGTCTCCGCCTTCATCTCGACGGGGCCCGCGTCTTTAATGCGATTGTTGAGACGAAGCAATCGCCGCAGGATTTTGGCAGGATCTTCGACAGCATTTCGGTCTGTCTTTCCAAGGGACTCGGCGCACCGGTCGGTTCTCTCCTCCTGGGCGGAGCGGAATTCATCCACGAGGCCAACCGCATGCGAAAGGCCTTCGGCGGCGGCATGCGGCAGGCCGGTTACCTTGCCGCAGCGGGATTGTTTGCCCTGAAGCACAACGTCGATCGACTGGCTGAAGATCATCGCAACGCCAAACGACTCAGTGAAGCTCTTGCCGCATCATCGATCTCCGGAACTGCCCTG
The DNA here is from genome assembly GCA_049594415.1 of Verrucomicrobiales bacterium. Lineage (GTDB taxonomy): Bacteria > Verrucomicrobiota > Verrucomicrobiia > Verrucomicrobiales > DEV007 > Arctic95D-9. Next base: position 87,036 of record JBMYJM010000003.1, on the reverse strand, counting down.
CCTCCCGAGACCAACCTGGTTATGTTCGATTTCGAAACGCCGGAAGCGATGGCTTCCGCGATGGACCAACTGGCTGGCGAGAACATTCTCTCCGGTTCGATGGGACCGACTCGACTGCGCCTCGTCACGCACAAAGACATCCCCGATGTGAATCGGGCGTTGGAGGTTATTGGCAATTTCTAACCGCCATCTGATGGTAGGCTTGTTCGACATGAGAGTCCCACCAGCGCGCCCACGACAGCGGTTACAGTAAAACTGATCATACCGTTAAGAATAGGCCAGAGATCGATCGCTCCGACCTGCCTCGCGAAATGAAGCGTTAACACGGTCAGGAACCCCACCACCGCTCCGATCAAGGCAGCAGAGCCTGATGATCGCTTCACAAAAACGCCGAGGAAAAACATGCCACCCACCGGACCCAGGGCCATGCCAATAAAGGTATTGAACGCATCAAAGGCCGACTTCATCCCCGTCGCGGCAATCCAAGAGGCAAGCAGAATTCCGACAAGACCCAAGGCGATCACAACTCGCCGCGCTACTGCGAGACGTGCCGCATCGGGCGATTCCGGTTTCAGGATGCGACCGTAGTAATCCGTCACGAACGCAGTCGCCACCGAGTTTAACGAACTGGAAATCGTCGACTGTGCCGCCGCAAAGATGCCGGCAACAATCAGTCCGGCAACTCCTACCGGCAGGTTCTGCAGGATGAAGAACGGTAAGATCCCGTCATTCCGTTCCAGCGTGGGATCAAGCAGCTCCGGCTGGGATTTGTAAAAGGCATAGAGTGCGGTTCCGAGGCTGAAGAAGAGCAAGGAGCCCAACAAGGTCATGGGTAGGTTCAGCCAGAGGGAACGCGCTGCCGCTTTCTCACTTGGAGTGGTCACATATCGCTGCACCACATCCTGCCCTGCCGTGTACGATGGCAGCGATGCGAAGAGAAACCCGAGAAAGATGACCCAGCCAGAGTTGGTCGAGGAACTGAAGTCGAGGAGATCCCACTCAGCGACAAGGCCCTTTCCATCTTCCCGGGCGATATCGATGAGCGTGCCCATGCCACCCTCGAGATTAAAAATCACGATAAACAGGCACAGAAGCGCTCCACCTAACAGAACCAGCGCTTGAATCGCATCCGTCCACACCACCGCTTCAATCCCACCCATGACGGTATAAATGATGCAGAGCACTCCAATAGCGAGAATAGCGGCATAGATATTGATATCGGTGGCACTGGAGAGTGCCAGAGCGGGCAGATAGAGCACGATGGCGACCCGCCCAATATGAAAGAGCATGAACAATGAACTGGCGACTAAGCGAGACGCCAGATTAAAGCGGTTCTCGAGAAACTCGTAGGCCGATGTGATATTCAGCTTTCGGAAATAAGGCAGATAAAAGAAAACAACCAATGGCACGATCAGCACCATGGCCCACTGGCCAATCCAGAAGTTGAGGTTTTCGGCATACGCCTTCGCTGGAATCGCCATGAAGGTGATAGCCGACAGCATCGTCGCAAAGATGGAGAGACCTGCGACCCACCATGGCACCCGCTGCCCTCCACGGAAATAGGTATCGGTCGAAGCGGAAGACGCCCGCCTCATGAAGCCGTAGCCAATCGCAACCATGGCGAGAAGATAAACCGCAACTACGATCCAGTTTACCATTCCGAAAGAAGCTCGATTGACCTCCACTTGTCCGCGAATGACCTGCCGCGTCCGAACCCCGGGTTTGATTTCTCCTGACGGAATAACGAATGTATTCTCATCTCCCATCACCACCGGGACCGTTACGGGCGCGTCGAGTTGAGAGGGGATTTCATCCACCGGCGCCCAGGTGTCGGTCACTATGTGATACCCCCAGATTGTCTTCGCAAAACCAGGGTGCTCATGACCTTGTCCATTCAGCTCAGGCCTCGCCGCCAGCTGTTCCTTCAGGAAATCGACGGTCACACCGCCAACCACGAGAAGGTGCGCGTCTCCGATTGAAACCGCGGGGGACGGGGCCGCGGAAAGACCGGCCGGAAGATCCGCCAATCGCTCCCACTCAACACTGACAGGATCAAAGCGATAGCAGTCTCTCAGAAAATCGAGGCTCTCGGGTTCCATGCGGTCCTCGGGAAAGGGAATGGAATCTTCGGACATCCGGTCGCGACCCCCAAACCAGTAGAGCTTCTCACCTTGCTTCCCCGCAATGGAATGCATGCGCCCTCTGGCCTCACCGGGCCACGGTAAAGCCTTCCACTGGGGCTTGATGGCGTCGAGGTCGATTTGAAACAGGGTCTGAGATGTTTTTCCGCTGGTTCGTCCCGAAAAAAGGTAAAGCGTGTTGCCTATCGCCTCCCCACTCATTTCAGCTAGGGGCACAGGGAGCGAAGGCAGTTCGGTCAGGGTCACATTCCCCGAGACTAATCGCAGTTCCAGCGCGGTCGTGGTAGGAACGTTCTCCTGATCACTGCCTCCCAGCACTACCACAGAGGCACGCCCGGGCAGCGTCAGCGACACCCCGTAAGCGAGAGGTTGTGGGAGCCGCATCTCTGAAATCATCCACGAGTTCTGCTCGGTTGAGTAAACGAAAATGCGATCGTGCCAGACCTTCTTTCCGCCTTCCCACGGCGGTGCTTCCGGGAAATTAGCCCCACCGGCAACGACCAGCGATCCCCCGATTTTCCCGGCAAATGGACCAGCTAGCCCATGATCGTCAGGAAGCTTTGGGAGTGAGTGCCATTGAATCCCCCCCGCACCGACAGACCCGTCTTCGGCAGTGTCGACCACATTGGCCACCAGGAGGATCATCCCTACCAGCGCAGTTCCAAATCGGCTCATCATTTACTTTTGATCTTGGGTTTTCGTTTTAAATCAGCGACAGGATCAGCCTCAACCATAAAGAGCCACTTCCGGTGTTCTTTCAAGACAGCAACATGCTCCGGAGTAGAAGCCACGTTGGTCCATTCCTCAGGATCCAACTCATGATCGTAAAGTTCCTCGGTGCCATCGGCGTAGCGGATGTAGCGCCACCTCTTCGTGCGCACCGCGTGATTACCCCTCCCGTAAGTCATCAGCGCCGGGGCCGGACGTTCGTGGTCGGGATTCTTCAATTGAGGAACAAGGCTGTCACCATCCGACCTGCTGTCTTCCGGTAACCCCGCCAACTCCAGCAAGGTGGGATACAAGGCCGTCAAATCGACCGGGGCATGACAGACACTTTCAGGAGTCGTCACCCCAGGTGCCACCACAATCATCGGAATGCGATTGGCTTTCTCCCAAAGCGCAAACTTTTCGATGTGATCTTTCTCGCCGAGGTGAAAACCATGATCAGACCACAGCACCACGATAGTTTCCTTCCCCCGGGGACTGGCATCAAGCGCGTCGAGGACGCGCCCCAACTGAGCATCAGCAAAGGCACAACAAGCTGCGTAAGCTTCGATGAACCGCTGATAGGATCCCGAAGATTGATCTTCCACTTCCATCATCCCAGTCCAGAACCAACGCTTTGAATTCATCAGATCATCGGCTCCGGAAGGCAGGTCGTTCCAGTCATCCGGATTCCGCTCAGGCAGAGCCATCCCGCGATAAGGCTCATGGTAGATTGCGGGCGCAAAGAACGGTGAGTGCGGCTTGAAAATCCCGCAGGCGAGAAAAAGAGGTGCCTCACTTCGATCTCCCCGCAACACCTCGATGCAGTAGTCAGCCGTCTTGAAATCGATCGTGTCCGTTTCTTCCGACGGCCACTCGCCCCAGTCGGTATTAGGCGAACCATACTGCGGCGCACCATTCAGCTTGTCCTCCGGCATATTCTGCGGCGCCATGGGCTGAAACTCATCGAATGACGCGTCGTCGTGGAAGGCTCCGTCGAGATGATGATGAAAAATTTTCCCGGCGCCCTTCACTTCATAGCCGGCAGCCCGGAACTGCTGCATGATCGTCTTTCGCCCCGGCAGCACCTTGCGCCAATTGCTCTTGTTGCCATAGACCCCGGTGGATGTCGGACGCAGTCCCGTCAGGGTCGCCACGCGGGAAGGATTGCAGGCAGGCGACGCGCAATAGGCCCTCGTGAAGAGAGTGCCTCGCTTGGCGAGACGCTCCAGGTTAGGGGTTTGAATTGGTGATTCCGGATCCAGGAGCGAGATCCAGTCGTTCATGTCATCGATCGCAACAAACAGTACATCGGGCCGGGGCTTCGCGAACGACGGGCTGGCAAGATAGCTCAAACCTACGCTCAAGACGAACCACATCATGAATCCTGTTCGTCTAATCCTCATGTTTATCAGGGGGTCAACGGGGTCTTCCCGTCAATCACTCGACCAGTCGACTTTTCCGTCCAGGTGAAGGTCTCAGGATCGAAATCAAATTTCTTCTTAGCTGAAGACGGTTCCGCCCACTCGAAGGTTGCGAAATGCGCCAAGGCAGATTTTGCCTCGATGATGGTATTGTCGTCTACCAGATTCTTCCACTCATAGGGATCGGTTGCGTGATCATAGAATTCCACACTGCCGTCGGCGTAACGAATGTAACGAAAGCGGTCGCTCCGGATCGCGACATTGCCCGGCTTGTATTGGATCATGACTCCAACGCGATCAAGAGATGCTTCAGGATCCTCCAGCAAAGGCACAAGGCTTTCGCCGTCATGAGCATCATCAAGCCGCAGCCCACACAATTCATTCAAGGTCGGAAAGAGATCCACCAGGCTAACGGGCCGGGAGCAACGGGCCGGTTCATATCCCGGAGCCGAAATGATAAACGGTACACGAGTGGCTTCTTCCCATAGCGTGGTCTTGTGCCAGTGCCCCTTCTCCCCGAGATGCCAGCCGTGGTCTGACCAAAGTACCACCACGGTGTTATCAGCCTGACCGCTCTCTTCCAGCGCCTCCAGCACTCGCCCCAACTGGGCATCGGCATAAGTGATGCTGGCCAGGTAGGCTTGCACCGCCTCACGGTATTGGTCAGCCTTAAGAATCGTCTCAAGGTCTTTCTTACGGGCCTCAGCAAATGCCTTCCCAGCGTTGGGCACATCTTCGAGATCATCCTCCCTCACCTTCGGCAAGACGACTTCATCGAGCGGATACTGATCAAAATACGGTTGAGGCACATACCAGGGCAGGTGCGGTCGAAACAAACCGCAGGCCAAGAAGAAAGGTCCGTTTCGCTCCTGCTTGAGGAATTTCACCGCGTAAGTCGCCGACTTGGAATCATCGTAGTCCGCCTCCTCGTATCCCAGCGATCCCCAGTCATTCTCATGCCCGAGACCTTTCACACCACTGAAAGGGAAGCCTTTCGGGTAGGGATCGTGATCCGACCAGGGGTAGTTCAACTTCACCCCGCGAAACCAGGGATCATCACGAAAGAGCAACTTCTGAAAATCGTCCCACTGGTTGGGAGGATGATTACCGGCAGTGTGATGGAAGATTTTTCCAGCACCCACCACCTCATAACCATGCCGCATGAAGTGCCCCGGGATAGTAGTTACGTCAGGATAATTGGCATACCACCAGTTCCCGTTATCATAGAGCCCCGTGGTCGAAGGCATCAGTCCCGTCATAATCGCTGCACGTGACGGTGCGCACTTGGGTGAGGGGCAGTGCGCATTGGTAAACAACGTCCCTCCCGCCGCGAGACGATCAATGTTCGGCGTTTGAACCGTGCCCTCGTATCCGCCGAGGCAATTGACCCAGTCCTTCAGGTCATCCACCGCCAGGAACAACACATTGGGGCGCGGAACTTCCCCCGTGAGCTGCGATCCCAACAGGCCAACCGAGGCAGCCGCGATCAACACAAGTTGTTTCATCGAGCCAGCTCAACTGGAATGTGTCCGTCGCCCGTCAATTCTCCTTCCAGCAGCCAACTCAGATTGAAGCGCGCCACTTTTGAACCCCCTTCACTTTCAACATGGAGGTAGACCCAGCCTTCAGAACCAGTTTCCGGGCGGCCCACGTCCAGGGATGAATAAGCAAACTTACCTTCATAAATGAGACGCTTAATCGGCCAGGTTTTTCCACCGTCAAAACTGCCCCAGATCGTGCCCTGCTTTCGACCAGTATCACTATCGCAGTTACTGTATAAAAGAATATCCCGACCTTTCACCGGTAATCTGACCAATCCCCCCATGCAGCCGTAGTCCCTGTCCTGAGCCCCATCGGGAAGCACTTCACAGATACCACCATCCTGCCAGGTTTCACCCCCGTCATCGCTCCATGCAATCCAACGACGGCGCGAATTAACATTTTCGGGCGCCCAGTGGCGACGGGAATTGTAATAAATACGCCCATCTGACAACTCCGCCACTGCGGCCTCACCAGTCCCCATGTGCGGAAATGGATCGCTGGCCTTCCAGGTCTTGCCACCATCATCGCTGTAGATGGCGTTGGTAAAGTGGGTCGGGAACAAACTTTCGGGACGATTCCCCTCACCGTAATGACGCGATGGCCTCAGCAGACGTCCTTTATGCTCACCATGGCGCAAGGTGATACCATGTTCATTCATGTGCATTGAGACCTCACGTCCTTCTGAATCCGAATGAATGGTAACGTTATCGACCAGCCAGGTTTTACCATCATCCTGACTGCGATAGACAGTCAGTGGTGCCGGTGGATGCTCATCCTCCACAAACACAAGAATATCCCCGGTGTTCTCATCCACGGTCGTTCCTCCTCCGTGAATTCCCGATTCCGCGATCCGTATTGGTTCGCCCCAGGTCTTGCCGCCATCTTCGCTCCGGCAAACGCGCAAGGTTTTTTTACCAAAAGTGGCGAGAACAGTGCCTTTCGTCGAAACGACCACGTTGGGAAATCGTTCATCCTCAAAGACGGTTTGAATTTCGACGACAGGGTCACCGAGAAACGGATTCAGGCTTGCTTCTTGAACATTCTCCGAGAGACCGGTTTGACCGAACCAGAGAATAATTGCACTAAGCAAGATTGATTGACTGATATGAAATGAGGGTTTCATCAAGTGTTGGGGATTTATTGAGGTAAAGAAAGGTTTCGTGATGCCGAACGGGAAGATTCCAGACTGAGGCGAAGCAGTGCTTCATGACGCTTGAGAATAGGATGATAGGCAGAGTTCTGAGCTACGTTCGTGATTTCGTCAGGATCTTTGAGGTGATCGTAAAGCTCCACCGCCACAGCATCACCCGTGTCAGAATTTCGCCATTCCACATAGCGGTAATTGCGTGATCGAATGGTGTAACCCATGAAATCACCATCACGACTGTGACGATTCCCCTGTTTTGACCGGGGATACTGGCTCATGGCTGACTCCGCCCACGGCTGGTGAGGATCTTTCAGCAAAGGAATGAGGCTCTGTCCTTCAAGCTGACTGCCAATCGGCAGCTCACAAAGCTCGACCAGGGTTGGGTAAATATCGACCAGCTCTACCAGCGCCTCGGTTTTTCCCGGTTCCTGACCCGGATCAGCTATCAGGAGCGGCACTCGCGTCGACCACTCGTAGTTATTGGCCTTGGTCCAAAGTCCCTGCTCTCCAAGGTGAAACCCATGGTCTCCCCAGAGACAGACGACCGTAGTTTCAATGAGTCCGGACGCTTCCAGCGTTTCCATCAACTTCCCAACCTGAGCGTCAATGTAGCTCACACAGGCATAGTAGCCGTGACGTAGCTCTTTGACCTGAGCCATGGTTAGCGAGCCGTTCTTCGCAATATCGCGATATCCTTCCAACTCCCCCCAGCTGCGAACGGCAAATTCGGGAGCTTTCTTGGGATGGGCCATCGAAGCAGGCAACGAAATGGCTTCCCTATCATAGAGGTCCCAATAGCGCTTCGGAGCACAAAACGGCAAGTGCGGCTTCTTGAAGCCTACCGCAAGAAAAAAGGACTCTCCCGATTCGGCATATCCCTTTAGCGCGGTGATCGTTTCCCGGCAGATCAGTCCATCGATATAGTAATCATCCTCGACGGAGGCAGCCTCTGAGCTATTTCGCTTCAAACCCGATCCATTAAGATTCTCAGCCAGGGCATAACGCAGTTCCGGCGCCCGATTGGTATCGAGTATGGGATCAACCGACCATGAAAGAGGATCCTGAGAAGGCGCTCCGCTTCCGTGAAGAATCTTCCCAATCGACCGAGTCGAATATCCCGCCTCCTTAAACGCTTGCGGTAAGGTCACCGCGTCCGGAAGCGCCTCACGAAAATGCGTTCCCAAGTCCCAAACCTTGATTGTATCCGGTCGAAGCCCTGTCAGCACGGAGTGCCGCGAAGGGGCACAGACGGCCAACTGGCAATAGGCCCGATTGAAAATCACCCCCCGACGGGCAAGCGCATCGATATGGGGCGTCATCGCCACCGGGTCACCGAAACATCCCAAGGCCGGACGCAAATCGTCGATCGCAATGAAGAGCACGTTCTTCCCGTTCCCTTGAGGTATGGCAGCGGAGGCAGAGAAAAAGTATTCCGGATAGGTCAGGTTCAACTTCGCCTTGGACGCATCAACACCGTCGAGACAGGCATCGATCTCCGCCTTGAGCCGAAGAATATTCTCCGAATCGCGCATTGGATCATTCGTCTCGTCGCGCCAGCGCTCCAGTTCCCCCTGCAATCGAGCGAGCACTTCCGCGTATTCTTTGTTCTCCGCCAAGTTGATGAATTCGTATGGATCAGCCTCAAGGTCATAGAGTTCATAGGCCGGAGGTCGCTCCATCAGCTCATAAGCAGACCTCACTGGCTCCGGCGCCGCCGCAACGACTTCACGTTTCTCCTCAAAGAACTTTCGACGCGTGAATTCGTAGCCTGGATTGACCACGCCCGGCATCAAATTACAAATCAACTTGTAGCGATCATCCCGCACCGTTCGCTGCGGGTAGTAGTTATGAGCGGAATGAGTGTGATACTCGGTAAAAAGGTAAGTGCGCCACTCGACTTTTGACCCGTCGAACATCGGAACCAGATCTCGACCAGGCAAATAGTCAACCGGGTCAGCTCTCGCGACTCTCAACAAGGTCGGCATCAAGTCTAGCGTAGAGACCAACTCGCTTCGTTCCTGCTCCGGCTTGATCTTTCCTGCCCACGAAAGAATCAACGGCACCCTGACTCCACCCTCATACGAGGTCCGTTTGCCGCGCAACATGTCAGCCCCATGGTCTCCCATGTAAACGATGAGCGTGTCATCCGCCTTTCCGGAAGCTTGCAACACCTCCAGCAATTCTCCTACCTGCACATCAAGACGGCTCATGCAATTGAGGTAGTCCGCGGTCTGGCGACGCAACTCAGGCGTATCGAGCCCGAAGTAGTCCAGCGGTGTCACATCTCCCTCTGTAAGAGGCTTCGCCGGCACTCCGTCCACCTGAGCCAAAAATGGCCGATGCGCATCAGGATAATTCACGCTAAGGAAAAATGGCTCGTCGGACGCCTCGATAAATTCCTTAGCTTCGACCGCATACTGATCCTGATTCTTTCGGGCGAAATTCGATTTTGGAATCGCTTTGAAGTCAAACGGGAAGGCTTCCTCCGGATTGACATGAAGCTTTCCAATGATGCCGGTGCGATAGCCTGCCCCCTTGAGCGACCGCACCAGGTTGGGCGTCGCACCGTGGTAGAGTCCAAACTTCCACGTGGCCAATCCAATCTGACCGTTCTGATGCGGGTAGAGACCGGTCAGCAGGGCAGCTCGCGACTGACTACAACCTGCCTGCGCCACATAGGCTCGCTCATAACGAATACCGCTTGCCGCCAACTCGTCGAGAACCGGCGTCTCCACGTAGGGTTGACCGTAGCATCCCAGTTCAGGCCCATTGTCTTCGGATACAATCAGGAGAATATTCGGGCGTTCCGAAGCTGCCGCGAAGCATCCGATCACAGGGGCCAGAAGCCAGACCGCCAGCTTCCTCATTTCACTACCTCCCTTTCTTTGTATTGAGGGTTGGGCTGCATCGGGTCCGCGCCGACCTCTACTTTCCAATCAGCCAGTTGCTTCAATAATTCAGCCGCCAGCTTCGGCTTCTCTTCGGACAGATCCCGGGATTCCCCGATGTCTTCGCCGAGGTGGTAAAGTTCCACTTGCCCCGACTCGAGAAACTCAATCAGTTTCCACGGCCCGCGTCGGATAATGGAGATAGGGGCGCTCGAAGGATGCTGATTGTAGTGGGGATAGTGCCAGAAGATGGGACGGTCCGGGGAAAACTCGACCTCACCAAGACCGCTCACCAATGGCGCCAGGTTCATTCCGTCTGACTTCCGCATCGGCGTTCGGGTGATAGCGAGAACAGTCGGGTAGAGATCACAGGACGTAACTGGCAGATCGACGCCGCCTGGGGCCTCCAGCCCGATGCCGGCGCCCGCCATGATGAGAGGCACCCGGATGCCACCTTCGTAGTGGGAGCCCTTATTGGCTCGCAGCGGCTCATGGTTGGTTGCCTTGGCCAAACCCCCGTTATCCGACGTGAAAATAACGAGGGTGTTTTCGGTTTCCCCCAGTTCCTCCACAACTCCCATGACCTGTCCCACTGCATCGTCAATCGACTCCACCATGGCGGCATACTTGGGATCGCCCTGCCGCTTTTTTTTCGGAATCGCAGCGTAGCGTTCGACCTTGTCCTTTTTACCCTGAAGCGGGCTGTGGACTCCGTAGAACGGGAGATAGAGAAAGAAAGGATCTTCTCCTGAGCTGCGCATCAGCTTGCCTGCCTCTTCCGCCATCAGGTCAGTGAGGAAGTCTCCTTCGCTACCTCCATCAAATGCCTGCTTGGCGACGGCTTCCCCGGTTGTCGGGACGGTCCACTTTCCTTTAAAGGGATAAAAGTAACTGCCCGGGGCGCCATGGTCATCACCTCCCACGTTTTTGTCAAATCCATGGTGCCTCGGCATCGAAAACGGTTCACCTCCGAGGTGCCACTTCCCGACATGATAGGTGGCATACCCCTCTTCCCGCAGCGCTTCTGCCAGTGTCACTTCTTCCAAGGGTAAGGAGCGAAGGAATCGTCCTTCTTTCATCTTGTTTTCTGTGGCACTCCAACGCCCTGCCGGCAGCCACTGCGTCAACATGAGGCGGGCAGGATACTTTCCGGTCAGGATAGCTGCCCGAGTCGGTGAACAAACCGCACAAGCGGCATAAGCGTCAGTGAACCTGAGACCCGATTCCGCCAAGGCATCAATGTTAGGTGTCTGGTAATACCCACTACCCTGGCAACCAAGGTCTTTCCACCCCAGGTCATCTACTAGAAAGAGGATGACATTGGGGCGCACTGCCGCCTCAGAGATGGACATGGCAGCCAAAGCTGCCAGTGCTATGAAAAGGGGTTTCATCAAATTTAACGATTTCGATTTTGATCAAAAAAGTCGAGAACCGACTCACGCCCGAATGACAACTGGTCTTTTACCAACGCTTCCGCGCGGGCCGAATCGCGATCTGCCAGCAATTCATATAACCTACGGTGCGAAGCGAGCGTGGACTTAACCGTCTCTTCGGACAGTAGCCGAGGGGAGCCGCGATGAGCGGCGAAGCATTGTGAGAGCACGTTCACATCCTTGGTAATCTTCGAGAGCATATGATTTCTCGAGGCTCGGATCATCACTTCGTGAAATCGCTCATTCAAGTCAAGCCAGCGATCGAGATCCGCCTCTGTCGCGCCACGCTTGCGCGACAGGATCGTTTCCCCGACTGTTTCCCACTCTTTTAAAAGCGACTCCAACTCAGAAATTTCGTGATCCGTCATGAAGCGCGCCGCCTGGGCCGCCGCGTAGGGCTCAAACAACTCACGAACGTCGTAGATCTCAGAAATCTCCTGTCGATCAAACGTGCGCACGAATGCTCCGGCGCCGGCGACCTGCTCTACCAATCCCTCACTGGCCAACCGGCTGATGGCTTCCCGTACCGGGATAAAGCTGGTGCCAAGCTCCGTTGCGAGAGTCCGATTCACCAAGCGGTCTCCCGGGGCCAACTCCCCCGCAAAGACTTGACGCCGAATATGATGATACGCTTTCTCGCTGAGCGATACAGTGGACATGATTGGTAAAAACTTGAAAAACTTGCTTGTTCGCTTATGTTATAACATTGCCTAATACCGAGATCAATTGCTGTCATCAACTTTCTCTATCAATAGGATCACGTCATTGAGCTAACCCTGTTTGATCATTTTCCCGCAACCATGAAACTCAACGGACTCATTGCCGCGACCTACACTCCATTTGCTCCGGATGGCGCCGTCAACCTCGACCTCATCCCGGCTATGATCGAGCACATGATCGAAAGGGGCGTGTCGGGTTTTTATGTCTGCGGCAGCACCGGCGAAGGTGAGTCGCTCACCATCGAAGAACGAAAAGCAGTTGCTGAAGTTTCGATATCTGCCGCCGACAGACGCCTTCCTGTCGTGGTCCAGGTGGGCCACAACAGTCTCAGCACCGCTTGCGAGCTTGCCCGCCATGCCAGTGAGTGCGGGGCGGATGCCATCTCATCGCTGCCACCCACCTATTTCAAACCGACTTCTCTCGACATCCTAATTGAATGCCTTGCTGAGATCGCTGCCTCTGCTCCCGACCTCCCCTATTACTACTATCATATCCCGCGGCTGAGCGGCGTCCGCTTTGACATGCCAACGCTCCTGGAAAAGGTAGATCCTCTCATCACAAACTTCGCAGGCATCAAGTTCAGCGATTTTTTTCTCGCGGAGATGGGAGCCTGCCAAGCTGTCAGCGGTGGGAAGTTCGATATTCTTTTCGGTTCCGATGAAATGATTCTCGGAGCCCTCGCCATGGGAGCTACTGGAGCCGTGGGCAGTTGCTACGGATTTGCTGCTCCTCTCTGGAACCAGATCATCGATGCGCACCACGATGGTGATGCCGAAAGGGCCAATGCCTTAATGCGGAAAGCCATTTCATTGGTTCGCCTACTCGACCGGCGACCCGGGCCATTTCATGCGGCGGTGCGACAAGTTATCTGGCCGCTACTAGGCTTTGATCTTGGCCCCGTTCGTCTCCCGCAATCACAGCTATCAGAAGTGAATTGCCAAGAAGTCAGGCAACAGCTCGAGCAGTCTGGATTCTCCGAAGCCATCAAGCTCGGTAAATTTGTAGCGTAAGAATCCATCAAGAACCGGGGGTCCGCAGTGCGGTAGCAGATCCGAATCATTCCGGGGAAGCCTATTGAACAGTTCGCAGTTCCCACTTTGAATTGGTTTCTGCCTCCCCCACGAATACTCTGAAGACCCACCCGTTCTTGCGAGTCTGTGCCTCTTTGCTATTCTGGAAAAAACTGAAATCTATTTTCTCGCGATCACATTCCCTATGAAGCGCTTCTCATTACTATTCGCAGTCGCAGGTATCTCCACAGTAGCTTCAGCTGAGATTCGCCTTCCCAACTTTTTTGCTGATCATATGGTTCTGCAACAACAGATCAGCAATACGATCTGGGGCTGGGCTGAACCTGGTGAAAAAATATCCGTTACTGCCAGTTGGGGCGCTGAACGAAACACTACCACCAACGACAAAGGTCAGTGGCGCGTCTATCTCGAAACCCCGGAGTACGGCACCGGACACAGCCTCACAATCAAGGGAAACAATACCATCGAACTCAACGACGTGGCGGTCGGCGAAGTCTGGCTTTGTGCCGGCCAGTCCAACATGGGCTGGGCTGTCGGCAACAGCTTTGAAGCTGAAGGCGAGACGAATGTCGATCTGCCTGACTTCCGCATCTTCAAGTCCAGTCGAGAACACTGGCACGAACCGCTCGAGCAGTCCCGCGACCGACTCAGCACCTGGAAAACCTGCACACCCGAGTCCGCTCTCGAAACCTCAGCCGTTTCCTACTACTTCGGTAAGAAACTTCACAAGGAACTTGGCGTTCCTGTCGGCATCATTCAGCAAGCTTTCGCCGGCACTCCCATCGAAGGCTGGATGCCGTGGGAGATTCAGAAAAACGATCCCCGGGCTATCGCCCACAAAAAAAGATACACAGATAACGCCGAACGCATGATCGCTCGTGGCGATACTGAAGAGAAGGGCCTTACCGTATTTGAAGAGGAACTCGCTACCTACAACGCACTGATCGATTCCGGTGAAACGATGAAGAACAGTGTCAGGCAACTGTCACCCCCCATCATCACCAAGCCGGCCACCCTCGGTCACCAGTATCCCGGCCACCAGTTCAACGCGATGATCTACCCCATACGTCCCTACGGCATCCGCGGCATGATCTGGTATCAGGGGGAACGCAACGCAAAAAACGCGCCACAGGCGGAGCACTACCGCAGCCAACTCGCCACCCTGATCGGCTACTACCGAAAATCCTGGCACGAGCTTTCCAATGGCGCGGTCTCTGACACCTTCCCTTTCCAGTTCACCCAACTGCCAAGTTGGAACCCTGAGCAAACCGAACCGGTCGAAGGCATCGAGGCTTCCTGGGCGGTCAGCCGGGAGGCAATGCGCCTCGCCACCCACGACATTCCCAATACCGGCATGGCGGTGACGATCGATACCGGAAACCCCATTGATCTGCACCCCAAGAATAAGAAGCCAATCGGTATTCGCCACGCCTACCACGCTCTAGCCAATACCTATGGGAAAGACATCGTCGGAGACGGGCCTCAATACATCAGTCACACCATTCGTGAACGTCGCTTCATCATCTCCTTTGACTCGATCGGCAGTGGACTGATGGCGGCCAAGGAAGGACCAATCAACTCATTTGCCATCGCAGGAAATGATCAGGTGTGGCACTGGGCCAATGCGCGCATCAAGGACGACACCGTTGTCGTCTCCTCACCGGAAGTTGAGAATCCCGTCGCTGTTCGTTATGCCTGGGCCATGAATCCTTCCCAGCGTAACCTCATCTACAACAGGGAAGGGCTCCCCGCATCTCCCTTCCGAACCGACGATTGGCCGCTCTTCGATCCCAAAGCCGAACCGGTTGAAGTGAACAAGCCAGCCAAGCCGGAAGATCATATCTCCGAGGACTGGGTGCGGCCGGTAATGAAGCAGTAAGCCCTACAAGAGACGGTTGCTGTCGAGCAGAAGTCACTTACTGATGACCTGCTCTTCTCCCGCCTCCCAAATGCGATACCGAATCTCGACTCCCTCAGGGCTGTAAATCACGACAGGTAGGCGGCTGTTGTAGCGGATCATAATTGATTTGCCTGCGACGAATTTTTCAACCCTGGGTGTGCCCGGGGGCACTCCGATGAGAGTGCTCATTGCCTCGCCTTCACCCGTGACTTCGTAAAAAGTATAGCCCCATCCTTTGAGCGGACGAGATTCCAGCTTATGTCCGAGGTAGATTCTGTTAACCCCGTCCGTCTCCATGACTTTACCGGGTATCAGTTCGACCTGAAAATCGACTTCCTCTTCACGGGTCTTCCCAGGAAGGACAATAACATGACGCACCTGGCCGTTTTCAGCCTCAGGAAATGGCTTCAGTTCCGGATGTTCAGCGTTCGCACTCGCTGCCATGGAGGAAAATACAGCCAGAGATAGGGATAGGTATCGATTCATGCCTTACACTACGGCCAGCCCCGTCATTTCCCCAATGAGGAAGTTGTCAAAAAACTGTCAGGCTCAGGGAAACAAGAATACTGAAGCGACGAGATTCCGAAAGCTCTAGGCTTCCAAACGGTTCTCGCCACCGTTTTCGTCCATATGAATCGTGACCGGCCAACCGGGGTGCTGGTTATCAGGATTGCCGTCGGTGGCGTCGACAAGAAACTTAAAGCTTTCGCAAAGGTAAGTTTTCTCGTCCGTGTCCACCGTGATGAGACCGAACCCGCTCGCTTTCTGGTGCGCGAGGTCATAGCGATGTTTCTCGGTTCCCACCTTAGGATTGCCGACGGCGTAGACGTAAACCTTGTTGCCGAATCCGTCGAGATACTCGCCGGTGTGTTCGCGACCATGAGAAGGACGGTTCTGGTGGGTCATGCCTTCGATTTCATCGGGACGCCACCAGCGAGGATAACCCGCTGCGATCGCCGGGGTGCAGAAAGACCAGTTCGCGTCGCGCTGTCTGGCCGAGCCATACTGCGTCATCGTGGTGAGATGCTGATCGCCATTGATATGCAGTGCCTTGGACTTGCGGAGAATATCAACGGTCCGGTTGCGGGCCGTCTGCGGCCACCCACCGGAGTCGAGGTCGGCCTTGATGTAACCGTCGTATTTTCCGTGGTGAGTGGCGGCGTTCACAAAAAGCGTCTGGCTCAACAGCACTTTCATGCTGTGACCACGCCAGTCGTCACCCCATTCTTCGAGGAACTTCTCCTGGCGATCTCCAAGCAGGTCGAGGCCGGGAACGTCGAGAGCGATGGTGTCCCAGGTCGGATCATAGACGTGATCGGCACGGCCTGTGCCGGTGTCGACACGCTCCGGCCCACTCTTCCACATCCGGTCTCCCAGGATAGCAAAGCTGACACCGCCGTAAACCATGTCGCCGTAGTAAACGCTGATGTCCTGCTTCATCGGCGTGTCATCGTAGAGGTCAGGGTGATGACTCGCGTGCGTGGTGTGGACCACGTTGACCATGCCTGGAGGTTGCTTGTAGCCAGCTTTGGACTGACCAGGTGTTTCGGTGTCCCAGGCCTCCCCTCCTTCGCCCCAGATATTGCCGTGGAAGACGTCGTGGTCATCCGTCACACAGATGGTGGGGCGATCGCGCATGGCTTCGCCGAAGGCCCAGCCATGCATGTAGAACTTGCGAAGGTAATTGAGAATAGCGGGTCCTTCCTGGTCGCGGATGATGCCAAAGCCACCGTGGTTCTCGTATAGCTGATCGCCTGAGAAGAAGAGCAGATCGGGATCGAGATTGACAAGGTTGTTGGCTACCGGCTCGTAGGGGAACGCGTAATCCTTCTGGCAAGTCAGGCCACCGATGCGGACAGGACGCCCGACCGGGTTCTGGCGAATTTTTCCAGTCCACTCGGCCGGCACTTCCCTGCCGTCCTTTAATTGCTCGCGGTAAACGAGACGGAACGGCGTGTCCACCGTCTCGTTCCAGTTCGGAATGCGCCAGGTGGAAACCCAGGCCGCCGGATCGAGCGTCTCGCTGCCAAGTGATTCCCACTGACCGTTGCGCTGCACTTCGAGATCCACCTCGCGGTTATCTTTCTCGCCGACAGGTCCGAGAAGCGCCGAAATCTTCATGACGAAGCCCTCGTCACTGCGTGAGTCACTCAAGGTGTACATGGACCAGAGAATTGGACCGAAGGCTTGCTCGGGCTTCACGGTGAAAGCGTCGCCGCCCACCTGCCAATCGGTGAAACGGTGGCCGAGCACACCTTCAGTGCGGCCCTTGGCTCCGGTGTATTGGCTGACCAGCGCGATATTTCCAATGAGACTGTCGGTCCCGGCCTTCGCCGTCACCTTGCCGAGTTCCTCGGCACCATCCCAGGACTTGGCCGTGAACGTGAGTTCCACCTGATCGCCGGACGCCGCGCCTTCGAGTTCGAGGATCACCACATCGCCATCAAGCGCGCCGGTGAGTTTGGCCTTCTTCTTACCGATGAACAACTCCTGGCCAACGAGACCGGCGTTGACGCCGCCGCCCGCAAAGACATTGCTCTTCACCTCGTTGATGTCGCTCTTCACGCCAAGGCGAAAGCCGGCACCACCGTCTTTCTTAGCGGTGCGGCTGCGCCCGACTTTGACCGACATGGCGAACCCTTTGCCCGGCTCCGCGATCTGGTGCGTCAGCGAATGAATACTTCGATTGGCCGAATCGGTCATGCACTCGGCCCAGCCATCCTTGATGGTCCAGTCCTCCATCGGATTAGCCCAGAAATCACCCCCGAGAAAGATGCGGTCGTGGGTCTTGTCCCAGCGATCGAGACGTTTCAACTTCGCCTTCTTACCCTGAGCCACTGCGGGGCGCTTGCCAAAGAGACCGAGCAAGGCGGCCACGGAGAAAAACTTCAAACTGAGTCGTCGGGAGGTCCGTTCAATCATGCTTCCATGAAACCGGTGGATCCCACCGGTGTAAACTGCCATCTCATGGCGCAAACGAAGGTGATAATGGCATTAATTAAAGCGCCTACGGCAGGGTTGCCCCGAGGTAGATTATCCCAGAGTTGCTGCCGCATACTCACGGATCCGATCAATCATGCCGATCAGTCCGTTGCGTCGAGTCGGGCTGAGATGGGATTCGAGGTCCAACTTCTTCATCTCGGCCGGGCCATCAATCGTAAGGATTTCTTCAGCCGTGTGACCGGAATAAAGCGCCAGCGCGGTTGCAATGATGCCACTGACGAGCACGGAATCGCTCTTGCCGCGGAAATTGAGCACGCCAGGCTTAGCTTCATCTTCACAGGGCACAATCCACACCGAAGACTGGCAGCCCCAGACGCGGTAGTCGTCAGTTTCCTCATCCTCGTGAATCGGCGGTAGCCGCTTGCTCAAATCGATGAGAAACTGGAACTTGGCATCCAGGTCTGGGAGATAGCCCATGGTTTCGGCGATCTCCTCGAAGTCTGGTAATTCCGGTGTCTGCGCGCTCATGTTTAACCAACTGATCACCGGAGGATACGCTCACCGGCTAAGGCTGGTTATACTAGCGCAGGATCGGAGGGTTTCAAACGGAGCGGCCGACCCAACTTGTGCCTGTGCGACACTCCCCGTTCAAAAGGCTCTCGCGGCCCAAGAAGCAGCTTAACCCTGAATCACGGATACTGTCTTGCCGAACTTCGACTTGAGCTCAATTTTCTCACCGGAACTGATACCAAATTCAATCGACACGAGAACTCCGGACTTCCCCGATTGAGACTTGGCAAAAGCGGCTCCCTCAGCGGCCGCTTTCTTTTTGCTAAAGCAATAAACTTTGAGGCTGCTGCCGGCGGCCAACTTCGTGCCCCCAGGAATGGTCCAGCTAGCATCATCTTCGACCAACTTATATCCTCCTAGGTTAATCTCTGATGAACCCGTGTTTTTAATAATAACGTAATCGGGACTCTTTGTGTTGATGGACGTGAGAACAGCATCTGCAAATGCGGGCACTGAGAATCCGACGAAAAGGGCGATGGTAAGTATGAAACCTTTCATAATTCGCATAAAGCCACCCAGCGACTGACGACTCAAGAAACAGTTTTGTCACCGAATCGGCATGAAAGCTAGCGACTCTAATGGAGTGACCAGCCCAATCAACTTCCCTGTTTCCATTCAACGCGACTCAAAATTGTCTCTTGATGAACCAAGCTCCGTCACAATCAATATTTCGTTTAAAAAGTAACACACCAAATACTGACGCGAACCGGTCAATCTCCTCGCCTTGCGGCCTCTCTCATTCGATGAAACACTGCCGCATGAAGCTTCTGATCCTACTCTTCTCCGCGCTAATACTGCCCACTTTTCAAGCAGCGAGTGCAGCGAGTGCAGCGAGTTTGGCGAATAAAAAGCCGAACATCCTCTGGATCTTCGTCGACGACATGAGCGACTGGATGGGTTGCTACGGCTACGAACAGGTCGAAACACCTAACATCGATGCGCTGGCCGATGCCGGGGTAAGATTCGCCCGCGCTTACATGCCTTCACCGGTCTGCTCCACGACTCGATCCGCCATCATCACCGGCACCATGCAGACCACCCATGGTCTGCACCGTCATCGCACCATGTTGAAGAAGCCACTGCCCGCAGGTGTTTTCACATTACCTTCGCTCTTAAAGGAAGCCGGCTACCTCACCTTTAACGAATCAAAAGAAGACTACAACTTCACCTACGAGCGCGAGGATCTGTTCTCAGAAGAATTCGAGCGCCTCGGCTACGGTGGCCACTTCAAAGGCCGCGACGTATCGTTTCTGGAACAACTCAAAGGCAAACCCTTCTTTGGCCAAATCCAACTCTCAGGTGGCAAGTTCGAAGGCGAAACCGGTTCCAAGTATCCTATGCCGAGCCGGGTCGATGAGGCCTCGGTTCACGTGCCCGCCCACTACCCGGACACACCCGTCATTCGAAACGCGATCGCCCGCCATTATGAGCAGGTCGTCGAAACCGACGAACAGGTCGGAGCCATTGTTGCCGGCTTGAAGGAATATGGTCTCTGGGACAACACCATCGTGTTCTTTTTTACGGATCATGGGGCTCCCCTGCCCCGGGCCAAGCAGTTCCTCTACGAAGAAGGCACCAAGGTCCCCCTCATCGTACGCTTTCCGCCATCCATCGAAGGCGCACCGGAGGCGGGCACGGTGCGTGAGGATCTCGTCAACGGTATCGATATCACCGCAACCACCGTCGCCCTCGGCGGACTAGAGATTCCGGCTTCTTTTGAAGGTCACGACCTCTTTGCCGCAGACTACCAGCCGCAGGAATTCGTCATCTCCGCCCGCGATCGCTGTGGCATCGCCGTCGATCGCATCCGCGCAGTCGGGACGGAACGCTTTCGCTACATTCGCAATTACCTGACCGACCGCGCTTTCTACCAGGCCCAGTACCGTGACAAGCATGCCAGCATCATCGAACTGCGCCGCGCTTACGCCGACGGGGAGATGACGCCTCTCCAGGCCTCCTACATGAGTGCCGAGACACGCCCGAAAGAAGAGCTCTACGATCTCGAAAAAGACCCCGACCAACTCAACAACCTGGCCAAGGATCCCGAGTATGCCTCGGTGCTGAAACAGCACCGCCAGATTCTCGAAGAGTGGATCAAAGAAACAGGAGACCAGGGCCAGGAAATGGACAGCCCCGAAGAACTCAAGGCCGTCTACGACTACGCCAAGGGCAACGTGGAGTCACCTGAATATAATTTCCTGAGGGAAGAAAACCAATAGGGGTGCCCGTTTTCAGAGAATCTATCCTGATTGGAACAAATACAGACCAGTCCACATCCGCATACCGGGTGCCCATGCATTGATCACCACCTTGTCCGAACCGCGCAGTTTTGCTTCCACCATGAAGGCCGGCTTGTAGAAGCTGACCGAACTTCCCATCATTCCATCCGGACTCCGCATCAAGGCCTCGCTCCGATACACCGCTGCGTCTCCCGCATGATGAGTCAGTTTGACCAAGGCACCGCGAAGCAATGCGAATCCTGCCCCGTAGATCAAGGCGGCGAGCGTCAGTGCAATCCCGATCTCCCTTGCCAACTTCATGCCGGCTATCTTACCGGCTAAACCGCATCAAGTTGTCACGCAGATGTAAAATCACCACTGCTTCACCGAAGCATCGAATTCCTCCATGCGCTTGCGAAGGCGCTCGGCGATCTCGGGGTGCTGGTCGATCAGGTTGTTCTCTTCCCCGATGTCCTCGACCACATTGTAGAGCTTGGGCGATTCGTTCTCCTTACGCTGGCGTGGATGCACGCCCCAAAGCTGATATTTCCAGTCCCCCACCCGGATCCCGTTGATCAGTTCAGTGTTGGCGCCGTAGTAAAAAATTTCATTCCGCGGACTCTTGGGATTCTTCCCTTCGAGCAGTTCCGAAATATTAAAACCATCATAGGTGCGGTCTCCCGGCACCTTCGCTCCAGCGTAGTGGGCAAAAGTGGGAAACAGGTCCATGGTGGACAGGATTTCATCGGAGACCTCTCCAGCCGGCACCGTTCCCGGTGCCCAGAAAATAGCCGGCGTGCGCATACCGCCTTCGAAGGTGGAAAACTTGTTGCCCCTCATCGGGCCGGCCGAGCCTTCCGGAATGGGACCGTTGTCAGAGCAGAAAAACACCAGGGTATCTTCCTCAAGTCCCTGCGCTTCAATCGCCTTGACCACTTCGCCCACACTCCAGTCGATTTGCTGGACGATGTCGCCGAAGATCCCGGCTCCGCTGGTTCCGGCATATTGCTCCTCCACGAAGTGAGGTTTGTGCGGCATCGTATGAGGCAGATAGAGAAAGAAGGGTCGGTCCTTGTTCTCCTCGATGAACTCGACAGCTGCCTCGGTGTAACGCCGAGTCAAAAAAGTTTGGTCTACCGGATACTCGATGACCATGTTATCGCGAAGCAGTGGCATGACATTTCTGAGCTCGCGATAGTGAGTGAGGTAACGCACCCGGTCTTCCTCCAGCTTCTCAATGGTGTAGCCTTCAAAGAACTTGATGTCGGGTGAGATATCGAACTCCTTCGCGATCGACATGTCATTGCTGTAAGGCAGCCCAAAAAAGGAATCGAAGCCCTGGTTCATCGGCATGAACTGCGCCTGGTGACCGAGGTGCCACTTCCCGATGATCGCGTTGACGTAGCCTTCTTTCTTCAGCATTTCCGCAATGGTCATCTCCTCGGCCGGCAGGCCCGTGGTGGAATTCGGAAAGAGCACATTTGGCACCTCCACCCGCTTGGGCATGCGACCGGTCAAGAGAGCGGCACGTGAAGGTGAACAAACCGAAGACGCCACGTAGAAGCTCGTCATACGCATGCCCTCGCCGGCGATGCGATCAAGATTCGGCGTTGCAATGGTTTCCGATCCAAAGCAGCTCAGATCACCCCAACCCTGGTCATCGGTCAGGATGATTACGAAGTTTTTCGGACGGGCCAGAGCCGTCTTGGGCAACAGTGTCAGGGTGAGCAGCGCCGTGGCGACACATAGAAACGAGGAAGCCAGTTTCATAGGCTGGAGATCGGTTCACAGCGCAAATCACTTCTTCGGCTTCTTCTCCTGTCCATCGTAAAGCGAGGCATCAAATTCGGGATAAGTCGCCTCAAGCTTCTTGACCAGCTCCGGGCGGGATTTAAGAGCCCGGGCCAACTTGGAAACCATGCCCTTAGAAGTGTCACCAACGCCCCAAACACGAGCCTCGGCAGGCATGACCTGACTGTCCCATCCAGCCAGGTCGGACGGCTTCACTCCCTGGCGGGCGAAGGCACCCGTGGTGTAGGGAACCGGGTCAAATCCGCCAACAATACTGACATCGAGGTCCGGCTTGATCACATCCTCCCAACCACCGGCCCACAGGCAGGCGTTAATGAGAAAGCGACGTGCGTCTTCGTCGAGCACATCTTCAGATGCGCCGTAGGAAGTGTAAACCACGCGGGCTTTCTTCTTATCACCTGACGGAGCCACATAATGATCACGAGACCAACCCGCATTCACGATGGGTTTCTCTTTATTGATGTCATCACTGGCCTCAAACGTATTGAGCACCTGGACCTCCAACAACGGAGTCGCATCTGCAGGAGGCTGAGAGCTGTAAGCGCCCGAATAGGTGTGCATCTGCGTCACCCCCGAGTTTACCGGGTGATCCTTCGCTGCGGCCACTGGTGTGATGCGCCCCCCCATCTGGTGATTACCACCATAGTGACTTTGCCCGCGTTCTTTGTTCCACGTGTTACCGAAGACCTGCTCACCGAGACCTCCGAGGTAATCTTCACCCTTATAATTGAAATTCAGCTTCTCCCACTTGCCCTTCTGACCGTTAAAGCAATGCGTTGAAGTTCGAAGGCCCACGGCTGGTCCGCCACGCTCAAAGTAGTCGACCAGCAGGTCAGCCTGCTCATCGGGAAGCTTCATGAAGCGGGTGTAGAAAAACAGCAAGTCGGCGTCTTTCAATGCTTCCAACCCCGGCACCGGGGCACCACCTGCCTTGATGTGCCCATCCTCATCGATCCCGAACAGGACCGTGCAGCGAAAACCATAATGTTTGGCCAGGATCTTGGCGATCAGCGGGCAGGTCTCTTCCGAGCGATACTCGTGATCGTTCGCTATGAAGACAATGTGCTTGCCCTTCCCGGGGCCATCAGTTCCCTCGTAGACAAGAGGAGCAGAATCTTCCGCCATCGCAGGGGAAAATAAAACGGCAGCGGAAACAGTCAGGCAGAGAAATTCACGAATGGTTTTCATAGAGGGTAAAGTCACAGTTCTAAACGATTCCCGAAATGGCGGGATAACGCAATCCTATGCAAAAAAGCGGCCTGAGGTTAACCATGTAATCTCACCCGGACGGAACTTTGGCAAGCTCCGCTACATGGCTCATGGGTAGCGGAAGATGTTAAATCTTCCGACAAGATCGCTCCTAAGCCAAAATCCCGTGCTGCACGTGTCCATGCACATCGGTGAGCCGGAACTGTCGGCCCTGGTAGCGGTAGGTCAGCTTGGTGTGATTGATCCCGGCGAGGTGGAGGATGGTCGCCTGCATGTCGTGAACATGAATGGGATTCTCAGTGATGTTCCAACCGTATTCGTCCGTTGCCCCGTAGGTGGTTCCGGCTTTGACGCCACCACCGGCCATCCACCAGGAGAAGGCGCGGCCAAAGTGATCACGTCCGGCATTGGGGCGACCGGGACGGCTCTGACCGAAAGGAGTGCGGCCGAATTCCCCTGCAAAAATGACCAAGGTATCTTCCAACAAACCGCGCTCCTTTAAATCCGTAACAAGGGCAGCACTCGGCGCATCCGTATCGCGACACTGTTCCTCTAGCTGAGTGTAGAGGTTCGAATGTTGATCCCAACCGGAATGCATCAGCTGAACGAATCGGGTTCCCCGCTCGAGGAGACGTCGCGCGATGAGGCAGTTATTCGCATAACTTCCCTTCTGTTGCACCTTGGGACCGTAGCGCTCCATCACCTTGGGGTGCTCACCTGAAAAATCGGTCAGCTCCGGCACGCTTGCCTGCATGCGAAACGCCATCTCGTATTGCGCGATACGGGTATCGGTTTCGGGGTCACCGTAGTCCGCAAGATGCTTCTGATTCATCTGACGAAGATCATCGAGCAAAGTGCGACGAGCTTCGCGACTCACCCCAGGAGGGTTGGACAAATAGGGCACCGGCTCACCCGCGCTGCGCAAGCGCACCCCTTGATAGCGGGAGGGCAGAAAACCGCTACCCCAATAATGGTCAAAGAAGAGTTGCCCACAGGTGCGCCCTTCGTCTGAGGATGTCATCACGACAAAAGAGGGAAGGTTTTCACTTTCACTGCCCAAGCCATACGTCAACCATGAACCCATGCTGGGACGACCAGGAATCTGAGCGCCGGTTAAAAAGAAGGTGACTCCAGGCGCATGGTTGACTGCTTCGGTATGCAAGGAGCGCACCAGGCAAATATCATCAGCAATTGCCCCGGTGCAGGGTATCATGCTACTGAGTTCCATGCCGCTCTCCCCGTAACGCGCATAAGGCTTGATCGCCGGAATGCAGGGAAACTTTGAGTAATTGGATGACATCGTCGACAGGCGCGTGTCACCGCGGACCGAGGCCGGGATGTCTTCGCCCTGTTGTTTCGCCAGAGTCGGTTTGTGATCAAACAAATCGATATGAGAAGGTCCTCCACCCTGCCACAACAACACAATCCGTTTGGCTTTAGGCGCAAAGTCTGGAGCCTTCACTCCAGCCTTAATATTTTGACCCAACAAAGATGCCAGCGCCGCGGTTCCCACACCTGTTGAAGCTTTACCAAAAAACTGGCGCCTCGTAACCTGTTTGGCGTTCTCCCTTATAAGATCCTGCAACATAGCACTCACAGTCGGGTCAAGGATTCATCGAGGTTAAAAATAGCAAGACAGGTCGCTGCCATGGCGGCGTGGCTTGGCACCGGAAGTGACCCATGAGATGGAGTCTCCCCAACAGCAAGAAATGCTTCTGCCGCTTCGAGGTCGCTCTGGTAGATAAAAAACTGCTTCTCGTAGAGTCCTTTGAGAAGTTGCATTTCCTCCCCTGATGGAACTCGCCCTGTTACTGATTTGAAAGCGAGCGACAATTGGTCAACACTCTGCGTCTCTCGTTCCATCACGCGGGCTGCAAGAACACGCGACGCTTCTACCCACGTTGGGTCATTCAAGGTCGTAAGCGCGTGAAGAGGCGTATTATTGCAAGTATCAGTGACACGACAAACCTGCCGGCTTGACGCATCAAACATATTTGCCGGTGTTACCGTTCTCCGCCAAAAGCTGTAAATCGATCGTCGGTAAAGATCCTTTCCCTGGGAAGTGGGGTAGCTGAAGTCGCGTTCCTTGGTTACCTGAGCCAACGACTCCCAGGGATTCTCCGGCTGATAGGGATAAACCGGTTTGCCTCCAACCTGCTTACTGAGCAAACCCGAGGAGCTCAGGGCCCAGTCCCGGAGAACCATCGACGGCATGCGGAATCGCGAACCGCGAGAGAGCAGGCGGTTTTCAGGATCGTGTTCCCGGTGCCATTCGTTCATGCGGGAGTCCTGGCGATAAGTTGCACTCGTTACGATGAGGCGGTGCATCTTTTTCATCGACCAGCCCTGCTCCACGAACTCAGTAGCGAGCCAATCCAGCAGGGCCATGTGCTCGGGGTATTCGCTCTGGACGCCAAGATCCTCGGCTGTTTTCACGATACCGACGCCGAAGAAATACTGCCACATCCGGTTCACCTGGACGCGGGCGGTCAAGGGATGATCCGGCTCCACCAACCACTGGGCGAGCCCGAGCCGGTTGCGCGGCGCATCCTCTTTCATCTCCGGCAGGAAAGAAGGAGTCCCGAAGGAGACTTCATCCAGCGTGTTGAGATAGGCGCCACGATCAAGGATGTGCGTCTGGCGTTTCTGGTCATCGTTCATGACCATGGGTCGCGGGACATGTTCCCCTTTGTATTCAGCAAGCTTCTTGGTGAAGCCATCCAGCTTCTTCAGCTCAGGAAACTTGTCGTTCAGCTTCGGGCGAATCACCTTGTCAAAGTGGCTGCGAAGTTTCTGGTCCAGGTCCTTGTTTTCCGCCTCGGTCCGGTCGGTCTTGGCAAGCTGCTGTTTGAGTGGTTTGTCCAACCCCTTCTCATCCGGAGTCACTTCGGCAAGCCACTTTTCCCTTTCCGCCTTCACGATCGGTTCCGCGATCTTTCGCTGCACCGCAATCTTCTCATTCCACCCGGCGATCTCTTTCTTCGTTTCCTCAGTCTGCAATTCAATGAAAGGCGCCGCGACCCGAATCCGGTTCGACTGGCGACCGGGTGTGCCCTTTTCACTGACGTGATTGAAGGCATCCATGAATTGGTAATAATCCTTCAAGGTGATGGGATCGTACTTGTGATCGTGACACTGAGCGCAAGCCATCGTCAGTCCCAACCAGGTCGTCGAGGTGGTATCAACCCGGTCGAAGAGCACCACGAATCGCTGCTCCTCGGCGATGTTGCCGCCTTCACCGTTGCTGAGGTGATTGCGGTTGAAGCCGGTCGCAATTTTCTGGTCGTCCGTTGGATTGGGCAGCAGGTCTCCCGCGAGTTGCTCAATGGTGAACTGATCAAAAGGCATGTCGTCGTTAAGGGCGTTCACGACCCAGTCACGCCAGAGCCACTGCCAGGTGTCGCCGTCCTGCTGGAAGCCGTTGGAGTCGGCATAACGGGCCGCATCCAGCCACGGCAACGCGAGCCGCTCTCCGTAGTGAGGACTGGCGAGCAATTGATCGACCAGCTTCTCATAAGCCTCCGGGTCTTTGCTGTTCACGAAGGCTTCCACTTGCTCATGACCCGGCGCCAAGCCAACCAGGTCGGCATAGAGCCGCTTGATCAAAGTCGCCCGATCCGCTTCACCTGAGGGGCTGAGCTCCTTTTCCTCCAGCTTGGCGAGGACAAACCGGTCGATAGGATTCCGGACCCAGTCACCTTGATTGACTTCAGGCACTTCAGGCCGCTGCGGGCTGACGAAGGCCCAATGATCGTCATAGTCGGCTCCGTCCTTGACCCATTGCTTGAGCAGCTCCTTCTCCTTTTCGGAAAGCGTACGATTGGAATCCGGCGGAGGCATGAGGTCATTCTCATCATCCGTCAGGATGCGATAGATCATTTCGCTCGCCTCGGGATCACCCGGGACAAATGCCTCGCCCTCTAGCGCACCGGCCCGCTGATCGAGACGCAGGTCCGCCTCCCGTTTGGCTCCGTCCTGCCCGTGACAGTAGAGACAGTTCTCCGAAAGGATAGGCCGAATATCCCGATTAAAATCAACCTTCGACTCGACACTCTCTGCGATACCGCCGGCGAAAAACAAGCCGAGAAAGAGGAAGGTCACCCGCTTCATTATGTCAACGATCGATCAGAAAGGTGTGATTGTTCAGCGTTTTTTTATGCCGTCATCAGGCAAAAAAGTGTGCGTCTTTTGGGTGGTTCCATGAGACTTTTTTCACGAAACTTCACCGCACTCACTTGGAAGTTTCTAAGAGCCGGATCGCCGCTTCGTTTTTGAACTCTTTGGCGATGTCGAGGGCAGAGCCTCCGTCGGCAACGATCGAAGCATCCACTCCGGCATCGAGCAGCATCTGGATAAGCTCGGCGCTCGCACTGGCGGCAGCTTCGTGAAGCGGGGTTCCGCCAAGCTCACTGCGAATGTTGACGTTGGCCCCGTTTTCAAGCAGCGCCTCGGCCACCGCTATACGATCTTTCGCACCTGTGTGGTGCAGCGGCGTCCAACCGGCCGGATCTTTCTCATCAGTTTTGGCCCCTGCTTCAACCAGTGGCGCGACGAGGTCGGGCAAATCACGCTCCACGCAGAGATGCAACGGGGTGCGCTGACTGGAGTCAACAGCATTGACGTCTGCCCCCGAACTGATCAGGAAGAGAGCAATATCTGATTTCTGGCGCAGGATCGCCTGGTGCAACGGCGGCGAACCGGGGCGGGCCCCGGTGCTCGCTGCATTGGGATCAGCGGCAATGAAACCCTTCACGGCATCAATATTCCCGCGTGCAATCGCCTCCTCGATGGTCTTCGGAGTCGGCGCTTCTGCTTCTTCCTTCGCTTCACCGCCGGCAGCTTGTGGTTTCTCAGGTTGCTCTGTTTCCCCACCGCAGGCGGCGAGGAAGAGAGCGAGAATTATCGTGGAAAGCCAGGGTAAGCAGCGACGGTTCATGACAGAGATCAAGTCAGCGATTAAGCCTTGTCCAGCTTGAAGTCCCAACCTTCGCGGTAGGGCTTTGTGATCAGCTTGTTTGCTTCTTCGTTATTAGAAAAGCGGAGGTTCGGCCCGTCCCAGGCCAGACTCTCGCCGGGGTGATGGAGACAAATGTTACCCAATTGGATCGTCTCTGTGAACGGTCCGGCATACTTAAAATTTGAACCGGGGTAGTCGTAGGCATAGTTGCCCATTGCTGCTTCGCGCCACTCGGTGTGGTGTCCAATAGACGGCTCATAAACACGAGCCGGACGGTGATCACCAGTCTTCTCCTTCAGGGCCATGGCAAACTCGCGGTAGGCACTTGCTGGAATAATCTTGCTGGAATCCCCATAGTCACCGGAGACCAGCAGCTTGTGCTTCGTTCCGACATAGATGTTACCGGAGGAACGAAGTTCTTCGCCCTCAGCCAGTTCTTCAAGGCGAGGATGACGACGTTTGTTGCCATCTTTGTCGACGTATTCGTTATCAGTCCCGTCATACCAGTAAACCTCAAAGCCGGGGCGATCGCCCTTCGGTCCAAAGGTCCATTTGAGAGTCGAGCCTTTCGGGAAGGCGTCATCAGTCAGAGTATCGACGTTAATTGCTTCCACATGAGTCGGAAAGCCCGGGTCGAGCGCCATGAAGATAGAGTCCATGGTGTGACAGGCCATATCAGCGAGGGCACCTCCGCCAAAATCGAGAATACCACGCCAGTTGAACGGATGGTAAGGACCCCCGCGCTTGTTCTCGGGTTCAGCCGTGAAAGGACGCTCCGGTGCCGGCCCCAGCCAGTTCTGCCAATCGAAACCTTCCGGAACGGGGCTTTGACCTTGGTGAAACTCGGTGCCCTGCGGCCAGACTGGACGGTTGGTAAAGCAGTGGATTTCCTTGATGTCGCCGAGATGACCACCCTGAACAAAAGCGGCAATGCTGCGGTTACCTTCATTAGCGTGTCCCTGGTTCCCCATCTGGGTTGCAAGCTGATACTTGTCGGTCGCTTCCGCGAGCTGGCGGGCTTCCCACACCGTGTGCGTCAATGGTTTCTGAGTGAAGACGTGCTTGCCGGCATTCATCGCCAGCACCGTCGCGGGATAGTGAGAGTGATCCGGTGTGCCGATCATGACGGCATCAAAATTGTCAGCCTCTTTCTCGAACATCTCGCGGTAGTCCTGGTAGCCTTTGGCACCCTTCCAGTGCTTGGCGAGCTCAGAATTTCCTTCCTTCTGCAGGTTCGCGATGGTGTTCGGGATATTATCCCAGCGATTGGTATCCACGTCGCAATAGGCGGTGCATATATCACCGTGAGCAGCAGTGTCGGTAATATGGCGCTTATTGATGCCACCGACGCCGATGAAGGCCATGCGAAGCTTATCGCCCTTGTTCTGGGCATTCAGGATAGCAGGTGCCCCGAGAATACCTGCTCCAGCAGCAGTACTGGTGGTGATGAATTTACGTCTGGAGACATTGGACGTTTTGGATTTCGCTGTCATATGAGTTATTTCAGAGGTCGCGTGATCGACGCGGTTGGTTCTTAGCGCGGAAATTGTCGTTCTATGGTGTCACATTGCGAATAGCGTGATCAAGGGCGCTTTCAATGTTAATGGAAACTCCCTCTTCGGCGGTCGCTTCCACGAATTCGGCCACTTCCTCTTCACTCATAATGAGGCAAGCAGTGGAAAGGGCGTCACCGATCGCTGCTGAAGGTGCCACGACCCAGACACGCTGAAATCTGTAGTCGGGTGGCGTCCCTGTATCGGGATGCACCACATGGGCTCCCTGCTCGCCAATTCCACTGGCGCTCAGGGCCTGCCTGTTCAGATCAATTTTGAAGGTTTCTTTATCACCGCGAAGAGCCATGGGCCAATAGCGCTCCCCGACGGCGAGGTGCGTGCTGGCCCCGCAACTCAACATAGCGGATTTCACTTCGAGGTCGCGGAGCAGTTCCGCCATTTCGTCCAAGGCAAAACCCTTTCCGATGCCCCCGAAATCAATTTCCCTACCCGCCTCTTCGCAGAGAATCTCAGGTCTGTCCGGCGATAAAGTGAGCTTACCTTTCGGGGGCTCATTCGTCCTGACATCCGCCCTCCACGTTTGGGCACCCAGTGTCACATCGAAGAGTCCGGCCGTCATCACCGTTGCCTCGAGGGAACGCTGCAGGCAGCGGTAGGTCACGTCGGTCAGCAACATGGACTGACCGGCTTCCAATTGGTTGATCCGGGTAACGTCACTGTCGATCCGGAAGCGACTGAGTTGCGCTTCAATTTCTTCCAGCCGGCAAAAACAGTTTCCCGCCATCCTGCGTGCCTCTTTCGCATCCTCATGATGAATCCGAATCGTGAAGAGCGTATTCATTCCTTGGCTGTCGAAGGAATGCAGCGGCGGTTTTTTACTTTCCGGGGACTGACTCATCGTTCCTGGTAGGCTTCCCAAATATCATGTCGAATCGCAACCATGACCGGGAATTCGTCGCGAAGCCCACGGGGGATGAAAGTATGAGTTTCTCGCAGCAGTGTCGAGACCTCCTCG
The DNA here is from genome assembly GCA_049594415.1 of Verrucomicrobiales bacterium. Classification (GTDB taxonomy): domain Bacteria; phylum Verrucomicrobiota; class Verrucomicrobiia; order Verrucomicrobiales; family DEV007; genus Arctic95D-9. The sequence continues at coordinate 55,866 of JBMYJM010000003.1, read as the reverse complement.
TAAACCGTCGGCATGACAATGAGAATGGGGAATTCCGATCCACCTTCGGGCAAGGCAGACCAGTATCCCGCTTCCCCCACTCCTCTGAGATACCAGGGCAAAGGCCAATACTCTTCGCCAATCACGGCGATCGGTAGACTTTCCGTTTCGGGCACAACAGCCTTAACCTCAATCATCCACTTGCCCAGCCCCATGACATCGCGGCTTGTCGGCACGTAGGCGTAGGGATTCCGCCCGTCTGCCGCGAGACGAATTGCAGCCCGCTGGGCCTGGACACCGTGCCAACCGGTGACCGCAACCAATCCTGCCACCACGACCCATCGCCCCCATCCGGAAAACTTCTTAATCAGGGCAGCGCCTCCCGCCCCGGCAGCGAAGCAGAGATGCAACCACGCCAGCGAAGGCAGCCAGGGCACCTTGTATGAAAATAGCGAAAACACTAACAAGTGAACTATTCCTGCTTCAAAAAGGAACCGCCCGAGGATGGCAACCGCTGTCTTGGAACGATCCAGGTAGACGCACAGGGCAAGCAGGAGAATCGCTCCCTCAGTCCACCACCGGGCCACAATGAGCTTCGGCCAGGCGAGCAGTTGCAGGTAGTAGTAGAAGGCTTTGTCGTGCCCCTCTCCCGTTTCGTAGTCGAAGTAGGTTTTGAAGAAACCGAGGAATCCTGAGGGCTGCTTTCCTCCTTCGGTGTAGAACCAGCAGATAAGGGCCAGGGCAAGACCGGCCGCGAGCAAGACCGGCTTCCAAAGTTTCGTGGTGATTGCTTTAAGCTCGCCCTGCCGCAGGAGACAGAGAACACCCGCAACTGTCCAGGCAATGAGACTGATTGCCACCGTCTCACGAGTGGCAGCCATCAGGCCAACGCCGATACCAAGCAGGAATGCCCCCAGCCAACGACGATTCCCTTTCAGCAAGATAATGGCTCCGGACAGGGCCGGGATGGCAAAGAGGATAAAGACCGGTTCGTGGATGAACAATCGGGAGTAGTAGACCAGCAAGGGAGAAGTGGCCGCGAGGCTGGCCGCGACAAGGGCCTGGACCCATCCCAAGCCAAACGCAAGCGAACCGAACGCAGCTACCAGACCACAGACGGCAACCAGCTCGCGAAGGGTGCGTTCGTTGAGAGTTTCCCAACTGGTTTCACCCTTGGCCCGACACCAGGGTTCGGCGATTACGGTCAGAAGTGGACCATGCCGATGGGAGGGATCAAACTCGTAACCTTTTCCTTCTAGTCGATCAGCGAGAGACTGCGCGCCGGTGGCAGCCTCGTCAGCGTGAAAGGGCTGGCGCTCAAGATCCGAGAAACGAAGCCAACCCCCGACCGTTAAAACGCTCAATCCCCAGACTACCAACGCGAGAGATCGCATGGTCGGCGCATGGTCGGGAAAGAGCGGGCAGGATCTGGACGAGTGGTTGGAAGATCCTGCCCCGAACCGCCGCCTTAGGCAGCGGGCTTGCCGTAAACTTCGACCTCGATGTAGTGATTGGCACTATTCGAAGTGTTTCCGGCGCTGTAAAGACGAACGTAGCGTCCCTTGGTGCCTTTGGCATCGATGACTTTACCGAAACGAGTCTCAACGTAGGGCTTGTCGTCGCCTTTTCCGAAATCGGAGGAAGCATCGTAGTCGTTGTTGAAGAGAGTCGTGACACCGTCAGCGAACTCAGGATCGTCAGAGATCTGAACGACGACGTCGTGGTAGGCACGGGCCTGACTGTGGAAGTGCCAGATCCAGATAGCGGCGATGTCAGCACTGGACTCGAGATCGATCTGGACCCACTGCATGCCGTCCATGAGCTCAACAAAATAACCTTCGCCAGCGTCCTTGTCGCCGTCAGTAATTAGGTCCACTTCTCCGATGATGGGAAAGTCGTCAGAGCTGGTCACAGGCTTACCCTTGGACAGAAGCACAGTGCCTTCAGGAACCGCCATCTTGGGGGCTTCCTGAGGAGCAGGCTCCAACACAGGGACCTTGATGGCCTTGGGTGTACCTTCGATTTTCTGAGGCGGGATCTCGGTGGTGAGGACCATCTGGCCACCTGCAGGCGCAGCAGTCGGGGCGTCACCGCCTGCACTGCTACTGCTTTCGGCAGCGTCGTCTCCGCCGCCGCCACAACCGGTAAAGAGGGCGGCAGTTGCGATAAAGAGGCCTGCAGCCGCAAGGCTACTAAGCTTGTTTTGATCACTTTGTTTTTTCATTATACGTGGAGGTGCTCGTCAGTGAAGTGGATAATTTCTTGGTTTTCTGCTGCCGGGTTGACCCAGTAAATCGGGGCTTCCGACTCGAGGGCGTGGCGCCCGTCGCAGGTGAGTGTTGCATTGCCGCGAACCGATTCAACAAAATTCTCAATATGAGGTTGGTGCGGCGGCTTGCTCAGTCCACCGGGGAGTTCATACTGGTCCGGCGGAGCGGATTCGTAAGCTGCGATAGCATCGTCACCTCCAGCGGCCTGTCCGGCAGCCACTTTTTTGAGAAGACCGCGCTGGACGAGAGGATCCCAACTGCGTTCGGCTCCCGATTCACGGTAAATGTTGGTGTAAGCAGCGCGCTCAGAGATTTCGACAGTTCCCTCCGTCCCCATAAAGGATTCGTAGTAACCCCCACCCGCGGATGTGGTCGTCAAGACCTGATAGAACGCACGGGCCCCACCTTCGGGAGTATCGTAGTCAAAAACGCACATCACGTTGTCGAAATGCTCACGGTTTTTGAAGAAGTTTTTCCCGCCGGACGCCATCACTGACTTGGGCTGGGCATCGAGGAACCAGTTAAAGATATCGATCTGGTGAGCACCAAGATCAGAAATCGGACCACCAGAGAGATCCTTATAGGTCCGCCAGTTGAGGAAACGATGACGCAGTTCACCGAGGGAGAGCTTTCCTTCGACACCTTGGTCGAAACCGTATTTGAGAAGTGTCTGCTCGTCCGGAAGGATGCTCTCCTTCACGCTGATATCCTGGGAGGAACCGACGGCGCGGTTCCACTGGCCATTGATGTTAACGATCTGGCCACAAATCTTCTCTTTCTTAATCAGTTCTTCGAGGGTGAACAGGTAGCGAGGGTTGCTGCGGCGCTGGTGTCCGATTTGAAGCAGATTGCCGGTATCATCCATGGCCTTCACCATGGCGCGGGCTCCCTCGAGGGTGTTCGACATCATTTTCTCGCAGTAAACGTGGCAACCCGCTTCCAGGGCCATGACCGTATGAGGCGAGTGCCAGAAATCCGGTGTCGTGATAAAAACCACGTCGAGATCCTCTTTGGAAAGCATTTCTTCGGCATCGAAGTAGCGCTCCGGCATGTTTCCGAACATGTTCTTGATCCGGGAAGCAGATCCACCGAGGCGGTTTTTCATAATGTCGCAAACCGCAACGTAATGCATCCCCTCGATGTCTTTCATCGCGTCGAAAAGAACCTCGTGCTGTTTGCCGCAGCCGATGAAGCCGACTCGAAGTTCTTCAGATGGCGCGTTCTTCGCCTCTGCACTGAGGATGGCCGGGGCTCCGAGAACGAGACCGGCACCGGCAACGGACCCTTTCTTGAGAAAGTTGCGTCTTTTAATGTTGGATGGCTCACTCATGATGCGATTGAAGGTCATTTGTAGGTTACAATTTCTTGGCGAGCAGCTGGAAACGATTGTTCTTCACACTCATAAGAGCTACGACCACAAGAAGCACATGGATGGCCAGCCACGCGATTCCGCCGTCCTGCTTTAGAAGGATCAAGCCAACCGTCAGGAAGCAGTAGAGGAGTCCCTGAACAAAGAGGGAAATCCGGGTTGCGATTCCAAGAAGAAGGGTCAGACCGGAGATAATAAGAACAGGCCCCAGCAGAACATCGAAAATACCCATCGCGAAACCGGGCAAAAGCGGCTCGCCCTTCAGCTTATCTCCGAGTGCCTCAGGAATGCCGTTATAATATTGCAGGCCGTAGACCTTGTCGGAGTCGGAAGATGTCAGGCCATAGCTGTTGGGTTCGCCGTCGACAACGATAGCCACCTCGCTTGATTTTTGACCCGAGAATTTCTCAATGCCCGTGAAGATCGCGCGCAGAGCGAGCCAAAGACGCAGGAGAAGAAAGGCGAAGAAACCGCCAAGGTCAGAACCGGATTCAGATGATGAGTCGTTTTTCAAAATATGGGTGAGTTGGATTTTGCTTAGGTATGCTCAGGTCAAATCGATCGTAAAGCGGTTTTAGGTCCGCGATAAAGGATGCTGAGAATGGGGGTTTTTGACTGCGGAGGCAAGAAACTTACAGAATTATGCCCTAGTAGGAAAAGCCCGAAAAAATCGATTCTTCGCACGTGGAATAGGAAAATTGCCCTGAATCCTTAACAAGTATCCCCCGGAAAAGCGGCACCGGCGCACCCAGTCGTTCAAAAGACGCCCAGAATGCGAAGTTTCTCAACCTTGAAGAGGTTTCATAATCTGTTTGTTATTTTTCACCGGATCCCTTTTGTTCTCCGTTACCGAAAACTCCAAATTATCTGAATCCTCGAATATGAAATCAACGCATCGTCGTAAGTTCCTCAAGCAATCGGCTGCCGCAGTGGCCGCTTCCTCCACCCTCTCCCAGTTTTTTATCGGGAAGGCCGGCGCCGCTCCCAACAGCAAGCTGAACATTGCCCACATCGGCGCAGGCGGCATCGCCAAGATGGCCTACGGGCCGAGCAAGAACGAAAACACGGTCGCTCTCTGTGATATCGACGAGAACAAGTTCGACGAGCACTCCAAGAATTTCCCGCACCTCAAGGAAGCCAGGCGTTTCGCTGATTTCCGCGAAATGTTCGACAAGATGGGCGACGACATTGACGCCGTCTGCATCAACACGCCCGATCACACTCACTTCGCTGCGACAATGGAAGCCATGCAGCGTGGTAAGCATGTCTTCACCCAGAAGCCTCTCACCCACAACATCTGGCAGGCCCGCACCCTGAAGAAGGCCAAGGAAAAGTATGGGGTCGTCACCGTGATGGGCAACCAGGGGCACACCTATGACGGAATCCGCAGCCTTCGCGAATGGTACGAAGCCGACACTCTCGGCCAGGTCCGCGAGGTTCACTGTTGGAATCCGGGCCCCGGCTACGGCTCGCGTTATTTCCGCATGCCCGACCAGTTTCCGCCGCCAGCCATGAAAGTCCCCTCTCACATTGACTGGGATAATTGGGTTGGACCAGTCGTGACCGACCTCCCCTACAACGACCTTTTTCACCCACTCACCTGGCGTGGATACTACGACTTCGGCAGCGGTATTCTCGGTGACTGGTTCCCCCACATCGGCGACGGCCCTGTTTGGATTCTCGACCTTTACGACCCGATTTCAGCCGAGCTTATCAGCCAGACCGATATTCCAGACGGCGTCGCCGCTGAGTCCAGCGTGGTGAAGTGGGAATTTGAAAAACGCGGCACTAAGGAGCCGTGCACCATGTATTGGCACAACGGCAAAAACCGTCCCGAGACACCCAAGGACTGGTCCTGGGGCGAAGTCCCCAATGCGGGCAGTTTCTTCATCGGCGACAAGAAAACAGCCTTCCTCGATAACCGCTCCAACAATCCCCGCCTCACCAGCAAAGAAGAGATGGTCGCTTTCAAGGAAGCCGGTTTTCCCGAAGAGAAGTATCCCCGCGTCAAATCTGACGGCCCGGTCGGAGAATGGATCGATGCCATCAAGGGTGACGGTCCCGAACCCGGTTCCAACTTCGACTACGCGGCTCCTTTCGCCGAGACCACCTGCCTCGGTGTCATGGCAATGCGAGCCGGCGGCAAAATCGAGTGGGACGCCAAGAACATGAAAGTCACCAATCGCCCTGAACTCAACGCGCTCGTCAAAGAACCCGTCCGCGAAGGTTGGGAATACGGCGAAGACCTCTGGACCTGATCCGGCGCCAACCATTGCCAATCTCAAACTCAAAGGATTCAAACCACTCAGTTCCATGAAAGAAAAAAGAACCCAGTTCTCACGCCGTAATTTCATCGGCACCACCGGCGCCGCGGCCCTTTCTCTCTCGGTAGCAGGCCGCTCCGCCGTCCTCGGCGCGAATGAAACCGTTCGCCTCGCAGTGATCGGATGTGGCGGTCGCTCCGGCGGCCTGACCGAACGTTTTTCCGCCGCTGACAACACGGCAATCACCGTTCTCTGCGACCCGGACACCGCGCAGATGGAGTCCCTCGTGGCCCGCTCGGCAAAGAAGGACATCGACATCAGCAAGGCTGACCACGTTCAGGACTACCGCAAGGTGCTGGAGCGTGATGACGTGGACGCTGTGATCATCAGTTCGCCGAACTACTGGCACGCGCTTCATTCCATTGACGCCATGGCCGCCGGTAAAGACGTCTACGTCGAGAAGCCCGTCAGCCACAGCCTGTGGGAAGGCCAGCAACTGGTCGCGGCCGAGAAGAAATATGGCCAGATCATCGGGGGCGGGTTTCAAAACCGTTCTGATCCTGGACCGCAGGACGGCATTCAGTTTGTCCAAGAAGGTAATCTCGGAAAGATTCTTTCGGTTCACGCCGTTTGCATGCGCAACCGCGCTTCGATTGGCAAGCAGGACGCCAAACTTTCTCCGCCTGAAACGCTCGACTACGACCTCTGGTTGGGCCCCTGTCAGCACGAGGACCTTTACCGTCAGAAGTTCCACTACGACTGGCACTGGGAGTGGAACACCGGGAACGGTGACGTCGGCAACCAGGCACCTCATGAAATCGACATGGCGTGCTGGGTGCTCGGTGATCCCGCTCTGCCTGCCGAGGTGAACTGCTACGGAGAACGCTTCGGCTGGAATGACGCCGGCGAAACTCCCAACATGCTCTCTACCTGGTATTCTCAGGCCGGCGTGCCTTGCATCATCGAAGTCAACGACATGTGGCTCACTCCCGAGCGCAACGTTTCCCCGGTTCGTGACGGCATTCGCGTCGGTATCGTGGTCAAGTGCGAGGGTGGCGAACTCCGCGGTGGCCGCGGCGGCATGTATGTGGTCGGAGAAGACGGCAAGACCAAGACTCACAAGTTCCCCGGAGACGGAGGAAAGACTCACCAAGAAAACTTCCTCGCCGCAGTTCGTTCTCGAAAGTCAGACGGCTTGCAATCCAAGCTCGTCGACGCCGAGAAATCGTCTGCTGTCGCTCACCTCGCCAACATCTCTTATCTCTCCGGCGCGACCGCGAGTGCCGAAGCGGTCGAGCAGGCCATTGGTGATAACGAGATGCTTCGCACTATTGCTGAAGAGCAGTCTCGTCAGCTCTCCGCGTGGGGCATCGATCCGCCTTCCTACTCACTGGGTGGTAAGATCGAGGTCGATCCTGCCTCCGGTAAGGTTCTGACCGAAAGCGCTGATCCACGTCTCATCAAGCGTGACTATCGCGAGGCGTTCGCGGTCCCCGAGTTGGCGTGATCCTGACCTTGCGCATAATTCCAGCGCTAGCGTAAATTCAAACCCGTCCCCGTCGGAATCCCGGTTCCGTCAGGGGCGGGTTTTTCTTTTTACTGCCAGAGCTACCGCCATGAAATCGTCTCCCCCGAATACGACTCGCCGCTTACTTCTTAAAAAATCCGCCGCCACTGCCCTCGGATTCTCGGTCATGCCTTCCTACCTTGCCCTCGGCAAGCCGGACAACGAAGGCAACGTGCCTCCGAGCCAACGCATCAATCTCGGATGTGTCGGCGTTGGTGGACGCGCTGCCAAAGTGATCCCCGGAATTTGCCAAGGTGGTTTTGCCCAGCCGGTAGCCCTTTGCGACGTTGATTTCAACGCACGAAACATCCAGAACAACCTCGAGAAATATCCCGGCGTAAAGCAGTTCGCTGACTTCCGCGTCATGCTCGACAAGATGGGCGATGACATCGACGCCGTCAGTGTCGTGACCCCGGACCACACCCACTACGTCGCCACCATTGCGGCGATGCAACTGGGTAAGCCTGTCTATGTTGAAAAGCCCCTGACTCATACCTACCGCGAAGCGGATCTGCTCATGAAAGCGGAGCAGAAATACGGGGTTGTCACCCAGATGGGCAACCAGGGGCACACCTCAGCCGGTTCCGAGCAGTTCAAGAATCTCGTCAACAAAGGCATCATCAAGGACATCGTCAAAATTGAGTCCTGGAAATCAGGCGGCCTCTGGTTCATGGACGCGGCCAACCGCATCAGCGAATACCCCGCCGAGGAACCCAAGCCCGCCAACCTCGACTGGGACCTCTGGTGCGGCCCGAAGGAAATGAAGCCCTTCAGCTCACTCTATCACCCCTTCTCCTGGCGCGGCTTTCATCTCTACGGAAACGGTATGCTCGGCGACTGGGGTGCTCACATCATTGACTTCGCGCATGACTTTCTGAAGCTGGGCCTTCCCACGAAGATCGAAGCCATTGAAATGGCGGATCACAACCAGGTCATCTTCCCGCTGATCTCCAAGCTCGCCATGCACTTCCCGGCACGCGGTGAGGGACTGCCCGCCTGTGACCTGACGTGGGAAGACCGGAATGACAATTGCGCACCGGAAGTCTCTGAAACATTTTGGGACGGCGACACCCCTCCCAATCTCGGTCGCGTTGGCACCCTGCTTCATCGCGAGGACGGTGCTTTCGTCGTGCAGCGTGGCTCCCACGCCAGCGTCTCACGCATCTACCCGCGTGATGAGATGTTAAAGTACAAGGACGACATCAAAGTTCCGGCCCCGGAATTCGATCACCTCGCCAGCTTCACCCAGGCGTGTCTCGGCAACGGCACCACCAACTCACCGTTCAGCATTGCCGCTCCACTGACCAAGGTCCTCATCCTTGGGGTCATCTGCCAGTATCTTAATGAAAGTCTTGAGTTCGATCCCGAAACCGAGACTTTCAAAGGCAACACCAACGCCAACGATCTCCTCGCCGGCCCGGCACCGCGTTCCGGTTGGGAAGGTTTCTACGACGGAATTTAAACAAAAAGAGCGTCGGCAAAAACCGGCGCTCTTTCAGTTCTGTAGATATTCACCCGGTCGCTCTTCAGAACTTCCGGTAGTCGCCTTGAATCATCGGGTTGGCCGCTTCGAGGTTGGTCACCTTCATGTTCTTGGCGTCCCACTCGAGACGTTTCGTCGGGAAGTTGCCGGCAATCACGCCGAGGCAGAGCATTTCGGCGAGTGGTCCGGCGTAGTCGAAACCTGCCTCCGTTTTACCTTTGCCTGCGATGGCATCGAGCCACTGTGTGTAGTGATTCATCGCCCCAATATCGGGCTTCACAGCGTTCTGAAGAATGGAACGCGGGTAGAACTTTGGAGCGTTACAGTGAGGCAACACCATGCGACCGGCCTCGCCCACGAAGAGAGCGCCCTGTTGAGGTAGCTTCTCGCCTTCGGGAAGGATTAGATCCTCATTGCCTTCAAATCGCGGTGATCCTTTTCCGTCCCACCAGGTGAAGGTGAAATTGTCAGTCGTGTAATCAGTCGGGGCAAACCCGTAGCGCATCATGTTCTGCTCGGGGAAGCCATAACCGTTCGGCTCACGACATTCCGCTTCAACCCAGAGGGGATCACGAAGCCCCAGGGACTTCACTGGAGTGTCAAAGATGTGGATGCCCATATCACCCAGAGTTCCACAGCCGAAATCGACCATCTTTCGCCACTGACCGGGATGAAACACTTTTTGCACGTAGGGACGAACCGGTGCCGTGCCGAGCCAGAGATTCCAGTCCAGTTCGACAGGAATTTCATCTTCCTGGGTGTAGGGATCGCCATCGTAACCCCAGTTCTTGTGCGACCACACGTAAACCTTGCTAATCTTGCCGAGCAAACCGTCCTGCACCCACTGACGCGTCAGGCGATAGGCAAGCGAAGACTGATTCTGAATGCCCATCTGGGTGGCGAGTCCTTTTTCATCGGCCAGCTCCGCGAGCTCACGGGCTTCGGAGAGCTTGTGAGTAAGCGGCTTCTGTGTGTAGACATGCTTGCCTAGATTCATTGCCGCCAGCGTCGCTGGATAGTGAGTGTGATCCGGTGTGGAAATCGAAACCGCATCGATCTTATCGCCCAGCTCCGCCAACATTTCACGATAGTCCTGGTAGCCTTTAGCACTGGTATATTGCTTCTGCTTTTCAGCGATCTTACCTCGCTTCGGGTCGACATCGCAGAGACCGAGAACCTCGACGTGTTCATGAGCACCAATGGAATTGGTGTCCGTGTTTCCCTTGCCGCCGGTTCCGATGTGGGCGGTGCAGATCCGGCTGTTCGGTGAATTGGCGCGAAGACCGGATGGCAAAATAAAGAAACTGCTGACGGCAGCGGAAGACTTAACGAACTTACGGCGTGAGAATTGTGTCATAGCAAAACGGGGTGAAAAACAGGCGCTAGCGCTGGCCTCTGGCGGGCAGCGACTCAACGGCGATTAGCATCGGCTACAGATTGTAGAACTCTTCCCAACCGGCGCGAGGGGCGGGATCAAGTAGGGCCTGCGCCTCTGCGTTATTGGTGATTTTCTGCGTCTTCGGATCGAACTCCAGGGTTCCACCAAGACGCTGGGCAATGATACCCAGGGTAAACACCTGGGTGAGCTGGCCGGATACGGCAAACGGTGAACGGGTCTCTTCCTGCCCCTTGCAAGCGAGCAGGAAGTTTTCGAAGTGATCGCTGTTTTTCCCACTGATGCGCGGAAGACTCTCCCGGATGTCGAGATACTTTTCCTTCGGCACGACGACGAGAGGACGTGCATGGCTTCCGCCCTGGAAGGTGAGGTCCTTGCCGTAGATGATCTTACCCGGGCCTTTCACCTCGAAGCCGAGTTCAGGCTCCACCTCAGGTTTGTTTTCGGTTCCGTCATACCAGGTCACGTCGCACGCAGGCATGCCTTCGCGCTCTGGAAAATGGAATCGGATCGTTGAAGCCTGTGGATAAACAAAGGGGTTCGGTTGATCGCGTTTCACCGCCTCAATCTTGGTAGGTAGTCCGAGCTTCAGAAAACGATGAGCCGTGTCGAGGATATGCGGTCCCCAGTCGCCGAAAGCCCCGCTGCCGTAGTCATACCAGCTTCGCCACTCTGCCGGGTGAAGCTTCGCGCTGAAAGGATGCTCGGGAGCGGAACAGATCCAGGCTTCCCAGTCCATACCCTCCGGCAAAGGCTCGCTGGGGTATTCGGTTACGGAGGCGCCCCAACCGTGCCAGCGGCGAGGGTTATTCATGTGCGCAGTGACCCGGGTGACGTCCTTGATCACCCCGGCTTCAGTCCATGCCTTGAACTGGAAATAATTGGCGCCAGAGTGTCCCTGGTTACCCATCTGGGTAGCGACGCCACTGCGCTCCGCCATGTCGATAAGGCGTTCGCACTGGCCATAGGTGTGAGCCAATGGCTTCTGAACATAAACCGGTTTGCCCAAGGACATGGCCAGCATGGCCTGGCAGAAGTGCGCATGGTCGGCCGTCGCGACGAGAACGGCGTCAATCTCGTTCTCCATCTCATCAAACATGACGCGAAAGTCGGTAAAGCACTTCGCGCTGGGATGCTCTACCTGCGCCCTCTGGGTGTGGCTTCCTTTCAGGTCGACATCGCAAAGAGCTACGATATTGCAGAGCCCGCTGCTGTGAAGCGACTTGATATTGGAAGCACCCTGGTTGCCGATCCCAATGGCGGCCACATTGACCTTTTCGCTGGGCGGCAGTTCCCCACTGGTCGAGTTCGCCCCGAAGACGTAGGCGCTCGGCACCACCGTGAACAGCCCGGCGGCTGATGTTTTGAGAAAATCGCGACGATTGCGAGAGGAAGAAGAAAGACCAGAGGAGTTTTTCATGAAGCTATAAGGCCATAGGGCGCACCCAATGTCGAGTGGCGTCTTCAACGCCGGTTTTTCGCGCCTTCCGGCTCAGGTCCAGAGATCTTCGCCGTAGGACCAACCCTCGCGAGTCGACTCCTTGATCCAGGCATCCAGTTCCGGACGTCCCTTCACGGTCATGTTTTCGTGATCCCACTCGATCGCTTCGCCGAGGCGTTGCGCCATGGCTCCAAGTAGGACCACTTCGGTAAGCGGTGCGGCATACTCGAAATTCGATCCCGGGGGCGGACCTTCACCCTTGATCGCCCGGAACCATTCCTTGATGGGCCCTCCTTTCCCTTGGTTTTCCATCCGGGGGATTTCCTTGAGCACTGACTTCATGTCATTGAATCGGTCGCCCGGAGTGAGACGAGGACTGGTCGGACGCATGTCGGCGTGGAAGAGCGTGTCCTTCGTTCCCTCCATGTACATGCCTCCGCCTGCGGGAAGGTCCTCCGCCTCATCCCAGCGCTTCGGCTTGGGAACATCGTAACCTTTTTCGAACCACTTCATCGTCACCGGCGGCTTGTCACCGCGAGCCGGGAAGTGATAGGTCACCACTGATCCCATTGGGATGAATCCATTATTGAGCGGCTCCACCCGCTCCACTTCCACCTTGGTCGGCATTCCCAGGCCCAGCACCCAGAAGGGCGCATCAAAGGTGTGGCAACCGATGTCGCCGAGCGCTCCGCAACCGTAGTCCCACCAGCCACGCCAGCGAACTGGAGCGTAAGCTTCGTTGAACGCCTTGTCGGATACCGGGCCCTGCCAGAGATCCCAATCGAGATTGGCGGGAACAGGTTGCTTGGCAGGCGGGAAAGTTTCGGGCGGAATGAACCACGGCGGGTTGGGACGATTGGTCCAGGTAATCACTTCAGTCACATCTCCGACCACTCCGGCATCGACCCACTCCTTGATCCGAAGCATACCGTCGAAAGTGTGTCCCTGGTTACCCATCTGAGTGACGACGCCGTATTTCTCGGCTGCCTTCTGCAGAGTGCGGCACTGCCAGATATTGTGAGCCAGCGGCTTTTGAATAAAGACATGCTTACCGCGCTCCATCGCATCCATTGCCGGAGCGAAATGGGTGTGATCCGGGGTGGAAATGGCAACGGCGTCAATATCATCGCCCATCTTGTCCATCATGACGCGGAAGTCCTTAAAGCGGGGAACGTCGGCGTGCTTCTTGAACGCTTTCTCACCGCGCGCCTCATCCACATCACAGAGTGCGACGAGGTTTTCGTTGGCGGCTTCACCGACCGCGTAGCCCCCCATGCCTCCGACCCCGACGACTGCCACATTGATCTTTGAAGTCTTTCCCGATTGCGCGATGGAAAAATTCGGGAGCGTTGACGCGGCGGCCGCAGCAGTCGAAGTCCCGAGGAATTGTCGACGAGAGGTTTTCTTCATGACCGGTTTTTAGACGGAACCAGCCGGGTCGGCAAGAAAAGACCTGCCTTCAAAACGTAGGGCCCGCCCTTCGCACATAATGCCAATCCGAGGCTTCAATCGATCTGCTTGAGCTCGATCTTCCGAAAAGCTGAACGCGTTCGGTAATTGGCGATTCCCAGCGGCACACACTTTTCAATCGGCCCCGGCCTCAGGCTGATCTCCTTACCTTCGCGCTCAACTTCGAAAACCATTTCCTCGTCGATCCATCCGCTGATCGCTGCGTCTGTCACCCTGACCCGGAGCAAATACCAGCGCCCGTCTTCAAGACTCGTCAGCGTCCGCGTTTCATTTAGGGAGGCGTCTTTCCCGTCAATGCTCGAAAGTCCTACAATGGCCCCGCCCCAGCCACCACAAATCAAGGTCGCATGGCTGTCGCCCACGGGAAACGTCAGCCCGCAGAAGAAGTCATCGCCATAGTGCTTCTTTGCTTCGAGGGAGATTTCGTAGTTGGTTGTTGGAATCTCTTCACCGGTCCAAACTAGACCGGTGATCGGATTTCCATTCTCGAGCGTGAGCTCACCTTCGAAGGAAACGTGCACCTCCCCCTCACCGCCGAACTCGATCGATTTCCAGGCTCCCGTCGAATCGCCATCGAATAACGAAACCGTCTTCTCCTCCGCCCCTACGACGTCGGGACACAGGATGGCAACAACCAGGGCAATCAGGTAGATTTCAATTCGCAAGAGCACACAACAACCTTAACGGCTCTCCTTTTTTCGTGCAATCCCCGGAGTGGACGTCCCCTACCTGCGCCATTGGATGACACAGCAGCGAGATTGACAGAGCACGACCAAAGCGTTGATGATGATCCTCCACACCTACCGACCTATGAACAACGAAACTCCCCCCACCAAGCCTGCCACCCAACCCACTACCAAGACGGACGCGCCTTCGCAATCTTCGCGCCGCAGCCTTCTTAAGAAAGGCGCCCTCGCCGGAGCCGGACTGACCATTCTTCCCACCGGCACGGTCTTCGGCCAGAACGCACCGAGCAACAAACTCAATGTGGCGCTCATCGGTGTCGGTGGCCGCGGACAGGCACACTACGGAACGCTCAAGGATGAAAACGTGGTGGCTCTCTGCGACGTGGACAAGATCAAGATGCAGCCGGGCGTCGATGCTTTCCCGGACGCCAAGGTCTACCTCGACTGGCGCGAAGCTCTCGATCACGATGACCTCGATGCCGTCCTTTGCTGCACCGCAGACCACACCCACGCTTTCATCGCCAACTGGGCGCTCAACCGCGACCTCCACTGTTACATGGAGAAGCCGCTCGCCATCACGGTGAACGAAGCCCGCACCGTTCGGGAATCCTACCTTCCTAGGAAAGACAAGCTTGCCACCCAGGTCGGCATGCAGCGTCATGCCAGCCCGAACTTCAATCGCCTGCGCGAGATGGTGCAGGATGGTGTCATCGGCGACCTCAAGGAAGCCTACGCCTGGGGCAACCGCCAGATCCCCCGCGACGGTTACCTTCCTGACGCCGGGGGCGCTCCTGAGACCATGGCCTGGGATCTCTGGTTGGGACCCTCACCCTTTCACCCCTACAATCCCGGATACATCAAGGACCGGGCCGGATGCCTCGAGTGGAACATGTTCTGGGACTTCGGTATCGGCCAGATGGGCGACATGGGCAGCCACACCATGGACCTGCTCTGGAATGTGATTGATGCCGACCTGCCGACTTCAATCGAATCCAAGACCACGGAAAAATTCAATCCTGATGTCACCCCGGTTGAACTGACTTCTTCATTCATCTTCCCCGCCAATGACTGGCGCGATAAAATCCGGGTGACTTGGTTCCAGGGCGGAGCAATGCCGAAGTCTCCTTCCAACTGGATCGACCTCAACAAGATCGGTCACGGGGTCATGTTCAAGGGATCGAAGGGTTTCATCGTCGCCGACTTCGGCAGCCGCCTAATTATTCCCTTCGGTAATACCGCCGACCTGACCTACTACGAACCACGTAGAGAAGAGGAGCTCCTCCCCGATCTCGGCAACTTCCAGAAGCAGTGGACCGAAGCCTGCCGCAACGGCAAGCCTTCCGAAACTGCCTGTAACTTCGAATACAGTGCCAACATGATCGAAACCATGTGCCTTGGGCTTGCTGCCTTCCGCGCTGGCGGACGACTCGAGTATGACGGCGTGGCCGGCAAGATCACCAACAACGAAAATGCCAATCAGTATCTGACGAAAGAGTATCGCGACGGTTGGCCGATCAGCGGTTGATTGTCCCTTCGTTTAAAATCAGCCAGTAGATCATGGACAGACCACTCGATCGCCGCCGGTTCCTCGCGTCGTCGGCCGCCGCTATCGCGGCGCCGACCATCATTCCATCGTCCGTTTTCGGACAGGGACGCCCCGCTCCCAGTGAGCGTATCAACCTTGCCGTCATCGGCCTGGGAGGAAACGGCTCCGGAACCCTGACCAACTTCCTCGGCAAAAAGGAAGTCCAGGTCGTCGCGGTGTGTGATGTTCACGATCAACACTACCGGGACAACACCAGCGGTCGCACTTACGGCCGCGAGCCGGGGCAACAGGCGGTGGAGAAACGCTACGCCGAAGACATGGCCAGCGGCAGCTACAAGGGTTGCGACGCCTACGCCGATTTCCGCGAAGTCTGCGCTCGCGATGACATCGACGCCGTGGTCGTCGCCACCCCGGATCACTGGCACGCTCTCATCACCCTGGCAGCGCTTCGCAACGGCAAAGATGTCTACTGTGAAAAACCGGTCACCCACCTTTTTGGTGAAGGCCAGGCGGTCTACCGCGAAGTGGAGAATCAGAAGGCGGTTTTTCAAACCGGCTCCCAGCAGCGTTCCGAAATCCGGTTCCGCATCGCGGTGGAAGTCGCGTTGAACGAACTCATCGGAAAGATCCACACTGTCGAAGTCGGCCTTCCTCGGGGACATTCCACACCTCAAACCGAACTGATGGATCCTGCCGAAGCTCCCGCAGGTCTCGACTATGATCTCTGGTGTGGTCCCAGTGAAGCGCTTCCCTACATCCATGCCCGTCATCACCGAAACTGGCGATGGCACCTCTCCTACGGCGGCGGACAGATCATGGACTGGATCGGTCACCACAACGACATCGCTCACTGGGGACTCGGCATGGACCAGGGCGGACCGGAAAAGGTCGAGGCGATCGGCTGGACCTACCCTGAAACTGAAATCTACAACGCCCCGGTCGACTACGAGATCCGCTCCACTTTCGCCAACGGCGTCACCTCCACAATCTCGAGCAAGAATCGACGAGGCACCAAATGGATTGGCGACAACGGCTGGGTCTACGTCGACCGCGGCAAGATCGAATGTTCCAACCGCGAATGGCTCCAGGAAAAGTATGACCGCGGAGCGATCAAGGCCTACAAATCCAACGATCACCGCCAGAACTTCCTCGACTGCATTCGCTCACGCGAAGCCTGCATCGCCCCGGCGGAAACGGCCCACCGCTCGGTGACGCCGGGCCACCTCGGCTACGTTTCGCAGGCATTGGGCCGCCCCGTCAAGTGGGACCCTGCCACCGAGAACGTCATCGACGACGACGAAGCCGATAAGCTGCTCAAGGCGGTCAATTACCGGGAAGGCTGGTCGTTGACCTAGACTGTCCAGAGCCGTCGATCAACTGATTAAGATCACTTTGCCTGCTTACCGCTGATGGGCTCACCCATCGTGGCACGCCAGTCCTGGTAAAGCTTTTCCATCGCCTGGACTCGTTCTGGATTGGCAGACGCCAGGTTCTTCGTTTCGCCGGGATCCTCGGCCAGGTTGTAGAGCTGCATACCCGTCTTGATCGGCACAATGCGGAACTCATCTTTAACAAGACCGTTTTCATCAAGCTGGTAGGCCTCGTAGTCACGACCTTCTCCACGAAAGACCATCTTCCAGTCCCCGTCACGAACCACCCAGTTCACCATCTTGTTGCCGGAATCCCAGAAAAGAGGCTCCGGGTGAAGTGTCTCCACCTCGCCCTTGATGAGCGGCAGCAGACTCATGCCGTCGAGGTCCTTCTTCGGGGCAATGCCGGTGATTTCAGACAAGCTCGGGTAAAGATCACGATGGGTCACCGTGGCATTCACCATTGTCCCCGCTTCAAATTTACCCGGCCACGACATTACCATTGGCACCTTGATACCTCCATCCATGAGACAATACTTAAAGGCATTGTTAGGACCATTGTTGGCATAAGACTGGTCAGAGCCGCCGTTGTCGACGGAAAAGAAAATAAGCGTGTCATTCGTCAGTCCCCTTTTCTCGAGGGTGTCGAGAATGCGCCCGATCTGCTTATCCATCAACTCAAGATGGGCGAGATAAATCTTGCGACCATAGGGATCGGGAACCTTGAGATGGCAGGTCTGACCATACCATTCCTTGAAGTCGGGCTGCTTCACAGGATCCCACAGCGGGAACTCCCACACTTCAGCATCGCGATCGAAGGAACGATCCGGCACGCCGTATTTTTCACGAAGCTGCTCCGGCGCGGCAATCAGCGGGGTGTGAACGGCATTGAACTCCAGTTGCAGGTAAAAAGGCTGGTCGCTCTCCTGCTCGATAAACTTCACTGATTCATCACCGAAGATTTCCGTCGTCGTCGTGTTCTCGAAGGATTCCTTGGTCTCACTGTTTCGGTTCATCGGCCCGAAAGGCGCCGAGGTCGCCCGTTTTGAACTCCCCTTCTGCTTGCGCTCGTAGGCGTCCACGTCTTTCTGACTCACCATCTCAAAAAACCAGGAGTGATGCTCAAAGCCCAAATACTGGTCGAAGCCATGCTTCATCGGATCCGCCTTGGGCCCGAAATTCAGATGGGTCTTTCCCACCTTCATGGTGCGATAACCGGCCTCCCTCATCATCTCGGCGATGGTGTATTCATTCGAAGGCAAACCACCCTGGCCATAATGATAGGCTCCCCAGCGCTGCTGGTATCGACCGGTCGAAAGCGCCAGTCGCGAGTTGCTGCACACCGGTGATGACGCGTAGGCATTTCGGAAGACCACTCCGGAAGCGGCCAGCTTATCGAGGTTCGGGGTTGTCACGCCATCGGCAACCACCTCCTGGAATCCTGCATCCGCATACCCCTGGTCATCGGAAACAATCACAATCACATTGGGCTTATCAGCCGCATCACTCTCCTGACCACCCAGGGCAAGAACAGCTAAAGCAACAATCAGCAGTTTTTTCATATCAAAGACTTTTGCACAGTTTACTCACTAACATTCCCACTCACTTTAGCCTGGGCCACTCGGGATGCACAGGGCGATCGGTTGCTTCGCGCCCCACCTCCTCGTCCTTCGGAGCGGGAGGCGCGGAGTCGAGCAACTTCTGCAAAGCATCATGCACGTCGAGCGCCGCCTCGTTATCGATCCGGCCGGAGAGATTGTTTTCCTCCTTCAAATCCTCACCCGGCTGAAAGAAACGTCCATCTCGATAGAGCTTGAAATCCGCCGTTCTCGCCCACTGCCCGGGCTTCTTGTTCCAATAGGGCTGGTAATGGCAAAGGATCCATTCACGCGGCGTGCCCTTTTCACCACGAAGCTGCGGCAGGAAACTGACCCCATCGCGAGGATCATCTTCGCTGAGCCCCACCCCCGCAGCCTGCGCCAGCGTTGGATAAATATCAGTGAAGTCGACGAGGTCAGGGAGAACGACTCCCTCTGGAGTCCTGCCTTTTTGATAGGCTACCAAAGGCACATGCGTGCCCATGTCATCCATCTTCGCCTTTCCGCCCTGGATAGGCTGCCCTCTCCAGCGCGAGGTGATGCCAGTGTGAGTGCCGTTGTCTGCCGTGAATATGATCAAGGTATTCTCGGCAATGCCGAGGTCTTCGGTTTTTTGAATAAGGCGGCCGATGATTTTGTCCATGTAGTTGACCATAGACTGGAAGTGTTGCTTGGCTTCCCCCTTGGGTCTTTTATTGGCCTTCTGATCGCGGGGTCGATCGCCAATCGTATCCGGAGTCGGGACAAATGGACTGTGTACCAGCACCATGGGGTAATAGAGAAAGAACGGTTCTTCCTGGTTTCTCTCCATGAAGTCGCAAAGGAAATCGCAGAACAGGTCCGGCCCGTATTTTCCCGCGTTATCCTCAGGGGTGAAAAACTCCCCGTTCTGCTCAATCGCCGGATTCCAGAAGCGCTCGCCGCCGTCGTCCTTCTGCTTGGTTAATTGCCAAAGGCTGTATTCATCAAATCCTGCCTGGAGCGGACGGCTGCTGTCGTCGTGTCCTTCGAGCGAGTTGTAGAGCCCATTAAGCTGCCACTTGCCGGCGATAGCGGTCTTGTAGCCGGCGTCCTGCATCAGGTGGCCGAAGGTCTTTTCTCCGGGACTGAGGTAGCCAAAGTGGGTGTAGTTCCGAAAGTTGTACTTTCCCGTCATGATCATAACCCGCGACGTCGTACAGATCGGGGTGGAATAACAATGCTCGAAGCGAACGCCCTGCGCCGCCATCTTGTCGATATTTGGTGTCTCGTAGTCTTCGGCTCCGTAACAACCGAAAGCTTCCCAGCCCACGTCGTCGGCCATAATAAGAATGACATTAGTTTTCTCCGCGGCAGCTGCCGTGGCAATTGAAACACTGAGAGTAACAATGAATAAGAAGAGCGACTTCATAGGTGATCAAAGAGGGTTAAATAATGGACTTTGGGGGGGGGCGATTCGCTTACCTTGGCTCAGGAAGGCAAGCGCCAACCTCCTCAAGATAGGTGACCGTTTGCTCCTGCAATGCATCCGCTTTTTCCGGCATCTTCGCGGCGGGGTTTTCAGTTTAGGCAGAATATGGTGTCTTGGGAAGTTTCCGCAGTCATCCCCAAAGCGATATCAGAGAGGAGCCCTGCTACCACCCCAACTGCTCAGCCAGCTTTGCGCTTATTTCAGCGACCACTTCCGGATTCGCATCGGTCACTTTCTTCGTTTCGTGATCGAACAGCAACCAGCCATTCCGCGACTCCTTACTTGAGCAAAACAAAGCCCTGGCACAAGTTAGCTCATCCCCGGCATGATCTTATCCACATTTTTGCTTCGTTTTCTCCATACCTTCGCCTTTGGGCTTATATTCTTTCCGCTTGTGGCAAAGTCCGAGCACGGTGCGACGGCCACATTTGAAAAAAACAACCAGGAAGCTCGCTCACGACGATCGGGGACGATCCTCAACGAATCGCTTCCTGTCTTTTGGTCCGAGGGCGGGAGCAGCGCAGTCTTTCATTTCGAAGTGAGTAACGGCAACCGAATTTGGCGACATCTCAATCTCAACTCGGGGAAGATTACCAACTTGGATTCAAAGCCGAAGGACGTCACCAAAGGCAATAATTCGCCCTGGAAGCAAAAGCCGGACAAACCGCTCACGGTGCCCAACCGCAAATCACCGGACGGATCGCAAAAAGTTACTCTCCGAGACAATCATGTTTATCTCAATGATATCGAGATCCACGGCCCGCCACCGGAAAACGATTGGATCTGGGAAGATCGTGTTCTCTGGTCACCAGACTCCAATCGCTTTGTTCTCTTCAAACGATCGAATCACCCCGTGCGTCACATTCATTTCGTGGAGTCGACTCCAAAGGACCAGGTTCAGCCCAAGCACCAGAAAATCGAATACCCGAAACCGGGAGATAAAATCAATGTTCCCATCCCTGTCATCTTTCATAAGAATTTCAGCAGGCATTCTCCTGTCAACATTGAAAAAAAGCTGATACGTCACCCTTTCCAACTTCGAAAATTTCAGTGGAGACCCGATAGTAAGCGTTTTGTCTTTGAGTTCATCGAGAGGGGTTTCGGCAGTCATCGCGTCATCGAAATCAATACGCAGACGGAAAACCAGCGAGCTCTCATTGACGAAAGCGATGAGAAATTCATCTACGTTTACGGCAATGGCTTCAGGAAGGACCTCAAAGACGGAAAGGAAATTCTCTGGCTGTCGGAACGCGATGGATGGAATCACCTCTACCTCATTGACGGAATCTCCGGAAAAGTTATTCGCCAGCTCACCTCCGGAGAATGGGTCGTCCGCAAGGTAGCCGCCGTTCATGAGGAAAAACGGACGGCAATCATTCAGATGTCAGGTTTCTATCCGGATCAGGATCCTTATCATCTTCACTACGCCAGCCTCAATCTCGATGACGGCACGCTCACTCCCTTAACCGAGGGAGACGGGACTCATGACATTACCTTTTCCCCCGGCTCCACCTACTTCTTGGATAAGTGGTCGCGCATCGATCATCCTCCCGTCCATGAAATTCGCCGCCTCTCTGACGGCAAGCGAATGGCGGTCCTTTCCGAATCCAGCAGCCTCGATGAACTCACAGCCACCGGTTGGCGAGCACCCGAACGCTACGTCGCGAAAGACCGTAACGGGATCCACGACATTCACGGAGTCATCTTCCTTCCCCCAGATTTTGATCCAGAGAAAAAATACCCCGTCATCGAGAGCATCTATGCGGGACCTCATGGATCCTTCACTCCCAAAAGCTGGAAATCGTGGAACGGTCATATCAGTGAAATGGCCAATGCCGGATTTATTGTCGTGAAACTGGATGGCCTCGGCACCAACCACCGCGGAAAGGAATTCCACCAAGTGGCTTACAAGAACCTGATCGACTCCGGCTTCCCCGATCGGCGAAAATGGATCACCGAAGCCGGCAGGAAAGTTCCCCAGATGGATCTCAACCGTATCGGCATCTACGGAGGTTCCGCTGGAGGCCAGAGCACGCTAGCCGCCCTTCTCACTCACCCCGACTTTTACAAGGCCGGCGTCGCTGACTGTGGTTGTCATGACAACCGCATGGACAAGATTTGGTGGAATGAGCAGTGGATGGACTGGCCCGTGGGCGATCACTACGAAGCCAACTCAAACCTGACTCACATCGACAAGCTCGAAGGCGACCTCCTCCTCACCGTGGGTGAACTCGACAAGAACGTCGACCCGTCATCCACCTACCAGGTCGTTAACGCCCTGATCAAAGCCGACAAGGACTTCGAATTCATTCCCGTTCCCGGTAAAGGCCACGGTATTGGTGAGTCCCCTCACTTGCGTCGCAAGCGGATCGAATTTTTCCAGCGGAGTCTCGGTGGGCCGAGAGACTGATTAAAAATCACCAGAATCCAACCACCGTCATATCGCCTCCAGCTCATCAGTCATTTCAGCCAACTGATTCATCCGCCTAGCTTAGCGGCTGGCTCACTTTTTCTTCTTGCCTGACTTCCAGGAGAAGAACTCACTCTCCGTCGCCGCCTCTAGAGCGAGCTGGTTGAACTGCTTTTGCATCTCGGGTTTCTGTGCGGCGAGGTTATTCTCTTCACTGGGATCCTTTTCCAGGTCATAGATCTCCCAGGCTCCCTCGGAACCGACCTTGGTCCGATTCAGACGAACCGCTTTCCATTTTCCCTGGCGAATAGCCTGCTTGCCGCCCCTTTCGTAGAATTCCCAGTAGAGATAGTCATGCTGATTTTGGTTGTCAGCATCCCCTTTCAAGGTGGGCGCGAAAGAAACGCCTACCTGTTCTTTTGGCAGATTTGCTCCGGACACATCGGCGAGCGTGGCCATGACATCCCAGTGCGCTGAAACATGGTCACTCTTTGACCCTGCTTCAATCGTTCCTGGCCAGCGGGCAATCATGGGCGCGCGAATACCGCCTTCGTAGACGTCCCGTTTAATACCCTGGTAGATCCCATTGCCGTTGAAATATTCGGGATCAGCACCGCCGGCTGAAGTCGGGCCGTTGTCGCTCGAAAAGAGCACCAGCGTGTTCTCGGAAATTCCAAGTTCATCGAGCTTATCGAGCAGGTAACCAATGTCACGATCGAGGCGCGTCGTCATCCCCGCAAAGCAGGCGCGAGGTGTCGGATGGTTGCGATAGCCTTTGGGCAGATTCGGGTTCACGTAAGGACCGTCTTCCTCGATGAGGTCGTAGTAGGCCACCATCGAATCCTCCGGCACATCGAGATCCACGTGAGACAAGGTGTAGGCCATGTAGAGAAAGAACGGCTCGTCGGTCTTGCTCTGTTCCTCGATAAAATTGAGCCCTTCCTT
Source organism: Verrucomicrobiales bacterium (assembly GCA_049594415.1). GTDB lineage: Bacteria > Verrucomicrobiota > Verrucomicrobiia > Verrucomicrobiales > DEV007 > Arctic95D-9. The sequence continues at coordinate 32,622 of JBMYJM010000003.1, read as the reverse complement.
GGTGAAGCTGTCATGAATGTAGATTTCGCGCTTAGTCGGATTTTCAGGGTATTCCTCCTTCTGATCATTCCGCCAGATCCACTCCGGATAGTAGCGGTGAGCCCGACTCTGGTTGAGGTAACCAAAGAAAAAATCAAAACCCTGAGCCCAAGGCACACCGGTCGATCCCTCCTCACCCAGCCCCCACTTGCCGATCAAGCCGGTCTTGTAACCCACTTCCTTAAGCATTTCCGGAATGGTCACATCTTCGGGCAACAACTGAGCGCCTCCATTTCCACGAACTCTGGTCCGCCCCGTATGCTGCCCAGTCATGAGGCAGGACCGGGTTGGAGCACACACCGTGCTGCCGGAGTAGTGATTCAAAAACTGCATACCCTCTCTTGCCATCTGATCGACCCGTGGCGTTTTCATAATCTCCTGGCCGTAACAACCGAAGTCGTTGATGCCGAGATCGTCGGCCAGAATGTAGATGATATTGGGCTTTTCGGCCGAAGTGGCCATGCCAACAAAGAGACTGAAAACAGCGAGGGTGAATCTGATCATGCCTCCACCAAAACAATCCGCTCACGATTCGCAAGAACTCAATCCACAACGATCACGCCAAGACATCCCGGATCACACCACCATGCACATCAGTAAGCCGCTGATCGATACCGTTATGGTAATAGCTCAACTTTTCGTAATCCAACCCGAGCAGGTGCAGCACGGTAGAGTAAAAATCCCAGATCGTGGTCGGATCGACTTCCGCTCGGCGACCAAAATCGTCAGTCGCACCGTAGCTGGTGCCGCCCTTGACTCCGGCACCCATCATCCAGAGCGTAAACCCATCCGGGTTGTGATCGCGCCCCGCCGTTCCCATCTGCCGCGTTGGCATACGACCAAACTCGGTCGTCCACAGGACGAGCGTATCTTCCAGCATTCCGCTCTCTTTCAAATCCGTCAACAGAGCGGCAGTGGGCTGGTCGAAGATAGGAAAATGCCGCTCATAGTCTGACTTCAGGGTTTTATGGGCGTCCCAGTTTAACAGGCCATCCACGCCGCTGGCACGAGACGAACAGTAGAGATTCACATAGCGCACGCCTCGCTCAAGTAGACGACGGGACAAGAGACAGTTGCGCGCATAAGCTGCCTTCAACTCATTCGATGAGTCCGTTCCATACATCTTGTGGACGCGGGTCGGTTCACTCGAAAAATCGCTTACCTCAGGTGCTGACATCTGCATGCGACCGGCCAGTTCATACGCCGACATGCGAGCCTGCAGTTCGGACTCCTCCGGGCGAAAGGCCGCGTGCTGCTCGTTCATGAAGCGCAGCAGCTCACGGGTCTTCGCTTCAGTTGAGGCGCCGATACCTTCAGGACGTTCAATATTCCGTATCGGCTGATGCGCCGCCATCATGATAGCCTGGTATTTCGCCGGAAGGTAACCGTTGCTCCAGTTAGCCTTTCCGTTAGGAGGTTCACCTCGAATATCCGGAATCGCCACATAAGTGGGCAATTCATCGGTGAGACTACCCAACGCATAACTGATCCACGCCCCCGCGCTCGGATGACCTTCGGTGGCATGCCCCGTGTTCACAAACACGCAACCCGGCCCATGGGTATTCGTCTTGGATTGCATCCCATGAAAAAACGCGATGTCATCGACGTGCTTCGCCATGTGAGGGAGCATCGAGGACCACATCTTGCCGCTCTCCCCGGCAGGCGAAAATTTCCACGGACTTCTCATGAGCGGCCCGTTCTTGCCCTGGAAAGAAATCATGTTCTCCTCTCCCGGGAGCGGTTGACCATGCATCTTCTCCAGCATCGGCTTGTGCTCCCACAGGTCCATGTGAGACGCAGCGCCAGGACAGAAAATCTGTAGGACCCGCTTCGCCTTCGCGGGAAAGTGCGGTTGACCCGTCGAGGTTCCTGCAGCGAGCAGATCCCGCGACATCAACTGCGTAAGCCCGACCCCAACAAGACCGGAAGTGACGTTGCCGAGGAACTGTCGGCGAGGCAGGTGAAGGTCGACGCTCATCTCAATCAAGGTAAATCAGTTCACTTGAGTTCAGCACCGCCCGACAGACCGCCTCAAGGCCGATTGATCCGAGAGCGCCAACAACACGCTCTCGCTCTTGATCCGTCGGTTTACGCTGTAAAACCAGGTCGTAAAGACTCTCCACAGGATCCCCTCCCCGGTCTTGCACCCGCTTCGCCAAAGCCGCCGCCATATCGACCGTGAACTGGTGATTCAACATCGTCAGCGCCTGCAGCGGCGTCGTAGTTTCGGTCCGCTCCGGCGCCGAGAAAGCACAATCCGGCTGATCAAAGTCTGTCATCAAATCGACCACCGAAGCGCGAGCGTTCTGGTGATAAACTGCTCGCCGATACGTCTCTGGTCCATGCTCATCGAGCGGCACATAGGTGCTCACGTTGTCCTGCATGTAGTGAAATAAGCGAAAGCCTTTCCCACCCATCGACTTATCCAATTTCCCTGACACGGCCAGAATCGTGTCGCGAATTTCTTCTGCCGAAAGCCTTCTGGGAGGAAATCGCCAAAGCAACCGACTGTCACCGTCGACAAGTGCTGCTTCTTCACGCCACTCGGAAGACTGCTGATAGGCATTCGACGTCATGATGAGTCGATGCATGTCCTTCAAGCGCCATCCACTATCGATCAGTTGAATGGCGAGGAATTCGAGCAACTCGGGATGGGATGGTCGCCCCCCCATGTAGCCAAAGTCGTTCGGGGTGTCGACGATCCCGGTGCCAAAATGATAATGCCAGAGTCGATTAGCAAGAACCCGAGCTGCCAATGGATTCCCTGGATCCGTGATCCATTCTGCCAGTTGGAGACGCCGCGCTGCTTCATCAGCGTCCGCCTTGAGTTCGTAGGTCGGGGCCACTTCACTCAACGTCGAGAGACTTGCCGGCACCACGGCCTCTCCTTGCTTCTGGGGACTGCCTCCAATGTGGATATGGAATGGTCCCTCAGCATCCTTCGCGACACGCGTTCCCACCCAGACCGTTGGCAAGGCTGGCACCAGACCGGCCTGACGGTTCAATTCGTTAATCTGCCTTGTCAGCTCAACAAGTTGTTCGGCCTCATCCGGACTGGTCTCCTCTTTCTTCCATCGCGTATCGCGATGGGCATCGCTTACCGGCTTCCGATCGCGACCGTTAGCAACCTCAGTCCAGACTTCCCCATCGAGTGATACTTCGATCCGGTAGTCCGCAGGAAACACAAACTTTCGGTGCTCCGGAGTTTCTTCGCCTCGCGCACTGGAGAAGACAACACGATCAATCGTCGTCACTTCGGCCAATTCAATTGACAAGTAGTTTCCGGTCGAAATAAATCGGGCGCCCGCCTTTCCATCGATAGCATGCTGCGGACCATAGGCGTTCGGGAAGTCCTCAATTTCGCGAGCCGGCCCCGAGGCAGTCGCTCCTTCACTGGCCAGCGCGACATTCCGCGGTACCCCATCCACTGACCAAATTTCGAACTCGTCGATTCGGAATCCCGAAGTGGCAGCCGGGTTGTCATCCCTGCTTTCGCACGTCAACCGCAGGTGTCGTGCTTTCACCGCCGGGAAAACCTCTTCGGTGCCGGTTCGGTCCACGGCCGGGCGCTGCCACCGAGTTTCGTATTCTGATTTCTTTGCTCCCACACGGGCAAGAATCAATTTCTCTAATCGATGGCGTTCCTTTTCAAGGTCAGCTTTGCGATCATTCAACGGCTTCAATGTCGCGGCCCGGGTTTGCTTTTGTTCAGCCGTCGCAACAACCCGTGCTCCATGTCGGACGCCGGAGAAGGTGGCGTAAAGTTGATAATAGTCCTTCTGAGAGATCGGATCAAACTTATGATCGTGACACCGAGCACAACCGACTGTCATGCCCAAAAAAGCCTGACCGGTGGCACTGATCATTTCGTCCAGCGTGTTCGCCCGGATCTGAGCTTTTTGCACAGCGTCCTGATTGTTCACATTATCATAAGGACCAGCCACGAGAAATGCACTCCCGATCTCGATATCCGGATCATCCTTACCGATCACATCACCGGCAAGGTGCTCACGGATGAATTGATCAAAGGGTTTATCAGCATTGATCGACTCGATCACATAGTCACGGAACGGCCAGAGGTTATCAATGATCGTGTTGCGTTCGAATCCAACACTTTCTCCAAAACGAACCACATCGAGCCAATGCCTCCCCCACCGTTCCCCGTAGTGCGGCGAAGCCAGCAAGCGGTCTATGAGTTGCCTGTAGGCGTCCGGACTCTCATCATTGACAAACGCTTCGGCTTCCCCGGGCGTCGGCGGCAACCCGGTGAGATCGTAAGTCGCCCGACGAATCAGCTCCCGCCTGTCAGCAGGTCCATTCATTTCCAAGCCGACCCCATTTAAACGTTCATTGAGGAAATCATCCACCGGGTGACTGATTCCCGATTCAACCTCCGACCAAGACTCAACACGATGCAGCGGCTGATACGCCCACCAAGTCTTGTCCGCCTTGGAAGTCTCGTGCAACACCAGCCCCTCCGGCCACGTTGCCCCCTCGTCGATCCACTTTCTCAACAACTCCGCTTCGGCCGCTGTCAGATACTCGCCTTCCTCAGGCATGTAAGGTTGTTCCCCTGGCTCCTCAGGTGTTGAGACGAGGTAAAGATCACTGGCCAATGCTTTCCCTGGAATGACCAATTCCGATTCCCCGAAAACCTCTTCCGCCGTGGCGAAGGAAAGCTTCCCTTTGGCCACATTTGGATTGTGGCAGCCCAGACATTTCGCTTCCAGGAACGGCTTAATCTCCTTCTCAAAATCCACCTCTTTTGCCGCAACGACACTGCTGTTGGCGAACCACGCAGCAAGAGCAAAATTACAGAGTAATGGAAACTTCATTCAAGGGCTACCTCCATTGGAACATAGAAAGCGAATGGAGGAATCCCGCGTTCCCGTCCCGCTCGCCATTGGCTTGCATTCCGGGAACTAAGATCGCTTTATCTGGAAGAATTACGACAACCTCGCCGCAAGCTTGACCGCTTCCACCAAACTTCCCGCTTCAGCTTTTCCCTGCCAGGCGATATCGAGCGCCGTACCATGGTCGGCTGATGTCCTCGGAAAGGGAAGGCCAAGGGTTGTATTCACAGCCCGGTCAAACGCCAACGCCTTCATCGGGATATGTCCCTGATCGTGATACATGCAAATCACGGCATCGGTTTGTTCGCGACGCCAATCGAGAAACACGGTGTCTGGAGGCAGTGGCCCTTCGATATCAGCTCCGGCGGCCCTCGCTTTTTCAATGGCAGGAATTATGACGTGCTCTTCCTCCGAGTTTCCAAAGAGTCCGTTTTCGCCGGCGTGAGGATTGAGGCCGCAGACGATCATTTTCGGTTCGCGATCTCGAAGGCGTTTCATCGCTTCCCGCGTTAGTTCGATGACTTCACCGATTCTCTCTTCGGTCAGCAAATCCGGAACCTCGTGGTAGCCCACATGCACCGTCACGAAGCTGCAGGTCAGAATATCCGCCGTCAGCATCATGCATGACTTCTCTGCTTCAGTTCGCTCCGCAAAGATCTCGGTGTGACCCGGCTGTGAATACCCTGCGGCACGCAGCGCCTCCTTGTTGATCGGAGCAGTTGCCACGCCATCGATGATACCAGCAAGGCCAAGGTTAATCGCTCTGTCGATATATGCATATCCCGCTTCACCGGTAGCCGCATTGACCGTCCCCGGCTCGAAATCTGAGAGAGTAATTGAAGGCACAGAAAAGACCGCAGGTCTGTCGCAGTCAGCAAGTCCTGCTTCATCAACATGTCGCTCAGCTTTGGGCCTGCCGGTCACCTCAGCACACCGATCCAGCACTTTGCGATCACCAAAAACAATAGGGACGCAAGTCGACGATACCTCTTCGTTCGCAAGAAGCTCAAGGCAGACTTCGGGGCCGACACCAGCCGGGTCGCCCATGGTCACAGCTATTTTTGGGAGTTTCGCCATTGGTAGGCTTACGAACAAAGCCTCACGCTCGTGATCCTCAGAGTCAACCAATTCGCTTCTGCCACAGTCGAATCAGATTCTCTAGTCGGATTGCTTTTTAAATCGCCTTGAGAATCTTCACCGAGGCTTCAGAAACCCACCAATCCTCCCTTTTTCTGCATGAGGTGGCGCGAGATAACGGCAAATTTTTCCCAAGAGGCCAAGTCTTTGCTTCTCGAAAGCCAGTGACAACGAGCGCCTTCCGACTATGATTCTGCGAGTATGAATTTTAAACCACTGTGGATGGGCTTGGTGGTAATCTTACTCTTTTCAAGCCCTCACGTTTCAGCAGATCCGGCGATTGAATCATTTGCCAAAAGTGCCACCGAGGCGCGCCTTGCCGACCAGCCCCTTCCCCAACTCTCCTTCATTCTTCCGGAGGCGACCCTCGAACAAGCCGTCGATGCTCAATTTGCCTACGTGGATCACATTCTGACCCGGGATGAAATTGCCGGATATAAAGGAGCCGTCGCCGGAGCAGGCGGTCAGGAAAAACTTGGACTCAACGGACCACTCAGTGCCGTGATTTTCAAAAGCGGTTGGCTGGAGTCGAAGGACTCTCCTGTCCTCAACATTCAACCCGACATCACTCCGGCGGTCGAAACGGAGCTCGGTCTGATTCTCGCCAAGCCGATCACTGAACCCGTCACCGATATCGCCTCATTGAAAGAAAAAGTGGCTGCCATTGTTCCCGTCGTCGAGTTGCCGGCTGCAAGGTTGGCATGGAACAACCCTATCACAGCGGTTGATCTGACCGCGACCAATATCGGATCCGCTCACTACATTGTCGGTCCCCGCACCACTGATTTGACGCTTAACTTGGACCAGCTGAAAATCAGACTCTACTGCGGCAAGCAACTCATTAACGAAACCACCGGAGGTGCAGCACATCGTGGTCAGTGGTGGAATTTTCTCTATCAGATTAACGAGGCCCTGGACCGGGGCTACGAACTGGGAGCCGGACAACTCGTCATTTCCGGTGCCTTGGGGGAGATCCGGCGTGACGGAGTCGGCGATTATCGTGCCACATTCAGCGACCTCGGAACGATCAAGTTTTCACTGAAACCACCGAAACAAACGCAGTGATCCAGGTCGCAATGCCGTAACGACACGCCTTCACCAGACCTAGTGCCATGATGGCACAGCAGCTCCGCTTTCCAGAAAGGGTATCAATTCCCATTTCAATACCTCGATTTACCCCGTGAGGAAATTCGTCACCGCAATCTACGGGCACCTCGACGTTGACTCCCGGACTGACCTGAATCGATTTTCCCTCGCTGAAGACGGAAGCAAAATTCCGCCTTTAGACTGATCCACTCCCCCCGGTCGGTGGCGTAACCGTTCTGCTACTTGCCCAAACTTCAGCCCACGTTTGTGGGGAAATACCGGTTGTTTCGGGCGGCATTTCCGTCCAAGCTTCCCGTTCCAGCTTTTACAAGACGACGGAAGCCTCCCTAAACCATGATCATTAAACCCTCTTCTTTCTATCGCGGCATCGTTACGGCGCTCGCCTTCACTTTCGGTATTGCCGTCGCTCAGGACGCTCCGCCCGCCCCTGCAGAAAAGCCTGATACCAAGCAGGCTCCTGCCACTCCTACCCAAGTCGCTCCGAACGAGAATCCGGTTGTCCTTACCGTCGACGGCACGCCCATCATGGCCGATGACGTGCGCGAAATGATGATGGCCCGCTACGGCCAGCAGCTCGCCCAGATGGCGCAGCAGGCTCCCGAGCAACTCGCCATGATCCAGCAGCAGGTCCAAGGTGTCATCCTACAGGACCTCGTTCAGAAGACCCTGCTCCTCAATGCCGCTACCGCGGAAGGTTTCAAAGCGACCGACGAAGACATTCAAAAGAGCCTCGACGAAATCGGTGAGCGCCTTCCCGAGGGAACCACCCTCGAAGCGTTTGCGGCTTCCGGTGGCGTCAGCCTCGATCGCATCAAGAAGCAGATCTCCGAGGACACCAAGATCCGCCAGCTCGTCGACAAGGTCACTTCCGACGTGACTGAACCGGCCGAAGCTGAAGTGAAGAAATACTACGAGGAGCACCCCGACGAATTCAAGCAGCAGGAGTCCGTCGTGGCTTCCCACATTCTCGTTTCCACGCAGGGTGTCACTGACGAAGCCGAACTCGCTGCCAAGCTTGAATCAGCCGAAAGCATTAAGAAGCAGCTCGACGAAGGTGGTGTTTTCAATGAGCTCGCAGCTCAGCACTCTGACTGCCCTTCCAAACAAAATGGCGGCAGCCTCGGCAACTTCGGCCGCGGCCAGATGGTTCCCGAGTTCGAGCAGGCTGCATTCGCCCAGAAAGTGGGCGCGATCGGCGATCTCGTGAAGACTGATTTCGGTTACCACATCATCAAGGTGACCCAGCGCCAGGAGTCCAAGGAAATGACTTTTGCCGAAGTTAAAGAAGATCTCACCGCCAGCCTCTTCGAGCAGGCTAAAAGTCAAAAAGTGCAGGACTACGTCACCGGGCTTCAGGAGAAAGCAAAGATCGAACAGCCCGGAGAGCCGGAAGCTCCCGCTAAGGGCGAAGCCGCTGAGGATGAAGTTCCCAAGGTCGGTTGATTTCTGAATCAAATTTTTTCAAAGAAGCGGGATCCGACCGGGCCCCGCTTTTTTTGTGGCGCGATTTCACTCGATTTGCCGCTGTCTCCGGGAGATCACTCTGCTAGCCTCGCGACATGGATCCCCGCCACCAACTGCTCGCCATCCCCGCCGCGGCTGCTCTTCTGATCGCGACAGCAACTGCCGACGAGCCCACGCCCGTTCCCCGCATCGACGCCTACGATTCGTGGAAGATGGCAAAGACCGACGGGGAAGCCCCGCTCACCGCAGCCGCCACGATCCAGGCTCCCGAGGGCTTTGCCGTTGAACTGATCCGCGCTGCCGCCCCAGAAGACGGATCGTGGGTCGGGATGACTTTTGATGATGAAGGACGCCTTTATCTCGGCATCGAAGAGAAAGGCATCCTTCGTCTTACCCTTGAAAAAGATCCCCAAACCGGTCAAACCACAGTCGCGAAGCGCGAGCTGGTGGAAGACTCACTCGAAGAGTGCCGGGGCCTGCTATGGGCTCATGATGCCCTTTATGCCAACGCCAATAATTCGAAAGGTTTCTTTCGGCTCAAGGACACGACCGGTGACGATCAATTCGATGAGAAGCGCATTCTGCTGGCAACCTCCGGTGGCGTCGGACATGGTCGGAATCACCTTCGCCTCGGTCCTGACGGACACATCTACCTCGTTCACGGCAATAATCCCTGGCTCAGCGAGAGCGATGAATCCCCCTACTCTCCCTACAAGAACTGGGGTGAAGATCAGCTCATTCCCAACCCGTGGGACGACAGCTGGAACAAACTGCCCGCCCCGGCCGGCTACATTCTAAAAACCGACAAGGACGGCACCTTTTTCGAACGGATCTGCGGTGGTCTTCGCAACCCGCTCGATATGGACTTCAACGAAGACGGGGAAATCTTCGTCTACGACGCCGATAGCGAGTGGGACGCCGGGTTAGCCTGGTACAAACCAACGCGTGTCCTCCATATTGTCAGTGGAGGAGAATACGGCTGGCGCCGTGGCACCGGCAAGTGGCCGGCCTACTATACCGACTCCCTCCCCGCCGCTTGCGACGTCGGACTGGGATCCCCTACCGGCGTCGGCTTCGGATACGATTCTGACTTTCCAAAAAAATGGCGGGAGTCCCTTTTCATCGCCGACTGGTCTTATGGACGCCTCCTCGCCGTTCAACTTCGCCCTGATGGAGCCACCTACACCGGCACACAGGAGACTTTCCTTTCCGGTCGCCCCCTTAACCTGACCGACTTCGTTTTCCACGGAGGTGATCTCTGGTTTATCACCGGAGGACGGCGCACCCAGTCCGCTCTTTACCGGGTCAGCTGGAACGGAGAACCGGAGAAACCTGACCCGCTCAACTACAAAGGTTTCGACGAGGGGAGCCTCCGCGCGCTTCGTCACCAGCTCGAGCGATACCACACCGAACAAGATCCGGCCGGCACCAAACTCGCTCTCACCAACCTCGACCACCCCGACCGCTTCATTCGGTTCGCTGCACGTGTCGCCCTGGAGAACCAGGCTCTCTTCAAATGGGAAACCGAGGTGATCGATTCGGGATCCCCCGATGGGCTCCTCGCGCTCGCCCGAGTCGGCACTCCTGCCTCACAGGCTGACCTCGTCGAGGCAGTTTGCGATTCCATCAAACAGGGTCAAGTCGATGACCAAACCCTGTTAACCTTTCTGCGTGCCCTTCAAATCAGCTTCATCCGCCAGGGCGAACCGAAGAAGGGCGCCCTCATCATCGTTAACGACACGCTCAATCGCCTTTACCCCTCCCTCTCCCGCGAAGCCAACCACGAACTCTGCGAACTGCTTGTCTACCTGGAGACACCGCACATCATCGACCGGACCCTGACATTACTCGAAGAATCCACCGACACGCGCGACTGGTCTCACTATCTCGTCTACCTGCGCTACATTGAAAAGGGCTGGACCACGGAGCGCCGGAAGCGCTACCTCAAGGCGCTGCGCCGCTTCGAAGAGTTCCCCGGAGGACGCTGGTATGTCCGCACTGCGCAGGACCTGCGCACGGAAGCCGTTGCCGCTTTGACCGAAGCGGAAAAGGCGGAACTGACTGACCTGCTTAAACCCGCCAACCCCACAGTCACTCCTCCCCCTGTGACGGTGGACCCCGCAAACTATGTTGAAGACTGGAAGCTGGAAGATTTCGCCAATGAGCTCGGCTCCACGCTCACTGAACGGGATCTCGAATCGGGGCAGAAAGCGTTTCACCAGGCAGCTTGTGCGGCATGCCACCGCGTCGCCGGTGATCCCGCGACGACCAATGCCGTTCTCGGACCCGATCTCAGTGGGGTCGGTTCGCGCTTTGATCCACGGGCGCTGCTGGAATCCATCATTCACCCCTCACTGGTGATCGGGGAAAAATACCGCAACCCCGCCGGCCCTAACGTCTCATCTATGCCACCGGGACTGATCAACGGGCTTGAAAAAGAACAGGTTCTCGATCTGATTGCCTACCTGACAGGACAAACCATTGAATAAACCTCATCATTAAAAGACGCATGATGGCGGGTTCCTGAACGAGAGGAAAACGCGCCACGCCGCGTCCGACGAGGTTAAAGCCGCGGTTTCAATAGAATCACAATCGAAGAATCCTAAACGATGGGCAGCGAAGAAAATCGACACAGGATCCGGGAATTCTTCACATCCGGTCGACTAAAACAGCTCCCTTAATGAGACGGCAAAATTCCTTTTTTGAGACCGAGAGGTGATCCCCTTTGTCCGGGTCCAGCGGGTCCAGTTCCTTGTAATCGACAGACAGCCGTTCGAGTCGAACGATGCGGTAGAACTTGTCCTCTTTTCGCCAGAGCTGATTTTGCGCAAGCTTCATGTCGGTAGGCTACGCCGTTTCCCCGCCAATTGCGACCGGTGAGTCAGCCGGGTTTGATTCCGACGTAAACACGATGTGTCGCCTTTTTGGCCCGTTCGTGGGCCTTGATCTTGTGTCGCTCAGTGGCGCAGAAACCATACTTGCGAAGGCGCTTTTCGAATCCCGGTTCTTCGTCGGCGGCCCAGAAGGCTACCCGCGCCCCGGAAGCGAGCGAGTCAAAGATTATTCCAAAACCACGACGATCATACATTTGCTTGTTCTGCGGCTGGATCAGCGATGTCGGTCCGTTGTCAGTATCGAGCAAAATCGCATCCCACTTCTTCCGCTTCCCTTTTGCCGCCTCGAGAATGGCCTGGTAAACATCTCCCAGGTAAATTTCGACCCTGGGATCCTTCATCAGGTGACCGTTGACATGCTGGAGGTACTCGCGATTCCAGTCGGCTACTTCAGGCAGTAACTCGGCCACGACGATTTCTGCGTCCGGCCCCGTAATCTCAAGAGCTCGCTTCATGCTGAATCCCAGCCCTAATCCACCAATGAGGATGCGCTTCGCCTCAACCGGTGGCACACCGGGGCAGCCGATGTCTGCGAGCAGGCGCTCGGACAAGGTCCACGTTGAGCTCATCAACTGCTCGCCGTTGATCTTCAGAAAATAATCCCCATCGTGCTCGTGGAGAGAAAAGCGGGAACCATTCGGCGTCTTCGTTTCTCCTAGTGTCCGGGTAGGCTTCATTTATTTTCTTTAATCCGGATCCGGCGGTATTCCATCTGGCCACGATCTCCTTCAAGACCGATAGGACCGGTTTCCGGCACGGGCCATTCTTTCTCGAGCAATTCACCGTTGCAGGTAGCGCGCGCCGTTCCTCCGGTCACGGCTACCTCGAGTTCGTTCCAGTCCTGCGGGCGATAGCTTTCCAAATCCGTGTAGGGACCAGCGAGGATGTAGTCGCGACACTGAAGTTGTGGCTGGCGAATAAACACGCCGCTATCGGCGTTAGGGGTCGCACGGAACTCGAGGCGGAGCGTGAAGTCGTTGGGAAAATCTCGCTGCGTCCAAAGCTGCTGAATCCGGCGCCCCTCAACCGGTGTCGTCACGACGAGGCGACCATTGATGGCCTGATAGCGGCCGTCACTGCTCTCGGTCTTGCCGTCAAAATTCTCCGGCTCAGAAATCTCCACCCAGACCGGGGCATCCGGGCGCGGCTTCTTCGGCTTGCGCCGTGGAGGCGTGACACGGAAACCCCAGCCGGTGAGATCCTCGCCGTTGAAGAGGCTTTCAAATCCTTCCTCCACCTCAAAATCATCCGCTTCTGTCTCCACATAGCCAAGGGTCGCGAGGAGCGGTCGCAGTGCGGCAGCCCACGCGGCATAGCCCTCAGGATTCAAGTGCAGCAGGTCGGGAAACAAGTCCGCCCGGGCATCGCCATTTTCATCGGCAAACAACGTAAACGTATCGAGCAGCAATACCTGCGGGTCGCCTTTCATCGCGGCGGCAACAAGGCGATTCACCTCCTGTATCGTTTTCGAAGGACGCTTCTTTGACTCCGAGCTGGGAAACATCGTGTTGATGATGATCGGCATCTCCGTGGAATGTTTCTTCAACTCCGAAACGATCACTTTCATATCGCCGGCGATCACCTCGGCGGTAGCACCACCACCGAGCTCATTGGTTCCGATGAGGATGACCACACCAGAGGGGTCGAGAGAAAGAACATCACGTTCAAGTCGATAAATCACTCCCCGAGAGGTGTCTCCCCCGATGCCACGGTTAGCCAGTTTGACTCCGTTAAAATGACCGCGAAAATCATCACCCCAGCCCTGGGTGATCGAGTCGCCAACAAAAAACAGGGCTCCCCGGTCATCCTCACGCCGAGATTCAAAGTGGGTTCGTCGCTGATTCCATCGGGATTCAAAACGCTCTCCGCCTGGAGAGAACATCCCCTGCCCCGGAATCCCCTCATCGCTTTCAGGTAATGCGATTGAGTAGTCTTCCGCGAAGGAAAGATGCGCCGCAGCGGCAAAGACTGCGGAGACCAGCAGAAGTTGGATCAGGGATTTCTGTATCATCGACACATTCTGAAGGTGAGCACGGTAAGAATCAACTGCCTGATTCACTCATCCCTTACTACTGGGGGCTCTCGTCCTGAGGTTCGATGGTGATCGCCAACCAGCCTATTATCTTATCAGGGTTAACGGCGTAAATCAGGAGTAGCTCATTGGGCGGATTCTGCTCACACTTCACTCATGCGATCGGCTGTCTCTTTATTTGTATTGCTGTTGGCGTCTGCACTCTCCGCAGCTGAAAAACCGAATATCATTGTCTTCCTGACCGACGATCAGGGCTGGGGTGACCTCAGTAGCAACGGTAACACCAACCTCGCTACGCCTAATATCGACTCAATTGGTGAAAAGGGAGCCACACTGGACAATTTCTACGTCTGCGCTGTGTGTGCTCCGACCCGGGCTGAATTTCTCACGGGACGCTACCATCCCAGGACCGGAGTCAGCGGGGTCAGCCAGGGTGAGGGCCGCATCAACCAAGATGAGATCCTGATGCCGGAGGTCTTTAAAGCCGCCGGATATGCTACCGGAGCGTTTGGCAAATGGCACAACGGCACCCAGTCTCCTTATCACCCCAACGACCGTGGTTTCGATGAGTTCTATGGCTTCACATCAGGACACTGGGGTGCCTACTTCAGCCCGCCCCTGAATCACAACAAGAAAAAAATCAAAGGCAACGGCTACGTCGTTGACGACTTCACCGACCACGCCATTGAGTTCATCCAGTCGAACCGTGATCAGCCCTTCTTCTGCTACGTCCCATACAATACTCCACATTCCCCCATGATCATTGATGATCAGTGGTTCGAGAAATTCGCCAATACGGATCCAGAGATGAAGTTTCATGACGAGAAACGTGAAGACACCAACATGACTCGCGCCGCTCTCGCCATGGTCGAAAATATCGACTGGAATGTGGGCCGCATCCTCGAGACGCTTGAAGAGCTGAAGATCACGGACAACACCATCGTTCTGTTCTTTTCTGACAATGGCCCCAATTCCTACCGCTGGAACGGAGGCATGAAAGGTCGCAAAGGTGCAATTGACGAAGGCGGCCTGAGATCTCCATTCGTGATCCAGTGGCCCGGCCACATTGAGCCGGGTGCCCAGATCACACCGGTCACCTCTGGTCTCGATCTTCTCCCCACGCTCACCGAGCTTGCTGGCATTGATCTTAAGTCTACCGTGTCTGCCATAGAAGAGAAAAGATCCGTCGGTCCCCACCCCGTTGATGGTCGCAGTTTTGCCGGACTGCTGACCGGAGAAACTACCGACTGGCCCGACCGGATGCTCTTCAATACCTGGCGCAACAAGCTCAGCATTCGCACGAGCCGTTTCCGTCTCGACAACGACGGCGCACTTTTCGATATCGAAAACGATCGAGGCCAGACCAAAAACGTCGCAGACCAATTTCCAGAACTGGCCGCAGAACTCCGCGAAGCTGCCTTCACCTTTCAAGCCGAGTGCGAATCCTACCACGACGAGTTTGCCAACCGCCCCTATGCGGTTGGTTACGATCGCTCAACCACCCTGCCCGCTCGAGATGGGACCCAGCAGGGACCCAGCATCACGAGAAGTTCAAAGGCCCCCAACAACTCCTTCTTTGAGAACTGGAAAAGCACTGATGACTCGATCATGTTTTCGGTGGAAATCGGAGAAGGCGGAACCTTTCAAGCCCTAGTTTACTACACCTGCCGCGAAGGAGATGTCGGCGCGACAATCCGGCTGACCGAACTCGGCGGGGACAGCACCGAAGCAAAAGTCACCGAGGCGTTTGATCCGCCTTTTTACGACAATTCCAAAGAGCGCATGGAAAACTCTCACTACATCGTGAAAGACTTCATTCCGCTTGAACTGGGATCTCTCGATCTGAGAGCCGGCCAGCAAGTGCTCCAACTCAGCGCACCCGAGATCGTCGGCGCAGAAGCCATCGATGTGCATTCGATTGAGCTGATCCGGAACGCCAATTAGCGGTCCGACTCCAGCAGTCCGATCACGGCCCAGGAAGTGCCCCAGAAATTCGAGACGCGTCCGGACTCTGCCCGGTCTTTGGTGCTGAAAGTTTTCCAGTGCCCATCCTCAGCCTGGCTTTCCAGCAGATATTTCCGGCCTTTCGCGACAGCATCGGGATGGGCTTCAAGTTCCCCTGCTCTCGCCAGGGCGAACAATGCCTGACCGGTCCCGGTCGGACTGGAGTTTTCTCCATCGATCCAGCTCCATCCCCCGTCATCGTTCTGGCGTTCCAGCAGTGCTGAGACGCTGGCCTTGTCAGGATCCAACAACACATTCATGGCATACCATTCGTTCGTTTCAGCCTTGTCGTTTCCCGTCTTTCCATCTGAAACCGTTGACTCGACCGACAGCATGGCCGCTTCGATCCACTGGTTGGAAATCCACTGAGTCTCTTTTCCCGGACGCTCCTGCCGCGGCAGTTGTCCGCCCGGCTTCCAGTTTCCATCGTCCTGTCGATTCGATGAGATGATCTCGATAAATGACTCAACCGTTTCAGCTGACAAGTGCTTTCGCGAAGGCGACAGGAGAATCTGGGCCAGGCCTTCCACATTGGCGTCGCCTACTACCAGCTTCGGGTCCTCTTCTCCCGTCTTGTTATCCACCTTGGGTGCCAGGAGTGCCTGCCACATCCAGTTGCGTTGTTCATTGAGAATCTGCACGTCAACCTCATGACCTGCCTCACGGGCGAGATCCTTTGCCCAGACAAAGAACGAAGTGTGGTGACAGGACACGCACTCCTTCTCCTCAATCCACCAGGTGCCTTCTTTTTCGAGGTACGGCAAAGCTCGCTCGACGGCAGCATCGATATCACCCGCCCGCATGACACCACCTGCTTTCAGGAGCGAAATGAGAGCTGCCAACCAAACCCCTTTCATCAAACCAGCATAGCAATCATCCCCCGTGTGAGGCAATCCGCAATCAGGCCTCCATCCAGCCGGGAGAGAAAGCAGTTGCTTTTCGAGGCATTGCGACGAATGTCGCGCCTCTCTTACCGGGTATTGGCACCCTTCGTGCAGCCCGGTTTGCCCAAGCGGTTTCATCGGTGAGGATTGATTCTGGGTTTCCTTTTCACCGATACCAACCCGGCCTTTGAGGCTTCGAGAAAGCTCTTCTTTCTCCACTTTGATTGCGTTCAGCCCTTCTGCACGCCCAACCCATCTCTTTTGTCATGTCGATTACTTTCGAATCACTCGCTCTCAGCGAGCCCATCCAGCGTGCGCTTCGCGAGCGCGAATACACCACCCCTTCTCCGATCCAGGAACAAACGATTCCCTACGTGCTCGAGGGGCACGATGTGATGGGTTGCGCCCAAACCGGAACCGGAAAAACAGCCGCCTTCGCCCTGCCCATCCTCGAGCACCTCGATAAGAATCCAAGGAAACGCACTCCCAAGTCACCTCGCGTGCTCGTCATTGCTCCGACTCGCGAACTCGCCATCCAGATCGAAGAAAGTTTCTCGGCCTACGGCACCCATATCCGCTTTCAATCCGAAGTCATCTTCGGAGGGGTCGGACAGAACCCGCAGGTCCGCGCTATCCAGAAAGGACCGGAGGTGCTCGTCGCTACTCCCGGGCGTCTGCTCGACCTCATGAGCCAGGGACTTCTCAGCCTCAAGTCACTCGAAGTTTTTGTCATTGATGAAGCCGACCGCATGCTCGACATGGGATTCATTCACGACGTTCGCAAGATCATCGCAGAACTCCCCGCGAAACGACAGTCGCTCTTCTTCTCCGCGACCATGCCCGATTCTATCATCGAGCTGGCTGGCACGATCCTGACTCAGCCGAAACACGTCGAAGTAACCCCCCCGGCCACGACGGTTGAAAAGATTGATCAGCGTGTCTGTCACATCGCCAAGGCCGACAAGCGGGACCTGCTCACCGATATTCTTCGGGATCACAACGAAGGCCTCGCCCTGGTGTTCACCGGAATGAAACACGTCGCCAATCGCATTGCCGAGCATCTCACCAAAAAGAGCATGCCCGCCGCAGCCATTCACGGCAACAAATCCCAAACCGCTCGAGTCCGTGCGCTGGAGAGTTTTCGAAAAGGGGAGATCCGCGTGCTCGTCGCCACCGACATTGCCGCCCGAGGAATCGACGTCAAAGGCATCGACCTCGTCATCAACTATGACCTGCCGAATGAGCCCGATTCCTACGTGCACCGAATCGGACGAACCGCGCGGGCTGGCGCGGAAGGACACGCTATTTCATTCTGCGACGAGTTGAGCCAGGGCCTGCTTCGCCAGATCGAGAAGAACATTCGCATGGAGATCCCGGTAGATCAGGACCACGCCTATCACCGTGATCCCCGACCCGGCGACAAAGATGAGAGCCAGCAGCAGCAAAGCCGAAGGGAACGGGGCGGAGGCGGACGCTCAGGAAACCCTCCCCGCAAGCGTTCCAACCGAAACCGCGGACCACGACGCGAAAAGCGCGACGGCGAATCAGGGGACCGGAAACCGGGAGGCTTCGGGAACGCGAATCGCAATCGCCGCCGCCGGCGCCCCGGCAGGAACCGTTCCGGTCAATAAGCCGGCTCAGTCAAAGAACGGGAAGAGGATCTTGAGTTGTTCCTTGGAAGGCTTTGAGCCGTACTCGCAGAGCTCAAACGCTTCCGCGTGCTGAACCTCGCTCCCCTTTTCTTCTCCATACCACTCGATCAAGGACTCGCGGTGCTTGTCAGCGATGCGTCCATGACGATCTGACCAGCGTCGCTTCAACATCCCGAGGCGACGAATCGGATCATCACCGAATCTTTGTGTCCTCGTATTCGGATTCCCAAGAGCCCCGCCCTCGTATACCTGGGATTCCAAGGCGTCGAGCGCATTCACCTTTTCGTCTAACACATCGTCAATTGAAACGGCCAGGGTCGGCATAAAGGGGTAAGGCTTTGTAAAATTGTCAGGAAAAAAGAAAAACGCCGGATTCTTTCTTAAAGCCGGAGTGTCGGGACAGAAGTTCGACACCATCACCATGAAGGCCGCATCCTGGACCAGTAACCCCACGTTGCGGTGATCGGGATGATAGTCGTAGGGGCGATGAGAAAAAACCAGATCCGCACCCCACTCCCGAATGAGTCGAACGATCGTCTTCCGGTTTTCGAGAGTGTGGAGTAGTTCACCATCGTGAATATCAAGAACCTCAACCTCCGTCCCCATCCGCTTGGCCGCTTCCTGCACTTCCGCGGTGCGTCGCTTGGCAAGTTCGCCGCCTGACATTTCCCAATGCCCGATATCACCGTTGGTGCAGGAAACCAACTTCACCTTGTGCCCCAGTTTCGTCCACTTGATGGCACAGCCTCCGAGCTGGAACTCAGGATCGTCCGGATGCGCCCCGAAGGCGATAATGCGAAGTGGCTTTTCGGCCTTCTTTTCCTGAGCCAGAACGGGACAGCTGAAAACCAACAAGGTGACAAAGATTCGAAGCACTCTCATAGAAGGAACCTTTCGAATCCTGACGAGAGGCAAAAGCCAAAAGCAACCGCGTTGGCGTAACCTACCTACTCAAAGTCCTGAGCCTCATCCGCCCCGACGGTCGCGTAGTCCGGATCCTTTGCCCGAATGTAGAGTTCACCGTTCTTCTTCAGCTTCACTTCCATCGGAACCAGCGTGGTTCCCCGCTGATTGATAGTCTGAGCCGTTTCGCTCAAGTCGCGATCCTGAATTCCCTCCCGGCTCAACGGCGGGACATTGGCATTGTAAAAAGCAGTGCACCACCAACGACCGTCATTGTCCTGGAACGGCGTGCCGTGTCCGAGGAAACGGCCGGCAAACTTTCGCTCGCTGTATGGACCCGTGATCTCATCAGCGGTCGCGTAGTAGAGATTGTAGCTACCCCGTCGCATCTTGCCGGTCGACCAACCCGTGCCGAAGAGCACATACTTGCCCTCAATTTTCATAATAAGACATCCCTCGTGCCCCATCTTGGCTGTCTCACCGGATGGCCCGATTTTCACCGGTGCTGAGGTGAACTCCGAGAAGTCGTCTGAAAGCGAAGCAATCGATGTCGCGCCCCAAACCATCCACCAAGTACCGTCATCATCACGAAACAGAGAGGGATCGTGTTTTTTCTCAATGGAAGCGCCCATCGGATTCTCCCACGGACCAGCTACCGATTCACCGGCACTGAGAGATAGATTGGCTCCCGCGACCGGACTGGGACTGGTGTGCACGAGGGCCCAACGCTTCATCTTCTCGATCCAGTGCAACTCGGGAGCCCAGAGAAACCAGAGCTTTCCTTCGGGAGGTCCGAAGGCTTCAGGTTGGTCCTCAAACCAGATGCCGTCCTTCAAGGAAAAGGGAGTTTTGAGATCCTCCCAGTTCACAAAATCTTTCGATCGCCAGACGTTGGCTTTCCAGCCGACCACGGACTCGTCGCCAAGGCCGGTGTTGTAGGGATCGGTTTTCTCGCGATCGTCTCCCGGCAGTGGAGTGGTTCCGGTCAGGTACATCCAGCCATCAGGGCCGGTGACAATGTAGGGATCACGAATCCATCCTCCCTTCACAAAGAGCGCCCGGTCGTGCGAGGCAAAGCCCTCGGCGATCTCTTTCGCAGTCACGGGCTCAGCCACCTTGGGAGGCTTTCCACCCGCCTCGACGCGAGTGTTCGCAATCATCTCGGAAAAGGGATTGGGTGCCTCGTAGTCCCCGGCCGCGCTGAGATAATCGAACCCGACTGAGAGTGGATCCTTGGGCTGCTTTGGAATCAAGCCTGGTGACTTCGTCGATACCGTTTCCCCACCATGGATGGTCAGTCTCATCACTTCCTCATCGAGGACCGCATCGAGACGAAACCGACCCTTCATCTTCTCGTTGCCCATGACGCGGGTGACTTCGCCGTTAACACGAACGTCGAAGGCCGGCTCGCCGTCGATCACGTGGAGCGCGTAACCGTGCTCCCGGCCTCCCTGGGCTACGATCACACCGTGTGGCTTTCGGCCTTTCACTTCCGCATGAATCTTCAGGGTTTCGTTGGCTATCGACGGCGAGTGATTGTCGGGAGCTTTCACTTCAGGAGCCGGAGCCCCTGCTTTTCCTTTGCCGCCACTTTTCTTCGTCGCACGAGTTTTGGCTTCCGGATATGTCGCGAGGATCTTGCAGAGCTCATTCACCACTTCAACTTTCTCCGAGGCGTGATTTTTTCTTTCGAGAGGATCGGTCTGGTAATCGTAGAGCTCCAGCTCAGCTGTAGACGGGTCATCGCCGGGCTTCTTCCACTCGACCAGTCGATAGCGTTCCGTTCGAATCGAACGCCCCATCTTGCCTTTCGGGTAGGCATGAAACGCGTGATTGCGAACGCGCACATCGGGATCTTTCAACACCGGAACCAGGCTGACTCCGTCGATCGGCTGAGGTCCTTCCGGCGCCGGCAATCCGGCGAGCGCTGCCAGCGTCGGATAAATGTCGACACTCTCGGCGGGTTGATCCGTCACCGAACCCGGCTGCGTCACCCCGGGAGCACGGATCAGGATCGGGATACGGTTGGCCTGCTCGTAATTGGTATGCTTCGTCCAGATGCCGAGATCACCGAGGTGGAAACCATGATCCCCCCAGAGCACGACGATGGTGTTTTCATCGAGGCCAAGTTCTTCGAGGCCATCGAGGACACGACCGATCTGGGCATCGACGTAGCTTGTGCTCGCATAGTATCCGTGAATCAGCTCGCGCTTCACCTCATCCGGAATTTCCGCGGGATCATTCTTGTCCGGCACCGGGAAGTAGTTGCGAATTTCGCCACCACGCTTGTGCGCCGTTGTTGGAGAGTTTTCGGGTAATTCCTCATTCTCCGGCCAGGGTAGCGTTTCAGGATCATAGAGATCCCAGTATTTCTTCGGAGCTGAGAAGGGAAGATGTGGCCTCGCGAATCCTGAGACGATGAAAAAGGGCGTTCCGTCTGCTGCTCTATCTTTGGCGGCCTCGAGACGACGAATCGTCTCTGCCGCAACTCGGCCGTCAGCGTAGGCGTCATCGTCGACATCAGGAGCTTCGTAAGCAGCACCTCTTGGCAGCAGGTTCATGCCGCCGGGAGGTGCCGGCACATTCTGGAACAT
Source organism: Verrucomicrobiales bacterium (assembly GCA_049594415.1). Lineage (GTDB taxonomy): Bacteria > Verrucomicrobiota > Verrucomicrobiia > Verrucomicrobiales > DEV007 > Arctic95D-9. The sequence continues at coordinate 11,059 of JBMYJM010000003.1, read as the reverse complement.
GGCTTCTTCCCGGGTCAGTTTCCCATCAGGCTTACTGGCCGGGTCCAGGTATTCAATCACCTTCTCCTTGAAATGAGGCACCGAAAACGATTCCGGGTCTCCCTCGTTGCCATGACCAATGTGAAACACCTTTCCCAGAGACTCCGTGCGGTAGCCATACTTTTCGAAATACTGGGGGATCGTGACCGCGTCGGGAATCGTGTTTCTTAATTCACCTCCCAGACTGTAGAGGCCTGTTGAAGTCGAGTGCGATCCCAACATAAGGGTGTAACGCGACGGAGCACAAACCGCCTGATTGCAATAGGCCAGATTGAAACGCGTTCCACTCCGCGCCAAAGCGTCGAGATGAGGCGTAATCGCCGTCTCATCACCATAGTCACCGATGGCTGGTTTGAGATCGTCCACCAGTAACATCAGCACGTTAGGCTTTTCCGTGCCATTTACCGAAACGCAGAGCATCAAAGCAGCCAGAATCAAAACTGTCTTCATTATTATGGGGATTGTTGCGACTACCGATCGCACGAAGAACTGTGGCGGCGCAGGGCCTGACAAGCAATGATTCAACCGACTATTTTTCAGTCAGAATTTGTCGATATCCGATAGGTTTTGGATGAATTCGCTATCAGGTTGATCGGTTTCGGTTCATCAACCAAAAAATAGAATCGACTGACAAGATCCGCATCCCCCCATCACTCCATCTGTTTGCTTCACGTCGCCACCTGAATCCATGAGCCTACCAAAGGTGTCATTCCACAGCTCCATAGCGGCCCACCATCTGAAAGATGACCTGAAAAAGCCCCCTACTGCCCCGTTACATCCTCGAGAGCCGTCAGCCCTCGCAGTACTTTCAGCTTTCCCCGATTTTGGCGGGTCAGGCTGCGAAAGTGGTCCTCACGATCCCCAACACTCTGTTTCTCGCCGAGGAAGAGGACCAGGTGCACACTGGGCTCCTCGCGCCCCTGCTCCTTGTAACGATACTGGACCAGTCGTTTAATATGCTCCTCCACATCTTCTGGATCAATATCTGGCAATCGATAAGGATTCTCTCCGGGAGTGCCTCCCGTTCGACGCGGCGGCGTTTTACCGGTCAATTCCCGGACAAGCGCTGGAAAATTAGTGACCACTTTGGGAGCGATACCCTTTTCACGACGGGCTGCGTTCTCTTTCTCCAACCATGCTCTCGTCTCGGCGATCGCCTCGTTCCATCTTTCCCGGTCACGCTCGTTCACTCGGCCGGGCGTCCCCGGTTTTGGAGGATTCTTTTTCATCTCCTCCAGCATTTCCGGAGTTGGTGATCGGGCCATACGGCGCCATCCGCTCGTGATACAGAATATGGCACTGGCCTCCATCTCCATCGCCTTCTGGATCGCCTTGGTGTAATGCGAGACATCAGCTGCCTGAAGCGGTAATTCCTCGGCATCCATCACCGCCTGCGATGGCCCATACTGCCAGCGAAGTCCCAACTGTTCATAGGTGCGATTCAGCGGGTCCATCCAGGCGATTGCTGTACGCAGGTTGGAAGGCAGGCTTGGGACCATCTCATCGCGAAAGGCCACCAGGTTCTTGCCCTCATAGAGCAGGATATTGAACTGGGTCCCGCGCTTCAAGTTGGCCAGCATGATCGAGACCTCCTCTTTCACGTTGTTGTAGGCCGTCATGCCCCCCTTCTCATCCACCAGCATGTAGGGAGTGGCATCGATGATGAACACTATCTTATTCCCGCTGCCGGAGATGCCGAAAAAATTCACGTCTGATTCCGCATCCAGGTTTGTCGAAAAACTCATGCCCTGGCCAAAATCCTGGAGCCCCATGACGAGGGAAGTCATCTCAAAGTTGTCGGAATCATCGACCTCGGGGACGGAAAACGCAGAGGGACTCACCGAACTCAGGATATCCACCGGTTGGGCCGATGCCGCTGACGGTTTCACCTCTGGCGTTGGACGCGTCAGACGCGTCACGGTCAACTCAGTTTCCCTTTCATGGGGCACCGAGACCACCAACTGAGGCGGCTTTGGCATTGGCACATTGACCGCCACCAGGCCAATCAGGAAAAAGATCACCAGGTGCACCAACAGCGCCATTGAGAGCGACGAAACCCGGTCCGAAGACGTCGCCATTCGCGCCTGGGCGTGAGGCAGTTCACCCCCGACCAGTTCTAGGTCGCCGTCGTAGTCTTCCCACTTTGACCGGACCTCATTCCAGTCCACTGTCGGAGCCACCTTTCTTGCGCTCGGCTTCTCAACCTGGGAATCGGATTGAACCGAGCCGATTTCATCCCACTCAATCAAAGCGCCGAGGCCGCCATCTACGCCTTCGTCAAACGCACTCGCCTTCAGTTGCTCCGCGACCACAGGATCCGGCCCCGGGCGGAACGACCCGGGCTCTTCGTCGCGGCGGATCTTCTTAGGAGTTTCTTTGACTGGCTCGGTCTCGGGCTCTTTGTCTGGCTCCGTTTTCCCCGCGACTTCTTCGGTCTCCGACACTCCGAGCGCCGCGGGCCCGCCGGTCAGCAGGGCGTGTAACCTCACCTTGATCTCGTCTTCGGGAATAATTTCATCCGGCGACTCCCTGACAAGGCGGCGAGCCTCATTCATGTCGTTTCCCCGAACGGCATTCTCGATCACCCGAATACGCAAATCCCAGTTTCCGGGATCCTGCTCCAGCTGTCGAAGGATGGATTCATTGCTGCTCATTCGGTTTGCCCACTTCAGCCATTCAATTTACGACATCCAAAATGTGACGGAAATCTGGTGCCCCCAGCAATTACCGACTGACCTGATTCAGGCCAGTGGGGATTACCATCAGACTCTCATCAATCGGAGAGCCGATTCATAAACCCCTCCCCCAGCCATTTGAACCCAATCGCTCTCCTAAACGTTGCCGGATCCGATAACGTGACTACCGGATTCGCACTTTTTGCCCTCTTGACCTTCTCGCATCATCCGTTGATCTTATCGCCCATGTCACGTGAGTCCAATCAGGCCCTCATTGAACGCTGGAAAGATGAGCCAGCGCCCCTCCTTCCTTTGCTCCACGCCTTTCACAATCGTGATGGCTACCTGTCCGACGACGCCATCAAGGCGGTCTCCGAAGGACTCCGCATCCCGCTAGCCGAACTTTTCGGCACCGTCACATTCTATCACCACTTTTCGCGCGAAGCTCCCGGCAAGGCCGCACCCCGCGTTTGCACAGGCAATATCTGCTGCCTCCACGGCGGAGACGATCTCCTCGAATCGCTCAAAGACAAGGGTGCCACTCCCATGCCCTGCGCCGGTCGCTGCGATGACATGATCCCCGTCATCATTGGGGACAAGGCCTACGTCGGCCTAGACAAGGACAGCCTCGAACACCGCGCCACACCGATCCCTGCACCAAATCCCGGTGGCTCAACCGAGTGCCTTTTTGCCCACATCCGCGAGGAAGGCCGCAACACTCTGGCCGGCTACCGCGCCACCGGCGGCTACGGCGCGCTGGAAAAAACACTGAAGGACTCCACCCCCGAAGCCCTCATCGGACTCATCACCGATTCCAAGCTGGCCGGCCGAGGTGGAGCCGGTTTCCCCACCGGGGTGAAGTGGAAAGCCGTCGCCGACGCTCCCGGCGATCCCAAGGCCATTGTCTGCAACGCGGATGAAGGCGAGCCCGGTTGCTTCAAGGACCGCGCCATCATGGATCACGACCCCTTCGCCTTGATTGAGGGCATGACCCTGGCCTCGTTCGCCACCGGTGCACCGCTCGGATTCATTTACCTGCGCTACGAGTACCCCGAAACTGAACGACTGCTTGAGGACGCCATCGAGGACGCGCGCGCCAGTGGCCTTATCGGAGAAAACATTCTCGGCAGTGGCCACACCTTTCACCTCTACGTTCGACGCGGTGCCGGTGCCTACATCTGTGGCGAGGAAGGCTCCCTCCTTAACAGCCTCGAAGGCAAGCACCCCTTCCCGCGCAACAAACCGCCCTTCCCTGTCACCCACGGTTACAACGACAAACCGACCGCGGTGAATAATGTAGAGACACTGGCCTCTGTCCCCCACATCGTTGAGAACGGCGCCGAATGGTACCGCGATCTTGGTGAAGGTGACCACGCCGGCACCAAGCTCATTTCCCTTTCCGGTGACATTCAGCGCCCCGGCAACTACGAAGTCCCCATCGGCCTCCCCCTGAGCACCCTGCTCTACGAATGGGCCGGAGGTCCGAAAGAGGGCCGCACTGTTCAGGCCGTGACCATGGCCGGCCTTTCCGGCGGTTTCATCGCCGGGGAAGACCTCAACATCACCCTCGACGAACCGAGCATTCGTTCCAAGGGCTCCTTTCTCGGTGCCGGAGGTATCATGGTGCTCGACGACTCTCGCGACATGGTCAAAGCCGCGCACGACGCGATGAGTTTCTTCGCTCACGAAAGCTGCGGCAAGTGTTTCCCCTGCCGCATCGGCACCCAGCGCATGACCGAGCGCCTCGGCGGCGAAGCCAACACGCTTGAACCTTCCGCCTGGATCGCCGAGATCGAAGACATCGGCTCCACCATGATGTCGACCAGCGCCTGTGGTCTCGGAATGGCCGCCCCGCACGTAACCAAATCATTGATGAAGTATTTCCCCGAGCAAGTGGAGGCCTTTCTGGCGAAAGGCTAGCGGTTTAGCTGTTTAGGTTTTTAGCCGTTTAGGTATCCAAGTTCGCTCTCTTACTCTTAATCTTACTCCTACTTCCTGCAGAGCCCATCCGCCCCTTTTGCCTCGTGCCTCGTGCCTTCTGCCTCTATAATTCCTCCCGTCATGACCGAACATCGATCAGACCTTGCTGAACAGAAACTCAGCACCCTCACCCTCGATGGCGAACTTGTGGAATTCACCAAGGGCGAGACCATTTACGAAATCGCCAACCGCCACCGCAAAGAGGTGCCGACGCTTTGCTACGACGAGCGCCTCGAGGCCTTCGGCGCCTGCCGCCTCTGCGTCGTTGAGGTCGAGGGCATCCGCAACCCGGTGGCGTCCTGCACCACCGCAGCGACCGACGGCATGGTCATCAAGACCAGCACCGAGACGATTGAAAAGCATCGCAAGACGCTCCTTGAACTCGTCGCGTCCGAGAACCGCAACGTCGACGTCAATGCCCTGAGCGGTTACTCCTCCCAGGAAATGACCATCCTGGTCGATCGCTACAGCGCCCGCACCGGTCGCTTCTCCGGCAAACAGTCCGGCACCTCCAACACCGGTGACAAGAATCCTTTCATCCTGCGCGACTACGACAACTGCATTTCCTGCTACCGCTGCGTCCGCGTCTGCGCCGAGCGCGAAGGCGACTACGCCATCAACGTGATGAACCGCGGGTTCCACACCCAGATCATCACCGAGTTCAATAACGACCTGCGCGACTCCAACTGCACCTTCTGCGGGCAGTGCGTCCAAACCTGCCCCACTGGTGCCCTCGGTGACAAGAAAGCCCTGCGCGACGCCGACACCGAAGGCGAGATCAAGAAGACCCGCACCATTTGTCCTTATTGCGGCGTAGGTTGCTCCGTCGACATGCTGAGCAAAGGCGACAAGATCGTCGGCATTCAGCCCGCCATGGACGGACCCGCCAACGAAGGCGCACTCTGCATCAAGGGCCAATACGCCTTCGACTTCATTCAGAACGACGACCGCCTCGCCAAGCCTCTCGTCCGTCGCGAGGACGGCGAGCTCCACGAGTGCGAATGGGACGAAGCGCTCGACCGCGCCGCTGAAGGTTTCAAGAAAGTGAAAGACCAGTATGGTCGGCACGCCGTTTACGGAATTGCTTCCGGACGCGCCCCTCACGAGGCCGCCTACACGATGCAGAAATACATCAGGGCGACCTACGGGACCAATTACATAGACAACTGCTCGCGAAGTTGACACGCCCCTACAGTTGCCGGTCTGGCAGCTACTATCGGTCGAGGCGCAATGAGCAATCCGCTTGCGGATATGGAGAAGCCTGATGTCATTTTTGCCATTGGCACCAATATGACGGAGTGCCACCCCGTCGCTGCCACCCGCCTCAAGCGCGCCCTCACCGACGGCGCTACCATGGTCGTGGTCGATCCCCGGAAAACACGCCTCGCGAAAATGGCTCACCTCCACCTGCCCATCCGGGTAGGATCGGATGTCGCCCTGCTCCTCGCTATGGCCCACGTGATCCAGCGCGACGGCCTCATCGATGAAAGCTTCATTGCCGAGCGCACCGCCGACAGCGAAGCCTTCCTTTCCCACATCCGGCAGTTCACTCCCGAGTGGGCCGCCGAAATCTGCGAAGTGCCCGCCGAAGACATCGAGCGTGCCGGCAAGCTCTACGGCCGCGGCAATCCAAGCGCCATTTATTATACCCTCGGCATCACCGAGCACATCTGCGGAGTCGACAACGTGCAGTCACTCTGCAACCTCGCCCTCATGACCGGCAACCTCGGTCTCGAAGGTGGCGGCATCAACCCGATGCGCGGGCAAAACAACATCCAGGGCGCCGGCGACTGCGGTGCCGTTCCCGCCAACTTCCCCGGCTTCCAGCCCTGCGACAATCCTGACAATGCCGCTAAGTTCGCCAAGCTTTACGGACGCGATTCGATTGACCCCGAACGCGGCATCACCAAGGTCACCGCGCTCAACGAAGCCGGTAAGAGCATTCACGCCATGCTCATCGACGGTGAAAACACCGTCGTGACAGACCCGGACAAGAACCACTGCGAGCACGCTCTCAAGAGTCTCGATCACCTCGTTGTCATCGACATCTTCCTGACCGAGACCGGCCAGCTTGCCGACGTCGTCCTACCCGCCACCGCGTGGGGCGAAACCGACGGTGTCCAGGCCAACACCGAGCGTCGTGTCCAGCGACTCCGCAAAGCCGTCGAGCCCTGGGGCGAAGCCAAGCCCGACTGGTGGATCGTCAGCGAAATTGCCAAGCGCATGGGCACGCCCGGCTTCGAATACGAGTCTGCCAAAGACGTGTTCAACGAGCTCTGCGAGCTCAGCCCCATCTACGCCGGTCTCGACTGGGACCGCATCGACGAAGGTAAGTATCACTGGCCCGTTCCCGACAAGGAACACCCAGGCACCCCGCGCCTTCACGAGGGAGAGTTCAAGAACGGCATGAAAGGCCTCTTCAAGGTCATCGGTTACCGTGACCCCGCCGAAGTGATCAGCGATGACTTCCCGCTCTGGCTCACCACTGGCCGTCGTCTCGAAGCCTACCACTCCCGCACCCAGACCGGGCGCAGTGCCGGTCTCGAATACCTGCTTTCCGAAGAGTCTCTCGAGGTCCACCCCGACGACGCCGACTCTCTCGGCCTCGTCCACGGAGGCATGGCCAAAATGGCGAGCGCCCGCGGCGAAATCGAGATCCAGGTCAAGGTGACTGACAAGTCCCCCAAAGGCACCGTCTTCACCTCCTTCTCCTTCGCCAACGTCCCCGTCAATATCCTGACCGGCTCCGGCTACGACCCCGTTACCCAGACCGCCGAACTGAAAGTCTGCCCGGTAAAAGTCACGCCGGTGGCGTAGGTGGCTCAGCCACCACTCTTGCTCTTGATCCTGATCTTGATCTTGCTCCCCGCCTGCCAGGGTGGTCAGTGGTCAGTCGACCTGATTCGTTTCAATTCGTGCCTTTCAGCCTTTCCAAAAAGTGTTCAAACGAACATTTTTCTTGAAACTTTTGCGGAAAATTAAAAACTATTCAAATGAACACACCAGTCACGACTCGTGGTGCCAAGGCGCCATCCGAGTGGACCCGCTACCTGGCCCTGCTTCAGGACGATCCTCACTTCAAGCCGAATGCCCTTCCCCACATGGCCCGCTGGGTCAGCTATTGGCAAAAAGAGAACGGCCCGAAGTCCGAAGCGCAGACCCGCGCCTTCTTCAGCCAGCTGGGTCAGCGCCCCAACCTGAAGGAGTGGCACTTTCGCCAGGCGGTGACCTCGGTTGAACTCTGGATTCAAAAAATCGAACCGCTCGAGTGGGCCCGCAACTTCGATTGGGAAGCGCTCAAAGACGAGGCGCGATTGCTCGAATCCGACCACCGCACCGTGATGCGTGACAATGATCGGCTGCAGTCATCGACGGCGCCGTCCGATCCGGCGAAGGATTTTATGCCGGCTGAGGGAGAAGCCATAGCCATCGATGAACTGCTCAATGAATTCCGGGAGGAGGTCCGCCTGAACCAACTCGCGGTGTCTACTGAACAATCCTATCTCAACTGGATCAAAAGGTTCTCTCGATTTCGGATGCGACGCCTCAATCAAGGCCTCCGCGAATTCGATGAAACAGCGGCCGCTCAATACCTCGAGTTCCTGGCTTTAGAACGCAAGGTAGCCCCCGGCACCCAGAAACAGGCGCTGAACGCCATCAACTTTCTCGCCAAGAAGGTCCATCGTATCGAGGAGTTCGAGTTGACCTATACCCCTGCTGTCAGCAAGAACCGAAGCCCGCCAACGGTTCTTTCCAAGCAAGAAGTGCGTTCGATCACGTCCTCCCTCTCTGATCCCTGGAAACTCGCTTGCGAACTCATGTACGGAAGCGGTTTGCGGCAGAGCGAGGCACTCCGCTTGCGAGTGAAAGACATCGATTTCCACCAGGGCACCATCCAGATCCACGACGCCAAAGGCGGCAAGCATCGCGTCGTTCCGCTGCCTGAGAAGCTTGAGTCCCGCCTCTCAACCGCCACCTTGAACTCGAGCGGGACAAGCATGCTCATGCGCTCGCTGCCGGCGAAGGCGAAGCTCACCTGACTGAAAGCCTGAGGCGCAAATACCCCAACGCCGCCAAAAAGTGGCCGTGGCAGTGGGTGTTTCCGGCCTCGCGGCTATGCGCCCACCCCAGGTCTGGTCGCATCGCACGCTACCACCTGCACGAAAAGTCGCTGCAGCGCCAGTTTTCCAGGGCGGTTCAGGCGGCGGGGATACCGAAGCGAGTCACCTGCCACACCTTGCGTCACAGTTTTGCCACTCACCTGCTGGAACGCGGAACCGACATTCGGACAGTTCAGGACCTCCTTGGACACTCCGATGTTTCAACGACCATGATTTACCTCCACGTCATGAAGAAACCCGGCGCGGGTGTAAAAAGTCCGCTCGATCTCGAATAAAGGCGCCAAAGAGGCTCAGGGAGACTCCGCCGAAGTCTTTCGTTGCGGAAGCTAACTCTTCGAAGCTTCCGAAAGAAAACCACGAACCCACCCTAACTAATACTGAATACCCGTTAATTTTTTTCTTTCGCCCCAAACTGATAAGAGGCAATTTAGCCCATACAACAGTCACGCGGAGCTCTAATCCAAAGTGTCCAGTTGTACCCTAAAAGTGGACATGTCCAGTTGTACCGTAAAAAGGAACTGTACGTGAATAATACTGTTCGCCTCAAGAATTCACGAAGATTTCACGCAGCTTTCACGGTGACTTCATTTATCGCTGCGAGAAATGGATGATAAAGTGAATTATTAAAGTTGTCATGGGAACCGAGACCAATCCGTATCAAAGCCCATCAATCTGGCCGAAGTTCATTGGCTCAGCTGGGATTTCGCGAGCAAAACCCGTTCGAGTTTTCACATGCTCGTACTTCACCAGCCTCGCGGTGGCCGCCACCGTGGGCTTGTACGTGTTTGGAGTTGTGGGGAAAGTCAGTGCTTACCCTCCTGCTCCACTTGACCCACTGAAGGTGGTGTTTCTTATTTTTTCCACCCTGCCCAGTATATTCACGTGCTGGTTGTTCAGCATCTGTTATTGCTTCATCGTTCGAAAGCATGACGAGTTTAAGATGTGGCCAGCAATGTTATTCAGCTTACTATTCGGTGTAATCTCAGGGCTGATTTTCAATGCGATGACGGCGATTACTGTTATCGAGTACTTCTTTGATTGGTAGATGTCTTCATAATTGACGAGCTAGAATGTGGCCATTCCGTTTTTGTATACAATGCAAAGATTCGCGGTTGCCCTTCATTACTTACGTGAACCGCTCACGGCAACTCGAGTCGGGGCGAACAAGTCACGGATGATCAACTGCCTGCCCGCGCCGAGTCGAAGGCTGAATGAACATTACAACCTTAACCCAGAAGTCAGAGCACGCTGTCGGCAGGCAGTGACATCGCTATGACGTTCGCCAAATTATTATCGATTGCATTTAGGAATGCCAGATAAGTTCAACTGGACCTACACCCCTGATCGACCGAAGCTCAAACGATGAATATAGAAGAGATGCGTGACAAGATCGGGCCTTGGATGCCTGCCGTGTTTTGTGCGGTTTTGGCTGTCATCGTAACGATTGGAAACCTTTGGGCAGCGTCGGCAGGGGGATCCGATAATGCGGTTACATTGGTTTTCCTCCTTTTCCTGCCCATGTGCTTTTATTTCATTGGTGGATACCTCGTAAAACTCAAGAAGGAAATTGCCGAACTACGCGAGCGACTAGACGCGGTAGATCGTCCTTCCGATAGGGCTGATGCACGCTCCGATCACGGACCGGGAAACGAAGGCGGCGAACAAGACGACGCAGGCAAGCCCGATTCCGCTGCGAGTTGATCGACTTCCCTGATTCGAATCCTCAATCTGTTCGTGAGACCGCGCTCTCAGATCGGGCTGCCAGGCCTCAAACGTTCAGGAGAATACGGCGGCTCGCTACCGCCTCTCAGGGCGAGTTGAATTGCAATGCCCGGAACTAGCAGGTTAAATTGCGTAAACATGCTCAGCATTTCGCAAACCAGCCATTGCATGCAGGCATTGAGCCAATACCGTTTCTTAGTATGGACACACCCCTGTGCTGGTTTCACAAAGCGAAATATCAACTTCTCGCGGCAGCATGCGCCCTCCTCATGCTTGGCGATTTGTCCTACGCTAACCCCACCACCGAAAAGGCTTCCGACATTCTTTATTCAAAGTCTGTGGTCTTTAAGGAATTTCATGATCCGGGTCGGCTGATTTCAGCTAATGGAAAGGAATACTTTTTTTACTACAAGGGTTTCACTTACGATAACATCAAGACTTGGAAAGAAGGCAGAGAGCTCACTCTTACCTACAGCAACACGAAGGGCTCACAACTGCACGACCCCTTATCAGGCGCATCGG